>NZ_JBHXOX010000001.1:0-385237 GCF_042718795.1 Streptomyces cyaneofuscatus
GGGTGCACGTTCTGGTTGTGGGCCTCTATCTGGTCAAGATGGCTGGTTTTGTGGTTGCTGAGCTGGGCGTGGGGGCTGCACGCCGCGATCGCGGCGTGCAGCCGCCAGTTCGCGTGGACGAACGCCACGGGGTCGGCGGCGCCCACGGCCCGCTCCATGGCCGCGATGTGTTCCTTGAGGCCAAAGATGTCGGCGGGCGAGGCGTGCCACAGGGCGTCCTCGATCAGAAGCGGGTCGAGGGCGTCGCGGATCCGTACGGCGTTGGCGACGTCGCTCTGCTGCGCGTCCAGGGCGAGGACGCAAACGGCTGCTTCAGGGCGCCGGCCTGGACCAGGTCGCCGGGCGCGAGGCCGTCGACGACATCGTCGCGCTGCGGTACTTCACCCGGTTCGCGCGGCCCTCGGCCCCCGCCTCCGCGCCGCAGCACCCATCCGCCTGATCACCGGGCGTCGAGGCCGCCCACGATCAGGCCGGTCAGCGCGATGACCGCCTCGCTGCCGGTCGTCCGCTCCCGGTTCAGCTCGGCGGCGATCGCCTCGGCCGCACCCAGCACGCCGACACACCGGAGCTGGAGGGCCCCGGGCGCGAGGCCGGAGTACGGGAGCAGCGCGGTGGCCATCAGGTGCGCATAGCTGTCGGTCGACTCGTGCTGGACCGCGTCCATCTCCGGGCTTCCCTTCAGCGCGGCGGAGACGGCGCTGAGCTCGGGCATGTCGGTGGCGCAGGCGAAGTAGGCGGTGCTGATGACGTGGGCGACCTCGCCGGCGCCGGGTGCGGCGTTCCGCAACGCCCGGGTGATCGCGGCCCGGTGGCGTTCGTCGAGTCGCCGGTGGAGCGCGAGCAGCAGGCCGGGGCGGGTGGCGAAGTGGTCGTAGGCGATCGGTCTGCTCACCCCGGCCTCCTCCGCGAGGGTGACCAGCGTCAGGGCGTCGGCCCCCCGGGTGCGCACGATCGCCACGGCGGTGTCGAGCAGTTGCTCCCGTCTGGCCTGCTTGGACAGGCGGGTCGGTGTGGTGGCCATGGTCCTCCCTTGCGTTCCTCTCCCAACCTAAGCTACAAAACGTAGGCTACAAAACGTAGCTTCATGGATGTGAGGGGAACCCACCGTGGGACAGCCGGAATCAGTACTGATCTTGGGCGGTACGGGACAGGCGGGCTCGGGGGCCGCCGCCCTCCTGCGCCGATGGCACCCGGAACTGCCGCTGACGATCGCGGGCCGTGACCTCGGTCGCGCACAGCGGGTGGCCGACGGACTCGGCGCCGCAACGGCCGCGACCATCGATCTGCGGCGCGGCGATCTCGGCCTCCCCGCCGACAGCGACCACTCGGCGGTGGTCGCCGCGCTCTGGGACGACCACCTGCACGGACTGCGCTACGCACAGCACCGCGGGCTGCCCTACCTCAGCATCTCCAGCGGCCTGGTGGACATCGCGCCTGAGGTCGTCGCGGGTGCGCAGCGGGCGAACCCGGCGCCGATCCTGGTCGCCAGCCACTTCTGCGCCGGGACCGTCGTCCTCGCGGCGCTGCATTCGGCCCGGCGGTTCGACCGGATCGACACCATCCGGATCAGTGCCGTACTGGACGAACTGGACACCGGCGGACCGGCAGGCATAGCGGATCTGCAACGGTGGTCCACGGCCACCTCGGCGGGACTGTTACGCCGGGACGGCGTCTTCACCTGGGTCACCGGCCCCGGCGCGGAGGCGGAGGTGCGCAGCGGCGACGGCACCGCTCTGCCCGCCCGGAGCATCGCCATCCTCGACGTGCCGAGCCTCGCCCTCGCGACGGGCGCACCCGACGTCCGCTTCGACTTCGCCGTCGGCACATCCGCGGGCCGACGTAGCGGCGGCTCCCCTTCCTTCGAGGTCCGGATCGACCTCGACGGAACAGACCGAGAGGGTGCGCCGATCCGTACGAGCCGCCACCTGGTCCACCCGGCAGGGCAGCGCCCCCTGACCGCGACCGGCATCGCCCTCGGCGTCGAGCGGTTGCTCGGGCTGCGCGGCGAGCCCGTCACACCGGGCATCCACACCCCCGAGGCACTGCTTGACCCGGCCTACGCGGTCGACCGGATGGCGGAGTCCGGCGCCGCCTTCACCGGCGCGCCGGGCGACAACTGACCTGCTCCCGGCATGGTCCCGCGCCGGAGGTGGGCGGCGGCCCTCGCGGCCTCCCGGTCGCCCGCCCCGACGCTGAGGGCCGACCCTCAGACCCACCGTCCGATAGGGAAGACTGGGCCCATGAGCGACATCGTCTTCTCGCGCCGGAGCGGCTGGATACCGAACGTGATCCGCGAGGACGGTGAACTGAAGCTGATGCTGGGCGCCGGGGCCGACGCCAACCACGACCCCCGCACGTTCACGTTCCCGATCGGGGAAGCCCACCTCGCGGTGATCCAGGAGGATCTGGCCCGGCACCTGCTGCTGTGGAGTGCGGTCCTTCCGCTGTGCGACGCCGCCGGAACCCGGGGCAGGCTCGACGAGGACGCCGCTGTCGCGCTCCTGGACCCGATCCTCCTCTCCGCGCCCGGGGACGTCGACGCGCTCTTCCGGCGCATCCCGTGGGACCGGGGGCGGCTCATCGCGCACGGCGCCGGCATCGATCTGCTGGAGCGCGGTCAGGTCTGCGCGGCCCTGCGCACGGCGACGGAGACGTCCGACGGGAAGCGGGCTCAGGAGTACCGGGCGAACCGCCGCCGCGCCGAACGCGGGACCGTACTCGGTCCGCTCGACGCCGCGATTCTGCGCTACACGGGCCAGTACCTGCACGGCTCGACGATCCCGAGGCGGACGCCCGACGCCGTCGATCCCGCCCTGCTGCCCGAGGTCGTACGGGTGGTCGCCACCGCCGAGCAGGCGTGCGCCGGAATGCGGATCGGGCGCGATCCACGACGGGGGAAGCGCGCCACGGACAAGCGCGACTGGGAGCGGATGGCGACGGCGGTGGAGACCGCCGTACGTCGCGCACACGCCCAACTCGCCGATGACGCGGTGCGTTCCGTGAGCTTCCTGATGTGCTCGGAGGCCGCGGACCGCTCCAGGAACGCGCCCATGGAGGACGACGAGCAAGCTGTCGGCGGGCGCGCGAGGAAGACAGCCCTGTCCTTCACCGACGACAAGGGCGCCGAGAAGAAGTGGGTCCAGGGCGGCCCCCGTACCGCCGCCGCGGAGTTCTGGGAGTTCGTCGGCGATCGCTCCGCAGGGGACAACGAGGTGTTCACCATCGAGGACAAGGAGATGGGTGAAGGGGTTCAGCTCCACTTCTACGCGGACTCCATCGCCCGGGTCACCACGGTGCGCGAGGGGACCGGCGGGTCGGAGCCGGAGTACCGGGTCGAGTACAGCCTCGTCGACGGGATGGGCGGGTACCGGAAGCTGGTGAGCACCTTCGCCCTCGGCGGCTGCGCCGCACTCGACGGGCACGGCTCCTGGATGACGGATGTCGCCGAGTTCGAGCGCGCGCGCCGACGGCGCGCCGCCGAGTAGTCCCCGTACCCCCGTACTCCCGGAGCGCTCAGGCGCCGGCCTGGAGCCGCAACCCCGCCAGGGTCAGGTCCAGCGCGGCGCGGAACTGCTCGATGTCGTCGTGCCCCTCGAACTCGTCGACGATCTCGTGCACGAAGGGGAAGGCGTCGGCGTCGAGCCCCCGCCACGTCGCGGCGAAGCGGCCGAGGAACTCGTCACGGCCGAGGGCACCGTCGAGGACCTCCTGAGGCGGTTCCTGCCCCAGGTCGACCGCGGAGCCGACGACGACCGTCGTGATCGCCGAGACGGCGTGGAACCGCTGGCGCGCGGTGAGCTTCAGCCGCAGGGTCGGCTGCCCCAACTTCTCGTACAGGCGCAGGGCGTTGCCCTGGACGTCGGTGTTGCGCATGAAGTAGTTCCCGAGCCAGGGCCGCACCAGGATCGCGTCGAACAGGGTCAGTGACATCGCGCGCAGGTCGTCGATCGGGTCCTCGCCGGGCTCGCTGGCCTCGATCTCGGCGAGGACGGTGCCGATGACGTGGTCGGTGGCGCGGTCGAGCAGCTCGTCCTTGCTCGCGACGTACCAGTAGATGCTGGCCACACCGCCCCCGAGGCGCTGCGCGAGCGCCCGGAACGTCAGGGCCGAGGGTCCCGCCTCGTCGAGCAGCGCCACCGCCTCGGTGAGCACGGACTCCATCGAGTGCGAAGCCCGGCGGCGGCCGCTCGCGGCGGCCCGGTCCTGGTGGCGCGGCATGCCCTCTACCCTTCGCTTGCATCTCTATCGAACGCTGTTCTATCGTACCTCATGGAACACCGTTCGATAACCGAGCGGCGTTCGATGAAAAGGAGCGCCGCTATGACGACCGCGATACTGAAACCCCCCTCATCCCGCACCTATCCCTCCCTGCGCGCCGCGTGGATCCCGCTGGCCGCCCTCTGCCTGGCCTTCTTCGTGGAGATGGTCGACAACACTCTGCTGTCGATCGCGCTGCCCACCATCGGGCGCGACCTCGGCGGCGGGACCACCGCGCTGCAGTGGATCACCGGTGCGTACTCGCTGACCTTCGGCGGGCTGCTGCTCACCGCGGGCTCCATGGCCGACCGGCTGGGCCGCCGCCGCGTCCTGCTCGTCGGGCTCTCCGTGTTCGGCGCGCTGAGCCTGTGCGCCGTCTGGGTCACCACCGCGGGCGAACTCATCGCCCTGCGCGCGGCGCTCGGCATCGCCGCCGCGGCGATGGCCCCGATCACCAACTCGCTGGTGTTCCGCCTCTTCGACGACAAGGCGCTGCGGATGCGCGCCATGACGGTGATGATCGTCGTCGGCATGTCCGGTTTCATCCTCGGACCGCTGATCGGCGGCACGGCCCTGGCCCATGTCCGCTGGGAGTGGCTGCTCGTCGTCAACGCCCCGATCGCGGTGATCGCCTGGATCGGGGTCCGCCTGGGCGTCCCGGCCGACCGGCCCGAGGACCTGACCCGCGACCGGCTCGACGTACCGGGCGCCGCGCTGAGCGTCGCCACCATCGGGCTCGCCTGCTACGCGCTGACCAGCGGTGTCGAGAACGGCTGGCTCTCCGTCCTCACCCTCGGCTCGGTCGCGGGCGCGGTCCTCGCCGCGACCGCCTTCGTCCGCCACGAGCGCCGCAGCCGGGCGCCCATGCTGGATCTGCGCCTGTTCTCCGACGGCACGGTCCGCGGAGCCGCCGTGGCCCAGATCGGTACGTCCATCGCGATGGCCGGCGTCATGTTCGGGCTCATCCTGCACTTCCAGTACGCGTACGGCTGGAGCCCCGTACGGGCCGGCCTCGCCAACCTGCCGCTGATCGTGACCATGCTGCTCGCGACGCCCGTGTCCGAGGGACTGGCCCGCCGCTACGGCCACCGCATCGCCTGCCTGGTGGGCGCGGCCTGTCTGGCCGTGGCGCTGGCGGGGCTGTCCTGGGGTGTCGAGCACGGATATCTCGTGATCGCGCTCTGCATGGTGCTCATGACGATCGGACTGCGGACCGTCATGACGATCTGCGCGGTCGCGCTCGTCGACGCGATGCCCGCCAACCGCACCTCGATGGGCACCGCGCTCAACGACACCGCGCAGGAGGTCGGCACCAGCGTCGGCACCGCCGTGGTCGGCACGCTGATCGCCGCGCTGGTCACCACCCAGCTCCCGGCCGGGCTGTGGAGCAGCGACCTCGTCGCCTCCTTCTTCCACGGCGAGCGGATCGCCTACGCCGTGCTCGCCGTCGCCGTCGGCCTGATCGCGACGGTCGGCGCGCTGAGCCTCACGGACTCCCGCAGTGTGGAGGAGGCGGCGCCCGCGGAGGCCGCCTGAACGCCTCAAGGTTCGTGCGGCGCCCGCTGAGGCCGCGTGAACGCCTCAAGGTTCGTGTGGGCGACGGGGCACAGGTGGCTCACAGGAGAGCGGGGTCGCGGAGAAATCCCTTCTCCGCGACCCCCGCTCTGCGGACGCTGCGCTACTTCGCCGCGTCCAGCTCGGCCAGGGCCTGCGCCCAGCCGACGTACTTCAGTTTCGCCAGGTCGGCGACGGTCTTGATGCCGAACGCCTCGTTCAGCAGATCCCCCTGACGGTCCGAAACCCCCTTGAGCGCCGACACCGGGGCCGACAGCACCTCGGACACGCTCTTGTCCGCCCAGGCCTTGTCCAGCACGTTGCCCAGATCGATCGAAGCCACGCTCGTTCCCCTCTTCAGGTCGCGCTTACCCACGAAGCGCGTGTTCGTCGGACCGGCACGGATTTCCCTGCCACCCCGACATCATCTACAGGCTTGTAGAGCATAGGAGAGAGGAGATGGCCGCGGAGCGCACACACCAGAGATCGGACACGAAAGTCCGAAAGCCGCCGCCTGTCCCCCGAGGGCGGCCCCGGCCCGGCCGTCGGTCTACAGAAATGTAAAGTTCTACCGGACGCACGGCACGGCGCCCCGGACCGACGTGCGCGGGGGGCAACGTGGTCCGGGACTTTCGGAGGACAGAGTGGACGCGGGAGGAGAAGGGCCGCGAGGCCGCGCCACGCGACGCGCGTGCTCCGGCGGTGCGTACGGCCGTGCCGCACCCGCCGAGCATGGAGAATCATGCGCGGGCGCTCACATCGCGCCAGGACGGAGCCCCAACGGCTCGGAACGGGCGCGGTGCGGACCGGATCCTCACCCCGGTCGCCGGTCCGGACCGTCCGGCCGCCTGACACCTTCCCCCTGCAACCTGACGCCTTCCCCCTGCCGTCGGCCGGAGCCGCAGCCGCGGCTCCGCCGAACCGCGGCGCATCCCGATCACCGTCGTTGGCCGGAACCCCCGGCCGGATGAGGAGTTACGCGTTGTCCGCCAGTACGGGCCCTTCGGGGCCTTCGGAGTCCGGTCCCCGGACTCCATCGAGTGGTGAACCGGCCCCGCACCGGGCGGGTGGGCGATGACCGCCGCCCTGCTCGGCCTCCTGGCCGTGTTCGTCCTGACCGCGGGAACGGGCTACTTCGTGGCCCAGGAGTTCGCCTATGTGTCCGCCGACCGCCTGACGCTCTCCCGGGAGGCGGCGGCCGGTGACAAGCGGGCCGCCAAGGCCGTGAAGGTCCTGGAGCGGCTCTCCTTCATGCTCTCGGGCGCCCAGCTCGGCATCACCGTCACCGGCCTGGTCGTCGGCTTCCTCGCCGAACCGTCCGTCTCCGCGCTCCTGAGGCCGGCCCTCGACGGCACGGGGCTGCCCGGCGGAGTGGTCTCGGCGATCTCCGTGACGCTCTCGTTCGTCGTGGCGACCGTCATCCAGATGGTGCTGGGCGAACTCGCGCCCAAGAACCTCGCCCTCGCCGTCCCCGAGCGGCTGGCGAAGTCCCTGGCCACCTCCACCCTCATCTACCTGCGGATCGTCGGCCCGGTCATCCACGTCTTCGACAGCGCCGCCAACCGGCTGCTGCGCCGGATCGGGATCGAACCGGTCGAGGAGCTCCACCACGGCGCCACCCTGGAGGAGCTCGGCCATCTGATCGGCGAGTCCCACGAGCAGGGCGAGCTGCCCGCCGCCACGGCCGAACTCGTCGACCACGCACTGGATTTCTCCGAGCGCACGCTCGGCGAGGTCATGGTGGTGCGGGCCGACGTCACCTTCGTACGGCGCGACGCCATGGCCCTGGAGGCCGTCGAGCTGATCGCCCGTTACGGCCACTCGAACTACCCCGTGCTCGGCGACCACCCCGACGACCCCGCCGGAGTGCTGGGCGTACGGGAGCTGATGGCGCTGCCCGCCGCCGAGGTCGGCCGCACCACCGCCGGGGAGCTGGCCCGCCGCCCGCTCCTGCTTCCCGAGATCCTGAAGCTCCCGGCGGCGGTGGCGCAGATGCGGGAGCGGGACGACGAGTTCGCCGTCGTACTGGACGAGCACGGCGGTGTCGCGGGCATCGTCACGTACGAGGACATCGCCGAGGAGCTGGTCGGGGAGATCGCCGACGAGTCCGACCCGGTCGACGAACCCGCGGTCGCCGACGGCGCCGGCTGGGTGGTCGACGCGGGACGCCGCCTGGACGAGATCGAGGAGGCCACCGGCATCGTGCTCCCCGAGGAGGGCGGCTACGACACCCTCGCCGGTCTGATCATCGACCGGCTCGGCCGCTTCCCCACCGTCGGGGACCGCCTCACCGTCTCCGGTGTCCGGATCGAGGTCCGCACCCTCGACCGGCACGTGGCCGAGTACGTCCGCATCGAACAGGAGCCGCAGGCATGAGCTTTCCCATGGCGCTCTTCGTCACCGTCCTGCTGCTGATCGGCAGCGGCTTCTTCGTCGCCGCCGAGTTCGCCCTGGTCGCCTCCAAGCGCCACCGCATGGAGCAGGCGGTCCTCGCCGGAGAGCGCGGCGCCAAGGCGGCTCTCGCCGGGATGCGCGAGCTGTCCCTCATGCTCGCGGGCGCCCAGCTCGGCATCACCCTCTGCACCCTGGGCCTCGGCGCCGTCTCCAAGCCCGCCATCTCGCACGAGCTGGACCCGCTGCTGGAACGGCTCGGGCTGCCCGCCGGGCTGAGCTACGGCATCGCCTTCGCCCTGGCGATGGCCCTCGTCGTCTTCCTGCACATGGTGGTCGGTGAGATGGCGCCCAAGTCCTGGGCGATCGCCCACCCGGAGCGCTCCGCGATGCTCCTGAGCCCGGCGTTCCGCGCCGTGGTCAAGGTGGTGCGCCCGCTGATCCAGGTGCTGAACGCGGTCAGCAACGCGCTGGTACGGCTCTGCCGGGTGACCCCGCGCGACGAGCTCACCTCCGTGCACAACCGCGACCAGCTCACCCACCTCATCGAGGAGTCCGAGCGGCTCGGGCTGATCAGCAAGGGCGACTCCGGGCTGGTGACCCGGTCACTGACCGAGCCGCAGACCCCGGTGGCCGAACTGGCGATCCCCGCCGAGCGGATCGTGACCGTACCGGCGGACGCGGACCTCGACCGGATCCTGGCCGTCGCCACCGCCGCCGACCGCACCCGGCTGCTCGTCCGGGACGGGGAACGCGTCCTCGGATCCGTCCACGCCCGCGACGCCCTGGTGGCCCGCGCCGCCGGCCGGCAGGCGTCGGCACGGGACCTGGCCCGCCCCGTACCGGAACTGGCACCGGACGCGACGGTCGCCCATGCCGTGGAGCGGCTGCGCGAGCGCCGCGCGACGATCGCCGTCGTACGGGACGAGCAGGGCCGGCTCTCCGGACTGGTCAGCCTCGACGACCTCCTCGCCCGGCTGCTCCACCCCCCGGCTGCCGGTTAGGGGTCCGTACTCAGCCCGGTGCGTTTCCGGCAGCCGCCGTGACGGACCCACCAAGGCCGGGCGCGCACCCAGGACGCGCCGCGCACTACGCATCGTCGTCGCGCGGCGCGTACCCCAGCTCCTCGGACATGGCCCAGGTCGAGCGCAGCAGCTCCGCCGAGAGGCCGACCAGCGACTCCTCGGTGGTGCCGCGGGCGGGCATGACGAGGGTGACGACCAGCGGCAGCGACTCGCCGGCGGTGAACACCGGTGCCGCCAGCGAGGTGACGCCGGGAATCACGCTGCCGAACGTGGTGGCCACTCCGTCGGCCAGGACCTCGGAGCGCACCGTGTCGACGCGCTCCTCGGTGACCCTGTCCAGGTGCTCCGTCTCCAGTTGGAGGCGGAGCACCGGCTCGGTGAGCTGCTGCGGCAGATGGGCCAGGAAGACGCCGCCGATCGCGCTGTCCAGCAGCGGCATCGTGGCGCCGACGCGCACGGTGATCGGCAGCGCGTGGGCGCCGTACTCCCAGCGGACGACGACGGGTCCGTGGTCGCCCCACACGGCCAGGTTGACCGGGTGCGAGGTCCGGTCCCGGAGGCCGGGCAGGCGTTCGCTCACCAGCGCCACCTCGTCCATCCTGCGCAGCGACTCGATGCCGAGCCGCCGCATGGCCGGGCCCATGTCGTACCGGCCGGAACTGGGCGACTGGGCGACCAGACCGACCCTGGCCAGGCTGACCGGACAGCGGTGCGCCCTGCTCGGCTGCATGCCGCTGGCCGCCGCTATCTGCGTCAGGCTCATCGGGCCGCGCCCCCCTTCCAGGGCCTGGAGCACCGTCATCGCCAGTTCGACGGACTGGATGCCCTGCCGTGCCGGTGAGGCCTCGTTGTTGTCGGTTCGGAAGGGCGCTGAGTCACAGGGGCGACCATAGTGACTGCCCGCCCACGGCCGGCGCGGCTCCGGCCGTGCGGGCCACACCTCGGGCGGCGACCGGTCTCCGGTGAGCGCGGGAGGGGCGGCCGCTGCGGCGAGGCGGCTCAGCCGCAGGGCAGGGCGGCTTCCTTCCGCAGCGTTCCCAGCAGTTCACCGGCGAGGGCGACCGCCGTATCGGGGGTGCTCGCGGTGCCGAAGACGTAGAAGTCAGGACGGACCACGACGGCGGAGCAGCTCAGCTCGGTGAACCAGTCGCGGTAGGTGCCGTCGACGTCCTGGACCAAGAGCGCCCCCGGGTCTCCGGTGGTCCGCTCACCCGGTACGACGACCCGGACGCCCGCCGACGCCAGGTCGTCGAGCAGGTGGGCCGCGTCCAGTGCGCCCAACTCCTCCTCCCGTACGAGGAGATGGAAGCCGCCGCCCGCGATCTGGTCCAAGCGGTCGCGGCGCGTCCCGTCGTCCACCAGGCCCTGGACCGACAACTGCCCCCGGCCGGTCGCCGAGGTCCGGGCGAAGAGGCCGTGGTCGAGGCCCGGCAGCCGCATCGCCTCCGGTTCGCTCCCACCGGCCCCTGGCTCGTCACACCGGACGAGTTCGGCGACCCCGGAGACCTGGCGCTGCGCTGCACGGTGAACGGCGAGGAGGTCCAGAAGAGCCGCACCAGCGACATGATCTTCCCGGTCCCCGAGCTCATCGCGCGCCTCTCCTCCGTCATGCCCCTGCTCCCCGGAGACGTGATCTTCACCGGGACCCCGGCCGGCGTCGGTATCGCCCGGGATCCGCAGCGCTGGCTCGCGCCCGGCGACGAACTGGTCAGCACGGTCGAGGGCATCGGCGAGCTGCGCCAGCGCTTCACCGACCACAGCCAAGGGGATCACGTCCCACCGCCACCAGGAGCCACCACCCCCTCAAGGAGGATCGGATGACCGCCGCACCGAAGTTCGCCCATGTCGTCTTCCAGACCAGCAACCCGGCCGCCATGCGGGACTGGTACTGCGCCGTGCTCGACGGACATGTGGTGTTCCAGAACGACACCCTGTGTTTCATCACGTACGACGAGGAGCACCACCGCGTCGCCCTGCTCACCCCGCCCGTCCCGCTGGAGCGCAAGAAGCCCACGACGGCCGGCGCGCACCACGTCGCCTACACCTTCGCGCACCTCGACGACCTCCTCGCACGGTACGAACTCCTGCGTGACAAGGGCGTCGACCCGGCGGTGTGCATCGCCCACGGCGTCACCACGTCCCTGTACTACCAGGACCCGGACGGTGGCTTCGTCGAGATGCAGATCGACAACTTCGCCGACCCGGACGAGGCCACGGGTTACATGAACGGACCGGAGTACGGGGCGGACGCCGTCGGCCCCGCCTTCGATCCGGAGGCCATGCTCGCCGCCCGCCGCTCCGGCGCGACCGTCGAGGAGCTGATCCACCGTTCCTGGGCGCTCAGGAGCGATCTGCCCGACCCGATGCTGGTCCTCACCGGAGCCGTCTGAGCACGGGGCCGGGACCGCCGACGGGGTGCCGGGGTCTCGCCCGGCACCCCGTCGACCCGTAGGCCCTTCGGCGCGCCACCGCCCGGCGGTCGCGCCCCGCCCCGCCCGACCCCCCGATCACTCACCACCAGCCCGCAGGATTCCGTTGAGCACACCCCGCCACCAGCCCGACTGCTTCATGTGCGGCCTGGAAGAGAACGACGAGGCCTCCGTCGTCTTCCGCGACCCCCTGTGGTCGGGAGAGTCGGTGCCCGGCTATGACGTGCCGGGGTGGTTCGTGCTGCGGGCCCGCCGCCACGCCGAGCGCGTCACCGGGCTCGACGATGAGGAACTGGCCTCGTTCGGCCGCCGCGCCCGCGACCTGGTGGCGGCGGTGACGGAGGTGACCGGTGCGCCGGCGACGTACCTCCTCGTCTTCGGCGAGAACCACCCGCACTTCCACGCGCTGATCACGGCGCGCGGCGCACACGTCCCCGAGGGCCGGCGGAGCGGGGACATCCTGAAGCTGCGGACGGAGTACGCCGACGCGGAGTTGGCCGCCCGTCTCGTTCCCCGGGTCCGCCGCGCCTATGAGCGCCTGGCCGCGAACGAGGCACGCCCGGTCGGCGCCTGACGGAGGACAAGCCGCGGTTCAGTGGTCCGGGCGTCCGCCCCGGCGCAGGGTGCGGGCGCACCACCCGATGATCGTCGCGTTGACAGCGGCTCCGACGACGATGGCGATGACGAACACGACCCCGTCGGTCGGCAGCATGAGGAACAGGAGACTGACGGGGGCGGTGGCAAGGAACGGGACGACGCCGGCCATGGACTCGTCCGAACTGTCCGCGACGGTCACCGCCCAGGCCCACACGAGGAGCGCGGCACAGATACCGAGGTAGACGAGGCCGACGGCGCCCAGGCGGTCGTACAGTCGGCGCGGGAACGATCTGCCGGGGTCGGCAGCGGTGCCGGGCATGGTGGTGGACTCCTCCGTCGGATGGTCGGGCCGGCTCTGCTGGGGGGCGCTGAGCGGTCGGGGGCCTGCGTGTCGGGGCGCTGAGCGGTCGGGGGTGGGCGCCGGGCCGGTCAGAGGTGGGCGCCGGGTGGGTTCGGAGTGGCGAGGCCGAGGTCGTACGCCAGGATGGTCGCCTGCACCCGGTCGCGCAGGCCGAGCTTGCGGAGCAGCGCCGTCACATGGGACTTCACGGTGCCCACGGCGATGCCGAGTTGCTCGGCGACCTCGGCGTTGGTGAGTCCGGCCGCGACCAGGGTGAGGACGCGCCGCTGGCTAGCGGTGAGGCTGTCCAGTCCGGGAGTGCTCCGCACGAAGGCCGCGGTGGGTGAGCGGGACGCGTAGTGGCCGATGAGGTGGCGTGTCGCGGAGGGGGCGAGGACGCTTTCGCCGATCGCGACCTCCCGGATCCCCTGGAGCAGCTTGGCAGGGTGTACGTCTTTGAGGAGGAAGCCCGAGGCGCCGGCCCGAAGCGCCTCGAAGACGTAGGCGTCGAGGTCGAAGGTGGTGAGGACGAGGACTCGGGGCGGGTTCTCCCGGCCGGTGATGATGCGGGTGGCGGCTATGCCGTCCAGGTGAGGCATGCGTACGTCCATGATGATGACGTCGGGAGCCAGTTCCTCGGCGAGCCGTACGGCACAGACACCGTCGGCGGCCTCGCCGACGACCGTCATGTCCTCCTCGGCGTCGATCACGGCGGCGAATCCCGCCCGCACGATGCCCTGGTCGTCGACGACCAGCACCTTCAGGCTCATCGTTGTCCCTCCTCGTCGGCCCGCGCGGTGGTGAGTGGCAGCCGGAGGTGGACCGTCCCTCCTGAGCCGCCGGTCAGGGTGCCGCCGAGCGGGGCGACCCGCGCCGTCAGCCTTTCCCGTACCGCTGTGGCCGCAGCGCGGGGAATCCCGGTGGCCCTGAGGGTCAAGGTATCGGCCTCCACGTCGAGTTCGAGCAGGGAGGGCTCCTCACCGCCGGCGGTGAGGAGCGTCTCAGCGGCGTGGTAGGCGGCCAGGTCGACGGCGGTGGGCAGGTGTCGCGGTACCCGGTCGGCCAGCCGTATGCCGATGTCGCGGCCGGTGGCCCGCAGATGGTGGGCGAGCAGGTCGAGCGCCTGGAGGGTGGGCTGCGGGCGGAGTTCGGGCCCGGCCCCGCCCCGCGGCACGGTGTCGAGCAGGGCGCGCATGGCCGCCAGCGCCTCGCGGGCGCGGGCCGCCGTCGCGTCGAGCCGGCCCGCCTCGGCCTCGGCGACCATGTCGGCGGTGCGGGCGAAGACCGTGCCTTCGAGTCCGGCGGCGATACGGTGGCGCTCGATCCAGGCGTCGCGGACGGCCTCCTCGGTCCAGGCGGCGAGGCGTTCGTCGTGGGCGCGGTCGTCGGCCTGCCGGTGGCGGGTCCTGCGGACTCCGGCCAGCCGGGCCGCCGCGGCGGTGAGGGCCACCCCCGTCGTGATGCCCACGATGACCGTCCAGGTGGGGGCTGTCGCACCTCTGACCAGCACGGCGGTGGTGGCGGCGGCCGCGTGCACCAGCACCACGAGGAGGACGGTCGGGTCGCGGTACGTCGCCGATCGGGCGGGCGCCATCGCGAGGGCCACGCAGGTGGCGAGCAGGCTCAGTGCGGAGGGGAGGAGGGCTGGGCCCCGGTAGTTCCCCACCTCCATCGCCACCGGCCACAGCAACGCCAGCCCCAGCAGCATCGCGTACGCCGTCCGTGGAGCCCTCCGCAGCCACAGCAGGGTCATCGCCTGGCCGGCCGCCAGCAGAGCGAAGAAGACGCCCGCGGACACCGGCGTTCCGCCGGAGAGTTCCTCGGGCCTGATGATCAGCGCGGGGAGCAGCGGTTGCAGGATCAGGCCGGCCGCCGCCACCACCTGAGCCACGCGGTAGGAGCTGGGCGCCGGCGGTTCCACCGCCGTGGCCGTCCGGCCGGGGAGTAGCGCCCGTACCTCCCAGCCGCCGTCCGCCGTCGGGCCGCTGTGCACGGTGCCGCCCGCCTCCCGCGCCCGGGAGCGGAGGAGACCCTGCCCACGGCCGCCGCCGAGTCCCGCACCGTACGCCACGGCACCGGCGGGCGGAGCGGTGCTGGTGACCGCGATCTCGGTGCGGGTCTCCCCGTACCGGCACAGCAGAGTGGTGTGTGCGCCGGGGGCGTACCGTGCGACGTTGGTCAGCGCCTCGCGCACGATCCCGTACGCCGCCTCCGCGACGGCTCCGTCCGGCAGGGGGTCGATCTCGCAGTCCACCCGCTGGCCCAGGCGCCGGAATCCGGCGACCAGGTCCTCAAGCCGATCCTCCGGTGGGGACGATTCCGCGTGGGAGGGCGCCGGGGCTCGAACCGCGCCGAGCGCGCGGACGACTTCATGGCCGGTCTCGGCCGCGAACTCCAATGCCTCGGACGCCAGTTCGGGACGGCGGTCCCGCAAGCCGAGGGCCGCGCCCACGGTGACGACCACGGCGGTCAGATGGTGGGCGCTGATGTCGTGCAGCTCCCATTCCATCCGGCGCCGTTCGGCCGCGGGAAGCCGGTGGCGCTCGGTCTCGGCACGCTCCAGCAGGCGATCGGCCGCCTGCCTTGCGCGACGGGCTCGGCGCGTGAACAGGCCGGCACCGCACGAGGCCGCGTACAGGACGGCGGTCAGGACCATGTCGAGCCCGTCACGCTCGCTGAGCCCGTGCAGGCTGATGCCCTGCATGAGCTGCCAGAGGGCGAGCGCCGTCACGCACAGCACGGCGGTGAAGGCGTCGCGTGCGATCGCCACGGTGAACACCGCCAGGGCGACACCCGCGGTGCCCAGCACGGCCATCGCCCCGGCGGGCAGCGGCCCCGCCCCCAACGCGCACGCCGCGGCGACGACGGTGAGAGACGCTACCGGCCGGGTACGGCGCAGGACGAGCGCGGCCGCCACCACTCCGGCGACCAGGGTTGCCGTCAGGAGAGCGGACGCGGGCGGGACGTCCCCGCGCACGAGCGGCACCCCGGGCCACACCACGGCCTGGGCGCAGAGCAGCAGGACCGGCACCAGCCGGTCGTCGGTTCGGTTCATGGTGGAGGAAGGCTATCGCCGCAGGTGAGCGGTCCGGATCGAACGGGAGACGGACTCCGGTCTCTTACCTGGGATACAGAGTCTCCACCTGTGGTCCACCTCGCTGATCGTCCCGCAGCGCGAGGACGGCGGCGGTCACCCGCCCCTAGGCTCGATCACATCGAGAGCGCGATCGGCGACCGGCCAACACCCCTTCCATCAGGGGGCCTTGTGTCCACGAGTCGTGGTTACGAGGCCGATCGCCGCACCAACCTACGGGCACTCGGGCGGCGTTCGTCGCCTCGGTACCCCTGGCTGTTCCACGTCACGCCATCCCCTTCCTCTTCCTCACGACGGAGTCAGAGATGTCCGCTTCCTCACGTGCCATGCCCCGGTCGCTTCGCCGCTACCTGACGAGCCCCGCCGCCGTGGGATATCTGGCGGTGGTGGTCTGGTTGGGGACGGACATCGCGCTGACCGCCTCCTCGGACGGCAGCATGGCGGGGGTCTGGCTGTTCTTCCTCACCGCCCCGACCTCGTTCCTCTTCGTGGCTCTGCCCGGCGCCCTTCCGTGGGCCGGTGTGGTGGTCGGGGCCCTCGTCCAGGCGGTGGCGCTCGGCGCCGCCCACCACGGGATCCGCGCCTGGCGGGCACGACGCGCCGTCAGCGCCTGACACCGCACCGGTTCCTGTCGCCCTCGCACCGGCTGCTATCGCGACGCACCGCACCTTCAGCTCACCCCACTTCCAAGGACGGAACAGTCTTGCTGCCGAACAAGAGATACCTGGGTGCCGCCATGGTGGCCGCTCTGCTCACGGCCTCCCTGACGGCCGGCACCGCGTCGGGGACCTCCCCCGGGCCGGTTGCGAAGGAGGCACCGGCCTCTGAGGCCTTCAGAACGCCGACGTCCTCGGACGGGAGCGCCCGGACCGTCGTCACCCTGATCTCCGGCGACCGGGCCCATGTCGATCGCCGTGGGAAGGTGGTCCGTGTCCAGCCCGGCCGGGGACGCGAGCACATCGCGATGTCCGTCCAGCAGGTCGGGACCGACACCTACGTCGTGCCCTCCGATGCCCTGTCCCTGGTCGGGCAGGGCACCCTGGACCGCCGCCTGTTCAACATCACGGGGCTGTTGAGGGCCAGGTACGACGACGCGCACCGGGGCACGGTGCCTCTGATCGTCTCGTACGCCAGGAAGGGGCGGCCGGCCGCCGAGGCCGCCCTGTCCGCAGCGGACGTCAGCGTGCGCCGTAGCCTGCCCGCCGTCTCCGGGCAGGCGCTGACCGCGCCCAAGCGCGGCTCGGCCGAGGTCTGGGAGGCGCTGACCTCCGCCGGCCGGCGGGGGGACGAGGCCAGAACGGCCGCGCCGGGCATCACCCGGGTGTGGCTGGACGGCCGGCGCAAGGCGGCTCTGGACCGGAGTGCCGCGCAGATCGGCGCCCCGACGGCCTGGAAGGCCGGCTTCGACGGCGCCGGGGTCAAGGTCGCCGTCCTGGACACCGGCGTCGACGGAACGCACCCCGACCTCAAGGGGGTGGAGATCGCCCAGCGGGACTTCTCCGGTTCCAAGAACACCGTCGACCATGTCGGCCACGGCACCCACGTGGCCTCGACGCTGGCCGGATCGGGGGCGAAGTCCGGCAAGCACAGAGGAGTCGCCCCGGGCGCGAGGATCCTGGACGCCAAGGTCCTGGATGACGAGGGCAGCGGCGCGGACTCCGGCATCATCGCGGGGATGCAGTGGGCCGCCGACAACGGCGCCCGCATCGCCAACCTCTCCCTGGGAGGCGAGGACACCGCCGAGCACGACCCGCTGGAGGCGGCGGTCGACCGGATATCCGCCGAGAGCGGCATGCTCTTCGTGATCGCGGCGGGCAACGAGGGCCCGGACGCGTCGACCGTCGGCTCCCCCGGCAGCGCGTCCTCGGCGCTCACCGTCGGAGCGGTCGACCGCAAGGACCGGATCGCGGACTTCTCCAGCACCGGCCCCACGGCCGACGGCTCCCTGAAGCCGGACATCACCGCACCCGGTGTCGGCATCGTCGCGGCGAAGGCGGCCAAGGGTGTCGAGGGCACCCCTGCCGCCCCCGGCTATGTGTCGATGTCCGGTACGTCCATGGCCACGCCGCACGTGGCGGGCGCGGCGGCCGTCCTCGCCCAGCAGCACCCCGACTGGACCGGTCAGCGGATCAAGCAGGCGCTGACCGCCTCGGCCAGGCCCGGCACCGGGCTGTCGCCCCTCCAGCAGGGCACCGGCCGGACGGATCTGACGCGGGCGATCACGCAGAGCGTGGTCACCGAGCAGGTGTCGGTGAACTTCGGCACCCAACTGTGGCCGCACGGCGACGACAAGCCGCTCGTCCGGCGGATCACCTACCGCAACGACGGAACGGAGCCGGTCACCCTCGCCCTGTCGACGGAGACGACCGGGCCCGAGGGGAAGGCCGCCCCGGCCGACTTCTTCACCGTCGGCACCGACCGTGTCACCGTCCCCGCGGGTGGCACCGCCGGGGTGGACCTCACCGCGGACACCCGGATCGGCCGTCAGGACGGCGCGTTCACCGGAGTGCTCGTCGCCCGGGCCGCCGAGGGCGGACAGAGCGTACGCACCACCTTCGGGGTGCAGCGGGAGGCGGAGGCGTACGACCTCACCCTCAAGTACATCGGCACCGACGGCAGGCCCTCGCAGTCGGGCACGCTCGTCCTCGGCCACGGCGACGTCCTGCTCAACGCGTACGACACCGAGGGTGACGGCATCGTCCGCATCCGGGTGCCGCGGGGCACCTACCTCCTGGAGACGCCGGTACAGACCCGCAAGGGCACCCGGGCCGCCCCGGACGTCGCGCTGATGGTCCAGCCCGAGCTCTCCGTCACCCAGGCCACCACGGTCACGTTCGACGCCCGCAGGGCCAGGCCGGTGGACATCACCGTGCCCGAGGGGGCCAGGAGCGTGGACACCTACCTGAAGTACGTCCTGGAGACCGACGAGACCGTCTACGGCTCGGTCTGGCAGCAGAGCTCCTTCAACGGGTTCCGCACGGGTCACGTGGGCTCCGCGCTGCCGGCAAAGGAGTTCAGCTCGCACATCGGCGGGACCTGGCAGAGGGGCAGCACCACCTACAACCTGCTCTACGACCGCACCCGCTCCCTGCACACCGGGCTGGCCCACAAGGTGGCCAGGAGTGAACTGGCCCTGGTGAAGAACCGTATCGGCGTCTCCGCCAAGAAGCGGACGGGCGCGGTCAGCCCCGTCTGGGAGACCGCGGCGGGGATCGGACACGAGACCGTCAGCAGGCCCTTCGCCCTGCCCGCCACGGCGAACACCTACGTCAACACCCGCAAGGGCGTCACGTGGGGCTTCTCCGTCGGGCAGCATCGGTCCGGCAGCGGCGACGACGGCCTGGAGATCATCTTCAACGAGCCGAACCTCAAGACCTACCAGCGGGGGAAGACCTACGCACAGACGTTCAACGTCGGGGTGTTCAGCCCCAGGATCAACAGGTACAACACCGCCCGGCGCATGGGCAACGACCTCAGCTTCTGCATCGGGGAGTACGCCGACGGCGCCGGCCATGTCGGCCTGTCGGCGGTGACGGAGCAGCGGACCCGGGTCACCGTCGACGGCAAGAAGCTCCTCGGCTCCGCGGAGGGGCTCTGCGAGGACGTCTTCGGTCTGCCGTCGAAGAGTGCGGCCTACCGGATCAGCACGGAGGCGACCCGCCCCACCGAGGTCGCCGGCGTCACCACCCGCCTCGCCGCCGCCTGGACCTTCCGTTCCCGGAAGACGCCGGCCGATGACTACACGGTGCTTCCCCTCTCCTCGGTCCGGTTCGCCCCGAAGCTCGACCTGTACAGCAGGGCCGCGGCGGGCAGGAAGCTCACGGTCCCGCTCACCCTCCAGGGCCCGGCGGCCAAGAGCCTGCGGAGCCTGTCCGTCCAGGTCTCCTACAACGGTGGCAAGAAGTGGTCCAAGGCCCCGGTTCTCACGAAGAAGGGCAAGCGGACGCTCTCCCTCAGCCACCCCGCGAAGGCCACCTCGGTCTCGCTCAAGGCGGCGCTCACCGACAAGCAGGGCAACACCTACAAGGTCACCATCGTGAAGGCGTACCTGCTCAAGTAGCCGATCCGAGGCGCCGCTCACCAGCAAGCACCGTGTCCCGCCCGGGAGTCTCCCGGGCGGGACGCAGCCGACGGACGCTACGACACCGCCTGACCCTTGCCGAGGGCGATGACGCCGTTCTGCGAGACGGTGTACAGCTCACGGTCCCGTTCCGGGTTGACGCCTATCGTCGCCCTGGGCGGGACATCGACGTTCTTGTCGAGGATCGCGTTGCGCACGACCGCTCCCCTGCCGACGCGCACACCGTGGTGCAGCACGGAGCCCTGGACCACCGCACCCTGCTCGACGATCACACCGGGCGAGAGCACGGACCCGGTGACCTGGCCGCGGATCACGCAGCCCGGGCTGACGATCGACTCGCCGGCGATGCCTCCGGAGACGAACCGGGCCGGGGCCTGGTGGCCCGCATGGGTGTACATGGGCCAGCGATCGTTGTAGAGGCTGAACAGTGGCTGCTCGGAGATGAGGTCCATGTGGGCTTCGTAGTAACTGTCCAGGGAGCCCACGTCCCGCCAGTACCCGCGCTCGCGCCGGGTCTCGCCCGGCACGTGGTTGTCGTCGAAGTCGTAGACGTGCGCGACTCCGCGCTCGGTGAGCATGGGCAGGATGGATCCGCCCATGTCGTGGACGGAGCTGTCGTCCTCGGCGTCCTGGTGGAGGGCGTCCACGAGAACCTTCGTGGAGAAGAGGTAGTTGCCCATCGACGCGAAGACCTTGGTCGGGTCGTCGGGCAGGCCGGGCGGGTCGGAGGGCTTCTCCAGGAAGCGTTCCACGCGGGAGCCGTCGGAGGCCGGGGTGATGACGCCGAAGGCGGAGGCTTCCGCACGGGGCACCTTGATCCCGGCGACGGTGACGCCGGCACCGCTCTCGATGTGCCGCTCCAGCATCTGGCGTGCGTCCATGCGGTAGACGTGGTCGGCCCCGAACACCGCTATGTAGTCCGGCTGTTCGTCATGGACGAGGTTGAGCGACTGCAGGATGGCGTCCGCGCTGCCGAGATACCAGCGCGGGCCGAGACGCTGCTGGGCCGGGACCGGCGTGACGTAGTTGCCGAGCAGACTGGACATCCGCCAGGTGGTGGTCACATGGCGGTCCAGCGAGTGGGACTTGTACTGGGTGAGGACACAGATCCTCGTGATGTCCGCGTTGACGAGGTTCGACAGGACGAAGTCGACCAGCCGGTAGGTCCCGCCGAAGGTCACCGCGGGTTTCGCCCGGTCGGCCGTCAGCGGCATCAGCCGTTTGCCCTCTCCTCCCGCAAGGACGATCCCGAGCACCGAAGGTCCAGCGCGCATGGCCACTCCCCCTCCTGAAACACCGGACCGTTTCCGGCTACACCTTTGTGACGGTCTCCTCGTACACCTCGACGGTCCGCCGGGCGACCATGTCCCAGCCGAACTCCCGCACCGCACGTTCCCGGCCCGCCTCACCCATCCGCCGGGCCGCCGAACGATCGGCGAGCACCTGGTTGACCGCTTCGGCGAGATCCGCCTCGAACCGGGCCGGTTCGCCGGCCTCGTACGGTACGAGCAGTCCCGTACCGCCGTCGGACACGACCTCGGGGATGCCTCCGACCGCGGAGGCGACCACCGGGGTGCCGCAGGCCATCGCTTCGAGATTGACGATGCCCAGGGGCTCGTACACCGAAGGGCAGACGAACACCGCCGCCCGGCTCAGGAGTTGGATGACGTCGGGGCGCGGGAGCATGTCCGGGATCCAGTGGACCCCGTCGCGCGAGCCCTTGAGTTCGCCGACGAGTTCGCGGAACTCGGCCTCGATCTCCGGGGTGTCGGGCGCGCCCGCGCAGAGCAGGAGCTGTGCGGAGGGGTCGAGCCGGTGGGCGGCGCGCAGCAGGTGCGGGACACCCTTCTGGCGCGTGATACGGCCGACGAACAGGACGAAGGGGCGGTCCGGGTCGATACCCAGGCGGCGCAGTACGTCGACTCCGGGAACGGGCCGGTACAGGCGGGTGTCGATGCCGTTGTGGACGACCCTGACCCGGCCGGGATCAAGCTGCGGGTAGCAGCCGAGGATGTCGGCCCGCATTCCGTGCGAGACGGCGATCACCGCGTCGGCGGATTCCATGGCGGTGCGCTCGGCCCAACTGGACAACGCGTAGCCGCCGCCGAGCTGTTCGGCCTTCCAGGGCCGCAGGGGCTCCAGCGAATGGGCGGTCACCACGTGCGGGATGCCGTACAGCAGTCCGGCGAGGTGGCCCGCGAGGTTGGCGTACCAGGTGTGCGAGTGGACGAGGTCGCGGCCTTCGAGCGCGGCGGCGATGGACAGGTCCACGGAGAAGGCGCGCAGCGCGTCGTTGGCACCGTCCAGCTCCCGGCCGGGCCGGTGCCGGACCAGCCCGTCCGCGGCACCTTCGCCCCAGGAGTGGACCTGCAGATCGGTGAGCGCGCGCAACTCCCTTGCCAGGAACTCGACATGGACACCGGCGCCGCCGTAGACGTCCGGCGGGTACTCACGACTCAGCAGTCCCACCTTCACGTCTGACCCCCTCGTGTCATCGATGATTCTCTTCCCCTGATGGCCACCCACATGCCTCTGCGAGGGACTCGGATGTGCGCACCCCTGTCGTGCGCCGGCTCGCGTGGTCCAGGTCTTCCGGGACACGCCCGCGGGTGACCGGCGGTCCAGCACCGGCCGGTCCGCACCGGCGGCGGTGGGTAGCCTGGCCAGGCAACCGACAGCGTCGCGAAGGCGCCCCGGCGGCAGGACACGGCACACAGTCAGGACGCGCCCCGCGCCGGACATCGGTGGCGCGATCGGAGAGGTGAAGAATGCGGCCCATCATTCCCGACTATCTGGCCGAGGTGCTGGGGCAGGTGGAGCCGGACGCCTCCGGGGAACCGGCCTCCTACATCCCTGAGCTGGCGGCGGCGGATCCCGAGCGCCTCGGCGCGGCCTTCGCCACCGTCGACGGGCAGGTGCACGGTGCGGGTGACATCGACGTCCCGTTCACGATCCAGTCGATCTCGAAGCCGTTCGCGTATGCCCTGGCACTGGCCGACCGCGGTTTCGGCCCGGTGCTCGCCAAGGTGGGCGTCGAGCCTTCCGGTGAGGCGTTCAACGAGATCTCTCTGGAGAGCGGCACCGGACGCCCGCTCAATCCCATGATCAACGCTGGTGCGATCACCGTTCACTCCCTGGTCGCGGAGACGGGATCCGGCCCCGCCGAGCGGGTGCGACGGGTGCTCGACGGCCTCTCGGCCTTCGCCGGCCGCCGGCTGGAGATGGACGAGAAGGTGTGCGCCTCCGAGATGGAGCACGCGCACCGCAACCTCGCCATCGCGCACATGCTGCGCAGCCACGACATCCTGACCGAGGACGCGGGGGCGGTCGTCGACGGCTACACCCGGCAGTGCTCGGTCCTCGTCACGACACGGGACCTGGCCATGATGGCGGCGACCCTGGCCAACCGCGGCGTGAACCCGCTCTCGGGTGAACAGGTGGTGCCGGAAGGGGTGGTGCGCCAGGTCCTGAGCGTCATGTTCAGCTGTGGCATGTACGACGCCGCGGGTGACTGGACGACCCAGGTCGGCATCCCCGCGAAGAGCGGGGTGGCCGGAGGCCTGATCGGCGCCCTTCCCGGACGTCTCGGCATCGCGACCTTCTCACCTCGCCTGGACAGCCACGGAAACAGCGTCCGCGGGGTCTCCCTGTTCGAGCGCTTCTCCTCCGACATGGGCCTGCACGTGATGGAGGTCCCCTCCGCAGGGCGGGCGGTCGTGCGGTCCAGCCACGTCCTCGGCAGCGGACCGGACGCGCTCCGCGTTCTGGAACTCCAGGGCGGCATCGGCTTCGCGGGAGCCGAGCGGGTGGTGCGGGAGGTCCTGGACACCGATCCGCAGGAGACGCGGGTGGCCATCGACCTCACCCGGGTCCACGCGATCGACGACGTGGCACGGCGCATGGTGCTGGAAATCGCGCGCCGGCTGACGCTGGACGGCCGGCAGGTCTACCTCGTCGACCCGGAAGCGGTCATTCCCGATCCCGAACCGGGCGACGGCGGCCAGGTCACCGTCATCCGCGAGGTGGATCAGGCGGTGCTCCCCGCCGTATGAACACCGCGCTCCCGGCGCGGGCCGCTGTGCGGTTCCGCACCGGTCGGTTGTGGTCGATGCGGTGACCGCTGTGGTTCGCCAGGAGGAAGGAACGTGGTGTTCGCGGAGACCGCCACCATCGGATCCGCGGGCGGCGAGAGCCGTGGATCCGGGCGTGCGTCCATGCGCTCTACCACCCGGCCGGTGGGTCCGACGCCGTGGTCCGGGGCAGGGTGAGCACCATGGTCAGGCCGCCGCCGGGCGTGTCCTCGGCGGTAAGGGTCGCACGGATCGCCTCGGTAAAGCCGCGGGCGACCGCAAGGCCAAGGCCCACTCCAGCACCGCGCGGGGCGTCGCCGAGACGTTGGAACGGCTCGAAGATGTGTTCTTTCGCCGCGTCGGGTACGCCTGGACCGCGGTCGACGACGCGGAGTTCGACCCGGTCGCGCAGACTGCTGGCCGAAACGAGCACCGGGCGGCCTTCCGGGCTGTACTTGACGGCGTTCTCGACGATGTTGGCGACCACCCGCTCCAGGAGGCCGCGGTCGACGGCCACCATGGGCAGGGTTTCGGGGATGTCCAGCACCACGCTGCCGTCGGGGACGCCGCCCAGCGCCATGGGGACGACTTCGTCCAGGTCCGTCTCCCGGATCATCGGGACGACGGTGCCCGTGTTGAGACGGGACATGTCCAGGAGGTTGCCGATCAGCGCGGAAAGCCGGTCGGCCCCGTCCTCGATGCCTTCGAGGAGAGCCTCGCGATCGGTCTCCGACCAGTCGATGTCGTGGGAGCGGAGCGAGGTGACCGATGCCTTGATCCCCGCCAGGGGCGTGCGGAGGTCGTGGCTGACCGCGGCGAGCAGAGCGGTACGGAAGCGATCGCTCTCGGCGAGCTTGCGTGCCTCCTCCGCCTGATCGACCAGGCGCTGGCGGTCCAGTGCCACGGCCGCCTGGGCGGCGAAGGCCCCGAGGACCCGGCGGTCCTCGGCGGGCAGGGCCCGGCCGCTCAGGACCAGGGCCAGGTTCTCCCCCACGGGTATGTCGACGTCGGCGTCCTCGGGACGTTCGACGGGTCGGGCTCCGACTGCCGCCGTGCAGGTCCAGGGCTCGACGTCGCTGGTCCGCTCCAAGAGGGCGACGGAGTTCATGGTGAAGGTTTCCCTGAGCCGTTCCAGCAGCGCGTCGAGGGAGTTCTCGCCCCGCAGGATGCTGCCGGCCAGGAAGGAGAGGATCTCCGACTCGGCGCGCAGGCGGGCCGCCTGGTGGGTGCGGCGGGCCGCCAGGTCGACGACTGAGGCGACGGACACGGCCACACCGACGAAGATCACGATGGCGACGATGTTCTTGGGGTCGGAGACGGTGAACCGGTGAAGCGGTGTGGTGAAGAAGTAGTTCAACAGCAGGGACCCGAACGCCGCTGACGCGAGGGCCGGGAGCATTCCGCCGAGAAGAGCTGCCGCGACCGTGGCGGTGAGGAACAGCAGCATGTCGTTGGCGAGACCGATGTCGGGGATGACGGTGCTGAGCAGCAGGGTGAGGAGGGCGGGTCCGGCGATGCCGGCGAGCCAGCCCCAGATGATGCGGGCCCGGCCCAGCCGGGCGCCGCGGGCGATCGGGAGCCCGCGGCCCTGGGCGACGTTGTCGTGGGTGACCATGTGGACGTCGAGGTCGGGTCCGGACTCGCGGGCGACGGTGGCGCTGACGCCGGGGCCGAGCATGTACTGCCAGGTGCGGCGGCGACTGACACCCAGCACGATCTGGGTGGCGTTGACCCCTCGGGCGAACTCCAGGAGGGCCGAGGAAACGTCGTCGCCTATCACGTGATGGAAGGTGCCGCCGAGGTCCTCGACCAGGGTCCGCTGGACCGCCAGCTCCTTGGGTGACACCGCTTTCAGCCCGTCGCTCGCGGCGATGTAGACCGCCAGCACCTCGCCGCCGGCGCCCTTTTCCGCGAGGCGGGCGGCGCGGCGGATGAGGGTGCGGCCCTCGGGGCCGCCGGTGAGGCCGACGACGATGCGTTCGCGGGCCTGCCAGGTGGTGCGGATGTCGTGCTCGCCCCGGTACTGCTGGAGGTACTCATCCACCCGGTCGGCGGTCCACAGCAGGGCCAGCTCGCGCAGGGCGGTCAGGTTGCCGGGCCGGAAGTAGTTCGCGAGCGCCGCGTCCATCTTGTCCGGCTGGTAGATGTTCCCGTGCGCCATTCTGCGGCGCAGCGCCTGGGGCGACATGTCGACCAGCTCGATCTGGTCGGCCCGGCGCACCACCTCGTCCGGGACGGTCTCCCGTTGCCGCACCCCCGTGATCGACTCCACCACATCGCCCAGCGACTCCAGGTGCTGGATGTTGACCGTCGATATGACGTCGATCCCGGCCTTGAGGAGTTCCTCGACGTCCTGCCAGCGCTTCGCGTGGCGGGAGCCGGGGACATTGGTGTGGGCCAGCTCGTCCACCAGGGCCACGGCGGGGGCGCGCTCCAGGACGGCGTCGACGTCCATCTCGGTGAAGATGGCTTGCCGGTACTCCAGTTCGCGGCGGGGAACGAGCTCCAGGCCGTGCAGCATCACCTCGGTACGTGGCCTCTTATGGTGTTCCACGAACCCGACGACCACGTCGGTGCCGCGCTCGGCCCTGCGGTGGGCCTCGGAGAGCATCGCGTACGTCTTGCCGACGCCCGGCGCCGCTCCCAGGTAGATCCGCAGCTTTCCGCGTCCCATGATGTCTTCTCGTTCTTCCGTGGTGGATGGGGCATCAGGGTTCGAAGCGGTAGCCCATGCCCGCCTCGGTGATCAGGTACCGCGGGTGGGCGGGGTCGGGTTCGAGCTTGCGCCGTAGCTGGGCCATGTAGACCCGGAGGTAGTTGGTGTTCTCCGTGTATGTGGGGCCCCACACCTCCCGCAGGAGCGAGCGCTGTGACACCAGGCGGCCGGGGCTGCTGACCAGCATTTCGAGCAGGTGCCACTCGGTCGGTGTCAGCCGGACGGTGTCGTCTCCGCGCTGCACCTTCTTCGCCACCAGGTCGATGGTGAACTCGTCCGTGATGACGGCGGTCCGCCCTTCCTCCTCAGTGGTCTCCTGGCGTCGCCGGGTAGCAGCGCGCAGCCGGGCCAGCAATTCGTCCATGCTGAACGGTTTGGTGACGTAATCGTCCGCGCCCGCGTCCAGGGCGCGGACTTTGTCCTCGGACAGGTGACGGGCCGACAGCACCAGGATCGGCATCCGGCTCCACACCCGGATCGCCTTGATGACCTCGACGCCGTCCATGTCCGGCAGCCCGAGGTCGAGCAGGATGGCGTCGGGCTTGTGGGTAGCGGCGAGCCGTAGCGCCGTACCACCGTCGGAGGCTTCCTCGACGTCGTAACTACGCGCCTGAAGATTGATCGTGAGGGCGCGGACCAGCTGTGAATCATCTTCCACCACGAGCACCCGGGGCATGGGCTGTGCACTCTCTCCTTGGTCGCGGGCGGCTGAGGAGCCGGTGGGACACGGCGCTTCCGTATCCCACCGGCTTCCGGTCCCCAGGCTGGGATCCATCAGTCCTGGGTCAGGTTCCTGAGCGCGGTGTTCAGTTCGAGGACGTTCACGCGGGGCTCGCCCATGAAGCCGAGAAGCCGGCCGGTGGTGTGGTCCTTGACGAGGTCCTCGACCTTCTTGAGGTCGAGGCCGTTCTTCTCGGCGACCCGGTGGACCTGGAGCTTCGCGTACGCCGGTGAGATGTCCGGGTCGAGGCCGGAACCGGAGGACGTGACGGCGTCGGCCGGTACGTCTGCGGGCTTCACCTTGTAGGTGGGGGTGGAGTTGTCCTTGACCACGGCTGCCTTGGCGTCCTTCACCCACTGGATGAGCTCCTCGTTGTCTCCGGCGCGGTTGGTGGCGCCGGAGAGGATCAGGGAGTACTGGGTGTTGACGCTGTTGCTGCCGAGGCCGTTTGAGGGGCGCGGCTGGAACCACTTCAGGTCCGGGGCGGGTGACTCCTGGCCGTCCTTGAGCGGGAGGTCGTAGCGCTGGCCGATGAGGGAGGAGCCCACGACCTGCCCACCCGTGTCCTTGATCTCGGAGCCATTGGCCTTGTCGTGGAACAGGGCCTGGGCGACTCCGGTGATGGCCAGCGGGTAGATCACTCCGCAGACCAGAGTCAGGACGAGCAGGGCGCGGAGCCCGGCCCCGAGTACGCGCGCGGTGCTGCTGACGGTGTTGTTGGTCATGGCGGATCAGCCGATTCCGGGGATGAGGGAGAGGAGCAGGTCGATGAGTTTGATGCCGATGAACGGGGCGACGATGCCGCCGAGTCCGTAGACGGCGAGGTTGCGGCGCAGCATCTTGTCGGCACTGGCGGGCCGGTAGCTGACGCCCTTGAGGGCGAGCGGCACCAAGGCGACGATGATCAGGGCGTTGAAGATGACCGCCGAGAGGATCGCGGACTCGGGCGAGGCCAGGCCCATGATGTTGAGCTTGTCCAGCGATGGGTACGCCACGGCGAACATGGCCGGGATGATCGCGAAGTACTTCGCGACATCGTTGGCGATGGAGAAGGTCGTCAACGCGCCTCGGGTGATGAGGAGTTGCTTGCCGATCTCGACGATCTCGATGAGTTTGGTGGGGTTGGAGTCGAGGTCGACCATGTTCCCGGCCTCCTTGGCGGCCGAGGTGCCCGTGTTCATCGCGACGCCGACGTCGGCCTGGGCGAGGGCGGGGGCGTCGTTCGTGCCGTCGCCGGTCATCGCGACGAGCTTGCCGCCGGCCTGTTCCCGCTTGATGAGGGCCATCTTGTCCTCGGGCGTGGCCTCGGCCAGGAAGTCGTCGACCCCGGCCTCCTCGGCGATCGCCTTCGCGGTCAGCGGGTTGTCGCCCGTGATCATGACCGTACGGATGCCCATCCGGCGCAGCTCCTCGAACCGCTCCCGCATGCCCTCCTTCACCACGTCCTTGAGATGGATCAGCCCCAGAACCCGCGCGCCGCGAGCGTCTTCCACAGCCACCAGCAGCGGCGTGCCACCAGCCTGGGCAATCCGCTCGCTGAGTGCCTGCGCGTCCTCGGAGGCACTCCCGCCCCGCTCCTTCACCCACGCCTCGACGGATCCGGTCGCGCCCTTGCGGACCTTGCGTGCGGGCAGGTCGACGCCTGACATCCGGGTCTGCGCGGTGAACGCGACCCACTCGGCGTCCGCCAGCTCGCCCTGGTCCCGCTCCCGCAGGCCGTACTTCTCCTTGGCCAGCACGACGATCGACCGGCCTTCGGGGGTCTCGTCGGCGAGCGAGGAGAGCTGAGCGGCATCGGCGAGATCCGTCTGTGTCACGCCCTTGACCGCCAGGAATTCGGCTGCCTGCCGGTTGCCCAGGGTGATGGTGCCGGTCTTGTCGAGGAGCAGTGTGGAGACGTCGCCGGCGGCTTCGACCGCGCGCCCGGACATGGCCAGGACGTTGCGCTGGACGAGGCGGTCCATACCGGCGATCCCGATCGCGGACAGCAGGGCCCCGATGGTGGTGGGGATCAGGCAGACGAGCAGCGCCGCGAGCACGATGAGTGAGGTCTGGTCGTTGGCGCCCGCGTAGATCGCGAAGGGCTTCAGGGTGACCACGGCGAGCAGGAAGACGATGGTGAGGGACGCCAGCAGGATGTTCAGGGCGATCTCGTTGGGCGTCTTCTGCCGGGCGGCGCCCTCGACCAGGTTGATCATCCGGTCGATGAAGGTCTCGCCCGGCTTGGTGGTGATCCTGATGACGACGCGGTCGGACAGCACCTTCGTACCACCGGTCACCGCGCTGCGGTCGCCGCCGGACTCCCTGATGACCGGAGCGGACTCACCGGTGATCGCGGACTCGTCGACAGAGGCGACGCCTTCGACCACGTCCCCGTCGCCGGGGATGACGTCTCCGGCCTCGCAGACCACCAGGTCCCCGATGCGCAGGTCCGTGCCGGCGACCCGTTCCTCGTTCGGGCCGGCGACGCGGCGGGCGATGGTGCCGGTCTTGGCCTGACGGAGGGTGTCGGCCTGGGCCTTGCCCCGGCCTTCCGCCACGGCTTCCGCGAGGTTGGCGAAGATCGTGGTCAGCCAGAGCCAGGCGGTGATCGCCCAGCCGAACCAGTCGGTCGGGTCCGTGATCGCGAGCACGGTGGTGACCACCGAACCGACCAGGACGACGAACATCACCGGCGACTTGACCATCACGCGGGGGTCGAGCTTGCGCAGCGCGTCCGGGAACGACTTCAACAACTGCTTCGGGTCGAACAGCCCGCTGCCGACACGGTTGGCGTTCCCGTGGCCGCCGGCCGGCGGGATGTCCCCGTGGGGAGCGCGGGTGGGAGTGACGGTGCTCATGAGGCGAGCCCTTCGGCAAGCGGGCCCAGCGCGAGGGCGGGGAAGTAGGTGAGTCCGGTGATGATGAGGATCGTGCCGACGAGCAGCCCCGCGTAGAGCGGCTTGTCGGTGCGCAGCGTGCCCGCGGTCTCGGGCACCGGCTTCTGCTCGGCGAGCGAACCGGCCAGGGCCAGGACGAACACCATCGGCAGGAACCGGCCGAGCAGCATCGCGATGCCGATCGTGGTGTTGAACCACTGGGTGTCGGCGTTGAGCCCGGCGAAGGCGGAGCCGTTGTTGTTGGCACCGGAGGTGTAGGCGTACAGGATCTCGGAGAAGCCGTGCGCGCCCGTGTTCGTCATCGAATCGGGAGGCGTCGGCAGGGCCATGGCCACGGCGGTGAACCCGAGCACGAGCGCCGGGGTGATGAGGATGTAGCAGGCGGCGAACTTGATCTGCCGGGTGCCGATCTTCTTGCCGAGGTACTCCGGGGTGCGTCCCACCATCAGGCCGGCGATGAACACCGCGATGATCGCCATGATCAGCATGCCGTAGAGGCCGGAGCCGACGCCGCCGGGGGCGATCTCGCCGAGCTGCATGCCCAGCATCGCGATGCCGCCGCCGAACCCGGTGTACGAGGAGTGGAAGGAGTTCACCGCGCCGGTCGAGGTCAGCGTCGTGGCGACCGCGAAGATCGACGAGCCGGCGATGCCGAAGCGGGTCTCCTTGCCCTCCATGGCCCCGCCCGCGATCTCGAACGCGGGCCCGCGATGGGCGAATTCGGTCCACATCATCAGGGCCGTGAAACCGATCCAGATGACGGCCATCGCGCCGAGGATCGCGTACCCCTGCTTCAGCGAACCGACCATCCGGCCGAAGGTCCGGGTCAGCGCGAACGGGATCAGCAGGATGAGGAAGATCTCGAAGAGGTTGGAGAGCGGGTTGGGGTTCTCGAAGGGGTGGGCGGAGTTGGCGTTGAAGTAGCCGCCGCCGTTGGTGCCCAGCTCCTTGATGGCCTCCTGGGAGGCGACCGCCCCGCCGTTCCACTCCTGCGTGCCGCCCATGAACTGGCCGACCTGGTGGATGCCGGAGAAGTTCTGGATCGCGCCGCAGGCGACCAGGACGATCGCGCCGATCACCGCGATGGGGATCAGGATGCGTACGGTGCCGCGCACCAGGTCGGCCCAGAAGTTGCCGAGTTCACCGGTACGGGACCGGGAGAAGCCGCGTACGAGGGCCACGGCGACGGCCATGCCGACGGCGGCGGACAGGAAGTTCTGCACCGCCAGGCCGCCGGTCTGGACGACGTGGCCCATGGCCTGTTCGCCGTAGTAGGACTGCCAGTTGGTGTTGGCGACGAAGGAAGCGGCGGTGTTGAACGCCTGGTCCGGGTCGATCGAGGAGAAGCCGAGCGAGCCGGGCAGCGAGCCCTGCACCCGTTGCAGCAGGTACAGGAAGAGGACGCTCACCGCCGAGAACGCGAGTACTCCGCGCAGATAGGCGGGCCAGCGCATTTCGGCGGCCGGATTGGCGCCGATGACCCTGTATATCCACTTCTCCGGTTTGTAGTGCTTCTCGGAGGAATAGACCCTGGCCATGTAATCGCCCAACGGACGGTAGGCCAGGGCGAGGGCGGAGATCAGAGCGAAGAGCTGGAGCAGACCAGCGATCTGAGGACTCATATCAGCACTCAGAACCTCTCCGGATAAAGGAGAGCCAGAACGAGATACCCCAGGAGGGAAACGGCCACGATGAGGCCGACGACGTTCTCGACGGTCACAGCTTGGTCACCCCCCGGGCGATGAGAGCCACCAGCGCGAATACCGCGACCGTGGTGACGACGAAGGCCAGATCGGCCATCGCGAACTCCTGATTGACGTGAGGAAGAGAATCGGCCGTTTGGCCGATACGAGCAAACCTCGACTTCACCCAGGCGATAAGCCACCTTGACGAGGTCCATACGAGGAGCGTGAATTCCTTGACGCCAGCCTGACGCAGGCGACCACGAAACGTCACGCAAGGCACCGATCATCTCACTCAGAGTGATGGCGCTCGCTTCTGGTTCTTGCGTACGGGTCGAGTACACAGCGGCATCGAGCGTCGCAAGGCCGTGGCTCTGCGGGGCCGTGGCTCTGCGGGGCTCCGGCTCAGAACCTGTCCGGCCTGATCAGAGCCGCTGCGCGATGCCAGAGCAGGCGCCGGGCGACGATCACGGCGGCAGCGTTCTCCATGGCCATCGGTATTGCCTCTCTCGACCGGGGCGGGCCGGATGAGCCCTTGGCGCCATGCTTCCCGGCCACGGGACCGGACGCACGTCGGCGTACGCCCCCTGACACACCTCGTACGCCGCACCGCACCACCTCGTATCGAGGGCGTGAAAAGTGTCGACGCGGGTGTATGGATCACACCAAATTCGTCGGCGACGGTCCCTGAGGAGCTCCACGCTGTCCTCACCCACCCACCGACTCCGAGGATCTCTTCCCATGTCCCTGCACCCAGGAGAACCGATCACTGCAGACCGGCCCGCCCCGCGCCACGAGGAGCCGCCTGATACCAACCCCGCGGCGTCAGGAGAACGTCACAAGCTCACGGCGCTCCAAGGGCTGGCCGCCCTGTCACTGGACGCGATGGCGTCGGTCGCCTATGGACCGGAGTCGATCGTGCTCGTCCTGGCCGCGGCCGGCGCCTACGGCATGGGCTTCACCCTTCCCGTCACCCTCGCGATCGCGGTCCTGCTGGCCGTGCTCGTCGCCTCCTACCGGCAGGTGATCGCCGCCTTCCCGGACGGCGGTGGCTCCTACGCGGTCGCCAAGCGGCATCTGGGCCGTCGGACCAGCCTGGTTGCGGCCGCTTCGCTGATCCTCGACTACGTCCTGAACGTAGCGGTTTCCGTCACCGCCGGCGTGGCCGCCCTCACATCGGCGTTCCCGGAGCTGTACGGGCAGCGAACAGGCATCTGCCTGGGCGTGCTTGCCCTGGTCACCACGGTGAATCTGCGCGGGGTGGTGAACTCCGCAAAGGCGTTCCTGGTGCCCACCGCCGTCTTCGTAGGATCGATCCTCGTGATGATCACGGTCGGCCTGTTCCGGGACGGGCCCGTCAGTACCGCGTCGGCCGCAGGCCATGCCTCCGCGCTCGGCGAGGGTGCCACCGCCGTAGGCGCCTTGCTGCTGCTCAAAGCGTTCGCGGCCGGCTGCTCCGCCCTCACAGGCGTCGAGGCAGTGGCCAACGCGGTGCCGTCCTTCCGGGCCCCGGCCGCACGCCGGGCCCAGCACACCGAAGTCGCGCTCGGCGCTCTGCTCGGGGTGATGCTGATCGGGCTCTCCGTGCTGATCGGCCGATTCCATCTCCAGCCGGTCGAGGGCGTCACGGTCCTGGCTCAGCTCGCGGACGCCTCCTTGGGGCACAACGCCGCTTTCTACGTCGTCCAGTTCGCCACCATGGTCCTGCTGGCACTGGCCGCCAACACCTCGTTCGGCGGGCTGCCCGTGCTCATGAGTCTGCTGGCCCGTGACCACTATCTGCCGCATTTCTTCGCCCTGAAGGGAGACCGCCAGGTGCACCGGCACGGTGTGGTGTGGCTGGCCGCCGTCTCCGGCATTCTGCTGGTGTTCTCCGGCGGCGACACGAACACGCTCGTTCCCCTCTTCGCCATCGGCGTCTTCGTGGGCTTCACCATCTGTCAGGTCGGCATGGTGCGTCACTGGAACGAGTTGCGGCCGGGCGGCTGGCGGGTCAAGGCTTCCCTCAACGGCCTCGGGGCACTTCTCACCGGCATCTCCGCCGTCGTGGTCACCGCCACCAAGTTCACCGAGGGAGCATGGCTGATCGTCCTGGCCCTCCCCCTGCTGGTACTCACCTTCGGCAGGATCCACCGCGCGTACGGTCAGATCGGCGCCCGCCTCGAACTCGGCCGGGTCCCCCAGCCTCCGTACCGCTCGCCGTCGTTGGTCGTGGTCCCCGTCGCCGGCCTGTCGAAGCTCACCACCCAGGCGCTGACCGCCGCCCGCTCCCTGGGCGATGGCGTCCTCGCCGTCACCGTCACCCACTCGGGCCGTGAGGACCAGCAGGCAGCAGACGCCCTGCGGCGCGACTGGCAACTCTGGAAGCCCGGTGTCGAACTCATCGAAATCCACTCGGAGCGCCGAGCCCTGGGCCGCCCGCTCTCGCTGTACGTGAGGAAGCTCTCCGAGATACACCCGAACGTCCAGATCACCGTACTCATCCCGGAAATCGAACCGGCCCGCATCTGGCAACGATTGCTGCAGAATCAGCGCGGCTCCGTCGTAGCACGGGCCGTGCGTCGGGATACCGACGCTGTTATCTGCCGACTTCGCTTCCGAATCAGCAGCACCTCCTCCTGACGCGTTCTTGGCGACACTCTGACCCAATAAATCGTCCGCCGTAAGAAAAGCGTCAACTTCTTTCACCGGCGCACTGAACTCCGGCGTGCAGGCGCTAGGTTTCTTTCGGCCGCCGGTGGCCCCGTATCGCGGAAGCACAACCCGTGGGGGGCGGTGCCCAGAGGCCACCGGCGGCACCCTCGTTCTTGCGCTCACCGGCCCATCACCACGGCAAGCGCCGCGCTGATCTCCCGAGAAGGCCTCCTCATGTCTCGCGCCGCAATTGACCGTACCTCTCCGGACATCGGGGAACCTTTGCCAAAGACCGAGTCGGACAGCGCAGTTCAACCGCGACCCGAGTCAGGGGGTCTCCGGCGGATCAGGGCTGAGGCTGCGTGCTCCCGGGATGACAAGACCTTGTCCGCAACACGGTGTCACCCACCCAGTTGTGCGCGAATCAGCCTGTCCAGGCTCTGCCACGCCGGGGACGCTGCGTTGACCGTTCCCTGGATGAGGGCGGGGATCTCTGAGGCTGCATCCAGCGTGGGCAGTGTGCCGGGGCCGTAGCGCTCTCGCGTCGCATCGACGATCCGGTGGGCGAGGCCCTCGATACGGGAGTCGTCGGCGTCGAGGTCGTGCGCCTGGTCGTAGGCGAGGAAGAGCTGCCGCAGCGCGGGAGAGGACAGGATGCCGGCCTGGTCCCGGAACAGCACGGTCGCCCGCTCCGGATGTGTGGCGAACACGAGGATCCACAGGTCGCGTTGCAGATCCACCCACCGAGGGGTGAACCCCCAGCGGGCAAGGTCCTCCAGATAGTCACCGACGGCGTCGGGCAGCGGTGCCTGATGCCCGGCGGCGAGCTGACGCAGGCGACCCTGCGTCGCCCGCAGGCCGGCGATGCGGACAGAGAGCGCGTCGTCGATCTCATGCAGCGCCTGCTGGAACTCCTCATCGGTCGCCGACCGCAGTTCTCTGATCCGTGCCAGAGGGACGCCGGCCTCGGCGAGCGTCCGGATCTTGACCAGGTGGATGGCGTCGTCCGCACCGTACCGCCGGTAGCCAGAAGCATCACGGTCCGGCTCGGGGAGCAGACCCTTGTCGTGATAGACCCGAATGGTCTTGGTCGACACCCTGACGTACCTGGCCAGTTGCCCGATGGTGATCATCCAGCCATCGTCCCACTTGACCTTTCCCCAAGGGCAGGGTCGCACCATGGCGCCATGGCAGACACACGTATCGATCGGGAGACGCTGCGCGAGCTGGCGGACGCGGGCAACGAAGCCGCTCTGGACAGGCTGGCCGACCTCGCCGACGAAACCGGCGACACACGGGAACTGAGCGAGCTGCTCGACGAGGGGTCCGCACGAGCCGGATTCCTGCTCACTCGACGTGCGGCAGCCAGTGGCGACCTGCGCGAGCTGCAACGGATCTCCGACGCCGGGTTCGACACCGCCGACGAGATGGAGCGACTGCTGAACGCCCCGGTCGACGAGAAGAACCCCTGAGCCGGCGAGCGCGAGGCGACCAAGCATGAGGAGATCGGTACCTGTGATGGATCGTCCCCCCACAGGACTCGGCGCAGGAACCCGGAACAATTTCTCCACCCGACACCAGGTCCATCCCGATCTCGATCGACAAGCCGTCACAGCCGCCGAGCACGTCGGGTGCAGGGGTGGACAACTGTCACAGGAGTCCTGAGGACTTGAAGATCAGACGGACGTTTTCGCCATCGGCGAAGTGGGACAACCGTTGGAGAGACTGCCGGCCTCCCGGGATCGTTCCGCGGCTGACACTGGTGCGGATGCCTTGGTTCACCAGATACCACAGGGGCGGATCGGAGACGAAGACACGGGGGTCGATCTCCAGTCGGTTGCCTTCGATGTCCACCAGCAACAAACGGGGGGAGATACCGGCGAGCAGGTCGACCGATGCCAGGAGGTCGGTGCGGACATGCCGTTCGCGCAGCAACCCGTGTGTCGTGAGCAGGCCGGGCGCGGCGCGTACCCGAGTCGGCCAGAGGACGGAAAGCAGGAGCAGTCCGAGGGCGATCCAGAGCAGCGCTCGGCGCGGACTTGACTGCCCGCCCGCGGCGTCGACACCGATCAGCAGCAGGGGAAGAAGTGCCGCGACGCCCAGTGCCGAGCGGGCGCTGCCGGCCCACTCCCGGTTCTCGGCGTGGGCAAGCAACCGTGTAGCGCTCACCGTTCCGGCTCCCGCTCCATGAACGGCAGGTGCCACCCCGTACGGCGTACCTCGGCGAGTTCGGCTTCGAGCGGGTTCGGAGGGACGGCGAGTACGGGGCACGGTGCGTGTGTCAGGCAGTACCGTGCCACCGGTGCCCGTAGCCCGGAGAGCCACCGGCCTCGTAGTCCGGTGCCGACGACCAGGAGATCGTCGGCCGACCGGACCGCGTCGACGAGCACCGCTCCCGGCTCGCCGCGCACCGTGAATCCGGACAGGGTGACTCCCGGTCTTCCGGCGGCGAACGCCAGGTCGAGGGCTGTGCACAACTTATCCCGCGCCGCCGCACGGCATTCCCTGAACGTATCGACGCCGAGGGTGGTACGACTACCGAGCCCTCCTCCGGGCAGTTGCCAGGCCAGTACGGCGTACAGCTCCGCACCGCGCTCCCTCGCCTCCGACGCGGCCTGGTGCAGAGCCGTCAGGCTCCCCAGCGATCCACTCACGCCCACCACGATCCTCTGGCGCATCGGGTGCCCTCCTGACTCGTCCTGTTCCGGACCTCCATTGAAGAGTGGCCCGAGGGCTCCGAGCGTCAGCAATCCGTATGAACTGGGCGCCGGCCATCAAGGTTGCGTCAGGTGAGAGGGCTTTCGCCGAGAAGGCGGGCATAGCTTCGACGTCATGCGTCGGCGAGAGCGCCGGCCGCGGCTCCCCCGGAGGAAACCCATGTGCCTCTTCCTGTACGACGACGACCCCGACCCCGACGAACAGGACCCGGCCGGGCTCCTCCACGTGCCCGTCCACCGGGTGGCGACAGGCTTCGTGCTGCGCACCTTCCGCACCCCGCTGGGCGAGCGCACCGCGGTCGCCTTCACCGACCGCGACCTGCTGGCCCGGACACTCGGCACCGGTCAGCCCTCCATCAAGCTCGCCGAGTCCGCCCTGCGTTCCCTCGCATCACCTCTTGGCATCAGCCGGCTCGTGCTCGACCCGGTCCTCTCCGCGCCGGCCGTCACCGCGGAGCCGGTGCCTGCCGACACGACCGTCGCCACGCTGTGACCCGCCCGCTGCCCCCCGGCCTCCGAGGAGATGTCCCGATGTCCGCTCCCCCTCTCACCGAGCTCGCCGCCGGCCTGAGCGACCTCTCGGTCTGGCCCGCCTCCACCACCCGCCTTCCGCACGGGCAACTGGCCGTGGGCGGGGTCCAACTCACCGACATCGCCGTCAGGTTCGACACTCCCGCGTACGTCCTGGACGAGGACGAGGTGCGGACGCGCTGCCGGACCTACCGTGCGGCGTTCCCCGACGCCGACGTGCTGTACGCGGCCAAGGCGTTCCTCTCCCGGGCCATGGTCCGGTGGATCGAGGAAGAGGGGCTGGGGCTCGACGTCTGCTCGGCCGGCGAACTCGAACTCGCCCACGCCGCCGGGTTCCCGCCCGAGCGCATGGTTCTGCACGGCAACGCGAAGTCCCCGCGCGACCTTGAGACCGCGCTGCGGATCGGGGTCGGGCGGATCATCGTCGACAGCCCTTCGGAGATAGCGCGGATCGCCGCGCTGGTCGGGCCCAGGGGGCGGCAGAAGGTCATGGTCCGGGTGGTTCCGGGCGTCTCCGCCGGCGGTCACGAGAAGATCCGGACCGGCACGGACAACCAGAAGTTCGGCCTGTCCCTCACCGACGGGTCCGCCCAGCACGCCATCGCCCGCGTGCTCGGCCAGTCGCAGCTCGAACTGACCGGCCTGCACTGCCACATCGGCTCCCAGATATCGGACGTCAAGCCGTACCTGGTGGCCGTGCGGCGGATGGTGGGGCTGATGGCCCGGATCAGGAACAGCCACGGCACCACGTTCGCCGAACTCGACATGGGCGGCGGCCACGGCATCGCCTACCGGCCCGGAGACCCCGCGCTGGACCTGACCTCCCTGGCCCGCCGACTGCGCGCCGAACTCACCGCGAGCTGCTCGGCGGCGGGGCTGCCCGTGCCCGGACTCGTCATCGAACCGGGACGGGCGATCGCGGGTCCGGCCGGCGTGGCGCTGTACCGCGTGCTCGCCGTCAAGCACACCGGAGAGACGGTGTTCGTGGCCGTCGACGGCGGCATGAGCGACAACCCCCGGCCGGCCCTGTACGGAGCCCGCTACGCACCACACCTGATCAGCGCTCGCCCGGCCGCCGAGCCCGTGGTGGCCACGGTCGTGGGCCGGCACTGCGAAGCCGGCGACATCCTCGCAGCCGATGTGCCACTGCCCGGCGACGTACGCCCCGGCGATCTGCTCGCCGTACCTGTGGCAGGCGCCTATCAGCTGTCCATGGCTTCGGGTTACAACCTCGTCGGCCGACCCCCGATCGTCGCGGTGCGCGAGGGCACAGCACGCCTGCTGGTGCGGCGCGAGACACTGCAGGACCTGCGAGGCCGTGACGTCGGCGACTAGGCCGCGTCCGGCGGATCGTCCGGCTGTCCGGCCGCTGCGTCGTGGTGCTCAGCATGGGCGGGCCGACGTGACGCACGCGAAGTGATTCCGGCCGGAACTGCCCCCGCCGCACCGTGGCCATCAGTTGACGCCATGGCCCGGGAGACAGTACGCATGTTCCGCACCGTCGACCGCAACGCTTCCAAGACACCGCCCAAGGCCGGATCGACCTGAGCCGGATCGACCTGAGCAGGATCGAGCGGCGCCGGGAGGACACTCCGCGAGTCATCGGCCCCATCCAGACCAGGGCTGCCCGTGCCCACCTCATCTTCCGCGCACGGCCCCGGGGACGGGCGCCCCACCCGGCGGGGCGACACAATCGCGCCCTGCGGACGGATTGCCACGACTGCGGGCCCGGCGCGGCGGACCTCTCACTGTGGGGCGTCCGAGGGCTGATGAGCGCTGCCGGCTCTCTGCCACGAGCGGCCGCGGAGTCGTCGTGCGTCAGGACCCAGGACCGCACCGTCCCGCAAGGCATCGGCCGAACGTCAGTGACTCGGCATCCAGGCCCACCGCCCTCGCTGGAACGGCACCCTGACAAGATCTGACCCACCCGACAAGGCACAACAACAGCGAGGCCGGAACCTGCGACAGCCTCCGAGTTCCCCAGCCCATCGAGGCGTTTCCCGGTATGTGTACTCAACGGCGGTCCCTACCCCCTGAAAGTCTCCAGCAGCCGCAGCCACACCTCGCTGATCGTCGGGTACGCCGGAACCGCGTGCCACAGCCGGTCGATGGGGACCTCGCCCGCGACCGCCACCGTGGCGGAGTGCAGGAGTTCGCCGATGCCGGGGCCGACGAACGTCACGCCGAGCAGGATCTCGCGGTCCAGGTCCACGATCATCCGGGCGCGGCCCCGGTAGCCGTCGGCGTACAGGCCGGAGCCGGCGACCGAGGCGAGGTCGTAGTCGACCGCGCGGACGCGCCTGCCCGCGCGTTCCGCCTCGGCGAGGGTGAGGCCGACGGAGGCCGCCTCGGGGTCGGTGAAGACGACCTGGGGGACGGCCGCGTGGTCGGCGGTGGCCGCGTGGGGGCCCCAGGGTGAGGTGTCCAGGGGCGCGTCCTGCCGGGCGCGGGCGGCGATCGCGGCGCCCGCGATGCGGGCCTGGTACTTGCCCTGGTGGGTGAGGAGGGCGCGGTGGTTGACGTCCCCGACCCCGTACAGCCAGTCGGTGCCCTCGACGCGGCAAGTGTCGTCCACCGTGAGCCAGGAGCCGGGCTTCAGGCCGACCGTCTCCAGGCCCAGGTCGTCCGTGCGCGGTGCCCGGCCGGTGGCGAAGAGGATCTCGTCGGCCTCGATCCGGCCGCCGTCGTCCAGGACGACCGTGACCGGACCGTCCGGCGCGGGGCGCTCGACGGCGGTGACGGAGACGCCGGTACGGATGGTGGCTCCGGCCTCCTCCAGCGCCTCGGCCACCAGCTCGCCCGCGAAGGGCTCCATCTTCGGGAGCAGGCCCTCGCCGCGGATCAGCAGCGTCACCTCGGCGCCCAGCGCCTGCCAGACGGTCGCCATCTCCACGCCGACCACTCCCCCGCCGACCACCACGAGCCGGCCCGGGACCTCCTTGGCGCTGGTGGCCTCGCGGCTGGTCCAGGGCCGGGCCTCGGCGATGCCGGGGAGGTCGGGGACGACGGCCCTGGTGCCGGTGCACACGGCGACGGCGTGGCGGGCGGTGAGCCGGTGTTCCGTGCCGTCGGGCGCCGTGACCGTGACCTCGCGGGGGCCGGTGAGACGTCCCGTACCGCGGTGGATGTCCGCTCCGACGCTCTCCAGCCAGTCGACCTGCCCGTCATCCTTCCAGTCGCTCGCCTTGTCGTCGCGGTGGGCGAGGACGGCCTGGACGTCGAGGGGACCCTGAACGGCGGTACTCAGGCCCGGGACCCGGCGGGCGTCCGCTCGGGCGACCACGGGGCGCAGCAGGGCCTTGCTCGGCATGCAGGCCCAGTACGAGCACTCACCGCCGATCAGCTCCGACTCCACCACGGCCGTGCTCAGCCCGGCCGCGCGGGCCCGGTCGGCCACGTTCTCCCCCACCGGACCTGCGCCGATGACCACCACGTCGTACGCAAGAACATCCACTGCATCAGTCATGGAAACAGTGTCCTCGGGAGTGTGCGCCCGGGCCACATGGGCAGGCGGAATAGCGCACGTGCAGTCACCGTTGTGCCGGACACGTCCGAACGGGCACAGGAAGAGGTATCTGGAGTATGAGCACCGTAGAGCTGACCAAGGAAAACTTCGATCAGGTCGTCAGCGACAACGGCTTCGTGCTGATCGACTTCTGGGCTTCCTGGTGCGGCCCCTGCCGACAGTTCGCGCCGGTCTACGACTCGGCGTCCGAGCGCCACCCCGACCTCGTCTTCGCGAAGGTCGACACGGAGGCGCAGCAGGAGCTGGCGGCGGCCTTCGAGATCCGGTCCATCCCGACGCTGATGATCGTGCGGGACAACGTCGCGGTCTTCTCGCAGCCCGGTGCGCTGCCCGAGGCGGCCCTGGAGGACGTCATCGGACAGGCCCGGAATCTGGACATGGACGAGGTCCGCAAGTCCGTCGAGGAGCAGAAGCGGGCGGCGGAGGCCGGGCAGGGACAGCCGGAGCCCCAGTAGCCGCCGTACCGGCGCACGGCGCGGCCTGGAGGGCCCTGATCACCCGGTCGGGGCCCTTCAGTCATGCCCGCGTGCGGTCCGGTCAGGACGCTCGGCGGTCTCCCTCGGCGACCTGTACCGACAGGCCCGGGTCCAGTTCCTCGCCGTCGATCAGCACCGCCTCCACCGTGCGGGTCTCCGGGTCGATGTCCGCCTCCATGCCCTGGCCCGTGTACCGGGGGTAGCCCGAGGCCCCCGTCTCGCCGGTGGCGGTCACGATCGCCGAACGGATCGGCCGCCCGGGGGCTCCGGTCCGCGTCCTGCTGTGGTCGGGGATCAGGAGGAGCTCGTAATTCTGTGGATGACTCATGGGATTCTGCGGATGACTCATGGCCCCGACGCTAGACATCCCCCGTACTCCGCGCATGTCGTCGCGCCGGGGCGGCCGCCGGACTCGCGGGTGTGCGGCCGCCGGACTCGCGGGTGCGGCTGGCCGGACTCCCGGTGTGTGCTCAGCTCGACTCCCGGTGTACCGCGCTCGTGCGCAGCAGGTCGTGGTGGACGGGTGCGGTGCCCGGGTGGTGGACGAGACGGTCGATCGTCTCGGCCAGCGGGTCCGGCATGGCGAGCTCCATGCGGACCGTGGAGAGGCGGGGCCGCAGCAGTCTGCCGAGCAGGAGGTCGTCCGCGCCGACGACCGCCGTGTCCCCGGGTATCACGACGCCCGCGTCCTGGAGCGCCCGCATCAGCAGCATGGCGTACTCGTCGTTGTACGCGAACACCGCGTCAAGACCCAGCTCCGGCCAGCGGCGCGCCAGCTCCGCCGCGGACTCCTCCTCGTAGTGGAGCGGGAGGGGGCGTACCTGTGCCCCGGCCGGTTCCGCCGTCTGCCGGGCCCCGGCCAGGCGGGGTTCGGAGAACGGGGTGAGGCCCGCCTCCCTAGGCATCACCACCCCGATGCGGCGGCGGCCCCGCGCCAGCAGGTGTCCGACCGCGCTGGCCCCGACCTGGCGCTGGTCCATGACCAGGCCGTGCGCGCCCGCGACCGGCTCCGGCCCCAGCGTGATCACCGCCTTGGCGCCGGAGCGGGTGAGGATCTCCGTGCCGTGCGGAGTGAGGGTGATGCCCGGCGGTACGACGACGGCGACGGGCCGCAGTTCCGCCCAGGCCCGGACCGCCTCGTCGTCGGCGAGGCCGGCGCTGCCGTACTGGACGACGGTGTAGTCCAGACGGCGCAGTCCGGCCTGGAGTTCCTGGAAGAAGTGCTGGTGGAGCGGGCCCGCCGGTATATGGCCTGAGGGCAGCAGGACCAGGCGGCTGTGTCCGGCGCGCAGGCTGCGGGCGGCCGCGTGCGGGACGTAACCGAGTTGGGTGGCGGCCTCCCTGACGCGGTGCCGGGTGGGTTCGCTGATCCGGACGGTGGCGTTGTTGTTCAGTACGTACGACACGGTGGCCCGGGAGACTCCTGCGAGGCGCGCGACATCGGCGCTGGTCGGTACGGAGACTTCGGCGGGCTGCTTGGGTAACTGGCTCATGGCGTGCGGCAGTCTTCCAGATCCGCCCGGCCGGGCCGCGCCCCGGGGGCGCCTCGCCGCGGCCCCCGTTCGGCGGACCCGCTCCCGGGACGGGGCCGTGCGGGTCCTACGGTGTTGCGATGACGTTCCACCACAGCGCACAGCGCACCGACAGCCCGCCCGTACCGCCCGGCAGCACCGGTCCGACCGCCACCGTCCAGGCCGATCCGCGCGAGGTGGGCCCGGTCCGCACCTCGTACGCCCCCGACCGCGACGGCGACCCCGATCCGGGCGAGATCGTCTGGACCTGGGTGCCGTTCGAGGAGATGGACGGCCGGGGCAAGGACCGACCGGTTCTCGTCGTCGCCCGGGAGGCGGCGGGCACGCTGCTGGCCGTCCAGCTCTCCAGCAGGCAGCACGACATGGACCACGAGTGGGTGGCGCTGGGGGCGGGTCCCTGGGACAGCTCCGGCCGGCAGTCCTGGGTGGATCTGGACCGGGTGCTGCGGGTCCACGAGGACGGGATGCGGCGCGAGGCCAGTGCCCTGGACCGGGACCGGTTCGATTCCGTCGTCGGGCGGCTGCGGGAGCGGTACGGCTGGAGCTGACCGGACGGCTGCGGGAGCGGCACCCCTGGAGCCGACCGGACGGCTGCGGAAGCGGTACGGCGGGCGGTGACCGCCGCTCGCCGGGGCGGGGCGTACGGCGCATGCTGGTTCCGTAGCGGTGCGGCGACGACCGCTTTCCGGTGGCTCAGGGGCACTCTTGTGCGATCTGGGGGTACGGGTTTGGGTGGTAGGTACGCAACTGAGAAGGAGGCGCCTCATGTCCTCGGACACACCCGGCGGCCCCGGCGCACACCCGGATGACGCCACCCTCGACGAGGGTGCGGCCCAGGATTTACTGCGCGGCATCTGTTTCAAGACGGGTCCCCCTCGCATCGTGGGGGTGGAACTCGAATGGCTCATCCATGACCAGGAGAATCCCGCCGTCCCCGTGGCCCAGGAGCGGCTGGACAGCGCCGTCGCGGCCCTCCGCGAGCTGCCCCTGAGCGCCGCACTGACGTTCGAACCGGGCGGGCAGTTGGAGCTCAGCTCCCAGCCGGCCGGCTCCCTGATGGAGTGCGTCGGGACGACCGCGGCGGACCTGGCCGCCGTCCGCGCCTCGCTGGACCGCGACGGGCTCACCCCGGTCGGCCTCGGCGTGGACCCGTGGCAGACGCCGCACCGCAGGCTGCGCGAGCCGCGGTACGACGCGATGGAGGCGGCGCTCGACCGGGCGGGCCCGTCCGGGCGGGCGATGATGTGCACCTCCGCCTCCGTGCAGGTCTGCCTGGACGCGGGCGAGGAGGAGCCGGGGCCGCTCGGCTACGGCCGGCGCTGGCAGCTCACCCATCTGCTCGGTGCCGTCCTGGTGGCCGCGTTCGCCAATTCGCCGTTCCGGCAGGGCCGCCCGACCGGCTGGAAGTCCACCCGGCAGGCCCTGTGGGCCGATCTCGACCCGGTACGGACGCTGGCGCCGGTCGGCGGGCTTCCGCCGCGTGAGGCGTGGGCGGCACATGTGCTCGACACGACCGTGATGTGCGTCCGCCGTGAGGAGGGCCCCTGGGACGTGCCCGAGGGCCTCACCTTCCGTGAATGGATCCGTACCGGCGCGCCCCGGCCGCCGGTCCGGGCCGATCTCGACTACCACCTCACCACCCTGTTCCCGCCGGTCCGGCCGCGCGGGCACCTCGAACTGCGCATGATCGACGCGCAGAGCGGCGCGGACGGGTGGCTGGTGCCGCTCGCCGTCGCCACCGCCCTGTACGACGACCCGGAGGCCGCCGAGACCGTGTACCGCACCGTGAAGCCCCTGGCCGAGTGGGCGGGATCCGCACCCTCCCCGCGCAACCCACTGTGGACGACGGCCGCCCGCGAGGGTCTGGCCGATCCGGAGCTGCGGGCGGCGGCCACCGTCTGCTTCGACACGGCGCTCACCGCGCTCGACCGGATGGGCGCCGACCAGGCGGTACGGGACACGGTGGCGGCCTTCAACGACCGGTACGTGGCCCGGGGCCGATGTCCGGCCGACGATCTGCTCGAACCGGGAGCTCTCACCGAACTGAGCCGGCCGACGGGCTCCGTCGGCTCCCCGGACGGCCCGCACACCGGAAGGGTGGCCTCAGCATGACCGACGACCGTGACCTCTCCGCCACCGCCGCTGACGGCTTCCCGCCGGGCCCCGGCGGCCACGACCCCGAGGTGCTCCGGCAGCGGGCCCTCGACGCGCTGCTGACCGCCCGGGCGCGCACCGCCACCCTCACCGAAAGCGTCGACGACGGTGAACTCACCGCCCAGCACTCCCCCTTGATGTCCCCGCTCGTCTGGGACCTGGCTCACATCGGCAACCAGGAGGAGCAGTGGCTGCTCCGCGCCCTGGGCGGCCGGGAGGCGCTGCGACCCGAGATCGACGGGCTGTACGACGCCTTCGAGCACCCCCGCGCGGCCCGCCCCTCCCTGCCGCTGCTGGCGCCCGCCGAGGCGCGGACCTACGCCTCCGATGTACGGGGCAGGGCCCTGGACATCCTGGAGGGCGCCCCGCTGCACGAAGGGGGCCGCCCGCTGGAGCGGGCCGGGTTCGCCTTCGGAATGATCGCCCAGCACGAACAGCAGCACGACGAGACGATGCTGATCACCCATCAGTTGCGCACGGGGCCGGTCGCACTGACCGCGCCCACACCGCCCGTACCCACCGACGCCGGCGCGTTGCCCGCCGAAGTCCTCGTCCCCGGCGGCCCGTTCACCATGGGCACCTCCGCCGAACCGTGGGCCCTGGACAACGAACGGCCCGCGCACCGGCGGGAGGTGGCCGCTTTCCACCTGGACACCGCCCCCGTGACCTGTGGCGCGTACCGCCGGTTCATCGAGGACGGCGGGTACACCGACCCCCGCTGGTGGGCGCCCGAGGGCTGGGACCTGGTCCGCGAACACGACCTGGCCGCCCCGCTGTTCTGGCACCGGGACGCCGGGCAGTGGCTGCGCCGCCGGTTCGGGGTGACCGAGCCGGTGCCGGAGGACGAGCCGGTGCTCCACGTCAGCTGGTACGAGGCGGATGCGTACGCGCGCTGGGCGGGGAGGCGGCTGCCCACCGAGGCCGAGTGGGAGAAGGCCGCCCGGCACGATCCCGCCACCGGGCGTTCGCTGCGCTACCCCTGGGGCGACACCGACCCGACCCCCGAGCGGGCCAACCTGGGCCAGCGCCATCTGCGTCCGGCACGCGCCGGAGCGTATCCGGCGGGCCGGGCGCCGTCCGGCGCGGGTCAGCTCATCGGCGATGTATGGGAGTGGACCTCCAGCGACTTCCTCCCCTATCCGGGCTTCGTGGCGTTCCCTTACCGGGAGTACTCGGACGTGTTCTTCGGCCCGGGCCACAAGGTGCTGCGCGGCGGCTCGTTCGCCGTGGACCAGGTCGCCTGCCGGGGCACGTTCCGCAACTGGGACCTGCCGGTGCGGCGGCAGATCTTCTCCGGGTTCCGTACCGCGAGGGACGCCTGATGTGCCGTCATATCGCCTATGTGGGCGACCCGGTGGTTCTCGGGACCGTACTGTCCGAGCCGCCGCACTCCCTGGTACGCCAGTCCTGGGCGCCGCGCCGGCAGCGGTACGGGACGGTCAACGCGGACGGCTTCGGCGTCGGCTGGTACGCGGACGGCGACCCGGTACCCGGCCGCTACCGGCGCCAGGGCCCGATCTGGCACGACCGGACCTTCACCGATCTGGCCCGGGTGGTGCGGTCGGCCGCGCTGCTCGCCGCCGTACGGGACGCCACCGAGGCGGGTGCGGACGGGGAGGCCGCGGCCGCTCCGTACGCCGCCGGGCGGCTGCTCTTCAGCCACAACGGCGCGGTGCCGGGCTGGCCGGGCTCCCTCGCGGGCCCGGCCGCCGCGCTGCCCGCCGAGGAGCTGCTCTCGCTGGCCGCCCGCAACGACTCGGCGCTTGTCTGGGCGCTGGTCCTGCACCGCGTCGCCGCCGGGGACGACCTGCCGACGGCGGTCGCGGAGACCGTACGGGAGGTCGCCGAAGCGGCACCCGGGTCCCGGCTCAACCTGCTGGTCACGGACGGCACCGCCATCGTGGCCACCGCCTGGGGCGACACCCTCTGGTACCTCCACGCCCCCGGCCGCTCGACCGCCGTGGCCTCGGAGCCGTACGACGACGATCCCCGCTGGCGCGAGGTCCCCGACCACACCCTGCTGGTCGCGACCGCCGCAGACGTCACCCCCACACCGCTCAAGGAGCCCGCCGCGTGAGCCCATTCCTGCTGACCCGCACCCTGCCGGAGGACGCCACGGACGCGGCGCTGCGCGCCGACGTACTGAGCGGGCTGACCCGGCACCCCAAGACGCTGCCGCCCAAGTGGTTCTACGACGCGCGCGGCAGCGAGCTGTTCGAGGACATCACCCGGCTGCCCGAGTACTACCCGACCCGCGCCGAGCGGGAGATCCTGGAGGAGCGCGCAGGGGAGATCGCCGCCGCCTCGGGGGCCCGGACCGTGATCGAGCTGGGCTCGGGCTCCTCGGAGAAGACCCGTCATCTGCTGAAGGCCCTGGACGGGCTGGAGAGTTACGTACCGGTCGACGTGAGCGAGAGCGCGCTCACCGGGGCCGCCGAGTCGCTGCTCGCCGAGCACCCCGGGCTCTCCGTGCACGCCCTGATCGCCGACTTCACCGGCGGACTCGCGCTGCCCGGCACGCCCGGGCCCCGGCTCGTCGCCTTCCTCGGAGGCACGATCGGCAACCTGCTCCCCGAGGAGCGGGCCGGCTTCCTGCACTCGGTGCGCTCGCTGCTGTCCCCCGGCGACGCGCTGCTGCTCGGCACGGACCTGGTCAAGGACGAGGAGACGCTGGTCGCGGCGTACGACGACGCGTCGGGTGTGACGGCCGCGTTCAACAAGAACGTGCTGAACGTCGTCAACCGGGAGCTGGGCGCCGACTTCCCGCTGGAGGACTTCGAGCATGTGGCGGTGTGGAACCCGGAGACGCGGTGGATCGAGATGCGGCTGCGCGCCCGCCGGGCGCTGACCGTGAAGATCCGGGAGCTGGACCTGGTGGTGCCGTTCGAGGCCGGTGAGGAGCTGCGTACGGAGGTATCGGCGAAGTTCCGCCAGGAGGACGTGCGCGAGGAACTGGAGGCGGCCGGGCTCCAGTTGGCTCAGTGGTGGACGGACGCGGCCGGGCGGTTCGCCCTGTCGCTGGCCACCGCTGTCTGAACGAGGACCGTCCCAGGAGCCGTCGTCGCCCGGTCCGTACCGGCGACGGCGGCTCTCGCCGTGCGGGCCAGTGCCCGGCGGCCGGGCTCACCACTCGCGGAGGCTGCCGCGTGACCGTGTGCCGGGATCGGGGCGAGGACGTCGACCTCGGCGCTGAGCCCCGCCGCCCGCACCACCCGCCACAGCGAGACGGCGAGCGGATCGTCCCCCACGAACGCCACGGCTCCCGGGGCGCGGTAGGTGATGCGGACCGGTCGTACGGAGACCTCCGCGTCGATCGCCGCCTGGAACAGGGCCGGCCGGAACACCCCGCCGCTCCCCCGCCCGCACCAGGTGCTGCCCTCGGGGAACGCCACGACGCGGGAGCCCGAACGCAGGGCTCCGGCAACCGTGTCCACGGCGCCCGGCAGCGCGCGCAGCCGGTCGCGGTCGATGAACAGCGTGGAGCCGAGCCCGGCGAGCCGGCCGAGCAGCGGCCAGCGTCCGACCTCGCTCTTGGCGAGCATCCGGCCGGGCAGTACGGAGGCGACGAGGGGGATGTCCAGCCAGGAGACGTGGTTGGCGACGACGAGCTCACCGCCGGTGCCCGGGGCGTACGGATGCACCCGGACCGTCACCCGTACGCCGAAGGCACGCGGCACACCCCGGGCCCAGCGCCGTACCAGCCACGCCCGCGGAGCTGGTGGAAGCAGCCGGACCGGCAGGGCACAGGCCACCCCCAGCAGCGTCCACGCGCAGCCGGCCAGCAGCCGCAGGACGGCGGGGAGCGGGGCCCGGACCGGGCCGGTGTGCCGGGCGCAGGTTCGCGGGGTGCAGGGGGCGACGGGCAGCCAGGCGCTCACGGCTGCGGGACGGGCGGCGCTCACGCCCGGCGCGCGCGAGGCTCTCACGGCTGCGGGACGAGCGGCGCTCACGCCAGACGTACGCGCGGCGCTCACGTCTGCGGGACGAGCGAGAGGAAGTGGCGCAGGTAGCGCGGGTCGGTGCGGCGCAGCGAGAGCAGGACGTACAGGTCCGCCACGTTGAACTCGGGGTCGTACGCCGGGGCTCCGCAGACCCAGGCGCCGAGCCGCAGATAGCCGCGGAGCAGGGGCGGCAGGTCCGCCCGGGAGCCGGGTCCGGCCTCCGGGTGCGCGGAGGCGTCCCAGAGGCGGTGCGGGGAGACCCAGAACTCCTCGGGTGCCAGGTGCGCGGTGCGTACGGTGTTCCAGCTACGGGCGGCGAGCGTGCCGCCGTCGGCCAGCGGCAGGGAACAGCAGCCCGCCAGCCAGGTGTGGCCCGAGCGCTCCATGTAACGGGCGAGCCCGGCCCAGACGAGGGCGATGACGGCGCCGTCGCGGTGGGCGGGGTGGACGCAGGAGCGGCCGACCTCGACGAGGTCGTCGCGGATGGGCCCGAGGCGGGTGAGGTCGAACTCGCCCTCCGCGTAGAGCCGTCCGGCTATGCGGGCGCGGTCCGGCGGCAGCAGGCGGTAGGTGGCGACGACCTCTCCCGTGGCGGTCTCGCGGACCAGCAGGTGGTCGCAGTACGCGTCGAACGCGTCGCTGTCGATGCCCGGTTCGGGCCCGTCCAGCATGGCTCCCAGCTCTCCGGCGAACACCTGATGGCGCAGGCGCTGGGCGGCGCGGACATCCTCCTGGCCGGTGGCGAGGGAGACGCGGTAGGCGGCCGGTTCCGGGGAACGAGAGGCAGTGAGAGCGAGGGCGGGCGGGGCGGTGGGCAGCACGGTCATGGCAGTCTCCGGGGACGGATCGGCTAGGGGTGCCTGCCGGGCCTTCGCGGGGTGCGAAGGCCCGGCCCCTTACTTCTTCCGTCACCGGCTGGATTCGACGTGACCGCCGTGGAGCGCGGGGATGTGCGACGGCTGAATCCCCAGGGACCGGCGGAGCGTCAGCTGCGGCTCAGCCGCGGCGGACCCGCAACCCGCCTACCGGCTCAGCTACGGGCTCAGCTACCAGCAAGCATGGCCGTGATGCGCTCCGACGCCTTCTTCGCCGCCAGGGCGGGGTCGCCGCCCGTGAGCACCGCCGTCATGTACGGCTTGATCGGGTTCTCCGCCTCGACCTTGGCCCACTGCGAGGAGTTGGGCGTGGCGCGGCCCTGGCTCGCGCCTTCCGCCATCGCGGCCGTGCCCTCCTCCCCTTCGACGACGTGGGCGAGCTTGGGCTTGTTGGGGACGTAGCTCATGGTGCGGGCGAGTTCGGTCTGCCACTTCTCGCTGGCCAGCGCCTTGACGACGGCGATCCCGGCGCTGCGCTGGTCGGCCTTCTTCGGGACGATGAGGTCCGAGCCGCCGGTGAAGACGGAGCCGGGGGCCTTGGCAGTCTTGCCGGGAATGGGGAAGTAGCCGAGCTTTCCCTTGAGTTCGGGATTCTTCTGCTCGATGAGCGCGGCGCTGCCGGGGAGCGAGATGATCTGCGCGACGTCGCCCTTGGCGAATGCGTCGTTCTGCGGCGGCTTCTCCTCGTCGGAGTCCGCCGGCCCCTGGCCGAGCGCCTGGAGTTCCTTGTAGAAGTTCATTCCGGCGAGCGCCTCGGGGGTGTCCAGCGTGCCCCGCCAGTCACCGCCGCCGCCCTCGGCGAGTTCGCCGCCCTCGTCCCAGATGAATCCGGCCAGCACGTACCAGTTCTGACCGGCCAGATAAATGCCCTGCTTGCCCTGGGTGTTGAGCTTCTCGGTCTCCTCGATCCACTCGGCGCGCGTCTTGGGGAGGTCGTCCACGCCGGCGGCCTTGAAGATGTCCTTGTTGTAGATCACCACACGGTTGGCCGCGTACCAGGGGATGCCGTACTGCACACCGCTGATCTGGCCGGGCTGGGCGAGGCCGGGCAGCCAGTCCTCGCTGCCCAGGTCACGCATCGATTCGAGGGTGAGGTCACGGAGGCCGCCGCTCTCCGCGTACTGCGCGACCTGGGTGTTTCCGACCTCGATCACGTCGGGGGCGTCGTCGCTCTCCAGGGCGTCCAGGACCTTGGGGCCGATACCGCCCCACTCCTGGATCTTGAACTCCAGCGTGATGGACGGATTCTCCTTCTCGTACGCGCTGGTGAACTTCTCCAGGAATCCCTGCGAGACGCTGTCCTTCATCAGCCAGACCGTCACCGTGCGGTCTCCGCCACCCGAGCCGGAGAAGTAGCCACATCCGCTGAGCGTGACGGACGAAACGAGCGCGACGGCTCCGACGAGTATGCGGTTCTTCACGTAGTCACCTTCTGCGAAACGGCACGACGAAATCGGGACCCGGTGTGGGGGGATTGCGGGCGGCGCTCGCACGGGCGTTTGGCTGAATTTTGGTATGGACCAATCAGTAGGTCAAGGCGTGTGCTCGCCCCCATTCGCCCCACTCGCCCCCTCGCGCGACACCCGGGTTTGAGGCACCGTGGTCAGCAGAGAGGAGACAAAACATGTCCAATCACACCTATCGGGTCACCGAAATCGTAGGAACCTCCGAGGAGGGCGTCGACGCGGCGATCCGGAACGGCGTCGCAAGAGCCGCGGAAACGTTGCACAATCTCGACTGGTTCGAGATTAACCAAGTACGCGGCCATATCGAGGATGGCCGAATCGCGCACTACCAAGTCGGCCTGAAGGTGGGCTTCCGGCTCGACGAAAACGCCTGATCAGGTCCGCCCGTCCCGTTCCTGTCCATCCTTCAGCGCCGGTGACGGGTCGAACCAGCGGGCCCGGACCACAGGGAATCCGGCCACTTCGGCCGCATCGCAGACCAGCTCGTCGTCGTCGACGAGCATGCGCACCTCACGCGACCGGCCCAGCCGCCGGAGGATGTCCAGCTTCGTCCGGCGGGCCGGGCGCCGGTCGTCGTCGCGCCGCATGAACAACTGCCCGCCGGGCAGTCCCTGACGGCTCAGCCAGTCCACGGTGGCCCGGCGGCAGCGCTCGGGCCGCCCGGTCAGATAGACGACCTCGCACTCCTCGGCGCTCGCGAGCACGAGGGCCACCCCTTCGGCCAGCGGCGGATCGTCCGGAGCCGCGGCGAAGAAGCCGTTCCAGTCGCGCTTCGCCCCCTCCAGGAAGTGCTGCCGGTGGGCCGTGTCGGCAAGGGTCCCGTCGAGATCGAATACGGCCAGCGGCCGGGCGTCGTCGTTCACCCGGCCAGCTTAGGAAGTCCCGGCGCCGACCACATCCGCAGGCCGGGATCCGGGAATCCCCACCGGGCGAGGGCGTTGAACAGGGTGTGAGCTCTCTGATCGCCGCGACCCGGTTCTCGTTCCTCGACCGCTCCCGCAGCCGTGAGGGGCACGACGGCCCCCAGGCGCTGCGCGACACCGTGACCCTGGCGCGGGAGGTGGAGTCCCTCGGCTACCACCGCGTCTGGGTCTCCGAGCACCACAGCGTGCCGGGCGTCGCGGGGTCGGCGCCGACGGTCCTGGCCGCCGCCGTCGCCGCCGCGACCTCCACCATCCGGGTCGGGACCGGCGGGGTGATGCTCCCCAACCACCAGCCGTTCGTCGTGGCCGAGCAGTTCGGGGTCCTCGCCTCGCTCTTCCCCGGCCGGATCGACATGGGGCTCGGCCGTTCCGTGGGGTTCACCGACGGCGTACGCCGGGCGCTCGGCCACGGCAAGGAGGACGCGGAGGACTTCCCCGGCCGCCTCGCCGAGCTGCTCGGCTGGATCGACGGCACCCAGCAGGCCCACCCTCAGGTGCACGCCCGCCCGGCGGAGGGCCTGGACATCCCCGCGTACGTCCTGGCGATCGGCGAGGGCGCCGCGGTCGCGGCCGCCGCCGGCCTGCCCCTCGTCATCGGCGACCTGCGCGGCCGGGAGAAGGTGCTCCGCGCCGTCGAGGTGTACCGCAGGGACTTCCGGCCCTCCGCCCGCGCCGAGCGCCCCGAGGTGATCGTCTCCGGCACGGTCGCGGTCGCCGCCACCCAGGAGGCCGCCCGGCGCCTGCTGATCCCCGAGGCCTGGGCCATGGCGTACGCGCGCACCCACGGCAGCTTCCCCCCGCTGGCGCCCGCCGAGGAGATCGAGAGCCGCACGATGACGGCGAAGGAGCGTGGCCTGTACGAGCGCGGCCTCGAGGGCCATATCCACGGCACCGAGGAGCAGGTGACGGAGCAGTTGGAGACGGCGATCAAGGAGACCGGGGCGGACGAGGTGCTCGTGACGACGAGTACGTACGACCGTGAGGCGCTGGCGGAGTCGCTGCGGCGGCTGGCCGGGATCGTACGACGCGAGGGCTGACCCGCCCGGCTCAGCCCCGGTCCGCCGCCTGCCGCCGGTGGGCTGCCACCCGCTCGCGGGTCGCGCACCGGCGGGGGCGGGAGCGCACCTCACGCAGCCGGACGGTGGTAGGGCCGCCGGCCTGCCGGGCGCCTTCCTGGTGGCGGCGGGCACGGCGGCCCTTGCCGTACCGGCCTTCTTCGCGGTCCGCACGGCCGACGGACCCGCCCGACCGGCCCGCCCGGACACCCGCGCCTAGAATCAAACCGTTTGTCCCTTCAGGTGTCGCCCCCACCCCGTACGGAGCCGAGCCCATGCACTCCCCCCACGATCCGTACGTCCGGGTGCGCGGCGCGCGCGAGCACAACCTCCAGGACGTGAACGTCGACATCCCGCGCGACACCCTCACGGTCTTCACCGGGGTCTCCGGCTCCGGCAAGTCCTCGCTGGCGTTCGGCACGATCTACGCCGAGGCCCAGCGCCGCTACTTCGAGTCGGTCGCCCCCTACGCGCGCCGGCTCATCCACCAGGTGGGCGCGCCGGCCGTCGGGGAGATCACCGGGCTGCCGCCCGCCGTCTCCCTGGAGCAGCGCCGCTCGGCGCCCGGCGCCCGCTCCTCGGTGGGGACGGTGACCACGCTCTCCAACTCGCTGCGGATGCTGTTCTCCCGGGCCGGGGACTACCCGGCGGGCGCCGAGCGGCTCGACTCCGACGCCTTCTCCCCCAACACGGCGGCCGGAGCCTGCCCCGAGTGCCACGGGCTCGGGCGGATCCACCGGACGGACGAGGAACTGCTCGTCCCCGACCCCTCGCTCTCGATCCGGGAGGGGGCGATCGCCGCGTGGCCGGGGGCCTGGCAGGGGAAGAACCTGCGCGATGTGCTGGACACACTCGGATACGACGTCGACCGGCCGTGGCGTGAGCTGGCGGCGAAGGACCGGGAGTGGATCCTGTTCACCGACGAGCAGCCGGTGGTGACGGTGCACCCGGTGCGGGACGCGGGCCGGATCCAACGCCCGTACCAGGGAACGTACATGAGCGCCCGGCGCTATGTGCTGCACACCTTCGCCGACACCAGGAGCCGCACGCTGCGGGCGAAGGCCGAGCGCTTCCTGACGAGTGTGCCGTGTCCGGTGTGCGGCGGAAGCAGGCTGCGGCCGGAGGCGATGGCGGTGACCTTCGCGGGGCGGACCATCGCGGAGCTGGCCGCGCTGCCGCTCTCGGCGCTGGCGGAGGTGCTGGCCGGTGCCGGGGCGGGCGGTGAGGAGACCGCCCGGGTGCTGACGGGTGACCTGCTGGCCCGGATCGGGACGGTGACGGAGCTGGGGCTCGGCTATCTGAGCCTGGACCGGACGGCCCCGACGCTCTCCTCGGGCGAGTTGCAGCGGCTGCGGCTGGCGACCCAGTTGCGTTCGGGGCTCTTCGGGGTGGTCTACGTCCTGGACGAGCCGTCGGCCGGGCTGCACCCCGCCGATACGGAGTCGCTGCTCGGGGTGCTCGGCCGGCTGAAGGAGGCCGGGAACTCGGTCTTCGTGGTGGAGCACCAGATGGATGTGGTGCGGCGGGCGGACTGGCTGGTGGATGTGGGGCCGCTGGCCGGGGAGCACGGTGGGCGGGTGCTGCACAGCGGGCCGCCGGAGGGGCTGGCCGGGGTGCCGGAGTCGGCGACGCGGCGGTTCCTGTTCCCGGCGGAGGCCGAGGCGCCGCCCGTACGCGAGCCGCGCACCCCGACCGGGTGGATCCGGCTCTCCGGGGTGGAGCGGCACAATGTGCGCGGGGTCGACGCGGCGTTCCCGCTCGGGGTGTTCACGGCGGTGACCGGCGTGTCCGGGTCGGGCAAGTCGACCCTGGTGGGGCAGGTGCTCGCCGGGGTGCTGGCGGACCGGGAGGCGGGTGAGGAGGCTGCCGGGGCGGGCGAGCAGTTCTGCACTTCCGTCAGCGGACTGGAGGCGGTGGACCGGCTCGTCCAGGTCGACCAGAAGCCGATCGGGCGGACACCCCGGTCCAACCTGGCCACGTACACCGGCCTCTTCGACACCGTACGGAAGTTGTTCGCGCGGACCGAAACAGCGCGGGAGCGGGGCTACACGGCGGGACGGTTCTCGTTCAATGTGAGCGGCGGGCGGTGCGAGACGTGCCAGGGCGAGGGGTTCGTCTCGGTGGAGCTGCTCTTCCTGCCCAGCACGTACGCGCCCTGCCCGGACTGCCACGGCGCGCGCTACAACCCGGAGACGCTGGAGGTCACGCTGCGCGGGCTGACGGTCGCTCAAGTCCTCGATCTCACCGTGGAGTCGGCGGCGGACTTTTTCTCCGGCACCCCGGCCGCCGAGCGCGCGCTGACCACATTGCTGGACGTCGGGCTCGGCTATCTGCGGCTCGGGCAACCCGCCACCGAGCTGTCCGGCGGCGAGGCCCAGCGGATCAAGCTCGCATCGGAACTCCAGCGCACCCGGCGCGGCCACACGCTGTATCTGCTGGACGAGCCGACGACCGGTCTGCATCCGGCCGATGTCGAGGTGCTGATGCGGCAGTTGCACGGCCTGGTGGACGCGCACAACACCGTGGTGGTCGTGGAGCACGACATGGCCGTGGTGGCGGGCGCGGACCAGGTCATCGACCTGGGCCCCGGGGGCGGCGACCGGGGCGGGCGGATCGTGGCGGCCGGTACGCCTCAGGAGGTGGCGCGGTCGGCGGAGAGCCGCACGGGTCCGTATCTGGCGAAGGCGCTGCGCGGCTGATCCCGTACGGTACGGAGTTCACGACCGTACGGGATCAACTCACCCGTCAGCGGCGCACCTTGCGCGTCGCGCGCAGCCACTCCTTGTTCATCGCCGCGATCGACGGCAGCGGGATGCCCTTCGGGCAGGCGGTCGCGCACTCGCCGGTCAGCGTGCAGCCGCCGAACCCCTCCTCGTCCATCTGCGCCACCATGTCCAGCACCCGGGTCTCGCGCTCCGGGGCGCCCTGCGGCAGGACGTTGAGGTGGTTGACCTTGGCGGCCGTGAAGAGCATCGCCGAGCCGTTCGGGCAGGCGGCGACACAGGCGCCGCAGCCGATGCACTCGGCGTTCTCGAAGGCGAGTTCGGCGTCCGGCTTGGGCACCGGGGTGGCGTGCGCGTCGGGGGCGGTGCCGGTGGGGGCGGAGATGTAGCCGCCGGACTGGATGATCCGGTCGAAGGAGGAGCGGTCCACGACCAGGTCCTTGACGACCGGGAAGGCGGAGGCCCGCCACGGCTCGATGTCGATCGTGTCGCCGTCGTCGAAGGACCGCATGTGGAGCTGGCAGGTGGTGGTGCGCTCCGGTCCGTGGGCGTCGCCGTTGATGACGAGACTGCACGCGCCGCAGATGCCCTCGCGGCAGTCGTGGTCGAAGGCGACGGGCTCGTCCCCGGCGAGGATGAGCTCCTCGTTGAGGGTGTCGAGCATCTCCAGGAACGACATGTCCTCGGAGATCCCGTCGACTTCGTAGGTGGCCATGGCGCCGGGCGTCTCGGCATTCTGCTGGCGCCAGACGCGCAGGGTGAGCTTCATGCGTAGCTCCGCTGAGTGGGGTGGACGTACTCGAAGACGAGGTCTTCCTTGTGCAGGACGGGGGCGCCGCCGGTGACGGTGAACTCCCAGGCGGCGGCGTACGAGAACTCCTCGTCGCGCCGCTCGGCCTCGCCCTCGGGGGTCTGGGACTCCTCGCGGAAGTGGCCGCCGCAGGACTCGGCGCGGTGCAGGGCGTCGAGGCACATCAGCTCGGCGAGCTCCAGGTAGTCGACGATGCGATTCGCCTTCTCCAGCGACTGGTTGAACTGCTCGCTGGTGCCGGGCACCTTGATGCGGCGCCAGAACTCCTCGCGGATCTCCGGGATCTTGGCGAGCGCCTTACGCAGGCCGTCCTCGGTGCGGGCCATCCCGCAGTACTCCCACATGAGTTCACCGATCTCGCGGTGGAAGGAGTCGGGGGTGCGGTCGCCTTCGACGGAGAGCAGCAGGTTGATCCGGTCCTCGGTCTCCGCCACCACCTCGGCCACGGCCGGGTGCCCGGCGTCGACCTTCTCGGCGTGCGGGTTGCGGGCGAGGTAGTCGTTGATGGTGGAGGGCAGGACGAAATAGCCGTCGGCGAGGCCCTGCATCAGCGCGGAGGCGCCGAGCCGGTTGGCCCCGTGGTCGGAGAAGTTCGCCTCGCCGATGGCGAAGAGGCCGGGGATGGTGGTCTGGAGGTCGTAGTCGACCCAGAGGCCGCCCATCGTGTAGTGCACGGCGGGGTAGATCCGCATGGGGACCGTGTAGGGGTCCTCGTCGGTGATCCGCTGGTACATGTCGAAGAGGTTGCCGTACTTCGCCTCGACCGCCTTGCGGCCCATCCGGCCGATGGCCTCGGCGAAGTCCAGGTAGACGCCTTGCCCGCCGGGGCCGACGCCGCGTCCCTCGTCGCAGACGTTCTTGGCGGCGCGGGAGGCGATGTCGCGGGGCACCAGGTTGCCGAAGGCCGGGTAGATGCGCTCCAGGTAGTAGTCGCGCTCGTCCTCGGGGATCTGGTCGGCGGGGCGGTCGTCGCCCTTGGCCTTGGGGACCCAGATGCGGCCGTCGTTGCGCAGCGACTCGCTCATCAGGGTGAGCTTGGACTGGTGGTCGCCGGTGCGCGGGATGCAGGTGGGGTGGATCTGGGTGAAGCAGGGGTTGGCCAGGTAGGCGCCGCGCCGGTGGGCCCGCCAGATGGCGGTGGCGTTGGAGTTCATGGCGTTGGTCGACAGGTAGAAGACGTTGCCGTAGCCGCCGGTGGCCAGGACGACCGCGTCGGCGAAGTAGGTGTCGATCTTCCCGGTGACGAGGTCGCGGGCGACGATGCCGCGCGCCTTGCCGTCGACCACGATCAGGTCCAGCATCTCGGTACGGGCGTGGAGTTCGACGCCGCCCGTGGCGATCTGCCGGGAGAGCGCCTGGTAGGCGCCGAGGAGGAGCTGCTGGCCTGTCTGGCCGCGCGCGTAGAACGTACGGGAGACCTGGACGCCGCCGAAGGAGCGGTTGTCGAGGAGGCCGCCGTACTCGCGGGCGAAGGGGACGCCCTGGGCGACGCACTGGTCGATGATCTCCACCGAGATCTGCGCCAGCCGGTGGACGTTGGACTCCCGGGCGCGGAAGTCGCCGCCCTTGACGGTGTCGTAGAAGAGCCGGTGGATGGAGTCGCCGTCGTTGCGGTAGTTCTTCGCCGCGTTGATACCGCCCTGGGCGGCGACCGAGTGGGCGCGGCGGGGCGAGTCCTGGAAGCAGAACTGGACGACGTGGTAGCCCTGTTCGGCCAGGGTCGCGCCGGCCGATCCGCCGGCCAGTCCGGTGCCGACGACGATGACCGTATGTTTGCGCCGGTTGGCCGGGTTCACGAGTTTGGCTTGGAAGCGGCGGGTGTCCCAGCGCTCGGCGACCGGTCCCTCGGGGGCCTTGGTGTCGACGACGGGCTCGCCCGTGGCGTACTGCGTGTAGTCGGGCATGTCAGCTCACCACTCCGGTCATGACGGCGACGGGTACGGAGATGAAGCCCAGCGTCAGCACCGCCGCGAGGACGTTGGCGAGGGTCTTCAGGACGCGGTCGCGGGTCGCGTTGCCGACGCCGAGCGTCTGCGCGGCGCTCCAGAATCCGTGCTGGACGTGGAGGCCCATCGCGAGCACGGCGACGATGTAGATGACGTTGCCGTACCAGGTGGAGAAGGTGTCGATCACGTTCTGGTACGGGTGCCCGGCCTGGAATCCGGTGTGGACGGTGCCGGTCGTCAGGTCGAGGATGTGCCAGACGATGAAGAGGGCGAGGATGATGCCGCCCCACCGCATGGTCCGGGTGGCGTAGCTGGCGCGGGGCCTCTTGTGGACGTACTTCGCCGGGCGCGCTCTGATGTCGCGGCGGCTGAGCTGGTACGCGGAGATGCCGTGCAGCACGACGGCGGCGACCAGTCCCACCCGGACGATCCAGAGCGCCCACTCGTAGTGGAGGACCGGTTCGCCCATGGTGCGCAGCCAGTGGGCGTAGCCGTCGAATTCGCCGGGTCCGAAGAAGATCTTCAGGTTGCCGACCATGTGGGCGACGAGGTACCCGAGCATGATCAGGCCGCTCACGGCCATGATGGTTTTCTTGCCGACGGTCGAGTCCCAGAGCGTACGCGTCATCGACGGCCGTCGGTCCGTCCGCGTTGCCAATGCCATGGAACCGACGGTAGGGGTCGCGGGCCGATCAGTCCAAGACATGGAGTGGCTGATCTTCATAGGCGTTGCCTATGAAATGACCGTAGCCTTGATGTATGCACTTCCAGCAGCTCACCTATTTCGTCGCCGTCGCCGAGACTCTGCACTTCACCCGGGCCGCCGAGGCCGTGCATGTCTCGCAGCCCTCGCTCTCCCAGCAGATCCGGGCGCTGGAGGGCGAGCTGGGCGCCGAGCTGTTCAGCCGGGCCCGGGGCAACATCGCCCTGACCGACGCGGGTGAGGCGCTGCTGCCGCTGGCCCGGCGGATCCTCGCGGACGCGGAGACCGCGCGCCACGAGGTGCAGGAACTGGTGCAGCTGCGCAGCGGACGCGTTCGGCTCGGGGCGACGCCGAGCCTCTGTACGGGGCTGCTGCCCGATGTGCTGCGTGCCTTCCACGACCGCCACCCGGGGGTGCGGCTGCTGCTGGAGGAGGGCGGTTCGCTCGACCTCGTACGGCAGCTCGCGCGCGGGGCGCTCGACCTCGCCCTGGTGGTGCTGCCGCTGCCCGCAGCCTCCCCCGCGCTGACCACGGTGGAGCTGCTGCGGGAGGACCTGGTGGTGGTGTCGTCCGCCGCGGAGCCGGCCCCGGGGCGCGGCGGGCGGGTGCGGATCGCGGACCTCGAAGGAGCGCCGCTGGTGATGTTCCGGCACGGCTACAACCTGCGGGAGCTGACGCTCGCCGCCTGCCGGGCGGAGGGGTTCGAGCCCTCGTTCACGGTGGAGGGCGGCGAGATGGACGCGGTGCTCGGTTTCGTACGGGCGGGGCTCGGGATCGCCGTCGTGCCGAGCATGGCCGCGGGCCGGGCGGGCCATGACCTGCGGAAGACCCCGCTGGCCGAGCCGGGGCTGCGGCGCACGATCGCTCTCGCGCACCGCAGCGACGTGGCCCCGCCCCGGGCGGCCCGGGAGCTCCAGCGGATGCTGCTGGAGCACGGGCCGGAGGGCGGGTGACGTCCCCGCACCCGGTGCCCGTACGGCTCAGACCGCGTCGGCCAGCAGCAGCGAGTGGATGCGGTCCGGGGCGCCGGGACGGGCGTAGTACCAGCCCTGGGCGGTGTCGCAGCCCAGGCGGCGCAACTGCTCGGCCTGCGCCCCCGTCTCCACGCCCTCCACCGTGACGGCCAGCTCCAGGCTGTGGGCCAGCGAGACGATCCCCTCGACGATCTTCAGGTCGACCGGGTCGGCCGGGTGCTGCTGCATGCCCCGGGTGAAGGAGCGGTCCAGCTTGAGGACGCTCACCGGCAGCCGCCGCAGGTTCGCGAGGTTGGAGTAGCCGGTGCCGAAGTCGTCGAGCGCGATGTCGACGCCCATCTCCGCGAGTTGCCGCAGCGGCTTGAGGAGGTCGTCGTCGGCGCCGATCAGGGCGGACTCGGTGACCTCCAGGCAGAGCGCGCCGGGCTCCAGGCCGGAGCGCTCCAGTACGTCGACCGTCTCGGCGACGAGGCGGGGGTGGTGGAGCTGGGTCGGCGAGAGGTTGACGTTGATCCGCAGCGGGCCGCCGTCGCTGTGCCGCTCCTGCCAGAAGTTGGCCTGCCGGACGGACTCCTCCAGCACCCAGCGCCCCAGCGGCACGATCAGCCCGGTGTGCTCGGCGAGCGGGATGAACCGGTCGGGGCCGAGCACCCCGTGCTGCGGGTGGCACCACCGTACGAGCGCCTCGGCGCCGTGCACGGTGCCGTCGCCCAGGTGGACGAGCGGCTGGTACTCGATGAAGAACTCGCCCCGGTCCAGCGCGGCGGGCAGCGCGGTGGTGAGCCCGTGGCGGGTGATGGCGCGGGCGTCGGCCTCGGCGTCGGCGAGTTCGAAGCGGTTGCCGCCCGCCGCCTTGGCCCGGTACATGGTGATGTCCGCGCTGCGCAGCACCTCGGCGGCGCCGCGCTCCCCGGCCGGGCCCTCGACGACGCCGATGGAGCCGCGGACGGTGAGCTCGCGGCCGTCCAGCCGGATCGGCGTGGCGAGCACGCCCAGGATGCGGCCGGCCAGCTCGTCCACCGCGTCGGCGGTCTCCGGGCCGGTGGTCAGGGCCACGAACTCGTCGCCGCCGAGCCGGGCGACCATCTCGCCGGGTGCGGTGGCGCAGCTCTGGAGCCGGTCGGCGACCTCGACCAGGAGCCGGTCGCCGGCCGCGTGGCCGAGGCTGTCGTTGATGGCCTTGAAGCCGTCCAGGTCCAGGTAGCAGAGGCCGAAGCGGGCGCCGTCCTTGGCAGCGAGCACCTTCTCCAGACGCTCGAAGAACAGCGTCCGGTTGGGCAGCCCGGTGAGCGCGTCGTGCGTGGCCTCGTAGCGCAGCCGCAGGTTGAGCAGCCGCCGCTCGGTGGTGTCCTCCATCAGCGCCAACTGGTACTGGGGGCGGCCTTCGGGATCGCGCAGCAGGGAGACGGTGAGGTTGGTCCACAGGACCGTTCCGTCGTTGCGGTAGTACGCCTTCTCGACCCGGTAGTGGTCGCGCTCCCCCCGTACCAGCTCGTTGTAGAACTTCCACACCTGCGGCGAGTCCTCGGGGTGCACCCACTCGTTCACCTTGTGGCTGCGGACGTGGTGCTCCAGGCCGCCGAACATCTTGGTGAGGGTGTCGTTGATCTCCAGGATGTTGCCGTCCAGGTCGGCGATGCCGATGCCTACGGCGGCGTCCTTGAAGACCGCGCGGAAGCGGGCCTCGGTGGCGTGGAGGGCCTGTTCGGCGTTGGAGCGGGCGGTGAGCGCGGAGCGGGCGATGGCCTCCTGCTCGGCGAGGGTCCGCTCGCGCAGGGCCTGGGAGAAGCCGGAGGCGAGGGTGTGCTGGATCCGGGCGCAGCGGGCGCGGGCGTCCTCGGTGGACAGCTCGCCGGGCCCGTTGCCGCCGCAGTACAGCACGAGGTAGGAGTCGACGACCCCGAGCGTGGAGCTCAGGGCGTCCGGGTCGGTGCAGTGCGCGTCGACCAGCGCCGCGCCGATCCGGGCGGCGGGCGAGGCGTCGAACGGGTGGGCGTGCAGGGTGAGGCTGAGTTCGCGGGCCAGCGGCAGCAGGTGCTGCTCGAACTCCGGGCGGGTCAGGGAGGTGGCCGTCAGGGGGAAGATGGCCCGGCTCCAGATCGTGGCGAATCTCCGGAGCCGGCCTTCCGGCCCGTCCGGTTCCGCGTCCTGCTCACCGGAGGCCTGAGCGGGAATCTTCACGCCTTACGCCCGACCCCGCCGAAGCCCGAGAAGGCGTACGGGTCTTCCTGCTCCGGGGACTGCGGGGTGTCCGGCCGCCACTCGGGCATCGACACGAGGCCGGGCTCCACCATCTCGTACCCCTCGAAGAACGCGCTGATCTCCTCGTGCGTCCGCATGACGAGCGGGTTGCGGATGTTCCGGTAGACGCCGACCGTGCCGTCCGCCTCCTCCCTGGAGAGCGGGATGCCGTCGTACGAGGCGTGGGTCAGGATGACGAGGCTGCCGGGGGCCAGTGCCTCGCGCAGTTCGGCGACCGCCGCGCGCGGGTCGTCGGCGTCCTCGATGAAGTGGAGCACCGCGACGAGCAGCAGGGCCACCGGGCGGTCCAGGTCGAGGAGTCCGGTGACCGCCGGGTCCGCCAGGATCTCCTTGGGCCGGCGCAGGTCGGCGGCGGCGATGACGGCCAGGTCGTTGCCCCCCAGCACCGCCTGGCTGTGCGCGACGGCGACCGGGTCGTGGTCGACGTACGCCACCTTGGCCCGCGGGTCGGCGGCCTGGGCGACCTCGTGGACGTTGCCGAAGGTCGGAATACCGGAGCCGATGTCGAGGAACTGGTCGATCCCCTCGCCGACCGCGTACCGCACGGCCCGGCGCATAAAGGCCCGATTCGCCTGCATGATCTTGGGAAGGCCCGGGAGGAACTCCATGGCCTTCCGCGCGGCTTCCCGGTCCACCTCGAAATTGTGCGATCCGCCCAGATAGAAGTCGTACATGCGGGACACGCTCGGCACCGAGATATCTATGCCTTGCGGTGCCCAGGCGGGACGCTCCATCAATGTCTCCAACAAGTTCGCCACGGCGATCCGGCCATGTTCATGGTCAGTGTTGACCAGAGGCTACTGATCGACCGCCAGGAGAGCGAGTGGAAACGGAAATTAGGGATCCGTTATTGGTCACACTCCGGTGGCAAGAACGGCCGGTCCGTCGCTGCGCGTACACATGCGGCGACGGACCGGCACGTCAATCACCGATTCCCGGTGGTTCGGGGCCACTTGGGGCTTGGGGGTGCCTTGGGCGGTTACTTCGTGGTCTCGCGGTCACTTCGTGGTCTTGACGAGCTTGGAGTCGGGCGAGACCGCGAACCAGGTGCCGCCGACTCCCTGGCCGTTGACGTCACCCGGCTTCTCGTCCCCGGCGAACGTATAGATCGGCCAGCAGTCGATGGTCTGCTGCTTGATCCCGTCGGGCCGGTCGAAAGTGACGAATCCCTTCTTCGTCACGCCTTCCACCGAGTTTTTGGACACGGGGGCGACTACCGGCCACTTCTTGAGGCAGTCGCCGGTGCACGCCGTCTTCATCGGCCACGCGGAGTCCTGGGTGAACCGGTAAACCGTCATACCGCGCTTGTCCACCACGATGTCACCGAGTTCCGGGTCCTTGCGGACGGAAAGCCCCGCGGCGTCGGCCGGTTCCGCATCGGCCGGATCGGTGACGGCCGCACCGTCGGCGTTGGCCGCCGCCTTCTTCCCGTCGGGGGCGGAGGCGAACCAGGTGCCCCCGACGCCCTGCCCGTTGGTCTGTCCCGGCGCGGTGTCCTTCGCGTACCGGTACATCGGCCAGCCGTCGACGGTGAGCTGCTTGGAGCCGTCGGTCCGGACGACCTCGCCGAGCAGCGAGGCGTCGGTTCCGGCGGCGGCCTCGACGTCGCCCGCCGGCACCACGGGCCACGCCGTCGCGCAGTCGCCGTCGCAGTTCGACTTCGGCGGCTTCGCGGTGTCCTTGTCGAACCGGTAGAGCGTGAACCCCTCGCTGTCGGTGAGCACCTTCCCGAGCTTCTTGCTGTCCTGCACGGCGAGTTGACCCGCCGCCTTCGGGGCCGCGACGTCCGCGCCGGAGCCGTAACCACCGCCGGACGAGCCGTAGCCGCTCTCGGCCGGCTGCTGCGCCGGGGCCGCGTTCCCGACCGACTGGCCGTTGGGCGATGCCGTGCCCTGCTCCTGACCGCACGCCGTCGTCAGCGTCAAAAGGGCCGCCGCGGTGACCGCGAGCGAGGCGTTGCGCCAGGTGTTCATGTCGACTCCCGTAGTACGTCGTCGTATTCGCTGCGATGGCGACGCGAGGCCGCGCCGTCCATGGCCCTAGGTACGGGGCGTGACGGGGCCCGCGTTCAACGCGGGCCGAGAAGAATTCGGCGCGACGCCCAACGGGGCGATGGGCGAGCGCGCCTGTCGGACCGTCAACCGTGCGCAAACATGAACGGCTTCTTGTCCCACCATCAGGCGAATCCCGACGGAGTCCCGTGTGTCGCCGCACGACGTGGATCATGCTCCCGCTCGTGTACGGATCCCGCATCGGGCGGCTCTCGACAGCCGCCGCACTCGTCTGGCTGATAGCCGTACCGCCGCCCGCGACCGCCGACGCCTGCGCGGTGGCCGTCATCGGGCAGGACGGCGGCAGCACCGCGGTCGCCGTGGCGGGCAGCGGGGACTGCGGGGCGGTCACCCCACCGGAACCGCCGCCACCCCCACCGCCTCCCCCTCCGCCGCCTCCCCCACCACTACCGCCCCCACCCCCGCCACCGCCGGACCCACCACCTCCACCGCCGGCTCCTTCCCCGCCGCCCCCGGCACCGGAACCACCGCCCCCACCACCTCCTCCAGCTCCAGCTCCACCGGAGCCACCATCACCCCCGGAGCCGCCACCGCCACCTCCCCCGCCCCCCGTACAGAAGGCCGCGCCCGCGCCCAGGCCGGCGCCGAGGCCGTCACCGGCACCGTCGGTGCGGCCGAAGCCGCCGGACCCACGGCCCGTGGCGCTTCCGACGTACCGCAAAGCGACCCGCAAGGAGCCGCGGAGCGGGCCGTCCCTGGTGTCCACGACCCTGCTGATCACTGCCCCGGCGGTGTTCGCCGTCGCCGTGCTGCGGCCGCGATCGTCCCGCTGACGAGGAGATATCCATGTCCGAATGGCTCGTCCTGAGCATTGCCATGGCGTCGGCCTGTGCGGTCGTCCTCACCATCGCGGTCCTCAACAACCGCCGCATCGCCGATGACGACGATCCGTCCGAGACGCCCGACGTCATCGAGTACATGACGATGATGATCGGCGTGGTCTACGCGATCGTGCTGGGTCTGGCCATCGCCGGGGTCTGGGAGGGCCGCAGCGCCGCCCAGGAGTCCGTACGGCTGGAGGCGCAGGCACTGCACGAGGTGCAGGCCCGGTCCTCCGTCTACCCGGCGGAGGTCCGCGACCGCATCCGCGTGGACGTCGACGCGTACGTCGCCCATGTCGTCGACACCGAGTGGCGGGCGATGTCCGAACGGGGCACGCTCACCGAACGCGGCACGGAGCTGCTGGACCGGGTGCGGGCGGACGTCACGGACTACGAGCCGCGGACCGACCACGAGGGGCAGGCCTACCAGCCGCTGGTGGACCAGGTGGCGGCGGCGGACGACGCCCGCACCACCCGGGCACAGAACGCGGAGGCGACGATGCCCGGGGTGGTGTGGTTCGGCCTGATCATCGGGGCGCTGGTGACGGTCGGGCTGATCTTCACCCTCCAGATCCGCAGAACGTTCCGGGAACTTCTGCTGGCGGGGCTCTTCAGCGCGCTGATCGCGTTCCTGCTCTTCCTCATCTGGAATTTCGACGCGCCCTTCGGCCGGGGCATCTCGGCCACCGCCGAGCCCTTCCTCGACCTGTTCCCGGAGGCCACCCGCTGATACGCGCTCTCCCCGGCCGGTGAACCGCCGAGTGCGCCGGCCGGGGGACGGAATGACCCGTTCGCCCGACCCCGATAGCGGTCGGTCCGCCACGCTCCTAGCGTGTCGCGCATCGAGGTGCATTTTTCCTGCTATGTGGAAATTCATTCCGCAGCTGCCCCTCGGGGAACCCGGAGGATCCACCATGCGCGCGATACGTGTCGCACCCCTCGCACTCCTGGGCGCCACCGCCCTCACCCTGCTGGCTCCGTCCGCCGCCCATGCCGCGCCGGACGGGGCCATCAACACGTTCAACCCGACGATCTCCCCCTCGGTGATCGCTCCGGGCGGCCGGGTGACCCTCGGCGGCGGCGGGTGCACCGGCGAGACGACCGTCACCTCGGGCATCTTCGACACGACCGTGATCCCGAGCGGCAGCACCTCGGCCACCGCCACCGTCGACGCGGACGCCCGGCGGGGCGCGGTCTACGCGGTGACGTTCGCCTGCGGCTCCACCGGCACCACCCGCAACGTCAACCTGACCATCACCGGGGGCGCCACCAGCACCCCGACGCCCACGACGGCCCCGACCACGGCACCGACCGTCAGCTCCACGGCCATCGCGCCGAGCGGCGTGCGTGGCGGACTCGGCGGCAGCGCCTCCACCATGAACACGGTGGAGGTCGCGGCGGGCGCGGCCCTCGTGCTCGCGGCCGCCACCGGCACGCTCTGGTTCGCACGCCGCCGCGGCGCCGGCCGCCGGCACTGACGGCGCGAGGGCCGAGGTGGAACGCACGACAGTCGCCCCGGGTCCTGACCACAGGACTCGGGGCGACGGGCGTATCGGGCCGGGCGGGAGGTCCGGCGTCCTAGAAGGCCGCATGGCTCGTCCGCCGGCGCCGGACGAGGAAGACCGCGCCACCGACGGCCGCCGCGGCCACCAGTCCGCCGCCGACCTGCATCTCCGTGGAGTTCGGTCCCATCGAGCCGCCGAGTCCGCCCTCCGCGCCGTTGCCGGCGAGCACGGTGAACTTCTGCGTCGCGACCCGGTCGTTGTCACTGCACCGCACGGAGAGGTGGTAGTGACCCGGGGTGGTGTTGTTGCGGACGCGGGCGTGGGCGTAGTTGGTGCCGTCACCCGCCGAGAGGCTGGTCGTCGGGAACGCGTTCGACCAGACCGTGCCGCCGTGACCGCAGCCCCGAGCGGTGATCTTCAGCGTGCCGCCCTGGTGGACCGCCTGCGGGTTGACGGTGACGTTGACCGGACCGTTGGTGGCGGCGGCCATGGGGGCAGCGAGCCCGACAGCCGCGAAAGCGGTCACGGTGACCGCGAGAACGCGTGAAGCACGCATCGTGTGGACCTCCAGCGGGAAACGCCCCGGAGTCCTGTCCTCCGGGAATCGATCGACGTGAACGCCTCCCATGACGAACACTCACCAGCCGATCGACGGATCGCACTTCGGCACTGCTCCACCCCGGTGACGCGACACGCCGTACGGAAACCCCTGGATCTGACGGAGTCGCAGGTCACAGGCCATCAGAACTTTTATCTGCTCATTACTCCGAAGGGCAGTCCCCCCTGAGGGCCCGCATGCCGTCACCGCGGAGGCCCGGGTCCCGGCCGCCACCCGTTCGCCTCTCCCTGATCGCCGCCCGGCCGCACCGCCCCTAACGTTCCAAGCGTCGCGACGAAGGGAGCACCATGGGCCAGCACTACGCCGGCGCCGAGCGGACCAGACGCGTGCCGTGGGGTGCTGTCGCCCTGGTCATGCTCACCGGCCTCGCCCTCCTGCGCAACGGGGCGGAGTTCGGGGAGGAGGGCCCGCCGCAGCCCGCGGCCGCCGCCTCGCTGGACCTGAGCGGCGACGCGGCTGGGCCGCCGGTGGAGGGCGAGCCGGTGCAGCCGCTGCCGTACGCCCCCGCCTCCCGGGTGAAGATCCCGAACATCGACGTGGACGCCCCGATCATCGACGTCAACCTGGACGCCAACGGCTGGATCGACGCCCCGCCGGCCGAGGACCCCAACCTCGCCGGCTGGTACCAGAACGGCATCGCGCCCGGACAGCGCGGCACCGCCGTGGTCGTCGGCCATGTCGACAACAACTCCGGGCCCGCGGTCTTCTACGGCCTCGGCTCGCTCCAGAAGGGCCACCGCGTCGAGGTGGAGCGCTACGACGGCCGGGTCGGCGTCTTCGAGATCTACGGGGTGGAGGTCTTCTCCAAGAACGACTTCCCCGGCGCCCGGGTCTACGGCGACACGGGCCACGCGGAGCTCCGGGTGATCACCTGCGGTGGTGGCTACTCGAAGGCGGGCGGATACGACGGGAACGTGGTGGTCTTCGCCCGGCTCGTCGAGACCCGCTGACGCATTCGGCCGGCCGAGACCCGCTGACTCACTCGGCCGGTCGAGACCCGCTGACGGTACGTCACCGAACGCCACGCCGCACGGTTCAGCGGGGGACGCCCTCCCGGTCCAGGAGCGCGGCCATCTCCGCCGGCGGCAGCGCGGGGTTGGCGGCCGCGGCCGCCACCGCGCCGGAGTCCGCCAGCAGTTCCAGCAGCCTGGCGACCGGGAGCCGCGGGTCGCGGGCGGCCGCCTGCCGCACCCCCGCGTCCGAGTCCCGGCTCAGCCGCTCGACGAGCCCGGGTGTGGCCGCCGGGTCCCGCAGGGCCAGGGCGCGCGCCCTGGGGTCCGTCGCGTCCGCGAACCGCCGGGCGAGGCCGGCCGCCGGGAACCGCGGCCGGGAGACCAGCGACCCCACCGCCCGGTGCGTGCCGTGCAGATACAGGTCGAGCAGCAGTTCCGCCGGAGCCTCGGGGTGGCCTTCGGCGAGCAGCAGCCGTACGGCGAAGTCCGCGTCCCCGGCGAGGAGCTCGACGCAGTCCTGCGAAAGTTCGGGGCACATCGTGGCGCTGCGCCGCAGCCAGGTGTGCGCGGAGGTCGCGCATCGCCGCAGGGTCTCCGGATCGTGCCGCGCGTCCCACACCCACCGCAGGCAGGGCAGTCTGTCCTCGGGGTCGATCCGCCAGTCGATGGCTGCCCGCTCGTCCTCGGAGAGCTCCGGGCGGGCCGAGACGGCCAGCCGGACGGCCGGGTTCTCGTGGTCCGCGAGCCCCGCGGCCAGGTCGCCGGGGAGGGTCGGGTTGAGGGCGAGCCGCGCGAGCAGCACCCCTTCGGCCACCAGGCGTTCCGCGAGGGCACGCCCCAGCCTGCCGCGCTCCACCACCTCCCCCAGGTGCCAGGCGTCCGTCTGCGTCCGGACGAGTTCCCCGGTGCGCTCCTCGTCCTCGTCCATGACCTGGAGCGAGGCGGCGGTGCGTACGTCGCGGTCGGGGTCCGCGAGGAGCGCCGAGCGCGCGTCGGCGTCGAGCAGGTGCCAGACGCGCCGGCACGCCGCCCGCCGGAAGTACGGGTCCGCGTGCCCGGCGAGCGGAACCAGGACGTGGTCCGGCGTGGACGGCGCGCCGACCGTCTCGTACCGGACGTTGCCCCGCTCGTGGTTCAGGAGGCGCTCGTACGTCCTGTCCGGCAGCGGCTCCACCCGGATGCGGTAGGGGTGGGGGCCCATCGCGACCGCCATCGCGTCGGACGCCGGTCCGTCCAGGAGCCGGGCCCGCAGTTCGGGAGCGGCGGTGAAGCTCTCGGCCAGCAGGTGCCGTACCCAGCGCTCGGGGTGGGTGAGCATGGCCTCGGCGACCTCGCCGGTCAGCGCGGGGTGGTACGACAGCCGATGGGTGATCGACCGGTCGTTCAGTGCCAGCAGCCTCAGCAGCACGCCGGCCGGAGCCGCCGGATTTCCCGCCAGGGCGTACGCCCCGTACCGCTCGCTCATCGTTCCCCCAGGTGGTGCGTCGGCGCGCCCGGGGCTCCACCCCGGGCACGTACCGGAGGAACCGTATCTTCAGCAGGCCCGCCCCGGGCGGACCGGCCTCTCAGATCCGCTGCGGCACCGTGACGCGGTAGCCCTCGTCGAGCAGCCGGGGGAGGTAGCGGCGCAGGGCGGCCACGCTCTGGGAGCGGTTGCCGCCCGCGTCGTGCGAGAGGACGACGACACCGGGCGCCGCCCCGTCCAGCACCCGGCGGACGATGGTGCCGGTCCCCGGGGTGGTCCAGTCGAGGGTGTCGACGGTCCAGGCCATCGGCTCCATGCCGAGGTCGGCGCCGATCTCGAAGGAGTTGCGGTTCCACGCGCCGTACGGGGCCCGGTACCAGAGCGGCGCGGTGCCGAGCACCGACTCGACCACGTCGCTGGTGCGGCCGAGCTCGTCGCGGATCGCGGCGCGGGAGAGCCCCGGGATCAGCGGGTGCGACCAGGAGTGGTTGCCGACGACATGGCCGTCGTCCGCCATCTCGCGCAGCAGGTCCGGGTGGGCGTCGGCCATCTCGCCGCAGACGAAGAACATCGCGCGGACCCGGTGCTCGCGCAGGGTGGCCAGGATGTCCGGGGTGTAGCGGGCGTCGGGGCCGTCGTCGAAGCTGAGCACCATCGAGTGCCCGAGGTCGGGGAGTTCCTCGAAGGGCCGGGTCCGCACCGGGGGCCTGGCCGGCCGGAAGCGGGGCGGGGTGCCGCCCGTCATGGGCTGGAGGCGGTACGCGGGCGGGCGGCCCGGTAGTCCGGCGGGCGGCCCGGCGGCCGCGGCGGGCGGAGTGCCGGCGGCCCGGGCGGGGCGGGCGGGCGTCGAGGCCGGGTCGGCGGCGATCAGGTGCAGGGTGGTGGCGGTCCCGAGGCCGAGGGCGACCTTCAGCAGGGTGCGGCGGTCGGGCCGGAGGTGATCACTTCTCATGGCCAACTGCTCGCACGGCCGGGCTCCCGCGCCGGCCGACGACACCGGGTGCTGACCGTTTTCTACCCATTCGACGCAGCGGCCTGCCGGGGACGCGGCCCCTCCTCCAAGGCTTCCGGGCGAGCCGATAGCCTCGGAGCCGTGACAGAGCAGCAGCCCCATCAGTTCGAACGCGGTACGGACGGGCCCAAGGTGATCGTCGCGGGCGTCGACGGCTCCGACTCGTCCATGCGCGCGGCCGCGTACGCCGCCGGTCTCGCCCGACGGCAGAACGCCACGCTGGCCCTCGTGTACGTCCAGCCCGTGATCCCCTCGGGCGCCGCGCTGGGCGTACCTGTGGGCGACACCACGGGCGAGGTCGCCCAGGAACTGGTGGACGAGATCCGGGAGTCGGCGGAGCGGCTGAAGGACACCTGGGACGTGCGCTGGGAGTTCCACACCTTCCGCGGCGACCCGTACAACGGGCTGGTGACGGCGGCCGACGAACTCACCGCCGACGCCGTGGTGGTGGGGGCGTCGGAGTCGGCGGGGCACCGGTTCATCGGCTCGGTGGCCGTCCGGCTGGTGAAGGCGGGGCGCTGGCCGGTCACCGTGGTGCCGTAGCCCCCAGGACGTGTGCGGCGGATCTTGTCAGGACACGCCCTGGTGACGGCCGGGGCTACTCCCCCATCACCAGGCCGTCGGCCGCCGCGCCCCGGCCCAGCACCACGTCCCGGATCCGGTCGCGGACCTGGCGGTGGTGGTCGGCCCCGGCCTTGATGGACGCGTTGAGGTCGACGACGCGCCCGGTGTCCGTGTCGTACCACTGCGGAACGAACTCGGCCTTCTCCACCGTCCACCGTCCGCCCGGCTCGGCGGGCGGTGCGAACGTGAAGCGGCCCATCGAACTCTGGTTGCCGCGCGGGTCCTGGACGCCCTGGTAGTTGATCATCGCGCCGGCAATCTGGTCACCCATCCCGTAGACGACCCACGTACCGTTCGATTTTTCGTAGGCCTGCGGGACATGAGCGTGTGTGCCGATGACGAGGTCGAGATCGGGGCGGCCGCGGTCCTGGGAGGCGGTGAGCCGCTCGGCCAGCTCAAGCTGTGTGGCATCCGGTTCGTCCTGCCATTCGGTACCCCAGTGCACGGAGAGCACGACGACGTCGGCGCCCGCCCGCCGGGCCTTCCTCGCCTCCGCCACGATCTTCCGCTCGTCGGTCACGTTGACCGCCCACGGCTTCCCGGCGGGCAGCGGGATGTCGTTGGTGCCGTAGGTGTACGCGAGGTGGGCGACCTTCGCGACGTTCTTCCCCGGTCCCGTCGGCAGGATCGTGGGGCGGGCGGCCTCGGCGGCGGAGCGGGCGGATCCGGCGTGCCGGATGCCTGCCGCGTCCAGGGCTCCCAGGGTGCGGGCGACGCCTTCGGCCCCGTCGTCCAGGGTGTGGTTGGAGGCGGTGGAGCAGGAGTCGTAACCGGTGGCGCGCAGGGCGGTGGCGACCTCGGGCGGTGACGTGAAGCTGGGGTAGCCGGTGTAGGGGCCGCCGTCCTTCCCGTACACCGTCTCCATGTGGCAGATGGCCAGGTCGGCGGCGGAGACGAGGGGGGCCGCGGCCTTGAGCATCGGGGTGAAGTCGTAGCCCTGCCCGCCCGAGTCGGCCGCCGCCTGGTCGATGACGGAGGAGTGCGGCAGGACATCGCCCGAGGCGAGGAGGGTGAAAGGGCGGGGTACGTCGGCGTCCTGGCCGCCCGCACCCCCGGCGGCGGTGGGGGGTGCGCTCGGGACGGACGCCTGGGGCTGCTGGCCGGTGCAGCCGGTGGCCGCGGCGAGCAGGAGGGCGAGGGCGGCCACGGCGCCGGGTCGGCTGCGCTGCGTCATCTGCTCGACTCCATGTTCGGATGCATGCGCGGATCGGTGCTCGGATCGGTGCTCGGATCCATGTTCGGGTTATTACGACCATCCGACTACATATATCGTCATACCGCTGAAGCAAGGAGCATTGCCGCATACCTAGCTGAACTGGTCGTACCGTCCGACCCTGACGGCCCCTTGACCGTTCGCCGCACCATTCGCCGCACTGAGCGACCGCTCGTCGCACGCCTCGGCGCACCGCCTGTTCCTGCGCCACCGAATGCGTTCGGATACGCCAGGCGGCAGCGAGGCCGTCCGGGGGCCTCCCGCGGGAAAGGACGTTCATGAACACCACGACGACGACCGATGAGCGGGCCATCGCGGAGTTGCAGCGGGAACACGGCCCCGCCCTCTTCCACTTCCTGCTGGGCCTCACCTTCGGTGACCGGCAGCGGGCCGAGGATCTGGTGCAGGAGACCCTGGTACGCGCCTGGCAGCACCCGGAGGCCTTCGACGCGCCCTACGAGTCGATGCGGCCCTGGCTCTTCACCGTCGGCCGCCGCCTCGCCATCGACGCCCGGCGCTCCCGCCAGGCGCGCCCCACCGAGGTCAGCGATCTGGTGCTGGAGAGCACCCCGGCCGACCAGGACACCGCGGACTCGGCCGTCCGCGCGCTGGACGTCCGTGAGGCGGTCCGCACGCTCAGCCCCGAGCACCGTGCGGTGCTGGTGCAGATCTACTTCCGCGGGCTGAGCGTCGGCGAGACCGCCGAGGTGCTCGGCATCCCCGCCGGGACCGTCAAGTCCCGTTCGTACTACGCCCTGCGGCTGCTCTCACGTAATCTGCCCGGCTACTCACGGAGGTCCTCCGCCCGCAACAGGGCGAGCAGGGCCGAGGCCTCCGCCACCTCCACGTAGTCCCGGGCGCAGGCGTCGCAGAGCTGGAGGTGGCGGGCGACCCGGCAGGTCTCCTCCGCATCCAGCGCGTCCAGGACGTACGCGCCCAGCAGCAGGCGCACATGCGGGTCGTCGCCGGGGTCGGCACTCATTCACAGCCTCGCATCTCCTGGGCGATCCTCCGCTTCTGCCCACGCGGGGCGCCCGCCCCCGGTTCAATGCTGCGTGAAGCCCGGTACCGAGCAAGGAAAGAGGCGAGACGGGATGCGTCCCGAGGATACGCGTGGGACCGGTGGGGGCGGGCTGCCGGTGCCGATGGCCTGGCTGTACACCGAGTACGTCGCGGATGAGCTGTTACGCACCGGCGACCTGATGGAGCCGACGACCCTGGAGTTCCGGGCCGGGCGCGACGCGCTCGCCCTCACGATGTTCCTCTCCGGCCTCCTGGGGGAGACCCCGACCCCCGGTGCCCTGTCCGAGGCGCGCGCCGACGAGCTGCGGGTCCTCACGGCGTACGGGGCCACCTGGCGGAGCTGGGTCTGCGAGCGGCTCACGGAGTCCGAGCGCCGGGCCGGGCCCGGCGACCCCGACATGGCACTGGCCCGGGCGGCCTGGCGGTGGCTGGAGGAGACCGAGCTGCTCGCCGCCGACCTCGACGCGATCGTGCCCGCGCCCTGGGAGCCGGTGGCCGGGGGCGGGCACGAGGAGGAGGGGGAGGTCCAGGTGTGGACCCCGGCGTGGCAACTCGGGCTTCCCCTGGGCCATTTGGCCGTACATCTGTGCTGAGAGGACCGGGCGGCCCGTGGGCCAGGGCCCGGACCTCATGAACCGTGCACGCCCGCCCGGTACTTGGGCAGCCGGAGCGTGATCTTCATGCCCGCGCCGAGCCCGGTCTCGATGACGAGCCCGTACCCGTCCCCGTACACCTGGCGCAGCCTCTCGTCCACGTTGAGCAGGCCGATGCCGGTGGAGGTGGTGGCCTCGCCGCGCAGGATGCGCCGCAGCCGGTCGGGGTCCATGCCGCCGCCGTTGTCCTCGATCACGACCTCGGCCTCGGATCCGGCGTCGAGCGCGCTGATGGTGATGCGGAACGGGGCGTCCGCCGGTCGTTCGCGGGGCGGGGCGGAAGCTCCCTCCAGGCCGTGTTTTACGGCGTTCTCCACCAGCGGCTGGAGGCAGAGGAACGGGAGGGCGACCGGCAGTACCTCGGGGGCGACCTGGAGGGTGACGGAGAGGCGTTTGCCGAAACGGGCGCGGACCAGGGCCAAGTACTGGTCGATGGAGTGGAGTTCGTCGGCCAGGGTGGTGAACTCGCCGTGCCGCCGGAAGGAGTAGCGAGTGAAGTCGGCGAACTCCAGGAGCAGTTCGCGGGCCTGCTCGGGGTCGGTGCGGACGAACGAGGCGATGGCGGCGAGGGAGTTGAAGATGAAGTGCGGGGAGATCTGCGCCCGGAGCGCCTTGATCTCGGCCTCGATGAGCTGCGTACGGGAGCGGTCCAGCTCGGCCAGTTCCAACTGTACGCAGACCCAGCGTGCGACCTCGCCCGCCGCCCGGGCCAGTACCGCCGACTCGCGCGGGGCGTAGGCGACGAGCGCGCCCAGGACCCGGTTCTCGACGGTGAGCGGTACGGCGACCGCCCAGCGCAGGGGGCAGTCGAGGTCGGCGCAGCCGCTGTCGAAGGCCGCGCCGCGCCCGCCCTCCAGCAACTCCTCGATATGGCCCATCACGTCCTTGCCGTGATGGTGTCCGGCGCCGTCCCAGACCAGGACACGTTCCCGGTCGGTGAGGCAGAGGGCGTCGGTGCCGAGCAGCGAGCGCAGCCGGCGGGCCGAGCGCCGGGCGCTCTCCTCCGTGAGGCCGGCGCGCAGCGGGGGCGCGGCGAGGGACGCGGTGTGCAGGGTCTCGAACGTGGCGTGCTCGACGGGGGTGCCGACATCGCTGGGCCGCAGTGGCCGAGCGGTACGTCGCCCCGCCAGGAACCCCGTACCGAGCAGCAGCGCCACCAGGACCACGAGGACGGCGACCCCGGCCCCCGTCATCGTTCCCTCCCGCCGCCGCGCGCCGAGGTGAGCGCCTCGGGGAGGTGGAAGCGGGTCATGGCCGCGTTGGTGCCCGGCGGGATCCGCCCCGGGGTCGCGAGCGAGACGAGGATCATCGCGAGGAAGCCGACCGGGACGGACCAGACAGCGGGCCAGGCGAGCAGTGCGTGCGGCCAGCCGGGCGGGGTCACCGCCCCGGCCACCGTGATCGCGACGGCGAGGAGGGCGGAGCCGCCGCCGAGGACGAGCCCCGCGATCGCGCCGGGCGGGGTGAGGCGGCGCCACCAGATGCCGAGGACGAGCAGCGGGCAGAAGGAGGACGCGGAGACGGCGAAGGCCATGCCCACCGCGTCGGCCACCGGCACCCGGCTGACCAGCAGCGAACCGGCGAGCGGCACGGCGATCGCGAGGACAGTGGACAGCCGGAAGGAGCGCACGCCGCGCGACGGCAGCACGTCCTGCGTGATGACCCCGGCGACCGCCATGGTGAGCCCGGACGCGGTGGACAGGAACGCGGCGAACGCCCCGCCCGCGATGAGCGCGCCGAGGAGATCGCCGCCGAGCCCGCCGATGACCCGGGCGGGCAGGAGGAGCACGGCCGCGTCCGCGTCTCCCCCGTGCCGCAGCTCGGGGGCGTACAGCCGGCCCAGCGCCCCGTAGATGGGCGGCAGCAGGTAGAAGAGGCCGACCAGGGCGAGGACGGCGACGGTGGTGCGGCGGGCGTCGCGGCCGTTGGGGCTGGTGTAGAAGCGGACGACGACGTGCGGCAGCCCCATGGTGCCGAGGAAGGTCGCCACGATGAGTCCGTACGTCGCGTAGAGCGGGTGGTCGGCGCGGAAGACGGCGACCTGGTCGTCGAAGCTGACCCGGGGCCGGCCGTCGTCCTGCCAGGCCAGGACGAGGAAGAGGGCGGGAACGAGGAGCGCGGTGAGTTTCAGCCAGTACTGGAAGACCTGGACGAAGGTGATGGACCGCATCCCGCCCGCCGCCACGGCCACCATCACCACGGTCGCCACGAGCACGTCGCCGAGCCAGCCGGGCGCCCCGGTGAGGATCTTCAGCGTCAGCCCGGCGCCCTGGAGCTGCGGCACGAGGTAGAGCCAGCCGGCACCGACCACGAGGAGGCTGACCAGTCGCCGCACAGGGAGCGATTCGAGCCGCCCCTCGGCGAAGTCCGGCAGGGTGTACGCCCCCGAGCGGCGCAGCGGGGCCGCGACGAAGACCAGCAGCACCAGGTATCCGGCGGTGTAGCCGACCGGGTACCAGAGCATGTCCGGGCCGTGCAGCAGCACGAGCCCCGCGACGCCGAGGAAGGAGGCGGCGGAGAGGTACTCCCCGCTGATGGCGGCCGCGTTGAGCCGGGGGCGCACGGTACGGGACGCCACGTAGAAGTCGGAGGTCGTACGCGAGATGCGCAGGCCGAAGCCGCCGACGAGGACGGTGGCGAGGACGACGAGGGCGACCGCCACCCAGGACGCCGTGTGGTCGGGGGTGCTCACGGCGTGGGGCGGCCCTCCACCAGCCGGGCGAAGTCGCGTTCGTTGCGCTCCGCCCGGCGCACGTACCACCAGGCGGCCAGGGTGAGCGGCGGGTAGGTGGCGAAGCCGAGCACCGCCCAGACGAGGGCGGCGCTGTTCAGGGCGGCGAACAGGAGCGGCAGGGTGCCCGCGACGAGGGCGAGCACGGCGAAGACGGTGAGCCCGGCACGGAGCTGGCTCCGCATCAGCGAGCGGACGTAGGCGCCGCCGAGGGCGGTCTGCTCCTCGATCTCCGCCTGGGTGCGGTAGCGGGGCAGCGGACGCACCCGGCGGGGCTCTCCCGTGACGACTTCGCGCCGGGGTGCGGTCTCCGGTGACATGGGCTCGGAGTGTAGGCGGCGGAAGGCGGTGCTGGGAAGGCTTCACCGAAGCGTCTTCCCGGAGCGGCTCGGCGAGGTCACCCCAGGTCAGCGGCGGCTGCCGCCCCCGGTTCAGCCGTCGTCCGCCGGCACCGGGTCAGCGGCCGCCCTGGCGCATCAGCAGGTCGCGCAGCGCCCGGGTGTGGCGGCGGCTGACGGCCAGCTCGGCCTCCCCGATCCGTACGCTCATGCTCCCCGCGTCCAGCCGCAGCTCGTCGATCCGGCTGAGCGCCACGAGGTGGCGCCGGTGGATCCGGACGAAGCCGCGCGAGCGCCAGCGCTCCTCCAGGGTGGTGAGCGGGATGCGGACGAGGTGGCTGCCGGCCGCGGTGTGCAGCCGGGCGTAGTCGCCCTGCGCCTCGGCGTACGCGATCTCGTCGATCGGGATGAAGCGGATGACGCCGCCGAGCTCGACCGGGATCTGGTCGGTGGCGGTGTCGTTGACCGGGGCGGACCGCTCCCCCACCTGCTCGGCGACCCGGCGTACGGCCTCGGCGAGGCGTTCGCGGCGGACCGGTTTGAGGACGTAGTCGACGGCCTTGAGGTCGAAGGCGTGCACGGCGAAGCCCTCGTGCGCGGTGACGAAGACGATGAGCGGGGGCGAGGCGAATCCGGCGAGGAGTTGGGCGACGTCGAGGCCGGTGAGGCCAGCCATGTGGATGTCGAGGAAGACGACGTCGATCGCGGACGGGTCGTCGGGGCCCGCGTCCACCGCGTTGCCGATGCGGCGCAGCGCCTCGGTCGCCCCGGTGGCACCTTCGGCGCTGCGGATGCGGGGGTCGGCGCGCAGGAGGTAGAGGAGCTCCTCCAGGGCGGGTGGTTCGTCGTCGACGGCGAGTACGCGCAGCATGAGCCCGGAGTTTAGGTGCTCCGGGGCCTTCTGGCTTGAGTGAATCCCGGCTTGTTCCCGTACCGCAGTACATGCAGCTGACCGAGCCCCACATCCGGGTGGGGGCCTACGCCCTGGGCGTCCTCGGGAGGGCCGACGCCTTCCGGTTCGAGGAGCATCTGGAGGAGTGTCCGCCGTGCCGCGCCCGCGCCCGCGAGCTGGCCCCGGTCGCGGCCCGGCTGGCGGTGGCCCGGCCGGCGGTGCGGCCCTCCCCCGGCCTCGCGGACCGGCTGGTCGAGGCGGTGGCGGCGGGGCGGCGGAGGGCGGGCCGGCGGCGGCTGGCGCTGGTGGCGGCCGGGGTGGTGCTGGCGGTGGGCGGGCCGTGGGCGGTGGCTGATCTCCCGGGCAGCCCCGGCGGCTCCGGCGGTGCGGCGGGCGGGGCGGTGGTGCAGCGGTGGGTGGGGGCGGACCAGGCGTCGGGGGCGGCGGCGGTGGTGACGGCGGCGGGGCACGAGTGGGGTACGTCGGTGGCGCTGGAGGTCGTCCGGGTGCCGGTCGTCGGGGTGTGCGCGCTGATCGCGGTGGGCCGGGACGGCAGCGAGGAGACGGTGAGCAGTTGGTCGGCCGGGGGCGCGGGGGACGGCCTGGTGGCGGTGTCCGGCGGGGCGGCGCTGCGGCCGGAGGGCATCGACCACTTCGAGGTGCGGACGGCGGACGGGCGGCGGCTGATGACGGTGGAGCGGTGAGCGGCCCTCGTATCGCACCGCAGGAACGTCCTGAGTCTCACTTCAGGAACTTCGAGGTCCTGCGGTCGGCCAAGGGCTTGCCGCCGGTCTGGCAGGTGGGGCAGTACTGGAGCGAGGAGTCGCTGAAGGAGACCTCCAGAATGGTGTCACCGCAGACCGGACACGGCTGTCCCGTCCGTCCGTGCACGCGCATCCCGCTCCTCTTCTCGGATTTGAGCTTTCCGGCCTCCACCCCGCTGGAGCGTGCCACGGCGTCCTGGAGCGTGGTGCGCAGCGCGGTGTACAGGCGGGTGAGGTCATCCTCGTCGAGGTCGGCGGTCCGCTTGAACGGGGACATCTTCGCCACGTGCAGGATCTCGTCGCTGTAAGCGTTGCCGATGCCCGCGATGAGCGACTGGTCGCGCAGCGCGCCCTTGATCTGGCGGCGCGCCCCGGCGACGATTCCCGCGAAGGTGTCCTGGTCGAAGGCGTCGGCGAGCGGGTCGGGGCCGAGGCGGGCGATGCCGGGGACGTCCATCGGGTCGCGGACGAGGTGGACGGAGAGGCTCTTCTTGGTCCCCATCTCGGTGAGCTCGAAGCCGTCGCCGTCCACGGTCACCAGGCGCAGGGCGAGCGGCCCTTTGCCAGGGCGCGGCGGGGCGGCCGGGAAGGAGTCCTTCCAGCGGAGCCAGCCCGCGCGGGCCAGGTGGGTGCAGAGGTGCAGCCCGCCCGCCTCGATGTCGAGGAACTTGCCGTGGCGGGCCACCGAGGTGACGGTGGTCCCGTCGAGGGCGCTCAGCGGCGGGTCGTACGTCTTCAGGACGCTGATCGCCAGCGGGAGGACGCGGGCGATCTCCTTGCCGACCAGGTGGTCGTCGAGGAAGACCCGCAGGGCTTCGACTTCGGGCAGCTCGGGCATGGCACCAGCCTGCCGCAGACGGCGTACGGCTGCCCGTCAGGACACCGGTGCCGCCACCCGGCCGACGGTGAACAGCGCCCCGATCTCGTCGAACTCCTCCTGGACCGCACCGGCCAGCCGGTCCAGGTCCGGCAGCGCCTTGCCGTCCGCCACCAAACCCACGTGCACGCGGCCGCCGTACGTCGACAGGGCGACGGCCAGCGACTGGCCCCGGGCCAGCGGTGCCATCGGGTAGAGGGCGCTCAGGGGGCAGCCGCCCAGCGAGAGCGCGGAGCGCGGGAGCGGGACGCTGGTGACGAGCAGGTCGAAGAGCATCCGGGCGGCGTTGGCGGCGAGCGGTGCGCCGAACCGGTGGGCCAGCGGGTGTAGTTGGTCGGCGAGTACGGCGACGGCACCGGCGCCCTTCAGCGGTCCGGCCGCCTTGTTACGGTCCATCGCGGCCCGGACCGAGCGGAGCCGTTCGCGGGGGTCGGCGGTTCCGACGGGCAGGTCGAGGAGGTAGGCGGAGAGCCGGTTCCCGCTCACCGCGCCGCCGGGCCTGCGCCGGGAGACGGGGACCAGGGCGCGCGGGTCGGTGGCGGCGGGTGCCTCACCGCGCTCGGCCATCCAGCGGCGCAGGGCCCCGGCGACGACGGCGAGCAGGATGTCGTTGGCGGTGCCGCCCTCCATCCGCCGGATCCGCTGGAGGGCCGTGGCGTCCAGGTCCGCGGTGGCCAGGCGCCGGGTGCCGCTGGAGGGTGCGGTGAAGGCGGTGGGGCGCAGGTCGAGGCGGCCCGCGCGGACGACGGAGGCCCCCACGCCCAGGGCACGGCCGACCTCGCCGATCCGGCCGAGCGCCATGCCGGCCACCTCGCGGGGGTCGGGGAGCCACGAGCGGGGCGGGACGACGGGGCGGCCGCGGGCGGCCGACCGGGCCGTGGTGGCGGCGGCGATCTCGTCGAAGATCCCGGCGCCGATGGCGACCGCCCGCATCCCGTCGGCCAGCGCGTGGTGCAGCTTGACCAGTACGGCGAACGGCCCGTCGTCGGCCCCGCCGATCAGATACATCTGCCAGGGCGGCAGCCCGCGGCCCAGCGGCTGTTCCATCAGCTCTCCGGCCAGCCGGGTGGCCCCCGCCATGAAGTCGCCGTCCTCCACCGCGACGCGGCGTACATGCCGGTGCACGTCGAAGTCCTCGTCCACGTTCCAGGCCGCACCGCCGACCGGCAGCAGGACGTCCCGTACGCACATCCGCAGCCGGGGGATCGCGGCGGCCCGGGTCCGGAGCAGCTCCAGGACGTGGGGCGGGGTGACGCCGGGCGCCGGGGCGAAGACGGCGAGCGCGCCCAGGTGCATGGGGTGGGCGTCGGATTCGAGATGCCAGAAGGCCAGGTCGAGCGGGGCCAGGAGTTCGGTACCCAACAGGTGCCTCATGTCGTCCGGGGGGCGGAACGGCCGTACCCCCGCAGTCAATCGCTTGCGTTCGGTTACGGTCAAGTACGGACATGTTACGTACTGTTACAGAACGCGTTGCCCGCTCATCACGACCGTTCGGGGATCACGACCATTCGGAGATCAGGACCTTTCAGGGATCACGACCGCTCGGGGATCAGGAACTCGCACCACACGCACTTGCCGCTGCCCCGGGACTCCACGCCCCAGACGTCGGCCAGCCGGTCGACGAGCATCAGGCCGCGACCGGAGACCCCGTCGGACCCCGCGTCCCTTCGGCGGGGCAGGGCGCTGGAGCGGTCCTCCACGTCGACCCGCAGCCGCCGCTCGGAGCCGGCCATCACCCGGATCGTGACGACGGCCCCGCCGTCGGTGTGCATCAGGGCGTTGGTGGTCAGCTCATCGGCGGCCAGCTCGATCTCGTCGGCCCGCTCCTTCGCCCCCCAGGCGCGAACCGCCGCCCGGATCATGTGCCGGGCCGAGCTGAGCGCCTCGGGGTCGTTCTGGGCGACGTGCTGCCGGAGCCGGCCGCCGGGCTGGGGTGCCTGGGCGGCCCGGCGGCGGAGCAGCAGGAGCGCCACGTCGTCCTGGCCGCCGCGCACGTCGACGGCGTCGCAGAGGTCGTCGGCCAGCTTCTGGAGGTTCTGGGGGCCGTTGGAGACCAGCGCGGTGAGCAGCTGCATGCCCTCGTCGAGGTCGGATCCGGGCAGCTCGACCAGGCCGTCGGTGAACAGGATCATCGTCTGGCCGGGGTCCAGCTCCGCCGTTCCGACCGGGTACTCCAGCCGGCCGAACTCCGCGGAGAGCCCCAGTGGCAGCCCGCCCTCGGCCGGCATCCGGCGGCAACTGCCGTCCACGTCGCGTACCAGCGGGTCGACATGGCCCGCGCGGACCACCTGGACGACCCCGGTGGTCAGGTCGACCTCGGCGTAGGTGCAGGTGGCGAAGCGGTCGGTGTCCAGCTCGTGGAGGAAGACGGAGGCGCGCGCCATGACGGTGGCGGGGCTGTGCCCCTCGGCGGCGTAGGCCCGCAGCACGATGCGGAGCTGCCCCATGACGGCGGCGGCGTGGGTGTCGTGCCCCTGTACGTCTCCGATGACGGCGCCGACCCGGCCGCCGGGCAGCGGGATCAGGTCGTACCAGTCGCCGCCGATGTCCCGGCCGAGCCGGGCCGAGCGGTAGCGGACGGCGACCTGGGCCCCGGGGACGGCGGGGATCCGGCGCGGCAGCATCGCCTGCTGGAGCCCCTCGGCGAGGTCGTGCTCCTGCTCGTAGAGCATCGCCCGCTGGAGGCTTTGGGCGATCGAGGTGCCGAGCGCCATGAGGAGGTTGCGCTCGTCGGGGGTGAAGCCCGCCTTGTCCCGGTAGAGCAGGCCGAGCGCGCCGATCGGGCGGGCCTGCGCGATCAGTGGCATATAGGCGGCCGCGGTGATCCCCAGGTGGCTGATGTTGGGCCAGAGGACCGGGTAGGAGGCGGCGAAGTCCTCCGCGGACTCGATGAAGCGCGGGGCGAGGGTACGGACGACCTCACTCATCGGGTACTGCTCGTCCACCCGGGTGAACCGGGTGCCGGGAACGTAGGCGCCTTCGGGTCCGTCGGCCACGAGGTGGATGCGGCCGGACTCCAGCAGGCCCATGACGAGGCTGGTGGCGCCCAGGTGGGCGAGGCCCTGGGAGTTCTTGAGGACCGCGATGACGTCCTTGACCGTACGGGCGTGGGCCAGGGCGGCCGTGGTGCCCTCCACCAGGCTGGTGCGCCGGCGCCGCTCCAGGTCCAGGTCCTGCCGGGCGGAGGAGTCGGCCAGCTCCTGGGTCGCGTCGCGGACGATCCCGATGATGCGGCGGGGCCGGCCGGTCCCGTCCCGGCGGACGAAGCCCTGGGTGTGGGTCCAGCGCAGGGTGCCGTCGCGGCGCTGGATGCGGAAGTAGGCGCCGTAGTTGGTCAGGCCGCTCTTGAGGGCCTGCGAGACCATCCCGTCCAGGCGCTGCGCCTCGTCGGTCGGTACCCGGTGGGCCAGGGAGGCCGGGCGGCCGTCGTACTCCTCCGGGGTCAGGTCGAACACGTCGAGGGCGGCCTGGTCCATGTGCATGAGGCCGGTGCCCAGATCCCAGTCGAAGCTGCCCATACGGTTCAGGGCGAGGCTGAGATCCGGGTGGGCGGGCCAGTCGTCCGGGAGTGACAGGGCACCCGCTACCCGATCATCCATGTGGGCCACTCTGCCACCATTTGTCCGATTCTTCGAGTGATCCGTTACGGCGGCCGGGGCGGTCGCCGTAACGGGCTGGGGAAGAGCTGGTCCCGGCCGGTCAGCCGGCGAACGGCTCGGGGACGCCGGAGTCCGCGGGCTCGCCGAACTCATCGAACTCATCCAGTTCGTCAAGCTCGTCGAGTCCCCCGGACTCATCCAGCCCTTCGAGTTCACCGAGCTCGTCGAGTTCGCCGCGCTCACCGCGTTCGCCGGGAGAGACCTGGGTCGGCTCCGGCACCACGCCGAGCTCGCCATCCTCCATCTCCCAGGGCTCCTCGCTCGGCATGCCGTCGAAGTCGTCCGGCGCCTCGGTACCGGGGTCGGGCTCCATGGGCGGCGGGCAGCCAGGGGGCAGTTCGGCGGGGTCGCCCGGGGACTCCGGGCACTGCGCCCCCTCCGACTCCTCCGGCTCGGCGGGGGACGGGGCCGACGGGGCGGATTCGGTCGGTGCGGGATCGGAGGGGCGGGCCGGGGACGGGAAGAGCAGGTCCACGCTCGGCTCGTAGGGCGGCGGGTCGTCCGGGGTCCGGTCGCGTCCGCCGTCGTCGCCGACGGACCGCTCGATCCAGGTGTTGTCGGCGGTGTCCACGATGACCAGACTGCCGACCGGCCGCACGCCCGGGTCGATCGCCAGGATCCGCGCGGGGTCGTAGCCGGCCCAGCGCTCGCCCCGGTACGTGACCTGCCCCTTCGCGATCACCGGCTTCTCCAGCGGGTTGCCGCAGGCGCAGCGGAGCCTGGGGAGGCCCTTGCTGTCGACCAGGACGGCGGTGCCCGCCTGGAGCACGGCCTGGAAGGCGGTGACGGAGTCGGCGCTGTAGCCGTGGTTGGTGACCTGGGTGTCGGCGCGCAGGGTCACCGGGGTGAGCGAGCGCAGGTAGCCCGGGATCTGGACGGCCTCGATGCCCGCCTTCTCCGCGAAGGCCCGCGCCTTGTCCTGGTCGGCGGTGAGCAGGCGGGCCTGCTGCTCTACGTCGCAGGACGCCTCGGAGCGGACACCTCCGTAGAGCCCGGGGACAGCGCCCGAGACGCGATGGACCGTCCGGGTGGCGGACCCGTCGCCCTCCCGCGGCGAAGGGGGGGCCGAGGGCGAGGGCGCCTGCCGCGCGGTCGACTTCGTGAAGGGCCCGGGGCCCGGCTCGGCGAGCGGCTGGAGAAGGACGTCCTCGGCCTCCGCGGTGCCCGTGGTGCCCTTCGTCGTGCGGTCGGCGGCGCTGTCGCAGCCTGCTACGGCGAACAGGGCCCCGGCGGCCAGCGCGGCGAGCGCGGCACACCGGAAACGTCTGGGTGAGCGCACAGAGCTCTCCTGCCTGTCCATGCCTGTCCATGGCGAACGGATGGGTCCGTCACCATCTGTGCCGCACCGGTCGGCAGCCCGCAAGCGGAGGCCGGGCGCGGACACCGGACACAGACAGCAGGCGCGGACACCACGCCGGGAAGCAGCCATCTTGAACACGTTCAAGAAAACCTCTACTCTCGCCCCAAGAGTTGAACACGTTCAAAGATGGGGGTGGGGCCATGACCGCACTGGTCAACGCGATCGTGATGCTGGGCATGCTCCTGGTCGTCCCGGCCGGGCTGCGGCTGACCGGGCTGCGCGAGCTGGACGGGATCCGCAGGCTCTGGCCCCTCTTCGCGGCGCCCGGCGCGGTGGCCCTATGGCTGCCGCGTGGCCCTACCGCCACCGCGCTCGCCTCGTGCTACGCACTGGGCACCGTCCTTCTCGCCCTGCTCGGCGCCCGCCGGGCGGTCCGCGGCCGGGACCTCTCCCCCGCCGGGATCGCCCTTCTCACCGCCCTCGTCGCCCCGGCCGTCGCCGCGCTCGCCCTGGTCGCGGAGCGGTGGGGCCACGAGCTGTTCGGCTTCGAGCTGGGCATTCTCGCCCTGACCGTGCCGCACTTCCACTTCGCCGGTTTCGCCGCGGCCCTGGTCGCCGGGCTCGTCTGCGGGGTCACCGATGGCCCCGCGGGCCGGTTCGCCGCGCTCAGCGTGCCGCTGGGCACCCTGCTCGTCCTCGTCGGCTACTTCATCGGCGACTGGGCCGAACTGGCCGGGGCCGTGGTCCTGACGGCCGGCATGTGGACCGTCGGCCTGCTCACCTGGCGCCTGGGCCACGAGGAGGGCCGGGACAGGACGACCCGGCTGCTGCTCCTCACCTCCGCCGCCGTCCTGGTGGCCACCATGCTGCTCGCCCTGAGCTGGGCGGTCGGCGAGGCGACCGGACTGCCTCACCCCACCCTGACCTGGATGGCCGCCACCCATGGCCTGGGCAACGCGCTGGGCTTCGCCCTCTGCTCGCTCCTCGCCTGGCAGCGCATCCGCACCACCACCCACCCGGAAAGCAGGACCGCATGAGCACGCTCACCTACCCCGAGGTCGGCGCCACCCGCCTCGGCCCGCTGCCCAAGGGCTACCACCACCTGCACCACCGCACCCGGGTAGGCCGGGGCGCCGACGACTTCGCGGCGGCGGGCGCGGCGGTGACCGAGTGGCGCATGCACCGGGCCTCGGGAGCCCGGGTCGACGCCTCGGCCGCACGCGCGGAGCCCGGAGCCTCCGTACGGGTGTCGCTCGGCGTGGGGCCGATCCGTCTCAGCGCCCCGTGCGAGGTGATCTGGACGGCATACGGAGAGGACGGGCGTACCGGATTCGGCTACGGCACGCTCACCGGGCACCCGGAGAACGGCGAGGAATGCTTCGTGGTCGACCTGGCGGACGACGGCACGGTCTGGTTCACCGTCACGGCCTTCTCCCGCCCCGCGGCCTGGTACTCGCGCCTCGCCGGGCCGCTCGTGCCTCCCGTGCAGCTCTGGTACGCGCGCCGGCTGGGCCGGACGCTGGGCCGGCTCGTCGCGGCGCGCTGAAGGCGCCGCCGGGCCGATACTGGCCGGGATGGAGTGGTTCTCTGCCGACGGCTACTGGCTGAGCAGGCTGATCTTCCAGCGGACGCTGGCCGTGATCTACCTGGTCGCCTTCCTCTCCGCCGCCCTCCAGTTCCGCGCGCTGATCGGCGAGCGCGGCATCCTGCCCGTACCGGAGCTGCTCCGGCGCACCCCCTGGAAGGCGGCGCCGGGGCTGTTCCGGCTGCACTACTCCGACCGGTTCTTCGCCGCTGTCGCCTGGACCGGCTGCGCGGTCTCGGTGGCCCTGATCGCCGGGCTGGACGGCCGCCTTCCGCTCTGGGGCGGGATGCTGCTGTGGGCGCTGCCCTGGGTGCTGTACCTGTCGATCGTCCAGGTCGGGCAGGTCTGGTACGGGTTCGGCTGGGAGTCGCTGCTCCTGGAGACGGGGTTCCTCGCCGTCTTCCTCGGTACGGGGGACACCGCGCCGCCCGTGCTGGTGCTCTGGCTGCTGCGGTGGCTGCTGTTCCGGCTGGAGTTCGGCGCCGGGCTCATCAAGATGCGCGGCGACGCGTGCTGGCGGAGGCTGACCTGCCTCGACTTCCACCACGAGACCCAGCCGATGCCGGGGCCGCTGAGCTGGTTCTTCCACCATCTGCCGCGCCCGGTGCACCGGGTCGAGGTGGCCGCCAACCACGTCACCCAGCTACTGGTCCCCTTCCTGCTGTTCACCCCGCAGCCGGTGGCGAGCGCGGCCGCCGCCCTGATGGTGCTCACCCAGCTCTGGCTCGTCCTGTCGGGCAACTTCGCCTGGCTGAACTGGCTGACCATCGCGCTGGCGCTCTCGGTGATCGACTGGACCCCGCTCGCCGGCAGGCCGCCCGCCCTGGCCGCGCCACCGCTCTGGTACGAGGTGGTCGTCATCGCGGTGACGACCCTGGTCCTGGTCCTCAGCTACCGCCCCGCGCGCAATCTGCTCTCGCGCCGGCAGGTGATGAACCGGTCCTTCGACCCCCTGCACCTCGTCAACACCTACGGAGCGTTCGGCTCCATCAGCAGAATGCGGCTGGAAGTCGTGGTGGAGGGCACCGCGGACGCGGTCCCGAACGAGGGCGCCGCGTGGCGGGAGTACGGTTTCCGCGGCAAACCCGGCGATGTGCGGCGGCTGCCGCGCCTCTTCGCCCCGTACCACCTGCGGCTGGACTGGATGATGTGGTTCGCGGCGCTCTCCCCCGCTTACGCGCGCTCCTGGTTCGGCCCGTTCACCGAGCGGCTGCTGCGCGGGGACCGGGACACGCTCCGGCTGCTGGCGCACAACCCGTTCCCGGACGAACCTCCGGTGCACGTGCGGGCCCGGGTGTTCCACTACCGGTTCACCGACCCGGGCGACCTGCGGGCCACCGGTGCCTGGTGGGACCGCACCTACGTGCGGGAATTCATGCGGCCCGTGTCCCGGCCGCTCCCGCCGGAGCGGGAGGGCCGGGACACGGGCCGTGGGACGTGATCCGCGCCGGAGCGGTCAGTCGATGCCGGGCAGGATGTGCGGCTCGGCGAGGTCGTCCTCGTAACCGGCCAGCCGGATCGGTGCGGACCGGGCCCACACCTCGATGTTCCGGAGCTTCTCGGGCCGTGCGGTCCGCTCCCCGTACCGTTCGGCGGGTCGCTTCTCGCGCATCGTCAGTTCTGGTGTCGTCACCGCGCACTCCTCTGTGTCGCGTCACCCGGGGCGGCGCCGACGCTCCGGCTGCGGCGCCGGAGATCGACCGCCCCGGAGTGGGGCAGGGGCTTGAGATATGTCGGTCGCGGTGGCGCCGTGTCGGGGCGGGACGGCGGTCGGGTTGCAGACCTGTCCCGGGACGGTCGGGGAGCCTTCGTGGGCTCCCCGATGGCGTCCGTTGGCCTCAGAGTAACCAAATGAGCGACTTCGCGCTCTATAGAACGTGTGCAGTGGGTCACTTTCGGCCACTTCGCACAGCGAAAACCCGGCCCAGGATCCATCCTGGGCCGGGTCTGCGGCCGCCGCACGGAGGGTGCGGCTCCGGTTGAGCCGGTCGGGTTACGCCGACACGGGCGGGAGCTACCAGTTCGCGGGGGCGTAGTCCTTGAGGAAGCAGCCGTAGAGCGCCTCGCCGCCCTCACCGCGCACGATCGGGTCGTAGACGCGGGCCGCGCCGTCGACGAGATCCAGCGGGGCGTGGAAGCCCTCCTCGGCCAGCCGCATCTTGTCCGGGTGCGGCCGCTCGTCGGTGATCCAGCCGGTGTCCACGGCCGTCATCAGGATGCCGTCCTTCTCGAACATCTCCTGGGCGCTGGTGCGCGTGAGCATGTTGAGCGCGGCCTTGGCCATGTTGGTGTGCGGGTGGCCCGCCCCCTTGTAGCCCCGGCTGAAGACACCCTCCATCGCGGAGACGTTGACCACGTACGCGTGCCGGGCGGCGGTGGCGGCCATCGCCGGGCGGAGGCGGCTGATCAGGATGAACGGCGCGGTGGAGTTGCAGAGCTGGACCTCCAGCAACTCGATCGGCTCGACGTCCTCGACCGTCTGGACCCAACTGTTGGTGTCGTGCAGGTCGGGGACGAGCCCGCCCGCGTCGATCGCGGTGCCCGCGGCGATCCGGGCCGGGGAGGCGGAGCCGGTGACCAGGGCGAGGTCGGTGACCTCCTGGGCGCTGAGGCTCTCCTTGCGGGCGGCGGGCAGGGCGGCCACCCGGTCGACCGTGCCGCTGCCGAAGGTCCCGATGACCTCGGCGGCGGGCAGCGCGCCCGCGGGTAGCGGAGCGGACTCGGCGTTCACGAGCTCGCTGTACGCCCCCGGGGAGCGGCGTACCGTCTGGGCCGCGTTGTTGATGAGGATGTCGAGCGGGCCCTCGGCGGCGACGGAGTCGGCCAGCGCGACGACCTGGGCCGGGTCGCGGAGGTCGATGCCGACGATCTTCAGCCGGTGGATCCACTCGTCGCTGTCCTCCATCGCCTTGAAGCGGCGGATCGCGTCGTTGGGGAAGCGGGTCGTGATGGTGGTGTGCGCCCCGTCGCGCAGCAGCCGCAGCGCGATGTACATGCCGATCTTCGCCCGGCCGCCGGTGAGGAGCGCCCGGCGCCCGGTGAGGTCGGTGCGGGCGTCGCGGCGGGCGCGGTTCTCCTTGGCGCAGGGCTGGCAGAGCTGGTGGTAGAACGCGTCCACCTCGACGTACCGGGTCTTGCAGATGTAGCAGGAGCGGGGGCGCTGGAGTATGCCCGCGATCTCGGCCTGGGCGGAGGAGGACGGCAGGACGCCCTGCGTCTCGTCGTCGATGCGCTCGGCCGAACCGGTCGCGGTCGCCTCGGTGACGGCCCGGTCGTGGGCGGTCTTGGCGGCCCGGCGCTCCTGGCGGCGGCGCTGCTTCACGGTGCGGTAGATCCCGGCGGTGGCCCGGCGGACGGCGATGGCGTCCGGGTGGTCGACCTCAATGCGGTCGAGCTCGTCGAGCACGCTCAGGCAGACGGCCAGCCGCTCCGGGTCGATACCGGGACCGAACTCGTCGATTCCGGGAGCGAGCTCCGGGCTGTCCTCTGTCACCGTCATTGCCGTTCCTCTGTCATCTTCATCCCCGCGGGTCAGGGGTCACCGCAGGCCGAAACACCCCGCTCAAGTTTGCCATGCGCGCGAGGCTGCCCCGTTCGGGCGGGCGGAGGGCCGGACAGCGGGCCGGGAAGGGCTCGGCAGGGGCGCCGACAGAGGGCCGGCGGAGGGCCGGAAAAACTTTCTTGAAAAGGTAGGCATGACTTCGGAATGACCGGGAAGGCGACCGTCCGACACATTGGGTGACAGGGAGGGTGACATCATGACGGCGATGTCTGTGCGAGCCAACGGAGCGACGGCGTCGCTGAGCGATGACCTGGCAGGCTCGCGGACCGACGTCGGCGCCGAGGAACTGCCCTGGGTCGAGGACGCCGGAAAGGTCGCCCCCAAGGACGCGCGGGCCCTGTCCAAGGTGTTCTTCGACCGCCTCCAGGCTCTGGAGGAGGGCACCCACGAGTACCAGTACGCCCGCAACACCCTGATCGAGATGAACCTCTCCCTGGTGCGCTTCGCCGCGTCCCGGTTCCGCAACCGCGGCGGTGACGACACCGAGGACATCATCCAGGTCGGCACGATCGGGCTGATCAAGGCGATCGACCGCTTCGACCTCTCCCGCGAGGTCGAGTTCGCCACCTTCGCCGTCCCCTACATCGTGGGCGAGATCAAGCGGTTCTTCCGGGACACCACCTGGTCCGTGCACGTGCCGCGCCGCCTGCAGGAGCTGCGGGTCGACCTCGCCAAGGCGAAGGAGCAGCTCTCCGCCGAGCTGGACCGCGACCCCACGGTCAAGGAGCTCGCCGCCCACCTGGATCTGCCCGAGGAGGAGATCATCGAGGGGCTCGTGGCCGCCAACGGCTACTCCGCCGGCTCCCTCGACACCCCCTCGGCGGACAGCGACTCCGGCCAGGAGCAGCGCGCGTACGCCGATGTGCTCGGCGAGGCGGACCCCGGCATGGAGACCGTCGAGAACCTGCACACCCTGGCGCCGCTGCTGGAGCAGCTCGACGACCGGGAGCGCCGGATCGTGCAGATGCGGTTCGGGGCCGAGATGACCCAGGCGCAGATCGGCGCGGAGCTGGGTGTCTCCCAGATGCACGTGTCGCGGCTGCTGACCCGGATCGTCAAGCAACTGCGCAAGGGAATGAGCATCGAGGCGTGAGTTCGCTCACTTCCTGACCTGTCGGGGTCTCCCCCGGCACCCGCCGTTCGTCCGGTCGGGCACCCGCCTGGGTGCCCGACCGTTTCCTGTCGGACCAGCGGCCCGTGGCATCTGCCGAGGCCGCCGATCACATATGCTTCCCGACGATCGGCCGGATGGTCTGATGCCGGTCGTCCGAGGGGGTGAAGGGGTTGGCCGAGTCACCCATGGGCATGTCTCTGAAACCTGTGGGCACCGTCGGCATCCCCTCCCAGCAGGAGATCACCGACGACTCCTCCCCCAGCTCCCTCCTGTGGAACGTCGACGCCACCATCCTCCTGGTGGAGGACGACGCGGGCGACGCGCTGCTGGTCGAGGAGATGCTCACCGACAGCGAGCTGGACTCCGCCCTCACCTGGCGCAAGACGCTCGCCGAGGCCCGCGCCTTCCTGGACACCTGCACCACCCCCGTCTGCGTCCTTCTGGACCTGCACCTTCCGGACGCCCAGGGCTTGGACGCCGTACGCCAGATCCTGGAGTCCGACAGCGATGCCGCGATCGTCGTCCTCACCGGTCTCGAAGAGTCGGGCACGGGGCTGCGCGCGGTCGCCCAAGGCGCCCAGGACTACCTGGTCAAGGGGCGGCTGGACCCCGAGATGCTGTCGCGGGCGATCCGCTACGCCCTCCAGCGCAAGGAAGTGGAACGGGCCGCGGCGGCGCTGAGGTCCAATCAGCTGATCGCCCAGGAGAACGCCCGGCTGGAGCGCGGGCTGCTGCCCGTCCCGCTGCTGCGGGACGACCGCTTCCAGGCGCGCGCCCGGTACGAGCCGGGGCGCGTCCACGGGCTGCTGAGCGGTGACTTCTACGACGTCGTGCAGACGGCCGACGGGGCGGTCCACGCGGTGATCGGTGATGTCTCGGGGCACGGTGCGGCGGAGGCCGCACTGGGGGTCTGTCTCCGGGTGGCGTGGCGTACGGCCGTGCTGTGCGGGACCTCCCACCTGGAGCAGATCGAACTGCTGGAGGAGATCCTGGTCGCCGAGCGCTCGGACTCGCACGTCTTCGCCACGATGGCCTCCCTGACCTTCGCGCCCGACGGGCGGAACGTGCAGATCGTGCGGGCGGGACACCCGGGACTGCTGCTGCGCCGGGGCGAGGAGGTCCGCTGGGTGGAGCCGGAGGGCGGCATGGCGCTCGGGCTGCTCCCCGGGATGGGCCGGTGGCCGACGGTCGACCTGCCGCTGGTCCCCGGTGACGGTCTCGTACTCTTCACCGACGGACTCTTCGAAGGGCGCAACGGCCCGGACAGCCGCCTCGGCGAGGAAGGGCTGCTGGAGATGGCCCGGGCCCTCGGGCAGTTGCCGGGCCGGAGGTTCGTCGACGCGCTGGTGGCCGGAGCCGCCGAGGGAGCCGCCCCCTACGGCGGACTTGCGGATGATGTGGCTGTCCTGCATCTGGGCTGGGGATCGGAACTTTCATGAGCACGGAACAGTCCACGCGGACCGACACGGGGAAGGACCCGGCACCCGCCGGTGTGGCCGCCCGGCTCTCGGTGCAGAACTGGGTGCACCTGATCCTCGGCGGCTTCATCGTGGTCGTCTGCGGCTGCCTGGTGGCCGGCGGGCTGGTGCTGGCCCGGATGTCCGACCGCACCACCGATCTGGTCGACCGAATACAGCCCGCGCGGTCCGTCTCCTTCCAGCTCCAGAACGCCCTGCTGGACCAGGAGACCGGGGTCCGCGGTTTCGCCCTGACGGGCGACGACTCGTTCCTCGAACCGTACGAGGCGGGCAAGGCCGCCGAGCGGGAGCGGCTGACCCGGGCCCGGCAGCTTGTCGGCGGGCAGCAGCAGTTCGCCGACCATCTCGACGCGATAGAGACCGCCGCCCGGCAGTGGCGCGAGGACAAGGCCGAGCCGCTGCTGAAGCTGGTCCGCGAGCAGGGGCCGAACGAGGCCGGTGCCTCGGCGCAGCTGCAGAGCAGCAAGGCGGACTTCGACGCGCTGCGACGGGCCTACGGCGCCCAGCAGAAACACCTCGACGAGGCCCGGGACACCGCACGGGCCGAGCTGAACGACGCCCGCACCACCCGTGACCAGGTGCTGTTCGCCCTGGTGGCCGTCTTCGTCCTGACCGTGGTGGCGCTCAGCGTGCTGCTCCACCGGGTGGTGGGCGTTCCGCTGAACCGGCTGCGCGCCGCCTCGGAGCGCGTACGGTCGGGCGCCTTCGGCCAGCGGATCGAGGCCAAGGGGCCCTCCGACGTCCAGGCCGTGGCCGGGGCCGTGGAGGACATGCGGCAACGGCTGGTCGACGAGCTGGACGGGGCGCAGGGCCGCGAGAAGCTGCTCGCCGAGCAGACGGAGGAGCTGCGCCGCTCCAACTCCGAGCTGGAGCAGTTCGCGTACGTCGCCTCGCACGACCTCCAGGAGCCGCTGCGCAAGGTCGCCTCCTTCTGCCAGCTCCTGGAGAAGCGGTACGGCGAGGAGCTGGACGACCGGGGAAAGCAGTACATCGCCTTCGCGGTGGACGGCGCCAAGCGGATGCAGGTGCTCATCAACGACCTGCTGACCTTCTCGCGGGTGGGCCGGGTCAACGAGGGCCGGCAGCCGGTCGATCTGGGCCGGTCCCTGGACCGCGCGCTGGGCAACCTGACCGTGGCGATCGAGGAGTCCGGGGCGGTGATCGAGCGGCCCGAGGAGCTGCCCGGACTGCTGGGCGACTCCACAGCGCTCACCATGGTCTGGCAGAACCTCATCGGCAACGCGGTCAAGTTCCGCCGGGAGGAGGTGGAGTGCCGGATCACCGTCGACTGCGTACGCGAGGACGAGGACTGGCACCTGACCGTCTCGGACAACGGCATCGGGATCGCGCCCGAGTTCGCGGACAAGGTGTTCGTGATCTTCCAGCGGCTCCACGCGCGTGACGAGTACGAGGGAACGGGTATCGGCCTCGCGCTCTGCCGGAAGATCATCGAGTTCCACGGTGGCCGGATCTGGCTGGACGACGAACCGGGCGAAGGCACCCGCATACACTTCACCCTGCCTGCCGCGCCCGAGGCGCCCCAGCCCACCACGGCCGAGCCCCTCGCTCCGGCCCTGACCGTCAGCCAGCCGGGAGACCCTTCGTGAACAGCCCCGTACAACCCATCGAGGTCCTCCTGGTCGAGGACGATCCCGGCGACGAGCTCATGACCCGTGAGGCGTTCGAGGACAACAAGATCCGCAACACCCTGCACGTCGTACGCGACGGCCAGGAGGCGCTGGACTTCCTCTACCGGCGCGGCGAGTACCCCGACGCCCCCCGCCCCGACCTGGTGCTCCTCGACCTGAACCTGCCCAAGTACGACGGGCGGCAGGTCCTGGAGCAGATCAAGGGCGACCCCGAGCTGTCGCTCATCCCCGTGGTCGTCCTCACCACCTCCTCGGCCGAGGAGGACATCCTGCGCAGCTACAAGCTGCACGCCAACGCGTACGTGACCAAGCCGGTGGACCTGGATCAGTTCATCGCGGCGGTACGTCAGATCGATGAATTCTTCGTGACCGTGGTGCGGCTGCCCGGACGTGCGTAGGATCGGTCCGGATCGCCTGGCGTGGGATCCTTCGACTCGGGTAGACGAATGGCGGAACAAGGTCTCCGACCTCACTGCGGCGCCTGGCTGGAGCACATGAACACAGAGGTCACCTCACCACCGGAAGATCCCGGCCAGGGTCTGCGGTCCACGGAGGTACTGCTCTGCGCCGAGGTCTTCGACGGCGAACCGGGCTGCATCGCGCTCGCGCGTGCCCTGGCGGACCGTTTCCTCACGCGGCTCGCGGTGGAGTGCCTGGCCCCGATCGGCAAGCACACCCGCAGCGATCTGATGCTGGCCGTGAGCGAGCTGGTCACCAACGCCGACCGCTACAGCCACGGCCCGTACCTCCTGGAGCTGGAGGGGAACGCCCAGGTCATGAGCGTCACGGTGTACGACAGCAGTACGGCGATGCCCGTGCTGTACGGCCCCGATCCCTCCCGGCTGGGCGGGCACGGCATGGAGATCGTCGTGGCCCTGTGCGACCGGCTCACGGCGGAGCGGGTGCCGGTCGGCAAGCGGATCCGCGCGGAGTTCCAGCTCTCGATCTGACCCGGAGACCTGGCCCCGCGGCCTGGCCCTGAGGCCTGACCCGGACACGGCGATGCCCCCGGGGACGCGTCACGCGTCCCCGGGGGCATCATGTTCCGGCCTCAGCCGTCGTTCTGCCGGCCGAACCAGTCCACGCAGACCACCAGCGCGTCGTCGAGTGTCTCCGTGACGCGATATTCGGCCAGTTCGCCGAGCATCGCGCGCGGGACGGTGGCTGCCGGGAGCAGCCGCGTCGACTGGATGGCCCGGGCCAGCGCCTTCTCGCCGTACCTCTCCCCCGCCGGGGACACCGCCTCGTAGACGCCGTCGCTGAGCAGCAGCAGCCGGTCGCCGGGCTCCACGTGGAACTCCTGGACCGTGTAGTGCGACTCCTCGAACATGCCGAGCGGGAGCTGGGCCTCCAGCTCCATGCGCCGGACCGTGCGGCCGCGCTGGATCCACAGTTGCGGCGATCCGGCGTCCACGACGCCGACCCGGCCGGTCGCCAGCTCGAAGCGGAGCAGCAGGGTGGAGACGTGGGAGGCCCCGCGGTGCTGGTCGTAGAGCGCCTGGTCGGCGAGGGCCGCCTGGTCGGCGATGCCGATGCCGGCCCGGCGGGCGTTGCGCAGGGCGTTCACCGCGAGGTTGGTGAGCAGCGAGGCCTGTATGCCCTCGCCCATGCCGTTGGTCACCGCGAGGGTCAGCTCCTCGGCGTCGGCCGCCCAGTCGAAGTTGTCGCCGTGTATGGAGTACGCCGGCTCGAGCTGGGCGCCGATGGCGAACTCGGCGGCGGTGCAGGCCCGGGCGGGGAGGAGCTGCCACTGCATCTCGGCGGCGAGGGTGAGCCGGGTGGTGCGCCGGGCGCGCTGGTAGACGTCGGTGTCCCGTTCGGCGACCAGGATCTCGTGGCCCAGCAGGTCGGCCACATGGGTCAGCTCGCCCACCAGCTCCGGGACCGACCGCTCGGCGGGCAGCCGGATGGTGAGGATGCCGAGGCGTTCGCCGCGTACCGTCACCGGGAGGTAGTGGTCGACCGCGTCGCCGTGCCGGACCTGCTGTTCGCGGGGCTTCTGGCTGCCGAAAGCCCGGCCTTCGGGGCTGTTGTGCAGCGAGAGCGGCTCCTCCTCGCCATCGGCCCCGTCCAGGCGCTTGAGGACGCGCAGACCGTAGTCGGCCAGGTGCAGATCCACGGCGAGGGCCCCGTAGGCGTCGGCCAGCAGGGTGCGCAGCGTCGACAGCAGGGCATGCGGAGCGGCGGCCCTGACGGCCGTCTCGATGTCCGGTCTTCTGTTCACGGTCTCTCGTGCATTCTTCGTCCTGCGACGTGGTAGGGGCCTGAGCCGGGCTGACAAGTGGGGCCGACGGATGACAGAGTGGGTGGATGCCCCACCGTGCCCGCCGCCCGATCAGTCGCGCAGAGGTGTCCGCCGACGCCGCCGCGGCCTCGGAGCTGCTGGAAGTGCTCTGGGGACGCGGTCAGGAAGCGGCCGCTTCGGGCACCGTATCGCCCTCCCAGCTCCGGGCCCTGCTCGTGATCGAGAAGCAGGAGGGCACCAATCTGCGCTCGTTGGGCGAGGCATTGGGTTCGCGCGCGCCGTCGGTCAGCCGGCTCTGCGACCGGATGGAGGCGATGGGGCTCGTACAGCGGGCACCGAGCCCGACGAGCCGGCGCGAGGTGTTGCTGCGGCTGAGTCTGCGCGGCCGGGCCCTCCTCGAAGAGTACCGGGCCCTGCGCGCGCGCGAGCTGAGCGCCGTGCTGGAACGCATGGAACCGGCCGCCGTGGCCGCGCTCGCGGAGGGGCTGGCGGCCTTCCACGTGGCCGCTTCGGAGCGGCTCTCGCCGGAAACACGTGCGGCGGGCCGCCTGCTCCGCGATGATGTCGCCGACAGCGCCTAGCCTCATCCCGTTCCTGCTCCCGCTTCTCTCGGTGCGTCACCGCCGACGGCTGGTCCTCCAACCGTTGCGGATCAGATTGTTACCCAATGGCAAATGTTGTCAAATGGCAACCGTTCCTTCTATCGTTGGTCCGTACCCCGCCGTGAGCAGGGACGGAACAAGGCCGACCGTCCGGCGCACCGGCGTCCGCCGTCCATCCGAATCCGCCCGAGGTGCCTTCCGTGCAACCACCGCCCAACGAAGACAGAGCAGTCAGAATCACGACCCGTCAGGAACGGGGTGCTCTGGTCCTCACCGTGTCGGGTGACCTCGATATCGACAGCGTTCCGCCGCTCGGTCGAGCACTGGAGGCAGCGGCCGATGACGGTTCCGGACCGGTCGTCGTGGATCTGTCGGGGGTGGGCTTCGCCGACTCCACCACGGTCAATGTGCTGCTCCAGGGGCAGACCGCGCTGGGCGGCCGGCTGCGGCTCGCCGCACCCTCCCCGTTCTTCCGGCGGTTGATCGGGATGATCGGGCTCGACAGCGCGATCCCCGTCCTGCAGGACGTCGACGAGGCCATAGACGCGGCCCTGCCCTCCTGACCGGCACGTCCGGCCCGGTGGCCGTGGACGGCGGGCCGTGACGGCCCTGCCTCCGCGCCTACCGGGCCGCGTGCGTCCGGCCCGGCGGGCGGTCGAATACGCAGTCGCCGCAGAGCCCGCCGCCCGGGCAGCGCCAGTACAGACAGCAGCTCCGCCGCCGGAACGCCGGACCGTGCGGGGAGCCGGTGGAGCGCAGGTCGGGGTGGTCGAACAGCTCCGCCGCCAGGGCCCGGGCCCGCTGCGCCACATCCGGGCGGTCCTGCCCGCGCGCCCAGGTGACCAGCTCGCGTACGGCCCCGGCGAGCGCGGACCCGGCGTTGCCCCACAGGAGCTGCGGGGAGATGTGTCCGTCGCGCCGGACGGCCTCGGCCAGCGGCACCAGGTGCCCGTACTGGACCTGCTCGCGGATCCGGTCGGCCGTCCCGGGCAGCTCCGCGGGGTCCGCGAGCCACAGATCGTCCGGCGAGGTGTGGAGCGGGTCCCAGTGCAGGGTGTCCGGTACGAGGGCGGGGAAGCGGCCGAAGAGCACGGCCGGGCCCAGCGCGATGGACCAGAGCCGGGCGGCGAGGCCGAGATGGGCGATGGAGGCGGCGACCCGGCGTTCGGGGGCGACCAGCCGCGCCGCGACCTTGTCGACCCGCGCCGTCAGGGGCGCCGTCCCGCCCGCGTACAGCTCCGCCAGGGGCCGGTGGGAGCCGCCGGGGACCGGAGTGGTCCGCAAGGCGAAGAAGCCGCCCACCGAGGCCGTCCGCTCCAGGTCCATGCCCCGCTCCTCACTCGCCACGGTCTGCGGGTCGGCGCCGGAGCACGGGCCGCGTCCGGCGACGGCGTGTGCCGTCCGCGCGGCTCACCGTATCCGCCGGTGCACAACTTCTGACGGCCGGGCCCGGCAGGACTACCGTCGAGGGGAGGACCTCGGTCCTCCGTCCGTACTACTGGGGCAGTACGCGGAAGTGACGTCTCAAGGACGACGACGTGGCGCCCCGGACAGGACATCGTGGTGTACATGAGCTCCCTCGCGCTGTCTGTGCTGCTGTCACTGGTCTCCGCGGTCGCCTACGCGGCCGGGGCGATCGTCCAGGAGCGGGTGGCCGCGCGCGGTGACAACTCCCCGCACGCCCTGGTGCGCAACGGCGTCTGGTGGGTGGCGGTGCTGCTCAACGGGGTCGGCGCGGTCCTGCATGTGGTGGCCCTCGCCTACGGCCCCCTCAGCCTGGTCCAGCCGCTCGGTGCGCTGACCATCGTCTTCGCCCTGCCGATGGCGGCCCTCTTCGTCGGCCGCAGGGCCGGGGGGCGGGCCTGGCGCGGTGCGTTCATGGCCACGGCCGGTCTCGTCGGGCTGCTGGCCCTCACGGCCGACACCGATCCGCACACCCTGGGCGGGCCCGAGCAGCTCGCGCTGGCCACGGTGACCTTCGGGGCGGTGGGCGCGCTCGTACTGCTCGCCCGGGCGCTGCGCCGACCGGTGCTGCGGAGCGCGGTGCTGGCCACGGCGGCCGGTGGGGCGTTCGGTATGGCCTCGGTGTTCACCAAGACCGTGGCCATGGAGTGGACGTCCGGCTCGGTGCGCTCGGGGCTCCCGACGCTGCTGGTGATCGCCGGGCTCGCGGCGGCGGGCCTACTGCTCTCCCAGGCCGCGTACCGGGGCGCGGGGCTCGCCGCTCCGCTGGCGACGGTGACGGTGGTCAACCCCGTGGTGGCCGCCGCGATCGGGATCACGTTGTTCGGCGAGCACTTCCGCCAGGGCGCCACGGGCACGGTCCTCGCGCTCCTCTGCGGGGCGCTGGCGGCGGGCGGCCTGGTCCTGCTGACAAAGGAGCGGCTGAGTGCGGAGCTGGCCGGACAGGGGCGCCTGAGGCCGCACGGCGCGGAGGGCACGGAGGACGCGCAGCCGGAGAGCGGCGGGGCGCAGGGCGCGCAGGTGTGGCCCGAGGAGGCGCCGGCCGCCGTCGGGTCGACGTACGTTCCGCCGATGCCCCTGCGGCCCGGCGGCGCGGTTCCGCGGGTGGAGTTCGGTGGTCCGCGCCGGGCGGGGCACGACCGGCGCGGTGAGCCGGCCGCCGCCCCGCGCCCGGAGCGGACGGTTCAGACCCTGACGCCGCCCGCCCTGAGGTAGGCCAGCGGGTCGATGTCCGACCCGTAGCCGGGGCCGAGGCGGACCTCGAAGTGCAGGTGCGGGCCGGTGCTGTTGCCGGTGGAGCCGGAGCGGGCGATCCGCTGTCCCCCGGAGACCGACTGCCCCTCCCGCACATGGAGGGCGGAGAGGTGGGCGTACTGGCTGTACCTGCCGTCCTCGTGGCGGATGACCACCTCGTAGCCGTACGCCCCCGCCCAGCCGGAGGAGACGACCCGGCCCGGGGCCACCGCCTTCACCGAGGTCCCGGTGGGCACGGGGAAGTCGACGCCCGTGTGATAGCCGCTGGACCAGGAGCCTGCCTGGCGGTAGGCGGTTCCGGTGGAGGCGGCGACGGGGGCGCTCATGCCGGAGCTCTTCACGGCGCGTTCCGCCGGCGCCTGCTTCTGCGGTTTGGGCGCGGCCTGCCTCTGCTCGGCCTTCTTCCGCTCGGCCCGCTGCTGCTCCGCCCGCTCCTGCTCGGCCTTACGCTGCTCCGCCCGCTTCTGTTCGGCCCGCTCCCGCTCGGCCCTCTTCTGTTCGGCCTTCGACGCGGCGGCCCGCTGCTCGGCCCTGCGCTGCTCGGCCTGCTTCGCCTCGTCGGCCCGGGACCCCGCGGCCTGCTGCCCGGAAGACCTGGGCTTGGGCGCCGCCTGCCGCTTCTGCGGCTCGGGCGGCGGCGCGGGCTTCCGGGCGCTCGCCCCGTCGCCGCCGCGCGGGATGAGGCTCAGCCGCTGGCCGGGGAAGATCAGGTCGGGGTCGTCGCCGACGACCGTGCGGTTGGCCGCGTACAGCTTCTGCCAGCCGCCGCGGACGCGCTGGGCGTCGGCGATCCCGGAGAGCGAGTCGCCGTTCGCGACGGTGTACGCGTCGCGCTTGCCCGGTACGTGCGTCGGTGTCGCCGCGACAGGCGTCGTCCGCGGCTTCCGGGGCGGGGCGCTCTGCGGCGCCGCGGCCTGGACGGGCCGGGTGCCCGCGCTCTGCGGGGTGGTGTCGGGTGCGTCCCCGCCCCGGGTGAGGCCCGCCTTCACCGAGCAGGCGGGCCAGGCTCCGGGCCCCTGGCCGTCGAGCACCCGCTCGGCGATGTCGATCTGCTGGTCCCGGGTGGCGAGGTCGGCGCGGGGTGCGTACCGCGTACCGCCGAAGGCCGCCCAGGTCGGCCCGCTGAACTGCAGCCCGCCGTAATAGCCGTTGCCGGTGTTGACGGCCCAGTCGCCGCTCGACTCGCAGGCGGCGACCTTCTCCCAGACCTCCCCCGAGGCGGCTCCCGCCGAGGTCGCGGTGAGGAGCGGGAGTGCTAGGCCCGCACCGCCCGCGGTGACCGTGAGCGAGGCACGGTTGATCCGGCTGGGCTGGTATCTGCGGTGCCGACCGTTTGCGGCCATGACGGGGCTCCCCCACGGGCGTTGGGATGTCGCAATGCGGGGCAAACGTAGGGCGGAGCGGAGACTGATCACAAGCGAAACGTGATAGTCGGCCGCCCAGGCCGGGTCTGTGGCCGGATTCCGCCCCTGGGCCCAACGGACCATCCTCGCCCGCCCCTTGTGCAAGGGGCGGGAAAGTGCGGGCGGTTGCGAATGGAGAGCGCTCTCCGCAGGTGCTATAAAGACGCTTATGACGGATGATCTGCGGTCGGCCGGAGCACCAACCCTGGAGGACGTGGCGCGGGCTGCCGGTGTCTCGCGCGCCACCGTCTCCCGGGTCATCAACGGGGTGCGCAACGTCGACCCGGCGATCCAGGAGGTCGTACGCCAGGCGGTCTCCGTCACGGGCTACGCGCCGAACCGGGCGGCCCGCTCCCTGGTCACCCGGCGGACGGACGCCGTGGCGCTGGTGGTGTCGGGGGCGGGCGTCGAACCGGGACCCGAGGGCTCCGGCTCACGGGCGGCCGGGGACGACGGCTCCTTCACCGCGCAGGTCTTCGCCGACCCGTTCTTCGGCCGGGTGGTCACGGGGGTGGTCAACTACCTGCGGCCGCGCGGGATGCATCCGGTGCTGATGTTCGCGGAGACCTCGCGGGCCCGCGACGAGGTGGTGGCGTATCTGCGGCAGGGCAGCGCGGACGGGGCGCTCATCGTCTCCACGCACGCCGAGGACCCGTTGCCCGGCCTGCTCGCGGAGGCGGGGCTCGCGGCGGTCCTCTACGCGCGCCCCGCCCGGCCCGTCCCCATCAGCTATGTCGACCTCGCCCACCAGGACGGCGCCCGGCTGGCGGCCGAGCACCTGCTGGCCAGGGACTGCCGCCGGATCGCGACGATCAGCGGCCCGCTGGACGTGCCGGCGGGCCAGGCCCGGCTGGCCGGCTTCCGGGACACCATGGCGCGCCACGGGCACCCGTACACCCCCATCGTCGAGGGGCAGTTCACCCAGGAGAGCGGGGAGGCGGCGATGGAGCGGCTGCTCGCGGAGCATCCGGATCTGGACGGGGTCTTCGCCGCCAACGACCTGATGGCGATGGGGGCCTGCCATGTGCTGCGGGAGCACGGCCGCCGGGTGCCCGAGGATGTGGCGGTGGTGGGCTTCGACGACAGCAGTGCCGCCCTGGCGTGCCGGCCGCCGCTGACCACGGTCCGCCAGCCGGTGGAGGAGATGGCCGCCGAGATGACCCGTCTGCTCCTGGACCGGATGGCCCGCCCGGCCGCCCCCGCCACCTCGGTCATCTTCGAACCGGAGCTGGTGGTGCGGGGGTCGGCGTAGCGGCTTCGCACGCTCCCCGCCGTCAACTCGCCGCCGTACGGCTCCGGTTGCGTACGGTCTCGGTCGCTGTCCGCGCGGGGGCGCCGGTGCCGTCCGGCCGGGCACCGGGGGCCGGGCGGCTGCCGCCGCGGGTCAGGAAGTCGGCCAGCGGGAGCGTGGCGGCGCCGACGGTGACCGCGTCCGGGCCGAGCCTGCCCATCTCGATGGTGGTGCGGGCCGCCGCGTGGCGCAGGGCGTACCCGTTCGCGTACCGGCGGATGTCGGGAAGCAGGTGGGGGCCGAGCAGCAGGCCCGCCCAGCCGCCGAGCAGGATGCGTTCGGGCAGGAAGAGGTTGACCAGGTCCGCGAGGGCCGCGCCGAGGCATTCGGCGGTCTCGTCGAGGAGCGAGAGGGCGACCTGGTCCGGGGCGGGGCCGCCCGGCGGGGGGTAGGCGGCGGCGAGGAGTGCGGCGAGGGCGGTCTCGTCGTCGGCGTCCTCCGGGAGCGGGCCGCCCGCCTCGCGCCAGCGCTCGCGCAGCGCCTCCGCTCCGGCGTACGCCTCCAGGCAGCCGATCGAGCCGCAGCGGCACCGGCGGCCGCGCAACTGGACGGTGGTGTGGCCCCATTCGAGGGCGAGGCTCGTGCGGTCCTCGGCGAGGATGTCGCCGTGGTCGACACAGGCGCCCACCCCGGAGCCGATGAGCGCGATGGCGGCGGCGCCCGCGCCCCGCCCGCCGCCGAACCACATCTCGGCCCGGCCGAGCGTCTTGGCGCCGTTGTCGATGAAGAGGGGCACCTCGGGCGGTACGTCGACGGCCTCGCGGAGCAGTTGCTCGAAGGGGACCGCCTGCCAGCCGATCGTCTGGCCGTGCACCACGGCGGTGCGCCTGCCGTCGGGGCCTTCCGGTCCTTCGCGCTCGATGATGCCGGGGACCCCGACGCCGATGCCGAGCAGCCGGTGCGGGTCGGCTCCCGCGTCGCGCAGGACGTCGGCGACGCCCGTACGGACGTGGGCGACGATGCGCTCGACGTCGTACCCGTGCTGGGCCAGCAGCCTTTCGGTGCGGGCCAGTTCGGTGAGGGAGAGGTCGAAGAGCTCGACGCGCACCCGGGTCTCGCCGATGTCGATGCCGACCAGCAAGCCGCCGTCCGGGGCGACCTTCAGCAGCGTACGGGGGCGGCCGCCGTCGGAGTCGACGATGCCGGCCTCCTGGAGCAGCCCCTCGGCGGCCAGTTCCGCAACAACGTTGCTGATGGAGCCCGAGCTCAGCCCGGTGGCCGGTCCGAGCTCCTGGCGGCTCAGCGGACCGTCGAAATACAACCGTTGCAATACCCTCGCCCGGTTGCCCCGCCGCAGGTCACGCACGGTTCGTCTGTTGCGCTCGGCCATGTTGCTCCTTCCCGTCCAGGAACATACCCGGTCCCAGACCTTGACGCGACCTTCTCTCACCTCTTAAATCACGGCATAAATTAAGTCATGGAGGCCGTTCGGTTCCCGAACGCAGCCATCCCCGGAAAGGGGCCACCTCACATGCGTCACCTCAGAGCCGCAAGCGCCGTCACCCTCGCGATCGCCATCGCCGCAGCCGCCACCGGCTGCGGCGGCGGAACGGGCGGGAGCGGGAGCAACGAGTCCCCGAAGACCCTCACGTACTGGGCGTCGAACCAGGGCCCGAGCATCGAGGCCGACAAGGAGATCCTCACTCCCGAGCTGAAGAAGTTCGAGAAGGAGACCGGGATCAAGGTGAAGCTGGAGGTCGTGCCGTGGGCCGACCTGCTGAACCGGATCCTCGCCGCCACCGCGTCCGGTCAGGGCCCGGACGTGCTGAACATCGGCAACACCTGGTCGGCCTCGCTCCAGGCGACCGGCGCGCTCCTGCCGTGGGACGAGAAGAACTTCGAGGCGATCGGCGGCCGGGACCGCTTCGTCGACTCGGCGGTCGCCTCGGCCGGCAAGGAGGGCGAGCCGCCCGCCGCCGTCCCGCTGTACTCGCTGGCGTACGCGCTCTACTACAACAAGAAGATGTTCGCCGAGGCGGGCGTCGACGAACCTCCGGCCACCTGGGACGACCTCGTCGCCACGGGTAAGAAGATATCCAAGGGCGGCAAGTGGGGTCTTGGCGCCGAGGGCGGCAACCTCTCCAACAACATCCACCAGACCTTCGTCCTGGGCCAGCAGCACGGCGCCGACTTCTTCGACCAGGACGGCAAGGCGACCTTCACCTCGGACGGCGCCGTCGCCGCCGTGAAGCAGTACATCGACTTCATGGCCAAGGACAAGATCATCGCTCCGGGCAACGCGGAGTACGCCCAGAACCAGTCGCTCACCGACTTCGCCAAGGGCAAGACGGCGATGGTGCTGTGGCAGGCGGCCGCCTCCACCTTCGCCGCCCAGGGCATGAAGCCGGAGGACTGGGGCGCGGCCCCGGTGCCGGTCCCGGCGGGCGCCCCGGGCACGGGCAAGCAGGTCAACTCCATGGTCGCCGGCATCAACATCGCGGTGTTCAAGAACACCAAGAACATCGACGGCGCGAAGAAGTTCGTGAAGTTCATGACCAGCGACGAGGAGCAGAAGCACCTCAACAAGACCTACGGGTCGATCCCGCCGGTCAAGGAGGCCCAGGCCGACGCGGCCTTCGGCGCCCCCGACCTCAAGGTCCTGCGCGACACGCTCTCCACCAGCGCCGCCCCGCTCCCCCAGGTCCCGAACGAGTCGCAGTTCGAGACGGCCGTGGGCACCGCGGTCAAGGAGCTGTGGGCGGACGCCGCCGCCGGACGTCCGGTGACGGAGGCGTCCGTCAAGGCACGCCTCGAAAAGGCCCAGCAGTCGATGCAGCAGTGAGGCCCTGATCCATGACCGCCACCGTCACCAACCCCGAGGTCGACAAGTCGGCCACCGGGGGTACGAGCCGGGGCACCGGGGGTGCGCGCAGGAGACTGCCGCGCATCCCCGACCGGATCCGCCAAGGCGGACTGCCCTATCTCCTGCTCCTGCCCGCCGTGCTGCTGGAACTCCTCATCCACATCATCCCGATGGTCATCGGGATCGTGATGAGCTTCCGTCAGCTCACACAGTTCTTCATCAACAACTGGGGTGCAGCGCCCTGGACCGGCCTCGACAACTACCGGATCGCCGTCGACTTCGACGCGCCGATCGGTGAGGCCCTGCTCCACTCGTTCTTCGTGACCTGCGTCTTCACGTTCTTCTCGGTCGGGTTCGCCTGGCTGCTGGGGACGGCGGCGGCGATCCTGCTCCAGGAGAGCTTCCGGGGCCGGGGCATCCTGCGGGCGATCTTCCTGGTCCCGTACGCCCTGCCGGTCTACGCCGCCGTCATCACCTGGGCGTTCATGTTCCAGCGGGACAACGGCCTGATCAACCACGTGCTGCACGACCAGCTCGGGATCACCGATGAGCCCTCCTTCTGGCTGATCGGCGACAACAGCCTCTACACGCTGATCATCGTCTCGGTGTGGAAGGGCTGGCCGTTCGCCTTCCTCATGCTGATGGCGGGCCTTCAGAACATCCCGCGTGAACTGTACGAGGCCGCCTCGATCGACGGCGCCGGCGTCTGGCAGCAGATCCGCAAGATCACCCTGCCCTCGCTGCGCCCGGTCAACCAGGTGCTGGTCCTCGTGCTCTTCCTCTGGACGTTCAACGACTTCAACACGCCGTACGTCCTGTTCGGGAGATCGGCGCCGGAGAACGCGGACCTCATCTCGATCCACATCTACCAGTCCTCGTTCGTCACCTGGAACTTCGGCACCGGCTCGGCGATGTCCGTCCTGCTGCTGCTCTTCCTGCTGCTCGTGACGGCCGTCTACCTGATCCTCACCTCCCGCGGAAGGAAGGGCGCCGATGTCTAGCCTCACGCGGACCCCGGATGCCGCCCGGACCCCGGGCACCGCCCGGTCCCGGTCGCGCTCCCCCATGGCGGCACCGCAGTCCTTCCTGTGGACCCGCCGGATCGTCCTCACGCTGCTGGCCGGCTTCGTCCTGCTGCCGGTCTACGTGATGGTCAGCAGCTCGTTGAAGCCGCTCCAGGACGTGTCGGGGAAGTTCCAGTGGATCCCGTCCACGCTGACGATTCAGCCGTACTTCGACATCTGGAAGACCGTTCCGCTCGCCAAGTACTTCGTCAACTCGCTGATCGTGGCGAGCTCCGCGACGGTGCTGTCGGTGACGATCGCGGTGTTCTCAGCCTACGCGGTGAGCCGCTACAAGTTCCGGGGCAAGCGGGTCTTCACCGTCACGGTGCTCTCCACGCAGATGTTCCCGGGCATCCTCTTCCTGCTGCCGCTGTTCCTCATCTTCGTCAACATCGGCAGCTCGACCGGCGTCGCCCTTTATGGTTCACGCGGCGGCCTGATACTCACCTATCTGACGTTCTCGCTGCCGTTCTCCATATGGATGCTGATCGGGTACTTCGACTCCATCCCGAAGGACCTCGACGAGGCCGCCCTGGTGGACGGCTGCGGACCGGTCGGTGCCCTCTTCCGGGTCGTCGTGCCGGCCGCCGTGCCGGGCATCGTCGCCGTCTCCGTCTACTCGTTCATGACGGCCTGGGGCGAAGTCCTCTTCGCCTCCGTCATGACCAACGACGCGACCCGGACCCTCTCCGTCGGCCTCCAGGGGTACGCCACGCAGAACGACGTCTACTGGAACCAGGTCATGGCCGCCTCGCTCGTGGTGAGCGTGCCGATCGTCGCCGGGTTCCTGCTGCTGCAGCGCTACCTCGTCGCCGGACTCACCGCGGGAGCCGTCAAGTGACCCCCGCAGAAAGGCAGCACGTGACCGATCTCAACGCCTTCCCGGCCGACTTCACCTGGGGCGTCGCCACCGCCGCGTACCAGATCGAGGGAGCCGTCACCGAGGACGGCCGCTCGCCGTCCATCTGGGACACGTTCTCGCACACGCCCGGCAAGGTCGACGGCGGCGACACGGGGGACATCGCCTGCGACCACTACCACCGGGTCCCCGAGGACATCGGCCTGATCAAGCAGGTCGGCGCGGACGCCTACCGGTTCTCGATCGCCTGGCCGCGCGTCGTGCCGGGCGGCGACGGACCCGTCAACAAGGCGGGCCTGGACTTCTACGACCGGCTGGTGGACGGGCTCCTGGAGGCCGGGGTCACCCCGTTCGCCACGCTCTACCACTGGGACCTGCCGCAGGTGCTCCAGGACCGGGGCGGCTGGACCGTACGGGAGACCTCCGAGCACTTCGCCGCGTACGCCTCCCACGTCGTCGAGCGGATCGGCGACCGGGTCAAGGACTGGGCGACGCTCAACGAACCGCTCTGCTCGGCGTGGATCGGCCACCTGGAGGGCCGGATGGCCCCGGGCCTCACCGACCTGACGGCCGCCGTCCACGCCTCGTACCACCTGCACCTGGGCCACGGCCTGGCCGTGCAGGCGATCCGCGCGGCCTCCTCGGACGCCCGGGTCGGCATCGTGAACAACCTCAGCCCGATCGTCTCCGCGAGCACGAGCGAGGCCGACCTCGCCGCCGCCCGCCGCGCCGACGGCCACATCAACCGCTGGTGGCTGGACCCGGTCCTGGGGCGCGGCTACCCGCAGGACATGGTCGAGACGTACGGAGTCGAGCTCCCGGTGCGGCCGGGCGACCTGGAGACGATCGCCGCGCCGCTGGACTGGCTGGGCCTGAATTACTACTTCCGGCAGATCGTCGCCGCCGATCCGTCCGGCCCGGCGCCGGGGTTCACCCAGGTCCCGGTGGCCGACGCACGCCACACGTACATGGACTGGGAGGTGTACGCGGACGGGCTGGAGCAGTTGCTGCTGCGGCTCACCGAGGAGTACGGCGTCGAGCGCGTCTACGTCACCGAGAACGGCTCGGCCTACCAGGACACCGTCGCGGCGGACGGCTCGGTCCACGACCCGGAGCGCGTGGCGTACCTGGAGGAGCACCTCGCCGCCTGCGCCCGCGCGGTCGCCAAGGGCGCGCCGCTGGCCGGGTACTTCGCCTGGTCGCTGCTGGACAACTTCGAGTGGGCCTACGGCTACGACAAGCGGTTCGGCCTGGTGCACGTGGACTACGCGACGCAGCGCCGTACGGTCAAGAGCAGCGGCCGCCGGTACGCGGAGCTGATCCGGGAGCACGCGGAGCGCCACGCGGGGCTGTCCGTCTGAGCGCTCGGCCCTTGGTTGTACGGGCTCCCGGCCGTGGTGGTTCGCCGCCACGGCCGGGAGCCTTTTCACGTGGCGGCGAGCACGTCCCGCAGGCGGGCGGCGAAGGCCCTGGGGTCCTCGGTCCGGGCGATGTCCTCCGTGTGCGTCGCGGGCGACTGGTCCGCCACCTGACCGTCCGGAGGGCTCCACGACCAGCCTCGCGGGTCGGAGGTGGCCACGAAGGGGAAGGCCGTGGCGGCCACGGATTTCCGTGGCCGCCACGGCCTGTCCCACCGCACCGGCAGCGGGGTGGGAACGGTGCGGCAGGTCGTGCCGTCCGGCGGGGTCAGCCGCGGTAGACGCCGAACTCGTAGAGCGAGTTGCCCCACGGGGTTCCGCGCTCCGAGGTGTTCACGCGGACGTAGCGGCCGCTCCCGGCGACCTCGATGTCGTCGATGCCGCCGTTGCCCGCGGTCTCGGTGTGAACGGTGGTCCAGTCCTCGCCGTTCGTAGAGGTCTGGACGGTGTAGCCCTTGGCGTAGGCGGCCTCCCAGGCCAGTTGGACATGGTCGAAGGAGGCGGCTGCGCCCAGGTCGACCTGGATCCACTGCTGGTCGGCCCACTCACTGGCCCAGCGGGTGTCGAAGGAGCCGTCGACGGCGTTGGCCGCCGGGCAGGGGCAACCGGTGCTGTCCGCCTGGAAGGTCGACGCCGTGGCGGTCTTGCCGAGCGCCAGGTTGACCCCGTCGACCTGCGGCGGCACCACCTTGAAGGACCTGGTTTCGATGCCGACGTTGCCCTGGCCGTCGGTCGACTTGAGGTAGACCTTCCAGACGCCGAGCCGGTCCGGGGCGGTCACGTCGAAGGTGCCGTCGCCGCGGTCGGTGAACTCCGCCTCCGTCAAGCTCCCGTTGTCGTCGACGTACTTGGAGCTGAACAGCATCTGGTGGCTGAGCGCGTCGCCGTCCGGGTCGGTGACGGAGGCGCTCACCCGGAAGGTCCGCCCGGCCGGCACTGCGGAGGCGTTGTCGACGGTGAACCCGCTGATGACGGGCGGGGTGTTGTCACCGGAGGTGGCGGCGCCGAACGCCTCCTTCACCGCGTAGTACGAGAGCCTCTTCTGGCCGGCGGGGAGCAGGTTGAACCAGACGCCCCCGAAGTCGTACTCGGTGCCGTAGTGGAAGAGCGTCGCCCCGAGCGAGACTCCCGGGTGGTCCTGGACGCAGTCCCAGGCGCTCCGGTACCCCGCTGCCTTCTCCACGTCGGTGGGCTCCTCCGGTACGCCGTTGGCGTCGTCCGGAACCTCCCACTCGCCGGCCGGCCCGCCCTCGGTGACGATGTAGGGCTTGTCGTACCCGCCCTGCTCCCAGGTGGAGCGGATGTCGCAGACGGCGTCGTAGGAGTTCACGGCGTAGAGGTCGAGGTCGGGCGCGTTCTTCTTGTAGTAGGGCCAAGCCCCGGTCCAGGCATCGGTGGAGGTGACCGGGTGGTTCGAGTCGACGTCGTGGATCTTCCTGGCGATCTCGTTGACGAACGAGGTGTACGCGTCGCGCTGCTGCTCCAGGGCCTCGCCGCTGTAGCAGTTCTGCAGGCCGAGTACGGACTCGTTGCCGACGTTCCACATGAGGACGCCCTCATGGTCCTTGTAGGTCTCGACCCACTTCGGGAACTCGGCGAGCATGTCGTTCTTGTACGCGGTGTCCGTCAGGTAGTTCACACAGCCGCCGCTGCCGGGGCCGCCGCCGGGCTGGAGCCAGAATCCGGCGATCACCTTGATGCCGTTGGCCGCCGCGGTGTCCAGGAGGGGCTTCGTGGTGGCGTCGGTGCCCCACGTACGGATCGTGTTGACGCCCATCGACTTCACATCGGGCACGTACCACTCGGCATCCGCGACGGACGGGCCCCAGGTCAGGCCCTTCACGGTGTACGGCGCGCCGTCCACCGTGAGCTGCCAGTCGCCCTGCGAGCCGGTCACCTCGACCACGCTGCCCGCCGCGTGGGCGGCGGGCGCCGGAAGGGCGGCCACGGCCCCGGCCAGCAGGGCGGCTGCGGCGAGGCGCGCGGTGGCCCGGCGCCTGGTGCGGGGAGAGCGTCGGAGAGGGGGGAGGTTCATGGGGGGAGGACTCCTCGGAGGGGTGGGGGGAGGAACGAGGCTCTGGAGAGCGCTCTCCCCCGTGGGCGGGGTGCACCCACGGGGAAGAGCAATCAAGGGTCGGTCAGGCGGCCACGCGGGTCAGCGTCGCAGCCGGTAGTTCTCGTCCAGGACGGAGCCCCGGCCCGGGTTGTTCTGGTCGTAACCACGCGGGTCGCACTGGAGGCCGCCGACGACACAGTGGTCGACCATGGCCTTCAGGGTGGCGTCGTCCCAGGCGTTGAAGAAGTCGTAGTGGAAGGAGTAGCCGCTGCCACTGGCCAGTCTCACCTTCGACATGTCTCCGTTGACCGGCCACGCCATCTTGAACTCGATCATCGGCAGAGCGACCGGGTGGCTCGTCGGGCAGACGTCCTGGTTGGCCCCCATCACGATCGGATAGGCCATGTGGGACTTGTGGTCGGGGGTGTCCAGATACTTACCGTCCCAGCAACTGGGCGCCTGCATGCGCAGGTTGAGCTGGGTGTCCCGACTGGTGGGGCAGGCGGCCGGGATGTCGTAGTTGTGGAAGCTCTCACCGCACTCGTACCCCTCGACCGCGCCCGGGTGGTCGCGGAACTGCTCCTTGGTCTGGGTCGGGCTGCCGACGACGAACCGCAGCCCCTTGGGGAAAGGCCGCACCGTGCGGTAGTCGGTGACTCCGGCCTTGTAGTAGATGACCTGCGGTCCGGTCGGGCGGACCTCCTGGTTCCCGTTGTAGAGGGTCGGCATCCAGTACGCGGAGAGGTCACCCACCGCCAGGCAGGCCGTGCCGCCCCTGCCGAGCGAGGCAGTGGTGCTGCTCGCGTTGGTGGTGTCGTTCCCCATGAACGTGTGGTCGTGCGACGCGCCGGCCTGGCCCGGGTAGACGATCGGGTCGTCCGGGGCGGTGTGGGTGACCGAGCAGTTCGCCTGGAACTCGTGGAAGTAGCGGTGCGGGGGTATCTCCTGGGACGGTTGCACGCCCGTGACCGGCGGGTTCGCCGGAATGTACCCGTCACCGTCGGGATCGTCCCCGAAGGCCACCGGCTTGGCGGGCGCCATCTTGTGCCCCTGCATCACGTGGGACGCCGCAGCGGGCTGATCGGCCGCGGGCCGGGGGGCGGCGGCCGTGCTGGCCCCGGCGTTCGTGATCGCGGTCAGCCCCAGGGCCACCAGGGCCAGGGCGGTCGCCACGATCAGCGTCGACACCAGGGTCGTTCTGTTCAGTCTTGTCACCATGCGGACCTCCATGCCGCTCTGCATCCATGCACATCGGGTGCACGGTGGGGGGAGAGTTGAGCTGGTGGTGCAGCCGGGAGGAGCCGCCGCCCCAGGGCGTCCACGAGGCCGGAAAGCGGCCGGAGACTGTCTGGGAGAGCGCTCTCCAAGGCGCTGTCAGTGTTGCGTCGAGGCTGAGAGGGTGTCAATAGCTTGTGAACAATGCTCCGCGCAAAGGGCGTTGGGGTGACGGGCCAAAGCGACGGCGGGTACCGGATCGCCTGGGAGGCACAGGGAGGGCAGGCGCACGGAAGCGGCCCCACCCGTGGGCGGGGCCGCTCGGCCACCTGTCGTACGCGTTCACCTCATCCACGGGAGCCGGGCGTGCGGCTCCCCCGGATCAGGCGGTGTGCAGCCTCAGCCCGTACCGGTTGAGGATCTCGTTGATCGGCTGGTACCAGGTCTCGCCGCCACTGGAGCAGTTGCCCCAGCCGCCCGAGGTGACGCCCTGGGCCTGGTCGCCGCTGATGAACGAGCCACCGGAGTCGCCACCCTGGGCGCAGACGCTGGTCTTGGTCATCTGGTGCACGGCGCCCTGGCTGTAGTTGACGGTCTCGTTCTTGGCGAGGACCCGGCCGCAGTGCCAGCGGGTGGTGGAGCCGGAGCGGCAGATCGAGGCGCCGATCGGGGCCTCGTTCGAGCCGCGGACGAGCTGGTCCGGGACGGTGCCCCAGCCAAGGACGACGGGGACGGTCCACCAGCCGCTGCCGACGTTGACCCAGGCGTAGTCGTCGCCGGGGAAGGACGAGCCCTGGAAGTTGCCGATGTAGGAGTTGTCCCAGCCGCGGACCTGCTGTCCGGTGCCCCCGCAGTGCCCGGCGGTGACGAAGCCGCCGTGGACGGAGAAGCCGATCGAGCAGCGGACGTTGCCGGTGTAGTACGGGTCGCCGCCGACGGTGCCGGCGGCGAAGGTCTGCGGGGCCTCGGCCGTCCGCTCCACCGTGACGGGCCCGGCCTTGCGGGCCTTGGCGACAAAGGCGCGGACATCGTTGTCACCCTGCGCGGATTCGACGACGTTCACGACGACACGGCTGGTGGCGGGGTCGACGCGCCAACTGGCCACACCGTCGGGCGCGCTCAGGGCGTCGATGCGCTTCATGGTGGCGTCGAGCCGGGCGGCCGAGTGCTCGACGATCCGGGTCTGCGCGCCGGCGGCCCGTACGGCACCGGCCTTGCCGGCGTCCGTGACCGCCACGGTGAGCTTGCCGGTCGCGGAGTCGAACCACGACCCGCCGTAGGCGGAGCCCGCGGCGCGCTGCGCCTTCGGCTCCAGGGCCGTCGCCGCCTTCTCCTGCGCCAGCCGCGTACGGGCCTGGCCCTCGGTCAGGCCGAGGTCGCGCCGCATGGCGGAGAGCAGGGCGGCCGAGGCGGGGAGTTCCGCGGCGGAGGTGACGGAGTCGGTGGGGGCGGCGGAGGCGGTCGCCGGGCCGACGGCGGTCCAGGCACCGACGACCATGAGCGCGGACAGGGCGGTCCGCAGGGCGGTTGCGTGTCTCAAGGGAGTGACCCTTCCTGTTGTTCCAACGACGTGGGGGTGGAACGGGGAGGCATCCGGGAGCACATCCGGATCGAGTCTTTGAGAGCGCTCTCAGATGCGTCGTCCCGGACTGTAGCGGAGTTCGATAGTCAGGTCCATGCCAATGACGGGAGGTGGTTCGGAGGGCGCTGCGGAGGCCGTCCGGGCCGGGCCGCGAGGGGCCCCGCACCGCAGGGCCGTGAAGGGGCCGCGTACCGGGTTTGAGTAGGCGTACTCATCCGGCCCGCCCAGCCCGGTCCTACTGTCACAGGAACACAGGGCAGCACCACCCCGAGGAGCCGACCATGGCCGGATCACGCCGCAGACAGTGGAGAGCCGCCGTCACCTGCGTACTGGCGGGGTCGCTGGTCGCACTGGCCGGTGCCTGCGGGGTGGTCACCACCAAGGAGGACCGGCGGGCGGCTGAGGAACTGGCCGACAGGCACTTCCCCGGTCAGATCAAGGCGATCGGGGCACGCACACTCTTCCCGGGCACCGGAGGCTCCGAGGTCACCTTCGCGGTGGCCGACGACCGGGACGCCGTGGTCCGGCTGCGCGTCAATGCGGACAAGGGCACCTGCGACGGCAAGGAGTGCGCCGGGGTCCTGACGGAAGCGGTGGCGCGCGGACGGGCGGACGCGGCGGCGTTCCGCACCCTGCGGGACGCCTTCGACGCGTGCGGCTACGAGGTCATCGCCCTCGGCCCCACCGGCACACCGCCGTACGTGGTCGCCGAGTTGACCGACGCCACCGTGCGGCGGGTGCTCGCCGACATCGGGGACTGCGTCCAGCGCTGGGTCACGGCGAGCGGAGCCGACAGCCCGCTCGCGAAGGCGAAGGCCAGTCACGTGAACGTGGTCTCCCCCGCCGTCGCAGGCAAGCGCGACCGGGGCAAGGACTCCTGGCCCACGATGATGCGGCTGACCCGCAGCGACCTCCTCGGCTCGCTCACCAAGCACACCTACCACTCGGCCAGTTACGACATCAGGGCCGGGCAGGTGGACACGGCGGGCAGCGCCAGCGTGGTGCGGCCGTTCAAGGTGAGGGAGGCGTTCGGGAAGACGGTCCAGGACGCCGTGCGGAAGGAGCTGCGCGCCACATACCCGGACGTGGTCATGAGCAGCTACCAGTGGGTGTGGCGCCTGGAGCCGGGCCGGGTCGACCGGCAGACCGGCTACCTGCTGTTCTGCCCGGAACCAGGTGAGCGGGGGCGCTGCGTCAACCCTGACGACGCGGTCCTGGTCACGGCGGACGAGCGCGGCAACCCGGTGGGGAAGATCCGCGTCGTGCACGACGTGCGGGACGGCACGGGGGCGCTGCGGTTGCCGCCGTACTAGCTGCGGTGGGCCTCAGCAGGCCCCCGGGTCTCGGCCTGGAGGCTCAGGGGGCCAGCAGGGGCAGGCCGGCCGCACGCCACAGGTCGCGGCAGGCGTCGGTCTCCCGGGCCTCCTCCCCGGTCATACGCCACACCCGCACCGCGGTCGCTTCTCCGCCGCCGTCCAGCGGGGCCCAGCCCGGGTCCCCGTGGGCGGCGAACGCGGCCCAGGCGCCGGTCATGCGGTGCGCCAGCTCGTGGTCGGCCGGGCCGGGCGGGCCGCCGGTCAGGAAATGGAGGCTCTCCTGGTGGAGGTTTCCGAAGGCGAAGGGGATGTCCGCGCAGTGCCAGGCCCGGACTCGCCCGCCGTCTCCGCCGCTCCCGCCGTCTCCGCCGCCCCTGGTGTCCTCGCCGCTCCCGCCGTCCTCGCCGCCCCTGCCGTCCACGCCGCTCCCGCCTGTCCCGCCGCTCCGGCGGTCGAAGCGGGAGAGGTAGGTCCGTCCGCCGGCCCGGGCGTGGGTCTCGGCGAGCCGGCTGCTGTATTCGGCGAAGAGGAGGTCTCCGTACAGGGCGAGATAGACGTCGAGCACGGGCGCGTCCGGCATACGGTCGCGGTAGCCGTCGACAAGGTGGGACGGCAGGCCGAAGTCCTCGGCGAACGTGGCGAGTTGCCGTTCCGTGGTGACCTGGGCGCTGCTCCCCACAGCGTCCAGGAGCCAGTACTCCTCCGTCGTGTGGCAGACCAGCAGCTCCACCTCGGCCCCGGCTCCGGCGGCCCACGCCTCCAGCGGGTCGGAGGGCAGCAGGTCCCCGTCGGCGACGGGCCCGTAGATCGCCGGATCGTAGTGGCGCCGCCCGGAGCCGGGGTCCTGCCGGTACCGGTCGACGACCCGGTCGGCTGCGCTCACCAGCGTCTGCGGTGACGCGGCGAGCAGCCCCGCGCGGGTGGCGGGCACGCCGGCCGCCGCCGCGACCTCGGCAGTGGTGCGGGCCGCCTGTTCGACCGTGGCGCAGGCGTTGACGGCGCTGTGCAGGATGGCACGCTGGAACAGGCCGCGCGCCCGTTCGGTCGCTATCAGGCAGGCCGCGGAGGTGGCACCGGAGGACTGTCCGGCCAGGGTGACGCGCCCGGGTGAGCCACCGAAGGCGGCGATGTTGTCCCGTACCCATTCCAGGGCGGCGATCTGGTCGAGCAGCCCTCGGTTGTCGGGACAGGCGGGCCCCTCGCCGTCGGCGGGAACGTGGCCGAACCCCTCGAAGCCCAGGCGGTGGTTGAACGTGACGACGACGAGCCCCCGGGCGGCGAGGGCGGTGCCGTCGAAGTCGGGCTGGGCGGAGGAGCCGAAGACGTACGCGCCGCCGTGGATCCAGACGAGCACGGGCAGGTCTCCGGGCCCGTCCGCCGGTGCCCAGATGTTCAGCGTGAGGATGTCCTCGTCGCCGGGCGACCAGGCCGGTGAGCCGGGCAGTTCGGCTGACTGGGGCGCCACGGGGCCGAACGCGGTGCACTCGCGTACGCCGTCCCAGGGCTGCGCCGGACGCGGCGCCCGGAACCGGTCGGCGCCGAACGGCGGTGCCGCGTAAGGGAGTCCGCGTACGGCGGTGATCCCCGGATCCCGTCCGGAACGCCGCCCCCGCACCTGCCCCGCCTTCGTGGTGAACACGTCCACGGCTGCCGCTCCCCCGCTCTGCTCCGCCCGGCCGCCCGGCGTTCGGGCGTGCGGTGGGCAGGATGTCAGCCCGTCCGCCTGTCGCGCCAACGCATTTTCGCAGGTGGGCGAGGTGGGCTCGGTGTGCTCCCCGACCCGTCGGACTGCTGCCCCTACTGACCGGTCAGTTCGCACACGGTCGGCATGTCCCCGGTCGCCATGTCGCTGGTCGCCGGTGTCGCTGGTCGCCATGTCGCTGGAGGGCCGCAATCCCGTCGCCGACGAGCTCGTGGGATGCGCTGCAGCACGTGGTGGTCCTGCCACGCCCAGTAGGTCCGCTCCGGCGGATGCCGGGGCGGAGGTTCTCGCCGGAAGCCCTGTCGTTCCGGCTCCCACCCCCGTACGGCGGGGCCGTGACCTCCGTACGGACCCTTCCTGCGCACCACGGCGGAGAGCCGAGATCCGATCTTCCCTTTGCGGCCGGAGCGGGACCGGAGTGGAATTGCGTACAGGGGACAGTGGTTCTCCCGAGGAAAGGATGCGCGCCATGAGCGACACCGACTGGGGGGACGACGTCTACCAGCCCCAGGAGCAGGAGGCTTCCGACCCCGATGAACAGCTCGGCGCCGAGGACACGCTGCTGGACCCCTCCGGCACCGGCGATCCGCTGGACGAGGGCTATTCGCCGCCTGACCGGCCCTGGGTGGTCGAGGGCCTCGGTACCACAGCTGCCGAGAGTCTCACGGGTGAGTCGCTCGAAGCACGGCTGACCAGGGAGGTTCCCGAGACGCCCGGTTTCACCGGCGACGGTGTGGGAGACCTGGCGGGCGGGGACGGCGAGCTCTGGGACGGCAAGGTCGGCGTCGCCCGTGCCGGGCGGCTGACCCAGCAGGCGGAGGGCAGCGTTCCGGCCACGCTCACCGCCAGCGATGTGGGCATCGACGGCGCGGCGGCGTCGGCCGAGGAGGCCGCGATGCACGTGATCCCCGAGGACGGGGACGACGAGAGCCTGCTGGACGGTTCGCTGCCCGACGGTGCGCTCGTTGCCGACGGTGCGCTCGTCGACGGCGCCGCGAAGGACGGCGCTTCTGTTGACAGCTCCTCCGTCAAGGGCTCTGCCGTCGAGGGCTCTACCGAAGGCGCGTGAACGCCGCCGGCCCCCGCCCCGTACCCCTTGACCCGACCGTCCCCGGAATCCGACCCGAACGCCCCCGGAACCGCAGGAGCACACAGATGAGCGGCACTGCCCAGATCGGCGTCACCGGACTCGCGGTGATGGGCCGCAACCTGGCCCGGAACTTCGCCCGCAACGGCTTCACCGTCGCCGTGCACAACCGCACGGCCTCCCGGACCGACGCCCTCGTGAAGGAGTTCGGTGACGAGGGCACGTTCGTCGCCGCGCACTCCCCCGAGGAGTTCGTCGCGGCGCTGGAACGCCCCCGGCGACTGGTGATCATGGTGAAGGCCGGCGATCCCACGGACGCGGTGATCCAGGAGTTCGCGCCGCTGCTGGAGGACGGCGACGTCATCATCGACGGGGGCAACGCCCACTTCGAGGACACCCGCCGCCGGGAGAAGGAGTTGCGGGACCGCGGGATCCACTTCGTCGGGGCGGGCGTCTCCGGCGGGGAGGAGGGCGCGCTCCACGGCCCGAGCATCATGCCGGGCGGATCGGCCGAGTCGTACGCGTCGCTGGGCCCGATGCTGGAGAAGATCGCCGCGAAGGCGAAGGACGGCACCCCGTGCACCGCGCACATCGGCCCCGACGGGGCCGGGCACTTCGTGAAGATGGTGCACAACGGCATCGAGTACGCGGACATGCAGCTGATCGCCGAGGCGTACGACCTGCTGCGCCGGATCGCCGGGTACTCCCCCGCGCAGATCGCCGAGACCTTCCGGAGCTGGAACACCGGACGGCTGGACTCGTACCTCATCGAGATCACCGCCGAGGTCCTCGCCCATACGGACGCGGCCACCGGCAAGCCGTTCGTCGACGTCGTGCAGGACCGCGCGGAGCAGAAGGGCACCGGGCGGTGGACGGTGCAGATCGCGCTCGACCTGGGCGTTCCCGTCTCCGGGATCGCCGAAGCGGTCTTCGCGCGCTCGCTCTCCGGTCATGTGGACCTGCGTGAGGCGTCACGGGAGCTGCCGGGGCCGGTGGCGGAGCCGCTGGAGGGAGCGGACGCGGCGGCGTTCGCGGACCGGGTCGAGCAGGCCCTGTACGCCTCGAAGGTCGTCTCGTACACGCAGGGCTTCCACCAGATCAGGGCCGGCAGCGAGGCGTACGACTGGGACATCGACCTCGGTTCGGTGGCGGCGATCTGGCGGGCGGGCTGCATCATCCGCGCGGCGTTCCTGGACCGTATCCGGGCCGCCTACGACTCCCGGCCGGAGCTGGTGAGCCTGCTGTCGGACGAGGAGTTCGGGCGGGAGATCGGGGCCGCACAGGACGACTGGCGGGCGGTGGTTGCGGAGGCGGCGCGCCAGGGCGTGCCGACGCCCGGTTTCGCCGCCGCGCTGTCCTACTACGACGGGTTGCGCGCGGACCGGCTGCCGGCGGCGCTCACGCAGGGGCAGCGGGACTTCTTCGGGGCGCACACCTACCGGCGTACGGACCGGGAGGGGTCGTTCCACACGCTGTGGGGCGGGGACAGGTCCGAGGTCGAGGCGGGCTGAGGCGTACGCACCCCGAGGGGCTCGCCCGGGTCACCCGGGGTGGCTCGGCCGACTCACCCGGGGGTGGCTCGGCCGGGTCACCCCGGGTGCGGCTGTCCACGGGGCGTGGCTTAGTGGGCTGCGAGCCCTGTACACGCGATTCACCCGATGCCTGGAGTGCCGCGCATGTCCGCAGCCGTCCCCGACCCTGTAGCCGTCCAGCCCGTCGTGGCCCCGCTGACCAATGCGGCGCTGTTCCTGGTCGGGACGGTCGAGCCGGGCGGTGAGGACGCCGTACGGGAGGTGCTTCCGGACCTGGCGGCCGTCGCCCGCTCCCTCGGCTTCCGCTACCCGGACGCCGGTCTCGCCTGCGTGACGGGGTTCGGCTCCGCCGTCTGGGACCGCCTGTTCGGCGGAGGGCGCCCCGCCCACCTCCACCCGTTCCAGGAGCTGCGGGGCCGGCTCCACCACGCCCCGGCGACCCCGGGGGATGTGCTGCTGCACATCCGGGCCGAGCGGATGGACGTCTGCTTCGCGTGGGCGGCGCAGTTGCTCACCAAGCTCGGCGGGGCGCTGCGCATCGTGGACGAGACGCACGGCTTCCGCTACCTGGACCACCGGGATCTGCTGGGCTTCGTCGACGGTACGGAGAACCCGGTGGGCGACGACGCCCGCTCGGCGGCGATGGTCGGCGCGGACGACGATCCGGAGTTCGAGGGCGGCAGTTACGTCGTCGTGCAGAAGTATCTGCACGACCTGACCTCCTGGAACGCGCTCTCCGTGGAGGAGCAGGAACGCGTCATCGGTCGTACGAAGCTCGACGACGTGGAGTTCCCCGACGACGAGAAGCCCGCCGACTCCCATCTCGCGCTCAACACGATCACCGACCCGGACGGCACCGAACGCGACATCCTGCGGGCGAACATGCCGTTCGGGAACTTCGGTCAGGGCGAGTTCGGCACGTACTTCATCGGGTACGCGGCCGACCCCGACGTCACCGAACGCATGCTCCGCAACATGTTCCTCGGCGATCCGCCCGGCACCCACGACCGCATCCTCGACTTCTCCACGGCGGTCACCGGAGGCCTCTTCTTCGCCCCCCGCGCCGAGTTCCTCGACGATCCGCCGCCCCCGCCCGACCAGGCCGGCGCTGAGGACCGGCCGGAACCGGTGCCCGCACCGGTCCGGCAGGATTCCCCCGGAACCGGAACCGGAAACGGAAACGGAAACGGAAACGGAAACGGAAACGGGACGGGCGGCTCGGACCACGGTTCGCTGCGCATCGGCAGCCTGCAAGAAAGCGCCCAGTGATGGACAATCTACACCGCGAACTCGCACCGGTCACCCCCGCCGCCTGGGACGAGATCGAGGAGGAGGCCCGGCGTACGTTCCGCCGCCATGTCGCGGGCCGGCGCGTCGTCGATGTCTCCGATCCGGACGGCCCGACGCTGGCCGCGGTCGGTGACGGCCATCTGCGGGACATCGACCCGCCCACGCCGGACGTGGTGGCCCGGGCGCGCACATCGATGCCGGTCATCGAGTGGCGCGTGCCGTTCACGGTGAGCAGGCAGGCCGTTGACGACGTGGAGCGCGGCTCCGCCGACAGCGACTGGCAGCCCGTCAAGGACGCCGCGCGCACCTGCGCGTTCGCGGAGGACATGGCGGTCATCGACGGGTACGCGTCGGCCGGGATCACCGGTCTGCGGGACGGCTCCTCGCACGACCCGCTGCCGCTGCCCGCCGATGCCCGGGACTATCCGGTGGCGGTCAGCCAGGCGGTGACGCGGCTGCGGCTGGCCGGTGTCGAGGGACCGTACCGGCTGCTGCTCGGCGCGGACGCGTTCACCGAGGCCGCCGAGATGTCGGACCACGGCTATCCGGTCAAGACGCACCTGGCCCGTATCGTGGACGGCGAGATCCTGTGGGCGCCCGCCGTCAAGGGCGGGGTGCTGCTGTCGACCCGGGGCGGCGACTTCGAACTCTGCCTGGGCCAGGACCTGTCGATCGGTTACGCGGACCATGACGCGACCGGCATCCACCTCTACTTCCAGCAGGCGTTCACGTTCCGGATGCTGACGCCGGAGGCGGTGGTGGGGCTCATCGCCTGAGGTCCAGCCTCTTTCACCGAAGACCTGTGGGGGCAGTCATCACCGACTCCGGCCGTACGACCCAGACACCGACGCCACCCCTCCGGCGGCCCGCCGTCCGCTTCGACGCGGCCGTCCGGGCGGCCGTCGGGCAGGGCCTGTTGAGCGAGTCCCGTCCGGTGGCCGGGTTCGTCGACACGGACGGGGTGCGGTCGTCCGTCGCCGAGCTGCGGGAGGCGTTCGCCCACAGCCCCGGTGTGCTGCACACCTTCGCGGCCAAGGCCTCCTCCCTCGTCCCGGTCCTGCGGCTGCTCGCCAACTGCGGCATGGGGTGCGAGGTGGCGAGCCCGGGTGAGCTGCGGCTCGCCGTCGAGGCCGGTTTCGCGCCGGCGGCGATCGTCCTGGACTCCCCCGCCAAGACCCGCGAGGAGATCCGGCTGGCGCTCGCCCTCGGGGTGGCCGTCAACGCCGACAGCATCGCCGAGCTCCACCGTATCGACGCATTGCGGCACCGCGATGCCCCCTCCGTCCTCGGACTGAGGGTCAACCCACAGGTGGGCGGCGGGGCGATCGGCCCGATGTCCACCGCGACGGACACCTCGAAGTTCGGGGTGGCGCTCCGTGATCCGGGCGCCCGCGAGGCAGTCGTACGGGCCTTCGGGGCGCGCCCGTGGCTGACCCGCCTGCACGCCCATGTCGGCTCCCAGGGCTGCCCGTTGGAGCTGATCGCAGCGGGCGTGGCGCAGACGTACGAGCTGGCCGAGGAGATCAACGAACGCCTCGGCACCCGGCAGGTGACCAGCCTGGACATCGGTGGCGGGCTGCCGGTCAACTTCACGGACGACACCACGCACCCGACCTACTCCGCGTACGTGGACGCGCTGACGGCGGCCGCTCCGGGGCTGTTCTCCGGCCGGTACGGACTCGTGACGGAGTTCGGCCGGTCGCTGCTCGCGAAGAACGGCTTCATCGGGGCGCGGGTGGAGTACACGAAGGACGCCGGCGGCCGCCGGATCACGCTCACCCACGCGGGGGCGCAGACCGCGACCCGTACGGTCTTCATGCCCGACTCCTGGCCGCTGCGGGTCGGGGCGTTCGCGGAGGACGGCTCGCCGAAACGCGGACGGCCGCTGGCCCAGGACATCGCGGGGCCGTGCTGTTTCGCGGGCGATGTGGTGGCGCACGGCCGGGAGCTGCCGGAGCTGGCCGAGGGCGACTTCGTCGTCCTGTACGACACGGGGGCGTACTACTTCTCCACCCCGTGGGCGTACAACAGCCTGCCGCGCCCGGCGGTGTACGGCTTCCGCTCGACGGCGCCGGAGGGCGAGGTGGTGTTCGCGACGGTACGGGAGGCCCAGACGATGGACGCGATCGCCGCGGAGAGCGGCCTGGCGCACGCGGACGCGCTGACGGGGCTGGGCCGAGCGGGGCCACCGTAGGTACGGAGACCCCGCTCCATCTGCCCTGACGCCGCTACGGCCCGGTGGGCTCGGGCTGCGGCTCCGGGTCCGGTACGGGGTCGGGCCCGGGCGCCGGAGGCTGCGGGATCGGGTCCGGGGCCGGGCCGGGCGGCACCGGGGCGGGGCCCGGCGGCACGGGCGGCGGGCTCGGCACGGGGGTGGGCGGACCCGGCACGGGCGGAGGCGTCGGCGACGGCGGTACGGGGTCGGGGTACGGGTGGGTCATTTCGATCCTCCACAACGACATGAAACGGACAGATGGAGCTTTCCTCCACCGTCTCCCGGTGCGGCTGCCCCCGCCTGTCGAGTCCACACGTACGACGGGCGAGGGAGTACGGCCTTCAGGTCCACCACAGTGCCCCACGCCGATATCCTGCTGCGGGATGTGCCGGTCACGGATGTGAGGCCCCGCCCGCGCCGGCCCCGACTGCACCGGCCCCGACTGCACCGACAGGAAGGCCTCCGCCATGTCCCTGCCGAGCGTGCTCGCCGTCCACGCACACCCGGACGACGAGTCCCTCTTCTCGGGCGGCGTACTGGCCCGGCACGCGGCGGCCGGCGCGCGGACCGCTGTGGTCACCGCGACCTGGGTGGAGGGAAGCCACCGGGCCACCGAGCTCGCGCGGGCCCTGGAGTTCCTCGGCGCGGGAGCGCCGCGGCTCCTCGGCTACGCGGACGCGCGGGTGCCGGAGTCGGCCCCGGGCCGGCCCCGGTTCGTGGACGCGCCGCTGGACGAGGCGGTGGGCGCCGTGGTGGCCCACATCCGTGCGGTCCGGCCGCAGGTGGTGATCGCCCCGGACGCCTACGGCGGCATGACCGGCCACCCCGACCACGTACACGCCTACCGGGTCACCGCCCTGGCCGCCCGGGCGGCAGGGCTCGCCCGGCTCTTCCCCGAGGCCGGCGAACCGTGGCAGCCGAGCGCCCTCTACCTGGCCACGCACCCGCGTTCGGCCGCCGAGGAGGTGGGCAGGCGCCTGGGCCGGCCGGGCACGCCCACCGAGGCGTTCCACGTCTCGGACGACGCGTGGATCACCACGACGGTCGATGTCGCGCCCTGGCTCCCGCAGAAGCTCGCGGCGATCCTCGCCCACCGCAGCGAGGTGGCACGAGGCGCCGCTCCCGGCCGGATCGCCGCTCTGCCGCCGGACGTTCAGCACCAGGTGCTGCGCACGGAGTGGTACATCCGCCAGGACCTCGCGCTCCGCGGCGCGGCGGACACGTCACTGACCGCGTGAGGAGCGGCGGACGCCCGCCGCTCCTCCCCCTCCCCTCAGAACAGCTCGGGATGGTCCTTGAGCTCCCGCTCCGCCTCCCGTACGAGCCCCTCCGGAGCCGCGGGTGCCTCGTCGGGGTGGCGCTGCGCCCACTTCGCCGCGTACGGGCACAGGGGCACGACGGGGACGCCCTCCTGGGCGGCGATGGCGTAGAACTTCCGGACGAGGGCTCCGGCGATGCCCTTGCCCTCGTGCTCGGGGCGGACCACCGTATGGACGGCCACGAGCGCACCCGGGGCGGGCTCCATGACGAAGTACGCGATGGTTCCGGCGGCCTTCCCCTCCTCGAAGGCCGTGAGCGTGCCGCGCTCCCGGTCGTCGCTGATCTCTACAGCAGCGTTCTCCGCCATGGGCTTCAGCTCTCCTCGTTCCGTGGGCACGGGCGGCCGGTTCAGCCGCCCGCGACGACCGCGTGCGGGCTCCGCTCCGTACGGGTCCCGGGCACCGGGGCGGACGCGTCGGTGCCGAGCGCCACGATCCGGTTGTCCGTGTCGACATGGACGACCTTCGGGGTGAACGCGCGGGCCTCGGCGTCCTCGACCTGTGCGTAGCTGATCAGGATGACCAGGTCACCGGGGTGCACGAGGTGTGCGGCGGCGCCGTTGATCCCGATGACACCGGAGCCGCGCTCGCCCTCGATGACGTACGTCTCCAGGCGGGCGCCGTTGTCGATGTCAACGATATGGACCAGTTCGCCGGGCAGCAGGTCGGCGGCGTCCATCAGGTCGGCGTCGATCGTCACGGAACCGACGTAGTGCAGGTCGGCCTGGGTGACGGTGGCCCGGTGGATCTTGGACTTGAACATCGTACGTAGCATCGAGGTACTCCTGGTGATAGGCTCCCTGCCTGCTTTTTTGCAGGTCAAGGGCTGTTTTCTCACCCTACAACGAGTCGCGTGTCCGGGCAGCGTTCCCCGGGTCCTTCAGGATTCATGCTGACCTCTTGCTGACTTTCCTGACGCTTCGCCAGCTAGCCGTGGGAGGGTTCCGCTGATCCAGCGGGCTCTGCCGCAACCACTCCACAAGCCTACGCATCCCTCCTCCGCGGGTCCCGTGATCACCATCACCCGGACGCGTTGGTGGCGGCCGCGTGCCCCCACAACCCCAGAATGCTCCTCTGTCGAGTCTGGCCGCGAAGTACCCGCCGATGTCGACCAGGACGACATCCTGGCCGTCGGGCAGCTGAGGCCGGCGCGCGTGACGAGGACGTCCTCGTTGCGCACGTGGTCCTGATGGAGCTGGATCTCGCGGCCGGTGAGTCTGTTGGCGATGTTGACCCCGTCCAGCAGCGATGTGTTCGAGCCGCCGCCGACATTGATGGTGCCGTGCGCGTTCGGGACGGCGCCGGCGGCGATCGTGGCGGTGACCACGTCGTCGATGTAGGTGAGGTCGCGGCACTGGTGGCCGTCTCCGTACAGGCGCAGGGGCTTCCCGGTCGGGGCGGCGTACAGGGCGCCGTGGGTGAACATGTCGGCGCGCTGCCGGGGAGGGCCGTAGACGGTGAAGTACCGCAGGGCGGCGACGCTGCGGCCGCCAGGGCGCTCGGCGCAGGCGAGGCAGAGCTGCTCCGGTGCCTACGACCGCGACCGCGGCGAACACCGGGACAACCTCGTCGTCCACGCCACACTCATCAGCGCGGACGTGCCACAAAGATCGGTGAGAAGTCACCGCGGGGACCGATCCACCATCCGCCCTGTGCCGAATGCCCGTTGTGCGGTCGTTCGGAAGGTGCGCCGTACACAGCGGCACCGACAAAGATGGACGCCGCACCCGTTTCCCGCGGTGACGGCTGTGAGGAACAGCGTCTGCGGGGCGCCACTCCTGGGGCGCCCCGCAGAAGCGCTTGTCCTCCCGGCCCGACGTGAAGCGCGTCAGCGCTGGTCAAGAGACAGGACCGCGTCGGTGACCTGGGGGTTCCTGGGGAACGAGCCGGTGCTCTGTGCCTGGGCGGTCAAGTCATCGACGTCGGCCAGGCGGACGACGGGCCGGCCGCCCAGGCGCCCGCCGAAGCAGGCATGACCGAGGACAGCGCCGCCGTCAGGGCGACGGTGACAACCGCTGAACGCATTTGCGCGATCAGGATGCGTTTCATCAGGCAGCCCGCAGCCGCACGAGAGCCTGACCGACACCAGAAGCTGGTCGAGCCACGGTGCCGGCGTACGCCCGTCGCAGTACCTCCTCAAGCAGCCTGGCAGGTCGTAGAGGAGAGCAGCCGCCTGATACGCGGCCTGCTCCCGCGGCCGGGCCCCGGCCCACTCACGAGACAACGGTTCGGCAGCGGTCAGCCGACCAGAGGGGCTCATCGTCGCCGTCCGAACGGGGACTGTCGACTCACGTGATCGTTTTACGGGGGACACCCTTGGGGGCCGGTCGGTCCGTTGTGGGGCGCCCAGGAGAGTGGCGCCCCACAACAGCCGCCCTCCACCGGCCTTTCGCCGTGAAGGGCGAGATGAGGTTCCACGCAGCCGGCGGGGAACCCTCGTCGTGAGCGGGGCCTCCTCCTGACGCCCGCTCACATCCGGCTATTCGTCACGGCGGCAGCCTTGGATTGGTCGATCCCGGCATGACACCCGGACGGGCCAACTCCATCGAGGCCGGACGCCCGGGGCGCGACGGACGAATTTTCTCGCCTACCGACCAATCCGTCTTCGTGGCAGCCCCGAATAGCTGACATGACGATCAGAGCCGCACGACTGATCCGCCGCACAGCGGACGCCGCCCCCCAGCCTCTCCAGGGACCAGCGGTCTGACCCGAGCCGCCCTGGGCCGGGGGCACCTGGCCTGACGTCAGCATTGCGGAACATCGGAATACCTCGCCGATGCCTATCCAACAATGAACACGTAGTGCTACCGATCGAACACACAGGAGAATGCCTTGACCGCCTTCCGTTACCGCCGCGCCGCTCTCGCCCTCACCGCTGCCGCCGTCCTGCCCCTGACGCTGACCGCCTGCGGCGGGGACGACAGCTCCTCCGACGCCGCCGCGGACAAGTCCTCGAGCTCCGCCCCCGCTGAGGAGCAGTCCAGCACACCGGCCGAGGGCGCGATGCCTGCGGACGGCCCGTTCGGTCCGGCCTGCGCGTCCGTCCCCGAGGACGGCGCGGGTTCCTTCGACGGCATGGCCCAGGACCCGGTCGCCACCGCCGCCTCGAACAACCCGGCCCTGTCCACCCTGGTCACGGCGGTGAAGAAGGCCGGCCTCGTCGACACCCTCAACAACGCTCAGAACATCACCGTGTTCGCCCCGACCAACGACGCCTTCGCCAAGATCCCGAAGGCCGACCTGGACAAGGTCCTGGCCGACAAGGAGATGCTCACCAACATCCTCACCTACCACGTCGTCGGCGAGAAGCTCTCCCCCATGCAGTTGGAGAGCGGCACCTACGACACCCTCCAGAAGTCCCCTCTCACCACCAAGGGCTCCGGCGAGAACTACACCGTCAACGACACCTCCAAGGTCGTCTGCGGCAACGTCCCCACCGCCAACGCCACCGTCTACATCGTCGACACCGTCCTCATGCCCAAGAGCTGAGCCCTCCTCCCCACGCCCTGCGTGAGGGAGCTGGAACGCGCCGGGCCCCGAGTCATCTTCACCGACTCGGGGTCCGCTCATGTCCGGTGCCGATCAGGGGCGGACGGTGCACAGGACGAGCAGGCAGAGGGTGAACCCCTGGGTGTTGCTGGGGCCCAGGTGAGCTCCGGGTCCGGAATCGCCGACCGTGCACCGCGCCAGCAAGCACAGGTTCCCGCCCTGTATGCCCCGGTAGAAGGCGGCCGGGCCGGGGGCGGTCGCCTCCGGCGGGCTCACGGCTGCCGGGACGCACGAGCGGGCGCGGGGCAGCGTAGGTCGGCGAGCTGCGGGAGACCGGGCACCTGGCGGCCTGCGCCACGTGAAGCAAACGATGCGGCCCGACGGCCAGCACGGCGCTGAGGAGCACGCACGTGGGGCCCGCCTCCCGAAGGGCAGGCCCCACACTCGGCGCAGACTAGCGGCCGTGCAGGTACTGGTTGTAGAAGTAGCCGCGCTCGGCCGCGAAGTGGATCTTCTTCTCCTTGGCATGGGTGATGCCGTGCGGTCCACCGAGGTTCAGGTACTCCGCGCTCGCCTTGTGGCCCTCGACGTGCTGGTAGCCGGCGACGGTCTTGCCGCCCTCCCAGTCGTTGGCGACGGCGGGGGCGGCAGCGACGAAACCGACGGCGGCCACGGAGGCCAGGGTGAACGCGATACGACGAAGCATGAAAGCACCTTTCGATGGACGTAACAGCTGCTGGTCTGCACTGGAGGCTTACTGATCGTTTCAGAACGAGATCTTGGTCTGACGTCTCGACCGAGATCGTGCTCTGCGGGCGGTGGAACAGGTTGCCCCGCTTGGGACGTTGGCTTGACAGGACTCTGGGAGGAGAACCTTGTCGAGTTCGAGCTTCCCGCCGGCGCGTGCGGTCGGACGTGGGTCGGCCTGGTACCGCCGGGACCGCCATGTCCACTCCGTCCACTAGGACGGGGAACTCACCCCCGAGGAGTTGGCCGTTCAGGCGCGCGCCGCCGGGCTCGACTTCATCGCGACGACGGAGCACAACTCAGCTGCACTCCCGGGTGTATGGGGGCATCTGGCCGCCGATGACTTCTTGATCCTTCTCGGTGAGGAGGTGACCACGAAGACCGGGCACTGGCTCGCGGTCGGCCTCAATCCCGGCGAGGTCGTCGACTGGACCCACCAGGTCAGGGACGGCCTGGTGGACAAGTACTTGGACCAGGTCCACCGAGCAGGGGGCCTGTGCGTGGCCGCGCACCCGCATGCGCCCTACCCGTCGGGCGACTTCATGTTTCCCTTCCTCGGCTTGGACGTGGTGGAGGTATAGAACGGACTGGCGAAGGCCCGTTCCACCGCCCAACGGACTTCGCCAAGCCCTGAGCCATGGGCCACGCCGCGTCGGGCGATCATCGGCTTGATGCCGCACTTCCACAGCAGGCGCCCGTACTTGTCGAAGTCGTAGCCTCGGTCGGCATACAGGTGCCGCGGCTGGCGGCGAGGCCCTCCGCGTAGCCCCCGGATCGGCGGGACCGTATCGAGCAGGAGCAGCAGCTGAGTGACGTCGTGGCGGTGGCCGCCGGTGAGCGTGACGGCGAGCGGGGTTCCGTGCCGGTCAACCATCAGGTGATGCTTCGAGCCGGGACGGACGCGGTCGACCGGCGAGGAGCCGACGTGATCCCCCCTTCGAGGGCCCGGACATGCGAGCCGTCAACAGCGTAGTACTCAAGATCCAAGAGGTCGGCGCGGTGCAGCTCGGCTCGGTCCGGAACAAGATCAGCACGCACCCGAACACCTCGCCGACCAACTTCGCCAGGAGCAAGACCTCAACTCAACTCATTCTGAAATGATCAGTTAGTTGAAAGTTCCCATACCTTGGTTGCGTGATCACGACGGTGCAGCCCTCCGCACGCCACGGAGACGCCGGCGTACCGGCACCGCGGCGCCCGGAACCAGGCGTTCCTTCGGCCGGACTCCGAGGTTCTGGTTACCGGCTCGGAGAACCTGGGCCTGGCTGACCGCGCGGCGGCAACGGCGGTAGAGCGTGGCGCCGACCTGACGTCGCCACCACGCCTCATTCTGCGCTCAGCTCTGGTTCAGGGGCAGCGCGACATCGGTGACCTGATGGCTGCGAGGGAACACTCCGACTTCCTCGGCCTGGCCGGTCAGCACGTTTACCTCATAGAAGCAGTAGGCACCATTGACGCTCAGCGCGGCGAAACCCTGGTTCGTGCGGGCCTGGTGGGAGAAGTAGATGTCGAATCCGGCGTTCGGCCCCGCGTTGACGCCGAGGGTGCCGGTGGGGGCGAGGGTGCCGGAGTTGGCGGGCGACTGGAGCGAGACGCGGTCGTTCGTCGTGTCGATGTCGAACAGCGCCGTCGCGGTGTCCGCGTTGAGGTCGTTGTTCGTGTACGCCGCGCCGGTCACGCCCTTGGCCGATGAGGGGGGCATCGTGGGGTTCGTCAGCGGGGTGTCGACGGTAGTGGTACGCGGGGCGGCCGGGTCGTCGATGTTATGGCGCAGGTTCTGGCCGGTGTCGCTGATGACGCGCAGCCTGTTCGCCGCCGGGTTGAAGTCGACCCCGAAGAACTTACCGGCCGGTGCCACGGTCAGCTGGGAGACCTTGGCCACCTTCGCGTTGCGGGTGTTCAGCGTGTAGACGCCGCCCTTGTCTCCGACCCCGTACAGCTTGGAGTTCTGCACACGAAAGTCGATGCCCACCAGCTTCGTGTCTCCGCTGAGCCCGCTGACCTTGCCCAGCTGCCAGGGCTTGGAGGGCTCGCCGGTACGGAACTCCACCAGCCGCTGACCGGAGGTCAGTCCGATCACGCCGAGCCCGCTGTCTTCGGCCTTTCCCCCCGCCCAAGCGCCTGCCGATGCCGGCACAACCGAGGACACCGCGGCGATCAGGGCCACGGTGAGAACTGCTTTACGCATCTGTGTCCCTTACGAAGTGGGACTTCCGCCCATCGGAAGTCACAAGCGACGAGAACACGTGCGGAGCTGGGCCGCGCGTCACGCAGGTCCATCCAGCCCGCAGCCGTATGGGCGCCGGACCGCGACGTCTGCCTCTCCCCGGTCCGACGACACCCCATCGTGCCCGATCATCACCCAGGCCCGGCACTTTCCCAGCACCGGGGACGGGCGACTACGGCAGGGGCACGAGACGCCGTTTCTCGTGGCTCCACGGCCTCGAACACAGCCGCGTGGAACGACGATCAGACATCCACGGCGCCTGCCCCGAATCCGCTTGCCGCCTCGTCGCCCACGGGCAGATCGACCCGAATCTGTAGGCCGCTATGGAGCGGACATGCATCCGATCCGCGCAGGGCCGCAATTCCGACAATGCCGCCCGTCCCCAATGCACCGGAAGGAAGCAGTCTTCGAGCATCGCGCGAACGTTCGCGAAATTTAGTGCACCGACTAGCCCATCCGAGTCAATTCTGCGCACCGCAAGGCACGTGACCGATCCGATCGTGGACCAGACGCGAATTCAAGACTGATGAACGGTGCGCAGCAGCTGAACCCTGCTGGCCGTTGGGCACAGGAGCATCCTCGAGGTGGCCATCCTCCGGGGTATTTCCATGAACATCCGAAAGGGCAGACACAAAGACCCATTGCGCAACTTGCCCAAATATGAGGTACTTTGCGCTATGCGTTAGTGCAACACCTACGCAAGAGCAGGGAGGTTGCTGGTAGCTCCTGAGAAGCGCTCGTTCGACCTGACGGGTCATGCGTTCAGCAGACACCAGGGTCGGTGACGTCTCGGAACTCTCGGATCCCTGACAGCAACTGCGCGCTCACGAAGCGTGGACAGGACGACAGGCCCGCTTCCGCACGGGCAGCCGGGGAGCGAGCGGCTACACATGGCGTGCCGTCTCGGCCCTCTGCTGTTCGGGAACTGGTTCCGGCGGCTCAGCCAGCAGCACCAAGCATCCGAGAATCACCACTCAAGCGTCACCAAGCGAAAGGATTTCACCGTGTTCGGCAAGCCTTTTGTACGTGAACTGATCAGCCGTAGCGCCGAGAATGACGTCGACCGCCGTCGCTTCATGCGGGGGGCCGGCGCGGCCGGCCTCGGTGTGGTCGGCGCCGGTGTTCTGACCGCGGCCGCGACCGGCTCCGCGACCGGGGCGGAGTCGAGCGCCTACGCCGACGGCGGCGACACTCGTGCGCCCAGCGACTCCGCGATCCTGAACTTCGCCCTCAACCTGGAGTACTTGGAGGCCCAGTTCTACTCCTACGCCGTGTACGGCAAGGGCCTCGCCGACAACCTGACGACCGGCAAGGGCAAGCGCGGCTCGGTGACGGGCGGACGCAAGGTCAACTTCCGTACTCGTGCGGTACGTCAGTACGCGGAGGAGATCGCACGTGACGAGGTGGATCACGTCGCCTTCCTGCGCGGCGCGCTCGGCTCGGCGACCGTGGCACAGCCGCAGATCGACATCCAAGGCAGCTTCACCGCGGCCGCGCGCGCCGCTGGGCTCATCGGTCGCCACGAGACCTTCGACCCGTACGCCAACGACAACAACTTCCTGCTCGCGGCGTACATCTTCGAGGACGTCGGGGTGACCGCCTACAAGGGCGCAGCGCCTCTCATCACCAACAAGACCTACCTCAGTGCCGCCGCCGGGATTCTCGCGGTCGAGGCGTACCACGCCGCGAACATCCGGGTGTCGTTGCTCGACCGCGGTCTCGCGGACCAGGCCGGCAAGATCTCCGACGCGCGGGACAGCCTCGACGGCGGCAGTGACGACGACCAGGGCATCGTGCGCAACGGCAAGGCCAACATCGTGCCCGCCGACAACAATGGTCTGGCCTTCGGCCGCAGCGCCGACCGGGTACTCAACGTCGTCTACCTGACGCCGAAGAAGGCCACGTCCGGCGGCTTCTTCCCGAACGGGGTCAACGGTTCCATCCGCACCAGCGGCGGAAGCCGCTGAGTCTGAGCCCACCGAGCCGGGACAGCGACTCCGTGCATCCGCTGTCCCGGCTCCGGACCTTCCGCCGGCTTCTCCGCTAAGGACCCACGTGCCTCTCAGTACCTCAGTCCTGATTGCCGTCAATCTCCTGGCCCTGGTGGCCGCGGCCATCTACGGCACGCCGCCGCAGCAGGCCATGGCGATCCTCCTGTGCCTCTACACGGCCGGGCGCCTCGTAGCCCGTGGACGACGTGCCCCCCAGTGCCGACGGAAGCCTTCGACACCATGACCGACACCGACATGAGTACCGACGCCGCAGGAGCGGGCACCGCCGCCCCGACCCGGACAGTGGCCGACAGCCGTGGACCGCAGGACGGGCCATCGCCTAGCCCCCGTTCGGTCGGCGGATGGGCACGGAGGGCCGCCTTCTTCGGGCCTGCCTTCATCGTCTCCATGGCGTATGTCGATCCGGGAAACTTCGCCACCAACACGGCTGCTGGAGCCAGCTACGGATACTTGCTGCTCTGGGTGATCGTCGTCGCCAACGTGGTCGCCATGTTCGTTCAGTACCTGTCCGCGAAGCTCGGTATGGCGACCGGGCGGAGCCTTCCCGAGCTGTGCCGCGAAACCTGTGGGCGGCCAGTCACCCTGTTCCTCTGGGGCCAGGCCGAGATCGTGGCCATCGCGACTGACCTGGCCGAGTTGATCGGCGGCGCGGTCGCCCTCAATCTGCTGTTCGGGATTCCCTTGATTCCCGGCGCTCTGATCACCGCTGCCGTTTCGATCCTCCTGCTGACGCTCGCCCCGCAGGGCAGACACCGTTTCGAGATGGTGCTTGCCGGCATGCTCCTGATCATCCTGGGTGGATTTCTCTACCAGGCCGTCGACGCCGGCGCGTCACACGAGGCGGCTGCCGGACTGCTCCCTGGCTTCGCCGGCGCCGAAAGCCTCCTGCTGGCCACCGGCATCGTGGGCGCGACCGTCATGCCGCACGTGATCTATCTGCACTCGGCCCTCACCCGGTCCGCGGAGCACGACCCGGCGCACCATGGAAGGGCGCTGCACCGCACTCGCCGTGAAATCGTCATCGCCCTGTCCCTCGCCGGGCTGGCCAACATGACGATGCTCGTGGTCGCCGCCGCCGTCTTCCACCGTGACGGTCACACCGGAACCGACACGCTCCACGAGGCACACCGAGCGCTGGGCTCACTCCTCGGGCCGACAGCCGCCATGGCTTTCGCCGTAGCGCTGCTCGCAGCCGGTCTCGCCTCATCCAGCGTCGGCACCTACGCCGGACAGATCATCATGGAAGGTTTCCTGCGACGCAGGATTCCCTTGATCCTGAGGCGTGCAACCACCCTGCTGCCCGCCACGGCCATCCTGCTGGCCGGCATGGAGCCCACCAGAGCACTGATCCTCAGTCAAGCCGCGCTGTCCTTCGGTATCCCCTTCGCCCTGGTGCCCCTCATCATCTTCACCAGCAGCCGGAAGTTCATGGGGCCTCTGGTCAACCGGCGGCGCACGACCGTCACCGCCGGCGCAGCCGTCGCACTCATCAGCGGCCTCAACGTGTTCCTCCTGGCCGAACCGCTGTTCGGCTGAGCGAAGGGAATACTGGTGGCCACAGCATCAGCGCTCGCTCGGGCAGGACCTCATCGTGAGGGAACCTCCCTTACACGCGAAGGGCTAGTGCCCGGGGTGGCGGGCCTTCCAGTAGGGGTTGTCGTGGGGGAGGCTTCCGCTGACCCGGCCGTACATCCCGAAGGTCATCAGGATCACCCCGACGACAAAGCTGAACAGTACGTTCTGAATGTGGAAGGCGAAGACGTTGTAGTCCGTCCGCAACAGCGCGAGGTTCACATAGCCGCTCAGGACGAACCCGACCCCGATGATCATGTTCAGGGTGGACGCGCGGTTCCCGCCTACGAGCGCACCTGCCAGCAACAGGCCACCGATGACGATGGACACGGTGCTCAGAGCCCCGTTCGTGTTCAGACCGGCGACGGTGTCCCCGCCGGTGGTGAAGAATCCGATCCGGTTCATCAGCCCGAAGACACCGAATGCGATGAGGGAAACGCCGAAAATTCCTGCTCCGGCGCGGTAGACACGGCTGAGCCGGTGATCGACCGGCAGGTGTTCGTCCAGCCTGACCCGCCTGTGCGGTATTCGCTGTCCTGATGTGATGGCCACGATGCGACCCTCCACTCTCGCCCCCGAATTCCCACAAGTGATTCGGAGCAGAATCCGAAAAGGATGGGAACTGGAATCGACGCCATCTTTCCCGCTGGTCAGGTACCTCGGTCTCCGCTGCGGCACCCTCGGGGGCAACGCAGCGACCGAGGTCGAGCCCTCATCCCCTGGTCCGGCAATCGCGGTAGGGCACGATGGCATCGTCGGGCGCCGGGGCGGGCCGCTTTCCCCGCTCCGAAGAGGCGGAAAGTGCGTGTCTCTGTGACTATGAAAAGCGTGACCTGTGGTGGCTGCGCAGCCGTGCGGAAGGCAGTAGCGAGCCGGCTGGTGTGAAAGCGCCACCACGTGGCCCTCCGGCCGTCGCACACTCCATCTGACTCTCGTGGGCCCGCGCCCACCGCGGAGGAGGAATCATCTCGTGAAGACCACTCGTTTGTCGCGCACCGTGATCTCCGGTGCCGCCGCTGTGATTCTGCCGGTCACGCTCGGCGTGGCGGCACCGCAGGCACTCGCGGACACCGCGACCACTCCGACCAATCCCTACGGGCCGGCCTGCGCGTCGGTGCCCAAGGAGGGCTCAGGCAGTCTGTCCGGTATGGCGAAGGATCCGGTGGCCACCGCCGCGTCGAACAACCCGGAGCTCTCGACCCTGACGGCCGCGGTCAAGAAGGCCGGACTGGTCGACACCCTCAACAACGCGAAGAACATCACGGTGTTCGCCCCGTCCAACGAAGCGTTCGCGAAGATCCCGAAGGCGGACCTCGAGAAGCTCCTCGCCGACAAGGCCCAGCTCACCAAGGTGCTGACCTACCACGTCGTGGGCGAGAAGCTGACACAGCAGCAGCTGTACAAGGGCTCGTTCAAGACGCTGGAGGGCGGAACGCTCACCACAGCAGGTTCCGGGGACAGCATCACGGTCAACGACACGTCGAAGATCGTGTGCGGGAGCGTCCCCACAGCCAACGCCACGGTCAACATCGTCGACACCGTCCTCATGCCCCCGAAGTAGACCCCCGGCAGGGCGGTCACCAGGGCGGGTCCAGCACCTGTGCGGTGCTGGACCCGCTCGGGTCGGTCGGACGGCGCATGCGGGTGGCATCCGGATCCGGATGCCCCGCGAGGGACGCGAAAGCATGCGTAGTGGGTTCGAATCAGCGGCATGACGACTTCTCCCCGGCTCGTGGTCCGTCTGCCGCTCGGAGCGTTGAGCGGGCTGCTCGCGGGATTCGCGGCACTCGCGGTCGCTGAGCTGGTCTCCGTCGCCGTCCGCCCGGAGGCCGGACCGATCACGGCGGTCGGCAGGGCAGCGATCGACCGTACACCGACGCCGGTGAAGGAATGGGCGATCCGCCACTTCGGCGAGGACGACAAGCTGGTTCTCCAGTTGGGGATTCTCGCCGCGCTGGCCGCACTGGCTGTCGTGCTGGGCGTGGTGGCGCTCCGGTTTCGGCGGGTCGGCGCGGCGGGGGTGCTGATCTTCGGGGTGGTCGGCGCCGGTGCGGCGGTGACCCGGCCGGATTCCACGGGGCTCACTGACGCGCTCCCTTCGGTGGTGGGCGCTCTGGTCGCAGCGGCGCTGCTCTACTACCTGATCGGTCGGCTGACCGGTTCCCCGCGATCCGGCGCCACCACGGCGGACCCGGGGAGCGGGCCGGGCTGGGACCGGCGAGGGTTCGTCATCGGTACGTCGGCGGCGGCCGCGGGCTCCCTCGGCGTCGGCGCGCTCGGCCGCTATCTCACAGACCATTCGTCGCGGGCCGCGTCGGCGTCCCGCAACGCCGTACGCCTGCCACCACCCGCCTCGCCCGCCGCCCCGATCCCGCCCGGCACACAGCTCCGGATCCCGGGAATCAGCCGCTTCACCACCTCCAACAGGTCGTTCTACCGGGTCGACACAGCTCTGGTGGTGCCCAAGGTGGACGCGGCCACCTGGCGGCTGCGCATCCACGGCAAGGGCGTCACCCGCCCGCTGACCCTCACCTTCGAGGACCTGCTGCGCCGTGAACTGATCGAGCGCGAGATCACGCTGACCTGTGTGTCGAACGAGGTCGGCGGGCCCTACGTCGGAAACGCCCGATGGCTCGGCGTACGACTGGCCGACCTGCTGGCCGAAGCGGGAGTCAGACCACCGTCCGCAGGGGGCCCGGCCGACCAGCTCGTCTCACGCTCCGTGGACGGGATGACGCTGGGCTCCCCGGTCGAGACCGCCATGGACGGGCGTGACGCGATGCTGGCCGTCGGCATGAACGGACAGCCGCTGCCCTTCACCCACGGCTTCCCCGTCCGCATGATCATCCCGGGGCTGTACGGGTACGTCTCGGCCTGCAAGTGGATCGAGGACATCGAACTCACCACCTTCGCCGACTACGACCCGTACTGGGTCAAGCGGACCTGGGCCCGGAAGGCCCCCATCAAGACGGAGTCGCGGATCGACGTTCCCCGACCGCTGTCCCGGTCCAAGGCCGGAACGGTGATGGTCGCCGGGGTGGCCTGGGCCCAGCACCGCGGTATCGACCGAGTCCAGGTACGCGTCGACGACGGCCCCTGGCAGGACGCCGACCTCGCGACCGAGGCCACGATCGACACCTGGCGACAATGGTCCTACCCATGGCAGGCCACCTCTGGCAGCCATACCCTGACCGTCCGCGCCACCGAACGCGGCGGCCGGGTACAGACCGAGAAGCGCACCGGCACCGTCCCCGACGGAGCCAGCGGCTGGCCCTCCGTCGTCGTCACCATCGACTGAACAGCCGGCCCCCCGAGGACAGGCCCTGCCACCGCCCGAGCGAAGCGCGGCCCGACATCATCCCGCCGGAACAGTGCAGGCCAGCAGGGGGCACGCGGCGTTTCTGCTGCCCGGCGTCTCTGAGGCCGATCGCGGCGATGCCCCGCTGATGGCATCGATCGCTCATCGCGGCTCGGACTCTCAGGTCAACCTCGAAGGACTTCCCACGCCGACCACTCAGGAGAAGAACGCCAGGTCGCCCCTGTCGAGGCGGAGCACGGCCAAGTGGTCGGGGTGCCATCGAGGGTTCAGCCGGCGGGCCTCCCTGACGCGCCGCTCCACATCAAGCGGCACGAGCATGAGCTAAGTGACAGACCATGCGCGCGGTTCGGTGACCCAATCCCACTCATCGTGGCAGGTCATCGCGGTGGTTGGTCTCTTCCCGGACATGACCGGCTTGGCCCGGTCGGTCTGCACCCAGCGTCGCCTCCCCTCGTCGCACCAGCGGTACTCAGCCCCCTGACGTGGTTTGACCTGCCCCACACAGTGCGCGGCACGGTGGGCTCCTCCAAGGCGGCTCCCTGCCTGCTTTGTGCAGGTCAAGGGCGGTCCCGACCGTACACCGGCACGCGCCGGACGATGTTTGTCAGGAACATCGCTCCGGTTCACGGAGCATGGCGGCCCGTACGGATCCGGCGCCGCACGCCTCGGATCTCCTCGTCCACCCGGTCCTGAGCCGGGACCGGCAATATACCGATACGCCTGCGCTCGCATACCTGTTCCAAACCGTATGTCGGGATGCTCGACAACTGCCATTCCTGATGAGGGAGATGTCATGGAGTCAGCAATCACGCGAGCCGTCGTTCAGGTGATCGCCAACATGCATCACAACTTCAGAGAAGATCTGACCATCGATGGCATAGCCCAGGCAGCCGGCTTCAGCAGGTTCCACTTGACGAGGGAGTTCACTCACCTGATCGGGGTCTCCCCCAGACGCTTCCTCCGAGCGCTCCGCTTCGAGGAGGCGAAGCGGCTCCTCACCGGATCCCGGCTCAACGTCGCGGAGATCAGCCACGCGGTCGGATACAGCAGCGTCGGGACCTTCAGCACCTGTTTCAAGTCCTGCACGGGCGTCACCCCGTCCGCGTACCGACTGCTCCGCTCGGCCACCCCCCTTGCGGCAACCGGGGGTGGGCTGGGGTCCGTCGCCCGGACGGCGCCGGCACAGCTCCACGGGAGCGTGCAGGCGCCCGCCGGCGACCAGTCCGGAGTGGTCTTCGTAGGCCTCTTCCCCGCCCCCTTCCCTCAGGGGCACCCGGTGCGCTGCACGGTGCTGAACCGCCCAGGAGCATTCACTCTCGACCATGTCCCCACGGGACGTTGGCACGTGCTGGCCCGCTCCGTCATGCACCGTACGGACGACGGGCTTCGGGCCCGTCACACCCCTATGGTGGGCGGTTTCGGACCGATCACCACCTCGGCGAACCACGCGCCGGAACCGGTCGTGATCCGCCTCTCCCGGGAGAACCTGGCCACCCTTCGCCTCATCGCGACGGCCCCTCCGTCCTGAGGCCCTGCTCCCGGAACCGTCCCCGGAAGTACATCAGGGCGTCCTCGGTGGCCCTGTCACCCGCGGACTCCGGATCCAGCCCCGGCGACCGACTCCAGCCGACCACCGCGCCGACGAGGATCGTGTGATCGCCGCCGTCGTAAGTGCGCCACTTCTCGCATTCGAAGCGCGCCAGCGCTCCATCGATGAGGGGCACGGAGGTGGCCGCGCCCGGGGACCAGCCGACCGCGTCGAACTGCTGCGGGCCCACGGGGCGGGAGTCGTCGGCGAAGTGCCGGGCCACCGCCTCCTGTGCGGCACTGAGCACCGAGACTCCGAAGTGCCGTGCCGGGTGGAGAGCCCGGCGCATGACGGCGTCGTTGTGGACGCACACGAGCAGCAGCGGCGGGCGCAGGGAGACCGAGGAGAAGGAGTTCGCCGTCATGCCGCGCGCGAAGGGGCCGCCCACGGTGACCACGGTGACCCCTGTGGCGAACTCGGCGAACGCTCGACGCAGATCCGTCCCGTCCGTCTCCCTCGGTGCGGGCAGCGGGAGGGCGGTCTCGCGGGGGCCGGTCACACGCTCGACCGGGGCCGGGGCGATGGAGCGTAGGCCTCCAGGGCGCGAACCAGAGCCTCGGGTACGGGAGTCGGGACCGTGGCCGTGTTCGGGCCCCGCATGAACGCGACCCGCTGCCTGCCCCGGGCCACCAGCCGCTCCGCCCCCTCGGCGTCGATTCGGACATAGTCGAAGGTGAACTCCAGTTGCGTCTGCCGGAGTTCGGCCAACCTCATTCTGACGGACAGCTCATCGAAGACAGTGATCTCGGCGAAGAACTCGCAGTCGACCTTCAAGGTGAACAGCTTGAGATCTCCGAGGACGTCGGCGAGCACCTCCGGGGCATGAGCTCTGAGGAACAGCTCACGGCACCTCCCCTGCCAGCGGAGGTAGTTGACGTAGTACACATTGCCGACGAGGTTGGTCTCCTCGAAGCCCACGACATGCCGGTACTCGAAGTGGTCCGCCACGAACCTCTCCCTTTCTTCGGAGTGGTGCGGAGCCTGCCGCAGGCCTGCGGCAGGTGCGTCCGGGGCCGGGGCGGCCGTCACGGGCGTGGCTCCGCCGTGACGAGTACCGCTGCCGCTACCGGATCCGGCAGGCCCTTGAGCCGGGTCACCAGAACCGCCACGCGCACGCCGCCCGAGGTGAACACCGTCCAGTCGTCGATGGTGCGCGGTGTCAGCGAAAGCGGGGCGTACGCGGTGAGCCCGGCCTTCTGCAGGCACTCGATGGCGGTCCAGACGACCGTGGCCGCGGTGTCGAAGCCGGCTCCCGTCTCCTTCACGATCGAGGCGGCCAGCGGGGCGTGATCGCCGAGCAGCCCCTCCCATACGGCTGCCGGCCTGGCAACGACGCGTTCGATGTCACAGCCCACGGCGGCCGCGTCAGCCACCGCGCACAGCGTCCAGCCGGCCGCGTGCGAGGCGGACATGACCAGGCCTTCCGCACCGAGCTCCGGCCGGCCGTCCGGCCGATAGGTGACGGCCGCGGGCCCGCCCAGAGCACGACCTGCGGCCCGCGCCGTCAGCGAACGCCGTGCGGCGACTCCCGCCGCTGCCTCGGCCGGTGGGTGCTCCTCGGCCGGTTCCACCGCCAGGGCGACCCGTCGCCCGGTCAGTTCCTCCACGGTCCGCTCCATGTGGGACGCGAGCAGCGGCCCGGACCACGGACCGCTGCGCGCCCTTCGGCGTACCGCTGTCAGGCGCAGCCCCTCCCAGCGTTCCACGACGCGTCCGTCGGGGGCGCGGGCGGCGATGTCGTAGACGTACGTCTGGCCGTCGCGCTCCCGCTCGACCGCCGCGTAGCGAAGCTCCTTCGGGACATCGGCCCCCGCGGCGAGCGGGTACAGCCGGTCGATGCCCGACGGCAGCAAAGTGGCGTCGGGGACGCAGACCTGATTGCCGTGCATCAGCGCGTCCCGCATACCGGGATCGGCCAGCAGCAGCCCGCCCGGGAGGTAGGCGGCGAACCAGTCCGCCGCCTCGTCCACCGACAGCTCCGCGTCCACGTGCCGAGCCGAGACGCGGTGGAAACGGCGCAACCGCCGGAAGCGGTCGCCCTGGAAGAGCACGTCGCCGTACAGGTCCGCCATCGGGTCCAGCGGGACGTCCCCGAGGCCCGGCCCGTCGGGTACGGGAGGACCTTCGGGCACCGGCAGACCGTCGCGTACGGGAGGACCCTCGACCACCGGCAGACCGTCGCGTACGGGAGGACCCTCGACCACCGGCAGACCGTCGGGCACCGGCAGGCCGGAGTACACCAGCCGTGCCCGGAAGTGTTCGGCGACGAATCCGGACTCCTCCGCGTGCAGGACGACCTCCACCGTGTCGGCGGCCGTGACGGTGGCGGCGATCCGCACCCGGGCCGAGCCGTCGGGGGGCACCACGACGGGGCGGAGGAAGCGGACGTCCTCCAGCACGGGGACGCTGTCGCGCCCGGTGACCGCGGCGGCCACTTGGCACATCGCCTCCATCCCGATCACCGCGGGGAGCAGCAGGTTTCCGTCGAGCAGGTGGTCGGCGAGGTACGGGTCGGTGCCGACGTTCAGCTCCGCCTCGGTGACCAGTTCGACCCCGTGGTAGTGGACCAGCGGGGCGACGGTGAACCGGTGCAGGGGAAGCGGTGGCCGCTCGCGGCGCAGCGTGTCCATCTCACCCGTGCGCCCGGTGACGACGGTGACCGGCGGGGCGTCGGGATCGGCGATCAGACGCAGCAGTACCTCGACGCCCTGGTCCGGCGAGATCGGTGCGATGCCCTCGCGGGCCAGGGACTCGACGACGGACAGCTTCTCGCCCATGCCGACACCGGACCACACGGACCATTCCAGACACCGCACACGGCAGTGCGGAGAGTCGGCGGCGAACCGCTGGGCGAGGTCGGCGAGCCGTTCGTTGGCCGTGGCGTAGTGCGCTTCGCCGCGCAGTCCGGTGCGTCCGATCACGCTGCCGAAGCAGACCAGCAGCTTGAGGGCGCTCCGGTCGACCGCGGCGAGGACGGCCCGCAGGCCGTCGACCTTCGGTGCGAGGGTGCGCTCGAAGTCCTCCTCGGTGAGGTCGGTGAGCGCGGCGGGTTCGTTCCGTCCGGCACCGTGCAGCACCGCGGTGACGGGCCCGAGTTCGGCGGTCAGCTCGGCGACCGCCGCGCGCACCCGCTCGGGGTCGGTGACGTCCGCGCGGGCGTAGCGCACCCGGAGGCCCAGGTCGGCCATCCTCCGCAGGTTCACGGACAGGACCTCGTCGCCGGTCGGGTCGGAGCGGCCCACGATCGCCACGGCGGCCCCGCTGCGGCCGGCCACCGCGAGCGCGCACTCCGCGGTGATTCCCTTGCCGCCCCCGGTGACCAGGAGGACGTCGGTGGAGTCCAGCAGTTCGTCGGTGCGCTCACCGCGCACCGGCAGCACCCGCAGCACGGGCACCCGGCGGACTCCTTCGACGTCGTAACCCACCTCCGCGAACCGGGTGGTCGCCGACACCTCGGCCACGATCCGGTCCACGACGCCCTCGGCCGCCGGGGTGTCCACGACGGTGGTCCGCACGTGCGGAGCCTCCAGGTGGAGGGATTTCGCGAGACCGGCCGCACCCAGGCCTTCCTGCACCAGAACGAACCGCTGCCCGGCACCGCCCGCGAGAGCGCGCCGTGCACCCTCCAGTGCCACGGCCAGCCGGTCGGGGGGACACCGTGGAGGCAGGCACACCAGAACGCCGGGCCCCACTCGGGCGCCGCGCAGGGCGCTCCGCAGCTCCTCGGCGTACGGGTGCGCCGGCGGGGCGAACACCTCCCAGTCGCCTTCGGACTCCTCCGCTCGGACCGCTGCGAGCGGCACCTCGTCCAGGTCCACGGCGAAGGCCCGGACCCAGGGGGCGGCGCCCAGCACGGCCGGTACCGGCCCGGCACCGCCGTCCGGGCCGATGCCGGCCAACGCCTCCAGGGCCTCGCCGAGTTCGGCCAGGGTGGCGGTGGCGAAGTTGGCGGGGGCATGGGCGGTGGCGAGGCCGAGGCGGGTGGCCGCCTGGTTGACGATCTGCCCCACGGTGATGGAGCTCATGTGCAGGTCGTCCAGCAGGCTGCTGTCGTCCCGCACCAGATCCACGGGGAGTTCGGCCCGCTCGGCCACCAGGGTGCGCAGCACCTCGACGGCGGACTGCTCCTCGTCGCCCACGGATTCGGCGGCGCTGTCCGGTTGCGGCCCGGTGCCGGTCGCGTACGGCTCCGCGTCGACGGTGGGCCCGGCTCCGGCCACGGGCCGCTCCCCCGCGGGCGGCACGGCCGGCAGCCCGTCGGGCGCGACGCTCTCGCAGGGGTTCGCCAGGAAGTGGAACTCGGCGTCGAGGTCGAGGGGCCGGGTGAGCCGGTCGACGAACAGGCGCTCGTGCATCACCGGAGCACCGACCACGTACGCGGCTCCGGCGACCCGGAGCAGACCGCGCAGCGACGACTCGTCCGTGTCCAGCGCGACGGAAGGAACGCCGGTCGCACCGGTGGCCAGGGAGCTCAGCACGCTGCCCGGTCCGACCTCCACGAACAGGTCGACCCCCGCGGCCGCCTGCTGGACCGCCCGGGTGAAGAGCACCGGCTCGGTGATCTGCCGGTGCAGCAGCTTCCGGAGGTCGGTGTCATCGGCCAGTTCCTGCCCGGTCACGGTGGACAGCACCCGGCCCCGCACCGGCCCGAACCGGACGTCGTCCAGCCAGGTCCCGAAGACGTCGGCGGCCGGTGCCACCAGCGGGGAGTGGAAGGCGTGGGACACCGCGAGCGGCGTACAGCCGACGTCCTGCGCCGTGGCCCGCTCCGCCACGGCGGCCACGGCGTCGGCCGTTCCGGCGACGACGGTCCGCTCGGGGCCGTTGTATCCGGCGATGACCACGTCGAGGCCGTACGTCAGTGCCTTCACGCGTTCGGGGGCTGCCGCGAGGGACGCCATGGTGCCGGGCTCGCCGTGCGTGGCCATGGCCTCGCCCCGTACCCGGGCCGTCTCCGACAGCAGCGCTTCGTCCAGGGCTCCCGCCCAGTGCAGCGCGACGAGTTCGCCCAGGCTGTGCCCGACCGCCGCCTCGGCCTCCACCCCCAGCCAGTCGAGCACGCGCAGTCCGGCGGTGGCGGCGGCGACGATCCGCGGCTGCGCCACCTCGGTGGCCACCGGATCCCCGGTGGCGGGCAGCCCGGCCCGGTCGTAGACCTCGGCGGCCTGGGCGAAGCGCCGGCGGAGTGCGCCGCCGTCGGTACCGCGGCCGGAGCCCTGGCCGGGGAAGAGGAAGCCGATGCGTGCTGCCTCGTCTCGCACGCACCCGATGAAGGCGCGGTCGTCGACGGCGACGAGACCGGCCGAGTCCTGATCCTGGTCCTGGTCCGGGTCTTGGTCCAACGCGTCGATCAACTGCCGCAACCGGCGTTCCGCGTCGTCCGGAGACGTGACCACCGCGGCCGCCCGCCACGGCAGTTCCCGCAGATCACGTTGGAGGGTGTGGGCCAGGTCGGCGAGCTGGGCGTAGGAGAGCCTGGGTGCGAGGTCGGCTGTCTTCGTCAGGCGCTCGCGCAGTTCGGCGGAAGACTCGCCGTCCAGGAGGAGCAGTTCGCAGTCCTGGAGCGAGCCGGCGAGTGTGAGGTGGCGTCGATGCGGCGCCCGGTGGCGCGGAGGCGTCTCCTTGTCGATGACGACATGGGTGTTGATGCCTCCGAAACCCATCGCGGTGACCCCGGCGCGCAGCGGCATGTCCTGGGGCCAGGACTCCGCGGTGCGCAGCGCGCGCAGGCCCGCTCCGGGTCCGGTGAGCAGTTCGTGCGGCTCCCGGCAGCCGATGGTGGGGGGCAGCAGGCGCGCGTCCACCGCCATCACGGCCTTGATCAGTCCGGCGACCCCGGCGGCGGCCTTGGTGTGGCCGATCATCGCCTTGGCGGAGGTGATCACGGCGGCCGGTGCGCCGGGGGCGGCCTCCGCGCGGGCGGCGGTGAGCGCGCCGAGTTCGTTGGCGTCGCCCACCGGGGTGCCGGTGCCGTGCCCCTCGAAGAGAGGCACGGTTTCGATGCCGAACCCGGCCCGTTCGTAGGCACGGGCCAGGGCCAGTCGGTAGCCGCCCGATTCGGGGCGGGTGATGCTCCCCTGCCCGTCCGACGAGACACCCCAGCCGGCGATCGTCGCGTACCGGCGCAGGCCGGCCGCGCGGGCGTCCTCCTCACGCATCAGCACGACCATGCCGCAGCCCTCGCCGGGCCAGAACCCGTTGGATCCCCGGTCGTACACGCGCATCTCGGACCGGGCGAGGGCGCCGGTCTTGGCGAAGCCCACGATCTCGAACGGGTCGATGGACAGGTCGACACCGCCGGCGACCGCGACGTCGAGGTCCCCGCTCAGCAGGGATCCGGCGGCGGAGGTGACCGAGAGGAGCGAGGAGGAGCACGCGCCGTCCACGGTGTAGCCGCCGCCGCCCAGTCCGAAGTGGTTGCAGATACGGCCGGCGATGGTGTTCGACAGGGCTCCGGCGAGCGAGTCCTCGTCGATCGCGGGGAACGGCCGCTTGTAGGTCTTCTCGACACCGTCGAGGAACACGGCGAGCCGGTCGTCGTCCCAGCCCTGGCCCCGCAGGGCCTCCGCGAGCACACGGCGTACGTAGGGCCACCGCAGGCGCATTCCGCTCGCCCGCGTGAACTCCCCCGTGAGGGTGTTGCCGACGACGACCCCGGTCCGCGCTCGCGGCAGTCCCCCGCCCTCGGGGAACCCGGCATCCGCCAGCGCCCGGCCGGCGGTCTCCAGGGCGAGCCAGTGGGTGAGGTCCGTCGAACGGTAGGTACTGCCGGTGACGCGGTGCGCCACGCGGTCGAAGGCGTAGCCCTCCAGCACCGCGGCCGTACGCGCGTAGAACCGGTCGGGAGCGGCCGGATCCGGATCCCAGTAGTCGTCCAGGCGCATGCGTACGTCGGGGATGCGGCGGAAGGCGCGCCGGCCGGCCACCGCGTTCTCCCACAGCTCGCGGGGCGACGCGGCGTCCGGGAAGCGGCAGGCCATGCCGACGATGGATACCCGGGTCATGCCGCCACCGCCGCCTTCCCGGTCTCCGACGGAACGCCCCGGGCCTCGACGGTCCGCGCGGGGGCGGGGGTCGCCGTCCCGGTCTGCTCGGTGCGCAGGTGGACCAGCCAGAGGTAGCCGCCGCGGACCAGGCAGACCACGGCGGTGGCGAAGAAGAGGCCGTACGCGATGCCCAGACCGGTCATGATCCCGTAGGTCACGGCGACGCCGCCGCCGAAGGCGACCTGGGCGACCGGCCGCGACGGAGTGGTGCCGGGGTCCGTGACCATGTAGTTGGTGAACAGGACGAAGGCCACCCCGGTCATCATGCCGAGGGCCGGCGGGATCGCCGTGTCGAAGAGCACGCCCCGCAGCACGGCCTGGAGCACGAAGACCACCAGCCAGCCGCCGATCAGCCACATGCGGCCGGTGAGCTTCGCGTTGAGCAGGGTCCCCAGGGCGACGATCACCGCGGGGATGATCCAGTCGACCGCGCCGTCGGTGTACTCGGTGAACTGGTACGGGGGCGCGATGCTGGCCCAGGGGAACAGCAGCAGCACCACCGCGATGCCGAAGTTCGACGGGTTCATGAAGTGCCGCGGCTTTCCCCGGACCGGGGCGCGCAGGACCCACTTGGCGGAGACCGCGATGACGACCCCGAGGACCATCACCCACAGCCGGTCGTTCACGTAGAGCAGCATGTTGACGGCGAGCGCGGTGATGTGGCTGGGGTACAGGAACTCCAGGACCCCCTTCGTCCCGCCGCCGGCGTAGCGCGGCCGGCGCTCCTCGACCCGGGCTCCGATGAACTCCAGGACCGTTTCGACGCAGTAGGCGACGGCGACCGCGATGAAGGGCCACAGCCAGGGCTGTTCGAAGCCGAGCACGGTGTAGCCGGCGATGTTGAGCACAGTGATCGAGATGGCGAACCGACGCAGCGCGGTCACGATCTTCGGGTCGTGCCGTGGGGGTGTGGTGGGTGCCTCGGTCATCGCGGTCACTTCTCCTTGACGTCGGACGCAAGCTGGAGGTCGTGCCGGCCGGGGGCCAGCCGCAGGTCCTTCTCGTGGACCGCGCCGGAGCGGTCGCGCCACTTCAGGCGCACCGGCAGGGGGGTGCCGCTCTGCTCGCCGAGGCCGATGTGCACCTCATGGCTGCGCTTGCCGGAATGTCCGCCGCCGCCGTCGACGCGGCTGACGCGCCGGGTACCGTCGGGCAGGGTCACGGTCACCTGGGCGTCGACGACCGGGGATCCGGAGGGGTGGGTCAGCTTCAGTCCGAGGAAGTCGCCGGCGGGCGGGCTCTCGTTCAGGTAGAAGCCGGGTTCGCCCCACTGCCGTGCCACCGCCAGGTCGAGCCTGCCGTCGCCGTTGGAGTCCCCGACGGCGATGCCGCGGGTGGGGATGGGCACAGCCAGGCCGAGGCGGTCCGACAGGTTCGCGTAGTCGCCGTCCGGTGTTCTGGCGAAGAACCGCATGGTCTGGTCTCCGGCCAGGTCGTCGCCCTTCCTGACATGGGGCCACCAGCCGGGGTGGGCGACCAGGCCGTCGTTGGCGGTGGCCAGTTCCTGCAGTTGGGCCCAGCGGTTGTGCCGGCCCTTGACGAAGCCGGTGGCCTGGGTGATCTCCAGTTGGCTGTCGTTGTCGAAGTCGCCCATCTTCACGTCCCAGCCCCAGCCCGACCAGGCGAGGTTGAGCGGGCCGCTGCGGTCCACGTACGGCGCCTCGCCCCGGCTCATGCGGGCGCGCACGTCGTCCGTGTCGTCGGCGGTGCTCATGAACGAGAAGTTGCTCTCCTGAAGACCGAAGGACGTGGTGATGTTGGAGACGAACATGTCGTACAGCCCGTCCTGGTTCAGGTCCCCGAAGTCGATCCCCATGCCCTTGAAGGAACTGGCGCCGACCCGTTTGGACTTGGGCACCATCGGGTTGTGCGCGCCCTTCACCTCGGCGAACTCGATGCGGCCGGGCTCGGACCGGTTGTGCAGCAGGCGTGACGTGCCGAAGTCGTGGGCGACGTACAGCTCGGGCAGGTGGTCGCCGTCCAGGTCGGTGGCGGCCGCACCCAGCGTCCAGCCGATCCGCATGTCCCGGGGCATGACGTCCTCGGCCTGGACGAAGCCGTCCGGGGTCCACCGCAGGATGTGGTCCTCACCGCCGTTGAGGGCGTTGGACAGCGAGTCGTTCATGACCACGCCGCCTCGGACGGTGGGGTCGAGGACGGGGCTGTCGGGGAAGTAGTTGCCGATGAAGACGTCCTCGTGGCCGTCCCCGTCGAAGTCGGCGATGGTCGCCGCGTTGCTGTGCCAGCGGGGCCCGGTGTACCGCGTCGCGCCGACGTCGGCGACCAGTTCGACGGGTTCGAAGAAGGCAGCGCTCATGGCGTTCTGCTCGGGACGGGCCTGGAAGATGACAGGCGTACGGCCCCAGTAGTAGACGAGCAGGTCGCTGCGACCGTCCTCGTTGAAGTCACCGGCGACGCAGCCCATCGGCGCCATCACGTCGTCCATGGGGAGCGGGGAGGGGTCGAGGACGAACGGCGCGTACCGGTCGCCGCGTTCGTCAGGTGCGGGGGTGACCACGACCTGGTCGATCCGGGGGTCGGTCACGCAGAGGTCGTTGGAGAACCCGTCGCCGTCGACGTCGTTCATGGCGACGGCGGCACCCACCGAGGAGATCCACGCCTCGATGTGCTTGTACGCCTTGTTGACCTCGCGGATCTCCTGGTGGTCGTAGCCCGCGGGCATGGCGATGGTCCTGGGAGTGAAGGCGAAGGAGCTCGCCAGCTCGCCCGTCTGCGCCGAGGACGGTGTCACCGGGCGGACGAGGACGTAGGTCACCACCATCATCAGGACGGCGACGATTCCGGGAAGTCTGAGATAGAGGCGGGATCGCACGGTGGACACGTGGCTAGCTCCTTCCCTCGGAAACGAGTGCTCCGGCTATGTGCTGACGCCATGTCTCGTACGCGGGTGTGTCCACCCGGTCGGACGCGCCCGGTCGCAGTTCCCGGCAGACGCCAGCCGCCTCGTGCGGCGTCATTCCGCACAGCACCTCGGTGGCGAGCTGGGTGTGCGGCACCGTCAGCCCGGCCTGCTCGCGGGCCTCCGCGGCGAACGCCGACCCCTGGAGGAGCTGCGGCCGGTACGCGCCGGCGCTGTCCCGCAGGCGCAGCAGTTCGTCCGCGCCGGCGCCGCCCGCATAGGTCGCGGCCAGTCCGACCCCGCTGTACAGGTCGCCGCGCCGGGCCGGCGGGAAGGCGTCGACGAGTCTCCGGACGGCGTCGACGTCGGTGCCGCCGACGAACCACAGGGCCCGGCCGATGCCCTGGTCCACCGCGCGTTGCGCGTAGGAGGCCTGGTGCCGCGGCCAGGGCAGCTTCTGCTCGCGGTGCTGCCCGTGGACATAGCGCGCGGTCCGGAAGTAGGCCTGATGGAAGCCGTATCCGTCCAGAATCAGCCACCTCAGGAGCGGATCCGTCTTCTCGACGGCGGGGTGCAGCATCCGCGGCAGACGTGCCATGGCCCAGCCGATGCCGACGTAGGCCATGTAGGTGTGCGCGCCCCCTCGTCCGGCGAGCAGACCGCTGAGGCGCTGCCCCTTGCTGCCGGGCAGCGCGTCCATGATGGAGCACGCCATGGCCGCTCCCTCGTAGGCGAATCCCCGGAACTCCCGGGGAATCGCTTCCAGTCGGGGTTCCGCGGCCCGCGAGTCCGGCGCTTCGACGATCCGCCCGTAGCCTTCGAGGAAGCTTCGGCCCACGGTTTCCAGCAGTTGCTGGGACGCCGGGTTCTTTTTCCGGAATCCTCGTACGTCCAGACTGGTGCTGGACAGTGCGGGGGTCAATATTCTGCGCCGGAGCGCACGTAATCCAGCCGTCACTGTGCGGTACCCCCTCGTTTGGGTGCCTACAAGCCGGTGCGGAAAACCATGCCGAATGTACCCGGCGCTTCCGGCCCGCTGTCCACTCGAAAAGTGCGCTCCCTTTTCCTGGTGCCGTGCGCCGGCTCATGGAGCGCGGTTTCGGAGCCCGGTCGGGCGCACGAATGCACGCCGTGCCGCCAGGCGGCCGAACGCTGCGGCCGACCCTCTTCCGGTAGGGTTCGCTCTGCTGGTAAAGCACGACGAAGGCGAGGCCCGGGAATGGACAGTCCGGCGATTGTGACGCGGGAAGAATGGTTAGCGGCTCGGAAGGAACTGCTGGCACGGGAGAAGCAGTTCGACCGGGAACGGGACGCGCTCAGTGCCCAGCGCCGCGCCCTGCCGATGGTCGAGATCACCGAGCCGTACGTCTTCGAAGGGCCGGGCGGCTCGGCCTCCCTCCTCGATCTGTTCGAAGGCCGCGATCAACTCGTCGTCTACCACTTCATGCTGGCGCCCGACTGGGACGCCGGCTGTACCGGCTGTTCACTCCTTGCCGACAACATCGGCCACTTGGCGCATCTGCACGCGGCCGGGACATCCTTCGCCGCGGTCTCGCGCGCGCCTCTCGCGAACATCACGAAATTCCGCGAGCGCATGGGGTGGAATTTCCCTTGGTTCTCCTCCCACGGAACGTCGTTCAACTACGACTTCCACGTCACGATGGATGAATCCGTCGCACCCGTACTTTTCAACTTCCGGACGAAGGATGAACTGCGGGACGCCGGAATCGGTTCCTGGGCCCTGACCGGCGAGCAGCACGGCCTGAGCGTCTTCCTCCGCGAGGACGACCGCGTCTTCCACACGTACTCGACGTACTCGCGCGGCACCGACCTGCTCAACGGCACCTTCAACTACCTGGACCTGACCCCCCTCGGGCGCCAGGAGGAGGCCGGGATCATGAACTGGGTCCGTCACCACGACGACTACGGCGACCGGACCACCGAGGACGGCTGCGGACACTGCGAGTCCTGACACCGCCGGTGCCGGGGACGCGGGTGGGAGGATCCTTAACGGTCCCACCCGCGCCCCGGGGTCATCGGCCCGGACGCAGGCGCAGGAGCTGTCCGTTCGCCTCGCCGAGCGAGGTCGTCCGGTTGGTCAGGTAGATGTCGCCGTTCGGAGCGACGGTGACCCCGCCGGGGTGCTCCAGCCCTTCGCGTGCCAGCACCGTACGGCGTCCGTCCCTCTCGACGCGTACGAGTCGCCCGGTGCGGTCCGGCGAGTCGAAGCCCTTCTCCGCCAGTTCGAGCACCAGCATCCGCCCCTGGCGGTCGAAGGCCAGGTCGATGATCCCGGTGAACCCGCTCGTGACGACGGCCGGTTTCCGGCCCGGCGCCATGCGCCAGATCCGCGCCTTGCCCAGCTGGGTCGGCTCGCCGCTGTACTCACTGATGTAGAAGGCGCCGTCGGGCCCCTTCGCGATGGCCGACGGCACGGACTCCAGCGGTCGGCCGTCGACGATCTGGTCGGGCATCAGAGCCACCATGCGGACCGATCCGCCATCGGTGACCGACAGGATGCTGTTGCCGCCCGCCTCGGCCACCAGGGTCCCGCCCGGGACCCTGACGATGCCGTACGCGTTGGCGTTGACGTCCGCGCGGTGCGGGTTGTGGCGCTGCTCGAACGCGAGGAGGTCCCCGACCGGGTGGAGCCGGCCCTTCCGGTCGATGGTGCCGGTCTGCGCGAGTCCCCGCGCGGGCGGGCCCAGCCCGTCGCGTGTGGCCATCTCGCCGCCCATGCCGAAGACGACGGAGATCCGCCCGTGGCTCGCGTCGACGTCGTGCAGTCCCAGCACACTGAACTCGTTGATCACCGAGGGGAGACCGGTGGCGATGCGCTCCACCGCGCGCTTCTTCCCCGGTGTGTACGAGGTGATGGCCCCGGTCGCGCCGAAGCAGGCGGGATAACCGCCCACGCCGGGCGCGCACGGAGCGGGGCCGCCCCGGCCCGCCTCGGTGACCAGGACGCGCCCGGCGTGGGCGTCCCAGGTGAGGCCGCGCGGGGTCACCAGGTTCTCGGCGACCACGTCGAGCCTTCCGCCGGCCCCGGCCTGGGAGGCGGTGCCGGTCATCAGACCGCAGAACAGGGCGGTGGCGAGCGTGGCGGTGCACAAACGGCGCAGCATCTTCAGCCCCCTGGGCGTCATCGTGGTATGGAGCCGGTCGTGCGGCGGGCGCTCCAGGACTCCCGCCGGGTGGCGTCGGTCGCGTCTCGGTCGGTGTAGTTGTCCGAGACCGCGATGTCGGTGAAGCCGGTGGCGCGCAGCGCGTTTTGGACCTCGTCACGGGTGAAGTGGCGTTGCGCGTGCTGCTCGACGGATCTCCGGAACAGCTCTCCTTCGGGCACGAAGAGCGATACGAGATATTCGTACGCGGGTGTGTCCGGCTCGTGCCGGGTGTTCCAGATGTAGGCGAAGTCGCCGAAGTCCTCGCCGAACTCTCCGAGGGCCGCGATCTCCTCGAAGGTGCGCCGGGTACTCAGATCGAACACCAGCACCCCGCCGGGCCGGAGCGCCTGGGCGAGTTGGCGCAGCGTGGTGGCCAGGGCGTCCTCACCCGTCAGGTAGTTCGCCCCGTCGAAGCAGACGAGAGCCGCGTCGAAAGGACCCAGTTCCGCGAGCCGTTCATCGGGCACCGCGAAGCAGAACAGTTCGGTGCCGGGTGTGGTGCGGGCACGGGCGATGTCCAGCATCGAGTCGGAGGCGTCGACGCCGGTCACCTCGTAGCCGTGGTCCTGGAGGGCCCTCATCGTCATACCGGTACCGCAGGCGACGTCGAGGACGGTCCGCACTTCGAGACCGCTCTCGGCGAATCGTTTCCCCGCGAAGCTGAGCCACTGGTCGTAGGGGATGCGGTCCGCGGCCATCCACCGGTCGTAGACCCGCGCGAGGGCGCTGTACGGTGCCTCGTATCCGTGGTCGCCCTCCGGGCCGGCGCTCACCGGACGTCCCACGGGCCGGCCTGCGCCAGGTACCGCCGACCGGAGACCTCCGGGGACGATGTCCCGGCCAGCCACTCCCAGAACGGCAGCGTCACCTCCGGGGTCGGCACGCCCGACAGATCGAAGCCCGGCTCCGCCTCGGCGTACCCGCGGGTGCGGATGCCGCCCGGGTCGACCGAGGTGACTCCCACACCGGTGTCGGCGAGTTCCGCCGCGATGATGCGCGAGGCCTGGTCGAGGGCGGCCTTGCTGGCCCCGTAGATGCCCGCGCAGGGGAACACGTCCACGGCCGCTTCGCTGGACAGGTTGACCACCAGTCCGCCGGTCTCCCGCAGCAGCGGCAGGGCGAGCTGCGCCAGTGCCACGGGAGCCACCACATTGGTGCGGAGCACCTGCTCGAAGACGTCCACCGGGTGGTCGAGCAGCGGTCTGATCGGGCTGACCCCCATCTGGGAGGCGTTGTTCACGAGCCAGTCGAGGCGTCCGAGCGAGCCGGCCTCGGCGATCAGCCGCTCCCGGTGCGCGGCCTCCCCCACGTCCCCCGCCACCGCGACGACGGCTGTGCCCCGGTCGGTGAGTCGCTTGGCGACCGCCGTCAGGTCGGACTCGGTGCGGGCGGTGAGCACCAACCGCCAGCCGGCGCCGCCGAGGTACTCGGCGACGGTCTCGCCGAGCCCCGTGCTGGCGCCGGTGACCAGAGCGACGCGCGATGGTGTGCGGGGGTCTGTCATGGACATCAGCTCCTGTGTCGGCGGGGGCGGTGCCCGCTCAGGTGGACAGGCGGATTCCGTGTTCGGCGTAGCAGCGGACGAGCGTGAGGGCCTCTCCCCATCCGGGAGCGCACTCCCCGTACCGCGCGAGACCGGCCGCGTTCTGCGGCAGGCCCGTCTCCACCACCGTGAGCCAGGTGCCGTCGGGGTGCTCGGCGATGGTGAAGGTGACCAGCGAGGGCGGAGTTCCCCAGGTGATCGCGAAGCGTTCGTTCGGCACGCACTCCATGACCACACCGTCGTCGGTGGTATCGCTGCCGTCGTCGGTCCACCCGCGCCAGACCAGGTGCACCGGGCTGCCCACGGCCGGACCGAAGGTCGAGCCGTTGGTGAACCACTTGTCCCAGCCGGTGCCGCTGGACAGCAGGTCGAACACGGCTTCGGGGGCCGCGCGGACCAGCGTCGAATGCAGGATGTCGGGAACCTGAACGGCTTCCTGGGGGTTGCCGCTCTCGTCCGTGGTGCTCATGTCGTGCTCTCTCCTTGCTCTGTTTCTGTTCTGCGGGCTCAGTCGGCGGATGCCGCCGCGTAGACGGGCATCAGTTCCATCCAGCGCGCGTCGGAGTCCGCCACGCCGGGGGTTCCGGCGAGGTGTGCTTCCAGGTTGTCGGTGTACATGTGCCAGCCGGCCGCGTAGTCGACCGGGTCCGCCTCGGGGCCGAACCCCACGTGCTCCAGGAGCAGTCGGGTACCGCCGTCGTCGGTGGGTGTCAGGTCGAGCCGCAGCTCGGACTCGGTCTCGCCGGTGTAGCGCCAGGTCACCCGCAGCCGGGTGGACGGCTCCCAGGTGAGAACCCGGCAGACGATGGTGTCGCCGTGCGCGCCGCGGCCCTCGAGTACGTACTCCACGTCAGGCCCCGGTATGCCCTGGAGAACCGGACCGAACCAGTGGGGCAGCCGGTCCGGTTCGGTCCAGGCCCGCCACACCTCGTCGGGCGTCGCCGGGAGGATCCGGTCCAGCGTCGCCGTGCGTGCCGTACGCGATGCCGTTCCGAGGGCGCTGAGCGATCCGCTCATCATGAACTCCGCTTCTGTACGTGGGCCGGGAGGGGTGAAGTGGTGCGGCGGGACGCGGCGGAGCCGGTCAGGTCTGGGCGGTGAGCGTGGAGTCCCCCGACTCGGCGGGCGCGGCCGCCCGGTCGGCCTCCGCGATCGGGCGGCTCAGGGCGAGCACACCGACCCCGACGCCCGCGGCCACGACGAGCACCATGGCGGTGTTGAGGGAGGTGGCGTCGGAGAGCCAGCCGTAGGCGGTCGGCGTCGCGATGAACGCGGCGTACGCGGGCACCATCATGGCCGCGGCGACGATGTTGACGCGGCTCGGTGCCACCCGGGCCGCGGCGCTGAGGCAGGTGGGCTGTACGCCGGCGATGGCGATGCCCATGAGGAGGAAGGCGAAGACGGAGAGCCACAGGTCGAATGCGGCCATCAGCAGTCCCCCGGACAGGGCGGTCCCCACGGCCGAGATCAGGAAGGACCTGCGGATGCCCAGGGCGGCCACCAGCCACGCGTTGATCATGCGGCCGATCATCATCGTGAGGCTGAAGAGGGCGAAGGCCGCGCCACCGTAGACGATGGGGGCGTCGAGGAGCTGGTCGACGTAGATCACCGACCAGACCTGCACGATGCTCTCGACCGCGATGCCGAGCACGGTCATCACGAAGACCACGCGGAACAGCGGGTTGCGCATCAGCTTGAAGAGGCCGACGTCGCCCTCGGCCTCCGCGGCGTCCGATGCCTCCTCCGGCTCGTCCTGGTTCACCGGCGGGTACATGATGACGAAGGAGGCGACGAGCACCGGCGCCATGATCACGGCGAACAGCACGGCGACCCAGCGGTAGTCCATGCCCATGCTGATCAGGGCTCCGGCGCCGAGGGCGCTGATGACCGTACCGCCGCTGTTGATCGCGTACATCATGTTCATCACTTCGCGGCCGCCGCGCGCCTGGATCTCCATGAACACGCTGTTGGTGGCGGTGTCGACCAGCGCGGACCCGAGGCCGGCGAGGACGAAGGCGATCAGCAGACCCACGAAGTGGTCGCTCACCGCCAGCATCACGAGCAGCCCGATGAGGGCGAGTTGGCCGTAGATGCCGATCCAGCGGTGGTCCAGGTAGCGGTAGATCTGTTTGGCGGCGAGCAGCGTCACCAGCCCGACGACGGGCAGCAGCAGGTGCGCGGTGCCGAAGAACCCGTCGCTCAGGTCGAGGGAGCGGATGACCTCCGCCCAGGCGACCGTCATCACGCCGATGGCGATGCCGAACATGAAGAACTGGGTGCCGGACAACCAGGTGACGGCCCTCAAGTTCCACGAGGGTTCGGCTAACGCCGCGTCGGACCCGTCCTGGTGTTCTGTCGTCACGCTGTCTCCTGGTGTGCCGGATGCCAATGCCTGTGCGGAGTCCGCCGGTACCTGGCGTGCTCCTCGGTGTTCATGAGCTCGAATACCGTGCTCATCTCGCTGCGGAGAATTCTCGAGATATCGACTGTTTCCACGAGCTTGTCGTAGAGCTCCGCCAACTCGGGGTCGGCGTCGACCTTCGGCATGACCTCGTCGTAGTGCGCCCGGTCGTGGAAGTAGGTGAGTTCGGCGTAGACCACCTCGTCGGGCGCCACGTCGACGCCGGAGGCGATGTCCGAGCAGCCGTATTTCGCCTCGGGGTCACTCACCTCCATCACGGTGCCGCCGATGGCGCCGTGCCGCCGGAAGACTTCTACGGCGTCGTGGACGACAGTGCGGAAATCCTCTTCGCGCGACCTGGGAACCCTGTGCAGGAACCAGATGAGATACACGAAATCCACCACCCAGCGAGATCTGAGCCCGGTGAACAAGGGCCTGTGAATCGAACTGTCCGGCAGGAGACTATACGAATACGTAGTGAGTGGCAAGGATCACGTCGGGCACCGCGGGACCCTCACGGCTATGCGTCCACCGCCCGGCCCGCAGTCGAACGCGCATGCCACCGCCACATGCCCCCGTCAGGTGGGGGCGACCGGATGCCGCCGCCCCGGCACACCGGCGGCGCGGTGCGGGCACGACGTCCGGCGCCCCAGACAGCCATCCGTGAACCGCCTTACCCAGCAGGGATGATGGGACCGGGGACGCTCTCGGATCCGACGCGGAGACGGAGGCGCCCTTCCCGCCGCGCGGCGACTCGGCGCCCCCGCCGTATCCGCCCGTTCGGCCCCGCCACGGCGGACGTCCCGCGGCCTCGGTGGGCCGGCCCTCACCCCACCCACCTGCTTCTTCCCACTCCCTTGCACAGAGCACGAATGTTACTATCGAGAACGAGAGTGAAGGAGGCCGCCGTGAAACGAGACTACGGACAGTTCTGCGGTCTGGCCGCCGGGCTGGACATCATCGGTGAGCGGTGGACCCTCCTCATCGTGCGGGAGTTGCTGATCGGCCCCGCCCGCTTCAAGGGCCTGCTGGAGAACCTCCCCGGGATCGGCCCCAATCTGCTCACCGACCGGCTGCGGATGCTCGGCGACCACGGCCTGGTGGAGCAGGCGTCCGTGGCCGACGACGGGCGCGCCCGTCTCTACCGGCTCACCGCCTCCGGGCAGGAGCTGCGGGAGCCTGTCCTCGCGCTCGCGCGCTGGGGCCTGAACTTCCTCGACGCGTCGGACGCCGACGGGGCGACCCGCGCCGAGTGGGGCTTCCTCGCCGTGCAGGCGATGATCGTCGACGACGCCGTTCCCCAGGTGGACGAGGTCTACGAGTTCAGGGTCGGCGAGCAGACCTTCCAGATCCTGGTGCGCGACGGCCGGGTCTCCTTCGAGCGGGGCGCGGTGGCCGAGCCCTCGCTGACCATCGAGTGCGACGCCGGTACGTTCGTCCGGGTGGGCGCTCGGATGCTGTCCCCGTTCCAGGCGCTCGCCACCGGGGACGTCCGGATCAAGGGCGAGCCGGATGCCGTGCTCCGCTGCACCTTGATGCTCGGCCTGGACTGACCTCCCGGACGCCCCGGCGCCGGGACCGGCCCCTGCCGGCGGTCCGACGTCCCGGCCGGGCCACGACGCAACGGTGCACCCCCACCTCGCGTGGGGGTGCACCGTCAGGTCACACCACAGGTCACTCGGCGGCCAGCTCGGCACCGCCCTGGACCACGTCGATCTTGCCGTCGGGACGGCCGTGGCACTTGATCGAGTTGAGCGTGTAGCGGCCCGCGCCGGTGTAGTCGCCCGTCTTGCCGCGGAACGTGCCGTACAGCTTGGCGTTGGTCATCGGGCCCGCGATCGGGTCCGTCGGGTTCGACAGCTGCACGTCGCCGGCGCCGACGGTGCCACGGTCGAAGGTGCGGTCCAGGTTGACCGCGGCCCAGCCGTAGTACCGGCCGCGCACGCTCTCCACGAAGGGCATGTCGGCCTCGCGCAGACGCTGCGCACGCGGACCGTCGCCCTGGATGGCCACGTCGCCCTTGCGGGCGAGCGAGGTGAGCGCGATACGGCCGAGCGACACGGGCACCTCGACCATCTCACCCTTGCCGACGAAGCCGCTCGGGTAGAACGGACGCAGCGTCTCGGAGAGGTAGTTGTGCTCCAGGTTGTTCCCGTCGTACTCGACGCTCAGACCGCGGAACGGGAAGATCTCGTAGTGGCACGAGCCGTCCTCGTTCAGCCCCTTGAGCTCCTTCTCGACCGTGAGGTCGGTCCGGATCGTCTCGACGTTGGTGCTCGCGAGCACACGGCCGAGGATGGAGTCGAACCACAGCGGCGAGAGCACCGCGCGGACCGCGCCGACACCGGGCGTCATGATGACGACCCGGCCGCCGATGATGAGCGGCACCGTCTGATCGAAGTAGCCGGTCTCCTCGACCTCGGCCTCGTTGTACACCCGCTGCTGCTTGACGCCGGTGATGTCGCCGGTGAGCACGCGCGCCCAGTCGGCCACCTCGGGGTCGTCGTCCGTGGCGTACTTCTCGAAGACGCCCAGAGCCCGCGGACCGGCCGAACGCAGGGCCAGCCACAGCGCGCCCGAGCGGACCAGGCGGTCCTTCTCCGTGGCGATGGTCTCGGCGATGAACGCCAGGCTCTCCTCCGGGTTGCGGTCGGCGAACTCCCACAGTGCGCGCTCGCGCTCCAGGGGGCTCTCGTGCCCTTCCGTGACCTCCCGGAGCTCGCTGTCGCTACGGGTGTCGTACGGCAGGAACTTCTCGGTGATCGGCCGGGCGAAGTCCAGGTACTCCGCAGGGTCGTTGTACCGGGCGGCCGGCGGCGGCGTCAGGGCCACCAGGCCTTCCTGCATCCGGGATTCGATCGATTGGGTCATGTTTCCTCCGCAGTTAGGTAGTGCACCCCATGCGAGGTAGTTATATGAAAACTAAGTAACCTTGACCTGTCAAGGACGGTGTATCCCCGGATCACTTGGCCGATACTAGGAGTCGTAGATCATCAACTTAAGGAACGTGTGGCCATATGGAACGAGCTGAACGTCCTGATCTGCCCTCCGTGACCACCGCCGCGGCCCTGCTGCGTCTCGGCCACATCCTGTCGACCGTCTCCGTCGGCACCGCCCGCCACCTGGCACGACACTCCTTGCGGCGGCTGAGGGGACGGCCCACCACCCCGGCGGACTGGCCCGAGGAGCTCTCCCGGATCGTCGAACGGCTGGGCCCGGCCTTCATCAAGTTCGCCCAGATCGCCAGCACCCGCGAGGACGTCCTGCCGCCCCGCGCCTGCGCGGCGCTGGGACGCCTCCACGACAACGTCGAACCCATGCGGGCCCGGGACGTCCACCGGGCGCTGGCGGCACACCTCGGCCCCGGGAGAGCCCAGCTGCTCACGGACTTCCGGCCCGAGCCCCTGGGCTCGGGAAGCATCGCCTGCGTCTACCCGGCCCGGCTGAGCGACGGGACCCAGGTGGCGGTCAAGCTCCGCCGTCCCGGTCTCACCGACACGGTCCGCCGCGACGTCGCCATCCTCAGCACCGCCTTCGCGCTCGCGGGACGGCTCCCTGGGCTGCGCGGAGCCCCGCTCTCCGACATGGCGCGCGCCGTCGGGGCGAGCGTGCTGCGCCAACTCGATCTCGCCGCCGAGGCGCGCAACCTCGCCCTGCTCCGCGACGACCTCTCCACCCTGGAGTTCGTGGCCGTCCCCGCGCCCGTGACCGCGCTGTGCGGAGAGGCCTGCGTGGTCATGGACTTCGTGCCCGGGGTACGCGAGCACGTCGAGGTGGCCCAGTTGAGCCAGGAGCGCCGCCGGGCGCTCGCCGACCAGACGCTGCGGGCCGTCTTCGAGATGCTGTTCTGCACGGGCCTGGTCCACTGCGACCTGCACCCCGGCAACCTGCGGCTGACCCGCACGGGATCCGTGGTCGTCCTGGACGCCGGATTCGTCTACCGCGTCCCCGAGGTCGTACGGGAGAATCTGGCCCTGTTCTTCCTCAACCTCGGGTTCCGTAACGGTCCCCGGTGCGCCGAAGCGGTCCTGGCCAGCGCCGGACAGGTCGACCGGCGCAGCGACACCGCCGCGTTCACCGCGGACATGACGCGCCTCGTCGACCGGTACGGCGGCAGCACCGCACGCGACTTCGACCTGATCGCCTTCTCCACCGAACTGTTCGCCAGTCAACGGCGCAACGGCATCTACGCCTCGTCGGAGTTCGTGTTCCCCCTTCTCGCGCTCCTCATGGTGGAGCAGACGGTCCGCCGCCTCGACCCGGATGTGGACTTCCAGGCCATCGCCCGCCCCATCGTGTTCCGCGCCGCGTCGGGCCGCCCCGCCGGCGAGCGCCGCCGACGGCTGGAGAGCGTGGACTGAGCGTCGGCCCACGGGCCGGCGGGGCTCCGGTGGCCGTCGCCACCCGGCGTTCCGGGTGGCGACGGCCATCAGGTGCGGGAGTGCCGGTCCGATCCCATGGGGGTGGTCGCCGCCTCCTCGACCGCGCGCGTCGGCGGTGTGAAGGGGCCCCACGTGAACGCGGGCAGCCACGGTGCCGGCGAGGTGCTCCAGGACAGCTCACCGATCTGACGGACCGTGCGCCGTCCCGTCAGAGCGCGGAAGACCTCCAGAGCGCCGCCGCCCAGCGTGGCGGCCGGTTCGCCCTCGCCGGCCGTCCACTCCCGGTCGGGCGTCCGGACGCGCAACGCCGGCAGGCCGTGCCCGTGCAGCGACAGGGTGAAGCCCATAACGGCGAGATCCAGCGCGTCCGCGAGGGCGGGGGAACCATCGGGCGGGGGCAGACCGAGTGCCGTACGGAGATCGAGCTCGTGCGAGAACGCGTCCAGCGGAAGGATGCGGCGACGCAGCCACTCCGCGCGCGGCAGAACTGCCGGAAGCTGCTCCTCCAACGCGGCCCAGGTGATGACGAGTTCGTCGAGAGGGATGCCCGGAGGCGGAGGCGGGGGCTCACTGATCTCGCCCGGATCCTCGTCGACGGCCAGCCGGCAGACCAGGACGAGGTGGCCGACGAGATCACGTACGCTCCAGCCGGGACAGGCCGGCACGGGGAGCTCCGCGACCGACGGGTCCGAGGTGACGAGCCGGGTGATGTTCTCCCGACAGGCACGGTAGGCTGGGTGATGATCGGGGTCCGGTATCGGACCAATGGTCAGGTCGGTCATACGGCAGCCTCCCGTGCCCCCGGCTGAGTGGAGTCACTCACCCTGGACGATCCCGGCCCGGTAGCCGTCCGTCACGATCCGGCGGGTGGCGTGCTCGTAGTACTCGTCGTCCTTGGGCAGCTCGGTCGCGAGGCCGCTGACGTAGCGGTTGTACATGCAGAACGCCGCGGCGATGAGAACGGTGTCGTGCAGGTCCGTGTCGTCAGCGCCCTCGGCGCGGGCCGCCTCGATCGCTCGATCGGAGACCGGACGCGCGGCGCTCTGGACCTCTGCGGCCACGCCCAGCAGCGCACGGAGCCGCCCGCTGATCGGCGCGGTGCCAGGATCGGCCAGCACGTCCCGTACCAGTTCCCCGCCCCCCGCCAGTTGCGCGGCCGCGAAGGCCCCGTGCGAGGACGAGCAGAACTCGGTGCTGTTGAGCCGCGAGACGTACGCCGCGATCAGCTCGCGTTCGCCCGGTTCGAGCGAGGACGGTGCCCTCAGCAGAGCGTTCGCCAGGTCGCCCAGCGGTCCGCCGGTGTCGGGCCGGTGGACCATCAGTCCGGTGATTCCGGGGAGATCGTTGTTCAGCGCGATGTGGGGCACGGCTCGTCCTCCAGGAGAAGGGGGAGACAGATGTGCGGTGAGAATCGCGTGGCCGCGGAACGGCGGGGCCTTCGCGTTGCGAGGAAGCTAGTGAACGCTCCAGTCGGTGGCAACCGTGCGTCGAGGCGTGGAAGCTCGCGCTGTCGCGGCCGAGTCTCCGACCGGCCATGAGCGCAGAGAAGGATCGGTCCTTCCCCGATCATGTCCCTGAGCAGCGGCATCTGTTCGGCGCGTACCGGGGAGGTCGGCGCCGTGCACACCGGGGAGCGTGCACCGGGTCGTGCGCCGGCCCGCGGGCGTCCGCGAACAGGTCGCCGAAGGAGAGCACTTCGGAAGAAGCCGTCGCGTGTGCGGTGCTGGTGTAATGGGCCACCGTTTCCCGACCGTGGAGGTTCAGGCATGGCCATCAGCACGGGAGCGTCACCCAACACCCTGCGGGGCGGACTCGACTCGCTCAACGGCCGACACCATCAACTCGGCCTGCGATTATTCCTGTTCATCGTCATAGCGCACTGGGCAGAGCACCTGGTCCAGGCCTACCAGATCTACGTCATGGGCTGGCCGATCCCGGAGGCGCGCGGTGTCCTCGGGATTCCGTTCCCGTGGCTCGTCACCTCGGAATGGATGCACTACGGCTACGCCCTGGTGATGATGGTCGGCCTGTTCCTTCTGCGTCCGGGCTTCACCGGCCGCTCGGGGACCTGGTGGAAGGTGTCGCTCGGGATCCAGGTGTGGCACCACCTGGAGCACCTGCTGCTCCTGGTCCAGGCACTCGCGGGCGCGCACCTGCTGGGCAAGGCCGCTCCGACGAGCCTGATCCAACTGATCATGCCCCGGGTGGAACTGCACCTCTTCTACAACGCCCTGGTGACGGTCCCCATGGTGGTGGCGATGTACCTGCACACCCGCGCGAACCGGCCGGACAACGCCGCCGCACGGTGCACTTGCGCGCCGCAGGACTGAACCCATGACCACCAGCGGGAGAAGGCCCTCCGGGTTCGTCTCCCTCCTGCTTCTGCTGGCTGGAATCCTGCTCTTCTGGATGACGGTGCCGAATCTCGGCACCGCCGCCCGGGCCGCGACCGCGGACGGGCCGCGGGGCACCTTCACCGCCGCCCGTCTCGTGTGCGTGGGTCACTCCGGGCACACCTCATGTGAATGGTCGGGAACGTTTCGTTCCGACGACGGCACCGTGGAACTCACGGGCGTCAAGCTCTACGGGAGCGGCCGGGACACGTTCGCGGCCGGGCAGACGGCGCCGGCCATGGACGTGGGCAACACGGGGCGGGTCTACGACCCGACCGGTTCGCGGTCGTGGATCATCACGGTCGTCCTGGTGGTGGCCGCCTATGCACTGCTCGTGGCCGTGGCTCGTCGGCATCTGATGCCTCCGGCCTCCCCTGGAGAGAAGGGCTTCTTCGCGCGGCGCCGCCTCATGCTTTCCGCGAAGTAGCCGCCCTGCCCTGTACGGAGCGCCGGCGGGCACGTGCCGTCGGCCGGAAAGTCGACGTCCGCGTTGGTCGCGAGGGCGGGCTGTGCGGGCTGTGCGGGCTGTGCGGGCCGACCGTACAGGCCTACGGTGAGGCCGGTGCCCGGTACTCGCTCGCCCTCGTGTCACCCGCTCTTCCAGGTCATGCCGACCCTCAACAACCACCGGCCCCCGTAGCTGGACCTGCCCGGTCTCGTAACCCACTTAAAGGGGGGTGGACACCGGGCAGCCACGTTCGACCTTTCCTTCTCCTTCACCGAGCCGGCGTCGGTCGTGGGCGACGGGGTCTGCCTCGACGGAACGCCGAAGTTCAGCCAGGATCTGTTCGGTGCCGAGACCATCGCACGGATCGCCGATCGATTCGCTCTCCTCCTCGCACACGTGGTACGCGACACCGCGACGGTCGTGGGCGACCTGCCGCTCACCAGCGCCGAGGAACGGCGACGGCTGCTGGAGATCGGTGAGAGCCGGGGTGCAGCCGGTACGGCACCCCGACTCCCCTGTCCGTGCTGGACCGGTTCGCAGCCACCGTGAGCGGGGCGCGCAGCGGTGACATCACGGTGACCGCCGCCGACGGCGGCCTCTCCTCCGCGGATCTCGACGACACGCTCGGCAAGCAGCGCGAGGAGCCCGGATACGCCATCCAGCCGGAGAAGACGACCACTACGCCGCACATCCGGGACGCATGCTGACCATTTGCTGACCTGAGGGCGGCGCATGACGCCACTGAACTGCGGCGGCGCCAAACAGTCAGATCGTGGACCCGAACAGAGTGCGCAGCACTGTCGACCCCTCTGAGACGGCTCCCTGCCTGCTTATTGCGGGTCAAGGGCGGTCTCGACCGTACACCGGCACCCGCGGAACAATGTTTGCGAGGAACATCCCTCCGATCTGGCGCTACGGGCCCACCTGGGCGTTCGCGCCGCCGACGAGGCCTTCTCGGGCACTCCTCCGGCAACGCCCGGCGACTCACGCTGACCGGATGCCGACCTGCTTGACGGGTCATCAGGCATGGGAGACTGCTTTGCGCGCACCAACGACGCGCGTCCACGCACCTCCCGCCTGTGCGAAACCCACATCGCATGGGGACGAGCACTCGTTGGCGAGGCAGCGTCGTTGTCGCATGAGCGGCACCGGGACAGCTTGCGTGCCGGCCGCGGAAGCATGTGGTGGGCGCCGGCGCAGAGCGCACACCTCGCGGCGCATCCGCGTCGAGCACGGCACCGAACTCTTGAAGAACCGGCGGGCGCCGGCCCGTCGTCTCGGCCGAGAGAGCACATGATCGACACCGCCCCAGCCCTCGTGGGCCTACTGCCCCAACAGCGGACCGGACCCTGGCTCGTCAGGCGTGACCACCGAGACCTGACTCCCGCCCTTCGACGTCTCACCGCCAACCGTGCCGAAGTCTCAGATGCCCGAACGCTCGACAACCCGTTCGGTGCCCGGCTGAAGGCGAAGCATCGCTTGAGCTGTCTCGCCTCCGGGGTCGACACAGCCTTCGGGACCGGTGAACAGGACGTAGTTGACACCACCGTTGTGTGCCGAGCGGAAGGCGATCCCGTCCACGCTCAGTGGTGAAAGGTAGCGGAGGTACTCAGTCAGTACCTGGGTGGGGACATAGGCAAGGTGCTCGTGCCCGTCCCGGACCACCGGACGGCTCAGGTCATCCGAGAAGGACCGGATGAACTCAACTGGGCCGATCATGGTCCCTCGGTCGGGGTCGAACCAGCTCGGTACGGAAGGTACGACCGCCAAGTCGACCACGGAAACCGGACGGATCAACTCGAATGCCACCACGGCTGCGTAGGGCCTGAGATCGTGTGCCGATATCTCCGCGAGGACGGTATCCGCGTTCGCAGATCCGTAGAACATCGAGACACCTGCGGGGCTCATCCGGTTGGCGGTAGCCCGTGTGGGCGGCGTCGAGCCGATGTCCGCCGCGGCATAGCTCGGTGTGGCCGCGTGGGCGCGCATGCGCCCGCGCCACACCTGGTGTCCAGCGGGCAACGTGCGAACGAGCCCCACCCGGTCGACGACCGCAGACACCTCGCCCAGCATGGCCAAGGGCGAAGGCGCATCATGCCGTTCGGTCTCGGCGAGTAGGGTGAAGCGTCTCTGGTGACTGACCTGCCGGCGAAATCCGGTCCAATGGGCGTAAGCGGGGCGCTGTCGTGGAACCGCCCTCAGCTTCCACGACGTGGGTTTCGCCCACTCCCCTACCAGGCGCGTTATGCGAGGCTCGACGGCGCCTCGGCAGACCTCTTCGACGGCGGCCGCAGTACTGATGCCCTCCTCGGACGCCTGCGTGTACTCGTACTTGTCCTGGACTGCGCCCAGCACACGGCGCCCAAGGAGGTGGAGGCCGACGGCCACGGGCTCGCCTTGAAGCGAGTGCGTAGTACAGAAGGAGCAGTGAGAGGCGGTCAATAGCGTGCTGAGGTGGCGGCGCAGATGTGTGTCACTGATGTGGTCCATACAGACCGCACCATGGAGGGACAGGCCTTCCGGCGGGGTCACCCGCGCTCCTGGGCGATCTGCTCATAGGCGCGCTTCTTGGCGCGAAGCCTCTCGTGGAGCAGGTCGAAGATCGTTTTTCGGCGGGTGGTGAAGTGGATGCTCCAGCTGGGGTCTTCGGCGAGTTCGCTCATCAGCGGCTCCCAGATCAACTCGAAGCTCTCCGAGACGCTCATCCCCCCGCGCCCTGCCCCGAAGAGCGGGAAGCAGATGGATGAGAGAGCGAGGCCTTGCTCATGACGTTCCTGACGGGCCAGGTCGAAGACGTTGTGCACGGCTCTGGGAATCGACTGAGGGTCGATGCCGTAGTTGTTCGTTCCCGAAATGGGGGCGGCGATAGCTGCGTGGTAGATGCGTTGCACGTTTCGTCTCGACAGCGCACCCGCAGGTGTAGGCGCAACGGTTCCGCCGGTTACGGGCAGTCCGAGGCTGCCGTGTCTGCGAAGCCACACCGCGAGGTGATCGCCGGCCACGTCCTCCAAAATTTGTCCCCCACCGCTCTTCTCCGCCGCTGCCCGCCGCAGGCTGCCGGAAGTCGACGGCTTGAAGAACTGGGACATCTGGAGATATGTATTCTCCGATGACACCAAGATATCTACGTTCCTGAGTTGCTCCACTGGGCCGCCGTGCAGGTAGAGCGCGGACACAGGACTACCGGGCGCGCCGGTTGTTATGTTGATCGGTCCAGCCATTTCGCGTTCCGTGAGCACGTCGGCTGCAGAGTGCGCCGGCCTGCGCCGATGGGGGATGTCAGCCTCGGGCTGCGGGTCGACGGGGAAGGGTTCCGCGAGGGCCCGTGCGAGCTCCTTGCCTAAGGCATGGACAAGCCGGCTGTTCGGGCCGCTGGGCTTGATGACCGAGAAGTGGTCGCCTGGCAACACCCCCGTCTCGGGGAAGAACCCTGCGGCCGAGGAGGGGACCACCACGTTGTCGCTCTCGCCTGCGTAGGCCACGATCGGGATCGGACAGCTGGTGTCCGCGACTTCCGTGGCCCGAACAATTCCGTCGATCACCCTGCGCTGAGTTTCCAGTACCGAGGTCTGAAGCGGTTTAAGCTCGCGCTCCTGGCTGTTCCTGGTCATAGGGATCAGCCCCCTGCGGGCCAGCAGGAACAGGTCGGACCCGTTGTTGGGGCAGGCGAACATCACCAGCCGTCGTATCTTGGCGAGTTCCTGCCCGCGGCCCGCCAGCAGCATGCGGGATAAGTATCGTTGGGCGACTAACCCGCCTTGGCTGTGTGTGATCAAGGCTACCCGCTCGTACCCGGTGGTCAGATCCCCGATGAAACCACGGAGGCTCTCCGCGATCGTGTCGAGATCCGGCATCCGCCGCAACGGATTCCAAGTCACCGGTCGCGTCGCGTACTCGAAAAACAGGAAGTCGTACTCGTCCGAGACAGCAGGGATCTTCGACATCTCCTGGTGCAAGGGGGTCCAGGTGGTCGGCGACGAGTAGAGACCATGTACGAAGACGATGGCGGCCTGATGCAAGTCTCCCCCTGGAGCCGAGGCGCTGTGCGACGCCGTTCGTATGCAGCATACGGAGGTCCACGGTCTGACCATAGGGAGTCCGGCGAGCCGCACGAGGACTCGCCCCAGCGCTCCGGGCAAGCATCTGAGCATGATGGGGAGGATCAGCCCTCAAGGCTGAGCCGGATCCGCTGGATCAGCGAGTGCGACGCGGAGGAACTGAGCCTTTTCCACCTTCGCGTTGAGGCGGCCCCGGAAGGTGACTCGGATATGCAGTCCGCCGCCTAGGTACGCCTTGTCCGGCCAGCTCGGGTTTGGAGGATCTGCAGAAGAGAGCCATCGCGATGGTAGACGAAAGCGGCACCGTGGACCGAAGCGCCCTCAGGAGGTGGCTGTACTGCCTGACCCCGGAGCGCGACACGGTCGAGAACCGCCTCTCCGCCCGGACGCGGATCGCGCGGCCGGAGCGCAAAGGCTCCGGTCCGGCCGAGTGGTGGCTCGGGAAGCCGCTGAAGAGGAGCAAGACGCTATCCCCGTAGAGCCGTGGCGATCTTGGTCTGCGGGATAAAATCACGCATGGTCTTGTCGCAGCGCGAACGCCCCTTGATAGCAATCGTCGGCAGCGTGGACGCGTCGCGCACCTTCGCGCCTCCGCTGCGCGCGGCCGACCAGGCTCCGGCGGCCTGCCGGGAGCTCGGCCGCGAGCTGGCCCGGGCGGGTTGTGACCTGGCCGTCTTCTCCAGCAAACCCACCTACATCGAGCATGAGGTCGTCCACGGGTACGCCGAGGGGACCGACGCACAGAACCCCGGCAGGGTGGCGGCGTACCCGCCGCGCCATCGCGAGGTCGCCTTCGCTCTGCCCGACGGCAGTTCGGTCACCCTGGACACGTTCCGGGACACCAGTGGGGAGTGGGAAGTTTCCTACTACCGGACCCTGTTGAGCTGCGACGGGGTGCTGCTTGTGGGCGGCGGGCAGTCCACTCGAGTGGCGGGAATCGTCGCTATGGCGCAGGGCGTCCCGGTACTGCCGGTCGCAGCGTTCGGTGGCGGGGCGGGCCAGGTGTGGGTCAACCTCGACAAGGTGCGCAACCACACGGACGACGAGGACATCGCCCTGCTCGGCCGCGACTGGTCCACGGATGCAGCCCCGCGACTCATCGCCAGCCTGTTACGGCAACGGACCCGGCGCGCGGAGACGGCCCGGATCCAGGAGCGGGCCGACCGGTCCCTGGCCCGCCGGGCCGGCGGCGGGCTGACCGCTGCAGGCGTGAGCGTGGTCGGGGCCCTCGCCGCCCTCGTCCTGGCCGGTGAGCCGGGCCCCGCCGACGCCCGCGCCCTGGCGGCCCTGATTACCGCCCCGCTGCTCGCGTCGGTCGCGGGGGCGATGACTCGTAACTCCTTCGAGACGGAGGCCGCCTGGGTGCGTGCCGGAATCAGAGGGCTGGGAGCGGGCCTGGTCACCGTACTTCTGTACTTCGCCTCCCAGCTCCTAGCGGTTCCGGGCCTTTTCGACCAGCTGGACGTGCGCAGACTGCTCTTCTTCGCGATCCCCTTGGGCTTCAGCGCGGGCTTCACCTTCGACCTCGTCTACGAGCGGCTGCGCGCCGGAGCCGTACCCGCACCAGCCCTGGGCCCGGAGCTGACGTCACCGGGCGCCGCCGGTCCGCCGACGGCCGGCGGCGCATCGCCCCGGGCGCCTTCGGACCCGGCGTAGTCGCCGGTACGGTGTACGGCGGGGATCACGAAAAAATGGTGGCGAGAGGGAGGCGGTCAGGGGATGGAGCCGACGCTCCTGCAGGCGGCGCTGTTGATCCGCGTCGCCACCGGCGCCTTACGCAGCACGCTCTGGCGAAGGTTGCGACGCCTTGTCCTGCGGCCCGCCGCAGGGGAATCCGCAGCGGAGGAACTCGTCGCCTTCGAGGCGTCGCCGACCGACCCGGAGCTGGCCCACGCGCTGATCAGGGCGTTGGTGCGGCGGTCAATCCAGGACGACGAATTCCGCTCGGACCTCGAGGAATGGAGTGATGAGGCCGAGGACAGGAGCGGAGGTCCCAGCAATGTCACCAACATGATCTCGGGCGGGACCTACCACGGTGCGGTGATCCAAGGCGGGCACATCAGCGGCGTCAACATTTTCAACGTCCCGCCCGGTGCCCGTTCGGAGGACGGGGATCAGTAGGTCCCTGTCCTCCGGGAGTGAGCCGGGCCGCCTCGCCAAGGACGACTTGGGATTCCGCCCGGCGGCCCGCCCGTCTCAGGGCGCTGCCGAGGTTGTAGAGGGCGTGGAAGCGGCCGATGTTGTCACCCAGCGCCGCGTAGGCATCCGCGCTCTCGCGCAGAACCAGGATGGCCTCGGTGCGGTTGCCCATGCTCTCCAGAGCAAGGCCCAGATTGCCGGCCGTCTGGGCCCAGGCCCGCCGGTCACCGGTGCGCGTCAGCAGTTCCCCCGCAGCGCGTAGCGCTTCCGCGGCCTGCCCGTACTCGCCCTCCGCCATCAGCGCGCTCCCCAGGTTGTTGAGCGCCTGCGCATGACCCCGGTCGTCACCTGCCGCCTCGTACTGCCGTGCGTTGAACAGAAAGGCGGCGGTCGCGGCGGTTGTCTGTCCGCCCTCCAGTTGCGCGAGTCCCAGGTTGTCCCGCGCGCGCAGCACACCGCCCGTGTCTCCCGCCCGCCGGGACAGTTCGATCGCCAGCGACAGCTGCTCGGCGGCTTCGTCATGACGGCCGAGCCGACGCAGGGCGTTGCCCGCGTTGTTGAGTGCCTGGGCCTCGCTGGAACGGTCGCCCACGAGCTGGTATATGTCCCGGGCGGCGAGCAGACAGGGCAGGGCGTCCTCGAACCGGCCGACCTCGAACAACCCGAGACCGAGATTGTTCAGCGCCTGGGCCTCGCCGCGCTTGTCCCCCAGCTCTCCGTGGAGCTCACCGGACCGTCGCAGGAAGTCGATGGCTTCCTGTACCCGGCCCGCCTCCAGAAGGGCCGCACCCAGATTGTTGAGCGCCTGGGCCTGGCCGTGGCGGTCGTCCAGTTCGCCGAAGACGGCAACGGCCTCCGTGAGGCAGTCGACCGCCTCCGCCGTGCGGTGCGCCTCCCGCAGCGCGTTGCCGAGGTTGTTCCATGCCTGGGCCTGGCCGTGGCGTGCTCCGGCGCTCCCGTACAGGTCCACGGCGCGCTCCAGCGCGCCGATGGCATCGCCTGGGCGGCCGACCGACCGCAGTGCCGCAGCGAGATTGCCCAGCTGCCGGGCCGTACGCCGGGGCTGGTCGGCGGCGGGGAAGAGGGCGAGCGCACGCTCGAAGGCATTGAGGGCTTCGGTCGCCCGGCCGGACCTCGACAGCGCCGTACCGAGGTTGTCGAGGACGTCCGCGTGCTCCGGGCCGAACCCGAGAGCGGCGTATGCCTCGACGGCGGACGCGAGCACCGTGGTCGCGTCCTCGGTCCGGCCGGACCCCAGCAGGGCCGCCCCGAGGTTGTTGAGCGCACGGGCCTCCGCCGGGGCGTCTCCCAGCTCCCGGTACGCCGTATGAGCCCGTTCGAAGTACTCGACCGCCTCGTCGAACCGTCGCAGGTGTGCCAGCGCCGCTCCCCGGTTGTTGAGCGCGGTCGCAAGCAGAGTCTCGTCCGAACGTGACAAGGCCACCTCGTACACGCGGTCGTTGATCCGGAGCAGATCCCCGAAGAAGCGTTCCTCGGTGAGGAACTCGACCAGCTGGAGGGCCAGTTCGACGGCGATCTCCTCCGGGCCGTTGTCGACCATCGCCAGCAGGTTGAGTCGTTCCTCCGTGAGCCACCGCAGGGCACTCCGCCGTTCCGCGAGGCGCACCGTCTCCTCGCCCAGTTCGGCGGTCGCGTGCCGGGCGCCCTGGAGGTAGCCGGTGGCGAGCCGCACGATCGCCTCCGCCTGTTCGTCCTGCTCGTCGTGCGAGGCGCGCTCGGTGGCGTACAGCGCGACCAGGTCGTGCATGGTCCAGCGTTGGGAGGCCACCGATGTCAGCAGATGGGCGTCGGTCAGCGCGGCGAGGAGCCGGTGGGCTTCCTCCTCGGGAACGCCCAGCAACAGTACCGCCGCCTCGGCGGAGATCTCGGTTCCCGGGGCGATCGCCAGGTACCTCAGAGCTCGCGCCTCGGGCTCGGTGAGAAGCCGGTAGGAGGAGTCCAGTGCGGCGCGTACGGAGAGCTCCTCCTCGCGGCGTCCGAGGCGGAGCCGGGCGGAGGCCAGCTCATCCACCAGGCCGGCCAGGTCCGTCCCCGGATTCCGGGTCAGCCGGGCGGCCACCAGGCTCAGCGCGAGAGGGAGAAAGCCGCACAGTCGGGCCAGCTGGAGCGCTTCGGCCCTCTTCGGCGGAGGTGCCCCGTCCCGTCGTGCGGCCGCCTCCAGCATGGCCACGGCATCGTCCGGGCGGAGCACCTCCAGCTCAACGTGGTAGGTCGCACCCGCGGCGGAGCTTCGGGACCGTGCGGTGACCAGGGTCGCGATACCCGGAATCCTGGGGAGCAGCAGCTGGAGCCGGGTCCACGACTCCACATTGTCCAGCACGAGGAGCAGGGGGGCACCCTCCCGGGCCAGACCGACCAGGCGGCGCCGGTACATCGCCACCTGGCCCGCCTCATGGGCCGGAATGTCCGCCGCCGGGATGCCCAGGGTGCGCAACAGCAGGTTCAAGGCCGCGCCGACGTCCGTCCGCGCCTCTCCGGAGGTGCCTCCGTTCAGGTGGGCGAAGACTACTCCGCCCGGAAAGAGTCCGCGGTCCTGGGCCTGCTGTGCCACTTCCACGGCGAGCGCGGTCTTGCCGACACCCGGCAGGCCCGTCACGGCGACCACCGGCGGCTGCCGTCGGTTGGCCGCGGGGTCGAGAGCCGTCCGCAGCCTGTCGGTCTCGGCGTGGCGCCCGGTGAGCAGTCCCGGCCTCGGCAGGGTCTCGTGCAGCGGGCCGGGGGGGCGGGCGGGGAGCGTAATCCCTGCCACGGGGTCGGCCACGAAGGTGTCCAGACCGGAGAGGTACTGGACGATCCTGCCCTGACGATGATGGCGAACGGCGTCCGAGAGCCGGGGATCGGCGGGTGGCCGACGCGTCGCCAGAGCCGCCAGTTCCCTCTCGGAGAAGGCGGCGGGCAGCCGCAAGGTGATCGCTTGTGCGAGGAGGCTGCGACCGGCCTCTCCCAGGCCCTTCCGGGACCGCCCGGCGGTGGCCAGCAGCAGCACGTCGCCGGTGGCGGGGTCTTTGAGGAAGTCGATGACGGACCGGGCCAGTTTCTCGCCGGACTCTCCCGACAGCCGGATGTCCAGGTCGTCGAGCCACAGCACGACGGGTGATGCGAGCGGGTCCTCGCGCAGGGCCGCAGCGAGGTCCGCCGGGGCGATCACGTCGGGTGGGCGGAGTACCCAGCGCGGGCCGAGGCTGCGGCGCATTGCCTCCCACAGGGTCCGGGTGCGGCCGCTCCCGGGCTCGCCGCTGAGCACGACGAAGCGACGGTTCTTGCGCCCGGGGGCCCTGTTCAGGGCCTCGGAGAGTTCCTCGTCCACCTGCCGGGGAAGGTACGGCGGGAGCGCGGGCAGCTCACCGCTCGGGGGTGCGCCCAGAAGGAGGGGGCCTGCGGCGGGATGCACGCCGTACCGGAGAGCTTGATCATCCGCCAGCTGCGACACCCGCTCACGGAGCAGGATGCCCGCTGTGGTGTCGGGTCCCGCCTGCCCGTACTCCCGACCGGATACATGCGGCGCGCCGAGCGCATAGACCACGCCTGTCTCCGTACGGAGATACACGGGCACCCCCTGGGCTCGCACCGATACCGTCACCCCCTTGCGCAGAGCCACTCGTTCGGCACGTTCCCATCGGGTCGGGCTGTCCGAGACGTCGAGCACCAGGACCGGCCCGTCCGGGACCTGGATCGCGGTGGCAGGCCAGGACGGATCCCCCATCGTGATGTGGCCCCCGTCATGACGGACCGCCAGGATGAAATCGTCGGCTGTCGATGCCCGCCGGTCGGTCGACGGGAGGGGGCGGCCGCTCCCGCCCCGGCCGGGTCCGGTCTCGAGGTCGACCTCCAGGATGTGGGACAACCGAATGGCGCTGCGGCTGGTCCTGGCCCGTTCGGGCAACCGCTGCGCCGCGCCGGTGAACCAACGGCGCAGTCCCTCGTGCCGCGACGGATTCTCCACCGCGGCGCGCAGAACCGGTTCCATCAGCTCGTCCACGGTGTGTTCGGCGAGATGCCGGAGCCCGGCATCGGCGAGCACCGCGGCCCACGTCACCCGCTCCTCCAGCGCGAGCACCGGGGACAGGCTCCGGTGTGCCTGCGCCACCAGGCCGCCGACGGCCAGCAGCGGGTCCTCGGGACCGCTCCGAGACAGTTCGGCGACGAGCCGTTCACGCAGCGGGGTCAGCAGAGGCTGCCGCAGGGCCATGTACGCGCCACCGTTGCGGGCGGCCCACGGCCCGTACCAGAGGTCCGATTCCGCCGCCACGGTAAGGGTCGGTTCCACCCGCACCCGAACCAGGCGCAGGAGTTCGGGTTCGATCCGGACCGCAGTGCTCAACGCCACAGCCAGCCGTAGCGCCTGGGGCGGAAGGTCGTCCGGCCGCGGTGCAGCCGCGGGCAGACCGGGCAGCCGGGGACCGGCCGTCGTCACGGGACCCTCGATTCGGCCTGGACGGTGGTGGTGGAACGGTCCCAGCTCACGACCGGCATGAGGGAGGTGAGCGGGGCCGGGAAGCGGTCCGGGGGCAGCGGGATGAGCGCCGCGGGTCGGCAGCCGCTGCGCCGGAGCAGCGCGGTGAGCTCCTGCCACTCCTGCCAGACCGTGGTCACGGGCCCGGCCCCCGGCAGGTTGCAGCCGAACCCGCTCAGGATCAGGACCCGGGTTCCGGCGGCCGGCGGCCGGTAGGGCCGCCAGGTCCAGCCCGCTCCGGGACCGGCGTGGTTCAGGGGTGAGCCGGCGAAGTACAGGACGTCGGTGGCGTGCCTCCCGACGATCACAGTGATGCGGTTGACAAGTTCCTCCTGGTCCCGGGCGAACATCTCCATGCCGGGGCCGAGGTCGACCAGCACCTGGGTCCCGAAGCGCAGGGTGCGCACCGGCAGCCGGGGCAGCTCCTGAAGCGGGCGGCCGGTGGCGAACTCCTCGAGCAGCCGGTGGGTGTCGATCTCGCCTTCGGGCACGGTCCGCGACAACACGGTCTGCAAGGTGGCCGTCTCCGAGTTGGGGGGCAGCAGGCTATGGTGGCCCGGTTCGGCTTCGGCGGGCCCGTCGCCCCGCTCGGCGAGCGCGGGAAACCTCCACTCGGGCCGGGTGTCCGAGTCTGCTGCCAGTGGAGTGAGGAGGGGCAGGGGTCCAGCGGTCCCGTCCGCCGTCGACGGCAGTGAGTCGAGGTTCTCCGGCGGGGCATCGGCATCCGGCGCCCGGGGGGAAGCTGGTGGAGCGGCACTGCGCTCCTCCTCCGCCTCCGGTACGGCGGGGGCCCGCCACTGCGGGGCCGGCTCCGGGCCCGAGACCGAACCGCGCAGGCCCAGCAGCGCGACGATACGCCGCACCTTCTCGCCGTCGTCCTGATCGACGCCCAGCCGGGTCAGCGCCCGGGCCAGGTCACCGACCCAGATACCGGCCGACCTGTCCGTGCCCGATGCCCGTCCTCCTGTGGTCCGGCCCTCCGGCATCCGCATCAGTCCCTCAACTGCTGCGGCTTGACCAACGTGAGGCCCCGCAGGGCCTCCCAACGCGGATCGTCCACGGTGATGTCCAGGGAGCGGCAGGCCCACAGGGCGTCCAGGTACTCCGCCGTACTGGGGCGCCGCACACCGTCCCGCGCTGCGGCCCGCCGGACCTCCCGCAACTCCTCAGCCAGGGCGGCGGCGAGCTCCAGATCTGCTGGGGAGACCTCCGGCAGCCGGGCCGTCAGGTGCTGGTGGGCGATTCTGACGAGCTCCTTCACGTCCTCCGGAGGCTTGAGCCGGGCGATGACGCAGCGGCGCAGGAACGCCTGGGGCAGCTCCCGCTCCTCGTTGGTGGTGATGACGATCAGATGACGGGAGAAGGGGATGTCGGTGGGCTGCTCCGGGGGTTCGACCGAGACCTCGGTTCCGGTCTCGGCCACCACGAACCCGTTCGACGCCAGGGGTACGAGGAGGCCGTTGGGCACGTCGGGGTCCGCCTTGTCGATCTCGTCGATCAGGACGACCGCGTGGTCAGGGGAGCGCCCCTTCTCCGCCCTGAACTCCTTACGGCTTCGCCCGGACGGCCGGTGCTCGGGGCCGGTGCCGTGCCGGCCCGCGGACCGGCTGACGAACCGCTCGGCCGACCGGGGCGCGAAGGCCCACCACAGCGGGCCCGGTTGGACGTATCTGCCCTCGGAGTGCCGTGGGGCCCGGCGAGGGCCGGTACGGCGCTCCGCCTGGGCGTCCGCGAGCCGTCGCACGGCGTCGAAGGACCACAGCAGGTCACGCGCCCGGGTCTGGGAGGTCACCACGTGCTCGTAGTACCGCCAGCCGCGCTCCCTGGCCACCCAGGGTGCCAGCGAGGACTTGCCCGAGCCCGGCTCTCCCCGCAGAAGCAGCGGCCGGCCGGTCGCCAGTGCCACCTCGACCGCGAGCGACAGGTCCGAGGGCATGACGTAGATCAGCCCGTCGCGGCGGTCCGGCATGTCGGTCGATTCGAGTGCCTGGGGGAACATCAGCTCACCTCGGATAAGGGAAAGGTGCCGGAATCCTGGACGACCGCGTCTAGACGTTGCTTGAGCTGGTACGCGGCCAGCTCGGTCTCCTCGGTGATCGGCGGCACGACGACGACCGTGTCCGCGATCCCGGCCACCCGCCCAGGTTCGGCGCCGCCGGTTAGGACCACCACGATCAGCCAGGGGAAGTCGTCTCGCAGGGAGCGGGTCACCGCGGCCAGGTCCTCGACGGAGTGATCGGCGGCGCTGAGCACCAGGTAGCTGAAGGTCCCGTTCTTGGGCCGGACGGTCCGGGAGTTCAGCGGCATCCGGGGCGGGACGCGGAAGACCTGGCGCAGTGCGGTGCGGCAGGCGGCTTCGAGGGCCTCCGCCGGCGACGCGTCGTCGTCGGGCAGCCCGCGCTCCAGGGCGCCGAAACTGTAGGTGTCGGGTGCGTTGCACACGGCTCGGCGTACGTACTGCTCCACCGTCCATTCCTCGTAGGCGTTGAACACGAGCACGGGCGAGCCGGCATCGGGCTCGGGGACGGCGTTCGCCGCGGGCAGGAAGCGGCGGGCCGACTCCTGGTCGACCCAGCTCGGCAGGATCTCCGCGGACAGCTGACGGAGCTGGTCCGCCCCGAGTGCGGGCTTCAGCCATTCAACCGCTGTCGGAAGTTCCTCCCTGATGCCACCGCTCAACATGCGGTGGGAAAGAAAGAGTTCAGCGCCGATCCGGGCGCTGACATGCATCAGTTCCTCGTCGGTGAGGCCCAGGCGGCGGGCCGCGTCCAGCAGACTGCCCGGGTTGCGGCGGCGGGCGGATTCGAGGTAGCGGGCCACGCGCAGGGCCCAGTCACGGGCGCCGGTGTTCGCCGAGCGTAGATCCTGGGGCGAGAACTCCGCCATGATGCGGTCGGCGACGGTGAGCGTGTCCGCCTCCGCAGGCCGCTCGTCGTCCGGGGACTGCCAGATCGCGGCCTGGATCGACAGGAGCGCGTCGAACCCCTGCTTGCGGGCCTCGGCCGTGCTCACGCCGCCCACGATCCCTGGGAGCACGGCGGCAAGTCCGCCGACCTTGAAGCGGCCCACCAGGACTTCGGCCTCGCGCCGTACCCAGCGGGGAGCAGCCACCGTCTCCGGACCGAGCAGGACGATCGCCGCGTCGCACCGGTACATCTCGCGGTACAGCACCTCGTGCCACTCGTCGCCGGCACGCAGCTTCTCGACATCGATGAACACGTCATAGCCGCTCGCGGTCAGGCGCGGCACGATGTTTTCCAGCACCGCCCGCACGTCGGCGTCCCTGCCCGCCCCGTGGCTGATGAAGATCCGTAAGCTCATACCGGCCCGACCGGAGCTCCATGCGGCATCGCGTTGGCTCTGCCCCTGAGAATCACAGGAGCGATTGTGCTCCAGCTCCGAGACCGCCGGGAGCGCTTTGCGTCAATCCGGCGGGGCGAAAGCCTCCCCCGTGGCGTCGGCACGGATCCCCACCAGCTCACACGGAGCCTCCGTGGGCTACGTGAGGTCGTTACGGTCCGCCGGACAGCCATGCCGGGGCGCCGACAGATGCAGGCTGGGGAAGCGGGCGGTTCCCCAGCCGGTCCAGGAGCTGTGCTCCCTGAGCGTGCGTAGCACCTATCAGACCGGCGTCCACCCAACAACTTCCGTACGCTCGGCGAGATCGGTACACTGAATGGTCTCATCACCGCTGCGGAGCCCGCCAGCCTCGTACTTGCCGACGGCAACCGGCACGATGTCACCCAGCTCCTGCCCCTGCTCGACGCGGTTCCGCCGACTCAGGGGCTCCGGGACGCCGCCGTCGCAAGCCCCGGCGTCCGTATGCGAACCGGGGCCATGACCTCGGCGAGCACCGCCGCCTGCCGTGGAAACAGCCGAACAGCCAGCTATTGGACCTGAATCCGACTGGATCCGTCACCCGCCGCGCATATCGGGGGCACGGCGGGTCAGGCGACGCATCACACTCGCGGGCCCCGCTCCGTTCTCCACCTGGAGAAGAAAGGACACCGGGGAGTTGCCAAGGGCTTCGTCGCGCTGCTTGCCGATCTGCCGACGGTATTCGACCAAGCCGAACGCGAGGCCGGCTGCGGAGGCATAGGGCATACCTCCGGCCGCATAGCCGCCCACCGCACCCAGGACGGCAGGGGCTCCTGTCTGGACGTTGAGCACTCCAGTTGCGGCGTCGATCTTCAGGCTTTTCATCACAGCCTTAAGGCCGTTCAGTGGGCGCTCGAAGCGGGTCCGGTGCACGTGCCGCAGGTGAGTGGCGAGGACTTCGCGATCCTCGATCTCCGCCAAGTGCTCCTGCATCTCGCCTGCGACGCCGGCCACCTCATCCATGAAGGTCTCGAATTCGGCCTCATACCTCTTCCGGAGTTCGATCACCTTGTCGACCGGCAGATTCGCCAGGTCGGCCGGCAGGACCATCCGGACGGCCAGTTCTCCCAGAACCGCGTACACGGATGGAGCGGCACGCGATTGCCGGCCCCGCAGCAGAACGGTCCTGATCCGTTCGGTGTCCCATTCCTGACTCGCCCGATGCGCCGCCATCTGGTCCGTCGTCGGCACGAGTCGGTTGCGCCGCGCCATCTCGTCGGTCAGCGCACACTTGTAGACCCACGCCAGCATCGGGTCCATCGAGATCCACGTGCCGGACGGCTCCGCCCCCTCGGACTCCGGGCGGTCCGCGTTGACTGCCAGCCCTTCGGCAATCAGCGCCTCGCGCAAGGCCGGTGAGACCTCCTGCCAGTACACATGCGCGATGTAGCCACCGGGCCGAGCGTGGGAACGGTGATCCCTGTGGGCATGCGGAGCATAGAGGTTGGTACGCCGCAACGACGGCGGTACGGTCGTGCTGTCGCGGGTCTGCCCTGCGCGGACCTCGTAGTATCGGCGCAACGTCCCGGCGTGCTCCCGGATGGTCTCCAGAAAAGCGGTCTCCACGGCTGCGGGCGCAGCACCGGGCTCCAGCGGAACGAAGAAGTCGAGTCCATCGGCCAGGGCTTTACCCGTTTCGGAATCCCGGATGGGATAGCCCCGGGGAACCACGCGGGCCAACTGCGGCCAGTACAAGGCCGCCACCTTCATCCAGTCATTGTTCTGGACATGCACATAAGGGTAGTACAACCCGATCTGCCGCAATCTTCCGACTCCCCTGACACATCCCAGCTCGACCTCTGGACCGATCACCATCTAGCAGCGCCGCTGCAGGTGAAATGATAGGCGCCGGTGGACGGCTCCACCGGGACGACCCGGGTCAGCGTCGCGGGCGCCGCGCCGGTGCCTCCGGCACCTTCCCCCATGCGTCTGCCGCATGGATCGACGTATCCGGCTCGCCCCTCCGGCAAAGCGCCGGTTCCTGCCCTGGCACGTTGGTGGCCTCCGTGGGGGTGTCAGCTGAGGATCTCGGTCATGCCCTCGTGTTAGGAGGTGACGGGGAAGTCCGGAAGACGCGTCGTGAACTTCGAGGTGTCGAAGAAGTTGTCCCCGCGGTAGCGTGGCAGCAGTTGCTGGGTCTCTCCGAGTTGCCCGATGAAGCGGCCCCGATCCTGAAAGCGGCCAGAGGCAACACCAGTACGGAATTCGGCGACCGGTGATCTGTTCGGCCGATCGGAGCATCTCGGCGTACGTGAGGCGGTGTACGTCGACGGGCAGGTGCCAGGTCTGGCCGTATGCGTCCGGGGCGTTGCCGATCAGGGCCATGGCCCGGCCGGCGTCCGGTGTCCAGATGAGGGACCGGGCCGTCTTCGCGCTGACAGGGACGAGCGGCCGCTTGCCCGCCCAGATCCGTTCGAAGACGAGCGAGTTGGTCAGGCTCCTGGCCCTTCCCGGTCCGGAACTCCGGCGCCCGGCAGATGACGGCGTCGACCGTTCCCGCGCTCATCGAGTCCAGCAGCATGGTCGCGATCTGTGCGCGCACCCGGCCCCTGCGGCCGTGCGGCTCGAAACGGGTCGACTCGGTCTGCAGGGTGGTCGTGCCCGGGTACATGTACGTGTTGTCGGCTGACCAGCCGGATGTCGTGCGTGAAGTTCCGGTACAGCTCTCGGGTGAGTTCGTCGCCGATCGACCCGTTGGCGCCCAGAACTGTCTGCATGGGACGCATCCCTACTTTCATGTCCACTCGATGCCCGGAAGGAGCGTGAGGCTCCTCGGACCCGCGGAATCTTCGACCGAGCCCCACGCACTCCTGCGATGCGCCTCAGCGCACTGACTGCCGTCGTAGATCCATCATTGCCGCAGGAACCGACGCCTGCATCGCAGCCGGCGCCATCAGACCGCCGGTCAGGTAGCGGGGGCCGGGCCGCGGAGCTGAGCCGTGCGGCTCATGGCACTGTCATCGGGGACCACACCCAGTCGCAGACGGTGAAAACCCTCGAAGCGAGAAGGGCGAGCACTCCAGGAGCACCCGCCATCGGAAGGGCCTGGACACGACCACGCTCGTCCCCCGTCCCCTCACCCCCCTTCCAGCGGCTTCCCGGACCGAGGCCCGTCGGTACCGCCGTCAAGCGTGAGGAACAAACGGACTCGGCTTCCCCGAAGGCGACTTCGCCCTCGGCTTCAAGGTACGACCTGCCTTCTCGCCGCCTGGCCCGGGGCGTCGGGAAGTGTCGCGGGGCTGACGCCCTGCGAGGGTTCACGGTGATCTTGGCTGCTCAGGCAGCTCGGGAGCAACCTCCGATCGGGTTCTCGCAAGGACAGCACGTGGCCGCAGTTCGGCAAGGTGCTCCAGGTCTTCGCCCTGGTGCTCGTGCCGGTGGCGATCGGCCTGATCGTGCGCCGGCGATCGGAGGCGTTCGCGCGGCGTATGGACCGTCCGGTGCGCAACCTGTTGGTCGTCGTCCTCGTCGGTGCCGTACTCGCCGAACGGGAGAACGTTGCCGACCACCTCGTGGATGCGGGGCCTGTAGCGCTTCTCTTCTGTGTGCTGAGTCTCGCCACGGGGTACTTCATGCCGTGCTTGGCACGCGTGGACAAGCGGCAGGCGGTCGCCTGTTCCATGGAGATCGGCGTGCACAACAGCACGGTCGCCATGACCTTGGCGATCAGCGTGCTCGGCAGCGTCAGCTTGGCTGTGCCCGCCGCCGTCTACGGCGTACTCACCTACCCCGTCGCGGCGCTCGCCGGGCTGATAATGACCCGTCTCGGCAACCGTCGCCCCGTTGAGGAAGCCGCAGGGGCGGGTTGAACCGGAAAAGGAGGGGGCGGCCAGTGGTCCGCCCCTTCCTCCCGGGCCCGGCGCCAGACCACAGCGCGCCTGTCACGCAAGGAGACCGCCGGGGCATCTGGGCGGCTCAGCCGTTGTGGAGGGCCTTCTTGAGGGCGTCGACGGCCAGCGTCCGGGCGACGTTGGCCGCGCGGGTGTCGCGCAGGCTGTCCAGGAGCAGGAAATCGTGGACCATGCCCGCCACACGGACCGAGGTCACGTCGACTCCGGCCTCGCGCAGCTTGTTGGCGTAACTCTCGCCCTCGTCGCGCAGGACGTCGGCCTCGTCGGTGATGACGAGGGTCGTGGGCAGTCCCCGGAGCTGGTCCAGGGATGCCTGGAGCGGGGCGGCGTACACCTCGGTGCGCTGGGCGGGGTCGCTGGTGTAGGCGTCCCAGAACCACTTCATGCCGTCGCGGGTGAGGTAGTAGCCCTCGGCGAACTGGAGGTAGGACGGGGTGTCGAAGTCCGCGTCGGACACGGGGTACAGCAGGACCTGCGCCTTGAGGTCGATCCCGCCGCGCTCCTTGTTCATGAGCGCGAAGACGGCCGACATGCAGCCACCGACCGACTCGCCGGTGACGGCGATCCGCGAGGTGTCCAGGCCGTGCTCCGCACCGTGCTCCAGGACCCACCGGCCCACGGCGTAGTTCTGCTCCACCTGGGTGGGGTACTTGGCCTCGGGTGCGCGGTCGTAGACGGGGAAGACCCCGGCCGCACCGGCGCCGACAGCGAGTTCGCGGAAGAGGCGGTCATGGGTCTTGTCGTCGCCGAAGACCCAGCCGGCGCCGTGGATGTAGAACACCACCGGCAACTGTCCGGTGGCCCCCTTGGGCCGGATGATCCGGGTGCGGACCGTGCCCCACCGGCCCGCGTCCACGTCGACCCACTGCTCGTCGACCTCGGGACGGGGCACGCTCTCGTCGCTCTGCAGGCCGAGCAGGATGTCCCGGCCCTTCTCCGGGGGGACCTCGTAGATCCGCGGGTGCGGGTCCGTGGCCTCGCACAGCTCCTTCGCCGCGGGTTCGAGGTACGGGGTGATCGGAGGAGGTAGATCAGTCATATCGGCTTCCTTTCGTGGGCACACTCGTGTGCTCCGTCCGCGGCACACAGGTGTGCCCCTTGTTCACGCGACCCCATCGGCTGCTGAAGCGGTGGACGCCTCAGAACGACAATGAGCGATTCCATCCTTTGCGCCCCATTCGTCCACCGTAACCCGCGCAGAAGGCCGCCGGCCGTTCATGCCGCAGGGGGCTGCGGGGACGAGGTGGTCCGGGGTGCTTGGCGGTGCTTCGGGGCGCTTGAGCGGGGCGGGCAGAAGCTGTCACGACGGCAGTGGGACGCGCTCATGGAGATCCCGTTCATCGGAGAACCGTTTGACGGTCACCGGAGATGGCTGCTGGAATCACTCTCCGTACAACCTGATCTCGCAGGCGCTGGCGGACTCGGGACTGACGACCCTTCCGGACGCGCGGTCTGCGGACTGGCGGACTGGCGGACTGCGGAGCAGTGTCGACGTGGTCCCCGTCGCCTCCGTCCCGGCTCAGACCGGGCTCGTCAAGAGCGACGCCGGGGCGGAGATGGACGAGGCACTCCCCTCGCTTCCCCAACGGCTGCCGCTCGGTGACATTCCGTCGGCGAAGCGGGGGGTGCGGGGAGTGGCCCTGGGCAACTTCCTGGCTCACGCGACCTTCCTGATGCGTACCGAGAGTTTCTCCCAGGTGCGAGCGCGCGAATCTCAACTGGGAGGCCCTGAAGTGGCCGACCATGCGCCGGGAGCAGTTCATCGGCCGTTTGAAGCGCGTGAAGACATCCGTAACAGGATCGCCCGCTTCGACGAGAAGCCGCTCCCCACGCAGATGATCGAGGAGCTGACCGCCTTCGCCGCCCTGCTGCGGGCGTTCGTCTCCTGATCGCACCCTTCCTGCTGGACTGCGCTGTGCAAGCTGCTGCTGCACCAGGTGGCGGGCCCAGCTTGCCGCCGATGGTCGTCACGAGCAGGGTGAAGGCGTGAAGCGAACGGTACGTGCCGTGGGCGCGGCGAGCGCGGAGAGGGTCTGGCAGCGGTACGTCCGGACGGCTTGCTGGCCGACGTGGGCTCCGCAGATCCGGGCGGTGGAGGCGGAGGCCGAACTGCGGGCAGGGATGCGTGGGCGGGTGGTGCCGCTGGTGGGGCCGGGGGTCGACTTCGTCGTCGAGGCCGTCGACCATGAGGCGCGCACCTGGTGCTGGCGGGTCCGGGTGGGGCCGGTGCGGATGCGGCTGTGGCATGCCGTGCGGGACCGCGCGCCGTCCGGAGCGGAGACCGAGCTGCGCATCGAGGGACCGGCTGCGGTGGTCGTGGTGTACGCGCCCTTGGCTCGCCTCGCTCTGCGCCGTCTGGTGTCCCCGGGAGACGGCGGGCGGGCCCGCTGAGTGGTCACGGCGCCTTGCCGAGGCTGCCCGGGCGGTCCGCGCGCGACGTTTCGGGGCGGATGGGACACTCGGCGCATGACCGGAACCGGGCAGCAGCAGGGCCGACGGCTCGAACAGGCCATCCTGGAATTGCTCGACGGGCGCGCGCCCACCGCGACCATCTGCCCGTCCGATGCCGCGCGAGCCGCCTACGACGGGGACGACGACGGCTGGCGCGCGCTCATGGAGCCTGCCCGACGGGCGGCGCGGCGGCTGGTGGCGGCCGGGGAGGTGGAGATCACCCAGGGTGGCCGGAGCGTCGATCCGGACGAGGCGCACGGGCCGATCCGCATTCGGCGTCCGCGCTGAGACCGGCCGGGCCGGGTGGTCCTCAGGCCGCCGACCGCACCAGGGTCCGGTGGATGGGCTCCGCCCCGCCGGTCAGCGGCAGGCCCGTCCCGCCGCGCCGGGCCGCCACGATCTCCGCGGCGATGGACAGGGCCGTCTCCTCAGGCGTACGGGCCCCGAGGTCCAGGCCGATGGGTGATCGCAGCCGCGCCAGCTCGGCCTCGTCCAGCCCCGCCTCGCGCAGCCGCCGCAGCCGGTCCTCGTGGGTCCGGCGTGAGCCCATCGCGCCGACGAACGCGGCCGGCCGCCGCAGCGCCTCCGTGAGCAGCGGCACGTCGAACCGGGCTTCGTGGGTGAGGACGCACAGCACCGTGCGCCCGTCGGTCCGGGTGCTCCGCAGATAGCGGTGGGGCCAGTCGACGACGACCTCGTCCGCCTCGGGGAAGCGGGCCCGGGTGGCGAAGACGGGCCGGGCGTCGCACACCGTGACGTGGTGGCCCAGGAACTTGCCGGCCCGTACGAGCGCCGCGGCGAAGTCGACGGCTCCGAACACGATCATGCGGGGCGGCTCCACGCTGCACTCGACGAGCAGAGTGAGTCCGCCGGGGCAGTGCGAGCCGTCCTCGGTGAGGGTGACCGTGCCGGTCCGGCCGGTGTCCAGGAGCGCCCGGGCCTCGGCCGCCGCCGCACGGTCCAGGCCGGCGGGGCCGCCGAGCCCGCCCTCGTCGGCGCCGTCGGGACGGACCAGCAGGGCCCTCCCCAGCAGCTCCGCCGGGCCGCGCACCACTCGGGCGAGGGCCGCCACCTCGCCGGAGGCGGCGGCGGAGAGGGCGGTCGCCAGTACCGCACGCTCCGGAGCGCCGGTGCGGACCGGTGTGACCAGGATGTCCAGGACCCCGCCGCAGGTCAGGCCCACCGCGAAGGCGTCCTCGTCGCTGTAGCCGAAGCTCTCGCGGACGGACCGGCCGTCCTGGAGTGCCTGGGCGCACAGTTCGTAGACCGCGCCTTCCACGCAGCCGCCGGAGACCGAGCCGATCGCCGTCCCCTCGCTGTCGACGGCCAGCGCGGCGCCGGGCCCGCGCGGGGCGCTGCCGTCGACGGCCACGACGGTGGCGACCGCGAACTCCCTGCCCTCGGCCGCCCAGCGGTGCAGTGCGTCGGCGATGTCAAGCATCCGCCGCTCCCGGGCGGGGCCGCGGTGCCGAGGCTGCGAGGATGCGGTCAGGGCGGATCGGCAGGTTCCGGTGGCGTACGCCGGTGGCGTGCCAGACCGCGTTGGCGACGGCCGCCGCCGCGCCCACGATGCCGATCTCCCCGACGCCCTTGATGCCGACCGGGTCGTCCGGGTCGTGGTCGTCCACCCAGTCCGCCTCGATGTCCGGGACGTCGGCGTGCGTGGCCACGTGGTAGCCGGCGAGGTCGGGGGCGTAGTGGCGGCCGGTGTTCCGGTCGCGGACCGCCTCCTCGTGCAGGGCCATGGAGATGCCCCACGTCATCCCGCCGACCAACTGGTTGCGGGCGGTGAGCGGGTTGACGATCCGGCCCGCCGCGAAGATGCCCAGCATGCGGCGGACCCGCACCTCGCCGGTGGCGGGGTCCACGGCGACCTCCGCGAACTGGGCGCCGAAGGAGTGCCGTTCCTTCTGTGCGAGGGCCTTGAGGGCCTCGGTGGTGTCGGAGCGCACGGTGATCCCCTCCGGCGGGATGTCAGGGGCCCCCGCGAGCCGCTCCCGGAGTTCGGCGGCGGCCGCCGTGACCGCCCAGGCCCAGGAGCGGGTGCCCATGGAACCGCCGGCGATCATCGCGGGGCCGAAGTCGCTGTCGCCGATGCGGACCCGGACGCGTTCGGGCGTGGTCTCCAGGGCGTCGGCGGCGATCAGGGTGAGCGCGGTACGGGCGCCGGTGCCGATGTCGGCGGCGGCGATCCGTACGGTGTACGAGCCGTCGGCCTCCGCCGTTACCAGCGCCGTGGAGGACATGGCTCCGGCCTCGAAGGAGGCTGCCGCCACCCCCGTGCCGAGCAGCAGGCGGCCGTCACGGCGGATCCCCGGGCGGGGGTCGCGGTCGGCCCAGCCGAACCTGCGGGCGCCCTCGTGGAGGCAGGCGGCCAGGTTGTGGGTGCTGAAGGGGAGGCCGGAGACGGGGCCCACCTCGGGCTCGTTGCGCAGGCGGAGTTCGACCGGGTCGAGACCGGTGCGTTCGGCGAGTTCGTCGAGGGCCGTCTCGATCGCGAACGACCCCGGCGCCTCCCCCGGCGCCCGCATCCAGGTCGGGGACGGCACGTCGAGCCGGACGACGCGGTTCGCCGTGCGGTGGGCGTCCGCGTCGTACATGACCCGGGCGACGCCCGCGCTCGGCTCCACGAACTCGTACACGGTCGAGGTCTGGTTGAGCGAGCGGTGCTCCAGGGCGCGGAGCCTGCCGTCGGTATCCGCGCCGAGCCTGACCCGCTGGGTGGTGGGGCTGCGGTAGCCGGCCAGCGTGAATGTCTGACGCCTCGTCATGACCACGCGTACGGGCCGCTGCAGGGCGGTGGCGGCCATGACGGCGGACACCTGGTGGGCGCGGAGGCCCTTGCTGCCGAAGCCGCCGCCGATGTGTTCGGAGCGCACCCGCACCGAGGACGCGTCGAGGGAGAACATCAGGGCCAGCTCGGACTGGACCCAGCCGGCGCCCTGGTTGGAGTCGACGACCTCCAGCCGGCCACCGTCCCACAGCGCGGTCGCCGCGTGCGGCTCCATCATGCTGTGCTGTTCCTCGGGAGTGGTGTACTCCTCGTCCAGCACGACCGCGGAGGCGGCGAGTTCAGTCTCCAGGTCGCCCTTCTCCGTCTCCGCGGGCATGTGACCCGCGGCACCGTAGGCGGCGGGGTCGTCGGCCATCAGCACGGTGGTGTGCGGCTCCTCGTCGTACGTCACCACCAGCGCCTCGGCGGCCTCCCTGGCCTGCTCGGGGGTCTCGGCGACGACCAGCGCGACGGGCCAGCCGGCGAACGGCACCCGGTCGTTCTGGAAGACGGCGGCGGCCGGGTCCGGCGGGGTGCCGAGCATGCCGAGGTAATCGGTGTGCAGGCGCGGGGCGTTGGCGTGGTGGAGCACGGTGAGGACGCCCGGCAGGGAGAGGACCGGGGCGGTGTCGATCGTGACGATGCGGCCTCGGGTGACGGTGGAGAGCACCAGCCAGCCGTGGGCCAGGCCGGCGAAGGGGATCTCGCCCGCGTAGCGCGCGGCGCCGGTGACCTTGTCGCGGCCCTCGACACGGGTGCGGGCGGTGCCGACGGCGGCGCGCAGCGCCCTGGGGCCGGGTGTGGTCGTGGTCATCGGACGGCCCCTTCGGCCGGTTCGGTCGGTTCGGTCAGTTCCGTCAGGACCGAGACCACGAGGTTGCGCATGAGGGTCACCTTGTATCCGTTGTCGGGCAGCGGCCTGGCGGCGGCGAGTTCGGCGTCCGCGGCGGCGGCGAAGGTCGCGCCGGTGGCCGGCGCGCCGGTCAGGACGGCTTCGGCCGCGCGGGCGCGCCAGGGCCGGGAGGCGACGGCCCCGAGCGCGAGCCGGGCTTCGCGTACGCGTCCGTCCTCGATGTCGAGCGCGGCGGCGACGGAGCCGATGGCGAAGGCGTACGAGGCGCGCTCGCGCACCTTGCGGTAGCGGGAGTTGGCTGCGGCGGGCGCGGCGGGCAGCGTGATGTGGGTGATCAACGCGCCCGGCGGCAGGGCGGTTTCGCGGTGCGGGGTGTCGCCGACGGGGAGGTAGAGGTCGGTGAGGGGCATCTCGCCCGGCCCGTCGAGGGTCTCGTACGCGACCTGGGCGTCGAACGCCGTCAGGGCCACGCCCATGTCGGAGGGGTGCACGGCCACGCAGTGGCCGGAGGCGCCGAGCACCGCGTGGTTGTGGTGCTCACCGGTGACGGCCGGGCAACCAGTGCCCGGGACACGCTTGTTGCAGGGCCCGTTCACGTCGGAGAAATAGCCGCAGCGGGTGCGCTGGAGCAGGTTTCCGCCGACGGTGGCCATGTTGCGCAGTTGGCCGGAGGCACCGGCCAGGACGGCCTGGGTCAACGCCGGGTAGCGGCGGCGGACTTCGGGGTGGGCGGCGAGGTCGCTGTTGGTGACGGTGGCTCCGATGCGCAGACCGCCGTCGGTCGTGGACTCGACGTGGTCCAGGGGCAGTTCGGTCACGTCGACGAGCAGGGCGGGCCGCTCCACGCCGGTCTTCATCAGGTCGACGAGGTTGGTGCCGCCGCCGAGGAACCGGGCGTCCGGGTCGGCCGCGAGCAGGGCGACCGCGCCGGTGACGTCGTGGGCGCGCCGGTAGTCGAACTCCTTCATGCGGCGGCCTCCTCGGCTGCTGCCGTACGGGACTCCTCGTGAGCCTGGGCGCCACGGGAGACGGCCTGGACGATCGAGACATAGGCGCCGCAGCGGCACAGGTTTCCGCTCATCCGTTCGCGGATCTCGTCGGGCGTCAGCGGTGGTGGCGCCGCCTCGGGGCGTACGTCGTCGGTGGCGGCGCTCGGCCAGCCGGCCGCGTGCTCCTCGATGACGGCGATGGCCGAGCAGATCTGGCCGGGGGTGCAGTAGCCGCACTGGTAGCCGTCGAGTTCGAGGAAGGCCTGCTGGACGGGGTGCAGGTCGTCGCCGTCGGCGATGCCTTCGATGGTGGTGATCTCGCGCCCCTCGGCCGCGACGGCGAGGGTGAGGCAGGCGACGGCGCGGCGCCGGCCGATCAGGACGGTGCAGGCCCCGCACTGCCCCTGGTCGCAGCCCTTCTTGGTGCCGGTGAGGTCGAGGCGCTCGCGCAGGGCGTCGAGCAGGGTGGTGCGGTGGTCGACGGACAGGTGGTGCTTCTCGCCGTTGATGTTCAGGGTGATCGCGCTGGTGGTCGACGAGGATGCTGGGGCCATGATCAGCCTTCTTCGGTGTCCGGTGACAGGAGATCGGCGGTGCGGCAGCGGCCCGGGAGCCGCCACCGGTGTGCCTACGGGTGGCGGGCCGCGCTAAGGTAGCCCTAACCGGACTACTGTCCGCTTCGCCATTCAACGTAACGGACACCTGTCCGCTTAACAAGGACGGGATTCGGCCACGAACCCGTGGAGGAGGACGCGTGTCCCAGCCGAAGAAGGACGCGCCCGCGCGCTCGGAGGAGCCGCCGCGTTCGGAGGCTCCCGCACGCTCGGAGGCTCCCGCACGCTCGGAGGAGCCGCCGCGTTCGGACGTGCCGGCACGCGCGGACGCACCGGTTCGCCCGGACGCACCGGCCCGTTCGGACGCGGTGCGCAACCGTGAGCGCATCCTGCGTGTCGCCATGGCCGAACTGACGGTGCGTCCGGACGTCCCGCTGAGCACGATCGCCAAGAAGGCGGGCGTCGGGCAGGGCACCTTCTACCGCAACTTCCCGCACCGCGAAGCGCTCGTCCTGGAGATCTACCGCTACGAGATGCAGCAAGTGGCCGACGCGGCCGTCGAGTTGCTGGGCAACCGTGGACCCGAGGCGGCCCTGCGCGAGTGGATGGACCGGCTCGCCGGGTTCGCCATGACCAAGGCGGGCCTGGCGGACGCGATCCGGCTGGTCACCAGCGCCCCGGGCGGACCGGCCAAGCCCGGCCCCGCCCCGGTGCTGGAGGCCGCCGGAACGCTGCTCCGCGCCAACGAGAACGCGGGCACCATACGCCCGGGGGTGACCCCGGACGACTTCTTCCTGGCCATCGCGGGCCTCTGGCAGCTCGATCCGCAGGAGGAGTGGCAGCCGCGGGCCGCCCGGCTGCTGGACTTCGTGATGGACGGGCTGCGGGCGGGGGCGCCCGGCCGCTGAGCGGGTACGGCCCCGCTGACTCACCCCCGTCCGACCGGAGCCGGCGGCTCCGGGTCCTCGTCGGTGAGCTCGGGTTCCAGCCCCTCGGCCACGTTCGTGGGGCGTCGGCCGGAATCCGCCCGCCACGCCTCGAAGGCCCAGCCGGTCAGGACCACCACGGCGGCGCCCAGCAGCCAGCCGCCGATGACATCGCTGAACCAGTGCACGCCGAGCGCGATCCGGGTGAAGCCCACGCCCAGGACCGACACCGCCCCCACACCCCAGCAGAGCCCGCGCCAGGCGCGCGGGACCATCGGCAGCAGCACCAGGAGCAGCACGGCGAAGGACGTGGTCGCCGTCATCGCGTGGCCTGAGGGGAAGGAGTAGCCGGGTGCCTGCGCGACCGGATCCTCCAGCGACGGCCGCGCCCGCTCCACGACCATCTTGACGAGCACACCGGTCAGCGCGCCGCCGGTCGCCGTCACCGCGGCCCAGGCCGCGAGGCGCCAGGCCCGCCGGTACAGGAGCCAGAGCGTGAGCAGCGCGACGGCGATCCGCAGGGTGGCCGGGTCCCACACCCAGTCGGACAGGATCCGCAACGTACCGGTCCACGCCGGGTGGTCGAGGGCGATCTCGTGCAGCCGGCGGGCCGCCCCCGCGTCGACGCGGCGCAGCGGGGGCCAGCTCGCCTCGACGAGGACGAGCAGCAGGGCGAAGGGGATCGCGGCGGCGGCCGCGGCGGCCACGGCTCCCAGCAGGCGCACGCCGAACCGGCGGTCGGCGCGGCGGGTGCGCTGCTCTGCGGTGGGCGGGGCGGTGGTGCGTGTCGGCATGTCAGGTTCCCGGGTCGGCGGTGATCGGGCCGGGCTTCCCCGCGCGTACGGCTTCGAGCTGCGCGGCGAAGGACAGTCCGAGGAAGAGGGAGAGTGAGGTGAGGTAGGACCACAGGAGCAGGGCCATGAAGAGGCTGAGCGGGCCGTAGACCGTGTCGAAGGAGCCGCTGAGCTCGAGGTAGAGGCTGAGCAACCAGGTCAGCAGGGTCCAGAGCACCAGGTACACGGCGGCGCCGAAGGCGAGCCACGTGTACCCGGGCTGCCGGCGGCGCGGCGAGCGCCGGAAGATCGCGCTGGCGGAGATCAGGGCGAGCAGCAGGCCGAGCGGGATGCGGAGGAAATCCCAGGCCGTCCGTGCGCCGTCGCCGAGTCCGTACACGGTCGTGGCGGCCGTCACGAAATCGCCGCCGGCCACGATCATGATCGAGGCGATGCCGAGGGGTATCCCGGCGCTCAGCGACATGACCAGGCCCCGCAGGTACTTGCGGTGGAAGACCCGGTCCCGCTCCACCCCGTAGATGCGGTTGGCGCCGCGCTCGATCTGGCACATCGCCGTCGTGACGTTGGCCACGGAGAAGAGGAGTCCGAACCAGAGCGCGATCTCGGCACCGTCATCGTCGCCCCCGCGGTTGCGGTCCAGCGCCTCGGCCACCACGGGGGCGCTCGGCCCTTCGCTCAGGCTGCGGATCGTCAGCTCGGCGAGTCTGCCGACGTTCTCGGTGTGCAGCGCGGTGGAGAGGCCCACGAAGGCGATCACCAGCGGGATGATCGCCAGGATCGTCTGGAGGGCCAGCGCGCGGGAGTGGCTGAAGCCGTCGGCGTAGCGGAAGCGCACGAAGGCGTCGCGCAGCAGGGGCCAGCGGCCGTACCGGCGGAGCGCCACGAGGGCTTCGTCGGCGGAGAGTTCGTCGCCGGTCATGTCGTGGGTGACCGGCACCCGGGTCGCGGTTCCCATCACTTCTCCTGGGCGGGCAATGGGGCGGTGGTCTTCTTCGTTTCCCGGCTGGTTCCCCGCGCTCCTCGCCCGGCGGGCAGCAGAACGGTGAGGGCGCCGGGCCTGACCTCCGCGGTGATCCGCCGACCGGCGGACACGGGGTCGCCGTCGACTTCTCGGGGCTGAGGCCGGGTGAAGGTCAGTTCGGCGCGGCGGAAGGTGAAGAACTCGACCGGGCCGCCGTGCGTCGGCCTGTTTGCGGAGGGCCGTGATCCGCGCAGCAGCACGCCCACCACCCGCAGCCAGCCGCCCGCGCCCCGGGGGTCGAAGAGGGCGAGGTCGAGCAGCCCGTCGTCGGGCCGGGCGCCGGGGACGAGGGCCGTACCGCCCTGCACGGTGCCGACGTTGGCGATGAGGACCATGCGGGCGGTGCGGTGCAGCGCCGGGGCGCCGTCGAGGGTGACCGCCAGCCGCATCCGGGGGCCCCGCAGTTGGCCCAGCCCGGACAGGACGTAGGCGGGCCAGCCGAGCGCCGACTTGGCGCGGTCGGAGGTGGATCCCATCACCGCCGCGTCGAGTCCGGCTCCCGACATGGCCGTGAAGTGCGTGCGGGCGATGCCGTCACCGCTGATGGTGCCGAGGTCGAGCGCCCGGGGTTCGCCGGTGAGTGCGGCGGCCAGCGCGTCGGCGGGGTCGAGGGGCAGCCCGAGGTTCCGGGCCAGCAGGTTGCCCGTACCGCAGGGCACGACGGCGAGCGTGACACCGGTTCCGGCGAGGGCGTCGGCGACCGCCCGGATGGTGCCGTCGCCGCCGCACGCCACCACGAGGCCCGCTCCGCCACGGACCGCTTCGGCCGCCTGGCCGCCTCCGGTGTCACGCTCGGTGGTCTCCACGAACGTCACGTCCGCATGCCCCCGTTGTGCGAGGACGAGCCGCAGCCGGTCACGGGTGGCGGTGTCGGTGACGGTCGGATTGACGATCACCACGGCACGCTCGCGCGACGGACCGGGCCGGCTCTCGGCGGCGGCCACGGCGATGTCCACCGCGTCGGCCGGGGGCCGGGCGGCCCAGGCGTCGTCGGCGAGCACGGCCCGACCGACGACGAACAGCGAGAGCGCGCCGTTGAGCAACCCCGCCACCACATCGCTGGGATGGTGCATGCCTCGGTAGAGCCGGGCCAACCCCACCAGGAGCGGGATCAGCAGCAGGAGGACGCCGACCACCTTGCCCCAGCGGCCACGGACCCGGGAGAGCACCAGGACGGCGAGACCGGCGTAGAGCGCGGTGGCCGCCCCCGTGTGCCCGGAGGTGTAGCTCGACGTCGGCGGCGAGGCGTCCAGGCGCTCCACATCCGGGCGCGTCCGGTCCACGGCCTCCGTGATGAGCAGGAAGACCAGGGACTGGAGCCACACGGCCAGGGCCAGGAAGATCGCCGCGCGCCACCGGGGAAGCGGGGGCACCACGAGGAGGGCCAGGCAGCACAGGACGGTGATGCCGACGATGGTGTGGGTGTCCCCCGCCCCTGAGGCGATGGCCGATGCGGTGGTGAGTGCGTCGTTACGTACGCGTTCGAAGGCGTCGTTCAGCGCGTCCTCGGCGGTCAGCGGCCACAGGTTCCGGGCCGGCCCGGTGATCAGCAGGCCGAGGCCCGCGATCATCGCCGCCTGGCAGACCGCGAACGCCGCGATCCGCGCCGTCGCGCGGCCTGCGCCGCTGCTCAGGGCCGGTGAGTGGCCCAGGCGTGGCGGAGCCGGAGCTCCGGACGGGTCGGTGGCTCTGGCGGGCGTGGTGGTCTCCATCGGATCCCCCGGGTCGTCCGCCGGACGGCGGGCCGGGGAAGCCTGTTCTTCCCGGCGTTACGCCGTATGCCCTGACGACGGCCGGACAGACCTGCGGGACTGCGGCGACCACCGGCCGGTGGCGCCTCGGGCGTCGCAGTCGCGCTACGCCCCCCTCTCGAACAGTCCACCGAGGCCGGCCCCTCCTACCAGCGCACCCCCAGCCGCCGCGGACTGCGGGACGTCGTCCCGGTACGCCAGAGCACCGTCTCCGCGGGCTCCGTCAGGCGCAGGCCCGGGAAGCGGGCGGAGAGGCGGTGCAGGGCGATCTGGAGTTCCGTACGGGCCAGCCAGGCGCCCAGGCAGTAGTGGGCCCCGGCCCCGAAGGAGAGGGTGGGGGCCTCCAGCGGGGCGAACAGGTCGTCGCGGGTGTGGCGGGGGAAGACGGCCGGATCGCGGTTGGCGGCGCCGCAGTCCGCGAGCACGACCGCGCCGGCCGGGATCACCACCCCGCCGACCTCGGTGTCCTCGGCCGCGTGGCGTGCCGTTCCCCGGTCGTCGCCCAGCGGGACGAGGTGGATGAGCCGGTCCGCAGCCCGGCCGGCCGCCTCCTCGTCCGCGCCGATGCGGGGCCAGCTCTCCGGGCGTTCGCCGAGGAGGTAGAGCAGCGCGTTGCCGAGCATGGTCATCGTGCTGTCGTGGCCGCCGACGACGAGCCCGCACACCAGGCTCACCAACTGCGCCTCGGGCAGGCCGCCTTCCTCGTCGGCGGCCCGCACCAGGCTGCTGATCAGGTCGTCGCCGGGAGTGCGCCGCCGCTCCGTGAGGAGCTCCCCGCCGAACGCACTGAACTCCTTCAGCACGGACTCCACCTCCTCCCCGGAGTGGGAGCCGTCCGAGAAGGCGTGCTCGCTCCAGTGGCGCATCCGGTCGCGCGCGGACGCGTCCAGGCCCATCAGCCGGCTGATCACCGCCACGGGCAGGGGGAGGGTGAACTCCGCGACCACGTCCGCCGGTTGCGGTCGGTCCTCCAGCCGGTCCAGGAGCTGTTCCACGATGGCGGTGATCCACGGCCGCCAGCGGGCGACGGCCCTCGGGGTGAAGGCGCGGCGTAGGGTCCGGCGCAGCCGCAGGTGATCGGGGCCGTCCTGGTTGAACATCAGGTCGGGGTTGTTCACGAGGTCCGGTACGTCGGAGAGGGCCGGGGCGTCCGCCGCGTACAGCTGGGCACGGCCGAAGCGCGGGTCGGACAGCACCTGGCGGACATCCGCGTACCGGCTGACCAGCCAGGCGGGGGCGCCGCCGGGCAGCTCTCCCAGCCGGGGCGGGCCCGGGTCGTCGAAGCGCAGGCGGTGCAGGGGGACCAGGGACGAGGCGTCGCTGGTGGTCATCGTGAACTCCTCAGGCAGAGCAGGTGGCTGGGTCTCTGCGGTCGTCATAGCGCGACCAGCACCTTGCCCCGGCTCTCCGACCGGTCGCGGTAGAGGCTTCCGTACGCGGCGGGGATGGCGTCGAAGCCGTGGTGGAGGGTGTGGTCGCAGACGACCTCGCCGCGCCGGACCCGGCCGCCCAGCTCCGCGTGGAGGTCCTGCCAGTTCTGCTCGGTGAACCACTCCAGCGAGAAGATGCCCCGGACCGTCGCGCGCGGGAACATCAGGTAGGGCAGCAGGCGCGGGCCGGTACCTTCGTTGCCGACCTGGGTCGCCCACTGCCAGCACACCGCCACCTGGCTGCCGACGTTGAGCATGGAGAACACCACGTCGGTCACCGTGCCGCCGAGGTTGTCGAAGTAGTGGTCGACGCCGTCGGGGGCCGCCCGGGTCAGCGCCTCGCGGACGGTGGCGGCGCTGTCGGTGTGCCGGTAGACGACGACCGTGTCGAAGCCGAGGCCGAGGAGGTACTCCACCTTCTGCGGGGACGAGGTGGTCCCGATGACGCGGGCGCCCGCGAGCGCGGCGAGCTGGCCGACGAGCGCGCCGACCGCGCCGGAGGCCCCGCTGATGACGAAGGTGTCCCCCGGGGTCACCGTCATGTACTTGGCGAGAGTGCCCCAGGCCGTCATCCCGGGGCCGCCCATCACGCTCAGCGCGGTCGGGAGCGGCAGGGCGTCGTCGTACCACTGCGGGTCGAGCCTGCGGTAGGCCGGGAAGACCATGGGGAACGTGCCGGTCTGCCAGAGCTCGGCCTCCCCGGTGGAGACGACATGCGACCGCCAGCCGCCGAAGCCCTGCACGAGGTCGCCGACACGGTGGGCGGCGCGCGGTCCGGCCTCGACGACCTCCATGATCGAGTCGGCGCCCATGTGGCTCCCGATCGGGGTGTCGAGGGCGATGCCCTGGAGGTAGGGGTCGACGGAGACGTACAGCGTGCGCAGGAGCATCTCGTCGGGGGCCAGGGTCACCTCGACGTCCTCGACGACCTTGGCGTAGACGCGGTCCACGTCGGGCACGCCCTCGACGTGCTCGCGGACGACCCATTTCGCGATCTTCATGTGCTCTTCCCTGTCGTGGGTACGGCGGTGGCCGCTCGCTCGGCCGGTACGGGGATCACGCGGTGGGTCGGCGGGGGCGCGGTGAGGTCGACCGACGCGGTGAAGGGCTTGCCGTCGTCGCGGCAGATGAACTGCGTGACATGGCGTCCGGCGGCGGCCGCCCGGATCAGCCCGCCGGTGGTGGCCCAGACACCGGACTGGTAGAAGTCGGCCAGACCCGGCAGCCCCGGGCCGTACTTCTTGACCAGCTCCTCCAGGGTCTCCCCGCTCTCCACGAAGGGCTGCCAGCCCAGCACCGTGCCGTCGTAGTTGCCGGTGTAGCGGACCTGGGTGAGCGGGCTGGAGACGTCGCGTACGACGATGGCGTCGCGGGTGCCCGGGAAGCGCTGCTCCAGGAAGTCCACGAGCGTCTCGCGTGCGCGCCGCTTGGCCGCGTAGTAGCCGCGGCCGTGGCGTACGGGCAGGGTGTGCAGCTCCTGGCCGCCTCGGGAGCGGGTGACCTGTTCGGGGCCTTCGTCCAGGGCCCGCCAGGGGGCGATGTCGCAGAAGTAGGTGGCGTAGACGACGGTGGTGCCGTCCGGGGAGAGTTCGGGGTAATGGCGGTTGCGGAACTGGACGTTGATGCTGGCGTGGCGGATGCCGGTGAGCTTCGCCGCCGTGGCCTCGTCGAGGAGGTAGGTCGTGCAGGGGTCCCCTTCCGGGAAGGGGCGGGAGAGGCCGAGGAAGAGGGTGAAGTAGCCGGGGAAGACCATGCCCGGTTCGTGGATGGTCCGGGTGTAGAGCTTGCGGTACTCCTCGCCCAGGTACTTGCCCTCCAGGAACTTCATGGTGGTGGTGTAGCCGTCGCAGGCGGACACCACGATGTCGGCGCGCAGTTCCCGGCCGTCGCTGAGCCGGACGCCCACCGCGCGGTCGTCCTCGACGATGACCGTCTCGACCTTCGTGTTGTACGAGATCTCCCCGCCGAGCCGCCGGTAGCGGTCCTCAATGGACCGGGCGAGACCGAGTGACCCGCCTTCGGGCACGCCTGCGGACAGGTTGGCGTGGGAGGCGAGTTGGAAGTGGAAGGGCAGGACGGGGAAGTTCGGGTGCTTCTCGTACAGGATGAAGTTGAAGGCCTCCCGCAGCAGCGGGTCCTTGAACTTCGCCGAGTAGTCGGCCATCAGGACGGTGATCGTGGTGCGGACGGCGTTGACGTACGGGAGGAACGAGGCGAGCATCCGCCAGCGCTCCACCCGGCCCATCAGCCCGACCGGCTTGAGGAACGGGTAGACGGCAAGGGCCTTGCGGAAGCTGCGCAGTTGGGCGCAGAACCTGCGTACGGTACGGGCGTCGGCCGGCGAGATCCCGATGAGGTGGGCCTCCAGCCGGTCCGGGTCGGAGTAGAAGTGGACGGCCCGCCCGTCCTGTCCGCGCACGATGTTGAACACGTCGAAGTGCCGGATCTCCTTGCCCTGCAACGCGCCCAGCTCCAGCCAGATCTGGTGCATCTCGTTGCCGGGGCCGCTGCCGAGGAGCCAACTGACGCAGGCGTCCAGGGTGAAGCCGCCGCGGTCCCAGGCGGTGCAGCAGCCGCCGGGCAGTTCGTGCATCTCCAGGATGTGGGTGCGGTAGCCGTTCATCCGGGCGTAGCAGCCGGTGGAGAGGCCGCCGAGGCCGCCGCCGATGATGATCATCGACTCGCGGGGGCGGCGGGTGCGGTCGGTCGTGGGCGGGGTCATGAACTGGTGTCCTCCCGTGCTGACCACCGGTCGAGCTGGGGCAGCCGGCCCAGCTTCCCGGTGTGCCAGGGTTCGGTGGCCTCGCTCTCCCACGCCCGGAATTCCAGGCCGAGTTCGCGGCAGAGGTACTGGACGGCGAAGCGGCCGGTGGAGGCCGCGCGGATCAGGCCGCCCATGCCGACCCACTGCCCGGCCATGGAGAAGCCGGTGAGGCCGGGGAGCCGCATCCGGTCCTTCCCGACCAGGCGGGCGGAGAGGTCGTCGGCGTCGGAGAAGGCCTTCCAGGCGAGGATGGAGCCGTTGTGGTTGCCGGTGTACCGGTGGGTGGTGGCGGGTGAGGCGACGTCGATGAGGTCGATGCGGTCGGTGATGCCCGGGGAGCGGCGCTCCAGGAAGGTGCGGACGAAGTCGGCGACCTCCTGTTTGCGTTGCCGGTACTCCTTGCGGTCGCGGGTGCGCAGCTCCTTCCAGTAGGCGTAGTCGCTGAAGTAGGTGCAGTGCAGGACGGAGCGGCCCGGGGGCGCGAAGCCGTCGGAGTAGCGGGAGCGCGCCTGGACGACGAGGCTGTTCTGCAGGGCGCCGGGGAGCTGTTTCCCGTCCTCGTCGGTGAGGAGGTGGGTGGTGCTGTGGGCCTCGCCGGGGTCGAAGTCGCCGCGCAGGCCGACGAAGGCGGAGACGACGGCGGGGAAAAGGGTGCCGGGGCGGTGGAGGAGGTCGGTGTAGAGCTTGTCGATCCTGGGGCCGGTGTACCGCCCTCCGAGCAGCCCGTGGACGGTGGTGTGACCGTCGGCGGCGGAGACGACGTGTTCGGCGAAATACCGCTTCCCGTTACGGAGTTCGACGCCGATCGCCCGGTCGTTCTCGACCAGGATCTTCTCCGTACGTGCCCGATAGGTGATGTGCCCGCCCAGGCCGAGGTAGCGCTCCTCCACCGAGCGCGAGAGGCCGAGTGAACCGCCTTGCGGGAAACCGGCGTTGAGGTGGTACGCCGCCGCCATGTTGAACAGGTACGGTAGCAGCGGAAAGCCTTCCGGGTCCTGGAAGAAGATGTTGCGGAAGGCCCGGCGCAGCAGCGGATCCTGGAACTGGTCGGCGAAGACGTGCATCGGCGTCGCCGCTGTCCGCCAGAAGAGGCGGAAGGCCGGCAGCACCGTGCGGAGGGTCGCCGCCCGCTCCCGTACGGTCCGCAGGGCGGGTGCCGTCAGGAACGGGTACAGGTCGATGGCGATGAACCGCTTCAGGTCGCGGGTGAAGGCCCGGATCAGCGGGGCGTCGGCGGGTGAGATCGCCAGCAGGTGGGCCTCCAGCCGGTCCGGGTCGTTGTAGAAGGTGACCGAACGGCCGCTCTCGTCCTCGACCTTGTTGAACAGCTCGAAGTTGGTGACGGTCTTGCCGTCGAGCGCGCCCAGCTCCCGCCAGACCTGGTGGGCGTCGTTGCCGGGCGCGGTGCCGATCAGCCACTCGATGCAGTAGTCGAAGAGGTAGCCGTCCCGGGACCAGGCGGTGCAGCAGCCGCCGGGCAGGACGTGCTTCTCGAAGATCCGGGTCCTGGCGCCGCTCATCTGCGCGTAGCAGCCGGTGGAGAGGCCGGCCACGCCCGCGCCGATGACGATGACGCGGGGCGGGGTGCCGGGGGTGCGCTCGCGGCTGGTCCAGTCGTCGGCCGTGTCTCGGAGGGTGCTCGGGTCATCCGCCATGGGCCGCGTCTCCCGTCAGTACGGTGCGGACCAGGGCGGCGTTGCGGGCGAGGTGCTTGGGGTCGAGCATGTCGGCGTGGACGCCGGAGCCGCGCAGGACGACGGTGGTGGCGGTGGAGCTGCCGTGCCAGGTGCCGTGCTCGCCGGCCGCGTACAGGGCGGTCTTCTCCTCGTCGGTGATCACGCTGACCGGTGCGTTCACCGTTCCGGTGTTGGGGGTGCGGCCGCAGAAGGTGAGGTATTCGGCGGCATGCGCGAGGGTTTCCTGGGCGACGGCGTCGGACCCGGTGTGTTTGCGCAGGTGGTCGGCGAGTTCGGCCTCGAAGACGCGGATGCCCTCGTCCCCGGGCTCGTAACGCTCCATGATGCGGCGGGAGTCGAGGATGACCACATGGCCCACCCGCCGCCCGCGCCGCTCCAGCTCCTTCGCCGTCTCGAAGGCGAGGTTGCCGCCGAGGGAGTAGCCGAGGAGCAGGCAGACGCCCTCGGGCCTGGCGGCTTCGATCAGGTCGGCGTAGCGGGCCACTTTGTCGTCGCCCGGCAGGTAGTTGAAGCCGATGACGGCGTACTCCGGGAGCTGGGCGGCGAGACCCCGGTAGACGAGTCCGTGGCCGCCGGCGGGCGGGAAGCAGAAGAGGTGCGGGGCCTGCCCGGAGTTGAAGTCCAGATACGGCAGTTCGTCGGCGCTGGTGCTGTGCAGGACCTCCTGGACGGTGGCGGCCATGCCGTGGAGGGTGGTGACCTGGTAGAGGCGGCTGACGGGGACGCTGACGCCGAACTCGGTGCGCAGGTGGTGGAGAAGCTCGATGAGTTTGATGGAGGAGCCGCCGAGCTCGAAGAAGTCGTCCTCCAGGCCCACCTGTTCGAGGCCGAGCAGGGTTTTCCAGTGCCGGGCAACGCTGATCTCGTAGAGCGTCACGGGCTCCTCGTGGGGGCGCTCGCCGGTCTCGGCCCGGGGTGCGGGCAGTGCGGCGGTGTCGATCTTGCCGTTGGCGGTGAGCGGGAGGGCGGGCAACTCGACGACGTACGACGGGATCATGTACGAGGGCAGCGAGCCGGCCAGGTGGCGGCGCAGGGCCCGCCGGTCGAGGGCGGCGCCGGGGTTCGCCGGTACGCAGTAGGCGACGAGTGCGGCCTCTCCTCCGGTGTCCGTGGTGACGGTGACGACGGCCCGGGCGAGCGGGGGCCACTGGGCGAGGTGTGCCTCGATCTCACCGATCTCGATGCGGTGGCCGCGCAGCTTGACCTGACTGTCCGTTCGGCCGAGCAGATGGACGCGGCCGTGGGCGTCCCAGCGGGCGATGTCGCCGGTCCGGTAGAGCCGCTCGGGCCGGGCGCCCGGCGCCTTGCCGAGCGTACGGGTGACGAACCGGTCCGCCGTCTGCCCGGGGTTTCCGGCATAGCCGAGCGCGACACCGTCCCCGCCGATCCAGAGCTCGCCGGGGACGCCGGGCGGGACGGGTTCGCCGTGGGCGTCCAGGACGTGGAGGGTGCTGTTGGGCAGGGGGCGGCCGATCGGCACCATCAGGCCGGGCTCCAGGTCGTCGACGGGCCCCTCGAAGTAGGCGCTGTCGATGGTCGCCTCGGTGAGGCCGTAGGAGTTGACGAGCCGGGTCGCCGGACCGCACAGCTCGCTCAGCCTCTGGTACTCCGCCACCTTCCAGGCGTCCGAGCCGACCACCAGCAGCCGCAGGAAGTCCAGCCTCAGCCGCTCCCGTACGCAGTGGTCCATCAGCCCCCGCACCACTGCCGGGACGAACTCCGCGCAGTCGACACGCTCCTGACGCATCGTCCGGTACAGGCGTGGCGTGTCGAAGAGCAGGTCGCGGTCGGCCAGGACGAGGTTGCCGCCCGAGCAGAGGGCGCGGACCAGGTCGCCGGTGAACACGTCGAACGAGGGCTCCGCCATCTGGAGGTGCACCCGGACGTCGCTCTCCAGCCGGTACGCCTGGCGCCAAGCCCCGTACGCGGAGGCGAGGTTGCGGTGGCTGACGCGGACGGCCTTGGGGCGGCCGGTGGAGCCGGAGGTGGTGATGACGTACGCGGTCGAGTCCGGGGCCGCCTGCTGCCGGGGGCCGTCCGGGTGCGGCTCGGTGGCGTGCAGGGCGTCGAGGGTCAGGGTGATGACCGGCAGGGCGGCGGTCCCCTCGCGTGCGGGCTCGCCGGAGACGATGACGAGGCGCGCTCCGGTGGCCCGGACGAGGTGGGCGATACGGTCGGCGGGCTGGCCGGGCCGCAGCGGCAGGTAGGCGCCGCCGGCCTTGAGCACGGCGAGCAGGGTGACGATCAGCTCCGGCGACTTGTCCAGGCAGACGACGACCACCGAGCCGGCGGTGACGCCCAGGGTGCGCAGCCGGGCGGCCGCGTCGGCGGCCCGCCGTTCCAGCTCCCCGTAGGTCAGCCGGCGGGCGCCGCCGCCCGGAAGCGGCAGGGTGACGGCGACGGACGCGGGACGGGTGGCGGCGACCTCGCTGACCAGCTCATGGACCGGGGTGAAGGGCGCGTCCACGGGGGCCGTGGGCAGGGCGGGGCGGCTCCACTCCCCCACCAGTTGTTCCCGCTCCTCCTCGTCCAGCATCTCCAGCCGCGAGGCGGGGTGTTCGCCGGGGGCCCGGGTCATGTTGTCGAGCAGGCGGGTGTAGTGGGCGGCCATGCGCCGCATGGTCTGCGGGAGGAAGAGGTCGGTGTTGTACTTGAAGACGCAGTGGAAGCGGTGGTCCGCCTCGTCCTCGTAGGCGGAGAGCGTGATGTCGAACTGGCCCTCCTCCTCCGGGAGTTCGATGTACTCCAGCCGGTAGCCGTACTGCTCGGTGGCGACCTTGTGGGTGAGGAGGATGAACATCGCCTGGAAGACGGCCGAGCGGCTGGGGTCGTGCTGGAGGCCGAGCTCGTCGACGAGCAGGACGAAGGGGTACTCCTGGTTGTCCAGGCCGCCGAGGACCGTCCGGCGGACCTGTTCCAGCAGCTCGGCGACGGTCGGGTCACCGGTGAGGTCGGCGTGGAGCGGGAGCGGGTTGACGAAGTAGCCGTAGACGGAGGCGAAGTCCTGCCGCGTCCGGCCGGTCACCGGGGAGCCGACCACAATGTGGTCCTGGGCCGAGTAGCGGTGGAGCAGCAGGTAGTAGGCGCTCAGCAGCACCATGAACGGCGTGACGTGGTGCGCGCGGGCCAAGGCATGGACACGGGAGCTGAGTTCGGCGTCGAGTGCGAAGAACTCGGAGGCCCCGTTGTGTGTTTGGACGGCCGGGCGCGGCTTGTCGGTGGGGAGGTCGAGGAGGGGGGCCTCGGCGGGGAGGTGGGAGCGCCAGTAGTCGAGCATTCCGGCGGCCTCGCGTCCGGCGAGGAAGGTGTTCTGCTGGTTGAGGAAGTCGAGGTAGCGGGCTTCCACGGGCGGGAGTTGGGGTTCGAGGCCCTGGCGCAGGGCCTCGTAGACCTGGAAGAGCTCCTCGATGAAGGTGAACGTGGAGATGGCGTCCGAGACGATGTGGTGGACGGCCTTCATGACGACCCAGCGGTCGTTCCCGCGCTTGAAGAGGCGGAAGCGGACGAGCGGGTCGTGGGCGAGGTCGTACGGCTTGCGGTACTCGGCGACGATGGTGGCGTGGATGGCATCCCACTCCTCGCCCTGGACGTCGAAGAGGGCGAGGTCGGGTTCGGCGTCCTCGGAGACCCGCTGCACGGCCTGCCCGTCCTCCAGCAGGAAGTTGGTGCGCAGAGCGGGGTGGCGGGCGATGAGCCGGCGGACGGCCTCGAACATCAGGTCCGGTTCGAGGGCGACGTTCACCTCGACGGCTCCGCCGATGTTGTAGGCGTACCCGTCGGGGTTGAGGTGCTTCAGGAACCAGAGCGCCTTCTGGTTCTGGGTCAGCGGGTAGCGGGCGGGGTCGTCGTGGAGCTCGACGGCCCGGCCGGTGGTGTCGGGCCCGTCGGCCGAGGCGAGTTCCGCCAGGCCGTCGTGGAGCTGGGCGGCCAGTTCTCCGGCCGGGGTTCCGCTGAGGAGGGCGACCACGGGGAGGGCGACGCCGAGTTCGGCGTGGATGCGGGCGCGCAGTTCCATGGCCAGCAGGGAGTCGAGCCCGAGGTGGCCGAGGCCTTCGGCGGGGTCGATACGGTCGGTGCCGGTGCGCAGGACGGTGGCACAGAGGGCGGCGAAGCGGTCGGTGACCAGGGTGCGGCGGGTCTCCTCGTCGGCGGCGCGGAAGGTGTCGAGGAAGTTGTTGCCCTGGGTGGCGGCCGGGGGCGGGGCGGCCGCCGCGGCCAGGGCGGTGACGAGCGGGGGCGGGGAGGGGTACCAGGCCAGGAAGACGGGCCAGTCGACGACGGTGGCGACGACCAGTTGCGCGTGGTCCTGGCCGATGACGCGTTCCAGGACGGCCATGCCGGCGTCAGGGGCAAGGGAGCTCATGCCGCGGCTGTGCAGGTAGTGGTCGACCAGGCCGAGTTCCTCGATCATGCCGGTGGCCCAGGGGCCCCAGTCGAGGCTGAGCGCGGGCAGTCCCTGGGCGCGGCGGTGGTGGGCCAGGGCGTCCAGGAAGGCGTTGCCGGCGGCGTAGTTGGTCTGTCCGGCGGTGGTGAGCAGGGAGGCGATGGAGGCGAAGAGCACGAAGTGGTCGAGGGGTTCGTCCCGCAGGTGCCGGTGGAGGAGGTAGGCGCCGACGGTCTTGGGGTCGTGGACGGCGTCGAAGGCGGGCCGGTCGAGGTCGGTGACCAGGGTGTCGCGGACCTGGCCGGCGAGATGGAACACCCCGCGCACGGGCGGGGAGCCGGTGCGCCGGTAGGCGTCGAGCCAGCCGGTCAGGGCGTCCTCGTCGGTGATGTCGAGGGGGGCCGGGACGGCCTGGGCGCCGAGCGCCTCCAGCTCACGGAGGAGGCCCACCGCCCGACCTTCGGCGGTGGCGGGGTCGGTGGAGGCCCACTTCTCGCGGGCGGGCACCGGCGTACGCCCTACCAGGATGAGCCTGCGGGCCCCTCGCCGCACCAGGGTGCGGCAGAGCAGTCGGCCGAGTGCGCCGAAGGCCCCGGTCACCAGGTAGCTGCCGTCGGCCCGCAGCCGGAGTGGCAGCGGCCGGGTGAGGCCCTCGGCCGGGCGGAGGCGGCTGGTGCGGCGTACACCGTCGCGCAGGGCGATCTCCTCCTCGTCGTCGGTCAGCGCCTCGCACAGGAGCGCCTCCGCCTCGGCGAGGGTTCCCTCCGGGCCGGGGCGCCGCTCGGGGTCGAGGTCGATCAACTTGCCCGGGTGGTCGCTGAGTTCCTGGTGGCGCAGGACGCGGCCGACGCCCCAGGCGGGGGCCCCGAGAGGTTCGACGGGCTCGTCGGGCAGGACGGGCTGGGCGCCCCGGGTGACGATGTGCAGCCTCCCACCGACGCCCCGGGCGAGGAGGGTCCGGGCCAGGGCGATCAGCGAGTACGAGCCCGCGGTCGCGTGGTCGCGTACGGCCTGCCGGTCGCAGGCGGCCAGCGAGGGCCCATCGAGGTTCCACAGGTGCAGGACGGCCCCGCGGAACGGCTCGCCGTCCCGGTCCAGCTCGGCGAAGAGGCGCTCCAGGTCGGCGGTGGACCCCGGGTCCACGGTGAAGGAACCGTCCGGGCCCGCTCCGGCGTACGCCTCACCCCGGCGCACCAGGTGGCAGCGTTCGCCCCGGCTGGCGGCGAGGGCGGCGAAGGCGTCGGCGACGCCCTGGGTGTCGGCGAGGACCAGCCAGCCGTGGTCCCGGGCCGCTATGACGGCCGGCGCGAGCAGGCCCGCCTCCCCCCGGCCCGCCTCCCCCGGCTCCGGGCACGGTGTCCAGACGGTCTCCGCGAGCCACGAGTCGATGGTGGTGCGGGCGACGGCGGTGGCCGCCTTCTCCACGTCGGCGGCCCGGAACCCCTCGATCCGGCCCAGCGGGGTGCCGTCGACGGCATACAGGGCGATGTCCCCGAGCGTCGTGTCCGCGTCGGCGGGGCGGACGGTGGCGTGCACCCAGAGCGGCTGGTCACCGACCGGTTCGCAGGCGACCTCGGCCAGCGAGAGCGGCAGTCTGATGCCCGCCCCCGGTGCCGCTTCCTGGAGGAGTTGCGGGGTCAGCAGCGCCTGGAAGCAGGCGTCGAGGAGGACCGGGTGGAGGTGGTGGCCTGCGGCGTCGACCGCCTCGGGCGGGCGGATCCGGGCGAGGACCTCCCCGGCGCCGATCCACACCTCCTCGATGGCCCGGAAGGCGGGACCGTAGTGGTAGCCGAGCCCGGCCAGCGCGGCGTAGCAGTCGGGGCCGTCGAGGCGGCGGACCGTACGGGCCCGGATCGCGGCGGCGTCGAGCGGGGCGCCGGTCCTGCGGCGCTGCCCGGTGCGGACGATCCCGCTCGCGTGGACGGTCCGCTCCCCGTCGTCCCCGGTGGCGGGCGAGGCGATCGTGAAGGCCGCGTCCTCCAGGGAGAGCGAAACCTCCACGGCCCGGTCCTCGCCGTCCGGGAGGAAGAGTGCCTTGCGGAGGTCGATGTCGGCGAGGACGGCGGTGGTGGAGCCGGTGAGCCGAAGGGCGGCCTGGGTGGCCATCTCGATGTAGCCGGCGGCGGGGAACACCACGGTCTCCTGGATGCGGTGGTCGGCCAGGTAGGGCAGGGACTCGGTGTCCAGGCGGGCCTGCCAGGCCGGTTCGGTGCGGTCGGTGCGGCGGCCGAGGAGCGGGTGGTCGACCTGGCCCAGGCGGATCTGGGCGACGGCCGGGGGCTCGGTCCAGTGCCGGTCGCGGCGGAAGGGGTGCGGGGGCAGGGTGACCGGTCGGCCGGCGGGCTGGAGGACGTCCCAGTCGATGTCGGCGCCCAGGTTGTGGAGGGCGGCGAGGGAGAGCGCGAACCGCTCGCTCTCGTCCTCCTGGCGGCGGATCGAGGGCAGCGTCAGCCCGGACGCCCCGGTGGACTCCAGGCACTCGCGGATGGCGTGGCCGAGGACCGGGTGCGGGCCGATCTCCAGGAACACCTGGTGCCCGTCACCGGCGAGGCGGTCGACGGCGGCCCGGAACCGTACCCGGTCGCGTACGTTCCGCCACCAGTAGGCCGCATCCAGCTCGCCGCCCTGGGCGACCCCTTCGGCGCCCGTGAGGTGGAGCGGCAGCTGAGCCGGGCGCGGCTCCAAGGGGGCCAGTACCGTGAGCAGTTCGTCCTTGATCCGCTCCATGCCGACGCTGTGGTAAGGCACTTGGACGGTGAGGAACTTGGCGAACCGCTGCTCGGCCCGCAGCTCCTCGGCCAGCAGGGCCAGGGCCTCCTTCTCCCCGGCCAGCGTGATGGAGGTGGGGCTGTTGACGGCGGCGACGGAGACCCGGTCCCGGTAGGGGCGCACCCGGCGTTCCGCCTCGTCCTCCGTCAGGCTCACCGCGAGCATGGTGCCCGTGCCGGCGAGGGTCTGCTGGAGGCGGCTGCGGTGCACCGCGATCCGGGCCGCGTCCTGGAGCGAGTAGACGCCCGCCTCGTAGAACGCGGCGATCTCCCCGGTGCTGTGGCCGACGACGGCGTCCGGGCGCACACCGTACGACCTCCACAGGGCCGCGAGGCCGACCTGGAGGGCGAAGTTGGCGGGCTGCGCGAGCCAGGTCTCGTCCATGCGAGAGGTGGACTCCTCGGCGGTCAGCTCCTCGATCAGGGACCAGTCGGCGAACTCCCGCAGGGCCCGGTCGCACGCGGTGACCGTCTCGCGGAACACCGGCTCCTCGTCGAGGAGTTGGCGACCCATCCCCCACCACTGGGGCCCCATGCCGGTGAAGACCCAGACCAGGCGCCGCGCTTCGGCCTCCCGTGCGCGGTCCTGGACGATCCGGGGGTGGCTCTCGCCGCGCAGGTGGGCGGCGAGCGCCTCGTCCAGGGAGGCGCGCGAGGTGTGGACGACGGAGAGCCGGTGCGGGAGGTGCTGGCGGCGGTGGGCCAGGGTGTGGCCGAGGTCGGGCAGAGCCACGGGCCGGCCGTTCTCGCCGGCCAGTTCGGCGTGGATGCCGGCGGCCAGCTCGGGCAGGGCGTCCGGGTGGCGGGCGCTCAGCGGCAGGATGGTCCAGGCCCGTTCGGCGGAGGCGGTCTCGGGGGCGGGCGGCGGGGCCTCCTCCAGGACGACGTGGGCGTTGGTGCCGCCGAATCCGAACGAGTTCACGCCCGCCCGGGCGGGTCCGTCGTGCTCGGGCCAGGGGGTCGGCCGGGTGGGGATCTCGTACGGCAGCGTGGCCTGGTCGATGGCGGGGTTGAGGCGCTCCAGGTTGATGTGGGGTGGGATGTGGCGGTGCTGGAGGCTGAGGACGGTCTTGATCAGTCCGGCGATCCCGGCGGCGGCCTCGGTGTGCCCGATGTTGGTCTTCACGGAGCCGACGTACGCGCGGGCGCCCGGCTTGCGCCCGACGGCCAGGGCGCGGGCCAGTGCGCCGGCCTCGATCGGGTCGCCGACCGGGGTGGAGGTGCCGTGCGCCTCCATGTACTGGAGCTCGCCGGGTGCGATGCCGGCCTCGGCGCAGACGCGGCGGATGAGGGAGACCTGCGCGTCGGGGTTGGGCACGGTGATGCCGTTGGTGTGGCCGTCCTGGTTGACCCCGCTGCCGAGAACGACCGCGTGGATCCGGTCACCGTCGCGTACGGCGTCCTCCAGCCGCTTCAGCGCGACCAGGCCGACGCCCTCGGCCCGCACATAGCCGTCGGCGGCGGCGTCGAACGTACGGGATCGGCCCTCGGGCGACAGGAAGCCGCCCTTCGTCTCGGCGATCGTGTACTGCGGGGCCAGGTTCAGCAGAGTGCCGCCGGCCAGTGCGAGATCGGTCTCGCCCCTGGCCAGGGCCTGGCAGGCGAGGTGGACGGCGACCAGGGAGGAGCTGCACGCGGTGTCGATGGAGAGGCTGGGGCCGCGGAAGTCGAAGCAGTACGAGATCCGGTTCGACACCATCGTCATCATGGTCCCGGTCGCGGTGTGCGCGGCCAGCGAGGTGAAGCCCAGGTCGGCGAACTGGAGGATCTTGTAGTCGAGGGTGAACGCGCCCACGTAGACGGCGACGTTCTCCCCGGCCAGGTCGGCGGGGCGCTGGCCGCCGTCCTCCAGGGTCTCCCAGGCCACCTCCAGCAGTTTTCGCTGCTGGGGGTCCATGTGGTCGGCCTCGCGGGGGCTGATGCCGAAGAACGCGGGGTCGAACTCGTCGAAACCGTCGATGTATCCGCCGCGGCCGCCGACGAGGCGCCCGGGTTTGTCGCGGAACCGGCTGCCGAGTGTGGTGACGTCGTACCGGTCGGGCGGGGTGGGCGTGATGCAGTCCTTGCCCGCCATCAGGTTCCGCCAGAAGGTCCGGTGGTCCGAGGCGCCGCCGGGGAGGCGGCACCCCATGCCGATGATCGCCACCTTCTGACGTAACGCGTGGGTGTTCGCGTCGTTCGCGTCGGCCATGTCGAACTCCTCAAATCATCGTGGTGCGGCGGGAGATGGTCGGGTCGGGAGGCGGCGCGGGATGGTCGGTCGGTCCGGGCCCGGCACGGGGTGGTCAGTCCGGGCCCGGCGCGGGTCCCGGCCGTCGCCGCCAGGGGTGCAGGAGGCCGGCGAGGATCTCTCCGGTGCCGGGGAAGGAGGCCGGGTCGTGGAGGCCGACGGCGGCGGGTTCGCGGCCGGGGCGCCAGGTGAAGCTGCCGAAGAGGTGGTCCCAGCACGAGAGGTCGGAGCCGTAGTGGCCGGCTTCGGACAGGTCGGTGCTGTGGTGCAGGCGGTGCTGTTCGGGGCTGGCCAGCAGATGGTTGAACCGGCCGATGCGGACATCGATGTTGGCGTGGACGAAATAGCCCTGGGCGACGACGAAGAGCCCCGTCACCAGCACGGCCGAGCGGGAGAATCCGGCCAGGGCCAGGGTGAGCTGGACGAGGCTCTGGGCGAGCACGATGTCCAGCACGTGGTTGACGCCGTTGTTGGCGACGTTGACCTTCTGCGGTACGTGGTGCACCCCGTGCAGGCGCCACAGGAGGGCGCTGGTGTGGCCCAGCCGGTGCACCAGGTAGCTGACGAGCGATCCGGCGAGCAGGGCGCCCGGGATCTCGGCCCAGAGGTGGTGGCCCCGCTCGTCGGCCGAGATCCACCCCACGGCTGCCGTGACCAGAAGCTGCGCCAGTCCGCTTCCGGCCATGGTGAGCAGGAAATAGACGCCGTACCAGCGCCACTCCTCCTTTCCGGGATGCCAGGTCCGGTCATAGGGAATCAGCTGTTCGAGAAGGGCCAGATACGTGAGGGTCCCGACGAGGAAAAGAGGGCTCACGATGGCCGGATCCCAGCGTAGAACCACTGCGGACGCGCCGACCAGGACGACGGCCAGCAAGAGGAATGGATAGGCGGTCGCCCGGAGAAGGGAGGCCGAGGAGATTCCGACCGCACTTTTCCCGTCGCGCGCATATCCAACCGCATCGATTTCGCCATCGAAGGAATCGATCTCGCCATCGGCGGACCGCTCGCACTCGTCCATCCGTGACCCTCCACAGGAGATGTGATCTAGGAGAGAACATCGCATCGGTGCAGCTCAAGGGCGCCCGAGGGGTTGATGGGCACCCAGGGGCGTGAGCAGCAGCTCATGTACCGATCGATTCCGGACACCCGGCTCCGTCGCGACGGACCGTGGCGTGAACCGATGCCCCCCAGCTCCATCGGCCCAGATCATTCATTTCCGATTCCCACGGGCTTTAACCACCACCTCGCCACCGAATTGATGAGGGCAATGTGTGAGACGGGGGAATGCGGGAAATCTTTCACGGCGCCGGAGTGAGTCAATTTGTATGAGGAATTCCCTCATAGGAACATCCCTGTGCCGTGTGACGGGCGCGTGAATGCGCGCCGCGACGTGCGTGCGCACGCGGCGGCGCACGTGCGGCCGGGGGCGGTGCGCCCGCGTACCGGTCGGCGCGAGGCGTCCTTTCACGGCCGGGGACACCCTGCGATGATCGGCGCCGAACCGCGCACCTGCCCCGGGGCGGAGCCGCGGCGACGGACTGTCGGCGCTCCACGACCGTGACCCGGTCCGGGCGCCCGAGCGAGGGAGTCTCCTTGAGTTACGACGTCAGCACATTGCGCGCGCAGTTCCCCGCCCTCCGGGCCGGTACGGCGCACTTCGACGGGCCCGGCGGTACGCAGACCCCGGCGCCCGTCATCGCGGCCTTCACCGAGGCGCTGAGCCGGCCGCTGTCGATCCGGGGCACCACCCTGCCCGGGGAACTGCACGCCGAGGCGATCGTCGGCGACTTCAGACAGGCGCTGGCGGATCTGCTGGGCGCGGACCCGGGCGGGATCGTCCACGGACGCAGCTCGACCCAGCTCACGTACGACATCTCCCGCGTCCTGTCGCGGAGTTGGGCTCCGGGCGACGAGGTGGTCGTCAGCCGGCTGGACCACGACGCCAACATCCGCCCCTGGGTGCAGGCGGCCGAGCGGGCCGGTGCGGTGGTGCGGTGGGCGGAGTTCGACCCGGCCACCGGGGAGCTGCCCACGGAGGCCGTCGGTGCGCTGCTGACCGAGCGGACCCGGCTGGTGGCGGTGACCGGGGCCTCGAACCTGATCGGCACCCGGCCCGATGTCGCCGCGATCGGGGAGCTGGTCCACCGGGCCGGTGCGCTGTTCCATGTCGACGGGGTGCACCTGACGGCGCACGACTTCGTGGATGTGGAGCGGATCGGCGCCGACTTCTTCGTCTGCTCGCCGTACAAGTTCTTCGGCCCCCACCACGGTGTGCTCGCCGCCCGCCCCGAGCTGCTGGAGACCCTGCGGCCCGACAAGCTGGTGCCGTCCAGCGACGCCGTGCCCGAGCGCTTCGAGCTCGGCACCCTCCCCTACGAGTCACTGGCGGCCACCCGCGCCGCCGTCGACTTCATCGCGGACCTGGGTGCCGGCGGTACGGCGGGCGGGCGGCGGGACCGGCTGCGCTCCGCGTACGCGGCGATCGAGGCCCACGAGAACGCCCTGCTGGAGGTGGCGGAGAAGGCGCTGGGCGAGCTCGGCGGGGTGACGGTGCACTCCCGGGCGGCCGAGCGGACCCCCACACTGCTGCTCTCCTTCGAGGGCCGGGACGCCTCGGACGCGTACCGCTTCCTCGCCCGCTCCGGCGTCCACGCCCCGGCGGGTTCCTTCTACGCCCTGGAGGCCTCCCGCCACCTGGGGCTCGGCGACGCCGGCGGTCTGCGCGTGGGGCTGTCCCCGTACAACGACACGGACGATGTGGAACGGCTGCTGACGGGGCTGGCGGACTTCCTGCGCTGAGGAGCGGGGCTCGGAGTCCGCTCGGTGAGGCGGGGAGGGCGGCGAGGAACGTCCGGCCCTCTCCGCCGGCTCCGAGGTCTCCGAGGCCGATGCCGCCCTGATCGCCGTCGGTCGGTCCGACACGTCCCTGGACCTGCTACGTGAACAGCTCCACGCTGATGTGCGGCGACAGCGCCCGGAGGAAGTCGGGCGCGTCGAACATCCTGCCCGCCGAGGCGACGCCGACCGCGCGGGTGCGTCCCGTCAGGACGCGCTCGGCCGCTTCCACCACCAGAGGCGCGGTGACGGCGTAGATGTCCTGCCCCCGAGCGATGGCCCGCCGTTCGGCTCCGCCCGAGCGGACGACCACGTCGACGAGGAACGTCTGGTCGGAGCGCCCCCGCTCGTCGACCGCCGCCGGTGCCGGGGTGTCCGGGGAGGAGAGGTCGCGGGCCGCCTCGGCCGTCATGTAGGTGCGGACCTCGGGGACGGTCAGATGGCTCGGTACGGTCACGACGTCGGCCATCGTGAACTCCCCGATCACCGTGCGCGGGCCCAGCGGTTGGGGGAAGCTCCACTCCAGGGTGGGCGGGGCGTCGTCGCGGTGCTCCAACCGCCCTTCGGTGTAGCGGATACGCCGGCCGGCGCCCCTCCGCTCCCGGGAGACCGCGCCCGCCGTCCGGGTCCCGGCGGTGGGGTGCCAACTGCTCAGTCCGTACGCGATGTGCACCTCGTCGGCCGCTGTCCAGTCGCCCAACGCCGCGGTGGCCAGCAGATCCCCGAAGCCGCCGAAGAAGGCCATCGCCGGGACGATCAACGCCTGCGATTCGTGGGCCCGTTCGGCGTAGTGCGCGAAGGTGTCGAGGTTGGCCTCGATCTCGGCCGCCACGTCCAGATAGGGGATACCCGCACGCAGCGCCGCATCGATCACCGGGGCCGCCGTGGTGGCGAAGGGGCCGGCGCAGTTGATGACGGCCGCCGCGCCGCTGAGGGCCCGGTCGAGCGAGGCGGGGTCGTGGACCGACGCCGTGCGGATGTCCGGCGCGGTTCCGTACGACCCGGCTGCGTGGCCCTTGGTTCCGTACACACCGGTCCCGGGTGCCTCCGTAACGTACGCCCCGGACCCGGGTGCCTCCATGCCGTACGCCAGTGCCTTCAGCTTGTCAGGGTCGCGGCCGACGAGAACGGGGCGGAATCCGCGCGCCCTCAGCTCCGCCACCACGAACCGCCCGGTGTGTCCGTAGGCGCCGAAGACCGCCACCGTCCGGTCCGATCCCATGAGTTGTCCCCTTGCCGTCGTTCGTGGATGATTCGCGGGCGCCTCTCTGGCGCCCCGGCTTCCCGTCACCGACATCCTGGCCGGAGGCGGTCGTCCGCCGCGACGGTCCGGAACGCCATGGCCCGTACACTTTCGGACATGACCGCTGTCGCGCTCGCCGTCACCGACGGCATGCTGCACTTCGAACTGGCCCTGGCCTGCGAGGTCTTCGGGTCCCACGCACCCGACGGGGCCGATTCCTGGTACCAGCTCTCGCTCTGCGGCCCGGACGCCGTCCGGGCCGGGCGGTTCCGGCTGGAGCCCGACCTGGGGCTCGACGGGCTCGTGGGCGCCCACACCGTGATCGTCCCCGGCTGGGCCGACATCGATCAGGCCCCGCCGGCCGAACTGGTCGACGCCGTCCGCGCGGCCCATGAGGCGGGAGCCCGGGTGGTCTCCCTCTGCACGGGTGCCTTCGTGTTGGCCGCCGCCGGTCTGCTGGACGGCAGGCGGGCCACCACACACTGGGCGCACACCCAGGTGCTGGCCGAGCGGTACCCCCGGGTGACGGTCGACCCGGACGTCCTCTACGTGGACGACGGCAGCGTTCTCACCTCTGCCGGCAAGGCCGCCGCGATGGACCTGTGCCTGCACCTCGTCCGGCTCGACCAGGGCTCGGCGGTCGCCAACACCCTCGCCCGCCGCCTGGTCGTGCCGCCCCACCGGGAGGGCGGGCAGGCGCAGTTCGTCACGACCCCGGTGCCCGCACCGGGCGGCCATCCGCTCGACGGTCTCCTCCCGTGGGTGATGCGCCGGCTGGACCGGCCGCTCACCGTGGAGGACCTGGCCCGGCAGGCGCGGATGAGTTCACGGCACCTGGGCCGTCACTTCAAGTCGGCCACCGGCACGACTCCCTTGCAGTGGCTGCTCGTCCAACGGATCCGGCGTGCGCAGGAGTTGCTGGAGACCACCGACGACACCGTGGACGCCATCGCGGCGGCCACGGGTATGGGTACCGCCACCACTCTGCGCCGCCACTTCCACCGGACGGTCGGCGTCCCACCGGACGCCTACCGCCGCACCTTCCGTACCCTGACCCGCACCCGCCCCACCCCGGAGGACCGACTCGTAGCCGTACGAGGGATCAGCGGCGGCTGATCGCCGCGAGCGCGTCCAACGCCTCGGCCAGCCCGGACGGATGGCGGGCACCGGGCGGCAACTGCCCGGCCCAGCCCGGTCCGGCGACCAGCACGACCGGCCGCCGGCGGGCGCCCCGTACGCCCCACTCGATGGACTCCACCCGCGCCACCAGCGCCCGGCTCGCGGTGGACCGGGACTGGGCCCAGAGCACGACGGCGGCGGGCCCGGTGCGCCGCACCGCCTCCTCCATCGCCTCCACCGGCAGGGCCGCGCCGAACATTCTTACGGGCAGGCCCTGTTGGGCCAGTCCGGCGGTGAGCGCCTCCAAGGCCAGTGTATGGCTCTCACCCGGGGTGCAGGCCAGGAGGGAGACCCCGGAGCCGGCCACGGGCGGGCGCTGGGCCGCCGCCCGGCGCAGGGCGCTGGAGACATGCCAGGAGAGCAGGTGCTCGACCTCGATGTACCGCTCCCCCGCGGTCTCCCACTTACGGCCGACGGCGTGCAGCGTCGGCATGATGACCGACTCCCAGGCGGCGAGCAGCCCGTACCGCTCGATCGCCGCGGCCAGCAGTTCGTCCATGGCGTGGGCGTCGAGCCGGACAGCCGCCCTGGCCAGCCCGCGGCACTCCCGGCGGGCCCGGCCGAGCGGGAGTGCTCCGGGGGCGTGGGAGGCGGGCCTCTCGGCGCCCTGCTGCTCGTCCGGCCGGGCGGGGGGCTCCGGGGAGGCCGCGGCCAAGGCGGCCCGGGCGGCTTCGGCCGGGGGCATGCCCGCGTTCGTCAGCCCGCACATGCACTCCAACAGCCGAATGTCGGCCGCCGTCCACCGCCGGTGCCGCCCGCCCTCACGGGAGGCGGGGCCGATCCCGTAGCGGCGGTCCCACGAACGCAGGGTCGTCGGCGCCACCCCCAGCAGCCGGGCCACCGCCCCGGTGGTCAGGCCACCGACGGCGGGGTCTCGGGTCAGCGTGGAGACCGCTTCGTCCATACAGCCACCATACGACGCAGAAACGATGCATGTTGATCGGTGCGCCGCCGCCCGGTTGCCTGGTGATCAGCGGGGCGACGGCTGTGCCCGGAGGGGGTCCGTCCCGCGCGGCACAAGCAGTGGACCCGTGGCGGAGCGGAGAGGACGGACAGACGGACATGACGGCACTTCTGAGCCCGGTCGGCACAGTGCCCGCGATGCCTGCCCTGGCTGGGAGCCAGCCTGAGAACCGGCCTCAGGGCCGACCCGAGAACCAGCCCGAGGACCGGGTCGAGGACCGGGTCGAGTCGGAACGGCTGGCCGCCGGATTCGTACGCGGCGACGAGGACAGCTTCGCCCTCGTCTACCGCCGGTGGGGCGCGCTGGTCCACTCGCTGGCCGCCCGGTCCCTGGGGGACGCCCGGGAGGCCGAGGACGTGGCGCAGCAGACGTTTCTCGCCGCTTGGCGGGGCCGCGACGGCTACCACGCGGTGCGCGGCCCGCTTCCGGGCTGGCTGGTCGGCATCGCCCGCCGCAAGATCGCGGACGCCCATGCCGCCCGGTCCCGGCGTACGGAGCTGGCCGCCGCCCACGCGGCGCGCGAGGGGGCCGGTGTCCCCGGAACGGCCGAGCGGCCGGAGGCCGCGCTGGACCGCGTGCTGGTGACGCAGGAGCTGCGCAAGCTGCCCCCGGTCCAGCGGCACATTCTCCGCCTGGCCTACTTCGACGACCTCACCCACGTCCAGATCGCCGAGCGGACCGGCCTGCCGCTCGGCACAGTGAAGAGTCACGCCCGGCGCGCGATATTGCGCATCCGGCGCTCCGTCCTGGAGGGGTCCTTGCTGGAGGCTTCCGCCTCGGTGGAGTGAGGGGGCGGGAGGCGTGACGGGAGGGAAGGGGACGGCCGCAGGAAGGGGGGTGGACGGATCGGGACCCGCTCGGGCTCCCGCAGTAGGCACCGACAGGAGACGGCAATGAAACTGAGCGACGAACTCCCCGTGGACCATCGGCTCGCGACCGTATACCGGGTCGGGGCGGGGCTGTGCGGAGTCATCCTTCTGGTCTTCGGCATCCTCGGCTTCACCGACCAGCTGAGCTTCTTCAACACGAGCGGCTCCCAGGTGGCCGGGCTCTCCACCAACGGCCTGCTGAGCCTGATCTCCGTCGTCGTCGGCCTGGTGCTGATCGCCGGGGCGGTGATCGGCGGGAACGTCGCGTCGATGGTGAACATGACGGTCGGCACGCTCTTCCTGCTCAGCGGGTTCGTCCACATCTTCATCCTGGACAAGGGCGCGAACATTCTGGACTTCGGCATGCCCAACGTGATCTTCAGCTTCGCGATGGGGCTGCTGATCCTGACGTTCGGGATGTACGGCCGGGTCACCGGCGGGCTGCCGCACGACAACCCCTTCTGGCGCAGCCGGCACCCCGAGGAGGCCGCCCGTGAGGACGCGGCCCGCCGAGGTGCGACGGCCGGGCCGCCCCGGATCACCGGGGGCGGCGTCGGTCAGACCCTGCGCTAGCCCCTCAAGCCTGCCGGTAGCCCGTCAGACCTTCCAGTGGAGCCCGTCAGACCTTGCGGTAGCGGGCGTTGAACCAGGAGAAGATGCCGAAGGCGACCAGGCCGAGGGCGATGACCACCAGAAGCCACGGACCGACGGGCGTGTCCGTGAACGAGCGGAGGGTGTCGTCCATCCCCTTGGTCTGGTCGGGATTGTGCTTGATGGCCGCGGCGACGGCGAAACCGCCTGCCGTGGCGAAGACGGCACCACGCGCCGCGCCGCCGAACACTCCGGTGATGTCGACCGCGCGGCGCACCTTCTGCGACATCTCGGTCATCTTGAGGTGCTTGTGGTACTTCCGCATGATGGCCCGCACCGCGATCCAGATACCGGCGCAGGCGATCACCACGCCTCCGATGCCGACGATCCACTGGCCGCCGGGCCAGCCCAGCACCTTGGCGGTGACGTCCTGGGACTGCTGGTCGGAGGAGCCGCCACCGCTGCTCGAGTCGCCCGCGGCGAAGGCCAGGACGGAGTAGGCGACGAAGCTGTAGAAGACGAACCGCCCCGCGGCCATGGCCCGCTTGGAGGCCTTGCCACCGTCGGGTCCGGCCGAGCCGAAGAGGGCCTCGGACAGCCGCCAGAGGGCCATGCCCACCAGGGCTATGCCCAGCAGCCACAATACGATCTTGCCGAACGGCTTCTCGGCTATCTCCGCGATCGCGCCGCCCCGGTCCGCCTGCTTGCCGCCGCCTCCGGAGAGCGCGATCTGCAGGGCGAGGGCGCCCACGAGCACATAGATGACTCCGCGGGCACCGAACCCGGCACGGGCGCCGACCTCGACCGCCTTGCTGTTGGCGGCTCGTCTTGCTTGGCCGCGCCCCTGCGCTGCTACTGAACGGGTATTCATGACATGCCGGTTGCCCCGGTCCGGCGGATCAACTCCTGTCGAGACGTCTGCCAGGACGGAGCGGGGCCGTGGGACCAACCGCGGACGCCACTTCGGGGGCCCCTTCACGGAATTGCACGCGGGGCAGGGAAATGACTTCGCACACTCACCGATAAATGCGCGAATCATTTCCCTCACGATCGGATCTCAGCCGATCGATCAGCAGCTTCCGACAGCGGACGGTGAATTACTTGCCCTCACGACAGAGACCCTTTCTCTGTCTACCGTGCAGCACTACGCTCCACCGGTCCTGTCGCGTCGTTTCTGCGTCGAAACCGGCCGCAACCCCACGTGGAGCGGGTGGTAGGCGCCAGGCCGACACCAGCGAACCACCCCTTCGAGCGTTTCTCTCAGCGCATTCCCGGCCTCACGAAATCGCCGGACCAATTCTCTGTCCGCAGGGCTCTGCATTTGACCCGGGACTTCTTCTATGGGCTACTGACCCTACGGCCTCCTATGGCCGTACGGCGTGAATATCTCACCCCCACCCGCCGGAGGAGACATCATGACCATCACCCGCCTGCAGCGCACCGCCGCAGCCGCCGCCGCCCTCGCCTTCCCCGCCTCCATGGCGTTCTTCGCGCCGCAGGCACAAGCACAAGCTCCGGCGGAACCGTTCGGTCCGGCTTGCGCCTCCGTCCCGAAGGAAGGTGCGGGAAGCCTTGAGGGCATGGCGAAGGATCCGGTCGCCACCGCCGCCTCCAACAACCCCGAACTCTCCACCCTGGTCAGCGCCGTACAGAAGGCCGGCCTGGTGGACACGCTCAACAACGCCGAGAACATCACGGTGTTCGCACCGACGAACGCCGCCTTCGAGAAGATCCCGCAGGCCGACCTCAACGCGCTCCTCAACGACAAGGAGGAGCTCACCAAGGTGCTGACGTACCACGTGGTGGGCGAGAAGCTGACGACGAAGCAACTGGAGGACGGCAGCTACAAGACCCTGCAGGGCTCCGATCTCACGGTGAAGGGATCCGGCACCGACTTCACGGTGAACGACTCCTCGAAGATCGTCTGCGGCAATGTGCCGACGGCGAACGCCACCGTCAACCTGGTCGACACGGTGCTCATGCCGCCGTCGTGACCGAAGCCGGGCGACCAGCGTGACGGCCACCGTGACGGCGCCCCCGAGTCGTGGCCGGTGCCCCGGACCGAGTGACGGTCCGGGGCACCGGCCATCGCCGCCCGTTCTATACCCTGAGTACGTGACCAGCGCCGACAGCCGACAGAACCGGAGCAGCGCCTCGGACTCCGCCGCGGCCCCGGAACCCGGACCCGCCGCCGGTCTCCAGGCGTTCGCGGTCGAGCTCCGCCGGATGAACGGCGAGATCAACCGCATGACCCACGGCTTCGCCGCGCACCAGCAGCTGCACCCCACGGACGTGACCGCCCTGGCGGCCATCCTTGATGCCCCCGCCCCCCTCACGCCGGGCGCGCTGCGCGAGCACCTGGGGCTCACCTCGGGCGCGGTGACCGCCTGCCTCGACCGCCTGGAGCGGGCCGGCCACATCCGGCGGGCCCGGGAGAGCACCGATCGCCGGGTGGTGCACGTCCACTACGAGGCGAGCGCCCGGATGGCCGCCCGCGACTACTTCATGCCGCTCGCCGAGGCCACCGCCCGGGCGAGGGCCCGCTTCAGCGAGGCGGAGCTCACGACCGTCCTGCGCTTCCTCGCGGCGATGAACGAGGAGCTGTCCGAGACTCCCGCACCGCGTAGCTGAGCCCTTTCGGCGCGCCGCCCGGGCACCCTGCGGCGCGTAGCTGAGCCCTTTCGGCGCGCCGCGCAGGCCCCTCCGGCGCGTCGCTGAGATTTTCCGCCGCCGGGTGCATCCATGAGGGGATGACCCGCCGAAGCTCTCCCCGTACGCTCCCCGAAAGAGTCCCCGTAACTCCTTGTAACTCCCCGCACGCTCCCTGACCGGCCCCCTCGCCCCTCCGGGGAGCCCGGACGTCTCCCGCTGCGAGCACTCCGCTAATGTATTTCAACGATTGAGATTGTTCATCGTTGAGACATCCGTCGCACCCCGGGAGAGGCATGTTCACCCCTGCACGGTCGGCCCGCTGGCTGATCCCTGTCGTCCTGCTGATCGCCTGGCTCGGTATCGGCGGCGGGCTCGGTCCGTACGCCGGCAAGCTCGGCGAGGTCGCGACCAACGACCAGGCGTCCTTCCTGCCCCAGAACGCCGAGTCCACTCAGGTCATCGACGCGCAGAAGGCGTTCCAGCAGAACGAGACCCTCCCGGCCATCCTCGTATGGACGTCGAAGGACGAGGGCACCCCGGTGAGCGATGCCCAGCGGGAAGCCGCCACCGGGGCTCTCGCCTCGCTCGCGGGCACCGAGGGTGTCGTCGGAAAGGCCTCCCCCGCACTGCCGTCCGAGGACGGGCTCGCGCTCCAGGGCATCGTGCAGCTCAGCCCCGATCTCGGGGACGAGCTGCCGACCGTGCTGGAAGAGGTCAAGAAGGCCGGCGCCGAAGTGCCGGACGCGACCGTGCAGTTGGCGGGTCCGGCCGCGAGTCAGGCCGATCTCTCCGACGCCTTCGCGGGCATCGACGGGCTGCTCCTCGGGGTCGCGCTGATCACGGTGCTGGTCATCCTGCTGCTCGTGTACCGCAGTGTGCTGCTCCCCTTCCTCATCATCCTCGGTTCGGTGTTCGCCCTGGGGCTGGCCTGCGCGATCGTCTACGTGCTCGCCGACCACGACATCGTGCGGGTGGACGGCCAGGTGCAGGGCATCCTGTCGATCCTGGTGATCGGCGCCGCGACGGACTACGCGCTGCTGCTCACCGCCCGGTTCCGGGAGGAACTCGCGGTCCAGGGCGACCGGTTCGCCGCGATGCGCATCGCTCTGCGTGAGTCGTTCGGGCCGATCACGGCCAGCGCCGCGACGGTGGCCGTGGGCCTGCTCGCCCTGCTGCTCAGCGACCTCACCAACAACCGGGCGCTCGGCCCGGTCGGCGCGATCGGCATCGTCTGCTCGGTCCTGAGCGCCCTCACCTTCCTGCCCGCCGCCCTGGTGCTGCTGGGCCGCAAGGCGTACTGGCCGGCGAAGCCCAAGCCGGCCGGGGACGGGATCGGCGGCCACGGCATCTGGAGCAAGGTGGCCGCGCTGGTCGACCGGGCTCCCCGCAAGGTCTGGGCGATCACCCTCGCCGCTCTGATCGCCTGTGCCGCCTTCGCCCCCACCCTCACCTCCAAGGGCGTGCCGCTCGACGAGATCTTCGTCAACGACGCCCCGTCCGTGGCCGCGCAGGAGACCCTCGGCGAGCACTTCCCCGGCGGCTCCGGCAACCCGGCGGTGATCATCGCGGCTGCCGACAGGCTGACCGAGGTGAGCGAGGCCGCGACCCGTACCGACGGGGTGGCCTCGGTCGCGCCGGTGAGCGAGGGCGGCCGGCCCGGCGGCGAACCGCTGGTCGTCGACGGCAAGGTCCGGATCGACGCGACCCTGAAGGACGCGGCCGACAGCGACGCCGCCAAGGAGACGGTCGCCGCGCTGCGTGAGGCGGTGCACGCGGTACCGGGTTCGGACGCCCTGGTCGGCGGCTACACGGCCCAGCAGTACGACACCCAGCGCACGGCCGAGGACGACCGCATGCTGATCGTGCCGGTGGTGCTGGCGATCATCCTGGTGATCCTGGTCTTCCTGCTGCGGTCGCTGCTGATGCCGGTGCTGCTGGTGACGACGGTCGCGCTCAACTTCCTGGCCACGCTGGGGATCTCGTCGCTGGTCTTCACCCATGTGTTCGGCTTCAGCGGTACGGATTCCTCGGTGCCGCTGTACGGGTTCGTGTTCCTGGTGGCCCTCGGCGTCGACTACAACATCTTCCTGATGTCCCGGGTCCGCGAGGAGTCCCTGCGGCACGGCACCCGGGAGGGCATCCTGCGCGGGCTGACCACGACCGGCGGGGTCATCACGTCGGCCGGTGTCGTCCTGGCGGCCACGTTCGCCGCCCTGGGCGTCATCCCGCTGGCGTTCCTCGTCCAGATCGCCTTCATCGTCGCCTTCGGTGTTCTGCTGGACACCCTGGTCGTCCGCTCGCTCCTCGTCCCGGCGCTGGTGCGGGACATCGGACCGAAGGCCTGGTGGCCGGGTGCGCTGAGCCACGAGGGCGCGGACGGTGGGAAGGGCAACGCCTGACACGGACGGTGGGAGGGGCAACGCCTGACACGGACGTGGGGAGCGGGACACCTGACGCGGACGGTCAGCGCCGGACGAGTTCGGCGGCCGGGGGCCGGTAGGCGCTCAGCGCCCAGATCACGAAGACGTCCACCCCGATCATGAGTACCGACCAGACCGGCGCGTACGGCAGGAAGAGGAACTGCGCGAACAGGGCGAGGGAGGCGAACACGATACCGGCCACCCGGGCCCACCCGGCGCCCTTGAGGAGCCCGGCTCCGGTGATCGCCGCGCAGACGCCGAGCACCAGGTGGATCCAGCCCCAGCTGGTGAGGCTGAACCGGTAGAGGTAGTCGCCGACGGTGCCGTAGACGTCGCTGTCGCCGAGGGCGGCGATGCCCTGCAGGACCGCGACGACGCCCTGGCAGAGCATCAGCACCCCGGCGAACAGCACTCCTCCGGTGACCCAGGCGCTGCCCGGGTCGGGCGCCGGAGGAGGGCCGGCGGAACCGTCGTACAGGCGCGGGTCCACACTCATCGGCCCTCCTCCTGCCGCTCGTCGGACTGCCCCTTGGCGCGTTTGCCGACGACCACGGCGGCCGCGGCGGCGCTGCCCGCGAAGGCGAGGGCGACCATCCAGGGCCGGTCGAAGAGGTGGCAGGTGACGTGGTCCACGGAGTAGCGGCCGGGTCCGGTGAGACCGATGGCGGCGGCGGTGAAGCCGAGGAACGCCGGGTACTCGTAGCCGCCGCCCTGCGCGAAGAAGCCCGCCGGGGCGTGCACGGCCACCGCGCCGGCCATCGCCCCGGCGGCCGCGGCTCCGGCGGCGGGGGTGGCGAGCCCGAGGGCCAGCAGCACCCCGCCGCCCGCCTCACCGAGTCCGGCGGCCACGGCGCTGTGCTTGGGCGGATGGAAGCCCATCGCCTCCATCGCGGCCGTGGTGCCCTGGATGCCTCCGCCGCCGAACCAGCCGGCCAGTTTCTGGCTGCCGTGGGCGGCGAGCACCGCGCCGGTACCGACGCGCAGGGCGAGCAGGCCGAGATCACGCCGGTTGACGCAGACCATGGGAACTCCCGGGGTGAGGGGTTTCGCTGTGGAACCCACTCTCGTCGGCCGGTGCCGGACGGGCCCGGCCGAGTACGCCGTACGGGGTACGGGCCAGGCACCGCAAGGCCTGGCGCAGTTCGGACGGAAGTCGGGCGGAGGTCGCGCGGAAGTCGGACGGCGGCCGGACAGCGGCCGGGCATGCGACGCAGATCATTGTGCAACTTGTTGCATAAGCAGTTCACGGTGGTCTACAACTGACGCGACGACCCCGCGCCGAGGAGACCCGGATGAGCCTGTACCCGACCTTGCTGAGCCCGCTGGACCTCGGGTTCACCACCCTCCCCAACCGGGTGCTCATGGGCTCGATGCACATCGGCCTGGAGGAGGCCGAGCGCGGCTTCGAGCGGATGGCGGCCTTCTACGCGGAGCGCGCCCGGGGCGGCGTCGGCCTGATGGTCACCGGCGGCATCGCGCCCAGCGCGCGGGCCTGCTCCTTCCCCGGCGGCGCCAAGATGACGACCGAGGCGGAGGCGGAGCAGCACCGCGAGATCACCTCGGCGGTGCACGCGGCGGGCGGCCGGATCGCGATGCAGATCCTGCACTTCGGCCGGTACGCGCACCACCCGGACCTGGTGGCACCGAGCGCCCTCAAAGCCCCCATCAGCGGGTTCACCCCGAACGCCCTGACCGGCGAGCAGGTCGAGGAGACCATCGAGGAGTTCGTCCGGGCGGCGGAGCTGGCTCAGCTCGCCGGGTACGACGGCGTCGAGATCATGGGCTCCGAGGGCTACCTGATCAACGAGTTCATCGTCTCCGCCACCAACCACCGCACCGACCGCTGGGGCGGCAGTTACGAGAACCGCATCCGGTTCCCCGTCGAGATCGTGCGCCGGGTCCGCGAGCGGGTCGGCAGCGACTTCATCCTGATCTACCGGCTCTCCATGCTGGACCTGGTGCCCGGCGGCTCGACGCTGGAGGAGGTCGTGACGCTGGCGAAGGAGATCGAGGCGGCGGGCGCGACGATCATCAACACCGGCATCGGCTGGCACGAGGCGCGCATCCCGACCATCGCCACCTCCGTGCCGCGCGCCGCCTTCACCTGGGTGACCGAGCGGGTGCGCGGAGCCGTCTCCGTACCGCTGGTGACGAGCAACCGCATCAACACGCCCGAGGTCGCCGAGGAGGTCCTCGCCTCGGGCCGGGCGGACATGGTCTCGATGGCGCGGCCCTTCCTCGCCGACCCGGAGTTCGTCGCCAAGGCGGCGGCGGGCCGGGCGGACGCGATCAACACCTGCATCGGCTGCAACCAGGCGTGCCTGGACCACATCTTCAGCCTCCAGATCACCTCCTGCCTGGTCAACCCGCGCGCCTGCCACGAGACCGAGCTGGTCCTGAGCCCGACCCGGACCCGTAAACGCGTCGCCGTGGTCGGTGCCGGTCCGGCGGGTCTCGCGTGCTCGGTCACCGCGGCCGAGCGGGGCCACGCGGTGACGCTGTTCGACACGGCGGACGAGATCGGCGGCCAGCTGAACGTGGCCCGCCGGGTGCCGGGCAAGGAAGAGTTCAACGAGACGCTCCGCTACTTCCGTACGCGACTGACCGAGCTGGACGTCGAGCTGCGCCTGTCCACCCGGGCGGACGCCGGGACGCTGGACGGCTTCGACGAGATCGTGCTCGCCACCGGCGTGGAACCGCGCACCCCCGCGATCCCCGGCACGGACCACCCCAACGTCGTCAGCTACCTCGACGTCCTGCGCGACGGGGCCCCGGTCGGCGACCGGGTCGCGATCGTGGGCGCGGGCGGCATCGGCTTCGACGTGGCGGAGTTCCTCACCGACGGTGGCGACGCGGCGAGCCTGGACGCGGAGACGTTCTTCCGTCAGTGGGGCGTGGACACGGCCTACGAGGAGCGCGGCGGCCTGCGCGCCCCCGAGCGCCCCAAGACGCCCCGCACCGTCCACCTCGTCCAGCGCAAGACCACCAAGGTCGGCGCGGGCCTCGGCAAGACGACCGGCTGGATCCACCGCACCGAACTGCGCCACCGGGGCGTCGAGATGATCGCGGGCGCCTCCTACGACCTGATCGACGACGAGGGACTCCACCTCACGGTCGACGGCGAGCGGCGCGTGCTGGCGGTGGACACGGTGGTGCTCTGCGCGGGCCAGGAGCCGCGCCGGGAGCTGTACGAGGAGTTGCGCGCGGCGGGCGGCCCGGTCCACCTGATCGGCGGCGCGGACGTGGCGGCCGAGCTGGACGCGAAGCGGGCGATCCGCCAGGGCACGGAGCTGGCGGCGGCGCTGTAGGCGCTCGGGCCGTCGGCCTTGAGCCGTCGGCCCCTTGGCCTTCGCCGTGAACGCCCGTCCGGCCCGTCCGGCCCGTCCGGCCCGTCCTTAGGATGCACGTCATGTCACTGCCGCACGCGATTCTCACCGCTCTGCTGGAGAAGCCGTCCTCGGGCCTGGAGCTGACCCGCAGGTTCGACCGGTCGATCGGCTACTTCTGGTCCTCCACGCACCAGCAGATCTACCGCGAGCTGGGGAAACTGGAGCAGGCGGGGCGGATCAGGGCGCTGCCCACGGCGGCTCCGGCCCGGGGGCAGAAGAAGGAGTACGAGGTACTGCCCGCCGGCCGCGAGGAGCTGGCGGCCTGGGTGTCGCTCCCCGAGGACCCCCGCCCGGTCCGCGATCCGCTGCTCCTGCGGATGCGGGCGGCGGCGGTCGTCGGGTTGGACGGGGCGAACGGGATGGGCGCGGAGCTGCGCCGCCACCTCGCCCTGCACGAGCGGCAGTTGGCGGAGTACCGGGAGATCGAGGAGCGGGACTTCACCCCCGCCCCCGAGGCCGACGCGGACCGGCTGCGCCATCTGGTGCTGCGCGGCGGCATCGACCTGGAGACGTTCTGGATCGGCTGGCTGACCCGCGCGATCGGTGACCTGGCACACGACTGATCTGTTACGGGTGGGGGCCTACGCCCGCCCGTACGGCTACGGGTTCCGGTGCGGCCGCGCGCCGGGGGCTCCCGATGACGACCCGGGAGGGCGCCGGGTCCGGCGGCCCGGGCGCCGCGGCCGCCTCACCCGGGTCCGTACCGCCGTGCGCCTGGGCCCGGCTGAGCAGGATCACCCCGCGTACGGCGGCCGCCGTACCGACCAGCGCCAGGACCAGGCTCACCGGCCCGCCCTGGAGGCGTTCGCCGAGGAGGGCCAGGCCGATCGCGGCGGCGGCGACCGGGTTGGCCAGGGTCACGACGGCGAGCGGTGCGCCGAGGCCGCCCCGGTAGGCGGTCTGGGACAGCAGCAGGCCGCCCATCGCGAAGGCGGAGACGAGCAGGGCCACCGTCAGCAGCCGCCAGCTGAACAGCGGGCCGCCGGAGTGGTCGGTGACGGCGACCGTGAGGGTCTGGGTGAGCGCGGAGGCGACGCCCGAGGTGATCCCGGAGGCCGCCGCGTGCCGCAGCCCGGGACGGGCCCCCGGCCGGCTGAGCCCGGCGACGACCGCCATGGTGGCGGCGCCGACGCCGAGGGCCTCGGGAAGGGTGAGCGTCTCGTGCGGGGCGGAGCCGCCCGCCGTCAGGAGCAGGGCGCCGAGGCCGAGGAGAGTGAGGGCCGTGCCCCGCCACTCGGTGCGTCCGACCCGGCGTCCTGCGGCGCGCGCGCCGAGCGGGACGGCGGCGACGAGCGTGAGCGCGCCGAGCGGCTGGACCAGGGTGAGCGGGCCGTAGTTGAGCGCCGCGACATGGAGCAGCGCACCCCCGGCGTTGAGGCCCACCGCCGACCACCAGGCGCCCCGGCCGAGGAGCCGCAGAACGCCGGTGGAGGGTTCGGTACGCCCGGCCAGCCGGGACTGGGCGACGGCGGCGGCCGCGTAGGCGCCGGCGGAGACGAGGGAGAGCGCGACGGCGATCAGCGTGGCGTTCATCGGCCGGCTCCGGCTCCGGCGGGGGTGCGCGCAGGGTGTACGGCCCCGGCGGGGGTGCGTACCGGGTGCGCGGCGCCGACGTACGTCTCCGCTGCCGCCCCCGCACCGGGTACGGCGTACACCGGTACGTCACGGGCCGCGCGCGGCAGGCGCAGCGCGGCGAGCGCCACCGCCAGCAGCGCCACGACCACGATCGCGTCCAGCCAGTAGTGGTTGGCGGTGCCCACGACGACGAGCAGGGTGATCGCCGGGTGCAGCAGCCAGAGCCAGCGCCACCGGGAGCGGGTGGCGACGATCAGGCCGACGGCCACCATCACGGCCCAGCCGACGTGCAGCGAGGGCATCGCGGCGAACTGGTTCGCCATCGTGTCGGTCGCGGGCGTCGCCCCGTACACCGTCGGCCCGTAGACCTGGCCGGTGTCGACCAGTGCGGCTGCCGGGAGCATCCGCGGCGGGGCGAGCGGGAAGAGGAGGTGGAGCACCAGGGCTCCCCCGGTGAGCACGGCGAGGATGCGCCGCGACCAGAGGTAGTGGAGCGGGCGGCGCCAGTAGAGCCAGACCAGGAAGAGAACCGTGGCGGGGAAGTGCACGGTGGCGTAGTAGGTGTTCGCCGCATGGATCAGCGTCTGGCTGTGCAGCAGAACGCCCTGGACGGCGCCCTCACCCGGGAGGTTCAGGGCCCGTTCGAGGTCCCAGACGTTCCCGGCGTTGCGGAACGCCTCCTCGACGTGGCCGTTGGCTGCTCGGCGGCCGAACTTGTAGGCCAGGAAGAGTCCGGCCACGAGAAGGAACTCGCGGACGAGGGGCGGTCGGGCACGTATGTCCGGCTCCTGGTCCGTGGGCTCGGTGCGGGCGTACGTCACCCGGTGCCCCCTTGGATGCGAAGCGGTGTCAGGACGGCATGGCGAGCCCATGCCGAATCGATACGCCAGTGTACCGATACGTCGGCGTATCGGTACTCCCGCGTATCGGTACACTGGCGTATCGAGAGCCTCGCCGCACCGCCGCAGGAGGGACCGCCCATGCCGTCGCCCGATTCCGTACCGGAGTCAGCCCTCGCGTCCCGCCGGTCGAAGATCACACCGGAACGGGCGCAGGAGCTCTACACGGCGGTGCTCGACCTGGTGCGGGAGAGCGGTTACGAGTCGCTGACCATGGAGGGCGTCGCCGCCCGCACCCGTTGCGGCAAGTCGACGCTGTACCGGCAGTGGGGCTCGAAGCCGGAGCTGGTCGTCGCCGCGCTGCACGGCACCCGGCGGATGCGGCTCCCGGACATCGACACCGGGACGCTCGCCGGGGACCTCCTGGAGGCGGCCCGGGCGATCGGCGAGGCCTCGGGGCGGGACACCCCGCTGATGCACGCGCTCAGCCACGCGGCACTCCAGACCCCCGAGCTGCTGTGCGCCCTGCGCGAGGCGCTGATCCTGCCGGAGATCGCAGCGATCGACGCGATGGTCCGGCGGGCCCAGGCGCGCGGCGAGATCGCGGCGGACCTGCCGGGGGCGGAGTACGTGGCGGCCCAGTTGCTCGGCGTGATGCGCGCGCGGCCGCTGCTGGAGGGGCGGTACGCGGACGCGGCGTACCTCAGCAGGTTCGTCGAGAAGGCGATCCTGCCCGGACTCGGACTCACGGCGGGCACGCCGGAGTCCTGACAGACGTGGACCCGGGTGCCCCCGGGTCCTGACAGACGTGGCCCCGGGGGCGCCCGGGTCCTGACAGATGCGGGACTCGGGTGCACCCGGAGTCCCGACCGACGTGGACCGTCCGTCCCAGCGGATATAGACGGTCCACCCGGCGCCGCACCGTGGGGACGGGGGCGGCGCAATCCCCCGGGCGGCCGGTGACCTCTTCGGAGCTCACCGGCCGCCCGTGTTTCCAGGCACCCGCAGCCTCTACCGCACCTAACAAGCGATTGGTAGATTCCGTGTCCACGCACGCGGGTCCACGCACGCGGGTCCACGCACGCGGGAGGCGGACCATGGAGCTGGGCAATCCGATCGACTTCACCGGACGGGTAGTCATCGTCACCGGCGGCACCCAGGGCATCGGCGCCGTCATCGCGGAGGCCTTCCTCGCCGTGGGCGCGGACGTCATGGTCTGCGGCCGCACCACACCCGCCACGTTGCCGTCGTCGGGCGGGCGGCACGCCGCCTTCCGCTCCACCGACGTCCGGGACCCGTCGGCGGCGGCCCCACTGGTGGCGGCGACGGCCGACCGGTTCGGCCGGCTCGACGCCCTCGTCAACAACGCGGGCGGCTCCCCCGACGCCGACGCGGCCACCGTCTCCCCCCGCTTCGTCGAGCGGGTCGTCGCCCTCAATCTCCTCGCCCCCTTCTACGTCGCACAGGCCGCCAACCTGGTCATGCGGGAGCAGCCGGAGGGTGGCTGCGTGATCAACATCGGCAGCGTCTCGGCCCACGACCCGCAGCCGGGCACCGCCGCCTACACGGCGGCGAAGGCCGGCCTGCTCGGCCTCACCCGGGCCCTGGCCCTGGAGTGGGCACCGAAGGTCCGGGTGAACCACATCACCGCCGGGCTCATCCGCACCGCGAGCGCCACCGCGCTGTACGGAAAGGGCGACGGGGCGGCGGTGGCGGGCATCGTCCCCATGGGACGGCTGGCGCTTCCGGCGGACGTGGCCCACGCCTGCCTCTGGCTCGCCGGCCCGCACGCCTCCTACGTCAACGGCGCGGACCTGGCCGTCCACGGCGGCGGCGAGATCCCGGCCCGGGACCTGGCCCGCCGAGCCCTCCAGCCCCCCTTCTCGTCACCTTGACCATTGACCCCTCTCCCCCTTATCGTCGCCATGACGACATCAGGTTCGAGGGGGGACCCCATGGCCGACATCACCCGGCGCTTCGGCTGGCGCCATCTGCGCTCCGCGCCCACCGCGCACATCCGCCACCACAAGCGCGGGACGCTCGCCCACGACGGGCGGGGGCTCAGCTTCTGGTACCGGTCGCTGTCGGCGGCGCTCTCCGAGGTGCCGGTCGACGACCGGGAGCTGGCCATGGCGTTCCACGCCCGTACGGCGGACTTCCAGGACGTCACCGTGCAGGCCACCGTCACCTACCGGGTCAGCGACCCGGCGCTGGCGGCCGACCGGCTGGACTTCTCCGTGGACCCCGACACCGGGAGCTGGCGCAGCGCACCGCTGGAGCAGATCGCCACCCTGCTCACCGAGACCGCGCAGCAGCACACGCTGGACGTGCTGGCCCGCACCCCGCTCGCGCAGGCCCTGGTGGACGGGGTCGCCTCCGTACGCGAACGGGTCGCCACCGGTCTCGCCGCCGAGCCGAGGCTCCCCGCCACCGGGATCGACGTGGTCGCCGTGCGCGTCGTCGCGATCCGCCCCGAGGCCGAGGTCGAGCGCGCTCTGCGCACCCCGGCGCGCGAGCAGATCCAGCAAGAGGCGGACCGGGCCACCTACGAACGGCGGGCCGTGGCCGTCGAGCGCGAGCGGACCATCGCCGAGAACGAGCTGGCCAGCCAGATCGAACTGGCCCGGCGCGAGGAGCAGTTGGTCGACCAGCGCGGCACCAACGCACGCCGGGAGGCCGAGGAGAAGGCTGCGGCCGACGGCGTACGGACAGAGGCCGAGGCGGCGCGCAAGGTGCGCCTGGCGCGCGCGGAGGCGGAAGCGGCGCGCGAGACGGGTGCGGCGCGCGCCGAGGCGCAGGCGGCCTGGCTGCGGGTGCACGGCGAGGTCGATCCGGCCACGCTGCACGCCCTGGCGGCGACCCGGCTCGCGGAGAACGTGCCGCGCATCGAGAGCCTCACCCTCTCCCCCGACGTCCTCACGGGCCTGCTCGCCAGGCTCGGCCGCACGGACGGCGGTGCGGGAGCGTGAGCCTGGCGCCCCGGGCCGTCCTCGTACACCGCAGGACCGAGTACGAGGAGCTGCTCGCCCGGCACGGGACGCACGGGCAGGCCGCGTTCTTCCTCTCCAGCCGGGGCCGCTCGATCGACGAGGTGGCCCGGCGCCACCACCGTACGCAGGAGGCCCTGCGGGACGTGGCGGCCGCCGTGCCGCTCACCTGGCGCTCCACCCGGGTGGAGCGGGCGGACCTGGACCGGTTCCTGTTCGCGCCGGAGGACGTGGTGGTCGTGGTCGGTCAGGACGGGCTGGTCGCCAACGCCGCGAAGTACCTGTCCGGGCAGCCCGTGGTGGGCATCGACACCGACCCCGGGCGCAACCCCGGGGTCCTGGTCCGCCACCGCCGTACCGACGCGGCCGCCCTGTTGCGCGCGGCGACGGCGACCGGATCCCGGGTGGACGCGCTGACGATGGTCGAGGCGGTCGCCGACGACACCCAGCGGCTGCTCGCGCTCAACGAGATCTACCTGGGGCCGCCCGGCCACCAGACGGCCCGCTACCGCCTGGGCCCGGACGGCGATCCGGCGCCCGGCGAGGCCCAGGCCTCCTCCGGGGTCCTCGTCGGCACGGGCACGGGCGCCACCGGCTGGCTGAGATCCTTGTGGCTGGAGCGCGGCAGCACCACCCCACTGCCCGCGCCGAGCGACCCCCGCCTCCTCTGGTTCGTGCGCGAGGCCTGGCCCTCACCGGCCACCGGCACGTCCCGGGTCTCCGGCGAACTGAACCGGGGGCAGGGGCTGCGGCTCACGGTGGAGTCGGACCGGATCGTCGTCTTCGGGGACGGGATGGAGTCCGACGCGCTGGAGCTGACCTGGGGTCAGAGCGTACGGCTGGGCATCTCGGCGACCGCGCTGCGGCTGGTGGTCTGAGCGGGACCGGGGCCTCGGTGTCGTTACGGTGTTCCGTACCCACCGGCCTGTAGAAGGGCCCCGGAGAGCGGAGATCCAGCACCATGGCCACCGAGACCACCGACCCGCTCGCCACCCCCGCCCGCAACACGCGCCCGCCCACGGCGCAGGCGGCCCTCGGGGTCGGCGTGATCGTCGAGGACGAGCAGGGACGGGTGCTGCTGGGCCGGCACCACAGCGGTACGTGGGAGCTGCCCGGAGGCAAGGTCGATCCCACGCACGAGTCGGTCGCGGCGGCCGCCGCGCGTGAGCTGCGCGAGGAGACCGGCCTCACCGTGGAGGAGAGCGCGGTGGACGTCTTCGCGATGCTCCACGACGTGATCGGCGGCATCAACCGCATCAGCATGGCGGCCCTCGTCCGCCTGCACTCCGGCATCCCCGAGGTGACCGAGCCGCACCTGATCAGCGCGTGGCGGTGGACCGCTCCCGAGGAGCTGCCGACGCCGCTGTTCGACCCGTCGGCACAGATCCTGGCGGCCTGGCGTCCGGACCTCGGCCTCACCCACCCGCCCGCGCACCTGCTGCGGATCACGGGGCCCGGAGAAGAGCGCTGATCAGGTTCCTGGCAATCCGTTTACAGATGCGGACAAAAGTGGCCAGGCGTATGAATGAGGAACCATCCGCGCGAACGGAGTTGGCCTCATGGACGATTACCCGCTCCTCAACCTCTTCCTGACCATGCTGTACCTGTTCCTCTGGGTCATGTGGTTCTTCCTGCTGTTCAAGGTGATCACGGACCTCTTCCGCGATCACACGCTGAACGGCTGGGCCAAGGCGGGCTGGCTGATCTTCGTCATTCTGCTGCCCTACCTGGGCGTCCTGATCTACCTGATCGTGCGCGGCCGGAGCATGCACGAACGTGACGCCAAGGCGGTCAAGGATTCGGAGGCGGCCTTCCGGAGTTACGTGAGGGAGGCCGCGAGCAGCGAGGGCTCCTCCGGCTCCACCAGTCATGTGAGCGATCTGACGAAGCTCGCCGAGCTCAAGGACAAGGGCGCCCTCAACGCGGAGGAGTACGAGCGGGCCAAGGCGAAGCTCCTGGCCTGACGAAGTGCGCGGCTCCAAGCACTCCACCACGGCCATCAGGTGTGGTTCCGCGATCCAGGGGAACTCAGAAGCGCTGGCCGACGACCGGTGAGCGATGGAGTGAGGAGCACCGCCGATGCATGATGCGATCCCCCTGGCGACAGGCGTCGAGACCTCCGACGGCGGAGATCCCACCCCCCTCGCGGTCCGCCGCGCGGCGGACCGGTTCATCCGATTCGTCGACGCCGTGACGGCAGGCACCGTCGAGGCGCCGTTGCCGGGCGGTGGCCGGACCGCCACCCGGTTCGATGCGCTGTCCGCAGTGGCGGGGGACGACCTGTGCGCCGCCCGGCTGGCGGAGGGCCACCTCGACGCCGTGGCGATCCTGGCCGAACTGGACGGCGATCCGGTGGCGCCCGGCCAGTACTGGGGGGTGTGGGCCGCCGAACCGCCGGGCTCCGGGCTGACCGCGACCCGCGGCCCGGAGGGCGGCTGGGTGCTGAACGGTCTCAAGCGGTACTGCTCCGGAGCGCACACCTGCACCCACGCCCTGGTGACCGCCACGGCGGAGGACGGCCGAAGGCTCTTCGCCGTCCGTACCGGCATTCCGGAAGCGCGGGCGGGTGGCGCGACCCCGGGATGCAGTCCGGTCCCCGGCACCTGGCAGGCGATCGGCATGGCCGGCAGCGACAGCCCCGACCTCCGCTTCACCGACGTTCCGGCCACCCCGGTCGGCGGGGTGGAGGCGTATCTGCGCCGCCCCGGCTTCCACCACGGCGGGGTCGGCGTGGCCGCGTGCTGGTACGGCGGGGCGCGGGCGGTGGCCCGCGTGCTGTTCACCCGGGCGGAGCAGCGCGCCGACCCGTTCACCGATGCCCGCGCCGGCGCGGTGGACCTGCGGCTGTACACGGCCGGTACGGTGCTGCGCCGGGCGGCCGAGGAGATCGACCTCGACCCGCTCGACAAGGCGGGGGCGGCCGGGCTGCGGGCGCTGCGGGTGCGGGCCCTGGTGGCGGAGGTCTGCTCCGAGGTCCTGGACCACGTGGGCCGGGCGACCGGCGCGGGGCCGTTGTGCCATGACGAGCGGCATGCGCGGGCCGTGACGGACCTGGGCGTCTACGTGCGCCAGCACCATGCGGAACGGGACCTGGCGGCCCTGGGCGGGCTGGTCGCACGCGGTCCGGAGGACGGCCGATGAGCACGGTGGAGGGCCGGAGCCCCGAGGGCCACGCCGACGCGATCCAGGCCCCGGGTACCGACGAGGCGCTCTGGCGCGCGTGGCACGGCTGGGACCGGCTGCCGGACCACACACTGCCGGAGGAGGGGCGGGTGGTGGTGGTCGCCGCCCATCCCGACGACGAGGTGCTGGGCGTGGGCGGCACCATCGCCCGGCTGGCGGCGGCCGGTCTCGCCGTGACCGTGGTGTCGGTCACCGACGGGGAGGGCTCCCACCCGGACTCGCTCGTCCTCTCCCCCGCCGAGCTCGCCGAGTTGCGGGCCCGGGAGCTGGAGGAGGCGCTGGCCGAGCTGGGTGCGGCCGGGGCCGAGATCGTACGGCTGAGACTGCCGGACACGGGGGTGGGCGATCACGAGGCGGCGCTGGCCGGCGAACTGGCCGCCCTGCTGCCCGGCGCGGCACTCTGCCTGGCGCCGTGGACCAAGGACGTGCACAGCGACCACGAGGCGGCCGGCCGCGCCGCCCTGGCCGCCGCTCGGGCAACGGCCGTGCCGTGCGCGCTGTATCCGGTCTGGATGTGGCACTGGGCCGAACCCGGCGACAGCAGGGTCCCGTGGGAGCGGGCCGCCCGGATCGTCCTGCCGTCGGCGGCGCAGGATCTCAAGCGGGCCGCCGTCAGCCGGTTCGTCACGCAGATCCGGCCGCTGGGCCCCGCGCCGCAGGACGCGGCCGTACTGCCTCCGGAGGAGCTGACGCACCATCTGCGCGGCTGGGAGGTGGTCTTCGTATGAGCCGCCCCGGCACGCCGGCCACGTACTTCGACGCCCTGTACGGCTCCGCGGAGGACCCGTGGAGCCTGACCGAGCGGTGGTACGAGCGCCGCAAGTACGACCTGACCGTCGCGGCCCTGCCGCTGCCGCGCTACCGCCGGGCGTTCGAACCCGGCTGCTCCGTCGGGGAACTCACCCGCCGGCTGGCGGACCGCTGCGACACCGTGCTCGCCTGCGACCGGGTGGAGTCAGCCGTCGGGACCGCACGTCGGCGCACCGCCGAACTCTCCAACGTGTCGGTGCACCGGATGCTGCTGCCCGAGGAGTGGCCCGAGGGCTCCTTCGACCTGATCGTCCTCTCCGAACTGCTCTATTACCTGGACGCGATGACCCTCGACACGGTGCTGGAGCGGACGGTGTCGTCCCTGGAGCCGGAGGGCACCCTCGTCACCGTCCACTGGAACCATGCAGTGGAGGAACATCTGACCACCGGCGCCGGGATCGCGCGACGCGTCGCCGAGCAGCCCGGCCTCGTCCTCCTCGCCGACCACCGTGAGGAGGACTTCGTCCTCCAGGTCCACCGGCGGGCCACCGCGAACGGCGAACGGCCCGCCGGGGTCGCCGCCCGCGAGGGGCTGGTGTGAGCGCGCGAACCGTCGCCGTGGTCGTCCCCGCCCACGACGAGGAGGCGTTGCTGCCGGCGGCGCTCGCCGCGATCGGCAGGGCGGCCCGCCACCCCGCTCTCGCCGCGACCCGGGTCCTGACCGTCGTCGTGGCGGACGGCTGCCGGGACCGCACGTCGGCGGTGGCCCGCGACGCCGGGGCGCTCGTGGTCGACACCGCCTTCCGCAACCCCGGCCGGGCCAGGGCGGCCGGCGTTCGCCAGGCCCTGGCCCGGGCCGAAACCGCGGCGCCTGTTATCTGGATCGCGACGACCGATGCCGACAGCGTGGTCCCGCCCGACTGGCTGGCCCACCAGTTGGCCAGGGCCCGCGAAGGCTGGCAGGCGGTCGTCGGCACCGTCGTCCTGCCGCTCGCCTCACCGCTGGCCACGCCCCACCGGATCCGGTACGAGGCCACCCGGCCGCCGCCCGGAACCCCGTGGGCGCACCCGCACGTCCACGGCGCCAACCTAGGCGTCGCCACCGCCGCCTACCTGGACGTCGGTGGCTTCCCCTGCCTGGCCACCGGCGAGGACCACGCCCTGGTCGATGCCCTCGAACAACGGGGCCACCGCGTGCTGCGCACCGCCCGCTGCCCCGTCCTCACCTCTCCCCGGCTCCAGGCCCGCGCCCAAGGCGGCTTCGGCGACTACCTCGCCGCGATGCCCCGCCCCGCGGAGGCGTGAGGGGCGGGGCGGCACGGGTGACCGGGCCGATGCAGATGACGTCCAGCCTCAGGCCTTCGGGCTACTTCTTGATCCCGTGCTCCGCCGCCCAGTCGTACGCGACGTCCTCGGGGTCCTTCCTGTCCTTGTCCACCAGGCGGTTGAGCTCGGTGAGGTCCTCGGTGGTCAGTACGCCGCCGAGGCGGGCGAGCGCCTTGCGGACCGTCGAATCGGCCTTGCGGTCGGCGATGAGCGGGACGACGTGCTGGCCGGGGATGAGGTTCTTGGGGTCGGTGAGCACGACCCAGCCCTCGGCGGTGATGTCGGTGTCGGTGGTGAAGAGGTTGGCCACGTCCACGTCACCCTTCTTGAGGGCGCCCTTGACCAGCGGGCCTGAGGAGTCGAGGGACTTGAACTCCTTGAACTCCACCCCGTACACGTCCTTGAGGCCAATCGAGCCCACCGTGCGCTTCTTGACCTCGGGGGCCGCGCCGATGATGAGCTTGCCGTTGTGTTTCGCTAGGTCGGCCAGGGACTTCAGGCCGTACTTCTCGGCGGTCTCCTGGGTGACGGCGAAGGCGTCGGCGTTCTCGGCCTCGCCGTACGGGAGGATCTGGAGGCCGGGCGGCAGCGCGACGGCGAGGGCGTTCTGCATGGTTCCCTCCTCCGTGGCCTCGGCCTTCGCGTCGAGGTAGTGCAGCAGTGCGCCCTGGTACTCGGGCAGCAGATCGATGTCGCCGCCCTTGAGCGCGGGGATGAGGATCTCGCGGGTGCCGAGGTTGGGGCGGACCTTGGTCGTCACCCCGGCCGCTTCGAGGGCGGCCGCGTAGAGGTAGCCGAGGACCTGGTTCTCGGTGAAGTTGGCGGTGCCGATGGTGACGCCGCCCTCGCTGGAGCCGCCGCCCCCGCCGCCGGATCCTGCTCCGTCGAGCGAGGTGATGCCGCTGCTGCAGGAGGCGAGGACGGGGACGGTGGCGGCGGCGAAGAGACCGCCGAGGAGAGCCCTGCGGTTCATGGGGTTCACGCGGCTTTCACGGTTCGTACGGGTCATGAGGGGCCGACTCCTAGGCCTGCGGGGCGGGACGGTGGCGGAACAGGACGCGCTGGAGGGCGGAGAGCGCGAGGTCGAGGACGACGGCGACGACGGCCACGAGCACGGCGCCGCCGAGCACCTGCACGAGGTCGCGCTGGGCCAGCCCGTCGAAGACGTACCGGCCGAGTCCGCCGAAGGAGACGTACGCGGCGATCGTGGCGGTCGCGACGACCTGGATGAGGGCGAGCCGCAGCCCGGTCATGATCAGCGGCAGGGCGAGGGGCAGCTCGACCAGGAGGAGCACCTGGTGCCGGCGCATGCCCTGGCCGCGCGCCGCGTCCCGTACCTCGGGGTCGACCGCCGTCATCCCGGCGTACGTGTTGGTGACGATGGAGGGCACGGCGAGGGCCACCAGGGCGATGTACACGGGCCACATGGACAGGCCGCTGGCGAGGAAGACCAGCACGACGAGTCCGACCGTGGGAAGGGCCCGCCCGAAGCTCGACAGGTTGATGGCGATGAACGCGCCGCGCCCGGTGTGGCCGATGAGCAGGCCGATGGGCAGGGCGATGGCGGCGGCGATGAGGGTGGCGAGCAGCGAGTACTGGAGGTGCTCGGCGAGGCGGTGCCCGATGCCGTCGGAACCGGCCCACTGTTCGCCGCCGGTCAGCCAGGCGCCGAGGCCCTTGAGGAGTTCGTACATGAGGTCAGGCCCCCTGCTTCTGCCGGCGGGTCCACGGCGTCAGGACGTACTGGAGGGTGACGAGCAGGGCGTCCGCGACGAGGGCGAGGAGCAGGGTCAGGACGACGCCGACGATGACCGGCGTGGGGAAGTTGCGCTGGAACCCGTCGGTGAACAGCTGCCCGAGTCCGCCGTCGCCGATGTACGTGGCCACGGAGACCAGGGAGATCGCCATCACCGTCGCGATCCGCACGCCCGCCATGATGACGGGGAGGGCGAGGGGCAGTTCGACGGTGAGCAGGGTGCGCAGCGGCCGGGTGCCCATGGCCTTCGCGGCTTCCTTCGTCTTCGCGGGGACGGAGTCGAGGCCCTCGACGGTGTTCCGCAGCAGCACGACGAGTGTGTAGATCGTCAGACCGATGACGGTGGTGGTGCGGGTGAGTCCGCTGACCGGCAGGAGGAGCACGAAGACGGCGATGGAGGGGATGGTGAACAGGACGTTCGACAGCCCGAGGAGCAGTCCGCGCAGCCTGCGTACCCGGTGGGCCACCACGGCGAGGGGAAGCGAGACGAGCAGGCCGAGGAGTACGGCGGTGAGGGCGGCCTGGAGATGGGAGAGGGTCAGGGCGGTGAGGTCGTCGGTGTGGTCGGCTATCCACGACCAGTCGACGCTCACGCGGCCACCGTGCTTGCCTCGCTGTGCACGTGGCCGGCGCGGTCGTGGATGTCCTCGCGGGAGGTGACGCCGGTGAGGACACCGTCCGCGTCGACCCGGGCGACCAGGCCGCTGGGCGCCGCGATGGACTCGTTGAGCGCCGAGAGGAGCGAGTCGGTGTCCCGCAGCGGCCGGACCGGTATCTCCGTGCCGCTCTCCCCGTCGCGCCAGACCAGCGGCTTACGGGCGGGGTCGAGGGTCAGCTGCCAGCGGGCGCCCTTGGGGGCGGCCCCCTGGGCGACCCCGGCGAGCGTCGTCAGCGACAGCAGCTTGAGACCGCGCTCGGCGCCCAGGAAGTCGGCCACGAACGCGTCGGCGGGGCGGGCCAGGAGTTCGGCGGGGGCGGCGCACTGGACGAGATGGCCGCCGGTACGGAAGACGGCTATGCGGTCACCGAGCCGTACGGCCTCGTCGATGTCGTGGGTGACGAAGACGATGGTCTTGTTCAGCTCTCTCTGGAGTCGCAGCAGTTCGTCCTGGAGCTGGGTGCGGACCACCGGGTCGACGGCACCGAACGGCTCGTCCATCAGGAGCACCGGCGGATCGGCGGCCAGGGCGCGGGCCACGCCGACGCGCTGCTGCTGGCCGCCGGAGAGCTGGTGCGGGTAGCGCTTGCCGGTGTCGGCGGAGAGGCCGACCGTCTCCAGGAGCTCCGCCGCCCGCGCCCGGGCCTTCCGGCGGCCCCAGCCGAGCAGCAGCGGTACGGTCGCGATGTTGTCCACGACGGTCCGGTGCGGGAAGAGCCCGGCCTGCTGGATGACGTAGCCGATGGAGCGGCGCAGCTCGGCGGCGTCCTGCTCCAGGACGTCCTTACCGCCGACCCTGATCGTCCCGGAGGTCGGATCGACCATCCGGTTGATCATGCGGAGCGTCGTCGTCTTACCGCAACCGGAAGATCCGACGAGGACGGTCACGCCCCCTTCCGGCATCTCAAGAGTGAGGTCGTGCACCGCGGTTGTGCCGTTCGGGAAGCGCTTGTGGACCGTATCGAACTGGATCATGAGGAGTCCCTTGCCCGGCTGCATATCATCATGCAGAGTTCTCCGTGACTGAATAGATTGTCAATAGGTTGTCGCCGCACAGGCGCACATCTCTGGCGATAAGTGGCCGCAAGGCAAGACGGAGCGCCCGATGGAGGATGAATTGCCGCCTATGTCGTCTCATACTTCGGACAAGGTGGCTCATGACCACCACGCGGTCATCGTCCTCGACGGCCGCCGACTCATGGTCCCAGATGTCGTACGCATGGCCGAATCTCTCGCCCGGCCCGTTCCGGCGACCGAGGGCATGAAGCGCGTGGAGGACTCCTGGAACGCCGCGCGGGAAATCGCTTCATGGGGCCGCGTCTACGGCCGCTCCACCGGCGTGGGCGCCAACCGGAATGAGTCCGTACCCACCGAGGCGGCCGCCGATCACGGGCTGCGGCTGCTGCGCAGCCATGCCGGAGCCATCGGCGAGGAGCTTCCCGCGCGCGAGGTCCGCGCCATGCTCGCGGTCCGCGCCAACCAACTGCTCGCCGGGGGCGCCGGACTGCGCCCGACCGTCGTCACCGCCCTCTGCGAAGCCCTGGAGACGGGCGCCTACCCGCAGGTCAACGCCTTCGGCTCGGTCGGCACCGGCGACATCGCCGCGCTCGCGCAGATGGGCCTCGCGCTGGCGGGCGAACACCCCTGGCAGGGCAAGGGGACCGCGCCCGAACCGCAGCCGCTCGACAACAACGACGCCCTGGCCCTGATCAGCAGCAACGCCCTGACCCTCGGCCAGTCCGCGCTCGCCCTGCACGAGCTGCGCGGCCTGATCGCGGCCACGCAGGTGGTGGCGGCGCTGTCTCTCATGGCGATCGACGGTTCGTACGAGGCGTACGCGCTGCCCGTGCACGAGGCGCGGCCCCACGCCGGCTCGCAGGCGGTCGCGGAACGGATGCGGCGGCTGCTCGGCGCCCCCGACCGCCCCACACCGCCCCTCGGGCGGATCCAGGACCCGTACGGCTTCCGCTGCGTCCCGCAGATCCACGGGCCCGCCCACGACGCGGCGAACGCGCTCGAAGAGGTCCTCGCGGTCGAGATCAACGCGGCCGCCGAGAACCCGCTGATCTCGGCCGACGACATGGCCGCCTACCACCACGGCGGCTTCTACCTCGCCCAACTCGCCCTGGCCCTGGACCACTTCAGGCTGTCGGTGACTCAGGTGGCCCGCCTGTCGACCTCCCGCCTCTCGACGCTGAACGAACCGGGCTTCACCCGCCTGCGCCCCTTCCTCGCGGACGGCGAGCCGGCGTCGTCGGGAGTGATGATCCTCGAATACGCGGCCGGGGCGGCCCTCGGCGACCTGCGGGCCTTCTCCGCGCCCGCCTCCCTCGGCCACGCGGTGCTCTCCCGGGGAGTGGAGGAACAGGCCAGCTTCGCGTCCCTGGGCGCCCGGCAGACCCTGCGGGCGTGCGCGGCGTACCGCCTCGTCGTGGGCTGCGAACTCGTCGCCGCTGTCAGGGCGTTGCGCCAACGCGACCTACGGCTCGACACCGGGCTCCCGGTCGGCCGCGCCTTCCAGCTCGCGGACGCGGTCCTCGACCCGGAGCTGGCCGACCGGCCACTGACGGACGACGTGACGACGGCCGCGGGAATGCTCGACCGGTTCACCGAGCTGTGGCTGGAGCTGGGGGCGGGGACGCCGGCTGGGCGGTAGTTCCCTGGGGCGGTGGTGCCGGGCGGCGGGCCTCAGCCGGTCCCCAGGATCACCGCCCTGGCGGCGAGGCACGCTCTGGCATCTCCGGTCTCCATGATCAGGCCACCGCACAGGAGGCGTCCACAGTCAGTTCCTTCCTGCGGCGTCGCGACGGCGAGTTTGTCGCTCGCGCGGCCGAGGTGGGGGTGCGGGTGTCGTCGCAGGCGGCGGTCGGCAGGGTTGCCCCGGTGGCGACACCGAGCGGATGAAGCGCTACGTCTGTGAGGCCGACGGCAAGTCCGCGGACATCGTTCGCGGACGGCGACCTCGACTCGGCCGCCCTCGCGGCCGGGCAAGGCGCCCTCTCCCGGCAGGCCAGACCTGTGCCGCGGGCTCCAGCGTCCTCGTACGGCGCGAGGTGTACGAGCAGTTCCTCCGCAGGTACGGGGAGGCGATCGGGCGGCTGCGGGTCGGCGCCCCCTCGACCCGCGTACCCACGTCGGGCCGGTGTCCTCGGCCGTGGCTCTGGAACGGATCGAGGGATATGTGGACGACGGTCTGGCTGCCGGCCCTGGACCCGCGACGCGGCACGCGCGCACCGGGGGGCTCGACGGTCGGAGGCGGAGCGTGCCGTCCGGCGGTTACAGGCAGTTCGACCTGAGCCGGGAGAACGAGGTCGAGGCCGTCGCCGAGTTCCCCCGGACGAAGTCCGTCATGACCGAACACCGCATCCCGGCCGACCCGTTCGGCGACTGACCACAGCTCGCCCTGCGGAGCCCCGCGCCCTCCGGGACGAGCGTGGATTTCACGGTACGTCCGTGAGGACCCGTCCGACCTCCCGGGAGATTCCTTCGGGTCGATCGTCGGGAGCCGCCTTCCGAGGCTCCGCCTGTTCGGCTCCCGGCCCCGGGCACGGGCGCTTCGGCGCGCATGGGTCCACCGGGGCGGCCCGGCGGCCCCGCGGGCGGCCGCGACCGGTCTTTCCTTACGAGAAGAGAGCCCGTACATGCACCTGGGCATACGGGACCGGCCCGTACAGCGAGATCCCGGGAAGGGGAGCGGCCCGTACGACGGGATCCCGGGAAAGCGGCCTCACCCCGTACGGCCGTGGCCGAGTATCCGGGTGGCGACATCCAAGGGGTCGGCCCAGACGTCCCGGGGCGCCGGGTCGTCGGCCCGGCCGCGCATCTCCCGCACGCTGTCCCACAGAGCCGCGGGGTCCTCGTCGGCGTGGGTGCGGGTCAGCAGACCGGTCCGCTCCAGCATGTCCATGCGCTCGGCGAATCCGACGCGCATCGCTCGGCCGGGGTCCGGGGTGACGGAGGCGATGACCGGCACGCCGTTGGCGACGAGTTCGCACCCGGTGAAGCCCAGCGCGTCGGCCAGTACGACATCGGCGGCCCGGTAGTACAGCTCCGGCCGATCGCTCCGCCCGACCCATCGGACGTTGGGGGTGGCGGGGACTCGCCCGCGTGTGGGGGGCGGGTCCGCCAGGAGGAGGAGCTGATCCGTCGGAGCGGCGTATCTGCTCCACGCCTGGAGCGCCTGCAACTGGATGCGCAGGGCAGCGATACGGTCCGGGCGACCGCCCGCCGCCACTGTCAGGACGAGCGCGTCCTCGTCGAGGCCGAGGGCCTTGCGCGCCTCCGCCCGCTGTGGTGCGAAGGCGTCCACAAGGGGGCCGCAGAACCACACCGGCGCGGTCGTAGCCGGTGCGACCGGGTGTGCCTCGGGAAAGTCCGGGACCACCACCCCCAGCGCGTCGTCCATGATCGAGTCGGCGTCGGGCCAGCCGAACTCGGCGAAGAACCAGTCCGTGATCAGCACGTTCGGAACGTCGAGGACTCGGCGGCAGAAGCCGGGCACGGTCAGGAACTCGTCGCTCACCACCAGGTCGGCGTCGGCACGCTCGTACAGGAATCGCCAGACGCTCCAACTCGCCGCCTCACCCATGTCGTCGGCGTCTTCGAAACCGAGGTCGATGGCCTCGACACCGCGGGAGCGGTAGTAGTCCGCTCCGCTCCCCGCCGAAGCCAGCCTGATCTGTATCCCGGGGTTCACCTGGCGCATCGCGGCCATGATCCTCAGGTCTCTGGCAGCGTGGCCGTAGCCATGACCGCGTGAGACGAAATTGACTCTCATCGGTAAGTTCCTCTTCAGCCGCTGAGCGACCGGTGGTCGGGGGAATCGACCGTCACGGAGGACGTGACGCCCTCGGTGAAGGCCGCATGGGCAAAGCTCTCCAGGACGGGTGACAATTCCAGGAGTCGTTCCGGCAGTAAGTACTGGTCGAAGATCCCGGGGCCGATGTTGGCCAGAGCGACCCGCCCCAGTCTCCGGCCGAGCACCTCAGTTGGGGCCACGGCATGGTCGCGGAGAAGCCGACGGAGTTCGGTACCCGCCAGCCATGCGGTGATCCACAGGCTGATCACGATGTCGGGCCGCAGATCCGGTTCGGCCCGGTGAAGACCCGCCGACCGGCGTGCCGCCGTGCGTTGCAGTGCGGGCACGTCCACGTCTCGTCGCAGCAGCGTCTCGAGCAGGCCGCGCTGCGACCAGCCCGAGTCGCTGCCGGGGTCCCGCTCCAGGTAGTACGGCCTTCCGTACGAGCGTGAGAAGCAGGGCAGCAGGTCCAGCCGGGCGTCCACCACCGGCGCGGTGTCGCTGTGGGGTGCGGTGGAATAGCAGGCGGCCAGCCGCAGCCCCATCGGGGTATTGCCGGTGAGACTTACCTCGGTCGCGTGCTGGACCAGATTCGGAACGGTCACGTATTCGGGGACCCCGAGCCGGCGCAGCACACCGGCGATCATGACGTCGTCCTGCGGGACCTCCGGTCTCGCCCTCGCCAGTTCACGGGCCGCCTCCGCCGGCAGAACGAGTCCGATACAGGGTGTGTACGGGTCGCACACCTCGGCGAAGGGCTGTCCGAGCCAGGCCGCCAGGTGGACGGCGGACGACGTGGCCGAAGCCCATTCCGTGTAGAGGCTGATCGCGGCGGCCGGCCGCTCACCGATCATGCGCAGCACACGTTCCCGCAGGTCCGCGACGGGGACGGCGTCGTCCTGAAGGACCAGGTGGTGGGTGGCATGGTGAGCCACTGTCCCCCAGGCGAGCACCGCGGTCCTCGCCGAACAGGAGCCGGCGCCGTAGGGGTCGGGATCCTCGACGACCTGGAAACTCAACTCCGGCAGGCTGTCCCTGAGTGCGAGGGCTCTCGCCCTGCGAGCGGGGTGGGTCATGATCGCCGCGGAGAGTCTGATGGGGGGACTCATGGCGTCGTACCCGCCTCGGACAGGTCCTCGTCGCGCATGCGCAGGAGGTCGGCGTATCGGCCGGGCGTGGTACGGAGTTCACCGTGGGTGCCGTTCTCCACGACGAGCCCGTCCGCGAGAACCACCACCCGGTCGGTGTCCTTGACTCCGGACAGCCGGTGGCTGATGACGACCGTGGTCCGGTTGCCGCGCAGTTCCTCCAGTGCTGCCTGCACAGTTCGTGCGGTCGCCCAGTCCAGAGCGCTCGTCACCTCGTCGAGCACGACGACGGGGGCGTCCGACAGCAGTGCGCGGGCCAACCCGAGCCGCTGGCGTTCGCCGCCGGAGAGCTGGTAGCCCCTTTCGCCGACCGAGGTGTCCAGTCCGTCGGGGAAGGAGGAGACGAGATCGTCGAGAGCCAGTCTGGACAACACGTCGCGCAGTTCGGCCTCGGTGGCATCGGGGCGGGCGAGGAGGAGGTTGTCCCGGAAAGAGGCGTTGAAGATCCCGGGCTCCTGGGGCACAAGCAGGACCGTCTCGGACGGCTTGTCATCGCCGCCGGACACCCGGACCGTACCTGCGCCGGGCTCCAGCAGTCCCGCTACGAGGTAGCCCAGGGTGCTCTTTCCGGAGCCGGTCGAACCCACGATCATGGTGGTGGAACCGGCGGGGAAGTCCAGGTCGATCCCGCGCAGTGTGCTCCTGCCGCTCTCCGGATAGCGGTAGGAGACCTCGCGCAGTGTGATGCCGACCGCGGGTACCTGGGTCCCGGTGTGCGGGTTCCGTGGCGCGGGCAGGGCCGCCGTCGGTCCGAGGTCGATGTACTCGAAGATGCGGTCGAAGTGCGCCAGTGACCGCCGCACGGACGTACTCAGGCCGAGTAGCGCCTGGATGGGCTGCGCGAGCTGGAGTTGCAGCACGACCAGCACGATCGCGGTGCCGATCGACAGGCTGGTGAAGCCGCCGCCGGCCATCCAGTAGACCACGGGCGGGATCGCCGCGAACGAGACGCCGATGATCGACTCCGCGCTCGTCGCCATGGAACGCTCACGGATCGTCAGGCCGGTGATGGCCGACGACGACGCGCGGAACCGGTCGCGCTGGCCGTCCCAGCAGCGCAGCGTACGTCCCATGAGGACACCCGGCAGGGAGAGGTGCTCGCCGGTCAGACGCAGCATCTCCGATGTGTGCTCCTGTGCCTCGACAGCCAGGAGCCGTTGCCGCTCGGCGTAGTGCTGGTTCATGATCACCAGCCCCAGTGTGAGACCGATCGCCACCACGGCGACGGGCCAGCTGAGGATGAGCATGGCGGTCCCGATGGTAACCACCATCGTCAGTGACCCGAGCGCACGCTGGGCGGTGAAGGTGATGACATCGGAGATGCCGCCGATGTCACTGGCCAGCCTTGTCTGCACCTCCGCCCCCGAACGGCCGGCGTGGAAGGTGATCGGCATCGACTGCACCCGCTCGTACACCTCCACTCGCAGACCGTGAACCACTCCGAGTCCGATGGAGTTCGTCAACCGGCTCTGCAGGTAGAAGAAGCCGCTCTGGGCGATTCCCACGGCGAGCATGCCCAGACACATCCACAGCAGCAGCTCCCGGTCGCGCTGGGGCACCGCCTCGTCGACGATGACGCGGAGGAACAGCGGCCCGCTGATCCCGAGCCCCGTGGACAGCACGACGGTCAGTAGGGACAGCGCGAAGTTGGCCTTGTGCGCGGCGAATCGCCGCAGTACGCGCCGGCCGAGAGCGCGTATCTGTATCCGTTCGGTGTCACTCACGGCCGAACTCCTGCGGGGCTTCGGCGGGATGCCCGAGCACAAGGGTGAACAGGTGCCTCGCCGGTGTACCGGTGTTACGGCGCACGATGCGGGTCACCTCGGGTGAGGAACGGCCGTACACGCTGCCGCCGAGACCTGCCGCGATCGCCGAAAGCCAGGCGTTGTAGCCGAATGCCGACGCCCGTAGGAGCGCCCGCCCGTAGTCCGACCCGGAGTTGTCGGACCCGGTTCCGGTGTCGGTTTCGTCGGTGATCGTCGCGCAGATCATGATCGTTACCGGGGCCGGGGCGTAACGCGCGGCGAGCAGAGCCGGTTCGGGGCTGTCGCCGTGATCGGTGAACTCCCCCGCGAGGGGCTCCGCCGCCGTGGCCTGTCCTGCCAGGGACCGCCGAGGTACGTACTGGCGCAGCCGCGTTCCCAACGTGCCCGTCACACCGCTGACGAGCCATGCCTGCGGGGTGGTCGCGGCCGTACCGTGCGGCCACATCTGCCGGTCGGTCGACGTGGCCAGATCCAGAAGGGTGGCGAGGTCGGTGTCGGGCACCGGGTCCTCCCGGAACCGGCGGACCGATCGACGGGCTGTCAGCACATCGTGGAGCGGCGCGCTCCGAGAGATCCGGGAGGTGTCCTGGGTCGACGGCCCGTCTGGAACGGTCCGCTCGGCGGGGCGGTCTGCGGGGGCGAGGGCACGCTTCGCCAGCGACCACAGGTCGGTCTCATTGATCAGTGGCATCGCGCGCTCCGCGGGGTCCACAGGCCGGCCACAGCCAAGACCTGTTCGTCTTCCTTGAGTTCCAGCAGTGTCGACAGCGTCGGCTGCCAGCGGTCGTTGAGGGTGACGCGTGCCCCTCTGTCGCCGGCCACCGCGTGCAGTTGCGCGAGGGCGCACCCGGCGTCGAGGTGTCCCAGCCTGATCCCGAAGTTGCTGTACTTGAGCTTCAGTCTCCAGAGCGCGCCGACGACGACCAGAACGACGTCCGAACTGTCCGTGATCCCGGTCGCGTCGAGCATGGACCGCCATAGACCGGGTCCGTGGGTCCGGCGGGTGACAAGGAGTCGGTGTTCGACGTCGTCGTACTTCATGAGGGTGTGCGCGGGCAGTCCGGAGACCGTGTCCGCGCACATCAGATACAGCTCGACCGACGCGAGGTCTCCCCCGGACGCGGTCCACCTGCGGGGTCCGCCGTCCCCGCGCCGTCCCACCGCCATCGCCGCCAGGTCGGCGACGAACGCGGCGTCGGCGGTACCCACTGTCCCGGATGGGCCCGCCTCGGATGCGGCCGACACCTCGTCACCGGTCGGGGCGGCGGACGCGGTCGCCGGTGGCGGAGGCAGTGGTATCACCGGTGCGGTGGGGAACGACTCGCGTTCCTTGCCCAGCGCCGCCAGGCGCTTCTCCCCGCCGGCGGTGACCGGAGGCTGAGGCCGGTCGCCGAGGGGATGCGCGGCGACTATGTCCTCGTACGCCTCAAGTACGGTTGCACACTCCCCCGAGCGGCGGGACGTCGTCGCGCATGATGCGCACCCGGCCTCGGCAGAGACCGCGTACCGCACCGCGGTGAGATCCGGCAGGGTCCAGCGGACGAGGGCCTGACCGGTGCGCATGCTGTCGATGTCGGCCAGGTAGGCCAGCGCTTCGCCCACCACCAGTCCGGCGGCGACCGCCCCCGTGGCAGTTTCGGCCGGGGCCGGCTGTTCGCTTCCGAACTCCGCGAGGTAGCCGCTGGTGAAGCAGCGTCGGCACAGCGTCGCCCGCGGATGCAGCAGCGGGCCTAGGTCGACCTGCCCCTGGTGCGCCGCGTAGTGCAGTACCGCGATGTCGCGGGAAGCGCAGTCGTCGGTGAAGCTGTCCGTGCTGTCATCGTGGCGGGGCGGGCCGCACAGCACCACGAGGCTGCCCGCCGCTTCCAGCAGGCTGTCGAGCACCTCGTTCCCGACCTCGGCCGGCGTCGACGCGCTGTGGACTGTTCCGACGCCGCTCATCGCCAGGTCGTCGCTGATGGCTTCCGTGTGTCCCGGTGGGGCGACGATCAGCACCGCGCACCGGGACAGGCGTTCCAGTACCTCGGAGGCGTCGCGGAACGAGGCCGAGGTGCCGGCGGTCACTTCCAGGTAGTCGATGACGCCGGCCGCCAGCGGCCTCGGCGGTGCGACCTCCCCGGAGAGGACGAGGCCCTGCTTCACCAGCAGTGCCACGGCCTGGGCCACTGCCTCGTACGGGAGGTCCGTCGCTTCGGCGAGGTCGCCGACCGTGCGGCGCCCGTCCATCGCCGACGTGATCGGCATCAGGAGCCGGAGGGCGTCCCCTCCGCCGATCCTCTTGCGTATCTGTCCGGCCGAGAAGACGACCTGGCCGTCGGCGGCGGAGACCGCCACCCCACCGCGCAACCGGGGCCGGAGGCCGCCTGCGGGGAAACTATCGGTGCTCGTCATGAGTGACGCCTCCCACGGTGCGGAGCAGGTGATCGAACTGTCGCGACAGGAGCGTACGTTGGGTCTCGTCGCCGCAGTGCGGGCAGCCGTGGCAGCCGATCACCTGGTCCGAGCGGACCGCCGCCGTGCGGAGATCGACCGTGACCACGCGCCCGCGAACCTGCTCGGCCAGCGACAGGCTCAGCAGTCCCGCGGCGATGCGCGCCTGATGCGGCAGGACCCCGGCTGCCGCCTCGACGCCGAGTCCTTCCTCCGCCGACAGGGGGGCCGATGTGTGCGAACAGTCCGGTGCGTGGGCATGGGCGTGTTCGTGGTTGTGCTCGTGCTCGTGCTTGGATACGGGTTTCCGGAGGGGAGCCGGCTTGTCGGCGTGCTGGTCCTCACGTGCGTGGAAACAGTCCAGGCATGGGCCGGCCACAGGATCGAAGTACGGTCCCACTCTGATGACGGGGTGATCGAACTCCACCAGGAGCCACGGCTTTCCCGCCTCGGAGGCCACCTGCCGGAATCGGCGTGCCAACCGCCGGGCGGGACGGTCCAGTACCAGTACGGCTGCATCGGCATCGACGAGCATGTCGCAGGTGATCTCCGGACCGACCTGGGTGACGGCCAGGCCCGAGATCTGCGGCAGCAGTTGGGACGCCCGGGTGCCGAAAGCCCCGGTACCGAGGACGGACAGACGGGTCAGGCGAACGGCTGCGGACATGGGTTCAACTCCTCGACAGGCAGTACGCGATATCCCATCGCCGCGGGGGCGGAGTAGAGCCGGGGATGCGCGTGATACTGGGCGAGCGGCACGAGGGACATCGGCTGGAGGTCCGGGATGACCACGGTCGCCGAGTGCAGTCCGACCGAGGCGAGTTCCGTCGTCGTCCGGTTCACGGCGATCACCGCCATGTCCAGCTCGGCGAACCTCCGGACAGCGCGGGTCAGCCCCTCAGTGGCATCGGCGGCGTAACGGCCGCGATCCTGGAACGAGGGCCGGTCGGGGTGGTCATCGGTAAGGAATGCGAAGTGCGGGGCATTCTCCGGCTTGCCCATGTACTTCGCGCCGTCCGAGATATCGGTGTAGTCGGCGAAGGACTCGGGCTCCTCCCACTCCACATGCAGCGAATCACGGAAGCAGGTGACTTCCAGCAACGCCTTGTACGCGGCATCCTGAATGGTGAGCCCGGTACCGCACCCGACCATGGTGCGTATCGTCTGGTCATGCGGTGCGGTCTGCATGCAGTACACCGTGGGTACACCGATGTCACTGGTGGCATCCAGCAGCACGGTGTCGAGGAAGCGATCGTGCGCCCACTCGACCACGGTGAGTTCCCGCTCGTCCAGCACGTCGAGAGGAATGTGCGGCAGCGGCAGCTTCTGTAGCCACAGAACGGCGATCATGTCCCGCTCGACGACCTCGCTCAGGCCGCCGAAGAGAGCACTCGCGGGATCGGTGTGCACGGCGCAGCCCGTCGAGATGCTCGCCACGAAGCGCTCGGCCGGGAAACGGCGCCCCGACCGGTAGGCCGCCATGGAAAGCGGCAGCCAGGTGGGGTCTCCGTCCCGGAGATCCACCCCCCGCACCCACCTGATCGGCGCGGCCGGATCGAAGGGGACGAGCGGGCACCGCGGATGCGCGTACTCCGCGTCGGACAGACGCGGGATCCGCGACCAGTCGAGCACCCTGCCATCGAGATCGTGCGCGGCGGCGGTCACTACGCCCTCCGTGCCGAACTGCGCCCCCGAGTAGCGCTCGCATCCCTCGGCGATGGCGAGCAGGCGTGCCCTGTCCTTGTCTCCCAGCGCATGTCCTCCGGCGACGACCCGGTCGTCCGCGCGTGCCTCGAAGCCCGGGAAGCCGCTGCCGAGATCGACCCCGTAGGAGCTCAGTTCCGGCAGACCTCGATAGCGGGACGGGGAGAGGTCGAAGGCGTCCCCGACGACGCCGTAGCGCGAGAGAAGCGGATCAAGCTGTTTCATGTTCACGTCATTCAGGTCAGGCAAGGAACACCGTGGTTCCTTGTCCGGGTGGCACCCGCCGACGGGTACCACCGCCGGCGGGCCGATTCGCTACCTACCGCCTCGACCGGCGGGGTCGGCCGGGGACGGCACTAGCAGCACGCGCTGCCACACGTGGCGCACTTCCAGCCGCCGCTCATGCAGTTCAGGCCGCAGCCGACACAGCCGGCACAGCTACAGCCGTTACCACCGCAGTCCGTGAGGATGCGCGAGGGGTCCGCCGGGCCCGCGATCAGATCGCGTACAAGGTCCTCCCAGGACTCATCGGCGTCGCCGACGACGAGGTCGACCGCTCCTCCTGGCGTGGGATCGGTGTCAAGCATCTACTCTTCCTTTCTCTCGCGAACAGCAAGTCCTCTCCGGCACAAAGTGGACGATCGCTGCACCGGAGCCAGGCTCAACCTAGGGTCGTCGATCGCGTTTCAAGCTCAAGAAGATGTGAAGGAAACCTGAGGTGTCAGATAGCTGCACCTTCAACGCTCTTGCGTGTAAATGTTTATGACGGACCATCAGGTGAACATCGCAGGGTGCCGCGACTGTTTGCCCTGATGGGGGGCGAGAGCGGGAACCGATTGCTGAGAAAACGGGACGGACCACGGAGCAGGCCAGGGGTCACCTCGACTCCGGGCCGGATCCGGGCAACGCCGGGATTCCAGCCTCACGGCCGCATTACCGCGGGACTCCGCATGCCCGTCCGACGTACTGCGGGCGCCACCTCGGCGGCGGTACTGCGAGAAACCGGCGTACGGGGCCGGCCTTGCGGCCCTCGGCACGCGAGAGTGTTCCGTCAAGGATGGTGCCGGTGGGCGCCACCTTCCCGTCCTCCCCGCCGACGCGCGGGTATTCCGCGTTGCAGGCCCGGTACGACGACCCGACCAGGACCTCCCCGCCGAGGCGACAACAAGCCGGCCCCGAAGCCCCGTCGGCTCGCCGCCGCCACGGACCGACGGTGGGGGGGTGCGGAGGCTGCATCCAGCGTGGGAAATCGGCCGGGCCCGTAGCGCTCCCGGGTCGGCGTGGCGATCCTCGGGCCTCCTTCTCCTCCGTGGCCACCCGGCTCCGACATCGCGACCCGCACACACGACAGCGTCCGCACCTCCACCCCCTCCTGATCCGGTGGAGCGGCGGCGATCGGCCTGTACACCTCCCCCGCCGTCTCCGCACCCGCCCCGATCAGCGACGCCGGCGCGCGATCAGACGGGCGTGACCGCGGCGACGAGCAGGCCGTACAGAAGTCGGAGCATCGGGTGTTGGGGTCGCTCCCGGGCTATCCCGCACCCGCCGGCGCCAGGAGGCCGAGACCTGGGACCTGACTACTGTTCAGATGGTGGCGTGGCTGGGGATGGTCGTTCTGAAGGGCGGATGCCCCCTGCTCGAGATGGTGGTCAGGGGCTTGCTGGGCAGCCCGCGGAGCACAGGACATCGGACAGGTCCGCGGCCACACACCACGCTCGCCCTCTGAACCCATGAACATCACGGCCTCTTCGGCGAGAGGCCGGCCCGGCCGTACACGCCGCAGGGCGACGAGTCACACGGGCGGGCCGACAGTGACCGGGCACGCTGTCAGAAGCGTGGCGCCCGGTGGCCCGTCGCCGTCAGGATGAACTGGGCGTAGGAGTCCGCGTTCATCAGAGCGCGCTGTCCCATGGCGTACCAGTTCGGCTGGCGGTCGGAGCCGTCGTTCGCGCCGCTGTACGTCGAGGGGTTCCCAAGGGCGCGCTTGCCGAGCATGGCCTCCTTGCGCTCCGCCGCCGACGTGGGCATGAAGGCGTCCAGTTCGGCGTTGCGGTCCTCCTCCTCTATCTCCATGTCACGGGAGCTGTACTGGTAGTCGAGTGTGCCTGCGAACCGGTGGGTCGCCTCGTGGATGATGGTCCAGGCGTCCTGGCCCCCGCTAGTGAGGTTGATCGGTCCGCTCCGGCCCATGTCCATGGTCGGAAGGTCCTCGCTCCTCTGCTGATCGGGGTTGAACAAGCGCGTGAACACGTCGGTCGTGCTGGGGGCGACCCAGCCTGCGGCCCCAGCCGGGGCGTCGCCGCCCACCAAGGCGATCTCTGCGCCCTCGGCGTTCAAGCCGGCCTGGATGCGCCGTACGACCTCCTTGATCCGCGGCAGGAAGATAGTGATCTGCTCGGGCGTCGCGGCCCGGAACGCGGGGAAGCCCGACTGCAGACCGGTCAGCAGCCGGCCCCCGGGGGCGTTGCCTGCTCCGTCCAGCAGGGTGAGCACCGTCGATATGGCCTGCTTGGCCTTGACCAGGGCCCTGCGGGTCTGTGTCTCGCGCCGTGGGTAGTCGCGGTCCGGGATGGCACCGTTCTTCGAGAACTTCACGTTCGCGCTGCTGTGCATCTGCTGGGTCGCGTCGTCGTAGACGTCGCCGTGCCGCGGTCTGCGCTGGCCATGAATACCCAGCCGGGTGGCAGTGCGGATCTCGTCCAGGTTGTCCTGGTTGCGCCAGCGGGTCTCCTGGCCTGCGCGGGGGTCGTCGAAGCTGGCGGCCTGGTCGTACTCCCAGACCGCGCGCTGTACCGCCCTGCCGCCGTGGAGTCCGGCGCGCGGCCTCTCGACTGCACTGGCGGCCGGAGCCCGCTGGGCAACGGCCGACGGTGCGGTAGCCGCTCCCTCCACGAAGGCGGCGCCGTCCGCGGCGGCCGCGTGCTCCGAGTCCTGTCCGGGGTCGGTCACCGTGACGCCGGTACCGTTGTCCTTGCCGGTCTCGCGGATGCCCCGGAGGTTCTTGTCGAGGTGGCTGGCCTCGTGAGCGAGGGTCTCGGTGTCCCCCACGGCAGAGGCGCCCAGGAAAATGTGGCTACCGATGGTCATGGCCTGCGCGCCGAGCGCGGCGGTGGCGCGCTGGGCGGTCGCGTCGTCGTGAACGCGGCCTGCGGAGAGGGCGTCGTTGCCGTAGAACCCCCTTGCCTTCGTGAGGAACGCGCCCGGCAGCGGGCTGCTCGGTGTCGCCATCGCGGCGTCGAGGAGACTGCGGTGATCCGTCGAGCCCGCCTTCTCCGCTACCTCATCCGCCTGCTGGTGCTGGTGCGCCGAGGTCTCCCGGCGCTGGACGGCCGTGTCCGCGTGCTCGCATCCCGGACCGTGCTGGTGCCGCTCCTGCTCGACCATCCGGGCCACCGCGGCGTTCCCCACCGTCCGCTGGAGCTCCAGCATGCGCGGAACCGGCGGGTTCGGTCCGCGCAAGCGGTGTAAGGCGTTGTCTCGTTCGTCCGACGACCGGTGCGGCTTTCCTCGCGCGTGCACGACCTTCCCTTCGGAACCTCGTTGGGCTGAACCCTCATCTGTACCGAAGATCGGGCTCTGTCCACAGGTCCGGCAGGGCAGTTCGCGGGCAGAGCTGAAGAGGCGTTGCGGAACCGCCGTATCAGCTCACGGGGCACGGTGACACCAGGGAGCACGTGGCCCGCCGAAAGCTACGAGGACTGCCCAGATGCGGGGTTGTTGACGGCTGGGGCCCATTGGAGTCCGTCGCAGACACCGCCGTACGGGCAGCGAACGAAGCTGTCCTCGCGTATCGCGGTGTCTGTTCTTTGCAGGCGGCGCTATTGGTTCCGGGCGGCCCACTTGAACGTGCCTCACCGCGCTCGCAACCGAGCCCCGCCGTCACACCCCACCGCCCCGGTCAAGGAGGCCGGATTTCCCACTGATCCCCAAAAATGATCAAGGGCCGGTTTCGGATTGCTCCGAAACCGGCCCTGACCTGCGACTGTCTCCAGTCGGGACGACAGGATTTGAACCTGCGACCCCTTGACCCCCAGTCAAGTGCGCTACCAAGCTGCGCCACGTCCCGATGCGATTCCGCCCGGTTTCCCGGGGCGGCCGCGCAGGACAAACATTACCTCACTCCGAGGACCGGATCGACGTCCGTGCCTTCTGGGCGCGGGCCGCCAGTCCTTCCGCTCCGCAGGCCATGGCCTGCTTCTGGGCCCGGGCCAGTTCTCGGTGCGAGCCGATGGCGATGCCGTAGTCGACACGGGCGAGCGCGTGCTCGTAGGCGGAGGAGGACCGCTCCAGATGACGGACCGCGTCGGCGAGGAGCTGCTCCGCCTCCTCGGGCGGGGCAAAGAGGGAGACGCAGCGCAAGGCTTCGCCGATGGCGGTATCGGTGCCGAACCGTTCGGCGTGCACCCGGGCGCGGGCCGCGAGGTGGGCCGCACGGCCCGGGTCGTCCTCGGCCAGGGCGCGGGCGAGGTCGCCGGCCCAGGGTGCCCAGATTCCGTTGAAGCGTTCGCGTGACTCCAGGGCCGCGCCCGCCGCTTCGAGTTCGGCGATCGCTTCCTCCTTACGGCCTTCGGCCAGCAGCAGGCGGCCCAGGATGCACGGGCCGTCCGGCAGCACCATGGCACTGGGATAGGGCGGTCCGAAGTGGTAGCGGTCGGCGATCTTGCGGGCCTCGGCGGTACGGCCCCGGGCCAGCAGCGTGTCGATGAGCAGGCACGCCGCGTCCCAGTGGACGGGCAGGCCGGAGCCGACACGGTCGGCGAGCCGGAGTCCCTCGCGCAGGAAGCCCTCGGCCTCCGCGAGACGGCCGCGACGGCGGTGGACCATGCCGAGCAGGGTGTGCGCGAACGCCAGGTGGGCCCCGCTCCAGCCGGAGATCTCGAAGGCCCGCACCGCTTCGCCGAAGAGGCTCTCGGCCCGGTCGAGCTGGTCGGTGAAGGTGTAGGTGATGCCGACCATGGTGGGCAGTTCGAAGCCCCACTCGGAGTCGGTCCAGCCGAGGCCGCGGGCGGGGCTTCCGTCGATCAGGGCGCGTTCGCAGAGGTCGACGATGAGCTGGGCGTTCTCGCCGCGCAGCATGGCATCGAAGGCCCGCAGGGTGAGCAGCGCCCGCTCGGAGTTGTCGCGGCCCTTGAGGTGGTCGGCGTTGCGGGTGAGGCGCCGGGAGCGGACCGGGCCGTCGTCCTCGGTCGCCTGCATGCCCTCCCACATGAAGTGCGCGGCCTGCAGCCGCATCAGGCCGGGGCCCGGTGCCGTACGGGCCGCCTCGGCGGCCAGCGAGAGGGCCGCGTCCTTGAGCTGGTTGTTGTGGGCGAGCGCGGCGGCGAGCCGGAACGTGGCGTCGACCCGCAGGCCGTCGTCGAGGCCGGGCATGTCCAGGGCGGCGCGCAGGTGCTGCACGGTGGTGGGCGGGGAGCTGAGCAGGGTCGCGCAGCCGAGCTCGTACAGCAGGACCGCGCGGTCCTTCGGACGGGGCGGCTCCTCGAGGGCACGCTCCAGGCAGCGCCTGGCCGCTTCCGGGGCGCCGACCGCGAGGTGCTGGCCCGCGGCTTCGCGGAGCTGGGCGACCAGCTCCTGGTCGTCGTCGGGGTGGACCTCCAGCAGGTGCCGGGAGGCCGCGGCGGCACCGAGGCCGGCCCGGGTGATGGCCCAGGCGGCGCGTCCGTGCATCGCGGTACGGGTGGCCGGCGGGATCGAGCGGTAGACGGCGGTCGCGATCAGCGGGTGGACGAACTCCAGCGGGTCGAAACCGCTGACGATACGGGCGTCGCGCAGCCGCGCCGTGCAGTCGGCGGCCTCCGCCGAGCTCATCCCGGCGAGGGTGGCGGCCAGCTCCTGGGAGATGTCGGTGCCGAGCACGGCGGCGGCCCAGGCGAACCGGTTGGCGTTGGTGCCGAGCCGCTCCAGGCGGGCGACGAGGCCGCTGCCACGGGCGGAGGCACCGAGCTCCCGCAGCTGCCCGGCCGACTCCTCGACCGGGGCCAGCTCCTGGTCCTGGACCTTGGCGACCAGCTCGACGGCCTCGTACGGGTTCCCGCCGGTGACGGCCCACACCTCGCGGCAGAACGGGTCGTCCGCGTGTTCGCCGAGCGCCGCGCGGGCCAGTTCGGCGGTGGCGTCCGGGGTCAGCGCCCGCAGGGCGACCCGGATGACCGCGCTCTGGCCGTCGGAGCCGCGTTCGGCCTCGCGGTCGGCGACGTAGCTCGCGTTGCGCTCGGCCATCTCCTGCGGCCGGTACGCCTGGACGACGAGCAACGGGAGTTCACCGAGGCGGGCGGTGAACGAGGAGAGCCAGGTCAGGGATTCGCCGTCCGCCCAGTGGGCGTCGTCGACCAGCAGCAGTAACGGCCGGTGGCTGAGGCGTGAGGCGAGCCGGGAGACGACATAGTCCAGGCCGTCCCGGACACCTTGCGGGTCGGGCTGCGGACCGCTGGGCTCGGCGAGTCCGAGCGCCGGCGCCGTGGTGTCGTACCAGTCGTCGAACAGGGCCCGCTTCTCGTCGGGCGGGAACTGGTCGAGGGCGGGCTGCAGCAACTGCCGTACGACGTGGAACGGTACGGAGGTGACGGTCTCGCCGCCCCGGGCGGACCAGATCGTGCAGCGGTCGGCGGCCATCGCCCGGATCTCGGCGAGCAGGGCGGTCTTCCCGAGCCCCGCCTCTCCGCTGAAGACCAGGAGCCCGCCGACGGCCTGCGCTCCGCACAGATCGTCCACCGCCTTGGCAGCGGCGGCGAGTTCCGGTTCACGCTCGTACAACGGCCGGGACGGCTTCATGCCCACCCTTCCCCAAATGGCATGCAGTGACGACGGACGAGCCTAGTCGTGCGCGGGTGCTCACCGACAGGGTTCGGCCGATTCCTTGCAGGTGCGAGGCACAATCGAGTAGTGAACGAGACACGCAGGGACCGTGACACCGAAGGCCGGGCGCGCAACGCGCGCCCCCGGGACGGACTGGGCCGTCCGCTGCCCTACGGCACGCCCGGAGTCGAGCGGCAGCCCGAGGGCGTCGTTCGCACACCGCACGAGACGCTGCGGGAGGCACAGCGGCTGCTGGACACGGGGATGCCGTTCCACGCCCACGAGGTGTTCGAGGACGCCTGGAAGTCGGGGCCTTCGAGCGAGCGGGAGCTGTGGCGGGGGCTCGCGCAGGTGGCCGTGGGGCTCACCCACGCCGCTCGCGGCAACACGGCGGGCGGGGCGCGACTGCTGCGCCGGGGCGCGGGTGCGCTCTCCGCGTACCGCGAGGCCCGGCCGCACGGCATCGGTATCGGCGGGCTCATCGACTGGGCCCAGGAGTTGGCCGGGCGGGTGGAGAGCGGCCCTACTGTGGACGCGGCTGGCGAGGCGCCCCGGCTGCTGGGATAGCCCATGCGGCCCCCGAGGTCCGGTCGGGTCGGGTCGGGTCGGGTCGGGTCGGGTCGGGTCGGGTCGGGTCGGGTCGGTGGCGGAACGCCCGGGTCCGGTAACAGGGCTGCCGCGCAGCCATTACGATCCGGCTCCATGAGCACTTCTGACCAGGACCAGGACCGGGACCAGCGCAAGGGCCAGGACCGGGAGACCGACACCTCGATAGCCGGGACCGCGGTGGCGGATCCGGCCGAGGACGCGCACGACACCGAGAACGCGGCCGCCTCCCGTCCCGACGCCGAGACCGAGACCGAGCGGGCGCCTGAATCGGCACCTGAATCGGAGCCCACATCGGAGTCGGAGGGTCAGCCTGAGCTCGCGAAGAGACTGACGCCACGTCAGGCTCGTCAGCTGCGGATCGTTCTCTCCTCCGTGGGCATGGTCGCGATGGGTGTGGTCCTCGCCCTGCGGATCGCGAGCCGGTCGTCGGTGCTGGTGGTGGGTGTCTACGGGCTCGCGCTCATTCTGTGCGGCCTGGTGATCGAGCTCAGCAGGAACGGCCGTACCAGGCTCGGAAGCTGGCTGCTCGGGGCGGGCCTGGTGGCCGCCGTCGGTGCGGACTGGCTGCTGCTTCCCTGAGCTGTGAGTGCTGTGAGTCATGTGAGTCCCGTCAGTCCCGTGGCGTCACGCGGTGCGGGCGGGACGGTTCCGGAAACAGCCTCCCGCCTGATCGTTTGATCGGCTTCGGTGGCTTCTGATCGACCTCTTGACCGCTTGTGATCACTCGATCAGGATTTCCGGTGCCGACCGTGTCCCCCACGAAGGGCCTGGCCTCCCCGTATGACGATCTTCCGCTCCCCTTCGTTCGTACTTCCCCCGGAGGACCGGGCGTCGAGCCCGTACACCGGGTACACCCGGGCGCACTGGGAGGCCGCCGCCGACGGGCTGCTGCACGCCGCCTGGCGGTGGGCCACCCCCCGCGGGGCGCTGCTCGACCTGCCCGGCCCTCCGTCGCACTCCGGCGTGCGCTCCGACGGTCTTGAGGGGTACGCGCGGACTTTCCTGGCGGCCGCCTTCCGGGTCGCCGGGGCCGAGGGGAAGGACCCGCACGAATGGCTGGATCGGTACGCGCGGGGGCTCGCGTCCGGGACACGTACGCCGGGGCGGGACGACGCCGAGTCCTGGCCGGTGATCCTGGACCACCACGTGCAGGGCCAGCCCATGGTGGAGTCCGCGTCCGTCGCGCTCGGACTGCGGCTCACCCGGCCCTGGCTCTGGGACCGGCTGGAGCCCGGCGTGCAGGACCGGGCGGAACAGTGGCTACGGGGTGCGCTGCGGCATCTTCCGGCAGGCAACAACTGGTACCTCTTCCCGTACACGGTCGCCGGCTTCCTGGAGTCGGTGGGGCGCGGCGACGCGGAGACCGCCCGGGCACGGGAGCGGGCGCTGGAGCTGCTGGTGCTCTGGTACCGGGGCGACGGCTGGTACGCCGACGGGGACGGGCGCGCCTTCGACCACTACAACGGGTGGGCGCTGCACCTGTATCCGATGCTGGACGCCCATCTGGCCGGCGACGACAGCGCGTCGGCGCGACACGGGGCACGGCTGCGTGAGCACCTGGAGAGCTTCTCGCTGATGTTCGGCGGCGACGGGGCCCCGCTGCACTTCGGGCGCTCGCTCACCTACCGCTTCGCCGCGAGTGCGGCCGTGGGCCTGGGCGCGGTCTCCGGGCACACCCCGCTCGCCCACGGGGTGTCGCGGCGGCTGGTCAACGGCTCGCTGCGGTACTTCCTGGAGCGCGGCGCGAGCGGCGGTGACGGGCTGCTGAGCCTCGGCTGGCACGGCCCCCACCCGGCGACCCTGCAGTCCTATTCCGGTCCCGCGTCGCCCTATTGGGCGTCGAAGGCGTTCGTCGCGCTGCTGGCTCCCGCCGGGCACCCGCTGTGGACGTCGATGGAGGCGGCAGCTCCGAGCGAAGGCGCGGACCGGGTGCTGTCGGTGCCGGCACCCGGGTTCCTGGTGCAGTCGACGCAGGCGGACGGCGTGGTGCGGCTCCACAACCACGGCAGCGACCATGTCCGCCCGGACGAGGGCGAGTCGGCGGCCGGCACGGACCCGCACTACGCCCGGCTCGCCTACTCCACCGTCACCGGGCCGACCTCGGCGGCGAACCCGGCGGACAACCACCTCTCCGTGACGGTCGGCGGGGTACGCAGCACCCGGCGCCGGATCCATCCGCTGGGGGCCGGGCACGGCGACGGCTGGGGCTGGGCCGGGTCCTGGCACGTACCCGTCTTCCCGACGGGCCCCTCGACCGTACCCGGGCTCCGGGTGGAGAGCGTGACGGTGGCGCGGGGCCGCTACGAGCTGCGGGTACACCGGGTGCTCGGTGCACCGGACGGGGCAGAGGCCGAACTGACCGGCTGGGCGACGGAGCCCGGCGGGCCGGTGCGCTCCCAGCTGTACGGGCTCCACGGCTGGGCGGCGCCGGAGGAGGTGCGGGCCCCGCAGGGCACGGCGTTCACCCGCTGGGCGGTGCTGCCCCGGCTGGCCGCCGACGTGGCGGGGGACGTGGTGCTGGTGGCCCTCGCGTCGCTCACGGCGGAGCCGGAGGCGGGGCCGTTGGAGCCGGTCGTGGACACGGTGGTCGTACAAGCCGGTCCGGACGGTGATCCGGTCGGGGTCGAGGTGAAGGTCGGTTGGGCGGAGGACGGGGTGAGGACGCGGATCGTCTTCGGTCGGGGTGCGGTCACGGTGGAACATTCATAGGTCGGACCACAGATCGGTCATCTGCCGGTACGGTCGCCTGTCGATACGGTCGCCTATGGGTGCGGTCACCTGTCGGTGCGGATCACCACCACCAGGGTGCGGGGGCCGTGCACGCCCTCCACCCGTTCCAGTTCGATGTCAGACGTTGCCGAAGGGCCGCTGATCAGAGTCGTGGGCCGCTCGGGCACCAGCCGGGCCACCGCCTCGGGCACTCCTGCCTCGACTGAGGAGAGGTCCACGACACAAAGGTGCAGATCGGGGACGAGCGACAGCGCCCGGCGTCCCTGGTCGGGCGAACCGTCCAGGAAGATCGTGCCCGTCTCGGCACAGCCGGCGGCGGATGCGGTCACCACCGCGTCCAGGGAGTCCAGTCGGGGCGCGGGGATGTCCGCCGCGTCGTGCCACACCTCGCCCTCGTACGCGTCGAGCCAGCGCGGATCCAGTCCTGCGGGCACCCCGATCCGGCGGGCACCGTGGTCACGCAGCACCTCGGCGACGACCTGGGCCGTGCGGTCGGCGGTGCAGGGGTGGACCTCGGCCCGGTAGTCGAGGAGCCGGTCGGTGAAGAGGGCGAGGCGTTCGGGGTCGGGGAGGACCCGGCCGGTGCGGTAGGCGCGCGGTACGACGGTGGTGGGCGTCGGGGCCAGGGCCAGAGCGTCGCGGACCCGGCCGAGCACGGTCTCGCGGGCACTCGTCACCGGGTCCCGTCCTCTCCCCGGTTCCGGCCGGGTTCTCCCTGGTTCCGGTCGGGTTCTCCTGGATCCGGGTCGAATCCTCCCTGGCCCGGGTCGTGTTCGTCGGCGGCTGCCCGGAGCGCGGCGCGGCCCTCGTCGGAGGCGAACCAGGCGCGGAAGGTCTGCCGGGGCGGGGCCGCCGTGTCACGGCTGTCGCTCCAGCCGCTGAACGGCGGGGGCAGGCGGGAGATCGTCCCGTCGCGGCCCGCGACCGCGCGGCCGAGGCCGGCCGCCTTCTGCGCGCCCGTGTACAGCGTGGGCCGCTTCATCACCGCGGCGGCCGCCTTCATCGCCAGCTTCTCCGGTGTGGTGCCGGTCTGTTCGGTGTGCTGGTGGCGCAGCTCCACCAGCAGCGAGGGGATGTCGATCTTCACGGGGCAGGCGTCGAAACAGGCCCCGCAGAGGCTGGAGGCGTACGGCAGGGAGCTGTTGGGGTCGTCGTCGGCCGCGTGCATCCCAGCGAGCTGCGGGGTGAGGACGGCGCCGATCGGGCCGGGGTAGGTCGAACCGTAGGCGTGGCCGCCGGTACGTTCGTAGACCGGGCAGACGTTGAGACAGGCCGAGCAGCGGATGCAGTTGAGCGCCGCCCGTCCGATCGCGTCGGCGAGCGCGGCTGTGCGTCCGTTGTCGAGCAGCACCAGATGGACGTCCTGAGGGCCGTCGCCGGGTGTCACTCCGGTCCACAACGAGGTGTAGGGGTTCATGCGTTCACCGGTTGAGGAACGCGGCAGCAGTTGGAGGAACACCTCCAGGTCCTGGTAGCGCGGCAGCACCTTCTCGATGCCCATCACGGTGATCAGCGTGTCGGGGAGGGTGAGGCACATGCGGCCGTTGCCCTCGGACTCGACGACGGAGAGGGTGCCGGTCTCGGCGATGCCGAAGTTGGCGCCGGAGACGGCGACCTTCGTCGTCATGAACTTCTGCCGCAGATAGGTCCGGGCGACGGCCGCGAGGTGGGCCGGAACGTTGTCCAGCTCCGGGTCGACGCCGGGGATGCGGTCCAGGAAGATCTGCCGGATCTCGTCCCGGTTGCGGTGGATCGCGGGTACCAGGATGTGGGAGGGCTTGTCGTGGGCGAGCTGCACGATGAGTTCGGCGAGGTCGGTCTCGTACGGCGTGATGCCGGCCGACTCCAGGTGCTCGTTGAGCCCGATCTCCTGGGTGGCCATCGACTTGACCTTGATGACCTCGCTGCTGCCGGTGGCTTTCACCAGCCGGGCGACGATCTCGTTCGCCTCGGCGGCGTCGCGCGCCCAGTGGACCGTTCCGCCGTGCTCGGTGACCTTGCGCTCGAGCTGTTCCAGGAGTTCGGGGAGCCGGTTCATCGCGTCGGTCTTGATGGCGGAACCGGCGTCGCGCAGGGCCTCCCAGTCGGGGAGTTCGCCGGTGACGTTCAGGCGTTTCGCGCGGATCGTGGTGGTGGCCTTGTGAAGATTGCGGCGCAGTTGTCCGTTTCCCAGCTCCTGGTGGGCGGCGCGGGGGAAGGGCTCCTCGCCGCGCAGGTTGCCGGTGCCGTACGGGGAACGGGGCGGCCGGGCGGGCATGCCGAGGAACGTGCTCATACGGCGGCGGCCTCCGTCAGGGCGTCGGGGGTGGCGCGGGTGGCGGCGAGGATCCGGGCGAGGTGGACGGTACGGGTGCCGGAGCGGGTGCGGGAGAGGCCTCCGCCGATGTGCATCAGGCAGGAGGAGTCGCCGGCGGTGCAGACCTCGGCCCCGGTGGTGGCGATACCGTCCAGCTTGTCGTGGAGCATCGCGGTGGAGGTTTCGGCGTTCTTGAGGGCGAAGGTCCCGCCGAACCCGCAGCAGGATTCGGCGCCGGGCAGCTCGACGAGGTCGATGGAGTCGACGGCACGCAGCAGCCGGAGTGGTCTGTCGCCGACGCGGAGCATTCTCAGCGAGTGGCAGGTCGGGTGGTACGTCACCCGGTGCGGGAAGTAGGCGCCGACCCCGGTCACCCCGAGGACGTCGACGAGGAGCTCGGAGAGCTCGTACGTCTTCGCGGCGACGGCGGCCACCCCGGCCCGCAGGGCGGCGTCCCCGTAGCGGTCGGCGACGATCGCGTGCTGGTGGCGGACCGAACCGGCGCACGATCCCGACGGCATCACGACCGCGTCGATGGAGGCGTCGCCGAACTGCTCGGCGAAGTTCCGGACCAGGGGGACGGGTTCGCGTTGGTATCCGGTGTTGATGTGCATCTGCCCGCAGCACGTCTGCTCCGGCGGGAACACCACCTCGTGGCCCAGCCGCGTGAGCAGGATGGCGGTGGAGCGCACCGCGTCGGGGAAGAGTGTGTCGCCCAGGCAGGTGGCGAAGAGTCCGATACGCATGTGGCCTCCCCGGCGGGTTCCGGTTTCACTACGACGTTTCTATGGTCGGACCATACTGGGCTCGGTCCGTCGAAGGAATGGGCCACGCCGGACAGGCCGCCGGCGCGAACCCGTCAACCGGCGCGCCCCCGCCCCCGCCGCTACGGCCCGAACGGATCGTCCACGAGCGTGCCGTGCAGCCCCCGGATGTGCTGCTCCACCAGGTCGGCGGCCTCGGCCCCCCGCCCCTCGCGCACCAGCGTCAGAAGGGCGCGGTGCTGCGCGTTGAGAGCATGGGCGGTGGCGGGCCAGTCCTTGACCCCTTCCAGGGCGCGCAGGATCAGCGGGCGCACCGATTCCCGTACGGCGGAGGTGAGGGTGGAGGTCAGCGCGTTTCCGGAGCTGCGGGCGATCAGCACATGGAAGCGGGTGTCCAGGTCGTTGAACGCGCCCACCCCGACGCCCGGCTCCGCCATCCCCCGTACCAGCTCCTCCGCCTCGTCGAGATCCTCGGACGACGCATAGCCGGCGGCCCCCTCGAAGCTGGATCGCTCCAGGACGACCCGGGCCTCCAGGACGTCCTGGAGGCTGTGACTGCCGAGGGCGAAGTGAAGCCTCAGCAGCCGGCCCAGGGCGTCGTCCGGGTTGCGCACGATCCGGGCCCCGGCGTCCGGGCCCCGGCCGGGCTGGGCCACCAGTACGCCGATGGTCTCCAGCACCCGCAGCGCCTCGCGCAGGGCGGACCGGCTGACGCCGAGCACGGGGGCCAGTTCCCGCTCGGGCGGGAGCCGGTCGCCCGCCTTGAGCTCGCCGGCGAAAACCCGCTCCTCGATGGAGCGGAGGACGAGTTCGTGCGTACGGGACTGCCGTACGGGCTGCCATTCGACCGACATCCGCCACTCCCTGCTTCGCCCGGTTCCGGGACCAGCAGCGTATGTCACACATGCAGTGTGGTCGGACCTTTCACCCTTCAGAGGTAGGACCAAACAAAGGTCCTCTTTTCCGAGCACACGAAGGCCCCGACCGGTTTTCGGCGGTCGGGGCCTCGGTCGGCCCGTGCGGAGCGGCCGGGGGAAGCGGCGGTGCGGGCGCCGCGTGTCAGGGTGTTCCCGGCTTTCCAGGGGTTCCCTGGCTTCCAGGGGTTCCCGGGATGTCCTTGCCGTGCAGGCGGCCGCGCTGCGGGTCGAAGAGATGGGCGGCCGCTCCCGCCACCACGAGTCCGGTGGCGATCAGGAGTCCGTGGCCGATGGCGATCCCCATGCCCAGGGCGGTGAGCCCGAAGGCCATGGCCAGCCAGGCGTCGCGGCGGCGGTACTCGCGGGGGCTGCGCGGGGTGCCGTCGGACATCGCCGCCGCGAAACCGGGGTCGTCGCGATGCAGCTGCTCCTCAAGGGCGCGCAGCCGTTCGTCGTACGTGGGCATGGTGTCTCCCTCCCGGTACGGAGACCTCTCGGTCCCTCCGGCGCCGGCCCGGTGATGCGGCACGAGCAGGGCCCCCGGGCCCTGAGTTCATGATCCGCGGGCACGTCCGGAAGGACTATCGGGGGCAGCACCCATATCCGGGGGTGTGCACCATGCAGACGCGCGGGTGGGCCGGGTGCCCCTCCCACCGCCGGGGCGGGCGGCAGCCGGGCGACGGTGTGTTTCGCGCGCGCAGCGACGATAGTGGAGGCTGTCGACGCCCACGTCAACGCCCGCGAACGCCCGCAAGGACCCGCGCATGCGCGCGAGTCCCGCGTCGACGCCCGCAATGCCGCGATTGCTGCGACGTCCGATGGAGGCCGTGCTCCCTTGTCCCTGTTCTGGCGGATCTTTCTGCTCAACGCCGCTGTGCTCGTAGCCGCGGGGGCCCTGCTGCTGCTCGGCCCGGTCACCATCTCCACGCCCGTCCTGCTGACGGAGGCGATGATCCTGACCGGGGGGATCGCCTTCATGCTCGCCGCCAACGCGGCCCTGCTCCGGCTCGGCCTCTTCCCGCTCCAGCGGGTCACCCGCGCGATGACCACGACCGACCTGCTGCGCCCGAGTCCGCGCCCCGAGGTGGCCGGACACGGCGAGATCGCCGCCCTGATCGAGACGTTCAACACGATGCTCGACCGGCTGGAGGCCGAACGCGCCACCAGCAGCGCCCGCGCGCTCTCCGCCCAGGAGGCCGAGCGCCGCCGGGTGGCCCAGGAGCTCCACGACGAGGTCGGGCAGACCCTCACCGCGGTCCTCCTCGAACTCAAGCGCGTCGCCGACCACGCCCCCGAGCCGCTCCGCGGCGAGCTGCGGCAGGTGCAGGAGATCACTCGTGGCTCCCTGGACGAGATCCGCCGGATCGCCCGCCGACTGCGCCCGGGGGTGCTGGAGGAGCTGGGTCTGGTCAGCGCCCTCACGGCGCTCAGCACCGAGACACCGACGCCCGACGGGCTGACGATCCGCCGGCAGATGGGCAAGGACCTGCCCGAACTGGACGCCGAGGCCGAGCTGGTCGTCTACCGGATCGCGCAGGAGGCGCTCACCAACACGGTCCGCCACGCCCGCGCCTCACGGCTCGAACTCTCCCTGCGCAGCAGCCCCTGCGGGGTGGAGCTGCGCATCCGCGACGACGGCCGGGGCCTCGGGGACACCCCCGAGGGCGCGGGGCTGCGCGGTATGCGGGAGCGCGCCCTGCTGATCGGCGCCGAGCTGTTCCTCGGCGCGGGGCCGCAGGGCGGTACCGAAGTACGTCTCGATGTGCCCGTCCGGAACGGAAGCCGGTGACCATGCCCCTCTCCTCCCCGTCCCCTTCGCGGGGCACAAGCTCCCGGGGCCCCGCCGCGCCGACCCGGATCCTGCTGGCCGACGACCACGCCCTGGTACGCCGGGGGGTCCGGCTGATCCTCGACGGCGAGCCGGACCTCACCGTCGTGGCCGAGGCCGGCGACGGCGCCGAGGCCATCGAGATGGCCCGCGCCGAACGGCCGGACCTGGCCATCCTGGACATCGCGATGCCCCGGCTGACGGGTCTGCAGGCAGCGCGCGAGCTGTCCCGGGTGCTGCCCGGGCTGCGCATCCTGATGCTCACGATGTACGACAACGAGCAGTACTTCTTCGAGGCGTTGAAGGCGGGTGCGGCCGGGTACGTCCTCAAGTCGGTCGCCGACCGGGACCTGGTGGAGGCCTGCCGGGCGGCGATGCGCGACGAGCCGTTCCTCTACCCGGGCGCGGTCACGGCGCTCATCCGGAACTTCCTCGACCGGGCCAGGGACGGCGAGGACCTGCCGGCCCGGGCGATCACCGAACGCGAGGAGGAGATCCTCAAGCTGGTCGCCGAGGGCCACTCCTCCAAGGAGATCGCCGAGCTGCTCGTCATCAGCGTCAAGACCGTGGAGCGGCACCGTGCCAACCTCCTCCAGAAGCTCGGGCTGCGCGACCGCCTGGAGCTCACCCGGTACGCGATCCGCGCGGGCCTGATCGAACCGTGACGACCGACCCCACGCAGACCCTCGCGCGGCAGGCAGTTCATGTGATTCTCACCCTGCCCGCATAAAGTGCATCCGTGACCCACATGACCCCGCCCGGCTGGCATCCAGACCCCGGGCATTCAGGTAAAGGCCCCGATCAGGAACGCTGGTGGGACGGAGCGCAGTGGACGGGCCACGTCCGCCCGTCGCCCGCCGCGGTCCGCCGCCGCGGCCTCCGTATCGGCGTCGGCGTGACCGTCGGCGCCGTGGTGCTCGCCGCGATCGGGGGCGGGATGTACCTGCTGCGGGAGGACGACGGCGGTCGGCCGGGCATCGCGGTCGCCTCGCCGTCCGCGCCCCCGCCCGCCCCCGACGGGTCCGGCGCACCCGACGGCGGGAACGGGAGCGAAGGTGACAAGGACGGCGAGGACGGCGGCGGCTCCCAGGGCCCCGGCGAGCAGCTCCCGCCCACGGAGCCGGGCTACGCCACGGACCTGGCGGCGGGGATCAGCATGCCGGTGCCCAAGGGGTGGACGGGCAAGTCGGCCGCGGTGGGCGCCGGTCTGACGACGGGTGAGCACGCCTGCCCCGGCGGCCCCGCCAAGACGTGTGTACGGGGCGGGATCTTCTCGGCCCCGGCGGTGGCCCTGAAGCTCACGGCCGGGACGGCGGAGGAGGCGGCGAAGAAGGACATCGCCGTCAACGCCGAGGAGTCCTACGGCGGGGACTCGTACGGGAAGATCACCTCGCACGAGGAGATCAGGTCCGGCGCGGTCACCGTGGCGGGGCAGAAGGGCTACGCGGTGCGGTGGAAGGTGGTGACGGAGAAGGGCGACGACGGTTACGTGGAATCGCTGGTGTTCCCCTCCCCCGCCTCCAAGGACATGCTGGTGGTGGTCCGGTCCGGCTTCGACATCAACAAGGACGCGCCGAAGCTGTCCGTCCTGGACGAGATCGTCAAGGGCATCAAGGCCGCGTCGGGTGCGGGCGACGGCGGAGCCGCCTGACCCCCACCGCGTACGGGAGCCGGGCGGGACCACAGGGTCCGGCCCGGCTCCCGCCACGTTCCACCGGTCTCCCAACACGGTCAGCCGGTCTCCCGACGCACCTCGGCCGGTCTCCCGGCGCGCCTCATGCCGTGACGGTCGCCGGGTCGCTGACTCCGGCGGCCCCCGTCTCCACATGGCCCGCGAACCGGCGGAGGAAGCCCGGTCCGGCGCCGGCGGTGACGGACACGTCGTACCAGCGCTTGCCCGCCCGCAGGTCGACCGTGCGGGAGACGGTGGCCCCCGGCCGTACGGTGACCGTCTGCTTGGCTCCCCCGTAGGCGTTGGCGATCGTCAGTACGGCGTTCTTGGCGCCGGAGTTGGTGAGCGTGAGGTCCAAGTTGCCGCTGGTGGCGTTGTGGCGGGCGGTGGCCTCGGGTCCGGCGGTAGCGCCCGGGCTCCGGAACGTACGCAGGAAGCCGTTCGGGCCGTGCACGGTGAGGTCGTGGCTGCCGCCGGAGTAGGCGGAGTTCCAGCGGTCGGTGAGGGTCCGGCCCGCGCCCGTGGTGTACGTCCAGGGGGCGTCGGTGCGGTTGGCGGAGGTGACGTAGAACTGCGCCCCGGCCGCCGTCCCCGGGCTGAACGTGAGGGCGATCTTCCCGCTGCCCGGTTCCACGGCCGCGTCGACGTAGGGCTCGTACGGGAGCGGCCGGGTGGGGCGGCTGCCCGGTTCCTGCGCGGGCATGGCGCCGACGGCCGGCGGGGTGGGCCGGTAGTCGGGGTGGCGCTCGCGGTCCGGGGGCTCGTACGCCGAGGTGTCCGGGAGGTCGTCGGGGGCGGGTTCGGTGCGGCCGAAGTCGAACGCGGAGGTGAGGTCGCCGCAGATCGCCCGCCGCCAGGGCGAGATGTTGGGCTCGTGCACGCCGAAGCGCTGCTCCATGAACCGTAGGACGGAGGTGTGGTCGAAGACCTCGGAGCAGACGTAGCCGCCGGTGCTCCACGGCGAGACGACGAGCATCGGGACACGCGGGCCGAGCCCGTAGGGACCCGCGCCGTACGAGGGCCCGCCCGGGTAGATCTCGGTGGTGGTGTCGGCCGTGGAGAGGCCCTGGTTCGCCGAGGCCGGCGGGTAGGGCGGGACGACATGGTCGAAGAAGCCGTCGTTCTCGTCGTACGTGATGAACAGGGCGGTCCTGCTCCAGACCTCGGGGTCGGAGGTGAGGGCGTCGAGGAGGCCCGCGATGTACCAGGCGCCGTAGTTGGACGGGAAGTTGGAGTGCTCGGTGAAGGCCTCGGGGGCGGCGACCCAGGAGATCTGCGGCAGCTTCCCGCTCTGCACGTCGGCCGCGATCGCGTCGAAGTAGCCGCCGCCGGCGGACACGTCGGTGCCCGTGCGCGCCTTGTCGTACAGCGGATCGCCGGGCTTGGCGTTGCGGTACTTGTTGAAGTACAGCAGCGAGTTGTCGCCGTAGTTGCCCCGGTAGGCGTCGTTGATCCAGCCCCAGTGTCCTGCCGCGTCCAGGCCGTCGCCGATGTCCTGGTAGATCTTCCAGGAGACCCCGGCCTCCTCCAGCCGTTCGGGGTACGTCCTCCAGCCGTAGCCCCGCTCCTCGTTGCCGAGCACCGGGCCGCCGCCCGAGCCGTCGTTGCCGGTGTAACCGGACCAGAGGTAGTAGCGGTTGGGGTCGGTGGCTCCGATGAAGGAGCAGTGGTAGGCGTCGCAGACGGTGAAGCGGTCGGCGAGCGCGTAGTGGAAGGGGATGTCCTCGCGGGTGAGGTAGGCCATGGTCGTGGGGGTCTTGGCCGGTACCCACCGGTCGTAGCGGCCCCCGTTGTACGCCCGTTGGCCGCCCGGCCAGTCGTGGTTGAGGCCCTGGAGGAACTGCATGCCCAGGTCGTCGGCGGTCGGGTGGAACGGCAACGTCACCTTGCCGGCGGCGTCCGCCTGGTGCCAGACGGACTTCCCGCTCGGCAGGGTCACGGGCCGCGGGTCGCCGAACCCGCGGACCCCCTTCATCGCCCCGAAGTAGTGATCGAAGGAACGATTCTCCTGCATCAGGACGACGATGTGCTCGACATCCTGGATCGTCCCGCTGGCCCGGTGGGCGGGGATGGCGGCGGCCCGGTCGATGCTGCCCGACAAGGCGCTGAATCCTGCGGTCGCACCGGCAATCTGGAGAAACCGGCGCCGATTCATCTCAGTCATGCGTGGGGGGCCTCTTGGAGTGGGGGAACAGAAGCGAACAGAATGCTCCAAGAGAACCGAACAGAAGGGAAGGGGTCGTGACGCACCGGTGAATGCGGGCGGTACGGCCCGCCAAGATGGAGTTCGGCCCGCCGAGGATGAGCGGGTCGCGCCCCCGACAGCCGGTCATGAGGCGTCAGGTGGGACGCCAAGACCTTTGACCTGCGCACCAGGTGCATTCAGCGGCCCTACTCGCGCCCGGCGCTCTCCGCTTTGCGCCGTACGTCACTGACAACCGCACGCCATTCCTGGGCGTGCTGGCCGTACCAGTACTTCTCACCGGCGGGGCGCCACTGCGCCAACTCGCCCAATCGGGGACCCATCACATCCAGGTCAGGGCGTCCGTACCCGCCACGCGTGCTGTCCAGTTGCTCAGCGATGTCGTGGAGCCGGTGCGACGCCCGGTAGTAGGACAGCTGAAGGTCGGTCAGCCTGCGCATCGCGTAACCGCCGCACTTGCTGCACCAGTCGAAGTCGTCCCGGGTCAACAGATCCGTAACTCTCAGCAAATCGTCATGGTGGACGACACCACGCTCCCGGGTATGTCGGCACAGCGGTGAGTGCCCTTTGCCCTGATAGCGCGGATCAGCGTTCGAGGCATAGACCTGGACGTCGGCGAGAGGGCCGAGCGGGATACCGCTGCCGCCGCGCCGGCGGTCCGCGGAGGGCTTCCGGAACGGCCGAAGATCCGGCAGGTCTCCCGCGAGCAGACCCTGCCAGACAGCGAGGGGCAGGCTGCGGGCGCCTCCGTCTCCGTCGCGGCCACCGTCGAGCGCCCGCAGGTCCGGCACGCCCCGCGCCATGGCCAGCAGGCGTAGATTCCGTTCTCTGTGGCGGTCCTCGTAGACCGTCCAGGCAGCCGTCCGGGCGCCGTCGGCGAGGCTCAGCTCCCAGCCGAAACGTGGGTCCTGCGGTTCACGGACTCGCTCGGGCCATATGCCCTCACCTGATGGGGGTCTCGGCCCGACCTCCTCGCACCACGGCTCGACCGCCTTGGCAGGCAGGTCGGAAACGCCGGCAAGGATCACGCCCTGCCACCCGTCGGCCAGACGCTTGTCGATGGTGGTGACCGGCAGAACCTCGACCCCACCATCGGGTGAGAACACGGCGTAGAACTCATCATCGTGAGGCAAGGCCGAGCGGAGCACCCGCAGGTGGTCCTGGGCCAGAGGGAGCCTGTCGAAGACGGGGCCGTCGTCGAAGATTCCTGGCTGAAGAGCACGCGGTCCACCGCTCGGGCCGGCCGCCGGGGACGCGTTGCCGTTCTCTGCCGCGGAATCTTCGACACCGACCAGGTCGCTGTCGGCGGCCAGCCGTGCCGCCACGGGGGCGGGGACGCGGAGCGTGACGATGCGGTCGGCCCAGTCCGCCTCGACGAAGCAGGTGACCAGGACCCCGATGGTCCACGCGTCCAGTTCCTCGACGAAGCCACCGTCACGCCGGTACACGGACTCGGCCCGGACGGGTGGCAGCCGGAGGGTCAGCAACTGCTCCGGACCGGACGCCGCACTCTCCGCCCCGGCGGCGGCCAAGGCCAGGCCTTCGGAATCGACGAACAAGGCCGCCTGAGCCCGCAGGGCCTCCAGGCGCTGCCGCTTCGCCGCGAACTTCGGCTCCGCCCACCCCTCCAGCCAAGGAAAATCGGCCGCGACGGTTGTGGCGAGATGAAGGCTCGTCGCAGCTCCGCGCCAGCGGGAGAACACAGCCTCACGCAGCCACTCGACTTCCTCTCGTGCCTCCTCGTCGTCCTCGTCGGCGTCTCCAGGAGGCGATAGCAGGAGTTGAGCGGCAGCACGCACCTCTTCATCAGGTGCGTCGTCCTCGTCAGGTGCCACGTGCGACTGCAACTGGTAGAGCAGTCCGAACCCGCACAGTGCGCGCAGAAAGATGCCGAGCCCCGTCGTCGGCCGTCCCCAACAACCCGACTCCGCGCAACGTACGCACATGCGTCTGACCACCGACGCGTCGAAGGGGACCTGCGTCACCACCACGTCTCGGGTCCGTAGCTGCGAGCAGCGGCCCGCGCCATGCAACTTCGCGTTCTTGCCCTTGGCCGAACGGACCCTGACAAGTGTCCCTTCGAACGGCCCGAGCGGGACATCGGCAGTCAAGGCATAGTCGTGCACGGAGCACCCCCGATCATCGTCTGTCTGCGAGCCTAGACGCCGCCACTGACAACTCCCCGACGGAGCTGCCCAGCACCTGCCCAACACCTGCCCGGACGTGCAATATCACGACGCGCCATGCTGGATCGCAGATACGATCCAGCCACCGAGGTGGCACGGTGCATGCCGTTCTCCGCCCGGCATACGGCCTCACCGAGGCCGGTCATCGCGGAAGCAGAGGAAACGAACGCCCTGTGAGCATGGCGCTCTCCGGCGGCCGGGTCCGGCCGCCTGCCCTTCGGCGCCGGAGCCCCCGACGCAGTCGCCTACCGGGTGATGTCCGCCGAACCCGACCTCGGCGGCCTCCCCGGGGAGCTGCGCACAACTGTGGGCGAGGCGCTCGCGAAAAGTCCTGAGGAGCGGATCACCGCCGACGCGGCGGCGCACCAGTGCGCCCGGCTCCTCTCCGCCCAGGCCACGCAGGTCCTCACGGCGGACACGGCGCCGGCACCGACCGAGGCCGGCACCGTCGTCGCGGCGTGGCAGGTGCCCGAGGTGGAGGACCCCGCCTGGCGGGTGCCGGCCGCGCCGGCCCGTAGACGCGCCCTTACCGTTCTTGTCGCCGCGGCGGTCATCGGAGCTGTCGTCGGAGGCGTGGCCGCCCTCGACACCGGCAACCGGGCAGACACGGGCACCGCGTCGAAAGGCGCGGACACCCCGCCCGCGGCCCCGTCGGGCGAACCCGCCCCGCACTCCGCCTCCGCCGTCCCCCGCGTCGGCGGATCCACAGCCCCGGCGGATCCGCGTTCCGTCAGAGTCCCCACGGACCCTCTGGCGGGCATTCCCCACCCCGCCTACACACGGGCCGACGACGACGCGCAGCCTGCCCCCGAGGAGTGGCGAGCCAGCACCCGCGCCGGTACGCCCCAGGAGCAGGAGACCGAGCGGGCGATCAGCCGCCGGATGGCGTCGATGCTGGCCACCAAGGACCTGGACTTCATGGAGCCCACGGTCACCTTCAACCTGCGTGCGCAGACGGTGATCGTGACCGGCGGGCCGGTCCCTCAGCTTCCCGACAAATACCAGGACGTGTTCCGGCGGGCCGGCGAGATGGCTGCTTGCGCAGCCCTGGCCCACCGGCTCCGGGACGCCCCCACCACCTGGCCCTACGGCCGGTTCTCCGTCCACTGGAAGGTGTCCGACGGCGATGCCGAGGCGCCGGCCATCGGATTCGGCCGGTCCACCGACGGCTGCTTCTCCGAGATCGCCGGCCAGTGGCACGCCGACGAGCCCGGCATGGCCACGGCGCGGATCCCCAGCAGCGACAGGGCGGAGATCCGGGTCGCCGACGCCGCGGTCAAAGCCGTCACCGCCACGTGGAACGCGGGCGCGGCCGGGATCAACGAGGTACCCATGAGCGCGAGGGACGGCATCAGCCTCGGCTTCGACCCCGTCGAGAACGCGGCTTACGTGTGGACCGACGACCCCGAAAGCCGCTTCGGAAACCATGCGGCGCAATCCAACCTCGCGGGTGCCGTGGAGAAGGCCGTACGCGGCCGGCTCATGGCGGAGTTCGCCGACAACAGGAACTGGCGCTACACCCGCTGGACGCTTGCCGTCCTCGACGCATCCGCCGGCGAAGGGCAGTTCATCCGCTCCGGGACCTGCACGCCTGGAGACGGAGCCGGGCGGTGACGCCTCTCGCCCGGCCCCGTCTCCGCCCGCTCAGCGCAGCGTCTTCAGCATCTCGGCGCCGAACGGCGTGATGTCCCCGGTCCGTCCGCGCAGGGTCTTGGCCGCCCACTCCGGGTCGGCGATCAGCGCGCGGCCGACCGCCACCAGGTCGAACTCGTCGCGCTCCATCCGGTCCAGTAGCTGGTCGATGCCGGTGACGCCCGAGTCGTTGCCCGCGAAGGCGTTGAAGAAGTCACCGTCGAGGCCGACCGAGCCGACCGTGACCGTCGGCCTGCCGCTGATCTTCCTCACCCAGCCGGCCAGGTTCAGGTCGGAGTCGTCGAACTCCGGGAGCCAGTAGCGGCGGGTGGAGGCGTGGAAGACGTCGACCCCCGCCTCGGCCAACGGCGTGAGCAGGGCGTCCAGTTCGGTGGGGGTCTGCGCGAGCTTGGCCTCGTAGGCGTTCATCTTCCACTGCGACATGCGGAAGAAGAGGGGGAAGGTGTCGGAGACCGCGGCCCGGCAGGCCTCGACGATCTCGGCCGCGAACCGCGTACGGGCGACGAGGTCGCCACCGTAGGCGTCGGTACGGCGGTTGCTCCCGGCCCACAGGAACTGGTCGATCAGGTAGCCGTGGGCTCCGTGGAGTTCGACGCCGTCGAAGCCGAGACGCTCTGCGGCGGCCGCCGCGTCGGCGAACGCGGCGATGACGTCGTCGAGGTCCTGCTGCGTCATGGCGCGCCCCTTGGGCTCACCGGTCAGGGATATGCCCGACGGACCCACCGGTTCGGCGTCCGCCACCGGGGGCGCGCCTTCGGTGCGGGTGACGCCCACGTGCCACAGCTGCGGGATGATCGCGCCGCCCGCTCCGTGTACGGAGTCCACGACACCGGCCCACCCCGCGAACGCGTCCTCGCCGTGGAAGCGCGGGACACGGTCACTGGTCCCGGCGGAGTCGTGGTCGATGTAGGTGCCCTCGGTAATGATCAAGCCCACCCCGCCGGCGGCCCGTCGGGCGTAGTAGTCCGCCACGTCCCGGCCGGGGACTCCGTCGGGGGAGAACTGCCGGGTCATGGGGGCCATGGCGATCCGGTTGGGCGCAGTGAGCCCGCGGACGGTGAAGGGGCGGGAGAGAGCCGCGGCCGCACGGCCGGATTCGAGGTCGGTCACATCAAGTCCTGTTCATCGGCTGAGAAGGGCACCACCCCACGCCAACGCCCCCGGTGGGGCGAGGGCATCCCGACCGCACCTATATGTGGCCCAGGTCTCCCCGCAGGCGCCGATCACCCACACGTGACCCTGCTCGCCCACACGTGACCGACTCGCCAGGACGAGACGGCCCTCGCCGGGCCGGTCACTCCCGCTCGCACCCGGCCTGGCCGGCGACGGCGTCGGTCAGGCCGGTCAGGGCGGTCAGGGCGGTCAGCAGGTCGACGTCCGGGCGGAGGTCGTCGCGGCCGGGCTTCTCCTTCGGCCCGAAGAAGTGCCCGACCTGGAACAGGGTCGGCCTGCCCGCGCAGGTCAGCAGGGCGGACCGGTCCTTGTCGTCGGCGCGGTGCCGCTCGACCAGGACGGGTTCCTGGGTGACGGTGAAGTGGACGAGGCTGTCGCTGCCGTCGTCGCCGGCGCCGATGGCGCAGCTCCACAGGCGGAAGTCGCCCCCGGTCACGGCCTGGGTGAATCCTGCGACGGCCGATGGCTTCAGCGGGGCGGGCTCCTCACCCCCGCGCAGGGACAGGGCGAGCGCGCCACCGCCCACGAGGACGGCGGCGGCCGCCGTGGCGGCGAGGATCTTCGTGCCGGGGGGGGGTGTTCATCGAGGGCTTCCGGCTGGTCGGGGGGCGGCGGCTTCCGCGGGGCCGTGGGCTTCCGTGGAGTCGTGGGTGAGGGCGCCCGGTTCCGGCTCCCAGGCCGCCGCGCACAGGGACTCGGCGACGGCGGCCGTGTAGCGGGCGGCGGCGAGCCAGTGGGCGGCGAAGCCGTCGGTGTCGGCGGGGAGGAGGCGGCCGAAGAGGTCGCGCTCGCGCCGGGCCGCCGAGGCGCGGAGGGCGGTGAGCAGGCCGGCTGCCGTGGGGAGGCCCGCGCGGCGCAGGCGGCGGGCCTCTGCCGTGACGTCGCCGAGCATGCCGAGGGAGGCCCGGCCCGCCGGGACGGTCTGTTCGACGCGGCGTTCCAGGAGGTGGAGGGGTGACTCCGTGCCGGGGCCGCCGGGATGGGCCGGAGCGGCGTGCACGGGGGCGCCCGGGTCGGGGAGGTCGGCGCGGCGCAGGCGGTCGAAGCCGAGGTCGACCGTTCCCTCCCCGGTGGGGTGCGAGCAGGCGAGCAGGGTGAGCCGGGGGTGTGGGGCGGGCACCAGGCGGCCGATGATCCGCAGCCGTGTCCCCGGCGCCGTGGCCAGGAGCATCAGGTTGTCGCGGTGGGCCAGCGCGGGGTCGTCGTCGGCGACGGTGAGGCGGACGGGGGCCCCTCCGTCGCACCGCGCGAGCAGGCACGTACCGGCCGACTCCCTGACCGCGCCCAGGAGTTCGACGTCCAGGAAGAGCAGGTCGCTGCCATCGCCGTCCGGTTCCGCGTAGCGGGAGACGGACCGCAGGGCGCGGGTGGCCTGTTCGGCGGGCGGGGTCTCCCAGAGGGCGGCGAGGGGCGGTTCCGTCCAGGCCACGCCCCGGGCGCTGACGGCCTTGACGCCCTTCCCGGCGCCCAGTCTGCCGTCCGGCGAGACCGTCGCCCCGGAGACCGCGAGGCCGGCCCGGCCCAGCTCGCGGTGGGTGAGGGCGGTGTCCCCGAGGCGCACGGTGCGGTCGGCCACGCCCAGGGCGCGTCCCACCCCGCCGGGTGCCACGTCGCCGACCGTGCAGAGCCGGCCGTCGGGGGTGGCGACCCAGGTGCGGGCGCCGCCGTGGCCGGAGTCGGTGACCACGGGTTCGGTGAACAGGCCGTACAGGCGCAGGGAGCCGTCCGGCCTGTACGGGCGGCGGGCACGGCCTCGTACGGCTGCCAGCTCGGCGCCGGAAGCCGTCCCCACGCGGTGCGCGGTGCCGAGGAGTTCGGCCAGGGCGGTGACGAGGTCGGCGGTGCGGTAGGAGGGGTCCCCGGCGCGGGCCGCACGGAGCAGGGTGACGATGGAGAGCGCGGCGGACGCGCCGCGCGGCAGGTGCCGGAGCCGGGCGGTGTGCGCGGCGCGCAGCAGGGCCGCCTGGGCGACGGCGCCGGCCCCGCCCACGCCCGCCTCCAGCACGGCGGCGCCGGCCGACCAGAGGGCGGCGGCCGCCTCGCGCTGGGCGGGGGTGGCCTCGTCAGGGGCGGGGGCTGAGGCGGGCGCCGGGGCGGGGGCGGTCGGCGGGGTGGCGTCGCCGGGCGGCGGGGTGAAGTCGGGGACCGTAGGGGCGGCCGGTTGTGCGGCGGGGTCGGGAACCGCGTCATGGGCAGATTCGGGGGCGGGTTCGAGGGCGGGTTTGAGGGCCGGGTCCGCCGCCGGGGCGGCGCATGCGGCGGCCGCGCGGTGGACGCAGGCGGGGGCGAGGAGGCAGCCGCAGGTGATGGCGTCCACCGTGGCCACCACGCCGCCCGGGGCGTGGAGGCGCAGTTCGGTGTCGTCGTCGACCGCGATCGTCACCGTGTCCCCGTCGCGGTGCGCGGGACGGCTGCCGAGCTTGGTGACCGCCGCGTCCAGCCGCTTGCGCAGCCGGGGCGAGAGGTCCTCCACCAGCGTGGCCGTGACCTCCGGCGCGACGGGTGGCAACGGGACGGCGGTCATGCGGTCTTCTCCCCTATCCAGCGGGCGAGTTCGAGTGGACTGAGGGCCGCCACGGGCATGCCGGCGGCCACGAGCTGCCCGGCGACGCCCGTCGAGTAGCGGGGCCGGCCGGCGTCGTCGAGGCTGGCGCACCCCAGTACCTGGCAGCCGGTGGCGACCAGGGCCCGGACCTCGGAGAGCAGTCCGCCGAGCGGAGCGCCCTCCTCGAAGTCGCTGATCACGACGACAAGCGTGCGGCTGGGCACGGTGATCAGGCTGCGCGCGTGCCGCAGCCCGGCGGCGATGTGCGTACCCCCGCCCACGCTCACCTCCAGAAGGAGGGAGAGGGGGTCGTGCACATGGCCGGTGAGGTCGACGACCTCTGTGGAGAAGGCCAGGAAGTGGGTGCTCAGGGTCGGCACCCCGGCCAGTACGGAGGCGGTCAGCGCGGACCAGATCGTCGACGCCTCCATGGACCCGGAGACGTCGGTGACCAGGATCAGACGCCAGTCGGCCGACCGGCGGGCGCGGCTGCGGAACACCGGCTTCTCCGGGACGACCCGGACCGTGCCGTCCTCCGTGCGGCGGGCGGTGGCCAGATTGGCGCGCAGCGTACGTGACAGGTCCAGCTGTCCCCCCGGGCGGCGGGTGGGCCGGGCCAGCATGGTGCCGGTGAGGGCCGGCCGCAGCCGGGTGGCCAACTGCCGGGTCAGTTCGTCGACCAGGCGGCGGACCAGCGGCCGGAGTGCCGCGAGGCGTGCCTCGGGGAGGCCGCCGGCGTAGCGCAGGACCGTGCGGAGCAGTTCCACGGAGGGGGTGGCGGCGGCCGGGTCGAGTTCGGTGAGGACGTCCTGCCGGCCGGTCGCCGCAGCGGCGGCGAGGACTTCCTCGCGGACGCCGGGGCCGAAGAGCGCGGCAAGTTCCTCGGACCACTCGCGGACGCCGGGGAACGACGCCTCGCGGCCGCCGCGACTCCCGCCAGGGGTGGGCAGGCCGCCGCGGGAGCCCTCCCCGCGCCCCGCGCCGTACAGCTCGTCCAGAGCGGTGGCCAGGCGGGCGGCCCCGGACTGCAGTTGGTCGGGACGCCGGCCGAGGACGAGCCGCCACCGGTCGGCGGGCGCGAGGGTCCGTACGGGGGCGGGTTCGGGGCCGGGGCCAGGGGTGGGGGTGGGTTTCGGGCCGGGTGCGATAGAAGGACCGGCCCCGGTGGCGTGGGGGTGCGCCGGGTCGGCGGAAGGCGGGGCGATGGTGGCGTGAGCCGCCGACAGAGGCGCAGTGGCGTGGGCCGAAGGCTGGGCCCCGGGGGCGGATGCCGTGAGCGAGACCCCGGTTTCAGGGGCCGAAGGCAGGGACCTGGCGGCGGGTGCCGAGAGCGGGTGCCGGTCCGTGTCCCCCGGCGGCGGGACAGGCAGGCCAAGGGCGGTCAGGAGGTCGCGGGCGGCGAGGTCGGCGACCGCGCGGCGTGCCAGCTCCGCCGGGTCGTCGGCGCCGGCGAGGTCCACCCGCTCGCCCAGGCGCTCCTCGACCGTGCCGAGCAGCCGGTCCCGGGCGGCCGGGCTCAGGGTGTCGAAGCCGCCGCGCAGGGCGGGCAGCCGGGTCAGGAACGCGGCGTCGTCCAGCTCGACGACCCGGTGCAGCAACGGGTCCAGGGCGGCAGCGCCGACGGTCAGGAGCGGGCCCGCCGCCGTCAGGACGCCGGTGAGGCGGGCGGTGAGGGCGGCCCGTGAGGGGCTGTCCACCGCCGCGTCCACCCAGGAGGCGACGCGCACCCCGAAGGTCTCGGCCTGCTCGTGGCCCGTGAGCACCCGGACGGCTCCGGCCGCCGCCGCGATCAGCGGGGTGCCGTCGGCGGCCAGCCGGGCGAGGGCGTCGGCGAGCCGGATGCCGCCCAGCCGGTCGGCGCGCTGCGCCAGTTCGAGCAGCGCCCGGGCGTCCTCGGGCTCCTCGGAACCGGTGAGGCCGTCGACCTGGCGCACCGCCGCCGAGGTCAGGAGTTCCGCCGCGTGCGCGATGCGGGTGGGGAGCGCGGCGAGGGCGTCCGGGGTGCCGGCGGACGACGGGTCACGGGGTACCGCCAGGCCGGGCAGGTGGCCCGCGGCGACCCGGTCCAGGAGGTCGAGCCCGGCGAGGAGTTCGGGGAGGGTCCCGCTCGCGGGGAGTACGGCCGCCAGCTCCGTCAGGCGCTCGTCGGCCAAAGCGGGGAGCCCGCACTCCGCGGCCTCCGTGAGACCGCGTACGGCCTGCGCGGCCGTCGGGCCGCCCTCCGCACGTTCGGTCGTGTGCCGTCCGCGCAGCACACCCTCGGCCGCCTGGGCGGGGGTGACGCCACGGGCTCCGGCCGCCGTGAGCATCGCGGCCGTGGCCGGGGTCCACCGCACCCGCCAGCGCGTGGTGAGCCCTTCCGAACCCGCCGCGCCGGTCACCCCCTGCTCCTGGGCGTAGGGGATGCCGCACACCGTCAGCCGGCGCAGCAGCAGTTCACGGCGCCCGTCGAGGGTGGAGCGGGCCGGGTCGAGGCGCAGGTCGCGCGGGGTCTTCTCGGCCGCGTCCGCCGGGCCGGGAAGAGACAGCGCCTCGGTCTCGGCTTCCACAGCGGGGCCGAGGCCGCTGCGCGGGGCGGCGGGCGTGGGTCGTCCGGTACGGGTGCCGACGAGGACGCTTTCGAGCGCGTACGCGACGGCGCGGCCCGTGCCGTAGGTCTCGCCCCGGCCGAGCACCGTCTGTACGGCTTCCAGGAGTTCGCCCCGGCCGGGGGCGGGCAGGTCGCGGAGCCGGGCCAGGTCTCCGGCGACCCGGACGACCTCCCGGCCGTCCGCCGGGCCGTAGGGATGGCCCTGTTCGCGCAGGGCGACGCAGACGCGGACCGCGGTGCGGACCAGCGCCTCGTGCAGGGCGGCCGGGTCCCCGGCGGCGTCCAGGACGGTGTGCTGCCACTCCGGGTCGCGGATGCCGGCGGGGTAGCCGGAGCGGGAGTCGAGCAGGGGGTAGGTGTACGGGATCAGGGAGACGGTGCAGGCCACCGCGGAACCCTCACCCGCACCGGCCTCGCGCGCGGGGGCCTTCGGTGCGCCCGCAGGCGCGCTGGGTACCTCCGGCGCCTCCGGCACATCGGGCGCGTCCGCCGCATCGGGCGCGTCCGGCGCAAGGGCCGTGGCCGCCCCGGTGGCGTACGGCAGCAGCGCCGGGGTGTGGAAGGCGCCCACCACCACGGCGGGCCGCCGCCCGTTCGCCAAGGCCTCGGCGATGTGCCCGCGCATGCACGCCTCGCGTACCAGGTCGGTGCCGTCCACGCCGCGCCGCGCCTCGGCCTCGTACCGCAGCGCCCAGCCGGTGAGCAGGGCGGCGCGGCGGAGCGCTCCGGGTGGGGAGCCGGGGGCGGGGGCCTCCACCAGGCGGTCCCACAGGTCGTCGCCGTCCCGGCCGGTGAGCCGCGACCTGAGGGCGGCGGACAGCCCGTGACCCTCCCCCGGTACGGATACGGGTACGGAGTCCACGCCCGGTACGGGTACGGGCGCGTCCGGACCTCCCCGCGCCCAGGCCCGGTCGGCGAGCGGGAGATCACAGGCCACGGCCGGGACACCGTTCCGGGCCGCCCAGCGCAGGGCGGCGAGTTCGGGCGAGAAGTCCGCGAACGGGTAGAAGGCGGGCTCCTGTCCGCCGCCCGCACCGGGGCCGTCGGCGAGTACGGCGGCCAGCGCCACCGGAGCCCGGGTCTCCTCGTGGGCGAGCCAGCCCAGCCAGGGCTGGAACTCGGCGGGCAGTTCGACGAGGAGGACGTCGGGGGCCGCCGCGTCCAGCAGGGCCGGGACGGCGGCCGCGAGGGAGGGCGCGTGGTGGCGCACCCCGATCAGGAACGGCAGCCCGGGCCCGTCCGCCGCGAGCGCCTCCACCGCGGCCTCCGGGGTGACGGGCCCGGCCTCCGGGCCCTGCGGCGGCAGCGCGGTCGGCGCCCCGGCGACCGGCCGCGTCGTCCCGGCGGCCTCCCGGCTCTCCTGGGTGGCCGCCCGCTTCTCGGCAGCACCCGCGCACGCTTCGGCGGCACCCGCCCGCATCGCAGCGGCACCCGCCCACGTCTCGGGGGTCGTCGACTGGCTCATCCGTCAGCTCTCCAGCACCGCGCGCAGATCCCACAGGGCACGCCAGGTGGCCGACCCCTGCTCGGCGCGCCTGCGCACCGGGCCGTCCCAGTACCCCAGCAGGCGTGCCGCGTCGGCCGGGTCGTCCTTGCGGACGACGCCGAGCAGATGGCCGGGCAGGAGGGAGAGCACATCCCGGTCGCCCGGGAAGTAGGCGGCGGCCAGGCCGAGGGAGCCGGCGACGGAGACGGCCTCCGCCGCGCTCATCACCGTGGAGGGGCGCTCGACCTCCCACCCCTCTGCGGAGCGGCCCTCGCGCAAGTCCCGGAAGGCGGTGACCAGCGCTTCGAGGACCGCGTCGTCCACCTGGTAGGCGGCTCCCGCCCGTTCCACCGCGGCGCGCGACTGGCTGCGGACGAGCGCGGTCTCGGCGTCCACGTCCCCGATCGGGCCGACCGTCTCGAAGTTGAAGCGCCGCTTCAGCGCGGCGGACATCTCGGAGACGCCCCTGTCCCGCAGGTTGGCGGTGGCGATGAGGGCGAAGCCGGGGGCCGCGTGCACCTGGGCGGCCTCGCTGCCCGCGAGTTCGGGGACCGCGATCCGGCGCTCGGACAGCAGGGACACCAGGGCGTCCTGGACCTCGGGCAGACAGCGGGTGACCTCCTCGACGCGGGCGACCGCACCCCGGGTCATGGCGGTGAGCACCGGGGAGGGCACCAGCGCCTGCTCGGTGGGACCTTGGGCGAGCAGCAGCGCGTAGTTCCAGCCGTACTTGAGCTGGTCCTCGGTGGTGCCCGCGGTGCCCTGCACGGTGAGTGCGCTGGTGCCGCAGACGGCCGCCGACAGCAGCTCGGAGAGCATCGACTTGGCGGTGCCGGGCTCGCCCACGAGGAGGAGGCCGCGCTCGCCGGCGAGGGTGACCACGCACCGTTCGACCAGGGCGCGTTCACCGACGAACTTCTGCTCGATCACCAGGCGGGGCGGCACCCCGGCGCTGGGCCGGGCGCCCTTCGGCAGGCCCAGTGCCTCCCCCGCGCTGCCCGTCACGAAGGTGACGACGGCGCGTGGGGTGAGCCGCCAGCCGGGCGGGCGGGGGCCGGCGTCGTGGGCGGCGAGGAAGGCCAGTTCGGTGGCGTACCGGTCCTCGGGCGGGGTCACCTGGCGGTGCTCGCGGCCGGGCGCCACCGCCTGGTCCGGGACGCCGGCCGCGGTGGTGCTGTCCATCGAGCTGGTGGTGGTGGAGTTCGTCATCGGCGGCGGCCCTTCCGGGGTGCGCGGGTCTGCAGTTCTTCGAAGGCGGGGGCATCGCCGCCGCGGACCCGCGCCCAGGCGGCTGCGAACAGCGCGGGCACGGGGAGGTGGGGCACGGTGCGGACGCCGCCTGCCACCGGGTACAGGCCTTCCTTCCAGGTCTCCAGCGGCAGCGCGGGGGCGCTGCGCTCCATCCAGCCGCAGGGCAGGAACAGGGTGCGGCCGGCGCGGGAGCGCTTCGCCTCCAGGACGAGGTCGGTGGCGGCGAGTTCCGCCCGGGCCTTCTTGACGCGGGCCGGCTTCCACTCCGTCCAGCGGACGCAGTTGCGGTCCGTCGGGTCGGGCAGGGTGAGCAGCATCAGGTACAGGGCGGCGGCGTCCGCGCTCAGGCCGAGGGTCTCGGCGGCCTCCGCCACCAGCTCCGGCACCGCGCGGGTCGGGTCCTGCGCCGGGTGGTGCGGGGAGCCGTCGGAGCCCGTAGAACCGTCAGAGGCCGTAGAGCCGTCGGAGCCCGAAGAGCCGTCGGAGGCCGTAGAGCCGTCGGAGCCCGAAGAGCCGTCGGAGGCCGTAGAGCCGTCGGAGGCCGAAGAGCCGTCGGAGCCCACAGTCCCCTCGGGCAGCCCTGCCGAGACCAGCTCCCCGGTCTCCTCGCCGAGCAGGGTGCGCAGGGCGAGGAGGTCGCCGGTGGTGTGCGCGGCCACCGTGCCCTCGATGAGACCGAAGGCCGGGTCGTCCGGGCCTGTCAGACCGGCCGGGCGGATCAGCAGCGTCTCGTTGTTGCCGTGGCCGGGCGCGAGGAGCAGCGCCGTACCGGCCCGGACCAGTCCGTCGGCGTCCGCCCCGCCGGACTCGGAGAGCCCCAGAGCGGCGCGGATCGGAGCGCCGATCTGCTGGCCCGACTCCGTCCAGTTCAGGCCGAGGTCCAGCACCAGGCCCGGGTCGGCCAGACGGTCGCGCAGGGCAGCGAGCCCGGTGGGCAGGTGGGCCCGCAGGGCATGCCCGTACGGCAGGGTGTACGCGAGGGTGCGCAGCGCGGTGAGGGCGGAGGTGACCGCACCGCGTGCGACGACCCGGCGCAGGCCCGGGCGGCCGGTCCCGTCGGGAACGTCGACGCCGTGGCTGAGCCAGCTCCGGGAGCCCGCGTTGAGGACCAGGTCGACGGAGCCGGCGTTGGTGCCCGACAGGTCGAGGTCCAGCTCCTCGGGGACGCGGACGAGGGAGGCCAGACGCTCCCGCCAGACCTCGGCGGCGGCCCGGACGTCCGGGCCCGTGGTCCACAACTCGGCCGGGTCCGTGGGCAGCAGCGCACGGACCAGCTCGCGGCGGTCGTCGCCCGGCAGGGCGTCCAGCCTGGCCTGGGCCGCCTCGAACGTCCGGGGCTTCGCGCCGAGCAGGGCGAGCGCCTCGGCGCCGGGCTCCTCCACGGCGGCCGACAGCAGGGCGACGGCCTGGAGCGGTCCGATCCCGGTGGCCGTGTGGAACGCCTCGGCGGCCTCCGGGCGCCAAGGCGCGGGGCCTTGGTCCCGCACCAGGGCGATGAGCCGGGTCAGCCGGTCGCGGTCGATGCCCTGCCGGTGGACGCTCTCACGGTCCAGGGTGAAGCCGGGTACGGGTCCGAAGGCGCCGGTCGGGTCGTGGTCCAGGGCCAGCCAGTGCGCCGCCTCGTTGTGGGTGTTGCGGCCGCGCTCGGCGATGACCACCACCGTACGGGCGCCCTTGCGCAGCACCTGGCCGAGGCGGTGCACGGCCTCGCGGCTCCCTTGGCCGGGCGTGCCGCTGTACGGCTCGACGAGCTCCACCTGCCGGATCGTGCCCGCCGGATCGGCCAGCGGGCCGTCGGCAAGAGCGCCCAGCAGCGCCAGGAGGCCGGCGCGGTGCTCGGGAGAGACGGCCGGTGAGGCGGCCCGGTAGGCGAGTTCGGGCAGCTTGTCGAGGAGGGAGGTCCAGGACAGGGAGCCGCCGGGCACGGTGTACTCGTCGCGCTGCCAGCCGTCGACGGGCGGGAAGGGGACCTTGGACGGAACGGGTGGGCCGAACGCCGGTTCACCGCCGAGGACATGGTTGACGGCGAGGATCTGCCGGATGGTGGTCCACCGGTTGCCGCCTCCCCACCAGCCGCCGTAGATGCGGTCGGAGCCGAAGGCGGTGGCGTCCCGCAGGCTCCTGTCGTCGGCGTGCTCGGGGGTGTGGTCGAAGAACATGCCCTGGGTGCGCGCGGTGTTCCTGGGGGTGGCCGGCTGGGCGGGCTCGGGCGGGTCCAGGTACCGGACGGCCGCGACGGCCCGGTCCACCGCGTTGCGGACGAGGGCGGTCACTCCGGCGAGGAGCCGTACGTCGGACACCTCGGGCAGGACCCGGGCGAGGGCCTCCTGGCTCAGCTCGTGCGACGAGGGGCCGGTGTACTCCTCGACGGCCCGGAACGCCTCCAGGTGCCGGGTGACCGCGGCGGCGACCTCCTTGATCAGCTCCTCCGCCCGGGAGTCGGTCATGGCCCGCAGGGCCGCGGAGCCGCGCTCGTCCCTCGGGCGCAGGGCGTGCCAGTAGGCGACGGGCGGCACATAGGGGGTGCCCGCCGCGTCGTTGTCGCCGGAGGAGTCCGGGGTGACGGACCACAGGATGCCGCCGGTGCCGTCGGTGTCCGCCGGGTGCGCTTCGACGGAGCGGTGGTGCAGGGCCACGACCGGCCGCGATCCGCCGGGCAGGGCGAGCGCGCCGAGGGGCACCGGGGCGCAGTCGGCGTCGCACAGCGGGTACGGCAGGGCCGCCGTGCGGCCGTCGGGCGTGCCGGCCACGATCCGGTGGCCGTCCGCAGGGGCGGCGGTGCCGGGTTCGGTGACCGTACGGCGGACCCAGCGGCCCAGGACCGTACCGTCCGTGCCGAACGGAGTGGTCTCCAGGCCGGGCTGGAGGGGCATCACCTGGCAGTGCTCGGTGAGCAGCCGGGTGCCGTCCTGGACTCCGGAGCGGAGGAAGGCGGGCAGGGACGCACGGCCGTGCGTACCGGTGGCGGGGTCGTACTCCAGCCATACGCGCTGCCGGTTCTGGTGTCCGTCGCGCCAGAGGCCGGTGCCGTCGGAGATGACGGCGCGCTGCGGCGGGAGGGAGGTGTCGCCCGCGTGCAGGGCCTTGCCGCCGGTGGCGCGGCCGCCGCCGGGCAGCGGCAGGCAGACTTCGTCCAAGGCGCCGGAGCCGCCCCAGCGGGGGATCTGTTCGCCGCCGACGGTGAACACCTCGGCGGGGCGGTGCGACCAGTAGCCGCGCTGCTTGCCGTCCTCCCACCAGATGACCAGCAACTCGGCGTCGACGTAACGGAAGGCGAGGGTCCGCCAGTGGTCGACGGTGGCGGGCAGCCGCAGGGTGTGCCGCAGCAGGACGCCCTCGGGGCCGACGACGACGGCGCGGTCGAGGGTGTTCAGGATCAGCGCGGGCCAGGCGCCGGTGACGCCGACGCGCTCCGAGCGGTGGTGGCGGTTGCGTGCGGAGGCCGCGGCCGCTTCCGCGGCGAGCTCGGCGTACGTCTCGTCCAGCGCGGGCCAGCCCAGCTCGTCGAGGACGCCGGTGCGCAAGGTGGCGGCGAGCAGGGGAACCACGTCGTGGGCCTTGAGGAGCCGCACCGCCTCGGGGGCGACCTCGGCGACCACGGCGCGGAATCCCGAGAGCTTGTTGAGGGCGGACTGCATTCCGGGGAGTCCCCGGGCGGCCGTGTACTCCTCGGCGCGGGCGGTCAGCCACTCGCGCAGGACACCGGAGAGCACCGGGTGTGCGGCGAGCTTCGCCATGCCTGCGTCGCTCAGCCGCTGGCCGCGTCCGCCACCGAGCTCGCCGACGGTGCGGCTCAGCAGGGCGCGGAAGGCGGGGCGTGCGGCGAGGGCGGCGAGGTCCCGGGCGTCGGGCGCGGTGTCGGTCAGCCAGCGGCTGAGGGCGAAGCCCGGGGCCTGCCGGGTGCCCGGGTCCTCGTCGTCCGGCTCGGCGACGGGTATGCCGGAGGCCAGGCAGAGGTCGAGGATGTCCAGGTCGGCGGTGCGCTGCCAGCGGCCCTGGAAAAGCTCGACAGGCCGTCCGTCGGCGCGCAGCCGGTCCGCCGCGCGGGTGACCAGGGCGAGGGTCTCCGGGCTGCGGTCGGCGGTGGCCGAGGAGCGTCGGCGGTGCGCCTCCCAGCGGGCGAGCCAGTCCGCCGGGGAGACGGACGGGGCATCCTCACCGGAGGCGCCGGAAGCGCTGAGGGTATCGAAGGTACCGGGGTCGTCGGGGAGGGTGGTCAGCAGCTTCTCGGCGCCCGACTCGGCGAGCAGCGCGAGCCAGCCCCGCTCGGCGTCCCGGTCCCGGCCGCCGTTCTCGGTGAAGGTCTCCGGGAAGAAGCCGAGGAGCCGGGCGCGCACGGCCGGGTCCCGGTGGGCGAGGGCGACGACGGCGTCGCGGTAGGCCGTCCAGAACGAGGCGGGGGCGCGGACCACACCCGGGGAGCCGATCAGGTCGGCCACCAGGTCGCGTTCGGCGCTCCCGCGGTCCAGCCCGGCGGCCTTGACCAGGGCCCGCACGTCCTGAGGCAGCGCCGCGTAGGGCGGCATGCCCGCGGCGCAGCGCTCGACCAGCAGACGGCGGAACTGCGCCCAGGCGTCCGCCGGGGCGAGCCGGGCCACCAGGTCCCGCACGTACTGCCGCAGCGCCTTGACGGTCAGTGCGCCGGCGAAGGCGAACTCCAGGAAGACGGCCCGCTGCCGGTCCTCGTCCACGACGAGGCCGTGGACCCGCTCGGCCTCGCGGGCCTTGCCGAAGAAGGAGGCCGCGTAGGTGGTGTTCTCCGCCTGGAGGAAGAGGCGGGCGACCTGCTCGTAGTAGGTGGGGAGGAAGTGCGGGACGGCCCGGCCGAGTCGGGTGCCGAGGTCGTCGAAGCCCTCCTTCGCGGCACCGGCGCGGGTCCTGGCCTGCCGGCCCAGCCGCTCGATGTCCTTGACCAACGCCAGGGCGTGGTGCCCGTTGGCCGGGTCGTTGACCAGCGCCCAGGCGGGGAAGCCCAGCGTCTCGCGGCGGACCTGGCCCACGACGGGGGCATCGGCGGTCCGGGCCAGCCCGAGGAACTCCAGTGCCAGGTCCTCGGCTTCGCCGAGGGTGCCGGGCACGAGGCGGACGACGGGGCGGTCGCCGAGTGCGGTGTGTGTGTACGTGCGGGCGGTGAGCGCGTCGGCGTCGTCCCGGCCGGTGGTGCCGGCGGGGAGGACGGCGCCCGCGTCCAGCAGGGCGGCTGCGCGGGCCTCGGCGGCGGGGGTTGTGGTGGCACGGCCACGGGCCTGGACGGGGAGTGCCGCCGCGCCCACCGCCGTATCGGTCTCAACGTCGGTGCTCACGTTGCTGCTCGCTTCGGTGCTCGCTTCGGTGCTCGCTTCGGTGCTCACGTCGCTGTTCGCTTCGGTGCTCACGTCGGTGCTCGCTTCGGTGTTCGTCGTCGTGGTGCTCATGCCGCCCGCTCCTCGTCCTCCACGTCGCGACCGGCGTAGAGCGCCGCCGCCATGCGCATGCCCTCGGACCACGCGACGGGGCCGACCTCGGCGGCCGTCAGCGCGCGCCCCGAAGGGTCGGTCCAGCCCAGGGGGCCCGTCTCGGTGCCGTACGCGTCGTAGCCGTCGTGCTCACCGATCCAGATGCGCGCCTCGACGGTGGCACCGTCCTCGACGACCGGGCAGACCGCGTATCCGCCGCGCGACCGGTAGCCGAGCTGGGTGACGCGGCCGTGCAGGAACCGCAGCTCCTTGAAGACGCCGCCGGAGTAGGTGTCCACGGAGACGGTGTCCGGGGCGAGGCCCGGCGGGCGGCGCCACACCTCGCGGAAGAGCTGCTCCACCCGCTGGCTCACCCCCAGTTCGACCGCGAACTCCCGCAGGTCGTCCAGGTCGTCGAGGAGGACGGGGTGCGGCAGGCTCACGACGTCCGGGGTGATGCGCACCGTGTCGCCGTCCAGGTCGACGAGGCCGAGGCCGCGGTCGGGGTCGACATCGCGCAGGAACCCGGCGACTCCGCCGTCCGGTGCGGTGACCACCACGTCCCGCAGGGCCGCCTGCCACGCCGGGTCGGGCCAGACCTGGGCGAGGACGGAGGTGGGGACGGGCAGGGAACGCACCATCCACTGCTCGACGTCGGTCAGGCACCGGTCCTCGTGCCGCTCCAGCCACTCGGTCAGCTGCCGGAGCCCGACGACCGCCGGGTCCTCCTTCAGCTTGGCCGGTACGGACTTGAGCCGCCGGCCCTTCCCGTTGCGGCAGACCACCTTGCCTGCCTCCAGGGCGACTTCGTAGTCGCCCGCCGGTACCCACCCCATGCGCTGTTCTCCCCGTGTTCCGTACGCCACCGCCGAGCGGCGGCACGCTGATGAGACCCGACGACGGCAACGCACCGTGACGAGTGGAAGAGACTCTAGGCGCCGCCACTGACAATGCGGCCGGCCACCGTCCGCTTTGATGTGCGACCGGAGCACGCGCAAGGACGCAGCCCTCGGGAGCGAAGACCCTGCGAGGCGGCACCGATACGTACGGTGAGCACCGGAAGACCTGGCCGCGGGGAGGTGCTACAACTGGGGTGGTGAGCCCCTCCTGTCTCTCATACCCGGCGTGCCGGTGCGGTTGAGCCCAGGCAGAAGATCCGGAAGCGTCGCCGGGCAGGTATTCGTCCTTCAGGTGGCGATCGTGGTGCTGCTCGCCGCCGGGGCCTTCCTGGCCCTGGTGTTGCAGTCACGGCACGACATCGACCGAGAGGCGCGCAACCGGTCCGTCTCCGTGGCGCAGACCTTCGCGAAGTCCCTGGGCCTACAGGAAGCGCTGAGGACGCCGGACCCGTCCCTGGTTCTGCAGCCTCTCGCCGAAGAGACGCGCAAGGCCGCCGGGATGGACTTCATCGTGGTGATGGACACCCAGGGCATCCGCTACAGCCACCCTCAGCCCGATCGCATCGGCGAGCGGTTCGTCGGCACGATCGAGCCCTCACTCGCCGGCCGAGTCCACACCGAGAGTGTGCGGGGCCCGCTCGGCAAGGAGATCCAGGCGATCGTGCCGGTCACCTCGTCCGACGGCGATGTCATCGCCCTCGTCTCGGCGGGTCTGACGGTGAAGAGCGTGACCGGCATCGCCGACGAACAGCTTCCGGTCATCCTCCTGTCCATCGCCGGCGGCCTGGCGCTGGCCACCGTCGGCTCGGCGCTGGTCAGCCGAAGACTCCGCCGCCAGACCCACGGGCTCGGCACGCAGGAGATGACCCGCATGTACGAGCACCACGACGCGGTGCTCCACGCCGTCCGCGAGGGGGTGCTGATCACCGACGGCGAAGGACGACTGCTCCTGGCGAACGACGAGGCCGGAAGACTGCTCGACCTGCCGGACGACGCCGAGGGGCGTCCCGTCGACGAGGTCGGCATGGACCGCCGGATGGCGGACCTGCTGCTGTCCGGCCGGATCGCCACGGACGAGGTGCTGGAGGCCGGGGACCGGCTGCTCGTCGTCAATCAGCGGCCCACCCACCCCGGGGGCCGCCCGCAGGGCTCGGCGGTGACCATCCGCGACTCCACCGAAATGCGGCTCCTGAGCAGCCGGGCGGAAACGGCCCGGAAACGGCTCAAACTGCTGTACGACGCCGGGGGCGACGTCGGCACCACGCTCGACGTGGTGCGGACCGCGGAGGAGCTGGCCGACGTCGCCGTCCCCCGGTTCGCGGACTTCGTGACGGTCGACCTGGCCGACCCCGTGCTGCACGGCGACGAGCCCGGCCCGGGCGCCGACATGCGGCGCACGGCGGTCAACGGCATCCGTTCCGATCACCCGCTGTACCCCCTCGGCGCTCTGATCGACTTCCTGCCGTCCACGCCGCAGGCCCGCGGTTACGGCACGGGCGCGGTCGAACTCGTACCGGATCTGCGTGACGCGCCAGGCTGGCACGCCCAGGACCCGGGCCGGACATCGGCGATCGTCGCCTACGGGATCCATTCGCTCATCGCCGCTCCGCTGAAGGCCAGGGGCGTCGTGCTGGGGGTGGTCAACTTCTGGCGGTGGCAGAAGCCGGAACCGTTCGACGAGGACGACCTGTCCTTGGCGGAGGAGCTCGTCGGCCGCGCCGCGGTCGCCATGGACAACGCCCGCCGCTACACGCGCGAACACCATCTCGCCGTGACGCTCCAGCGCAGCCTGCTGCCACGGGACCTGCCCGAGCAGAGTGCCGTGGATGTCGCGCACTTCTACCAGCCCGCCCAGTCCGGCGTGGGCGGGGACTGGTTCGACGTGATCCCGCTGCCGGGAAGCCGCGTCGGGCTCGTCGTCGGGGACGTCGTCGGGCACGGCCTGCACGCCGCCGCCACCATGGGGCGGCTGCGCACGGCCGTGCACAACTTCTCCTCCCTGGACCTGCCGCCCGACGAACTCCTCGCCCGTCTCGACGACCTCGTCCAGCGCATGGACCAGGAAAGCGACAGCGCCGCCCCCGACGGCGGCGTCCTGGGCGCGACCTGCCTGTATGCCGTCTACGACCCGGTCTCCCGGAACTGCACCATGGCGCGGGCCGGACACATGCCACCGCTCGTGGTCGCCCCGGACGGCACGACGACGATCTCGGAGCTGCCGGCCGGCCCCCCGCTGGGGCTGGGAGGCATGCCGTTCGAGACCATGGAACTGCGCCTGGCAGAGGGCAGCCAGCTCGTCCTGTACACCGACGGGCTGGTCGAGGAGCGGAGCCGGGACATCGCGGAGGGCCTGGAGAAGCTGCGCACGGCACTGAGCCACCCCGGCCGGGACCCGGACGCCAGCCGCCGCGCCGTACTCGACGCCCTGCTCCCCAGTCAGCCGTCCGACGACATCGCGCTGCTCATCGCCCGGACACGCACCCTGGGGACCGGCCAGGTCGCCGAGTGGGACGTTCCGTTCGACCCGAGCGAGGTCGGCGCCATGCGCGGCCGCGCGGCCGCGCAGCTCGAAGAGTGGGGTCTGGAGGAACTCGTCTTCAGCACGGAACTGATCCTCAGCGAGCTCATCACCAACGCCATACGGTACGGCGCGGCACCGGTTCACCTGCGGCTTCTGCGTGATCGCACCTTGACCTGCGAGGTGTGGGACAGCAGCAGTACCGCCCCGCACCTGCGGTACGCGGCCGGCACGGACGAGGGAGGCCGCGGACTGTTCCTGGTGGCACAGATCAGCGAGCACTGGGGCACTCGGTACACACCGGAAGGCAAGGTCATCTGGGCCGAACAGGTCCTGCCCGCCGACAGCCGGACCCTCCCCTAGGGTGCGTGGCCTCTTCCGGCCGTCAGCAAATGGGGACCACCACCCAGGACAAACGAAAGGCCGCCCTCTCACGGATGAGAGAACGGCCTCCGACCTGCGTTTCCGCACGGTCGGGACGACAGGATTTGAACCTGCGACCCCTTGACCCCCAGTCAAGTGCGCTACCAAGCTGCGCCACGTCCCGGTGCCCGTCTGACCTGGGGTTTCCCCTGGCCGAACGCGCATGAGAACAATACCGCACTCAAGCCGGTGGTCACGAACCCGTTTCCCGCTTGACCTCAACTTTGGTTGAGGGTGAACGCTCGGTGTCATGACGAACACGACCGCCGCACCCGCACCCGCACTCCACGACTCCCCCGGCTCCCCCGACGTCCCCGACGTCAACCGCCTGATCACCCTCATGACCGGGGCCGAGAAGCACGCCCGCGCCGCGCACTCCACGACGGACGCCCTGTGGGTGCTCTACAACAGGGTGCTCCGCGTGACGCCCGCCACCGTCGACGATCCCGGGCGCGACCGCTTCCTCCTCTCCAAGGGGCACGGGCCCATGGCGTACTACGCCGTCCTGGCAGCTCACGGGTTCTTCGACGAGGAGCTGCTGCGCGGCTTCGGCACGTACGACTCGCCACTCGGCCACCACCCGGACCGGCTGCTCGTCCCGGGCGCGGAGATCGGCAGCGGGTCGTTGGGGCACGGTCTGCCGCTGGCCGTCGGGACCGTCCTCGGGCTGCGGGCCCAGGGGCTCACCGACCCCCGGGTCTGGGTGCTGGTCGGCGACGCCGAGCTGGACGAGGGCAGCAACCACGAGGCCATCGCCCACGCGGGACCGGCCGGGCTCGACCAGCTCCACACGCTGGTGATCGACAACGCCTCCGCCACCCACGGCTGGCCCGGCGGAATCGCCTCCCGGTTCGAGGCGGCGGGATGGTCGGCGGCGACGGTGGACGGCCGCGACCACGAGGCCCTGTACGCGGCCTTCACCGCACCCCACCCCGGCCGCCCCCGGGCCGTGGTCGCCCGGGTCGAGCCCAAGGGCTGACCCCGCCATCCGTCAACGCAGCTCAGGCCGGTCCATCACCGGCGGATTCAGGAGGACCCCTTTCATGGACACCATGCGTGACCGCTTCATCGCCATCACCTCGCAGCTCCTGGCCGAGGAGCCACGGCTGGCCGTCGTGCTCGCCGACATCAGCGCCGACGGCTTCGCCCCGGCCCGGCGGGCCCACCCGGACCGAGTGATCAACGTCGGGATCAGGGAGCAACTGCTGATCGGAGCCGGAGCGGGGATGGCGCTGACCGGGATGCGGCCCATCGTGCACACCTTCGCCAGCTTCCTGGTGGAGCGGCCGTTCGAGCAGGTCAAGCTGGACTTCGGGCACCAGGGGGTGGGCGGGATCCTGGTCAGCGCCGGAGGCTCGTACGACTGGCCCGCCGGGGGCTTCACCCATATGGCGCCGGGCGATGTGGCGCTGCTGGACACGTTGGACGGCTGGACGGTCCAGGTGCCGGGCCACCCCGACGAGGCCGAGGCGCTGCTGCGGGAAGCGGTGGACGGCGACGACCGCGTGTACGTACGCCTATCGCTCCAGGCCAACCAGGAGGCGCGGCCCGTGGGCCGCTCCACCGGCTCAGGCGGATTCTCCGTGGTGCGCGAGGGGCGGGGCGGGACCGTCGTGGCGGTCGGCCCGATGCTCGACAACGTCCTCGCGGCGACCGAAGGGCTGGACGTGGGTGTCCTGTACGCGACCACCGTGCGGCCGTTCGACGCGGCGGGCCTGCGCCGCGCCGTGGGGGCGGGGGTCCGGACCGATGCGGGTGCGGTCCCGAGCGCCGATGTGGTGATCGTGGAGCCCTATCTGGCGGGCACCTCCACGGCCGCGGCGAACGAGGCGCTCATGGAGCTGCCCCACCGGGTCCTCGGGCTGGGGGTGGGGCGCGCCGAGCTGCGCCGGTACGGGCAGATGGAGGAGCATCTGGCCGCGCACGGACTGGACGCGCGGGGGCTGCGGGAGCGGATCACCGGGTTCCTGCGGGGCTGAGCGCAGGCACCGGAGGGGCGGCGGAACCCGCCCCTCCCCTCAGCCGTCTCCCGGCCCCTCCCCTCACTCCTCCCCCGGCCCCTCCAGCTCCGGGTGCGCCGCCAGCAGCCGGCGCGGGGCGACCTGCCGCCAGGCGTCGGCGAGGATGGCGGCGAGCTCCCCCGCGTCCTCGAGTGCGGCCAGCCGGACCCGCAGCCAGGCGTAGTGGTCGTCGTGCCCCTCCTTCAGGAAGAACTTCCCCGGCTCGGTGGCGCTCAGCTCCACGCGGTCCTCCTTGGGGCACTTCACCCCCATCGCCGTGTCGTCGTCGCCCAGCGAGGCGAAGATCTTGCCCGCCACCCGGAAGGTGGGCTGCCCCCACGCGAGCTTCTCGGTGGTGTCGGGCAGGGACAGCGCGGCCGAGCGGACATCGGCGGCCGTGACGGTGGCGTCGCTCCTGGCGGTCATGTTCCGATCCCCCCGACGGCGGACGTTGCCCAGGATTCGACCGTAACGCCCGGGACCGACATCCACCCCCGGCGGAAACCGGCGTCGCACCCGGACCGGCGCGCCCCGCAGACCCATTGACCCCGTCGGAGCGGTGAACCTACCCTGAACGGCGTACTTCAGAAAGCGCTTTCTACACCCCACAGCCGGCATCTACCGCACAGGGAGCGCCCCATGAAACGCCGTTCGTCACGCCGGGCCGGCCGCGTCGGCCGTTCCCCCGGCGCCCCATCCCCCTTCATCGCCGTCACCTCCCTCCTGGCGCTGGTCCTCGCCCTGCTGGTGGCCGCGCCGCCCGCGGCGCAGGCGGCGGCCCCGTACCGGGTGCTCGTCTACTCCGAGGTCACCAACTTCACCCATGACTCCATTCCGGCCGGGATCGAGGCGGTGAAGAAGCTCGGGGCCGAGCACGACTTCGAGGTGGAGGCCACTGAGGACTCCGCCGTCTTCAACGACGCCGATCTCGGCCGCTTCCAGGCCGTCGTCTTCAACAACACCAACTCCACCCCGGAGAAAGGCGACTTGCTGACCGCCGACGAACGGGCCGCGCTCCAGCGGTTCATCCGCGCGGGCGGCGGCTGGGTGGGCGTGCACGCCGCGTCCGCCAGTGAGCGGGACTGGGACTGGTACGAGGGTCTGGTCGGCGCGATCTTCGACCAGCACCCCGAGGTGCAGACGGGCCGCGTCAAGGTGCTGGACCGCGCCCACCCCTCCACGGAGCATCTGCCGGACCTCTGGGAGCGGACGGAGGAGTGGTACAACTGGCGCTCCAACCCGACCTCCAAGGTGCACACGCTCGCCCAGATCAAGGTGCGCGACGGGGTCACCGGCCTCGACGAGGGCGTGGACCACCCGTTCTCCTGGTGCCAGAACTACGACGGCGGGCGCTCCTGGTTCACCGCCGGCGGGCACGACAAGGCGTCGTTCCAGGAAGAGGCCTTCGTCCAGCATCTGCTCGGCGGCATCCAGTGGGCGGCGGGTGCGGCGGAGGGCGACTGCACCGCGACGCGCACCGGTTCCTTCCAGCGTACGGCGCTCGCGACGAGCGACCTGGCCGACCCGTTCGAGCTGGCGATCGCCCCCGACCGGCGGGTCTTCTTCGCCCAGCGGACCGGGAAGCTGAAGGTGATCGACCAGGAGACGATGAAGGTCTCGACCGCGCTGGACCTCGCGTACACACCGGAGATGACCAGTCAGTCCGACGGGCTGCTGGGGCTGACCCTGGACCCCGGGTTCGCGGAGAACAACTGGCTCTATCTGCTCCACTCCGACAAGGTCGAGAAGCGGTTGAACCTCTCGCGCTTCACCGTGGACGGCAACACCGTCGATCCGACGTCCGAGAAACGGCTGCTGACCGTTCCGACGCTGCGCGGCGAGGGCCGGGCCAACTCGCACATGGCCGGTTCGCTCGCCTTCGACAAGGACGGCAACCTGTACGCGGCGACCGGCGACAACACCGACCCGTTCGCCTCGGACGGCTTCACGCCCATCGACGAGGGCGAGGGTCGGCGTGCCTGGGACGCGCAGATGACCGCGGGCAACACCAACGACCTGCGCGGCAAGATCCTGCGGATCACCCCGCAGGACGACGGGACGTACACCGTCCCGGAGGGGAACCTGTTCGCGCCCGGCACGGCGAAGACGCGCGCGGAGATCTACGCGATGGGCATGCGCAACCCGTTCCGGATCACCACCGATCCGATCAGCGGGGCGCTGATGGTCGCGGACTACGGTCCCGACGCGCGGCAGGCGGTGGCGGACCGGGGGCCCGAGGGGACCGTCGAGTACACCCGTATCACCGAGGCGGGGAACTTCGGGTGGCCGTACTGCGTCGGGAACAACACCCCGTTCAACGACTACGACTTCGCGGCGAAGAAGTCCGGCCCGAAGTTCGACTGCGCGGCCCTGGTCAACGACTCGCCGAACAACACCGGGCTGCGCGAGCTGCCGCCCGCCCAGCCCGCCACGGTCTGGTACGCGTACTCCGCGTCGGCCGAGTTCCCGGAGCTGGGCACCGGGGGCGGTGGCCCGATGGGCGGTCCGGTCTACGACTACGACCCGGACAACACCTACCGGACGAAGTTCCCCGCGTACTTCGAAGGCAAGGCGTTCAACTACGAGTTGACCCGACGGTGGTTCAAGACTTTCTCGTTCCAGAGCGAGGACCAGACCTTCACCGATCCGCGCTTCGACCCGGTGAAGGAGGGTGACCTCCACTCCATCAACGGCATCTTCGAGGACATGGAGTGGAACCAGCCCTTCGACGCGGACTTCGGTCCGGACGGGGCGCTGTACGTCATCGACTTCGGGCTCGGCAGCGGGACCGGGCGGGGCGGCAGCAACGAGGGCGCGGGCATCTACCGGATCGACCACGTCGGTGACGGCCGGCTGCCGGATGCCAGGCTCTCCGTCGACCGGGACAGCGGCCCGGCCCCGCTCACGGTGGAGTTCTCCAGCGAGGGTTCCGGGCTGCCCGGAGACCAACCGGTCACCTACGCCTGGGACTTCGACGGCGACGGCACCACGGATTCGACCGAGGCCAACCCCTCGCACACGTACACCGCCAAGGGGCTCCACACGGCCCGGCTGACCGTCACCGGGCCCGACGAGCTGACGGCGCTGGCGGTGCAGGACATCACCGTGGGCAACACCCGGCCCGATGTGACCATTCAACAGCCGCTGGACGGCGGCATGTTCAGCTTCGGTGACACCATCCCCTTCACGGTCGAGGTGACCGACAAGGAGGACGGGCAGAGCGGTCCGATCGACTGCTCGCGAGTCGTGGTGCAGTCGCAGCTCGGCCATGACACCCATCTGCATCCGCTGGACAACTACACCGGCTGCACGGGTGAGATCGTCACGGACGCGGGAGACAGTCACGGTCCGGGACAGAACCTCTACTACGGGATCACCGCCCAGTACGAGGACAAGGGCGCACCGGACGCCCCCGCGCTCACCGGCTCCACCTCGCTGACCCTGCGTACCTCCTACCGCGAGGCGGAGCACTTCATCTCGACCGGTGGCCGCAACGGCGGTGCTGAGGTGGGGAGTCGGGCGGACGCCTCCGGCGGGAAGCGGCTCATCGAGATCGAGGACGGCGACTGGGTCACCTTCGACCCGGTGAACCTGAAGGGTGTCGACTCCGTGACGGTCGGCGCTTCGTCGGGCGGGCTCGGCTCCACGGTGGAGTTCCGGGCCGGATCCCCGACGGGCGAGCTGCTCGGTTCGGTGACCGTTCCGAGCACCGGCGGCTGGGACAAGCTCATCTCGCCGACGACGGAGCTCAAGGACCCGGGCTCCACGACGAAGCTGTACGTCGTCTTCACCAACCCGGAGTGGAGCGACGGCAAGGCCGACCTGCTCTCGGTCGACTGGCTGCACTTCAACGGGCCGGGCGTGGAGAAGGCGGGCGGTACGGAGGTGGCGGTGCAGGCCGTACCGGCCTCCGGAACAGCTCCGTTGACCGTCGCGCTGAGCAGCACGGTCGAGCCGGCGGAAGGCAGGACGATCGCCTCGTACCACTGGGACTTCGGCGACAACGTGAAGCCGACCGGGCCCGAGGGTGCGACGGCGAGCCACCGCTACGACCGCAAGGGTGCCTACACCGCCCATCTGACGGTCACCGACAACAAGGGCGACACCACCACCGGTGCCGTGCGCATCGACGTGAAGTGAGAGGCGGGAAACGCGTGAACAGCACACGAAGAGCCTTTCTCGGCATGGCAGTCGGTACGGCAGCCAGTGCGGCGTTCGGTACGGCCGCCGTCACCGCCGCCGTGGGCATCGGCGGCGCGGCACCGGCCTCGGCGGCCGGGCGGCGGGGCTGCCGGCGCATCCCGCCGTCCGGGATCGGGATGCACCTGTACACGATGCGGGCACCGCTCGCGGCGGACTTCGCGGGGACGCTGGAGCGGCTCGCCGGGATCGGTTACGCCACGGTCGGCGTCAGCGGCCGGCACGGCAACTCCCCCGCCGCGATACGGCAGATGCTGGACCGGGTCCGGCTGAAGGCGGTCCTGGAGCACGTCGGCTACGACACCGTGACCGGCCCCGGGCTGCCCCAGGCCCTGGAGGACGTCCACACTCTTGGCGGCACGTGGATCGTGGTGCCGAGCCTGCCGGGTTCCCTGCACTCCCCGGCCGGATACCGGGAAGTGGCACGGCAGTTCAACCGGGCGGGGCGCGCCGCCCGGGAGTCAGGACTGAAGCTGCTCTACCACAACCACGGTGGCGACCATGAGGTGGTGGACGGGGTCAGCCTGTACGACATCCTGCTCGACGAGACCGATCCGGAGCTGGTCGGGTTCGAGCTGGACCTGTACTGGGCGGCCAAGGGAGGCTCCTCCGCACCCGGCGAGCTGTTCGTCCGGCATCCCGGGCGGTTCCCGGCGCTCCATGTGAAGGACATGGCACCGAACGGGGACTTCGCGGATGTCGGGTCGGGGGTGCTGGACTTCCCGGGGATGTTCGACACCGCGCGGGAGGGCGGGGTGCGGCAGTGGCTGGTGGAGCATGACGCCCCGGCCGACCCGTTCGCCTCGGCACGGGCCAGCTATCGGTATCTGTCGAGGCTGCGCTACTGACGGCGGCCACGGAGCGGTGGTGCGCTGAGCGGCGGTACGTGCCGTCCGGTCCCGGGTGTGCGGTTCCGCACCCGGGGCCGGGGCGCGTTCAGCGCTGCGAGGCGGCGAGGAGCTCTTCGTACCACCCGAGGGTGGCGTCGATGGCTGCCTCCAGCGGGGTGGGGGCGAGCCCGAAGGCCTTCTCGATGGCCGAGGAGTCGACGATCTGCGCCTCGGTGTGCTGGTAGAACATCTCCGCGTACTCCGCCATGAAGGCCTCGTCGAAGGGGCCGAAAGGGCGGGGCTCGGGGATCACGGTCAGCTCCAGCGGGCGGCCGGTGCGCTCCTCGACGAGAGCGAGGATCTGGCGGGTGGTGCGCGCCGGCGCGGTGGGCAGGTGCCAGACCCGGCCGTCGCCCTCCGGGTGCTCGCCGAGGGTGGCGAGCCCGGCGGCGACGTCCTCGATGTACGTGTAGCTGTGCGGCAGGTCGATGTCGCCGAGGGCGGGAACCGGCTGCCCGGTGAGGGCGGCGGGGAAGACGGCGCCACCGAGGGTGGAGTTGAGCACGCCGGGGCCGACGAAGTCGGCGGAGCGCCCGAGGACGACGGACAGCCTGCCCTCGCGGTGGGCGGCGAGGTAGCGGGCGTCGAGCTCGGCGCGCATACGGCCCTTGCGGGTGGTCGCGTTCCACGGGGAGTCCTCGGTCATCACCGCGCCGTGCGTCTCGCCGTACGGGTAGAGCGTGTCCAGGACGACGAGCCGGGCGCCCTGCTGCTCGGCCGCGCCGAGGACGGCCTCCTGGATCTTCGGCATGACCTCCACCTGGAGGTGATAGCCGACGTTGACGCAGTGGTACACGACGGCGGCCCCGGTCACGGCTGCGCGGGCCCCCTCCAGGGTCGCGACATCGGCGGCGTACCGCTCGACGCCCTCGATCGCCGGGCCGCCGCCCGACCGGTCGACGAGCCGGACCGGGTGGCCCCGGCGGACCAGCTCGGTGGCCAGGGCCGTACCGGCGGGTCCGGAGCCGAGGACGGTGTGGAGAGCGGGTGCGGTGGTCATGGTGTGCCCCTTCGAGGTGGGTCGGATCAGCACTGCTGTTAGAGACCATAACTCTTGCTACAGCTCATAGCAATAGCGCTTGTTAGACTCTGTAACTGAAGTGAGCTCGGCAGGTGGGGGCAGGCGAGAGGGGACCGTGATGGAACGGGCCCAGCAGGGACCACGCGCCCGGTACCGGGAGCAGACCCGGGCGGAGATCAAGGACCTGGCGCTGCGGCAGCTCGCGGAGGGCGGCGGCACCGCTCTCGCGCTGACCCGGATCGCCAAGGAGATGGGCCTCTCCGGCCCCGCCCTCTACCGCTACTTCGCCGGCCGGGACGATCTGCTCAACGCCCTGATCAGGGACGCGTACGACGACGCCGCCGCCGCGATGGAACGGGCGGCGGCCCGCTCGGCGAAGGCGTCCCGGGGCGTCCGCGCACGGCTGCACGATCTGGCCGAGGCGTACCGCGCCTGGGCGATCGCCGAGCCCCACCGCTATCTGCTGATCCAGGGCGCCCCGGTCCCCGGCTATGTGGCCCCGGCCGACACCCTGGAGCGGGCCCGTGCGGTGCTGGGCCCCTTCCTGCCGCTCTTCGCCACCGGCAGCCCCGGACCGGCGGTGGCCGCCACGGTGGACGAGATGACCGCCTGGCTCGCGGCGGACGGGACGGTGGGAGCCTGGGTGGCCCGGTACGCACCGGAGGTGGCCGACCCTCCTGACGCCCCGGCCCAGGAGGCCCGGGAGATCCGGGCGGCCTCGGCGCTGGCGGGCGCGGTGCTGGCCTGGACCCAGTTGCACGGCTCGGTCAGCCTGGAGGTGGCCGGCCAGTTCGCCGGGATGGCGCACCGGGGCGGCACGCTGCTGGGCGCCCACATGGAGATGCTGGCGGACTCGTTCGGGCTGGATCAGGCACCGTCGTGAGGGGGACCCCCGACCCTGACCCCGCCCCAGGCCCCTCAGTCCTGCGCCGACACCGCCCCCAGCAGGTCACGGATGTGCGCCGCGGCCGCGCGGAACTCCGGGCGCCCCAGCGTCTCGCTGTAGTCGCGCTCTGCGGGCAGCCCCACCTCGATGATCTCCGTGATGGTGCCGGGGCGCGGGCTCATCACCACCACCCGGTCGGCCAGATAGACGGCCTCCGAGATCGAGTGGGTGACCAGGAGGACCGTGGTGCCGGTGGACCGCCAGATCCGGTTCAGCTCGGTGTTCATCTGCTCGCGGGTCAGGGCGTCCAGCGCGCCGAACGGCTCGTCCATCAGGAGGACCGGCGGTTCGTGGAGCAACGCCCGGCAGAGCGCGACCCGTTGCTGCATACCGCCGGAGAGTTCGTGCGGGTAGGCGTCCTCGAATCCGGTCAGGCCGGTCATCCGGATCAGCTCGTCCGCCCGCCCGCGCGCCTGGGCCGCCGGCATCCGGCGGATCTCGGCCTGGAGCAGGATGTTGCGCAGCGCGGAGCGCCACTCCAGCAGGGCCGCGCGCTGGAAGACGTAACCGATGTCGTGGCGTGGGCCGGTGACCCGCTCGCCGCCGAGCAGGACCTCGCCGGAGGAGGCCGTGAGCAGCCCGGCGACCAGCTTCAGCAGCGTGGACTTGCCGCACCCCGACGGGCCGACGATGGCGACGAACTCCCCCGGCGCCACGTCCAGCGAGACGTCGCTCAGCGCCGTGACATCACGCTTCTTGCTACGGAACCGGACCGCCACATCAGCCAACTGGACTGTGGCCGCCCCAACCCCCTTCGGCGACACGGGCGCTGTCGTCGCCTGCTCCCTCGGCATCGCCGTCATCCCTTCAACGCCGTCTTCGTGTCCCAGTAGTCGCCCACGGCCTTCGGCGAGGCCACCATGCCCGCCTCGGCGAACACGTCGATGGTCTGCTGCCAGTCGGCCTCGGTGTTGACGCCGGGCGCCTTGCCCTCGGTCGCCTCGGTGTGCAGCAGGGTGAGCGTCGTGGCGAACTGCTCCGACAGGACGGACTCTGGCGGCAGTTGCTCGGAAGCACCGTCCATCGCGGCGACCGCCGGCCCCGGCTCCTTCGCCGCCGCCGCCCACGCCTCGCTGACCGCCCGCACCATGCGCTGCGCCAACTCCGGCTTGGCGGCGAGGATCTTCTGACCGGCGAGGAGCCCGTTGGAGTAGAAGTTCAGCCCGTGCTCGGAGAACCGGAGGTAGGAGACCGGCTTCTTGGCCTTGTCCTGCATGGTGGGCCCCTGGTCGCTGGCGTAACCGAGCAGCCCGTCGGTCTTCCCCGAGATCACGGCGGCGATCTTGCCGGCCGGGTCGGTGTTCTGGACCTTGACGTCCGACTCACCGATGCCGTTCTTCTTCAGGAAGATCGGGAAGGTCTTGGAGAGCGCGTCCCCGGCGGTCCCGGCGATCGTACGGCCCTTGAGATCACCGGGCGCGGCGATGCCCTTCGCGTCGAAGGACTGCACGGAGGCGGGCGTGGTCTGGAGGAAGACGCCGAGGCTCTTCACCTTGACGCCCTGGTCCACGCCCGCGAGCAGCGCCGGAGTGTCGGCCCAGCCGAAGTCCGTCTGTCCGGCGGCAGTTGCCTGCACCGTTTTCTGCGAGCCCTGGCCCGCCCGGACGTCCAGGTCGATGCCGTGCTTCTCGAAGATCTTCTGCTGCTTTCCGTAGTAGAACGGCGCGTGTTCGCCGTACGGATACCAGTTGAGCGTCAGCGTGACCCGGTCCAGCTTCTTGCCGGAGTCGCTGGTGGTGGTCGACGCGTCGTTGCCGCCGCAGGCGGTCGCCACCAGGACGAGGGGTACGGCACCGATCAGGAGTCTGCGCGCGTGCATGGGCTGGCCCTTCTCGCAACGGGACGGTGGCTTCCGGGAGTTCAGTACGTGGTGGTGGCCGAGGTCTCCCGGCGACTGGCGTGCCACGGCAGCAGCAGCTTCTCGGCGATCTCGACCACGACGAAGAGGACGACGCCGATCAGCGACATCACCAGCAGCCCGGCGAAGAGCATCGGGGTGTCGAGGTTGCCGTTGGCCTGGAGGATCACATAGCCGAGGCCCTCGTTCGCCCCGACGAACTCGCCCACCACCGCACCGGTCACCGCGAGGGTGACGGCGACCTTGAGGCCGGAGAACAGGTGCGGGAGCGAGGCCGGGAAGCGGATCTTCAGGAAGGTCTGCCAGGGCTTCGCCCCCATCGTGGCGGAGAGTTGGAGCATCTCCGGGTCGACGGCCTTGAGACCGGTGACCATCGAGATCACCACCGGGAAGAACGCGATGAGGACGGCGATGAGGATCTTGGGCGCGATACCGAAGCCGAGCCAGACCACGAAGAGCGGGGCGATGGCGATCTTCGGCACGACCTGGGCGAAGAGGAGGATGGGGTAGAGCGTGCGCTCGACGGTGGAGGAATACACCATCACCACCGCCGCGAACACCCCGACGGCGACCGCGATGACGAAGCCGAGGAGCGTCTCGTACGTCGTCACCCAGCTGTGCTGCCAGAGGTAACCCGCCTTGCCCGTCAGGACGTCGAGGGTCGCGCCGGGCGACGGCACGAGATACGGCTCGACCAGTTCGGCCGCCGCGATCACCCACCAGAGCGCGAAGCAGGCGAGCAGCAGCGCCACGGGCCGCCAGCTCCGTTCCGCGGCACGGGCCAGCCGCTCCCCCGCCGTGGGGCCTACCCTGCGGGCGACCCCCGCCACCTCGGCGGGCCTCTTGGCCAACGCGGTCTCACTCACGGTCAACTCCCTGTAAGCCGGGGTCGGTTGTGACGAGCTGTGCGATCCTGCGATCCTGCGACTCAGGTGGCGGTGATCTGAAGGCGCTTTCAGAAAGCGCTTTCTGGTAAGGTGCCGCCACGCTAATGACTGTTCGCGCACACGGTCAATAGGCCGTCCCGAAGTTTCGGGGCCCTGCCACCACCGCACCCCTGGGGGTCGAGTTGAGTGAACGGGAAACACCTCTCCACCCCGATCCGCGTCGCCGCGTCCCGGCCCCCCACGTGACGCTCGACGCCGTGGCCCGCGAGGCGGGCGTATCGCCGGCCACCGCCTCCCGGGCGCTGAACGGCACCACCCGGGTCCGTGACGATCTGCGCAGCCGGGTGCGCGCCGCGGCCGACCTCCTCGGCTACATCCCCAACGCCCATGCCCAGGCCCTCGCCAGCTCCGATGGCAACCGTACGGTGGGGCTGATCTGCCACGACGTCAGCGACCCCTACTTCGCGGGCATCGCCAGCGGGGTGATGCGGGCGGCGGCGGAGCAGGACCTGCTGGTGATGCTGGCCTCCACCTTCCGTGAGCCGGCCCGGGAGATCGCGTACGTCTCGATGCTGCGGGCCCAGCGCGCGCGGGCCATCCTGCTGATCGGCTCCGGTTTCCAGGACCGGGCCTGGGAGCGGGCGATGGACGCGGAGCTGGACCCGTACGTGCGCGCCGGCGGCCGGGTCGCGGTGGTCAGCCGGCACCGGTCGCTGCGGGTGGACACCGTGCAGCCGGAGAACCGGGCCGGGGCGGCGGAGCTCGCGAAGGCACTGGTGGCGCTCGGGCACCGGGAGTTCGCCGTTCTCACCGGTCCACCCGAACTGACCACGGTGGACGACCGGTTGAACGGGTTTCGGGAGGGGCTCGCCCAGGCGGGCATCGGTCTCGACCGGGTGGTGCGGGGGGCGTTCACCCGGGAGGGCGGGCATCTGGCGGCGCGGCGGTTGCTGACGTCCGGCGGCCCCCGGCCGACGTGTGTCTTCGCGGTGACCGATGTGATGGCGGTCGGTGCGCTGGCCGCGCTGCGCGAGGCGGGGGTGCGGGTGCCGGAGGACATGTCGCTGGCGGGGTTCGACGACATCCCTCTCGTACGGGAGTTGTCGCCGCCGCTGACCACGGTGGCGCTGCCGCTCACCGCGATGGGCGAGCGGGTGATCGCGCTGGCCCTGCGCACACCGTCGGGGGCGGGGCGCTCGCGGGTGGTCCGGATCGACGGGGAGGTGGTGCTGCGGGGCAGCACGGGCCCACCGCCGCATGGGAGTTGAGGGATCCGGCGTCACGGATGACGGTAGCCCTCCCGGTGGTCGATCTGGCGGACGAGCTCCTGGGCGAGGAACTTGATGGTGTCCAGGCCCGCGCGGCCCCAGGGGCGCGGCACGGTGTCGACGGCGCAGACGGTCCCGAGCGCGATGCCCGTACGGTCGATGAGCGGCGCGCCGAGGTAGGAGCGGACGCCTATGTCGTCGACCACCGGATTGCCGGCGAACCGCGGGTAGTCGCAGACGTCGTCCAGGACCAGCGCCTTGCGCCGGACGACGACATGCGGGCAGTAGCCGTGGTCGCGGGCCATGTAGCGGGCGCCGCGGTTGCCGCCCGCCGCGACGGCCCCGATGTCCTGGCCGCCCCGATTGCCCGCCGGGGTGTGCAGCCCCGCGAAGAACTGCCGGTTCTCGTCGATGAAGTTGACCATCGAGAAAGGTGACGCGGTCGCTTCGGCCACCTTGTCGGCGAAGGCGTCGAAGCTGTCGAACGAGGCGTCGGGGCGTTCACCGAGGTCCAGCCTCCGCAGCCGCTCCGCGCGGGCCGGGCCGTCCCGGTCGGCGGGGGTCAGCAGCATCCGGCCGGTGGCGAAGGACGTCACTGGTGGGCTCCGAAGGCCTGGAGCGGGGCGGGCGCGGAGGTGGCGTTGATCAGATGTTGTACGAGGGTGACCAGCGCCCCCGTACCGGAGCTGGCGATCCGGGCGTCGCACAGGACGACGGGCACCGCGGGTCCGAGGTCGAGGGCGGCCCGGATCTCGTCGGGTTCGTAGCGGTACGCACCGTCGAACTCGTTGACCGCCACGATGAATCCGATGCCGCGCCGCTCGAAGAAGTCCACGGCGGCGAAGCACTCCGCGAGCCGCCGGGTGTCGGCGAGCACCACGGCGCCGAGCGCGCCGTTGGAGAGCTCGTCCCACATGAACCAGAAGCGCTCCTGGCCCGGCGTCCCGAACAGGTACAGGACGTGCTGTTCGGAGAGGGTGATGCGGCCGAAGTCCATGGCGACGGTGGTGGCCGTCTTGGACTCGACGCCGTCCAGGTTGTCGGTGCCCACGCCGGACTGGGTGAGCAGCTCCTCCGTGGACAGCGGGGCGATCTCGCTGACCGCGCCGACGAAGGTCGTCTTGCCGACGCCGAATCCGCCCGCGACCAGCACCTTGAGGGCCACGGGGAAGAACTCGGTGGTTCCGGTGCGGTCAGAGCTGTCGTCGTAAACCATCGAGCACTGCCTCCAGCAGGGATCGGTCGGTGGGTGTGTCATGGAATGCGGGGGCGTGCGCGGTGACCGCTCCGCAGCCGACCAGGTCGGAGAGGAGGACCTTGGTGACGACCGCGGGCAGCCGGAGGTGTGCGGCGATCTCGGCGACGGACATGGGCCCCTCGCACAGTCCGAGGGCCAGGGTGTGTTCGGGGCCGAGGGGGATGTCGGGTTCGATGCCCGTGGCCATGACCAGGGAGAGCAGATCGAATCCGGTGGACGGCCGGGTGCGGCCGTTGCTGACGGTGTACGGGCGGATCAGCCGGCCGGCCGCGTCGTCGAGCAGGGGCCCGTCCTGCGGGGCCGGCATCCTCACAGCCCCGAGGCGAACGGGGCCCCGGCCGGCTGCCGCAGCGGGGTCATCAGATAGGGGCGGACGCTCTTGACCAGCATCGCCATCTCGTAGCCGAGGACCGCGGCGTCCGCCTCGCGTCCGGCGAGGACGGCGAGACAGGTGCCGGACCCGGCGGTGGAGACGAACAGGAGCGTGGAGTCGAGTTCGACGACCACCTGCCGGACGTCGCCGTTGTCGCCGAAGCGGGCGCCGGCGCTGCGACCCAGGGAGTACAGCCCGGCGGCCAGGGCGGCCATGTGGTCGGCGCTGTCGGGGTCCATGCCGTGGACGGATTTCACCAGTCCGTCGGCCGAGAGCAGCACCGCGCTGCGCGTGTAGGGCACGCGTTGGACCAGTCCGCTCAGCAGCCAGTCCAGGTCCGAGACCTGACCGGCCTGCATGTCGCTCGGCATCGTGTCTACTCCTTGAAAGTCGTGTCTTTACGGGGTTCCGGCACGGCGTGGCCCGGCAGGAAGGTGTCATGCCCGGTCTGCGGGCGGCCGAGGGGCGCGGGCGCCCGGGCGGCTCCGCGTACGGGGAGGGGGGCGAGGGTCTCCAAAGGGGCGTCCAGCGCGGTCGGCCCACCGGTGGCACCGCCGTATCCGTCGCCGGTCCCCTCCTCCTGGGCCGTCTGTGCCGTCTGGGCCTCGGCGAGGTCGACACCGCGCCGGAAGGCGGCCATGAGGCCCGGGTCGTGCAGGGCGTGCTCGTCCTCGACGCGGGGCACGGGCGCCTCCCGCAACTGCGGGACGAGGTGTTCCTGGTTGGCCCGCTTGGGGAGTTCAGGGCGGGCGGCGGGCGGCGCGGGCCGGTCGACCCGCTCGGGGACGAGGGCGGCGGGGGCGGGGCGGTCGGCGTGCTCCGGCGCGAAGGCGGCCGGGCCGGGGCGGGCATCGTGCTCCGGCGCGAAGGTGCCCGGGGCCGGGCGGTCGGCGTGCTCCGGCGTGAGGGCAGCAGGGATGGGGCGGTCGGCGTGCTCCGGCGTGAAGGCGGCCTGTGCCGGCCGGTCGAGGGCGGACGCGGCCGGTGCGGGCCGGTCGACCCGTTCGGCGCGCAGCGGGAGGGGCGGCGCCTCACCGCGAGGCCCCGGCATGCGGCTCTCCGGTGCGGCGTGGGCGTGCGAGCCCGGCGCCTGGGCGTCGCGCGGGTGGCCGGCGGGCGCCTGGCCGGGGGACGCTTGTCCGGCCGGCCCGGGGACGGCCTGCGGCTGGGCGGCCCGCACCTGGGGCGGTGCGGGCGGGGCCGTCCGTCCGTCGTCGGCGGGCGGCCGGTGTACGGCTCCGGGCGGCGGTACGGGGGCGGCGCCGGGCGGGGCCTCGGTGTCGGGGTCGGTGCCGAGGAGGGTCTGCGGCAGGACGAGGACCGCCTGCGTACCGCCGTAGATGTTGCTCTGGAGGCGGACCGCGATGCCGTGGCGGCGGGCCAGGGCCGAGACGACGAACAGGCCGATCCGGCCGTCCTGGAGCAGATGGGCGACGTTGACCTGGTCGGGGTCGGAGAGCAGGGCGTTCATCCGGTTCTGCTCGTGGTCCGGCATCCCGAGACCGCGGTCCTCCACCTCCAGCGCGAGTCCGGCGGTGACGCGCTGGACGCGCAGCAGGACCTGGGTGTGCGGGGCGGAGAACACCGTGGCGTTCTCGACCAGTTCGGCGAGCAGATGGATCACGTCGGCGACGGCGTGGCCGCGCAGGGTGCCGTCCATCGGCGGGACGAGCTTGACCCGGGGGTACTGCTCGACCTCGGCGATGGCCGAGCGCAGCACCTCGGTCATGGTGACCGGGTTGCTCCACTGGCGCCGGGAGACGGCCCCGCCGAGGACGGCGAGGTTCTCCGCGTGACGGCGGATGCGGGTGGCCAGGTGGTCGACGTGGAAGAGGCCCTTGAGCAGGTCGGGGTCCTCGACCTCGTGCTCCAGCTCGTCGAGGATCTGGATCTCGCGGTGGACCAGGGACTGGAGCCGCCGGGCGAGGTTGACGAAGACCTCGACCTTCTGTTCGTTGCCCGTGGAACTGAAGAGCTGCGAGGCCTGGACGATCGCGGTGACCGCGGCGTCCTGGGCCCGCCCCATCTCCTGGGCGAGCAGGTCGAAGGCGTCGCCGTCGGGGGCGGGCGGCGGCGGGGGGCGGCGCGGGCCGACGGGTTCCCCGGCCCGGAGCTGCTCCACCACCCGCTGGAGCTCGGCCTGTCCCTGGGCGCTGGCGCGGCGGAGCGTCAGGGCCCGGTCGAGCACGGCACCGGCGACGCGGTGGGCGCCGAGGTAGGCGGCCGCGACGGCGGCGACGGCCAGGGCGGCCGATCCGCCGAGCGCGGCCCAGAGGCCCGGGGACGGGTCGACGGCACCGTCCCGGACAGTGAAGATGACGGCTGCCGCGCCGCTGAGCAGGGCGGCGATGGTGGGAAGCAGCGCGGTGCGCAGCAACTGCGGGCGAATGCGGCCTTCAGGGGTCGCCGGGGTGGCGCGCGGCCTGTTCGGGGCCGAATGGGCGCGTGCGCCGGGGCGGCCGTGCCGCCCGCCCTCGCGGCGGTCCGGTCGCGCGGCGGGTGCGCGAAGTTGAGACATCAGCGTCCTCGGTACGGGGGACCAGGAATCGGCGTTCCTGTCGCCCCTGTCGGCGTTCCTGCGGTGGCACCGACGGTGGTCGGTCCGGCTCGGGTCAGCGGTCGGGCCGGCCCTTGGGTCCAGGAGCCCGCCGTTGATCACCGAGCACACACGGTAGTCGCCATCAACCTGTGTGCGACGGGCAGTTGTGGAACTTGCCCGCCATCCGTCCCGCTCTGGTATGACCTCTCGCACGGGCGCCCGATTACGCCGCCCGGACACCGGCATGGTCCGCCCCGGATCTCCGGACGGGACCACCTTGAAGATGAACACACCGGGGCGGCTACCATATGAGCGCCGCCTAGCTCGAAAGATAAACACGTGACTGTCAATGACGACTCGTTCACCAACTGGATGCACCGCGAGGAGATCGCGGAGTCGATGATCCCGATCATCGGGAAGCTGCACCGTGAGCAGGACGTGAACGTCCTGCTGCACAGCCGCTCCCTGGTGAACAAGTCGGTGGTCAGCATCCTCAAGACCCACCGCTTCGCCCGGCAGATCGCCGGTGAGGAACTCTCGGTCACCGAGACGATGCCGTTCCTGCGGGCGCTGACGACACTCGACCTCGGCCCCTCCCAGATCGACATAGGCATGCTGGCCGCGACGTTCCGCGCCGACGACCGCGGCCTGAGCGTGGAGGAGTTCACCGCCGAGGCCGTCGCCGGGGCGACTGGGGCCAACAAGATCGAACGCCGCGACTCGCGCGATGTCGTCCTCTACGGCTTCGGCCGCATCGGCCGCCTCATCGCCCGCCTCCTCATCGAGAAGGCCGGTTCCGGCAACGGACTGCGGCTGCGCGCCATCGTCGTACGCAAGGGCTCCGGCCAGGACATCGTCAAGCGCGCCTCACTGCTGCGGCGCGACTCGATCCACGGCCAGTTCTCCGGCACGATCACCGTTGACGAGGCGAACAGCAAGATCATCGCCAACGGCAACGAGATCAAGGTGATCTACTCGGACGACCCGACGGCGGTGGACTACACCGAGTACGGGATCAAGGACGCCATCCTGATCGACAACACCGGCAGGTGGCGCGACCGCGAGGGGCTCTCCAACCACCTGCGCCCCGGCATCGCCAAGGTCGTCCTGACCGCGCCGGGCAAGGGCGACGTCCCCAACATCGTGCACGGCGTCAACCACGACACGATCAAGGACGACGAGCAGATCCTGTCCTGCGCGTCCTGCACCACCAACGCGATCGTCCCGCCGCTCAAGGCGATGGCGGACGAGTACGGCGTTTTGCGCGGCCACGTGGAGACCGTCCACTCGTACACCAACGACCAGAACCTGCTGGACAACTACCACAGCTCCGACCGGCGCGGCCGCTCGGCGGCGCTCAACATGGTCATCACCGAGACCGGTGCGGCCTCCGCCGTGGCCAAGGCCCTGCCGGACCTGGACGCGCCGATCACCGGCAGCTCCATCCGCGTCCCGGTGCCGGACGTCTCGATCGCGATCCTGAGCCTGCGCCTGGGCCGGGAGACCGACCGCGAGGAGGTCCTCGACTACCTCCGCAACGTGTCACTGGCCTCGCCGCTCAAGCGCCAGATCGACTTCATCAGCGCCCCCGACGCGGTCTCCAGCGACTTCATCGGCTCGCGCCACGCCTCGATCGTCGACGCGGGCGCCACCAAGGTCGACGGCGACAACGCGATCCTCTACCTCTGGTACGACAACGAGTTCGGCTACTCGTGCCAGGTCATCCGGGTCGTCCAGCACGTCTCCGGCGTGGAGTACCCGACGTACCCGGCACCGGCGTCCTGATCTCCGATGCGGGTGAGGGCCCAGGCACCTGGGCCCTCACCCGGCCGTCACCGCTCCCCGGCCACGTCGAGGTCCCGACGCGCGACGGGCGCGCCGCCCGGGACCGCGTCCGGTGTCGCCGTACGCCACTGCGGGGCCGTCATCGGGGCGGAGACGGCTCGCCACCAGGGGTCCGCCGGGAGCGTTCCGCCGGGTTCGAAGGGCTCCCCCGGCCGGGGGAACGCCGCCGCCTGCTCGGCCTCCTCGGCGGCGTCCTTCGTCCACTCGGCGGGCTCGGCCCAGGCGTGCGGGGCGAGGTTGAAGGTGCCCCAGTGGATCGGCAGCATCACCCCGTGCGGGCGTCCGCCCTGGAGGTCCAGGTGGGCCCGCATCCCCTCGGCGGGGGTCATGTGGATGTCCGGCCAGTACTCCGAGTAGGCGCCGATCTGGATCATCGTGGCGTCGAAGGGGCCGTGCCCGGCGCCGATGTCCCGGAAGCCGGGGAAGTAGCCGGTGTCCCCGCTGTGGTAGATCCGGTGCTCGGGTCCTGAGACGGCCCAGGAGGCCCACAGGGTGTGCTGGTTGTTCCGCAGGCCCCGGCCGCAGAAGTGGCGCGCGGGAGTGGCGGTGAGGCTGATCCCGTTGACCCGCGCGGTCTCGTTCCAGTCGAGCTCGCGCAGCCGGTCGGGGGCCACTCCCCAGCGCTCCAGATGGGCGCCGACCCCGAGCGGCACGGCGAAGACGGTGTCCGTGCCCGCCAGCGCGCGGATCGTCGGCAGGTCGAGGTGGTCGTAGTGGTCGTGGGAGATCACCACCACGTCGACGGGGCCGAGCGTGGCCAGCGGCAACGGCACCGGGTGCAGCCGCTTGGGTCCGGCGAAGGGGAACGGGGAACACCGCTCACCCCAGACCGGGTCGAACAGGACCCGGCGGCCGTCGATCTCGGCGAGCACGCTGGAGTGACCCATCCAGGTCAGCCGCAGCCCTGTGGCGGGCGGTGCGGCCAGATCGGCGAGCGTGGTGGCATGGACCGGAACGGTGCCCGCCGGCGCCCTGCGGATCCGCTGCTCCTTCTGGAAGTAGGTCTTGGCGAATTCCAGCCCTGACCCGGACGGCCTGGTCCGGGCTCCCAGCGGGTTCTGGAACACCCCGTCGGCGAAGTTCGGCGAGTTCAGAATGCGCTGCATCCGCCTTCCCGCCGGATCGGCCCCGAAGGGCTCGGTGCGCATCGAACGCAGTTTCGTACGGAAGGGGACAAAGTAGTCGGCGCCGGTCACAACATCTCCTGGGGGAGTCGGTGTCGTCCCATTATCGTCGGACTGTCCGACAGGGCGAGAAGAGAGCGGTGAACGGGGCAGCGGTCCCGTGGCCGTTCAGCCACGCGACTGCCCGTACACGTGCTCGATATGCAGCGTGAGCAGCACTCTGCGGTCCTCGACCATGGCCCGCCGGTAGTCCTCCCAGTCCGGGTGCTCGCCACGGACGTCGCGGTAGAGCGTGATCAGGGCCTCCACCGTGGCGTCGTCCCGTTCGGCGGCGGGCGGGGTCAGCTCGGCGGTGCCGTCCACGACGGTCCAGGCCCAGCGGTCGTCGCTGGTGACGTGGTAGCTCGCGCGGGGGTCACGCCGCAGGTTGCGCGTCTTCGCCCGGCCCTCGGTGATCGATACCCGGATCACCTGCTCGTCGGGGTAATAGGCGTGGTTGACGTTGGACAGCTGGGGCCGCCCGTCCTGTTTCAGAGTGACCAGCACTCCCCCGTCGTGCTCACCGATGAGGCGGAGCAGCGCTTCCTGTGCTGGTTCGAATGACGTCATGAACGGTCCAACGTGCTTCTCCCCCCGAGGATTCCGGCGCGCCGCGCTGTCCGGGCAGGCGGACCGCGACCACGCGTCGCCGGGCCGTACCCCACATGCCGATCTGCTGTTGGGATGGTTGTCCGCCCGGCGCGCGCCGATCCGGACCTGGTATGGATGTCGCCACGGCGCTCGCGCGGGGTCCCCGCGCGGCCTCGAAGGCACCGAGCCGAACCGGAGACACGATGCTCGACGACATCGGCGTACCGCCCCCGCGAGGTCTCCGATTCGTTCGCCGAGGCGGCCTCCCGGGAGGGGCTGACACTCGTGATCGGCACCGGGTCGGTGGCCGCGGTCAACCTCGGCGGCCTGCTCCACGAACTGTCGTCGGCGCTGCCCGGCTCCACGGCCGTCGGGCCCGCATTTCGTGACCGTGCCGGCCCTGCGCACCTGGGCCGCTGTCCGGTGCTGACCACCGAGACCACCGGCCCCGGCTTCCGGCCGCTGCACGTCTGGCTGACGGACGTCGCCCGGCGGGTGCTGGTCCATCCGGCGTCGGCCGGTTTCCTCGGCCGGGTGGCCGGGGGTCTGGCGACGGACCTGGCCTCCACGACCTACCTGTGCTCGACCGGGCTGCCCACGCTGCTGGCGCCGTCGATGCATCCGCGCATGTGGGGCGGCGATCCGGTCCGCCGGAACGTCCGGCGCCTGCACTGCGCGACGCGCTGGAGGAGGAGGAAATCGACTTCAACCACCTCGCCTCCCTCGCCCCACCCCCTCCCCTCGGCGTCTGTCCGTCCCCCGGCACACCCGCGACCTCCCGGTGCTCGGCGGCCGGCTGACCGTACCGACCGGGCTGCTCGCCCTGGCCGCCCGGCGGAGCCTGGAGACACGGGCCATGGCCGTGCCCGACGTGGCCGGCCGTATCGCCCCCCGCGTCGGGCCCCCGCTGCCCGGCGCCGTCGATGCGGCCGTCGGCGCGTACGGCACGTGGCGCGACCGGTGCGTCGGCGCCGCCCCCGAACAGTGGATGGCCTGGGGCAGCCTCCACCCCGCGCACGCCTGAGCCCCGACCCCCGGCCCGGCAGCCGCCGGGCCACCCGACCGGAACACCGAGATGTGAAGAGCAGACCTTGGACGCACGACGATCCACCGTCATGTCCCGCGCCGCGAACGTGCGCCGGATCGACGCACTGTTCCTGGCCATGGAGACCGACTTCCTCCTGCGGGAGCAGTTCTGCCGGGCGGCGGTGGAGAACGACGGTCAGGAGGTCTTCGCGACCCTGCTGGAGGGGTGTACGGCGGAGACGGGCATCCACGGGCTCACCGACGACCTGCTCCACTACTTCATCAACCTCCACGTCTCGCACACGCTCTGCGGCGACGGGGCGGAAGCGGGGGTGGCAAGGGGGACGGGGAGACGGCGCCGGAACAGGAGAGTGTCGGCATGCAGGCCCGCGGCAGCACCCCGTTCGTCACCGGCATCACCTGGACCACCTTCGTCCACGTCCAGCAGGTGGACGACGAGCACGCGATCAGCGCGAGCTTCGTGCCCCCGTACGCCGCGGTGACCCTCAACGCCCTCGCACGCTACGCGGTCGAGCTCCAGGCGCGCGGCGCCTTCCGGCTCGGGTGACGTGGGTGGGTACGTCATGGGAGGCCGGCCCGCTGGTCGCCCGGGTGAGCGCGGCCGCCGGTGCCGGCCGTACGCGGGAGGCGGCGCGCGTTCTCGGCGACGCCCTGCGGGACCGCCCGCCGGACCAGGCGTCCCGGCGCGAGCTGGTGCTCCTGCTGGCCGCCTCGGAACAGGGGGACGAGGCGCTGCGCTGGTGCGACCCGCCGGGCACGGAGGCCGACGGCCCGGGCGACGACGCCACGGCGTGGTTGCCGGGCGCCATCACGGTGGCCCTGGAACGAGGCGACTTCCCGCTGGCCGAGGGGTGCGCCCGGCTCCTCGCCCGGCTGCGCTGGGACGTCGCCGATCCGGCCCGGCGGTCGGTCGTCCCGCTGAGCGTCCCCAAACTGCGGCACGACATCGACCAGCTGCGCCACCTCCAGGGGCTGGGCGTGCTGGGCCCGGAGTACAGCCGGGTCATCGACTCCTACCAGGCGGTGCACGACCGGCTGGCGGCCGACGGCCCCGACGCCCGGAAGCCCTTGGACACCGAGGCCGACGCGTGCATCGCCCCCACCTACAACCGCCTGCTGCACATCCGGGACACCCCGCGCGTGGCGCGTGCGCTGTCCGACCGCTGGGGTCCCACGGCCGTCGAGGAGCAGTATCTGGCGGACGGACCCGGCGTCGTCTCCGTGGACGACTTCCTCACCGGAGAAGCGCTGGACGAGCTGTACCGGTTCTGCCTGGAGTCGACGGTCTGGTTCGGCAACCGCTACGCCCACGGGCGGCTGGGCGCGCTCATGCAGGACGGGTTCAGCTGCCCCCTGCTCCTGCAGATCGCCGAGGAACTGCGGGACGCCCTGCCGGGGCTCATCGGCGACCGCTACCCGCTGCGCCAGATGTGGGGGTTCAAGTGCGGCCCCGAGGTGCCCGCCGCCGTCACCACCCACGCGGACTTCGCCGCCGTCAACGTCAATTTCTGGATCACCCCGGACGAGGCGAATACCCCCACCACCGCCACCCGCCGGACCACGGCACGACGGGGCTCAGGCCGGCGTGGCGCTCGGCGGCCTTCGCACGCGTACGCGCGAAGCGGTGACCCGGGGCGCCGCCACCACCGGTTGCACCGGAATGGCTCGTCTAGGGTGGGCGCGTGGCAAGAGTCCGGTTGAACGTGGCGGAGCGGCGCGAGGAGATGCTGCGGGCGACGGTCGAACAGATCGAGATCCGCGGGGCCTCCGCCGTGCGGATCGCCGATGTGGCGTCCGCGCTGGGGGTGAGCAACGCGCTGGTGCTCTACCACTTCTCGACCAAGGAGAAGCTGGTCGCCGCCGCCTTCGGGTACGCGGCCGAGGCCGACCTCGCCCATCTGCGCAAGCTGCTGGCCCGGCGCACCTCCGCCGCACGACGGCTGCGGGCAGCCGTACGGTGGTACGCGCCGACCGGGCAGGCCAAGGGATGGCGGCTGTGGATCGAGGGCTGGGCGGTCTCCTTGCGGGAGCCCGCCCTGCGCGAGGTCGCGGGCGACCTCGACCGGCGGTGGAAGGCGGAGCTGGCCGAGGTCATCGCGGAGGGCGCCGCCGCCGGTGAGTTCCGCTGCGAGGACCCGGAGTCGGCGGCCTGGCGGCTGACCGCCCTGCTGGACGGGCTGGCCGTGCAGATGACGTCGTACGTGGGTCCGCTCTCCCGGTCCACGATGCTGCGCTGGACCGACGACGCCCTCGCCCGCGAGCTGGGCCTCGACCACACAGCGCTGACCGGCTGACGCGTCACGTCGGGGGCGGTCACGTCCGGCGCGTCGGACCTGGCGCCTCCGGCCCCGTGCGTCAGACCCGGTGCGTCAGGTCTGGCGCACGGGCGCGTAGGCGGCGCCGTCCAGCCCGAACGTCCAGGCCACCCCGTCCTTGGCGGTCCGTGTCGTGGGCGGTACCCGGAGCCAGTAGGTGCGGTGCGTGCCGTCCGGCTCGGGGGTGGAGTTGACCACCTCGACCATCACCACGTCCTCGTCGCCTTCGAGGGCGATGCGCCAGAGGAGGCCCGTCTCGTCGCGGTGGACGGGCTCGGCACCCGACTCCGTGAGGTAGCGGTCGTAGCCGTAGTACTCCAGCATCACCCGGCGCAGCTCCGCGTTCTCCTCCTCCCGTATGCGCTGCGGGGTCAGCGACGCCAGCTCCGCCAGGAAGGCGGCGGGCACCGGCATGCCGCGCCACGCGTACAGCGCGAACCCGTCCCCGTAGGCGAGGGCCGGTCCTGCCCCGTGGTCGAGCCGGCCCGCCTCGTCGCGGTGCAGGACATCGGGCCGCTCGCTGATCACCACGGCCCTCTCGTACGGCCACCACCAGCCGGCGTTCCGGGCGACCTCGGCCAGGCCGGTGAGCCGGTCGCCGCGCCCGTCGAAGGCGGCGAGCCAGGCGGCGTCGTGCTGCCCGAGCACCGCGTCGAGCAGCACCAGCCGCACCGCGCCCTCGTCCTCCGGCTTGGGCGCCAGATCGGCGACGACACCGGTCCGTATGCGCCCGGCGAGCGCGGCCGTGGTCTCCCAGAGCTGGGCCCCGGTGGCGGACCAGAGCGCGGACCAGCCGGCCGGGCCCAGCTCGTCGTACATCCGGCGGCGCTCCTCGGCCCACGGCCGGGTGCGGACCTCTTCGCGCACCGACCGTCCGGTGTCGGCCAGCTTCCCGACCGCCTCGACGGCCGCCCGGGGTGATGCGGCCCAGACGATCCGCTCGGGCTCGGCGAGTCCCGCGGTGCGGTAGGCGCGCCGCACGCCCTCCTCGGCGGCCGCCCGGTCCGCCGCGCCGGTCGCCGCCGCCACGTCCCGCCAGGAATTCACGTGCTGCATCGGTTGTCCCGTCCCCTGTCGTGCTCGGTTGTTGCGCTTGGCTGTCGTGCTCAGTTGTTGTGCTCAGTTGTCGTGGTCGGTCTGCTGTCGGTCCGTTTGCCGGCCGGATGCCGGTGTCCGTGCCCCGCCGGTCCGCGGGTCCTGGCGCGGTCAGTCCGCGACGATGCGGATCGCGCCGGGCGCGTACTCCCGCTGGCGCACCACCCGGAACCAGCCCTGAGGCAGCGCGATCGTGGCGTGCTCCTCGTGCACCACCCGCCCGCCCTCCGGGAGATGGAGCAGCATCGGTCCGAACGGCCCCGCCTCCCGGATCAGCCGGCCGGGCCCCTGCACCGCGTGTGCGTGCCCGGTCACCTCCCCCAGCGCGAGCACCAGCCGCCCCCGCCCGTCGCGCAGTTCGCCCGGAGCCTTCAGGAAGGGGGCGGGCACCGCCGACTCCTCCAGCGCCACGATCAGTACATCGCCCTGCCGGTACACAGACGTCTCCCCTCGGTCGCGGCACCCGCTGTGCCGGCCACAGGAAAAACGCTACGGGCAGGGTCTGACAACGGGTCCTCACACCGGCTTCGGGCGGTCCCGGTCGCGGCGTTGTCAGTGCGGCTTGATAAACCTTGCGGACATCAGCCGTCCCCAGGACCAGGAGTTCAGTGCGATGTACGGTGCGGAGCATCTGCAAGCGTTCGGCGGCCTTCCCGCTGTCGACTTCCAGCCCAAGGACGATCCGGCCGACCGGCCCGCCGCCGACGATGTGGCCTGGCGCGTCTCCGTCGATCCGTACGATGACGACGACCGGCCCTGGGCGGAGGAGTTCGCCGGCTTCCTGGCCTCGGTCGACCCGGCCGGGGTCAAGGCCCTGATCATCGGCCAGTGGGGTGAGGCGTACGAGGAGGACTCCTCGGTGCCGATCGATCTGGTGATCGCCGCCGCCGACCGGCTGACGTCGCTGGAGGCGGTGTTCGTCGGGGATCTGGAGGCGGAGCAGGCCGAGATCACCTGGATCGAACATTCCGATGTCACGGCACTGCTGGCCGCCTTCCCCGCGCTGACGGAGTTCGGGGTGCGGGGCGGCAGCGGCCTGGTGTTCCCGCCGACGAAGCACGACCGGCTGCGGTCGCTGACGATCCAGGCCGGGGGCCTGCCCGTCCAGGTGGTCCGCGGGGTGCTGGACAGCGAACTGCCCGCGCTGGAGCGGCTGGACCTCTGGCTCGGCGTGTCGGCCTACGAGGGCGACACCGAGGTGGCGGACCTCGCACCGCTGCTCTCGGGCACCCGGTTCCCGCGCCTGCACCACCTGGGCCTGCGCAACAGCGAGGTGCAGAACGAGATCGCGGCGTCCCTCGCGTCGGCGCCGGTCGTCGCCCGGCTCAGGACGCTCGACCTGTCGAACGGGACGCTGGGGGACGAGGGCGCGGCCGCACTCCTGGAGGGACAGCCGCTCACCCATCTCGACGTGCTCGACCTCCACCACCACTTCCTCACCGAGGCGATGGAGCAGCGGGTCCGCTCGGCCCTGGAGCCGCACGGGGTGCGCGTCGACCTGTCCGAGCGGAACGAGCCGTGGGGCGGCCGCGGCATCGAGGGCCGCTACACCGCCGTCTCGGAGTGAGTGCCGTGACCCCCATCCACATCCAGCATCCCGACCGCTTCCACGGTTTGCCGGTCCGCTTCCTGGCGCCGCCGTCCGGAACGGACCCATCCCCAGCGCTTCCCGACGCCGACGCGGTGGCCTGGCTGCTGGGATGCGGCTACGACGAGCGGACGGACTTCGCCGCCGTGTGGCAGCGGTTCCTCGACACGGTCGACACCACGCGGGTCCGGGCGCTCCTGATCGGCCCCTGGTGGCATCAGGAGTACACGCCGTTCGCCCCGGTGATGGAGCTGATCGTCGCCCACGCGGAGCGTTTCCCGGCCCTGCGCGGGCTCTTCCTCGCCGATGTGGTGGGCGAGGAGTGCGAGGTGTCGTGGCTGCGGATGTGCGACATCACGCCGGTGCTCGAAGCGCTGCCGCTGCTGGAGGAGTTCACGGTACGGGGCTGCGGCCAGGAGGGCCTGGCCCTGCGGCCCATCCGTCATACGGCGCTGAAGACGCTGCGCTTCGAGTCCGGCGGGCTGCCCGGCGATCTGGTGCGGTCGGTCGACGCGAGCGAACTGCCCGCGCTGGAGCGGCTCGACCTGTGGTTCGGCAGCTCGTGGTACGGGGGCGACGCCACGCTCGCCGACCTCGGGCCGGTCCTGTCGGGCGGCACGTTCCCCCGGTTGCGCCACCTGGGCCTCCAGAACAGCGAGATCCAGGACGAGATCGCGGCGGCCGTGGCGTCCGCTCCCGTCGTGGCCCAACTGGAGACCCTCGCGCTCTCCATGGGCACTCTCAGCGACACGGGCGGCGAAGCCCTGCTGAACGGGCAGCCGCTCAACCACCTCTCCACGCTCGACCTGCGCCACCACTACCTCACCGGCCCGGTGCTGGACCGCATCAGGGCCGCGTGCGCCCCGGCCGTGGTCGAGGGCGGCGAGGCCGAGGAGGACTACGCGGACCCGGACGAGGAACCGGAGCGCTATGTCGCCGTCAGCGAGTAGCCCCGGGGGCCCGAAGGCCCCGCGCTTCGCGGTCGTGGGCAATCCGGAGAACCGCCGGGTCGCCTTCTTCCGGGAGGCCGTGCGGGCGGCCGGGCTGGAGCCCGCCCGGGTGGTGTCCTGGCTCCAGGTGCTGGGCGGCGAGGCGGAGTTCGAGCCGGGCGAGACCGTCCGGATCGACTCGCCCGGCGAGGACGCGGAGGTGGAGCGGCTGCTGCGCGGGGTCGACGATCCGACCCGGGTGGAGGGGTCCGCGCGGTGGTACGCCGGGTTCCTCTCGGCGGTCGGCGAGGTGACACGGGCCGCCTCGGCGGCCGGTGCCGAGGTGCTCTCCTCCCCCGGTGACCTCGCCGCGCTCTTCGACAAGCGGCTCTGCCACGCCCTGCTGGAGGACGCGGGGGTGCCGGTGCCCGCCTCGCCCACCTCGGGGCCACAGGCGGCCCAGGTGCGGGGCTGGTCCGACGTACGGGCGCTGCTGCGGGAGCACCGGATGCCCCGGGCGTTCGTGAAGCTCGCCCACGGCTCCTCCGCCTCGGGCGTGCTGGCGGTGGAGACCGCCGGGCCCGGCCGGGTCCGGGCGAGCACCTCGGTGGAGCGGGACGCCCAGGGGCGGCTGTTCAACTCGCTCCGGGTCCGCCGGTACACCACGGAGGCGGAGGTGGGCGCGCTCGTGGACGCGCTCGCCCCGGACGGTCTGCACATCGAGCGCTGGCTGCCGAAGGCGTCCCAGCGCGGGCGGGCCGCCGATCTGCGGATCGTGGTGGTCGGCGGCCGGGCCACCCACGCCGTCGTCCGCACGAGCCTCTCCCCCATGACCAACCTCCACCTCGGGGGCGCCCGCGGCGATCTCGACGAGGTGCGGGCCGCCGTGTCGGCGGTGGGCGGCTGCTGGCGCGAGGCGCTGGCGATCTGCGAGCGGGCCGCCGCCTGCTTCCCCGGGACGCTGTGCGTGGGCGTCGACCTGCTGCCCGCGGCCGGCTGGCGGCGCTTCGCCGTCGGTGAGGTTAACGCCTTCGGTGATCTGCTGCCCGGGCTGACCGGTCTGCCGGGCAGCGGCGCCGAGGGGCTGGACACCTATGCGGCACAGGTCGCCGCCGTACTGGACCGAACGAGGAACGACCATGCCGTCACATCTCCCTGACCACCGACGACCTGACCACCGACGACCTGACCCCTCCCGGCCTGACTGCTCCCGGCCCGATATGGCCGAGGTCGTGGGCAGCCACGACCTCCTGCTGGTCACCCTGGACACCCTGCGCCACGATGTCGCCGCCGAGCTGGCCGCCGCCGGGCGCATCCCGAACCTGGCCGCCCATCTGCCCGGCGGCGTATGGGAGAAGCGGCACGCGCCGGGCAGCTTCACCTACGCCTCGCACCAGGCGATGTTCGCCGGGTTCCTGCCGACGCCCGCCGCCCCCGGGCCGCACCCGCGCCTGTTCGCGGCGCGGTTCGCGGGCAGCGAGACGACGGCGGACGGCACCTTCGTCTTCGACACCCCGGACCTGGTGTCGGGTCTGGCCGCCGAGGGCTACCGCACGGTGTGCGTCGGCGGCGTCGGCTTCTTCAACCGGCAGGGCGCGCTGGGGTCGGTGCTGCCGGGCATGTTCCAGGAGAGCCACTGGGAGCCGGAGTTCGGTGTCGCGTCACCGACCTCGTTCGAGGAGCAGGTGACCCGGGCCGAGCAGGTGGTGGCCGAACTCCCCGAGGAACAGCGGCTCTTCCTCTTCGTCAACGTGTCCGCGCTGCATCAGCCGAACTGGTTCCACACTCCGGGCGCGACCCGCGAGGCGGGCGACTCCCGGGCCACGCACGCGGCCGCCCTGGAGTACGTCGACCGGCACATCGGCCGGCTCTTCGCCGCCGCGAGCAGCCGCCGCCGGTGTTTCGCCATCGTCTGCTCCGACCATGGCACCACCTACGGCGACGACGGCTACACCGGCCACCGGCTCGGCCACGAGGCCGTCTGGACCGTGCCGTACGCGCACTTCTTCCTCGAACCGCCCGCACCGCCCGAACCGGGGGCCTCCTGATGACCACCAGCACCACCACGGCGACAGCCATGCCCGCCGTCAGGCCGTACGAGAGCTACGTCTACGCCTATCCGCACAAGACGGCTTACCGCCCCCTGCCGGAGCGACCCGCGCTGCGCGAGCTGTGGGCGGCGGAGCCCAAGTACGCCCTCTCCCTCTACCTCCACATACCGTTCTGCGAGGTCCGCTGCGGCTTCTGCAACCTCTTCACCCGGATCGGCGCGCCCGAGGAGCTGACGACCCGCTATCTCGACGCGCTGGACCGGCAGGCCGTGGCCGTACGGGACGCGCTCGGCGACGAGGATCCCGTGCGGTTCGCCGCGGCGGCGTTCGGGGGCGGGACGCCGACCTTCCTGACGGCGGGTGAGCTGGAGCGGCTCTGCGACATCGCGGAGAAGCGGATGGGCGCCGACCTGCGCGCGGTGCCGCTGTCGGTGGAGACCTCCCCGTCCACCGCGACCGCCGACCGGCTCGCCGTGCTGGCCGACCGGGGGACGACCCGGGTCAGCATCGGCGTACAGAGCTTCGTGGACGAGGAGGCACGGGCCGCCGTCCGGCCGCAGCGCCGGTCCGAGGTGGAGGCGGCGCTCGGTCGCATAAGGGACGCCCGGATACCGGTGCTCAACATCGACCTGATCTACGGCATCGACGGCCAGACCGAGCGCACCTGGCTCACCTCCCTGGACGCCGCGCTGGCCTGGCGGCCGGAAGAGCTGTACCTCTACCCGCTGTACGTCCGCCCGCTGACCGGCCTGCACCGCCTGGGCGCCGGCGGGATCGGCCCGGAGGCGGAGGCCCTGGAGCAGGCCGCCTGGGACGAGCAGCGGCTGCGGCTGTACGCGGTGGGCCGGGACCATCTGCTGGCGCACGGCTACGAGCAGGTGTCGATGCGGATGTTCCGGCGCGCCGGCGCACCCCGGGAATCACAGGACGGCCCGGAGGACTACGCCTGCCAGACCGACGGCATGATCGGGCTCGGCTGCGGGGCCCGTTCCTACACGGCGGCCCTGCACTACTCCTTCGACTACGCGGTCGACATGCGGGAGATCCGCTCCATCATCGACTCCTTCACCGCCACCGAGGACTTCTCCCGGGCCGAGGTCGGCCGGTATGTCGACGCCGCCGAGGCCCGCAGGCGCCACCTCCTCCAGTCGCTGCTCCAGGCGGCGGGCCTGCCCCTGGACGGCTACCGCGCCCGCTTCGGCACCGACCCCCGCGAGGACTTCCCCGCCGAGCTGGAGCGGTTCGCGGCCCGGGGTTGGCTGGACCCGCACGCGCCGGAAGGTCTCCTGCGGCTCTCCCCGCTGGGCCTGGCGCACTCGGACGCGCTGGGGCCGGTGCTGTTCTCCCCCGGGGTGCGGGCCGCGATGGCCGCGTACGAGCGGAAGTGAGCGGGCCGTGGACCTGACGATCCTGTACCGGGGCCCACTGGCCTCGTGCGACTACGACTGTCCGTACTGCCCGTTCGCCAAGCGGCGCGACAGCAGGGCCCGATTGACGTCCGACCGCGAGGCACTGGAGCGGTTCACCACATGGGCGGCGGCGCGGACCGGTGACCGGCTCTCCGTGCTGTTCACGCCGTGGGGCGAGGGCCTGGTGCGCTCCTGGTACCGGCGTGCGCTGACCGAGCTGTCGCACCTTCCGCACATCGGCCGGGTCGCCGTCCAGACCAACCTCAGCGGCCGCACCACGTGGCTGGCGGACGCCGATCGGGAGCGGATCGCGCTCTGGTGCACGTACCACCCGGGGCAGACCCCGTACGAGCGGTTCCTCGGGAAGTGCCGGGAGCTGACCGCTCAGGGCATCCGCTACAGCGTGGGCGTGGTGGGGTTCGACGAGCACCTCGACGAGGCCCGGCGGCTGCGGGCCGCGCTGCCCGGGGAGGTCTACCTCTGGGTGAACGCCGCCGAGGGGCACACGTACACCGACGAGGAGGCGGAGCGGTGGACCGAGCTGGATCCGCTCTTCCCCTACAGCCGCCATCCGCACCGCTCGGCGGGGCTGCCCTGCCGGACGGGTGAGTCGGTGATCTCGGTGGACGGTGACGGCACGGTGCGGCGCTGCCACTTCGTCAAGGCGGAGCTGGGCAACCTCTACGACGGCAGCTATCGCGCGGCGCTCGGCCCTCGGGGCTGCCCGCTGGCCGTGTGCGACTGCCACATCGGCTATGTGCACCTGGAGACACTGCCGCTGTACGACGTGTTCGCGGGCGGCGTCCTGGAGCGGATACCCGCCGGGTTCGGCGCGGGCCAGGCGCCGGGCGGATCCGTGGCCCCCGGCCCTTCCCGGCGTACGCTCCCGCTGCTCAGCCCCTGATCCCCGGACCTGTTCCCTACAGCGGCAGCAGATCCGGCCGCTTCGCCTCGACGTGGTCGCCGGACGACTCGCCGCGCAGCCGCCGGCCGATCCACGGCACCAGGTACTCCCGCGCCCACTGGACGTTGTCGCGCCGCGCGTCGAAGGGCGTGCGCTGGGCCTGCGGCGGCCAGGGCTGGTCCGGGTCGGCCGGTACGTCGTGGCCGAGGACCTGGGCGGCGCGCAGCGCGACCCGGGTGTGGCCCTCGGGCGACAGGTGGAGCCGGTCGGCGTCCCACGCGCGCCGGTCCTGGACCGAGCGCAGCGACCACAGGTCGAGCACGGGGCACCGGTAGCGGTCGGCGATGGCCCTCAGGTGCACGTTGTACGTGGCGATCTTGCCGCGCATGTGGCGCAGCACCGGAACGCCCCGGGTGTCGAACCCGGTGGTGACCATGACGGTGCCGACCGCCCGGGTCAGGTCCGCGACGGCGCGCTCGAAGCGCTCGGCGAGATCGTCGGGGTCGGCGCCGGGCCGGATGATGTCGTTGCCGCCCGCGCAGAAGGTGACCAGGTCGGGGGCGAGTTCCTTGGCTCGGGGAAGCTGCTCCGCGACGATCTGGTCGAGGAGGCGTCCGCGTACGGCGAGATTGGCGTAACGGAAATTGCCGTGCCGGGTCTCGTCCGGGTTCGTCGCCGCGTCGGGGGCGGGGAGCCGGTCGGCGAGCAGAACCGCGAACCGGTCCGCCCAGCCGACGAGGGTGCCGTCGGGGCCGGGATCGCCGACGCCCTCGGTGAAACTGTCCCCGATCGCCGCGTACGACCCGATGATGTTCTGCTGCTGGGTTCTCGAATCGTCTGCCACAAGCCCATATCCTGCACCGTTCAATGTGACCTACGCGACCGTAATACGGGGTTGACGGGTGGTGAGATAGACCACCCGGTCAGTTTTCGGTAAAGCCGGAATAAGTGGAGGGGCGGTGCGCCGCCGCGCACCGCCCCTCGTTCACTTCTTGCCGCCCTCGGGTCAGAGGGAGACGCCGTGCTGCCGCAGGTAGGCGACCGGGTCGACGTCCGAGCCGTAGCTCGGGCCGGTGCGGACCTCGAAGTGGAGGTGCGGGCCGGTGGAGTTTCCGGTGGAGCCGGAGAGGCCGATCTGCTGGCCGCCGGTGACGGTCTGGCCGGCGGAGACGCTGAGCGAGGACTGGTGGGCGTACTGGGAGTACATGCCGTCCTCGTGCTTGATGACGACCTCGTTGCCGTACGAACCGCTCCAGCCGGCCGAGACGACGGTGCCCGGGCCGATGGCCTTGACGGGGGTGCCGGAGGCGGCCTGGAAGTCGGAGCCGGTGTGGTAGCCGCTGGACCAGCTCGAGCCGGAAGCGCGGTACTGGGTGGTGACGTTGGCGTTGTCCAGCGGGGCGGTCCAGCCGGAGCCGGTGGACTCGGACGAGCCGGTCTGCGTGGAGGCGCCCGACTCGGCGGCGGCGTCGGACTCGTCGGCCGAGATGGTGTCGGCCTTCGGGGCCGGCTCGGCCTTCTTCGGGGCGGCCTTCTTCGGCGCGGCGGCCTTGGGGGCGGCCTTGGGCGCCGGGGCGGACTTCTTGGCCTCCGAAGGCGCGGCGGTGCCGGTGGCCTTGGCGCCGAGGGTCAGCTTCATGCCGGGGAAGATCAGGCTGGGGTTCTCACCGACGGCCGAGCGGTTGTCCTGGTACAGCTTCTGCCAGCCGCCCTTGACCTGGTGCTCGGCGGCGATCTTCGCGAGGTAGTCGCCGGAGACGACGGCGTACGTCTTCGGGGCGGCCTTCTTCTCGGTGGCGGGGGCGGCCTGCGATGCGGCCTGCGGTGCGCTCTGGGCGGCGGCGGGCTTGACGGCGGGGGCCGCCTTCTCCGCGGCGTGGGCGCCGGTGGCGCCGAACAGCGGGAGCGCGAGTACGGCGCCGCCGGTGCCCGCGGCGAGGACGCCGCGGTGGATCGGGCCGGACTTGGGACGGCGGTGCTTACCCTTTGCGGGCATGGGGAAGTTCCTCTCCGGCGCCTGCGAGGTGAGCTGTCGGGTTCGGGCTGGAGATGCCCGGTCGCCGGCTGGCGACTTCACCCCGAGCCGGTCCGGATCGCTCCGGGCCGGCGGCTTACCTGGTTCCCCCGCTCCTGCCACACGTGAGTGGGTGGGTGCGAATTCCGGGCGGCGGCAGGATTAGGCGGTCCGTCCGGATTGACGGTGACCGTAAACGAGTCGGGACGACAGGAACAAGCCGTCGGTTCCGCCCCGGAATCACCGATTCAATTTCGCTCCGGATTTCCCGTCACCCTCCGTGGATTACGGATCTTGGCTTTCCTTACGGATCCAGGGAAAACACCTGGGAGCCGCCGCCACCGTCCGTCACGGATATGATCCCGCTCACCTAGGGATTCCCATCTCCCCCATTAGCGGGGCATGTTCTGCGAAATGCACCAATACGGACATGCCGTCGGCGCGAGCCCTGACACCTCGTCAGCCTGCCGATGATTGCCCCGTGAACCGATGTCGTATCGTCACAGGAGCGCCCTCGCCGGAGAGCCGCGCCGACGTCAGAGATTCCAGGAGCCCCCGTGACGCAGCAGGTGCCACAGGTCCCGCCGACCGAGACCGCACTGACCGGAGTCCGCAACTTCCGTGACGTGGGCGGACTTCCCACCACGGACGGCCGGCACACCGCCTTCGGCCGGCTCTACCGCAGCGGCCACCTGGCGCACGCCACCGCCGAGGACGCCCTCTTCCTCGGCGGACTCGGACTGCACACCGTCTTCGACTTCCGCAACTCCGCCGACCACCAGCTCGACGGGTACGACATCGAGCTGACCGGTGTCCGGAATGTCAGCATTCCGCTCTCCGACCCGGCCGACGGCGCCGAGTTCTGGCGGCTGGTGCGCGACGGGAACATCGAGCAGTTGCGCTCGATCCTGGCCAACGGCAAGGGCACCGAGCGCATGCTCACCATGTACCGCTCGACCATCGTCGACCGCACCGCCGAGCACAGCCGCGTCCTGCACGCCCTGGCGGAGGACAGCGTGCCGGCCCTGATGCACTGCGCGGCCGGCAAGGACCGGGCCGGTCTTTCGATCGCGATCTCGCTGCTCGCGGTGGGTGTCGAGCGCGAGGCGATCGAGGCGGACTACCTCAAGTCCAACGACCCGCACCGCCGGTACAAGGTGAAGCGCGCGGACATGTCGGAGACCGGGATGTCCCCCGAGGTGCTGGAGCTGCTGAACCCGCTCTTCGGTGCGCAGGCCTCCTACCTCGAAGCGGCGTTCGCGGCGATCGACGACACCTGGGGCACGACCGACCGCTACCTGGCGGAGGGGCTGGGCGTCTCCCCCGAGACCCGGGAGCGGCTTCGCGAGCGCCTGCTCGACCAGGGCTGAGCGGCTATTCGGCGCCTGCCACCACGAAGAGCAGGTAGAGGAAGGCCGCGATCACGTGGCCGACCACCAAATAGGCGAAGAGCCGGATCACCAGGCCGCGCGGCATCCGGCGCTCCTGCGTGTCCTTGGCGGCCTTCGGGCGCCTCGGGGTCAGCGGGTCGTAGTGCTCGGAATCGGACATGCCGGTCCTCTCTGCCGGCCTCGCGGCCGGGGGGAACGAAGGGGTCAGCGCGCGTGGAGCGCGTTGCCGAGGCAGAGCTCGGCCGCGGGGCTCTGGAGCAGGGAGTGGACGAAGAGCAGCTCCGCCCCGCCCCGGTCCAGGGCCGCGATCCGGTGCGGGGTGAGCGAGTCGAAGTGGGCGCTGTCGCCCGGGTCCAGATCGTGCACGGTCTCCCCCAGCGCGACCCGCAGCCGCCCGCCGAGGACGTACAGCCACTCCTCACCGGGGTGCACCCGCACCAGATCGCCCTGGGCGCCGTACGGGACCCGGACCCGCAGCGCCTGCATGGCGCGGCCGGAGCCGCCGGCCCGGCGGTACATCCAGCCGTCCGCCTCGGCGCCCTCGAAGGCGCCGCCGCGGATGACCGCCTCCCGCTCGGGCGGCTTCTCGCCGAGCAGCTCGGAGACCGTCGTACCGTAGATACGGGCGAGGCCGAGCAGCATGGGCAGCGAGGGCTGCCGGCGGCCGGTCTCCAGCCGGGAGAGGTGGGCCGGGGAGAGTCCGGCCCGCTGGGCGGCGGTCTCCAGGGTGAGACCGCGGCCGCGCCGCAGGTCGCGCAGTCGGGGGGCGACGCCGGGGAGCTCGTCGGCCGCCGGTTCGTCCGGAGGGTTCATGGATCCATTGGGCCAGGAACTTTCCTCCCGGGCAAATAAATTGCCCGGGAGGCAAAAACTCAGCGGTTGGCCACGGCCTGCTTGACCAGGGTCCGGCCGAAGTCCCACATCAGGCCGCCGCCGCTGTGCGCGTCGTCCATGACCTCCGTGAACGCCGCCACGAAGCGGTCCACCTCCGCCTCCCCGATGATCAGCGGCGGGATCAGCTTGATCACTTCCAGGTGGTCGCCGGAGACCTGGGTGAGGATGCGGTGCTTCTGGAGCAGCGGCACCACGACCATCTGGGCGAAGAGGCCCTTGCGGGCCGCCTGGAGCATGGTCCAGCGGCTGCGGAGCTTCAGCGAGGTGGGGCGGCCGAACTCGATGCCGGTCATCAGCCCGCGCCCGCGCACCTCGTGCAGCAGCTCGTAGCGGTCCACCAGCGCCGAAAGCCGCTCCCGCAGCAGATCACCGGTCCGCCGGGCGTTCGCGACGGTCTCCTCGTCCTCCATCACCGTGAGCACCGCGAGCCCCGCCGCCATGGCCTGGGCGTTGGAGCCGAAGCTCGCGGAGTGGACGAGGACCCGGTCCATCGAGGAGTAGACCTTGCGGAAGATCCACTCCTTGCCGAGCGTCGCGCCGACCGGCACATAGCCGCCGGAGAGCGCCTTGGCGACGCAGACCAGGTCGGGCTCGACGCCGTCCTCGTGCTGGTACGCGTAGAAGTCACCGGTCCTGCCCAGACCGGTCTGCACCTCGTCGGCGATCAGGAGCGCCTTGTGCCGGTGCAGCAGCTCCTGCGCCTCGCGGAGGAAGCCGGGCGGCGCGGCGTGCACGCCCTTGCCCTGGATCGGCTCCACGACCAGGGCCGCCACATCTCCGCGCTTCAGCTCCCGGCGCAGCGCGTCCAGGTCGCCGAGTGCGATCGGGGTGTCGGGCAGCAGCGGGGCGAAGCCGTCCCGGAAGCCGCTCTCGCCGTTGACCGAGAGGGAGCCGGTGGTCAGCCCGTGGAAGGCGTGGGTGCAGTAGAGGACGCGGGGCTTGCCGGTGGCGTACCGGGCGAACTTCAGTGCCGTCTCGACCGCTTCCGTACCGCTGTTCCCGAAGAAGACGCGGTCCAGGTGCGGGCTGTGGGTCAGCAGCTTCTCGGCGAGGAGGCCGGGCAGCGGCTGGCAGTCGAAGCGGGTGAGGTCGGCGAGCTGGGCGTCGAGCACGTCGTGCAGGGCCTGGCGGACGACCGGGTGGTGCCGGCCGATCCCCATCACGCCGAACCCGGCGAGCATGTCGAGGTAGTCGTTGCCCTCCGCGTCCCAGAAGTACGCGCCCTCGGCCCGTTCGTAGACCTTGTCGAAGCCGATGGTGTGCAGCATGCGCGGCAGTTGGTGGTTGAGGTGGCGCGTGTGCAGCTCGTACCGCTCGTGGCCGCGCTCCGCGAGGAGCCGTTTCAGGTCGAAGCCCTGCGGCCCGCCGTCCGTCATCGCCCGTCCGTCTCCTTCGCTGCGTTTGCCCGAGGGGGCCGGAGTCACCGGCCCCCTCACCGTCACGACGTCACCGGTTCCCGCCGACGCTCTCCCGGGCCGCGCGCAGCGACTCCTTGAGCGACCCCATGGTGGCGAGGACGGCGGTGGGTTCGTAGCCGCAGTGCGCCATGCAGTTGGCGCAGCGCGGGTCCTTGCCCCGGCCGTACTTCTCCCAGTCGGTCTCCTCGATGAGCTGACGGTACGTCGGTACGTAGCCGTCGCTCATCAGGTAGCAGGGGCGCTGCCAGCCGAAGAGCGAGTAGTTGGGGATCGCCCACGCGGTGCACGGGAAATCGGCCTTGCCCTCCAGGAAGTCCAGGAAGAGCGGCGAGTGGTTGAGCCGCCAGCGAGCCCGGTTGCCGCCCGCGAAGGCCTTCTTGAAGAGTTCGCGGGTCTGGTCGACGCCGAGGAAGTGCTCCTGGTCGGGCGCCTTCTCGTACGCGTAGGCGGGCGAGATCATCATCTCGTCGACCTTGAGGTCGTCGTTGAGGTAGTTGAGGACCTCGATGATGGTCTGCGGGGTGTCGGTGTTGAAGAAGGTGGAGTTGGTGGTGACGCGGAAGCCGCGCGCCTTGGCCTCCTTCATCGCGGCGACGGCCTCGTCGAAGACGCCTTCCTTGGCGACCGACTCGTCGTGCCGCTGCCGCAGTCCGTCGATGTGCACGGCGAAGGCGAAGTAGGGCGAGGGGGTGAACTTGTCGAGCTTCTTGCGCATGAGCATCGCGTTGGTGCAGAGGAAGACGTACTTCTTCTTCGCGACGAGCTGGCGCACGATCTCGTCGATCTGCGGATGCATCAGCGGCTCGCCGCCGGCGATGGAGACCATGGGGGCACCGGATTCGAGCACCGCGCCCACTGCCTGGGCGACCGGCATGCGCTGCTTCAGGACACCGGCCGGGTGCTGGATCTTCCCGCACCCCTCGCAGGCGAGGTTGCAGGCGAACAACGGCTCCAGCTCGACGATCAGCGGGAACTTCTCACGCTTGCGGAGCTTCTGTTCGAAGAGATACGTCGCGACCTTGATGGACTGGCGGAGCGGCATGGCCATCTGGCTCACCTCCTGGGGAGCAGTAAAGATCGGTGCCATTCGTAAAAAGCCGGTAGGACGGCACGGAGAACACGGAAGGCCGATATTCCACCGCGTACCGTGCCGATGCGGACGAGCTCATGCTCTGGAGCGTCCACGACCACCCGGACGGCCGCAACCGGGCGCGGTCCGTGGCACAGGGCGGTGCGCAGTGTCGCCGCGGATTCCATGTCCACCGCGATGGCCCCGGTGGCCCGCAGCGCGGCCCGCTCGGGGCCGCGTACGACGTGGTCGGAGCCGGTGAGCGGCCCGGTGTGGACGGCCGCGCCGGGGGCGGCCCGGGCCAGGGCGGCGACCAGCAGCCCGGTGCCGGTGCAGGGGGTGGCGCCGTCCGCGTCCCGGGTCTCCTCGGCGACGACCAGATCCCCGGGGTGCATCCCGGGGGCGAGGCCGGCGCAGAAGCCGGAGGCGATGACGGCGGCGTCCGGTACGCCACCCGGGGCGAGAGCCGCCGCGACGGCCGCCTCCGCCGCCCGGGGGCCCATGCCGGTCCGCAGGACCCGTACCGGGCCGCCGGGGCGCCTGCCGCTGCGCAGGGCCACCTGCTCGATGCCCAGCGCGCAGGCGACCAGCAGCGGCGCCTGGGGGGCCGCGCCCCCCGGTGCGCCGGCCATCAGGCCTCCAGGGCGGCGCCCGTACGGTCGGCGAACGGGTCGCCGTACACGTAGCGCCCGAGGGCCGTCAGGGGGAAGACCTGGCGGTAGAGGTGGTAGTTGATGGAGAAGTCCCACGGGAAGCCGGTGCCGGTGAAATACGGCTCGTCCCAGGATCCGTCGGCCTGCTGGGCCTCGGTCAGCCAGGTGACGCCGCGCGCGACGGCCCGGCTGTCGCGGCGGCCCGCGGCGAGCAGGGCGAGCAGCGCCCAGGCGGTCTGGGAGGCGGTGGACTCACCGTGCCCGATCCACTTCTCCTCCGTGTACGAGCGCAGGTCCTCGCCCCAGCCGCCGTCGTCGTTCTGCACGGACTCCAGCCAGGTCACCGCCCGGCGGATCGAGGGGTGCGCGGCGGGCAGTCCGGCGGCGACCAGCGCGGGCACCACCGACCCCGTCCCGTAGACGTAGTTGACGCCCCAGCGCCCGAACCAGGCTCCGCACGCCTCCTGTTCGGCGAGCAGCCATTCGATGCCGCGCTGTGTACGGGGGTGGCTGCCGAGCCCTTCGACGGCGAGCATCTCCACCACATGGCCGGTGACGTCGGCCGACGGCGGGTCGATGACCTCGCCGAAGTCGCAGAACGGGAGGCGGTTGGGGAAGCGGCTGGTGTTGTCGGCGTCGAACGCGCCCCAGGCCCCGTTGCGGGACTGCATCCCGAGGTTCCAGCGCACCCCGCGCTCGATGGCGGCCTCCAGCCGGGCGGGGTCGGGGTGGCGCACCCGGCGCAGCGCCAGGACGACTTCGGCGGTGTCGTCGATGTCCGGGTAGTTGTCGTTGTGGAACTCGAACGCCCATCCTCCGGGGGCGAGTTCGGGTTTGCGTACGGACCAGTCGCCGGGCCGGGTGATCTCTTCGGCCAGCATCCAGTCGGCGGCCTTCACCAGCGCCGGGTGGTCGGGTCCGAGTCCGCCGTCGACCAGGGCGATGGTGGCGAGGCAGGTGTCCCAGACGGGCGACTGGCAGGCCTCGACCATCCGGGCGCCGTCCTCGCGGCGGACGGCGAACCGGTCCAGCGAGGCCAGGCCCGCCTTCATCACCGGGTGGTCCAGGTCGTAGCCGAGGAGGTGCAGCGCGATGATGGAGTAGACGGCCGGGGGCTGGATGCCGCCCCAGCAGCCGTCGTTCTCCTGGCGCTCGACGATCCACCGGGCCGCCACGTCCATCGCGATCCGGCGCAGCAGGCGCGGGGCGACCTTGTGGTAGAGGTGCAGCCCCTTGTCCAGGCGCTGGAAGAGGCCGTCCCAACTGGCCGCCGGGGCAAGCTTCCTGGGCGGATTCGGCTCGGCGGGGTCGGTGTGCAGCTCGTCCAGGGTGAAGGGCGCGGGCCGCACGGGGCGCTTCGCGGAGACGATGGTCAGGGGAACGATGGTCTGGCGGGCCCAGCAGCCGAAGTCGTAGATGTTGAGCGGGACCCACTTGGGGAAGAACATGAGCTCGGGTGGGAGTTCGGGGAGGTCGTCCCACTTCCACCAGCCGAACAGGGCCAGCCAGATCCGGGTGAAGACGCGGGCGGCCGCGATGCCGCCCTGCTCCCTGATCCAGGCGGCGGCGCGGGCCATGTGCGGCTCTTCGGGGCGGTCCCCGGCCAGCCGCAGGGCCACATAGGCCTCGGTGGTGGCGGAGAGGTCGCTCGGTCCGCCGTAGAAGGTGTTCCAGGTGCCGTCACCGAGCTGTTCGCCCCGGATGAAGAGGGCGGCCGCGCGGGTGGTCTCCGGGTCCTGGATCCCGAGGAACTGGCGCAGGAGCAGGTCCTCGGCGTCCATCGTGACGTTGGTGGCCAGGTCGCCCTTCCACCAGCCCTGCTCGTCCTGCCGGCTCAGCAGGTGGGCCACGGAGCGTTCGGCGGCCTGCCGAGCGACGGCGGTGACGTCGTCCGCGGCGGTGGTCGTGTCGGCCGGATGTACTGCCGGGGCCGCGGAGAGTTTCGCGGCCCCGGTCGATCCGTCGGTCGTCGCTGTCATGAGCTTCCCCTTACGTGCAGTGGTTTCTCTGCTGTGCGCTGGGGTCTCCGTCGCCCGGCGCCCTGGTCAGGGCGCCGGACGGCGACTGCGAGTCATATACGGGTGCTGATCACCGCTTCCGCACCACCACGAAGTCGGCGAGCGCGGTGAGCTGCGCCCGTACCTGGTGCGGCATGTCGACGGCGTGCAGGGCCTCGATGGCGACCGTGTGCTGCCGGCGGGCTTCCTGAGCGGTCCACTCGCGGCCGCCGGCCTCCTCGATGAGCGCCGCGCGGGCGGCGAACTCCTCTTCGGAGAAGCTGTCGAAGTCACTGCTCTTGGCGTCGGCGGCGAGCAGTTCGCCGAGCCGCTCGGAGGCCGGTCCGCCCGCGGCGAGCGCGGCGACGACCGGGAGGGACTTCTTGCGCTGGCGCAGGTCGCTCCAGGTCTGCTTGCCGGTGGCCTCGGGGTCGCCCCAGATGCCGAGCAGGTCGTCGACGGCCTGGAAGGCGAGGCCCAGGTGGTACCCGTACGTCTCCAGGGTGTCGGCGGTGCGGTCGTCGGCGCCGCCGAGCACCGCGCCGATGGAGACCGCGCAGGCCAGCAGGGCGCCGGTCTTGTTGCCCTCCATCTCCAGGCACTCCTCGACGGTGACCCGCTCGCGGTGCTCGTAGGAGATGTCCTGGGCCTGGCCGTCGATGAGCTTGCGGGTGGCCGAGGTCAGCCGACGGGCCGCGCGGCCCGCCTCGACCGTGCCGAGCTCCAGCAGCACGTCGTAGGCCAGCGCGAAGAGCGCGTCGCCGACCAGGATCGCCTGGGCGGGGCCGTGCACCTTCCATACCGTGTCGCGGTGGCGGCGCTGCTCGTCGCCGTCCATCAGGTCGTCGTGCAGCAGCGAGAAGTTGTGCACGAGCTCGACGGCCACGGCGCCGGGGACGCCCGCCTCGGCGGGGGCGCCCGCCGCTTCGGCCGACAGCAGGGCGAGCGCGGGGCGCACGGCCTTGCCGCCGTCGCCGTCCGAGGGCCGTCCTTCGGCGTCGATCCAGCCGAAGTGGTAGGCCGCGACGGTGTCCATGGGCGGCGCCAGCCGGTCCACGGCAGCCCGCAGGACCGGCGCTGACAGGGCTCGTCCGCGCTCCAGAAGCGCGGTGACGTCCGTGGTCTGGTCCACGGTGTCGGAAGCCGGATTCGCCGGGGTCACTGACTCTCCTCTTGTTCCGGTGGTACTGCTCATGCCGCCTCCTGCAGCGGATGTCCATGGGGGCGGCCGAGGTCGTGGAGGGCCGCGTCGGCGGCCTGGAAGCCGCTGCGCACGGCACCCTCCATCGTCGCGGGCCAGCCGGTGGCGGTCCAGGCGCCCGACAGGTGGAGTCCGGGCGCTCGCGTACGGGGGCCGGGGCGCAGCGCGCCGACGCCCGGGGCGGGCGCGAAGGTGGCGGTGCGCTCACGGGTGACGAAGAAGTCCCGGATGCCCGCGCCGCGTGCGGCGGGCAGGAGCCGCTCCAGCTCGGGGAGGTAGCGGGTCCGCAGCTCGGCGACGGGCAGGTCGATCTCGTCCTGGGCGGCGGACTGGGAGACCGCCAGATACTGCCCGGGGCCCTTGAGCCCCGAGGAGTGCGTACGGTCGAAGACCCACTGGACCGGGGAGCCGATGGCGGCGAAGAACGGGCGGCGCAGCACCGGGCGGTCGTAGATGACGTGCACGTTGAGGATGGGCGCGTTGTCGATGTCCAGGAGCAGGTCCGGCTCGTCCAGCGCGCCGGCGGGCAGCAGGTCGTGGGTCTCGTGCTGCGGTACGGCGAGGACGACGGTGTCGGCGGTGATCCGCTCACCCGCGCTCTCGACGCTCCAGCGGCCGTCCTCGGTGCGGGTCAGGGACCCCACCTTGGCGCGCAGTTCGGTGCGGACGCCCGCGGTGTCCAGGGCCTTGCGGGCGAGGGTGTCGTGCAGCTCGCCGAGCGGCACGGTGGCCCAGCCGATGTCGGCGGCGCCGGGCTCGGAGAGCAGGCCGGTCTTGAAGACCTTGGCGGCCAGCGCCATGGAGGCGTTCGGCGCGGTGGCGTTGAGGGTGGCGACGCCGACGAGGTCCCAGAGCGCTTCGACGGCGCGCTCGGACTGGCCGTGCTGCCTGAGCCAGGTGGCGAAGTCCATGCGGTCGAGGGCCGGGTCGGCGGGGTCGAGGCGGCCGAGCGCGAGCGCGGCGCGGCCGACGTTCGCCTTCTCTGCGAGGGAGAGGTGCGGGTAGGCGGCGAGGCCTCCGGCGAGGTGCAGCGGTACGGGCAGGCCGGTGCGGCGGATCCGTCCCAGGCGGGGTCCGGCGGTGCGGCCGACGTCCAGGACGGGGACGTCCAGGCGGTCCTGGAGGGGGGCGAGGTGGGCGGCGTCGACGCGGTCGAGGAACCAGCGGTAGCCGGTGCAGCAGCGCAGGTAGACGTGCTGGCCGTTGTCGACGGTGAGGTCGCCGCGCTGGAAGGAGAAGGCGAGGCCGCCGAGGCGGGGCCGCCCCTCCAGCAGGGTCACCTCCAGCCCGGCGTCCGCGAGGCGGAGGGCCGCGGTGATGCCGGCGAGGCCACCGCCGACGACGACCGCGACGGGGCGCGGGATCTCGTCGCTCATGCCTGCCCCTCTCGCCGGGCCGTCTTCGACCGCCGGACCGTTACCGGTCGATGGGTCGTCGCCGACGGCCGGACCGCGGCCGATCGCCGGACCGCGGCCGATCGCCGGGTCGTCCCGGAAGGAATCGTCGCAGTCGTGGACGCGTGGGGCCACCGGAGGGTTGACCGGGCGCCGCACCCGCCGGAGCGCATCAGGCCCGCCCCCGGGAGGTCAGGCGCGAGATGTGGCGGGCGTCCAGGCCGGAGAGGCCGCGCACCGCGACGTACGCCTTCTCGTGGCCGGGGAGTGAGACCCGGCCGCGCAGCACGGCCTCCGGGTCGCGCTCGATCCGGTCCAGGAGGCGGCGGTAGATCCCGGCCATGGCGGCGACGCAGGCGCCGCTGCGGCGGTCGAGCATCGGCAGCAGGCGGTACCCCTCGGCGAACAGGGCCCGGGCCCGGCGCACCTCGAAGTGGATGAGACCCGCGAAGTCGGAGCCGGGCGGCGGGGTGGTGCGGTGGAACCCGGCCGAGCAGCCGAACTTGGCCAGGTCGTCGGCGGGAAGGTAGGTGCGCCCGTTGGCGGCGTCCTCGCGGACGTCGCGCAGGATGTTGGTGAGCTGGAGGGCGAGGCCGAGGGTGTCGGCGTACTCGGAGGCGCGCTCGGCGCCGGGCGCGCCCGGTTCCGTACCGAAGACGCCGAGGCTGAGGCGGCCGATGGCCCCGGCGACACAGCGGCAGTAGGTCTTCAGGTCGTCCCAGGTCTCGTACGTGGCGCCGCGGACGTCCATCAGGACGCCGTCGATCAGCTCGTCGAGGCCTTCCAGCGGGAGCGGGAAGCGGCGGGCGGCGTCGGAGAGGGCGACGGCCACCGGGTCGGTGTCGTCCTCCTCGATCTTGCCGTGCCTGACCCGGTCAAGCAGCTCGCGGGTGCTCTCCAGCCGGGTCCGCTTGGTCCCCGGGTCCAGCTCCCCGTCGCCGATGTCGTCGACGCGACGGGAGAAGGCGTACAGCGCCGACATGGCCTGCCGCTTCTCGTACGGCAGCAGCCTGATGCCGTAGGCGAAGTTCCGGGCCTGCTGTCCGGTGACGGCCTCGCAGTAACTGTATGCGGCCTGCACCGGCGGCGACATGTACGTCGTCTGTCCCTCCACGGTCAAGCTCACCTCTCTCTACGCGCTCTTCGCAGGACGACTGCGGCTTCGCGCAGCATGCTGGGCTTGGTGGGCTTGGGTGGCCCGGGGAGTACGTCGAATCCGGCGGCCGAGACCGCGGTGAGGGCGGAGCGCCCGCCGCCGACGAATCCGGCGAGCAGGAGCCTCAGTCTGCCGTCGACGCTCGCCACCAGAGGAATGCCTTCCTCCAGCAGCTCGCTCGCGCGCTGTGCTTCGTACGCGATCAGGGCGCGGACCGAGGCTCCGGCGGACGGTGCGGCCAGGTCGGCCTCGGTGACCCGGAAGCGGGCCATGTCCTCGGCCGGCAGATAGATCCGGTCGCGGGCGAGGTCCTCGGCCACGTCCTGGAGGTGCTCGACGATCTGGAGCGCGGTGCAGACCGCGTCGGAGCGGCGTACGCGCTCCGGGCTCGCGGTGCCGGTGAGGGCGAGGACCAGGCGGCCGACCGGGTTGGCGGAGAGCTCGCAGTAGGCGGCGAGCTCTCCGTAGGTGGCGTAGCGGCGGACCTTCTGGTCCTGCCGGTTGGCCTCGATCAGGCCGAGGAAGGGTTCGGGGGTGAGCGCGCGGCGCCGCGCGGTGGGGCGCAGGGCGCGCAGCAGGGGGTGGTGCGGCTCCTGGCCGGTGGTGGCGAAGACCCGGTGGAGGTCCTTCTCCAAGGCGTCGAGCATGGCGAGCCGGTCGTCGCTCTGCTCGGGCTCCAGGCCCAGGTGGCGGGCGTCGGCTCCGCCGGGGGCGAGGTCGCCGTCGCCGATGTCGTCGACGAGCCGGGCGTAGCCGTAGACCGCCATCAGGTCGCCGCGCCAGGCGCGGGGCAGGAAGAAGGGGGCCACGGGGAAGTTCTCGTCCGCGGCCTTGCCGAGCGTGGCGTCGCCGGTGCGCGCCTGCGGGGTGGAGGTCACTGCGGACCGCCCGGCGCGGGGACGGCGAAACCACGTCGGAGCTGGAGATTTTCCGTCATTGCCGTCACATCTCCCGTTCTACACTGCCGACCCAAAACATCCCTTTTCGGACACGCCGCTCGTTCTTCCGAGTGCACTGCGGCACAGCGGGCGGAGCGCCGGGGGCGTATCGCCCCACTTGCCATGAATCAGCACCGCTACAGCTTACGTTGTACAGCTCACAGGGGTGCGCGGGGGTGGAGCGCCCGTGGCGCGGACACCGCACTGCTCATCAACCTTGCTCGTACGCCGGTGGATTGACCTCATCCGCCGGGAGGAGATCGTCCCCGGCTCCCTACTGCGGGTGGCCTGCCCCGACCTCGTACACCGCTGTGGCCTCCACCGGAAGCGGTCCGGTGGAGGCCACGGATGGCTGGGAAACTACTTGCCCGTCTCGCGTTCGTACGCCTTGAGGACTTCCTCGGTGGGGCCGTCCATCAGGAGCTCGCCCTTCTCCAGCCAGAGCGCCCGGTCGCAGGTGTCCCGGATCGACTTGTTGTTGTGGCTCACCAGGAAGACGGTGCCCGCCTCCTTGCGGAGCTCGCGGATCCGCTCCTCGGAACGGCGGCGGAACTTGTGGTCACCGGTGGCCAGCGCCTCGTCGATCATGAGGACGTCGTGGTTCTTGGCGGCGGCGATGGAGAAGCGCAGGCGCGCCGCCATGCCGGAGGAGTACGTCCGCATCGGCAGGGTGATGAAGTCACCCTTCTCGTTGATGCCGGAGAAGTCCACGATCTCGTCGTAGCGCTCGCGGATCTCGGCCTGGGTCATGCCCATGGCGAGGCCGCCCAGCACCACGTTGCGCTCACCGGTCAGGTCGCTCATCAGCGCCGCGTTCACGCCGAGCAGCGAGGGCTGGCCGTCGGTGTAGACGTGGCCGGACTCGGTCGGCAGCAGGCCGGCGATGGCCCGCAGCAGCGTCGACTTCCCGGAACCGTTGGTGCCGATGAGGCCGATGGCCTCGCCGCGGTAGGCGGTGAAGGAGACGCCGCGTACGGCGTGCACCTTCCGCATTCCGCGCGGCTCGCCCTTGCCGCGCCGCATCATGCGGCTCAGCGCGGCGGTGGCGCTGCCCCGGCCGCCGCCGGTGCCGTTGACGCGGTAGACGATGTGGACATCGTCGGCGATGACCGTGGGAATCCGTTCCTGCGTGTTGTCCTCAGCCACGGCCGTACCGTTCCTCTGCCTTCCAGAAGTACACGAATCCCACGACGCCCAGCAGCACGGCCCAGGCCAGGCCGGCGGCCCAGACGTGGTCCGGCAGGTTCTCGGAGCCGTAACCGTCGATCAGGGCGAAGCGGACCAGGTCCATGTAGATCGCCGCCGGGTTGTACTGGAGCACGTCGGCGATCCACGCCGGCTTGTCCTTGAGCATCACCGGGATGGAGAACATGACGCCCGAGGCGTACATCCAGGTCCGGGTGATGAACGGCATCAGTTGCGCGAGGTCGGGCGTCTTGGAGCCGAGCCGCGCCATGACGAGGGCCAGGCCGGTGTTGAAGAAGAACTGGAGGATCAGGGCGGGGATCACCAGGAGCCACGACAGCGAGGGATAGCTGCCGAAGATGATGGCGACCGCGACCAGCACGATCATCGAGAACAGCAACTGCTGGAGCTGCTGGAGCGAGAAGGAGATGGGGAGCGAGGCTCTGGGGAAGTGGAGGGCCCGGACCAGTCCGAGGTTGCCGGAGATGGAGCGGACGCCCGCCATCACGGAGCTCTGGGTGAAGGTGAAGACGAAGACGCCGGTGACCAGGAACGGCACGAAGACGTCGTGGGGAATGCCCTCCCTGGTCCCCAGGATGAGTCCGAAGATCAGGTAATAGACAGCGGCGTTCAGGAGAGGGGTGACCACCTGCCACAGCTGGCCCAGTTTGGCCTGGCTGTACTGAGCGGTCAGCTTCGCCCGGGAGAAGGCCAGGATGAAGTGGCGCCGGCCCCAGAGCTGTCGCAGGTAGGCCAGCAGCCCCGGCCGGGCGCCGCTCACGGTCAGGCCGTACTTGGCGGCCAGCTGGGCCGCGCCGAGGCCCTCGTCGGCGGACGGCGGGGCCCCGAGGGCCACCCCACCGTCGTGGGTCGTGTCACTCACAAGTTGAAACTCTCGTCTTCACGCGCAGCCAGTCGCGGGCGCGGCTCAGGCGGACAGGTCCCGGAAAGAAAATACGCCTCATGCTCTCAGAGGAAAGCTTCTCAGATGACCGGAGGTCGCCCCAGCCGCGTCAGCCGCCACACCGTACGCCACTTCATCGGGCGGCGCGGCCCGCAGGGCGTGGCCCAGCCTTCCCGGAAACCGCCGAACCACGCCTTCAGGGCGGGCGCCGACGGGCGTCTGACCAGCGTCAGCAGCAGCCAGACACCGAGGTAGAGGGGGACCAGCGGGGCGGGCAGGTTGCGGCGGGCCAGCCAGACCCGGTTGCGGGCCACCATGCGGTGGTGGACCGCGTGCCGGGAGGGGGCCGTGGTGGGGTGGTGGAGCACCAGGTCCGCGCGGTAGTCGATCATCCAGCCCGCGTCCAGCGCCCGCCAGGCGAGGTCCGTCTCCTCGTGGGCGTAGAAGAACCGCTCCGGCAGCGGGCCGGCCTCGGCGAGGACCCGGGTGCGTACGGCGTTGGCGCCGCCGAGGAAGGTCGTCACGCGCGAGGAGCGCATCGGGTCGGCCGCCCGGAGCCGGGGCACGTGGCGGCGCTGGGTGGCGCCGGTGTCCGGGTCGGTGATCCGGAAGGTGATGATGCCGAGCTGCGGGTCGGCCGCGAACGCCTGGCGGCAGCGCTCGGCGGTGTCCCGGTCCGGGAGCAGCCCGTCGTCGTCGAGGAAGAGCAGCGCGTCCACGTCCGCGCCGGACGGGCCGAACGCCTCGATGCCGACGTTGCGGCCGCCGGGGATGCCCAGGTTCTCCGGCAGCTCCACGGTCCGTACACCGGCCGGTACGGAACCCACCGGGGCTCCGTTGCCGACCACCACGACCTCGATCCGGTCACCTTCCTGCGCGATGACCGAATCGAGGAGGGCGCGGAGCTCGTCGGGCCGGTCGCCCATGGTGATGATCACCGCGCCCAGTTTCATGGCAGAGGTCACTTCAGCCTGCTGGACGCCAGGACGGAGACCAGGTGGAGCAGGGTCTGGAGCAGCGCGATGCCGGCCAGGACGGCGGTGGCGAGGCGGGTGTAGAAGAGGTCGCCGCCGATCGTGTCCAGGATCGCCACCAGCAGGATCAGCAGCGAGGCCTCGATGCCGAGGATCAGCCGGTGGAACTTGAGCGCCCCGGCCGCCCGGCGGGCCAGCGCCATGCCGGAGGAGCGCGGCTCGGAGGCCGCCTCCTTGACCGGCGGCAGCCCGCCCTGGTGGCGGGCGACGCCGACCAGGTCCGTCTCGGCCTTGATCATGATCGCGCCGAGCGCGGCGAGCGTACCGAGGAACGCCCAGAGCCAGTCGATCCGGCCCTCGCCCCAGATGTCGGCGGCGCGCAGGCCGAGGCCGACGAGCACCGCCGCGTCGCACAGGTAGGCGGCGACCCGGTCCAGGTAGACCCCGCTCAGCGAGTACTGCTTCTTCCAGCGGGCCAGCTCGCCGTCCACGCAGTCGAAGAGCAGGTAGAGCTGGACCATCAGCACGCCGAGCAGGGCGCCGGGTATGCCCGGCACGAGCAGAGCGGGGGCGGCCAGGACTCCGGCCAGCGTCATCACGTACGTGACCTGGTTCGGGGTGACCTTGGTGTTCACCAGATAGCGGTCCACCCGCAGGGAAACCTCCCGCATGTACATGCGGCCGGCCCAGTGCTCACCGCTGCGCCGGTCCTTCACCCCCGGGGGGTGCACGACCGGGCGGAGTTCAGCTACTGATGGTCGAGGCATAGTCGGCGTACGCGTCCCTGATCTGGTCGGTGGACAGGCTGAGGTGTTCCAGGACGGTGAAACGTCCCGGCCGGGTCTGCGGCGCGTAGTCCACGGCCCGGACGAACTCGTCGACGGTGAACCCGATCTCCTCGGGCAGCACCGGCAGACCGTGGCGGCGCAGGGTCGATGCCATCAGGAGGGCCTCCTGGCGGGCACCGCGCAGATGCATGGCGAAGCAGGCGCCGAGGCCGACCTGCTCGCCGTGGCTGGCCGCCCGCTGGGGGTACAGCAGGTCGAAGGCGTGGTTGATCTCGTGGCAGGCGCCGGAGGCGGGACGGGAGTCGCCCGCGACCGACATCGAGATGCCGGTCAGCACCAGCCCCTCGGCCAGCACCTTGAGGAAGGCGTCGTCGCCGACCCCGCCGGGGTGGCGCAGCACGGCCTCGCCGGCCTGGCGGGCCATGGCGGCCGCCAGACCGTCTATCTCCTCGTCGTTGACCTCGTGGGCCAGCTCCCAGTCGGCGACGCAGGAGATGTTCGAGACGGCGTCACCGATGCCGGAACGGACGTACCGGGCGGGCGCCTGGCGGATCACGTCGAGGTCGATGACCACGGCGATCGGGGTGGGGACCCCGTAGGAGCCGCGTCCGTTGTCGTTGTCCAGTGTAGCGACCGGGGAGCAGAGGCCGTCGTGCGAGAGGTTCGTCGCGACGGCGACCATGGGCAGCCCGACCCGCGCCGCGGCGTACTTCGCCACGTCGATGATCTTGCCGCCGCCGAGGCCGACCACCGCGTCGTACCGGGTGCCCTTGATGCCGTCGGCGAGCTTCACCGCGGAGTCGATCGTGCCGTCGGCGACGGCGTACCAGTCGGCACCCGGCAGGACCGGGGAGAGCCTCTCCTTGAGGGCGCGCCCGGAGCCGTCGCTGATCGCGATGGCGAGCTTGCCCGAGGAGGAGATCCGCTGATCGGCCAGGAGACCCGCCAGATCGTCCATGGCGCCGCGCCGGATGTCGACGACGACCGGGGACGGAATGAGCCGGGTCAGTACTGGCACGCGATCTCCCGGCCCTTCTCGAGGTCGTCGTGGTTGTCGATCTCGACCCAGGTGACGGTGCCGATGGGGGCGACGTCGACGGTGAAGCCGCGGTTGACGAGCTCCTGGTAGCCGTCCTCGTAGTAGAGGTCGGGGTCGCGCTCGAAGGTGGTCCTCAGCGCGTCCGCGAGCTCCTCGGCGGCCTCGGCCTCGATGAGGGTGACGCCGATGTACTCACCGGTCGCGGTGGCCGGGTCCATCAGCTTGGTGATGCGCTGGACGCCCTTGCCCTCCTCGGTGATGACCTTCATCTCCTCGTCGGCGAGGCTCTTCTCGGTGTCCAGGGCGAGGATGATCTTCTGGCCCTTGCCGCGGGCGTCCAGGAGGGTCTTCTCGACGGAGACCGGGTGCACGGTGTCGCCGTTGGCGAGGATCACGCCGCGCTTGATGACGTCACGGGCGCACCACAGGGAGTAGGCGTTGTTCCACTCCTCGGCCTTGTCGTTGTCGATGAGCGTGAGGGTGACGCCGTACGTCGCCTCCAGCTCGGCCTTGCGGGCGTAGACGGCCTCCTTGCGGTAGCCGACGACGATCGCGACCTCGGTGAGTCCGACCTCGGCGAAGTTGGCGAGCGTGAGGTCGAGGACCGTCTTGTCACCGTCGACAGGGACGAGCGCCTTGGGGAGCGTGTCCGTGTAGGGGCGCAGACGTCGTCCAGCACCGGCTGCCAGTACGAGGCCGATCATGCGAGTTCTCCTTCGTCGTGTACGGCGGGGGCCGAGGAGGACACCCAGAAGCGGATGGACTCCACGAGCACCACCAGAGCCACGGCCACCGCAAGCGCGGTGAGAGCCGTGGTGAAACCTGAGGTGTGGGTGAGTGAGGCGGCGAGGACGGCCACCAGCGCGGTGCGGCCCTCGTGTCCACCGATCGTCCGCACCAGCCACTGGGGCGGCGCGCCGGTGCCTCCGCGGATGCGGTACACCGTGTCGTAGTGATGGTAGGCGACGGCCGAAACGAGCCCGAAGGCCGCCGGAACGGCGTGCGGGACGTCGCTGCGGGCCGCCAGCACCAGGATCGTGACGTACTCGGCGGCCCGGAAGAACGGCGGCACCAGCCAGTCGAGCGCCCGTCTGAGCGGGCGGGCCACGGCGAAGCCGGAGAGCACCACGTACACCGCCGCCGCGACGACGGTGAGCCAGCTTCCGTACGGGAGGAAGAGCGCGGCGCCGACCATCACCAGGGTCCCGATAAGGGCGGCCGCCGGGGCCGTCAGCGCTCTCTTCGGACCGTGGACGAGCGAGGCGACGGCCTGGGCCAGGGGGCCGGAGTCGGCGAGGTCCGCCAGCGCCCGTGCCGCGCGCTCGGTGCGTCGGGCCTTGCGGGTCACCGAGCGCAGGAGGCGCCCAACCAGGGTGTAGGTGGCGGCCAGGGCGCAGCCGATGAGCAGGGCGTAGAAGACGGTACGGGGGGTGGTGAGCGCGGTGAGCACGGCGATCATGGCCCAGCGTTCGCCGATCGGCAGAACGATTATCCGCCGCACCCACACCGTCCAGCCGACGTTGTCGAGCGCGTCGGAGAGGGCTGCGGTGGGGCTCGTGTTGGCGACCGAGTCGTGGTTGGCCTCGTTGAAGGAGAAGTCCACGATATGGCGACAGGCCTGGAGGACCATCGCGCCGAGCGCCAGGACCCATACGTCGTCGCCACCACGGGCGGCGCCGATGGCGAGCCCGGCGTAGTAGGCGTACTCCTTGGCCCGGTCGAACGTGGCGTCCAGCCAGGCGCCCATCGTGGAGTACTGCAGCGAGTAGCGGGCGAGCTGCCCGTCGGTGCAGTCCAGGACGAAGGAGACCAGGAGCAGGATCCCGGCGGCCACGTAGCCGCCCCGGGTGCCGGTCGCCGCGCTGCCCGCCGCGATGAGCGCGGTGATCAGGGAGGCGGTGGTGACCTGGTTCGGGGTGAGGCCCCGGCGGGCGCACCAGCGTGCGATGTAGCGGGAGTAGGGGCTGATGCAGAAGGTGGTGAAGAACCCGTCGCGGGACTTGACCGCGTTGCGCAGCCGTACCGCCTCGTCGTCCACCGCGGCGACCTGGGCCACCGCCTCGGCCTGCTGCCCGGGGTCGGTGGGGACGGCCGCGACGAGCGAACCGAGGGCGGGGCGCTGCACGGCGACGCCCTCGGTCTCCAGTGCCACGGCGATGCGGCCGGGGACGGTGCGGTCCTCGGGCGCCGGGCCGGTGGACGGGTCGGCGACGGGAGCGGGGGCGCCCGCGCCGACGGCGGCCGTGGTGCGCTCCAGCGCGCGCAGCAGGGCCGGCCGGGCCGGGGGCTGGGCGGTGAGCGCACCGGGGACGGTGGCGGCGGGGAAGCGCGGGTCGGTCAGCCCGAGCCGCAGTGCGTGGAGGTGGCCCACGAAGCGGGGGTCGACGAGGGCGACGCGGTGGTCGGCCGGGACGTCGGCGAGGAGTGCGGCGGCGTCACCGGCGTCGGCGGCACTCACCACGTCGAAGCCCAGGGCCCTCAGCTCGTCCGTGAGCGACGACCCGGGTACCGGCGTACCGGTGAGGATGGCGGTCGACAGACGAACTCACTCCTTGGCACTGACGGTGGACGACACTCGGCAGCACGGCCACGAGGCGGGCCGGCGGCGTGTCGGCTGAGGCTATCGGATGAACGGACGACCGGGTTCACCACCCGTTCGCGCGCCGATCGGGTGGACGGGATGGTCCGGGGTCCGTCGTCGATCATCATCATCGATCGGTGGCCCGGCCCACAAACCGCCGGTCGGACCGGGTGAGCCGGGCGCTTAGGCTGACGGCCATGACATGGCTGATCACAGGCGGAGCGGGATACATCGGGGCCCACGTGGCGCGGGCCATGGTGGCGGCGGGAGAGCGGGTCGTGGTGCTCGACGACCGCTCCAGCGGCATCGTGGACCGGCTGCCGGACGCCGTCTCCCTGGTGGAGGGCTCGGCCGGGGACCGGGAACTGCTGGACCGGGTGCTGGCCGAACACGCGGTGAGCGGTGTGGTGCATCTCGCGGCGAAGAAGCAGGTCGGCGAGTCGGTGGAGAAGCCCCTGCTGTACTACCGGGAGAACATCGCCGGGCTGGCCGTGCTGTTGGAGGCCGTGGTCGCGGCGGGCGTGCGGCGCTTCCTCTTCTCGTCCTCGGCGGCCGTGTACGGCGTACCGGACGTGGACCTCGTCACCGAGGAGACGCCCTGCCTTCCGATCAACCCGTACGGCGAGACCAAGCTCGCCGGGGAGTGGCTGGTGCGGGCGACGGGCAGGGCCCACGGGATCTCCACCGCCTGTCTGCGGTACTTCAACGTGGCGGGCGCGGCCGAGCCGGGCCTCGCGGACACCGGGATCTTCAACATCGTCCCGATGGTCTTCGACCGGCTGACGCGCGGTGAGGCGCCCCGGATCTTCGGCGACGACTACCCCACGCCCGACGGCACGTGCATCCGTGACTACATCCACGTCGCCGACCTGGCCGACGCCCACCTCGCCGTGGCGCGGAAGCTGGGGGTGCGCGAGGGCGGCGATCTGACGGTGAACGTCGGCCGGGGCGAGGGCGTGTCGGTACGGGAGCTGATCGACGTGATCCGCGAGGTGACCGGGCACCCGGTGGAGCCGGTGGTGGAACCGCGCCGTCCGGGGGACGCGGCGAAGGCGGTGGCCTCGGACGCCCGGATGGTGCGGGAGCTGGGGTGGACGGCGCGCCGGGACGTGCGCTCGATGGTGGAATCGGCCTGGGAGGGGTGGTGCCTGCGCCATCCGGAGGCGCGGGCCGACGCCCGGGGCGAACGCGAGGCGCCGGGCGGACGCGGCGCCCAGGCCGAACACGACGCCCAAGGCGAACGCGACGCCCAAGGCGGACGCCCGTAAACGATCACGTCAGCGCTCTGACCTGCGGAACGTTTCCGCAGGTCAGAGCATATGACAACGGTGTTCAGTGCCGTGTTGCCCGGTACCCCCCACCCGTAGTTCACTGGCGTCGTCGGGCGGTTTCGCCGGGCGCTGTCGCACGGACACGGGAGGCGTTTCGTATGGGGGCTGGCCACGATCACGGGCACACGCACGGCGGGCCGCCCCCGACGGGCACGGCGGCCGCCGCGTACCGGGGCAGGCTCCGGGTGGCCCTCGGGATCACGCTGAGCGTGATGGTCATGGAGATCGTCGGCGGGGTGCTCTCCGACTCGCTGGCTCTGATCGCGGACGCCGCCCACATGGCCACCGACGCCCTGGGGCTCGGGATGGCGCTGCTCGCCATCCACTTCGCCAACCGGCCCGCCGGCCCGAACCGCACCTTCGGCTTCGCCCGCGCCGAGATCCTGGCGGCGCTCGCCAACTGCCTGCTGCTGCTCGGTGTCGGCGGCTTCCTGATCTTCGAGGCGGTCGACCGGTTCATCACCCCGGCCGAGACCAAGGGCGGCCTCGCCATCGCGTTCGCCACCGTCGGTCTGGTGGCCAATATCGTCTCCCTCTCTCTGCTGATGCGCGGACAGAAGGAGAGCCTCAATGTGCGCGGCGCCTATCTGGAGGTGCTGGCGGACACTCTGGGCTCGCTCGCCGTGATCGTCTCGGCGGGCATCATCATGGCGACCGGCTGGCAGGCCGCCGACCCTATCGCCTCCCTGGTGATCGGCCTGATGATCGTCCCCCGGACGGTGAAGCTGCTGCGGGAGACCCTGAACGTGCTGCTGGAGGCGGCGCCCAAGGGCGTGGACATGGCGGAGGTACGGGCCCACATCACGGCCCTGCCCGGCGTCCTGGGCGTCCACGACCTGCACGCCTGGACGATCACCTCGGGGATGCCGGTGCTCTCCGCGCATGTGGTGGTGCGCCAGGAGATGCTGGACTCGATAGGGCACGAGAAGGTGCTGCACGAGTTGCAGGGCTGCCTCGGGGACCACTTCGACGTGGAGCACTGCACCTTCCAACTGGAGCCGAGCGGGCACGCGGAGCACGAGGCGCGTCTGTGCCACTGAGCCGGTCACGATGGTGGTGCTACGCTGGCTCGCTGAGACGTTCGAGTCTCACCGTGGACGACTCCCGGACACACCGGGACCTTTCGAGAGGAGCTGAGGTTGATGACGGTCGCGACGACGCCTTCCCGGCGCGGCAACCGTTCTTCCCTCATCTCCCGGGTTTCCGGCTAGAACCTCTCGTCAGGTCAGGCCGGAGCCCTCGCACGCAAGGGTTCCCACGTTGACCGACCACATCGACGACGCCTCGCGCACCGAGGCGTTCTTCACCCTGCACCACCGCCTCCCCCGCCAGAGCCCCGGCTCCGACGCCACCACGCGCCGGCTGCTGGCCCTGGCCGGCCCGCTCCCCGACCGTCCGCGCGTCCTCGACCTGGGCTGCGGTCCCGGCCGGGCCGCCCTGCTGCTCGCCGCCGAGGTGGGCGCCGAGGTGACCGCGGTCGACCTGCACCAGCCGTTCCTGGACGAGCTGCGCGAGGCGGCCGACGCGCGCGGCCTGGGCGACCGTATCCACGCGGTCCGGGCCGACATGGGCGATCTCACCGGCCCCGGCTTCCCGCCCGGCTCCTTCGACCTGATCTGGGCCGAGGGCTCGGCGTACTGCATCGGCTTCGCCACCGCCGTACGGGACTGGCAGCGGCTGCTCGCCCCGGGCGGCGCGATGATGATCTCCGAGTGTGTCTGGACCACCGACGCGCCCTCGGCCGGGGCGCGCGACTTCTGGGACCGCAACGGCTCCCTGCGCACCCTGCCGCAGACCACCGCGGCGGCCGTCGCCGCGGGCTGCACGGTCTCGGCGGTCCTGCTCCAGCCCGACGGCGACTGGGACACGTACTACGTCCCGCTTGCCGAGCGCGTCGAGAGCACCGAGAGCACCGATCCGACGGCTCCCGGCATGTCTCCCGGCATGGAGTGGGCGCTGGCGGCCACCCGTGAGGAGCTGGCGGTACGGCGTGCGTACGGCGCGGAGTACGGCTACGCCGCGTACGTGCTGCGCCCGGCCGACCCCCGCTGGACCACCCGGCCGGAGACGGCGGCGGACCGGGAGGCCGTGCACGCGGTCAACGCGGCCGCCTTCCCGACCCGGGAGGAGGCCGACCTCGTGGACGCGCTGCGGGCCGACGCGGACGCCTGGCTGCCGGAGCTGTCGTACGTGGCCGAGGCGCCGGACGGGTCCGTGGCGGCGTACGCGCTGCTGACCCGGTGCCGGATCGGGGCCGCGCCGGCGCTCGCGCTGGCCCCGGTCGCCACCTCGCCCGCCTACCAGCGGCAGGGTGCCGGGCAGGCCGTGGTGCGGGCGGCGCTCGATGCGGCCCGGGTGCGCGGAGAGGCGCTGGTGGTGGTGCTCGGTGATCCCGACTACTACGCGCGCTTCGGTTGCGTACCCGCTTCCCGGTACGGGATCCGGCCCGGGTTCGAGGTACCGGACGAGGCGATGATGGCGCTGGTCCTGGACGATTCCGTTCCGGTTCCGCTGGGCATGATCCGTTATCCGGCGGCCTTCGGGGTCTGAGCCCCTGTCCGCCCCGCCGCGCTCGCAGGGCGCGGCGGGGCGGACATGCCCGGAACCGAAGTACGGACAAGCGGCTTTTGTACGGCAGACTTGACCGGACTCGAGGGGTCCGGCGCACGAGGCCGGGGACCACAGACAAGGATGGGTATGCCGACCACACCAGCCACCGCGACGCACAGCTCGTCGAACGGCACCGCAGAAGCGATCATGCTCGAACTGGTCGACGAGAACGGCACCACCATCGGCACCGCGGAGAAGCTGGCGGCCCACCAGGCCCCCGGGCAGCTGCACCGCGCTTTCTCCGTCTTCCTCTTCGACGAGCAGGGACGGCTGCTGCTCCAGCGCAGGGCGCTCGGCAAGTACCACTCCCCCGGCGTCTGGTCGAACACCTGCTGCGGGCACCCCTACCCGGGCGAGGCTCCCTTCGCGGCGGCCGCCCGGCGTACGTACGAGGAGCTGGGGATCGCGCCCTCGCTCCTCGCGGAGGCGGGCACGGTCCGTTACAACCACCCGGACCCGGCCTCGGGCCTGGTGGAGCAGGAGTTCAACCACCTGTTCGTGGGGATGGCGCAGGAGGCGCTGAAGCCGGACCCGGAGGAGGTCGGCGAGACGGCCTTCGTGACGGCGGCGGAGCTGGCGGAGCGGCACGCGCGGGCGCCGTTCTCGGCGTGGTTCATGACGGTGCTGGACGCGGCGCGTCCGGCGATCCGTGAGCTGACGGGTCCCTCCGCGGGCTGGTGACCCTCGCGCGGATCGCGTACGGGGCGGTCAGAGCTGCGTCTTCAACGGCAGCGCCGCCCAGATGATCTTGCCGCCGCTCGCGGTGTGCTCCACGTCGCAGGTACCGCCCGCCTCCGCGGTGATCTCCTTGACCAGCAGCAGCCCGCGGCCGCCCGTCTGCGCGTAGTCCGTCTCCAGCGCGGTGGGCCGGTAGGGGTGACTGTCCTCGACGGAGACTCTGACCCAGTCGGCACCGATGGCCACCTCGACCGCCAGCTCGGGCGAGAGCAGCGCCGCGTGCTTGACGGCGTTGGTGACCAGCTCCGAGACGATCAGCAGCAGCCCCTGGAGGATGTCGTCCTCGATCGGCACCCCCTGGCGGCCCAGGAGGTCGCGTACGGCGTGCCGGGCCTGGGGCACGGACACGTCCACGGCGGGGGCGGTGAAGCGCCACACCCCCTCGTACGGCACGGGTTCGGCAGGGGCACTCCCGAGGCTCTCCATCGTCCGGCACCAGCTCTCACTCGCACTGCACTGACCGTCGAGTAAAGAGTGTTGGGAGTGGCTTGGTCCGTACCGTGCCACTGATCGGAAGTAGCCCTGTATCGGCGCTATTTGACCGAAGGTGTGTGATGGTGTCGGGTGGCGGACTACTTCTGCTCGCCTCCCGGGGCCTGGGGCGGACTGTCCGTAGCCGGGCCGGGTGCTTCGAGCCGATCTTCCAGCCGGTCCGAGACCATGCTGACGATGCGCCGGCCGCCGATCCCGATGGCGATGAGGCCGAGGCCGTCGAAGAGCAGGGCCAGCGAGAAGAAGACCCCGAGAACGTACAGGCTGCTGTGCGGCCAGTCGAACAGCACCAGCAGGCCCAGTAGCAGCCCGAAGGCGCCCTGGAGCAGCGTCCACCCCATCTGCGGGCCGCGGACGACGACACTGCCGACCAGTCGGAACACCCCGCCCGTCAGGAAGAGCAGCGCGGCGAACATGGTCAGCGCCTCGGCGGTGCCCTCCGGGTGGCGGATCACCACGACACCGGCGGCGAGGTTCAGGGCGGCGACCACGACGCCCAGCCAGAAGTAGTTGGTGCCGCGCGACTGGATCGCCTGTGCCAGAGCGACGATGCCGCCGATCAGCAGCAACCAGCCGAAGAGCAGCATCGAGGTGAGGGTGGCGACACCGGTGTAGATCAGGCCGACGATGCCCGCGATCACCAGCAGCGTGCCGAGGAGGGCGAGCCAGCTGAAGCTGCGGGTGAGCTTTCTGCCCTCGGCGGTGGTTCCGCGCTTCCCGCCCTGGGCGCCGGGGCCGTGCTTCCCGCCCGTGGCGCCGGGGCCGTGCTTCCCGCCTGTGGTGCCGGGTCCGTGCTTTCTGCCCTCGGCGGTGGGTCCGTTCATCGACAGCTCCTCACGGTGCGTGTCCGCTTCGCGACCCCTTCTTGATCATAGGTTCGAACCCTGCGGATAGCATCCGGCGCATGGACCGTACGGAACCCCAGCTCCTCTGCTCCGTCGACGGCGGGATCGCCACCGTCGTGATCAGCCACCCCGCCAAGCGCAACGCCATGACCGCCGCGATGTGGCGGAGTCTGCCGGAGTTGCTGGAGCGGCTGGCCGCCGACCCGGCGGTCCGGGTGCTGGTGCTGACGGGCGCCGGGGACACCTTCTGCGCCGGGGCCGACATCTCCACGCTGCGGGAGAGCGCCGGTGACGCGCAGGCGCTGGCGGTGGCCGCCGAGGAGGCGCTCGCCGCCTTCCCCCGGCCGACGCTCGCCGCGGTGCGCGGCCACTGCGTGGGCGGCGGCAGCCAGCTCGCGGCCGCCTGCGATCTGCGGTTCGCCCAGGAGGGCGCACTGTTCGGCGTCACGCCCGCGAAGCTCGGCATCGTCTATCCGTCCTCCTCCACGCGGAGGCTGGTGGGCCTGGTCGGTCCGGCCACGGCGAAGCATCTGCTCTTCTCCGGCGAGCTGATCGACACGGAGAGGGCCCTGCGCACCGGGCTGGTGGACGAGGTGCTGTCGGCCGGCGGGCTGGACGAGCGGGTGGCGGCGTACGCGAGGGTGCTGGCCTCGCGCTCCCAACTGACGCAGGCAGCGGCGAAGGAGTTCGCGGCCGGGCGGCAGGACCGGGACGTGTACTGGGCCGGTCAGGCGCAGGCCAGCGGCGACACCGCGGAGGGGGTCGCCGCCTTCCTGGAGCGGCGGGAGCCGACATTCACGTACACGACGGGTCCTACCGGGTGAGGTGGCGGCTCTTCGCCCGCCACTCCTCCACCAGCGCCGCCGGGGCCTTCTCCGGCGACCCGCAGTCGTAGGGCGGCTGCGGGTCGTACTCGGTGAGCAGCTGCACCGAGCGCGCCGCGTCGTCGCCCGCGATCCGGCCGAGCAGGGTGAGGCCCATGTCGATGCCCGAGGAGACGCCGGCGGCGGTGACGTACTTGCCGTCGAACACCACCCGCTCCCCCGTCGGCTCGGCGCCGAACTCCTTCAGGAGCTCCAGCGCCAGCCAGTGCGAGGTGGCCCGCCTGCCCTGGAGCAGTCCGGCCGCCGCGAGCAGCAGGGAGCCGGTGCAGACGGAGGTCGTCCAGGTGGTGGTGGCGTCCACCGCGCGCAGCCAGCCGAGCAGCGCCTCGTTCTCCATCTGGTCGCCCTGCCCCGGACCGCCCGGCACGATCACCAGATCGGGTGACGGGACCTCGGTGAAGGTCTTCTGGGCGACGAGCTGGAGGCTGCCGCTGTCGTTGGCCACGGGACCGGTCCGTTCGGCGACGAAGACGACCTCGGCGCCGGGGGCGCGGCTGAGGATCTCGTACGGTCCCACCGCGTCCAGGGCGGTGAAGCGGTCGAAGAGGGTGATGGCGATCTGCACGGGGCTGCCTTTCGGTGGACGGGTCGGGCTTTCGGTGGGCGGGGCGGGTCAGGTGGAGGAGACCGGTGTCGGATCAGGCGGTGGAGACCGGTGTACGGAAGCGGCGGCGGTACTCCGCCGGGGCCGTGGCGAGAGCCTTCGCGAAAGCGCGGCGCATGGCTTCCGGCGTGCCGTAGCCGCTGGCGCGGGCAACCTGTTCGACGGAGTCGGAGGTGTCCTCCAGAAGCCTGCGGGCGTGCTCCAGGCGTACGCGGTCGACGTACCGCCCCGGTGTCGTCCCCGTCTCCTCCCGGAACGCGCGGGCGAAGTGCCGGGGCGAGAGCCGGGCGCGGGCCGCGAGGGCCTCCACGGCGAGGTCCGCGTCCGGGTGCTGGGTGATCCAGTGCTGGACCTCGCGCAGCGGCTCGCGCCGCGCGGTCTGGGCGCCGAGCTGGGCGCTGAACTGGGCCTGGTTGCCGGGGCGGCGCAGGAAGACGACGAGGTGGCGGGCGATGGTCAGGGCGAGGTCCCGGCCGTGGTCCTCCTCGACCAGTGCGAGGGCCAGGTCGATGCCGGCGGTGACGCCCGCCGAGGTGGCCAGGTGTCCGTCCCGTACGAAGATGGGGTCGGGGTCGACGTGGACGGCCGGGTGGTCGCGGGCGAGCTGGGCGCAGTAGTTCCAGTGGGTCGTCACGCGGTGGCCGTCCAGGAGGCCCGCCTCGGCCAGCAGCAGGGCCCCGGTGCACACGGAGACCAGCCGCTCCGCCTGCCCGGCGTGGGCCCGCAGCCAGGCGGTCAGCTCCGGGTGGGAGTCCCGGGTGCCGTGTCCGCCGGGGACCACCAGGGTGTGCGGTACGGGCGCGTCGGCGAGGCTGCTGTCGGGGACCAGGGTCAGTCCGCTGGTGGTGCGGACCGGGCCGCCGTCGAGCGAGGCGGTGCGCAGGTCGTAGGTGACGCCCGGCGCCCGGGAGGCCCCGGCGAAGACCTCCATCGGACCGGTCACGTCGAGGCTCTGGACGCCGTCGAAGAGGACGACGAGCACGGTTCGCTGGGTCACGCCTGTCATCCTGGGCGGCGGGTGGCGATGGCCGCAATGACGAGAACCCCACCTTCTCTGCCATGGCGCGGGCTGCCGTGCTCCGTGGTGCCCCGGGCTTCACGGCGTACCGACCAGTCGGTAACGTGCACGTATGAGTACTCTTCCGGCCCGCGCGGAACGCCGCTGTCACAACGCCGTCAACCCGCTGCACTCGTGCCTCTTCTTCTCCCCCGACCTGGGCGCCGAGCTGGGCAAGCTCGGCGTCGAGGACCCGAGCGCCGTCTACTTCGCCACCCGGGCCGCCGCGTTCGGGCCGGTGGGGGCGGGTACCGTCACCGCGACCTTCTACAACTTCAACCCCGCCCTGGTGGCCCAGCACGTGCCCGCCGTCTGGTCCGTGGCCTCGCCCGAGCAGGTGCTCGGGGCGCGGCTGCGGGCGGCGGATTCGACGCTGCGGCGGCTGCTCGGCGAGGAGCTCATCGCCTCCGACGAGATGGCGGAGGCGGCCCGGCTCGCGCTGCGCGCCACCGAGGCCTGCACGCCGCACGCCCGCCCGCTCTACGCGGCCCACGCGGAGCTGCCGGTGCCCGACGCACCGCACCTGGCGTTCTGGCACGCCGCGACCCTGCTGCGCGAGCACCGCGGCGACGCTCACCTGGCCGCGCTGCTCGCCGCCGGTCTGGACCCGGTGGAGTCGCTCGTCAGCCACACCGCGACCGGCAAGGGCATGGCCATCCGCTGGATCCTGTCCTCACGCGGCTGGCGCCGCACCGACTGGGAGGCGGCGTCCGAGCGGCTGCGCGAGCGCGGGCTGCTGGCGGCGGGCGAGGAGCTGGCGCTGACCGACGCGGGGACGGCGCTGCGCGCGGAGGTGGAGGAGGCGACGGACCGGATGGACCGGGCCCCGTACGAACACCTGGGCGCCGAAGGCGTGGAGCGGCTCACCGAGCTGGGGCGCGGCTTCCTGTTCACGGCCGCCGCGAACGGCGCTTTCCCGGCCGAGGCGACCGGGCGCTGACCCGGGCGGCGGGTCCGGGGCCCTCGCACGCGGTGCGGGGGCTCCGGGCGTGTTCCCCGAGGTCGCGCGACATCGGCCCCGGCCACCCGGCAGAATGCAGGCCTGGGTAAGCCCAGGTAAGAACGTGCTCACCGCACCGCGAGCACGGCCAGCACAGCCAGTACGAGAAGGCGAGTCGGGAAAACCGTGACGACGTCCATCGAAGGCAGGATCGCCGAGGAGCTCGGCGTACGTGAGCGACAGGTCAGGGCGGCCGTCGAGCTGCTCGACGGCGGGTCCACCGTGCCGTTCATCGCGCGCTACCGCAAGGAGGCGACCGAATCGCTCGACGACGCGCAGCTTCGCACGCTGGAGGAGCGGCTGCGCTATCTGCGGGAGCTGGAGGAGCGGCGTACGTCGATCCTCGAATCCGTCCGCGAGCAGGGCAAGCTCGACGCCGCGCTGGAGGCCGCGATCCGGGGTGCCGAGACCAAGGCGCGCCTGGAGGACATCTACCTGCCGTTCAAGCCGAAGCGGCGGACGAAGGCGCAGATCGCCCGGGAGGCGGGGCTCGAACCGCTGGCGGACGGACTGCTCGCCGACCCGTCGGCCGACCCCCTCGCCGCCGCTGCCGCGTTCGTGGACGGCGAGAAGGGTGTGGCGGACGCGGCTGCCGCTCTGGAGGGCGCGCGTTCCATCCTCACCGAGCGGTTCTCCGAGGACGCCGACCTGACGGGTGAGCTGCGCGAGCGCATGTGGACCCGGGGCCGGCTGGCGGCGAAGGTGCGCGAGGGCCAGGAGGAGGCGGGCGCCAAGTTCGCCGACTACTTCGACTTCGCGGAGCCGTTCACCGCGCTGCCCTCGCACCGGGTGCTCGCGATGCTGCGGGGCGAGAAGGAGAACGTGCTCGATCTGGTCCTGGAGCCGGAGGAGCCGGAAGCCGCCGAGAAGCCCGGCCCTTCCACGTACGAGAACATGATCGCCCGCCGTTTCGAGATCGCCGACCGGGGCCGCCCTGGTGACAAGTGGCTCGGGGACACCGTGCGTTGGGCGTGGCGGACCCGGATCCAGGTGCACCTGGGCATCGACCTGCGGCTGCGGCTGCGCACGGCGGCGGAGGACGAGGCGGTACGGGTCTTCGCCTCCAACCTGCGTGATCTGCTGCTCGCCGCCCCGGCCGGGACGCGGGCCACCCTCGGCCTGGATCCCGGTTTCCGTACGGGGGTGAAGGTCGCGGTGGTCGACGCGACCGGCAAGGTGGTGGCCACCGATGTGATCCACCCGCACGTGCCCGCCAACAAGTGGGATCAGGCGCTGGCCAAGCTCGCGCACCTGGCGAAGGAGCACGCGGTCGACCTGATCGCGATCGGCAACGGCACTGCGTCCCGCGAGACGGACAAGCTCGCCGGTGAACTGATCGACAAGCACCCGGAGTTGAAGCTCACCAAGGTGATGGTCTCGGAGGCGGGCGCCTCGGTGTACTCCGCCTCCGCCTTCGCCTCGCAGGAACTCCCGGACATGGACGTGTCGTTGCGCGGCGCGGTCTCGATCGCGCGGCGGCTCCAGGACCCGCTGGCCGAGCTGGTGAAGATCGACCCGAAGTCGATCGGTGTCGGCCAGTACCAGCACGACCTGTCCGAGGTGAAGCTGTCGCGTTCGCTGGACGCGGTCGTGGAGGACTGTGTGAACGGGGTCGGTGTGGACGTCAACACCGCGTCCGCCCCGCTGCTTTCGCGGGTCTCGGGGATCAGTTCGGGGCTCGCCGAGAACATCGTGACGCACCGCGACACCAACGGCCCCTTCCGCTCCCGCAAGGCGCTCAAGGACGTGGCGCGGCTAGGCCCGAAGGCGTACGAGCAGTGCGCGGGCTTCCTGCGGATCCGGGGCGGCGACGACCCGCTGGACGCCTCCAGCGTGCACCCGGAGGCGTACCCCGTGGTGCGGCGGATGGGGAAGAGCGCGGGCGGCGAGGTCGCCTCGCTGATCGGTAACGCGGAGGCGCTGCGGGCGCTGCGCGCGGCGGACTTCGTGGACGACCTGTTCGGTCTGCCGACCGTGACGGACATCCTGAAGGAGCTGGAGAAGCCGGGGCGCGACCCCCGGCCCGCGTTCCGTACGGCGGCCTTCAAGGAGGGCGTCGAGAAGCTCGGCGACCTGGAGCCCGGCATGGTGCTGGAGGGCGTCGTGACGAACGTGGCCGCCTTCGGCGCGTTCGTGGACATCGGTGTCCACCAGGACGGGCTGGTGCATGTGTCGGCACTGTCGAAGACGTTCGTGAAGGACCCGCGCGAGGTCGTGAAGCCCGGGGACATCGTGAAGGTCAAGGTCATGGACGTCGATGTGCCACGCAAGCGGATCTCGTTGACGCTGCGGCTGGACGACGAGCCGGGTGCCGGTGGCGGCGGGCAGGGTCGCGGTGAGCGCGGCTCGCGCCCGCCGAAGCAGCGGCAGGGGCAGGGCGGCCAGGGGTCCGGCGGCGGGCAGGGGTCCGGTGGCGGGCAGGGCCGTCAGGGCGGCCAGGGCGGCGGCCGGGACCGGCGCGGCGGCTCCGGTGGCGGCGGGTCCCGGCAGGGGCAGGGCGCTCCGGCTCCAGCTCCGGCGAACAGTGCGATGGCGGATGCGCTGCGGCGGGCCGGGCTGACGTCCGACCCGAAGCAGGGCGGCGGCCGGGGCCGCTGAGACCCGAACGAGGATGGGGACGGGCCGCCGTGTGCGGCCCGCCCCCACCTCCGTAACTCCGCTCAGACTTCCTTGACCTGGCCGTCCGCCACTTCGATGCGGCGCGTCACGCGGACCGCTTCGAGCATGCGCCGGTCGTGGGTGACCAGCAGCAGCGTGCCCGCGTAGCTCTCCAGGGCCGCCTCCAACTGCTCGATGGCGGGCAGGTCCAGATGGTTCGTCGGCTCGTCGAGCACCAGGAGGTTGACCCCGCGGCCCTGGAGCAGAGCCAGGGCGGCGCGGGTGCGTTCGCCCGGGGAGAGGCTGGTGGCCGGGCGCATCACATGGTCGGCGCGCAGGCCGAACTTGGCGAGCAGCGTGCGGACTTCGGCCGGTTCCTCGTCGGGCACGGCGGCACAGAACGCCTCCAGCAGCGACTGCGAGCCGAGGAAGAGCTTGCGGGCCTGGTCGACCTCGCCGACCACGACGCCCGAACCGAGCGTGGCGTGACCGGAGTCGAGCGGGGTCCGCTCCAACAGGGCGGCGAGCAGCGTGGACTTGCCCGCGCCGTTGGCGCCGGTGATGGCGACCCGGTCGGCCCAGTCGATCTGGAGCGAGGCGGGGCCGAAGGAGAAGTCGCCGCGCACCACTCGGGCCTCGCGCAGGGTCGCGACGACTGATCCGGAGCGGGGCGCGGCGGCGATCTCCATCCGCAGCTCCCACTCCTTGCGCGGCTCCTCGACGACATCGAGGCGCTCGATCATGCGCTGGGTCTGCCGGGCCTTCGCCGCCTGCTTCTCGCTCGCCTCGCTGCGCGCGTTACGGCCGAGCTTGTCGCCGTCGGTGGCCTTGCGGCGGGCGTTCTTGACGCCCTTGTCCATCCAGGAGCGCTGCATATGGCCGCGCGCTTCGAGGGCGGCCTTCTTGTCCGCGTACTCCTCGTACCCCTCGCGGGCGTGCCGGCGCGCGGTCTCGCGCTCCTCCAGGTAGGCCGCGTAGCCACCGCCGTACAGGTTGATCTGCTGCTGGGCGAGGTCGAGTTCGAGCACCTTGGTGACGGTGCGCATCAGGAACTCGCGGTCGTGGCTGATGACGACGGTCCCGGCCCGCAACCCCGAGACGAAGCGCTCCAGGCGCTCCAGGCCTTCGAGGTCGAGGTCGTTGGTGGGCTCGTCCAGCAGGAAGACGTCGTAGCGGGAGAGGAGCAGCGAGGCGAGTCCGGCGCGTGCTGCCTGGCCACCGGACAGGGCCGTCATGGGCAGCTCCATGCTCACGGTCAGACCCAGCTCGGCGGCGACCTGCGCGGCCCGCTCCTCCAGGTCCGCGCCGCCGAGGGCGAGCCAGCGCTCCAGGGTCTCGGAGTACGCGTCGTCCGCGCCCGGGGCCCCGGAGACCAGGCCCTCCGTCGCCTCGTCCATCGCGCGCTGGGCGTCGGCGACCCCGGTGCGGCGGGCCAGGAACGCCGCCACGGTCTCGCCCTCGCGCCGCTCCGGCTCCTGCGGGAGGTGCCCGACGGTGGCGCTGGGCGGGGAGAGCCGCAGCTCACCCTCCTCCGGGCGGTCGAGTCCGGCGAGGAGGCGGAGCAGGGACGATTTTCCGGCGCCGTTGACTCCGACGAGACCGATCACGTCTCCGGGGGCGACGACGAGGTCGAGTCCGGCGAAGAGTGTGCGGTCGCCGTGTCCGGCGGCGAGGTCCTTGGCGACGAGGGTGGCAGTCATCAGGGTGCCGATCCTAGTCGCCGGTGCTCGATGCCCATCGCCCTGTGCCCCTGGCCTCCGGTTTCCGTTAGCGTCCGTGCAGCGACGGGCGTGTATCGAGGTGACGGGAGTGACCGTGATGACGGATGTGACCGTGAGGGCGGATGTGATCGTGGTGGGCGGCGGGGTCATCGGCCTCACCACCGCCGTGACGCTGGCGGAGCGCGGGCTGCGGGTGCGGGTCTGGTCGCGTGATCCGGCCGGGGCGACGACGTCGGCGGTGGCGGGGGCGCTGTGGTGGCCGTACCGGATCGAGCCGGCCGAGCGGGTCGGCGCCTGGTCGCTGGAGACGCTGGCGGTGTACGAGGAGCTGGCGGCCGGGCCCGGTGGCAGCGGCGTACGGCTGGTGGCGGGGGTGCACGGCGGTGAGCGGTTCGCTGCGCTGGGGCCATGGGCGGCGGAGCTGAAGGGTGCCGTGGAGGTGGCCGAGGGGCTGCGGGTGACCCTGCCGCTGCTGGACATGCCGGTGCACCTGGCGTGGCTGGAGCGGCGGCTGGTGGCGGCGGGCGGTGCGGTGGAGCGGCGGGCGGTGGACGGATTCGCGGAGGCGGCGGCGCAGGCCCCGGTGGTGGTGAACTGCACGGGGCTCGGGGCGCGCGAGCTGGTGCCCGACGCGGGGGTGCGGCCGGTGCGGGGGCAGCTCGTCGTGGTGGAGAACCCGGGGATCGCGGAGTGGTTCACCGAGGCCGATCCGGCGTCCGCCGCGACGACGTACTTCTTCCCGCAGCCGGCCGGTCTGGTGCTGGGCGGTACGGCCGAGGCGGACGACGAGCGCCGGGAGCCCGACGCGGCAACGGCCCGGGAGATCATGGCACGGTGTGCGCGGGTCCGGCCGGAGATCGCGGGCGCCAGGGTGCTGGGGCACCGGGTGGGGCTGCGGCCGGTGCGGGAGGGCGGGGTGCGGATCGAGGCACAGGCCCTGCCGGGCGGCGGTCTGCTGGTCCACAACTACGGTCACGGCGGTGCGGGCGTGACCGTGGCCTGGGGCTGCGCACGGGCGGCGGCCGCCCTGGTGGGCTGAGCCGCCGCCGTACGTGTGAGGCGCTTCCCGGTACCCCGGGATCAGCCCTCGGGACGCTTCTCGGTCGGGGTCTCCTTGTGGCGTTCGTCCGTGGTGACCGCCGTGCCGGGGCCGATACGGATCTCGAAGTCGCCGTCGTACTTGGCGTGCCCCTCGATCACCGCGGACTCGACCGCCTCCACGCCGAACTCCTGGCGGACGATCTGCGGGTCCTTGCGCAGGTCCCGCATCAGGGCGACGCACATGCCGATCATCACGACGACGAAGGGGGCGGCGACCAGGATCGTGAGGTTCTGGAGACCCTCCAGCGCGTTCTCCTTGCCGTCACCGATGAGCAGCATGATCGCGGCCACGGCCCCGGTCACGACACCCCAGAAGATGACGACCCACTTGCTGGGCTCCAGGACGCCCTTCTGCGAGAGCGTGCCCATGACGATCGAGGCGGCGTCGGCGCCGGAGACGAAGAAGATGCCGACGAGAATCATCACCAGGATGCTCGTCACGGTGGCGATCGGGAACTCCTGGAGGACCCCGAAGAGCTGCGCCTCGGGGGTCTCCGCGCCGGTGAGCTTGCCCGCCTCGTCCAGCTTCATGGCCGAGCCGCCGAAGACGGCGAACCAGATCAGGCTGACCGTGCTGGGCACCAGGATGACGCCGCCGACGAACTGGCGGATCGTGCGGCCGCGGCTGATCCGGGCGATGAACATGCCGACGAAGGGCGTCCAGGAGATCCACCAGGCCCAGTAGAAGACCGTCCAGCTTCCGAGCCAGTCGGCCACCTCACCGCCGCCGGTCGCCTCGGTGCGGCCGACGAGCTGTCCGAGGTCGCTGAGGTAGGCGCCCAGCGAGGTGGGGATCAGGTCGAGCACGAAGATCGTGGGGCCGGCGACGAAGACGAACAGGACCAGGAGCAGCGCCAGCACCATGTTGATGTTGGAGAGCCACTGGATGCCCTTCTCCACACCGGAGACCGCGGAGGCGACGAAGCAGACGGTCAGCACGGCGATGACGGTGACGAGGAGACCGGTGCCGGCCTTCTCCAGCCAGTCCAGCTCCTGGATACCGCTGCCGATCTGGAGCGCGCCGAGGCCCAGCGAGGCAGCCGAACCGAAGAGCGTCGCGAAGATGGCGAGGATGTCGATGAAGCGGCCGAATCCGCCGTACGCGTGCCGCTTGCCGATCAGCGGCTCGAAGACCGCGCTGATCGTCTGCCGCCTGCGCATCCGGTAGGCGCTGTACGCGATGGCGAGTCCGACCACCGCGTAGATGGCCCAGGGGTGCAGCGTCCAGTGGAACAGGGTGGTGGCCATCGCCGTCTGCATGGCATCGGCCGAATCCGCGGGGTCGGTGCCGGGCGGCGGGGTACGGAAGTGGGCCAGGGGTTCACTGACACCCCAGAACATCAGGCCGATGCCCATCCCGGCGCTGAACATCATCGCGATCCAGGAGATGGTCCGGAACTCCGGCCCCTCGCCCTCCTGGCCCAGGCAGATCTTCCCGTAGCGGCTGATGGCCAGCCAGAGGGCGAAGATGACGAACCCCGTGGCGGCGAGCATGAAGGCCCAGCCACCGTTGTGGATCAGCCCGGTGAGCAGCTTGCTGGAGGCGGTCTCCAGGGACGAGGTGGCGGTCGCGCCCCAGATGACGAAGGCGAGGGTGAGGACCGCCGTGACGCCGAAGACCAGCCGGTCGGTGGTCGGGGCCCGGGTGCTGAGGGGTTCGGGGGGAAGGTCAGCCGTGACCGACACTTCCTCCCGGCCCCCAGCTGACTGGTCGTCCTGGGACACAGATGGCACCTTTCACCGAGTCTGATCACGAAGGCTGAAAATCGCTCTTCGTAGGCATTACCACACCTGCCCACAATCTCGAAGGATCAACAAGCCGTATCAGTTTGACCAGATGTGAGGGAATATGTCGCCCGCTGGTCAAGAAGCAGCGGAATCAGGCTTCTGGTCGACTGCCGGAGGGGCACATATGCGCCATCTCCGTCCGGGTGGGAGCGGACGCCGTGCAGGGCCAGCTCGTCCCCCACCTCGGCGTACTGGGCCGCGTCCAGCCGGTAGCCGCACGGCGGGTCGGCGAGGATCTCGCCGGGCTCGGCGGGATCGTTGTCCGCGCCGCCCAGATATACGGGGCCGCGGTCGGCGTACCCGCTCACGCGCGAGAGCCCGGTGGCCACCCGGATGCGGGCGCGCTGCTCCTCGGTGAAGGTGAAGAGGCCGCCGAGGGCCGTCCGCTGGGAGTCGACCCTGCGCCGGTGGTTGAGGGCCGGGTCGTCCTGCTCGGCCTCGCTCAGGGCGTCGACGCGTGACTCGATGAGGAGGCCGACCGCGTGCTTGAGGCCGGAGGTGTTGCGCAGGATGCGTTCCTGGCCGTCACCGGCCGTCTGCCGGATGGGGGCGCCGGTGACCGGGTCGGTCCAGATGCCGTAGTGGCCGCTGCTGTAGCCGGCGCCGGTCGCGGCGGGCCGCACGTACCGCTCGGAGAGGGTCCGCGAGACGTCGTGGACGCCGCGCGCGACGTTCAGGTTGCGGGGCCATAGGACGAAGAGGTCCTTGTCGTAGTACGGGGGCGTGGCTCCGTACTCGTGCAAGTCGTAGATGACATCCGGCCGTTCGTCACGGACGACGGCCGCGATCGCCCGGCCCTCCGTGGTCTTCAGGGCGATGTGGTCCCGGTTGACGTCGACGCCGTCGGCGTTGCCCCGGGTGTCGGCGGCGCGCCCGTCCGGGTTGGCGGTGGGCAGCACGAGGACCGTCGTACGGGAGAGGAAGGCGCGGGTGGCGCGGTCCTGGGCGAAGGCCAGGTCGCGCAGGGTGGTCAGACATGCCTCACGTCCGGCGGGCTCGTCGCCGTGCTGGGAGCAGATCAGCAGGACCGTGGTCGCGGCGGGGCGACGCTCTCCGATGCGTACGAGTTGGAGGGGGCGGCCCTGCCTCGTGGTCCCGATCCGGTCGACGGCGGCCCGGTCGCTCCCCCGGTCCACCGCCCGCAGGAAGGCCTGTTCCTCGCCGAGCCCGGTCCAGCGCGCCCCGTCGCTCGCCTCGAAGCCGGTGCGCGGCGGGTGTGGGGCGGCCTCGGCGGGTGCGATGGCGAACGGGACGGCCAGCGCGCCCAGCACCGCTGCCGCCACGGCGCTCCGGCGCCGGACCGCCGGGCTCCGGCGGCGCGTGCCGGACGGCGGGCGGCCGGGGTGCGCGACCGGTCCGAGCCACGGGTGCGGGCTGAGCATGCGGAGCGAGCGGGTGATGCGAGGGGTCATCAGCGGCTGCCTCCCGGAGGACGAGCGGAGTACCGGCGGGGTACGAGCGGGGTGTGCGCGGGGTGTGCGCGGGGTGCGAACGGGGTGCGCGCGGCGGGCACCGCGCGCCCTCCCGGTCTGCCGGTGTGGCGGACGTTACCCGGGTCAACTCCTGTGCAACAGGGGGCGATCACTGCGGGCCGTGACGGGGGCATGGCGATCGTGTGACAGGGATGCCCGGATTCGACCGTCCTGCCCGGTGGGCTGTTTAGCCTTTTTCCTGACCGGTCGGAACCACCCCTCGCCCGGTTCCACGACCGGCCGGCGACACCCTCCGGCCGGTCTGCCCTCCCGACGACTTGGAGTATGCGTGCACCGCAGATTCATCGTCCCCAGCGCTCTGGCGGCCACCCTTCTGCTGGCGATCCCGGCATCGGCCTCCACCGGCACCGTGGGTGCCCCGGGTATCGGCGACTCTTACTACCCGGCCAGCGGAAACGGCGGCTACGACGTCTCCCACTACGACCTCCGGCTGAAATACCAGCCGGCGACCGACCTGCTGGAGGGCACGGCGACGATCCTCGCCACCACCAGGCAGGAGCTGACCCGCTTCAACCTCGACTTCGGGCTCGCCGTCTCCGAGGTGCGGGTCAACGGCAGGAAGGCCTCTTTCGCCAAGACCGGCACCCAGGAGCTGGAGATCACCCCGGCGGGCCCGCTGGCCGAGGGCAAGGACGTCTCGGTGGTCGTCCGCTACGCCGGGAAGCCCTCCGAGCTGAAGATCGGCGGCTGGACCGCCTGGGCCCGGACCCCGGACGGCGGCGTCGCCGCGCAGGAGCCGGAGTCGGCGGTCTGGTGGTACCCGAGCAACGACCACCCGCTCGACAAGGCCACGTACGACATCTCGGTCTCCGTGCCGGACGGCACGCAGGCGATCAGCAACGGGGTACTCGTCTCACAGAGTTCCAAGCTCGGCTGGACCCGGTTCAACTGGCGCTCCGACAAGCCGCAGGCCACGTACCTCTCGACGCTCGCGGTCGGGAAGTTCGACATCACGACCGACAGGACGGCCGACGGGCTGCCGGTGCTGAACGCGTACAGCAAGGACCTCGGTCCCCACGCGGGCGCCGCGCGGGCCAGCATCGAGCGGACGACCGAGGTCGCCGAGTGGCTGACCGAGGTCTTCGGGCCGTACCCGTTCAACGCGCTCGGCGGCTATGTGCCGAACGTGACGAGCGGCTTCGCCCTGGAGACCCAGACGCGGCCGTTCTACAGCCCGCGGCAGTTCGCGAACGGCGCCAACGTCTCGGTCGTCGTCCACGAGATCGCGCACCAGTGGTACGGCAACAGCGTGTCGGTCGACGGCTGGAAGGACATCTGGATCAACGAGGGCTTCGCCCGTTACAGCCAGTGGCTCTGGTCGGAGAAGGAGGGCGAGGGCACCGCGCAGGAGCTGGCGGACTACGTCTACGCCCAGCGCCCGGCGAACGACCCGTTCTGGAAGGTGAAGCCGGGCGACCCGGGTCCGGACAAGCAGTTCGACATCGCCGTCTACGACCGGGGCGCGCTGGCGCTCCAGGCGCTGCGCAACGAGGTCGGTGACGCGACCTTCTTCGCCCTGCTGAAGGGGTGGCCGACCGAGAAGGCGCACTCCAACGCGACCGTGGGTGACTTCCTGCGGTACGCGGAGCGGGTCTCGGGCAAGCCGCTGGCGACGCTCTTCGACACGTGGCTGTACCAGCCGAAGCGACCCGCGCTGCCGGCGGCGGCCTCGGCGGGCATCGCCAAGGGCGCGGTGTCGTCCCGGGCGGCGGTCCGGCCGGAGCGGCCGGCGTCCTGGAAGAAGATCGCGGCGACGAACACGATCCACGACCACGGGAACCACGGAGACCCGGGTGTCCGTGGAAACCACGGGCACGGCGAGCACGACGGTCACGGTCACCGCTGACCGTCGAGCGCGCTGAACCGGGGGCCCTCGGAGCGGTGGAATTCAGCCGTTCCGGTGGCCCCCGGTGGCGTGCGCGGCGCGGGCCGCGCGTGCCATCGGCAGATACCGCAGCCGCTCCGGGAGGGCGGGGACGACGACCCGGAGCACCGCGCAGAGCCGCCGCAGCCGCTTCTCCTGGGCCGCCGTCCACGGCAGGCCGATCGCCGCGCGGGCGTCCGGCGGCATCAGCCCGATGGTGACGAACCGCCGAGCGCGGGCCAGCGGCGGCAGGAGCACCGGCCACAGGACCCGCAGCACCGTCCGCAGCGGCCACGGGCCGCGGTCCGGCGGCGGTACGGGCTGGTCCACGTCGACCAGTTCACGCACCACGGTCGTCGCCTCGATCTCCCCGGCGAGCATCTTCTCCCAGTACGGCCAGAACTCCTCGATCGTCTGCGGCATGTCCCGGTCGTGGATGCCGAGGATCCGGCCGACCTGGAGCCACTCCGCGTACAGGGCGCGTTCCTGCGCCGGGGTCATGGGCCGGATCAGGTAGCGCGCCGCGTGCCGGTAGACGGGGAAGCCGGTGGCGTGCACCCAGGCGTAGTTGGCGGGCGTCAGCGCGTGGTAGGCCCGGCCCCGGGTGTCCGTGCCCTGGATGGTGCGGTGGAGCCGGCGCAGCCTGCGGCCCTCCTCGGCCGCCTCCGCCCCGCCGTACACCCAGAGCTGGAGCGAGCGCAGGGAGCGTTCGCCGCGCCCCCAGGGGTCGGTGCGGAAGACGGAGTGCTCGTCGACGCCGGCACCGACGGCGGGGTGGGCGACCTGGAGGGTGAGGGCGGCGGGCAGCATCAGCAGGGCCCGGATGTCACCGGAGAGGCTCCACAGGACCCCGCCGGGCGGGGGCGGCGGGGGCTCCACGACGCCGTTCGCGCTGCTCATCCGGTGCTCCCGCGCTCCTGGCGGGCCTGCGGTGCGCTGCCCGTCCCTTCCCTCCATGATCCCTCGCGGGCGGGAGGAGTGCGGGGGCGGGGTCCGAGAGGTCCGGGGGCGCCGAGATCCGGTCGGTCGTGCTCGTACGCCGCCGGTGTCCCGGTCAGACGTGGTCGTACGCGTCCAGTCGTGGTCGTACACGGTCACGGGCACGCCTTCCTCGATCAGGCGTCGCTCGATGATCGGCTCGACGCGCGACCACGTGCCGCCCGCGAGGCCGCAACCTATGCGTGGCATATGGACCGAGGCCCCGAGCTCGCCCGCCGGGACGGCAACCGCGCCCAGGGCGAAGCCGTTGCCCGCGCGCTCCAGGTGCCAGCGGCGGTAGGCGGCCTCCGGCTCGGTCCAGCGGCGGGAGAGGGCGACGACGAACCCTTCGCCCCAGCCGCCCAGGTCGTTGCAGACGTGCGCTATCACCTTGACGCCCTTGTCCTGGTGGACGGCGGCCCGGGGTGGACGGCGGGGCCGTGGTGGCGGAGACTTTGGCAGAAGTGGTGAGACAGCGGCACTGTCCGATACGAGGGTTCGACTGCGGGGAGCAGAGATGGCGACGGGGACCGACGAGCCCACGCTCACGGTGGACGAGCTGGCGGCGCGCGCCGGAGTCACCGTACGCACCGTGCGGTTCTACAGCACCCGGGGCCTGCTCCCGCCCCCGGTCATCGGGCCGCGCCGGGTCGGGCGGTACGGGGCCGATCACCTCTCGCGGCTCGCGCTGATCGAGGAGCTCCAGCACCAGGGCATGACGCTCGCCGCCATCGAACGCTATCTGGAGCAGTTGCCGCCCGACCTGAGCGCCCACGATCTGGCGATCCACCGGGCGCTGGTGGCGTCCTGGGCGCCGGACACGGCGGAGGACCTGACGCGGCCGGAGCTGGAGAAGCGGGCGGGACGGGTCCTCGGCGAGCCGGATGTGGCGCGGCTGGCGGCGATGGGCGTGCTGGTGCGGCCGGAGGGGGACGGCGGGACGTACCGGGTGGATCTCGGGCTGCTGCGGCTCGGGGTGGAGCTGCTGGACGTGCCGATCGCGCACGAGACGATCCTGGCGGCGCGGACCGTGCTGCTGGAGCACACGCGGTCCGCCGCCCAGGAGATGACCCGGCTCTTCCGGGACGAGGTGTGGAATCCGTACCGGGAGCGTGAAGGCGATCCGGAGCATGTGGCGGCGATGAAGTCGCTCTCCGCCCACATGCAACCAATCGTCGTGCAGGCGCTGGTGACGGCCTTTCAGCGGTCCCTGAGGGAGGAGCTGCGGAGCGCGTTCACCGCCGAATGACGGTGAACGCACTCCCGAACAGGGTCAGTCGTGGAAGGTCTCGCCCTTCTCCGCCTTCTCCACGAGCAGCGCGGGCGGCAGGAACCGGTCACCGTAGCGCTCGGCCAACTCCCGCGCGCGGGCCACGAATCCGGGCAGGCCGCCCTCGTACCCGTTGATGTACTGGAGCACGCCGCCGGTCCACGGCGGGAAGCCGATGCCCATTATGGAGCCGATGTTGGCGTCGGCGACGGAGATGAGGACGTTCTCCTCCAGGCAGCGGACGCTGTCCAGCGCCTCGGAGAAGAGCATCCGCTCCTTCATGTCCTCGAAGGGGACGTCCACGTCGGACTTGGTGGTGAAGTGCTCGCGCAGGCCCGGCCAGAGACCGGTGCGCCTGCCGTCCTCGTCGTAGTCGTAGAAGCCCGCTCCCCCGCTGCGGCCCGGCCGCTCGAACTCGTCGACCATGCGGTCGATGACCTCGTCCGACGGGTGGCCGGGCCAGGTGCCGCCGGCCTCCTCCACCGCCCGCTTGGTCTCGTTGCGGATCTTGCGGGGCAGGGTCAGGGTCAGCTCGTCCATCAGGGAGAGCACCTTGGCCGGGTAGCCGGACTGCGCGGCGGCCTGTTCGATCGACGCGGGCTCCACGCCCTCGCCGACCATCGCCACGCCCTCGTTGATGAACTGGCCGATGACGCGTGAGGTGAAGAAGCCGCGCGAGTCGTTGACGACGATCGGCGTCTTCTTGATGCGCCGTACGAGGTCGAAGGCGCGGGCCAGCGCCTCGTCGCCGGTCCGCTCGCCCTTGATGATCTCGACCAGCGGCATCTTGTCGACGGGTGAGAAGAAGTGGAGACCGATGAAGTCGGCCGGGCGGGAGACTCCTTCGGCGAGGACCGTGATGGGGAGGGTGGAGGTGTTGGAGCAGAGCAGCGCGTCGGGCTCGATGACGTCCTGGATCTCCTGGAACACCTTGTGCTTGAGCGCGGTGTCCTCGAAGACGGCCTCGATCACCGCGTCGCAGCCCGCGAGGTCGGCCGCGTCGCCGGTCGGGGTGATCCGGGCCAGCAGCTCGTCGCGCTTGGCCTCCGTCGTACGGCCCCGGGAGAGCGCCTTGGCGAGCAGCTTCTCGCTGTACGCCTTGCCCTTGGCCGCCGCCTCCGTGGAGACGTCCTTCAGGACGACGTCGATCCCGGCCTTGGCGCAGGAGTAGGCGATGCCCGCGCCCATCATCCCGGCGCCGAGTACGGCGACCTTGCGGACGGGGCGCTCGGGGATGCCCCCCGGGCGGTTGGCGCCGGAGTTGACGGCCTGGAGGTCGAAGAAGAACGCCTGGATCATGTTCTTGGAGACCTGGCCGGTGACCAGCTCGGTGAAGTACCGGGCCTCGATGGTCAGCGCGGTCTCGAAGTCGACCTGCGATCCCTCCACGGCCGCCGCCAGGATGTTGCGCGGCGCGGGCATCGGCGCGCCCGCGATCTGCTTCTTCAAGTTGGCCGGGAACGCGGGGAGGTTGGCGGCGAACTTGGGGTGGGAGGGGGTGCCGCCGGGGATGCGGTAGCCCTTGACGTCCCAGGGCTGCTGGGACTCGGGGTTGGCGTCGACGAAGGCGCGGGCCTTCTCCAGCATCTCCTCGCGGGTGGCGGCGACTTCGTGGACGAGGCCGTTCTCCAAGGCGCGCCGCGGGGTGTACTGGGTGCCCTGGAGGAGCACCTTGAGCAGCGCGTCCGCGATGCCCATGAGGCGTACGGTCCGGGTGACGCCGCCGCCCGCCGGGAGCAGGCCGAGGGTGACCTCGGGCAGGCCGATGCGGGAGCCGGGGGCGTCGAGGGCGACGCGGTGGTGGGAGGCGAGCGCGATCTCGTAACCGCCGCCGAGGGCAGCGCCGTTGATGGCGGCGACGACAGGCTTGCCGAGGGTCTCGATGCGGCGGAGCGAGCGCTTGATCGCGGTGCCGGTGTCGAAGGCGGCCTGCGCGTTCTCGGGGCCGACCTTGATCATGTCCTTGAGGTCGCCGCCCGCGAAGAAGGTCTTCTTCGCGGAGGTGTAGATGATGCCGCGGATGGAGTCCTTCTCGGCCTCGGCGCGGTCGGCGACGGCCGCGATGGAGTCCTTGAAGGCCTGGTTCATCGTGTTGGCCGACTGGTTCGGGTCGTCGAGGACGAGGGTGACGACGCCGGTCTCGTCCTGTTCCCAGCGGATGGTGGTGCTCTCGGTCATGTCGGTGTCTTCTCCGTAAGCAGGGGTGGCCGGGGCGGGGAACAGGTCAGATGCGTTCGACGATGGTCGCGACGCCCATGCCGCCGCCGACGCAGAGCGTGACCAGGCCGAACCGCTGGTCGCGGCGCTCCAGTTCGTCGATGACGGTGCCGAGGATCATCGCGCCGGTCGCGCCGAGCGGGTGGCCGAGCGCGATGGCGCCGCCGTTGACGTTGACCTTGTCCAGGCTCAGGCCCATGTCCTTGACGAAGCGCAGGACGACTCCGGCGAAGGCCTCGTTGATCTCGACCAGGTCGATGTCGTCGATGGTGAGCCCGGCCTTGGCGAGCGCCTTGCGGGTGGCGGGGGCGGGGCCGGTGAGCATGATGGTGGGCTCGGAGCCGGAGACGGCGGCGGAGACGATGCGGGCGCGCGGGGTGAGGCCGTAGCGCTCGCCGACCTCCTTGGAGCCGATGGCGACGAGGGCCGCGCCGTCGACGATGCCGGAGGAGTTGCCCGCGTGGTGGACGTGGTCGATCTTCTCGACCCAGTGGTACTTCTGGAGCGCCACCGCGTCGAAGCCGCCCATGTCACCGATGGCGGCGAAGGACGGCTTGAGGCCGGCGAGGGAGTCGGCGGTGGTGCCGGGGCGCAGGTGCTCGTCGTGGTCCAGGACGAGGAGGCCGTTGCGGTCCTTGACCGGGACGACTGAGCGGGCGAAGCGGCCGTCCTTCCAGGCCGCCGCCGCGCGCTCCTGGGAGAGAGCCGCGTACTCGTCCACGTCACGGCGGCTGAAGCCCTCGATGGTGGCGATGAGGTCGGCACCGATGCCCTGCGGGGCGAAGCCGGTCTCGAAGCTGGTCATCGGGTCCATCGCCCAGGCCCCGCCGTCGGAGCCCATCGGGACGCGGGACATCGACTCGACGCCCCCGGCCAGGACGAGGTCCTCCCAGCCCGAACGGACCTTTGCCGCCGCCAGGTTGACCGCCTCCAGGCCCGAGGCACAGAAGCGGTTCTCCTGGACGCCGGCGACGGAGTCGGGAAGGCCGGCGGCGATGGCGGCGATCCGGGCGATGTCGGAGCCCTGGTCGCCGAGCGGGCTGACCACACCGAGGACGATGTCGTCGATGGCGGCCGGGTCGAGGTCCGGGAAGCGGCCCTGGATCTCGTGGATGAGGCCGACGACCAGGTCGATCGGCTTGGTGCCGTGCAGGGCGCCGTTGGCCTTGCCGCGGCCGCGCGGGGTGCGGATCGCGTCGTAGACGAATGCTTCGGTACTCAAGACAGCTGCCTTTCGAGGGTGGTGGAGAGGAGGGCGAGGAGGTCTCAGGCGAGCAGCGAGCGGCCGATGATCTCCTTCATGATCTCGGTCGTGCCGCCGTAGATGGTCTGGATACGGCCGTCGGTGAACGCCTTGGCGACCTTGTACTCGCTCATGTAGCCGTAGCCGCCGTGGAGTTGGAGGCAGCGGTCGGCGACGCGCTTCTGCAGTTCGGTGGCCCACCACTTGGCCATGGAGGCGTGGACGGCGTCCAGCGTCCCGTCGGAGTGGTCGACGATGCACCGGTCCAGGAAGGTGCGGGTGACGGCGCACTCGGTGGCCATCTCCGCGATCTCGAACCTGATGTGCTGGAGCTTGGCGAGCGGGCGCCCGAAGGCCTCGCGCTCCTTGACGTACCGCGTGGTGATCTCCAGCAGGTGTTCGGCGGCGGCGATCCCGGCGACCGCTATGCCCATGCGCTCCTGGGCCAGGTTGGTCATCAGGTGGATGAACGCGCCGTCCAGCTCACCGAGGAGGTTCTCCTTCGGGACGCGGACGTCGTTGAAGAACAGTTCGGCGGTGTCCTGCGACTTCTGGCCGATCTTGTCGAGGTTGCGACCGCGCTCGAACCCTTCCGCGCCGCGCTCCACGACGATCAGCGAGAGCCCCTTGGCGCCGCCGTCCGGCGTGGTCTTGGCGACGACGATCACGAGGTCGGCGAGGATGCCGTTGGAGATGAACGTCTTCGAGCCGTTGAGCAGCCAGTGGTCGCCCTTGTCCTCGGCCGTCGTACGGATCGCCTGGAGGTCCGAGCCGGCGCCCGGCTCGGTCATGGCGATGGCGGTGATGGTCTCGCCGGAGCAGAAGCCGGGCAGCCACCGCTGCTTCTGCTCGTCGGTGGCGAGGCCGGTGAGGTAGGGGCCGATGATGTCGTTGTGCAGGCCGATGGCGAGGCCCGGCGCCCCGGCCCGGGTGAACTCCTCGGCGAGGACGGCACTGTAGCGGAAGTCGGTCGAGCCGCCGCCCCCGTACTCCTCGGGGACGGCGAGGCCGAGCAGCCCGGCGCGCCCGGCGGCGAGCCAGGCGTCGCGGGAGACGATGCCGTCCTGCTCCCACTGCTCGTAGTACGGGAGCACCTCCTTGGCCAGGAAGGCCCGGACGGTCTCGCGGAACGCGTCGTGCTCCTCGGTGAAGATCTGGCGTTGCACGGGGTCTCCTAGTCGTGTCCTAGTCGTGAGGGTGGGGCCGGAGCGCCGGTACGTCCCAGTCGGCGGCGACCGCGTCCGTGTCGGCGCCCGGCTGTGCGGGGCCGCTGCGGACGGATACGGGGGTGGCCGAGAAGCGCGGGGCGGGGGCGGGCTGGGTGATGCCGCTGTGCTCGACGTAGGTGGAGCGGGCGGCGAGGTGCGGGTGGTGCGGGGCCTCGCGGAGCGAGAGGACGGGGGCGACGCAGGCGTCGGTGCCGTCGAACACCTCGGTCCACTCCGCCCGCGTACGGGAGCGGAAGCGCTCGGTGACGGCGGCGCGCAGCTCGTCCCAGCGGGCCAGCTCCCAGCGGTCGGGGAAGGCGTCGGCCAGGCCGAGGAGGCCGATGAACTCGGCGTAGAACTGCCCCTCCAACGGGCCGACCGCCATGTGGCCGCCGTCGGAGGTGGCGTAGGTGCCGTAGAAGGGGCAGCCGCCGTCCAGCAGGTTGGCGCCGCGCCGGTCCTGCCAGCTCCCGGCGGCCAGCATGCCGTGGATCATCGAGGCGAGGTGGGCGGCGCCGTCCACGATCGCCGCGTCCACCACCTGGCCCGCGCCGCCGGGGGTGCGGGCGTGCTGGAGGGCGGCGAGGACGCCGACGACGAGGTAGAGCGAGCCGCCCGCGTAGTCGCCGACCAGATTGGCGGGGACCACGGGCGGCTCGTCCGGGCTGCCGATCATGGAGAGGGTGCCGGAGAGGGCGAGGTAGGCGACGTCGTGCCCGGCCCGCTGTGCCAGCGGGCCGTCCTGGCCCCAGCCGGTCATCCGCCCGTAGACCAGCTTCGGGTTGCGGGCGAGGCAGGCGTCGGGCCCGACGCCGAGCCGCTCCGCGACGCCGGGCCGGTATCCCTCGATCAGGATGTCGGCGCGTTCGGCCAGGTCGAGGACGCGGCCGGCGCCGCCCTCGCTCTTGAGGTCGACCAGGACCGAGCGCTTGTTGCGGTTGGTGATGTCGTACGCCGGGTCGATGCCGAGAGCGGCTCCGCCGGGCCGGTCGACGCGTACGACATCGGCGCCGAGGTCCGCCAGCAGCATCGCCGCGAAGGGTCCGGGGCCGATCCCCGCCAGCTCGACGACCCGGATCCCTGTCAGCGGGCCGTGCCCGGTCCTTGCCATCCGTGAGCCCCCAGGGGTGTGACACAACCGATGTAACATCAATGATGCTATGAACGCGCCCCGCTCCGCACAACCCCCCGGGCCGAGCAAGCGCTTAGTTCTTCACCGGGATCCTCTCGCATCCCCGCCGGACGTTCCACGCCCCCGCCCCGCCCGGCCGCACACCCACCCGCCCCCTCCGCTAGCCTGCCTGCCACGTCCCCACCCGTCCCCTCGCCCGCGGAGGTACTCGTGAACAGGCAGAACGGGGCCGATCGCCCCCTGGACGTCGTCCTTTTCGGTGCCACCGGCTTCGTGGGGGTACTCACGGCGGAGTACCTGGCGGCGCACGCCCCCGAGGGACTGCGCTGGGGGCTGGCCGGCCGCAGCCGGGCCAAGCTGGAGCGGCTGCGGACACGCCTCGCCGCGATCGAACCGGGCTGCGCCGGGCTGCCGTTGCTGGAGACCGACGCGGACGACGAGGACGCGCTACGTGAACTCGCCCGGTCCGCACGGGTGGTGGCAACGACCGTGGGCCCGTACATCCTGTACGGCGAGAAGCTCGTCGCCGCCTGCGCCGAGGCAGGGACGGACTACCTGGACCTCACCGGCGAGGCGGAGTTCATCGACCGGACGTTCGTGCGCCACGACGCGCGGGCCCGGGAGACGGGCGCCCGGATCGTGCATGCCTGCGGCTTCGACTCCGTACCGCACGATCTGGGGGCGTACTTCACGGTGAAGCAGTTGCCGGAGGGTGTGCCGCTGACCGTGGACGGGTTCGTCCGCAGCAACGCCGTGTTCTCCGGCGGTACGTTCGCCTCCGCGCTCACCGCGATGGGCCGCGGCCCGCAGATGCTGCTCGCCGCCCGGGAGCGGCGCCTGCACGAGCCCCGCCAGGTGGGGCGCCGGGTCCGCACCCCGGCGGGCACCCCGCACTTCAACGGGGCCACCGGCGCCTGGGCGCTGCCGCTGCCGACCGTGGACCCGGCGGTCGTAGGCCGCTCCGCGCGGGCTCTGGAGCGGTACGGCCCCGACTTCCGCTACCGCCACTTCGCCTCGGTCAAGACCCTGCCGATGGCCCTCGGCGGGCCCGTGGCGGTCGGTGCGCTGGTCGCCGCGGCCCAGGTGGGGCCCGTACGCGACTGGCTGATGGGGCGGTACGAGGCGGGGCAGGGGCCGGACGCGGAGCGCCGCGGGCGGAGCTGGTTCAGCGTCCGCTTCGTCGGGGAGGGCGGCGGGCGACGGGTCTTCACCGAGGTGTCCGGCGGCGATCCGGGCTACGACGAGACGGCCAAGATCCTCGCCGAGTCGGCCCTCTGCCTCGCCCTGGACCAGCTCCCGGAGACCTCCGGCCAGGTCACCACGGCGACGGCGATGGGCGACGCGCTGCTGGAGCGCCTGACGGCGGCGGGGCTGCGGTTCCGGGTGGCGGCGGTGCGGTGAGCGGCGTCCGCCAGAAGATCCAGCCGGCCGGCGTGTCGTCCGCCAGAAGACCCCAACCGGCAGGCGAGTCATCCGCTAGAAGATCCAGCCGGCCAGCGTGTAGAGCATCGCGCCCAGCCAGACGAGGCCGACGGCCGCGCCGAGGGACATACCGAGGACCATGCGGCGCTGAGCGGGGTCGAAGGGCACGGGGCGGACGACTGCACGAGAGGCGTTCATGTGTTCAGCCTGCCCAGCAAGATCGCTTTATGCATCCGTACAGGTACTCATTCGCATCCGCCGGCCGGCGGTGGCGCTCAGGCCGTCGCTTCCCGGAGGGTCTGCCGGCACAGCGCGTCCGCCCGGCGGGTGCTCTCCGGCTGACGGAAGCGGCGGGCCAGGCGCAGGGTGTGGGCGCAGGCGTTGTCGAGGCTGATCCGGTGGCCGACGGAGACGAAGATGGGGTTGGTGTTCTCCTGGGTGCGCAGCGCCCGGCCCACCACCTCGTCGCCGTCCACCAGCGGGGAACAGTCGCCGCGACGCGGGCCGGGGGCCTCGTAGGTGAAGGTGAAGGGGTTCTTGCCGACGCCGATCACGGGCAGTCCGGTGAGCACGCCCAGGTGGCTGGCGAGCCCGAAGCGGCGCGGGTGGGCGAGGCCGTACCCGTCGCAGATGACGACGCCGGGGTCGACGGTCAGCGACTCCAGGGCCTCCAGCACGGCGGGGAGTTCGCGGAAGGCCAGCAGCCCGGGGACGTACGGGAAGGTGATCTTTCCGACCGCGGTGGCCTCGTCCACGGTCTCCAGAGTCTCGGCGTCCAGCACGACGGCCGCCGCGACGACGACGTCCTTCTCCTCGTCGTAGGCCACGTCGACCCCGGTCACCAGACCGGTGCCGGGCGCCGGGCCCGGCTCGTCCAGCACCACCAGGCCGCGCAGGCGGTCCTGGATCGCCCGGCCCTCGGCTTCGTCTGCGGGGGTCTCATGGGCGGGGGTGGGCTCTGTCGTCATGACCAGCAGCTTAGGCGGTGCCGGCACACCCCCGTTCCCGTAGCCTGACGATCATGTTCGTACTCGAATTGACCTACACGGCTCCCGTCGAGCGCGCGGACGCGCTGATGAAGGAGCACATCGCCTGGCTCGACGAGCAGTACGCGGCCGGCGTCTTCATCGCGTCCGGCCGCAAGAACCCCCGGGACGGCGGGGTGATCCTCGCCGTCGGGGAGGACCGGGAGCGGATCGAGGAGATCGCCGCGGCCGACCCCTTCGCCGCGCACGGGGTCTGCGCCTACCGGATCACCGAATTCATCGCGACCAAGACGGCACCCGAACTCGCCTCCCTCAAGCAGGAGTTGCCGGGACCGTAGGCGGGCCGGGCGGCCCTGCGCCGGACTCCGCGCAGGCCGGAACGTATGCGGGTCAGGGTGCGGCGCCGAGAAGCGGGCAGGAGGGCGGGGGTGCGGGAGAGCGCGGAGGAGAGGCGGGGCGTGGGCGGTGACGCAGCTCACGCCACCCGCCGGTGCACGGATCGATGCGTTCCGTCGTCTACTCCAATGCCGGGAACCGTTCACCCAGCCGCGAGAGGGAGCAGGTCTTGTCCAGCGTTATCGAGCAGTCCGTGCAGGCCCGCATGGTCGCGTCCGCCCCGCGGATGGAAACCCTGCCGGCCACACTGAGTTACGACCGCAAGGACCCCTTCGCCGTGCGGATGGCGTTCCCCGCCCCGGCGACCCTGGAGGGGACCGAGGTGGCCTGGGAGTTCTCCCGTGAGCTGCTGGTGGCAGGGGTCGACACCCCGGCCGGTGAGGGGGACGTCCGGGTCAGGCCGTTCGGGTACGAGCGGACGGTGCTGGAGTTCCACGCGGCCGAGGGCATCGCCATGGTGCATGTCCGCACGGCGGAGCTGCGTCGCTTCCTGGAGCGGGCGCAGGAGCTGGTGCCGGTGGGTGACGAGCACCGCTATCTGGAGCTGGACCGGAATCTGACCGATCTGCTCGGCGGCGCCTGCTGAGCGGCGGAGCCGCACCCTCTCGCAGCCTCTCAGCCTCCCGGTCGCAAAAACCCGTTGCCGGGACGTGCGCCCCGGTTCTACCTTCGTGACTGTTCCTGTTGTCGTCGGATCGGAGAGGGACGTTGCTGATCTGAGGTCCCCCGCACCGCGCAGCGCCGCCACGCCCCGTCGTGGCCTCGGGCGCCCGTGTGCGATCTCAGCTCGTCAGCCGTCCTCAGCTCATTTCCCCGACGTACACGGGAGATCCGTATGTCTACGTCCGACACCCACATCAGCTGTACCTCCCTCTCCTTCTCCTGGCCCGACGGCACCGAGGTCTTCTCCGGCTTCGACCTCACCGTGGGCCCCGGCCGCACCGGGCTCATCGGCCTCAACGGGTGCGGCAAATCGACCCTGTTGCGGCTCATCGCCGGTGAACTCATCCCACAGGAGGGCGAGATCAGGACCCGTGGTGGCCTCGGGTACCTGCCGCAGACCGTCACCCTGGACACCGCGCTCCGGGTCGACCAGGTGCTGGGCATCGCGGAGCGGCGGGCGGCGATCGACGCCGTCGAGGCGGGTGACGTGCGCGAGGAGCTCTTCACCGTGATCGGCGACGACTGGGACGTGGAGCAGCGCGCCCGCGCCGCCCTGGACGGGCTCGGTCTCGGCTCGGTCGGCCTGGACCGCACGGTCGGGGAGATGTCCGGCGGCGAGTGCGTGCTCCTGCGGCTGGCCGCCCTGCTCCTGGCCCGCCCCGGGGTGCTGCTGCTGGACGAGCCGACGAACAACCTGGACACGGTCGCCCGCAAGCGGCTGTACGACGCGGTCGACGCCTGGACCGGGGCACTGCTCCTGGTGAGCCACGACCGGGAGCTGCTGGAGCGGGTCGACCGGATCGCGGATCTGCGCGAGGGCGCGGTCACCTGGTACGGCGGAAACCTCTCGGCGTACGAGGAGGCGCTCGCGGTCGAGCAGGAGGCGGCGCAGCGGATGGTGCGGGCCGCCGAGTCGGATGTGCAGCGACAGAAGCGCGAACTGGCCGATGCCCACATGAAGTTGGCCCGGCGCAGGCGCTACGGGCAGAAGATGTGGGACACCAAGCGGGAGCCCAAGGTGGTGATGGGCCAGCGGAAGCGGTCCGCACAGGTGTCGGCCGGCAAGCACCGCATCCTGCACACCGAGCGGCTGGCGGAGGCCAGGGAGCGGCTCGACGAGGCGGAGTCGGCGGTGCGCGAGGACGAGGAGATCCGGATCGAGCTGCCGACGACGCGGGTGCATCCGGGGAACGAGGTGCTGCTCCTGCGTGATCCGGTGCCGCCCTACGGGCCGCCGCTGCACGGGGAGTTGACGGTCAGCGGTCCCGAGCGGATCGCGCTGACCGGGCGCAACGGGGCGGGTAAGACGGCGCTGCTGCGGACGATCGCGGGTGAGCTCGCGCCGCTCTCCGGCGAGGCGACGACGCTGGTGCCGCTGGGCTTCCTCCCGCAGCGGCTGGACACGCTGGACGACGGGCTGTCGGTGGCGGACAACGTGCAGCGGTCGGCCCCCGGCCTGAGCGACAACGGCGTCCGGGCCCGGCTCGCGCGCTTCCTCTTCAAGGGGGGTACCGCCGACCATCCGGCCGGGACGCTGTCGGGCGGGGAGCGCTTCCGGGCGACGCTGGCGATGCTGCTGCTGGCGGACCCGACGCCCCGGCTGCTGTTGCTGGACGAGCCGACGAACAGCCTGGACCTGGCGAGCGTACGACGGCTGACCGAGGCCCTGGAGGCGTACGAGGGGGCGCTGATCGTGGCGAGCCACGACGTGCCGTTCCTGGAGGCGATCGGGGTCACCCGGTGGCTGCGGCTGGACGGGGAGCTGCGGGACACGACGGCGGAGGAGGTGCGGTCGGGGCGGTGAGCGGCCTCGGGAGATCCGCAGGAAAAGGCGACAGAAGCTGTCGGGTATGCCACCTAGCGTCGTCGGTATGGATCTCAGCACCGAGCGCGGCATCGTCATCACCGGAGCGCACGAGAACAATCTGCGCGACGTCTCCCTCACCCTGCCCAAGGGCCGGGTCACCGTCTTCACCGGGGTCTCCGGTTCGGGCAAGTCGTCGGTCGTCTTCGACACGATCGCCGTGGAGTCGCAGCGGCAACTGAACGAGACCTTCACCTCGTTCCTGCGGAACCGGCTGCCGAAGTACGAGCGGCCACGGGCGGAGTCCATGGAGGACCTGTCGGTGGCCGTCGTCATCGACCAGAAGCCGCTGGGCGGCAACATCCGCTCGACCGTGGGCACGGCGACGGACATCTGGTCGGTGATCCGGGTGCTGTTCTCCCGGTACGGGACGCCGAGTGCCGGCGGGGCCACCGCGTACTCCTTCAACGACCCGGCGGGGATGTGCCCGGAGTGCGACGGGGTGGGGCGCACCGTCCGGCTCGACCTGGACCGGGCGGTGGACTGGTCGAAGTCGCTGAACGAGGGGGCGCTGCTGCTGCCGGGTCTCACGGTGGGCAGTTGGGAGTGGACCCTGTACGGCGGGTCGGGGCGGTTCGACAACGACCTGCCGCTCTCCGCGTACGGCGATGAGGAGCGTCGGCTCCTGCTGTACGGATCCGGGTTCACCGTCCGGCTGGATATGCGGACGGGCTCGGCCGACATGCGGTTCGAGGGAGTGGTGACACGGTTCGAGCGGCTCTACCTCAAGCGGGACACGGCATCGCTGTCGGACAAGCGGCGCGCGGCGGCCGACCGGTTCACCGTCGAACGGGTCTGCGCCGCCTGCGGCGGGGCGCGGCTGAACGCGGCGGCGCTCGCCACCCGCGTCGACGGGCTCTCGCCCGCCGACTACGGACGGATGGAGGTCGCCGATCTCGTCGGCGTCCTGGCCAGGATCGACGATCCGGTGGGCGGCCCGATCGCGGCGGCGGCCCGTGAGCGGCTGGAGCGGCTCGTGGGGATCGGGCTCGGCTATCTCAGCCTGGACCGGGAGACGACCACCCTCTCGGGCGGTGAGGGGCAGCGGCTCAAGATGGTTCGGCACCTGGGGAGTTCGCTGACCGGGCTGACCTTCGTCTTCGACGAGCCGAGCGTCGGGCTGCATCCACGGGACGTCGGGCGGCTCGGTGACCTGCTGGTGCGGCTGCGGGACAAGGGCAACACCGTGCTGGTCGTCGAGCACGACCCGGATGTGATGGCGGTCGCGGACCATATCGTCGACATGGGCCCGCGCGCCGGGGCGGAGGGCGGCCAGGTGGTCTTCGAGGGGCCGTTCGAGCGGTTGCGGGAGGCGGACACGCTCACCGGGCGGTGTCTGCGGCAACAGACCGGCGTCAAAGTCGAGTTCCGCTCCCCCACCGGTCATCTCCCGGTCCTGGGTGCCGATCTGCACAACCTGAAGGGCCTGGACGTGTCGTTCCCGGCCGGGGTGCTGACCGTGGTGACGGGGGTCGCTGGTTCGGGCAAGTCGACGCTGGTGTCGGAGGTGTTCACGGCGGCCCACCCGCAGGCGGTGGTCATCGACCAGAGCGCGATCACCGCCTCGCCCCGCTCGACCCCGGCCTCGTACATCGGCGCACTGGACACCATCCGCAAGGTCTTCGCCCGGGAGAACGGCGTGGACGCCGGGCTGTTCAGCTTCAACTCGGCCGGAGCCTGCCCGGGTTGCTCGGGCCGTGGGGAGATCTCCACCGACCTGGCCTTCATGGACCCGGTCACCACCACCTGCCAGGAATGCGAGGGGCGCCGCTTCCACGACGACGTACTCGAGCACCGGGTCGGCGGCCGGTCCATCGTCGACGTGCTGGAGATGACGGCGGCGCAGGCGGTCGGCCTGTTCGAGGACCGCGCACTGCTGCGGAAGCTGCGCACGCTGGACGAGGTCGGCCTCACCTACCTCACCCTCGGCCAGCCCCTCAGCACCCCCTCCAGCGTGTACGTCCTGGACGAGCCGACGACCGGACTGCATCTGGCCGACACGGGCGCGCTGGTGGATCTTCTGGACCGGCTCGTCGACGCGGGGAACACGGTGATCTGCGTCGAACACAACCTGGAGGTGCTCAAGCGGGCGGACTGGGTGATCGACCTCGGCCCGGACGGCGGGAAGAAGGGCGGCGAGCTGGTCTTCGCGGGGACGCCGGAAGGGCTGCTGGCGGACCGCACCTCGGTTACCGCCCGGTATCTGCGCCGGGATCTGGGCCTGCCCGAGAGCCGCCGCTGACCTGCGAGGACCGGCTCACGGCGGTGATGAGCTGCGCGCATGACGGTACGTGATCGGGTGCCCGCGGGGAGGGGCTTGGCTTTGCCCTTACGGTCGCCTTAACCTACGGTCTCGTAACCTACGAAGGCGTAAGTAATTTCCGTCCCCGCTGCCCGTCCCCGACGCCCGGCCCCCTCCCGTCCCCCTCCCGCCCTCTCCCGTCCCCAGGAGCTCCCCTTGACGATCACCTCTCCCCACCTCGGCAGTTCGAAGGCGTGGACCGACGCCCAACTGCTGTACGCGCTGGAAGAGGTGGTGGAGAAGGAACTCAACCGCCATCTCAAGGTCGCCAAGGACTGGATGCCCCACGAGTACGTCCCCTTCTCCGACGGCCGGAACTTCCCCGGCATCTTCGAGGACGGCGAGGCATGGTCGGCGGACCAGTCCAAGGTCACCGACATCGGCAAGATCGCGCTGGTGGTGAACCTCCTCACCGAGGACAACCTCCCCAGCTACCACCACGAGATCGCCTCCCTCTTCGGCCGCGACGGCGCCTGGGGCACCTGGGTGCACCGCTGGACGGCGGAGGAGGGCCGGCACGGCATCGTGATGCGCGACTACCTGCTCACCTCGCGCGCCGTCGACCCGGACAAGCTGGAGCAGTTCCGCATGGCGCACATGGCGGAGGGCTTCGAGTCGGACAACCGGCACTCGATGCTGCACTCCGTCGCGTACGTCGCCTTCCAGGAGCTGGCCACCCGTGTCTCCCACCGCAACACCGGCCACCAGTCCGGTGACCCGGTCTGCGACCGGATGCTGGCCCGGATCGCCACCGACGAGAACCTGCACATGGTCTTCTACCGCAACCTTCTGGGCGCCGCCTTCGAGCTGGCCCCGGACCTGACCATGCAGGCCGTGCGCGACGTCGTCGTCAACTTCCGGATGCCCGGACACGGCATGCCCGGCTTCGAGCGGGCCGCCGCGCAGATGGCGATCGGCGAGATCTACAACATGCGCATCCACCACGACGACGTGATCCAGCCGGTGCTCCGCTTCCTGAAGGTCATGGACATCGACGGCCTCGGCCCGGAGGGGGCGAAGGCACAGGAGGAGCTCGGCCTGTACATGGGCGGACTGGACAGCGAGGCGTCGAAGTTCGACGAGAGGCTCGCCGCCCGCAAGGCGCGTATGGCGGCCCGCGGCCGCGCCTGACGCCGTCGGTCCGCCGCCTCACCGATCCCCCTTGCCGTTCGGCGCCCCGGTCAGCCGGCCGGGACGCTGACGGGGGTGGCATCGGTGACAGCCGCCGCCACTGCGCCGACGGCATACGCCGAACCAGTCCGCAAGAGGGCATCTCCGGACGTATTCAAGGCCGGAGATGGCAGCATCCCAAGGGCGGAGGCGAGTATTCAGCCAGCCCCAAGACGCGGCAAATAGGCACTGCACCGCCAGAATTCCCCTATCGCCTCATCAAGGAAAATTCCCACCTATGCACCTTGTATGGTCGATGCGAGAGGGCCTCGCAGGTCTCCGGCGTGGAGCGAATAACGCGCGACTGTAGCGTAACTGACGGTAACTTTGTGTAAAGGGATGACAAATTCGTCATGCCTCACGGGATATTGGGGCTATAGACACCAATCTCTCCATTGAGGGCACTTGTGCGTGATGGATCGAGTCCGCCGCCCCCCATCTGCCTCCACTGCATTCCGGGCTCGCGGGCGCGAATCCGGCCTTGCGTCAGCGGCTTCCGACGTCAACGATTCCAGCGTGCAACTTGACAGGTTCACGCCCAATGATCGTTGGGTGGGAACCTCCCGCACCAACAGCCCCACCTCACCCGACCGGGGCTGCCCCCCATATCTCGGAGGACCTCGTGACCTTCAAGCGCTTCTCGCCGATCAGCAGCACGTCCAGACACGCACGGCTCCTCGCCGTGGCGTCCGGCCTGGTGGCCGCCGTGGCCCTGGCGACGCCCTCGGCCGTCGCAGCTCCTGAGGCGGAGGCCAAGGCGACCGTTTCGCAGCTCGCCGACGCCAGCTCCGCCGTCCTCGCCGCTGATGTGGCGGGCACCGCCTGGTACACGGAGGCGAGCACCGGCAAGATCGTGCTCACCGCCGACAGCACCGTGTCGAAGTCCGAACTGAACAAGATCAAGAGCGCACTGGCAACGTCCAAGGCGGAACTCACGGTCAAGCGCGCCGAAGGCAAGTTCAGCCCGCTGATCGCCGGCGGCGAGGCCATCACCACCGGTGGCAGCCGTTGTTCGCTCGGCTTCAACGTGTCGGTCAACGGCGTCGCCCACGCGCTGACCGCCGGCCACTGCACCAACATCAGCGCCAACTGGTCCATCGGTACGCGGACCGGAACGAGCTTCCCGAACAACGACTACGGGATCATCCGCCACTCCAACCCGGCGGCGGCCGACGGCCGGGTCTACCTGTACAACGGCTCGTACCAGGACATCACGACGGCGGGCAACGCCTTCGTGGGCCAGTCCGTCCGACGCAGCGGCAGCACCACCGGGCTGCGCAGCGGCTCGGTCACCGGCCTCAACGCCACGGTCAACTACGGTTCCAGCGGGATCGTGTACGGCATGATCCAGACCAACGTCTGCGCCGAGCCCGGCGACAGTGGTGGTGCGCTCTTCGCGGGCAGCACCGCTCTGGGTCTCACCTCCGGCGGCAGCGGCAACTGCCGGACCGGCGGCACGACGTTCTACCAGCCCGTCACCGAGGCGCTGAGCGCGTACGGGGCGACCGTCCTGTAGCTCATGCCACCGGGTCTTCGGGCTGACGGCCGGCCGAGCGCCCGAAGACCCGCGCGACGGCGCACTCCGGCGGACCGTGCCCACCACGGTCCGCCGGAGTGCGCCGCGTGGCCGCCCGGCAGCCCTTACCTCGTCCCTCCGCGCCACCTGCGGCCTGGCCCACCCGGACGCCGGACCACCGTCTTGAGGAACGCCCTTTATTTTCTGCGCTCGGCCAGTTGAATCCCCGGGCTATCAGGGGGTAGACGGTCGCTGCTTGACTCCCGTCACGTAGCGCCGGAACGCTGCCCATGCGCAGCCTCATGGACACAGAGGTAGACCATGTCCGAGGTCATCGAAACCCCCGTTGGTACGCCGTCGGACGATCCGGCCGAACTCGATCCGGAGGTGTGCGAGAGACGCTCCTCGCGGCTCAGGCGCAGGCTGGAGCGGCTGATCGGGATCGCGGCGACGGAGGGGAATGCGCTGATCCCGCTCCGTAACGGTGATCAGATCTTCGGTGCGATGCTGAAGGCGATCCGTGAGGCGGAGCACACCGTCGACATGATGACCTTCGTCTACTGGCGGGGGGACATCGCGAACGACTTCGCCGAGGCGCTGGCCGAGCGGGCCCGGGCCGGTGTCCGGGTGCGGCTGATGCTGGACGGCTTTGGTTCCCGGCTGATCGAGAAGGGTCAGCTGGACATGATGGACGAGGCCGGGGTGACGGTGGCCTGGTTCCGGAAGCCGCTCTACCTCTCGCCGCT
>NZ_JBHXOX010000002.1:0-105721 GCF_042718795.1 Streptomyces cyaneofuscatus
CGCCCGAGGTGTCCGAGCCGGAGCCGGTGCGGGCGGGGGCGGGGCGACGGTTGGCGTACGCGGTCCGCGGAGACCGGGGGGGGTAGGGGGTGGGGGGGGTGATCGTCACGAACACCCGCCCCTCACTCATGCGAGCATGCGGTCCACGACCCGCGCCGTAGCCAGACCGTCCCTGGGCTCGCAGAAGTCCTTCTTGAACTGGGTGTACTTGTCCCGGTACGCCGCTTCGACGGCGTCGATGCCGCGCAGGGCCTTGACCAGCTCCTCGGAGGTCTCCAGCAGCGGCCCGGGGGCCCGGGTGGTGAAGTCGAAGTACAGGCCGCGCAGCGTGTCCCGGTAGTGCTCCAGGTCGTACGTGAAGAAGAGCATCGGCTTGTCGGAGTGCGCGAAGTCGAACAGCGCCGAGGAGTAGTCCGTGATCAGCACATCGGCGACGAGGTAGAGATCGGCGATGTCCGGATAGCGGGTGACATCCCAGACGAAGCCCCGGCCGGCCCCCGGTACGTTGCCGTGCACGCTGGAGTGCTTGCGGAAGAGCAGCACGTGATCGTCACCGAGCTCGGCCTGCGCCGCGGCCAGGTCGATCCGCAGATCGAGCTTGTACAGCTTGCTCGCGTGCCGCTGGTCCTCACGCCAGGTGGGAGCGTAGAGCAACACCTTCTTGCCCTCGGGGAGCCCGAGCTGCTCCCTGACCCGCGCGGCCCGTACGTCACGGTCGGCGGCGTGGAAGATGTCGTTGCGCGGATATCCGCTCTCCAGCATCTCGCCTTCGATGGAGTACGCCCGGCGCATGATCTCCGTGGTGTGTGCGTTCGGTGACACCACGAAGTCGAACTGCCGGTAGCTGTGCGGCAGACCGGCGATGTAGGCGGGGCTCGACTGCGGAGAGCCGAGCAGGTCCTTGCCGACCTTCTTCAGCGGCGTACCGTGCCAGGTCTGCACGACCTTCTGCCCGGGGCGGGTGACGAACCAGTCACCCACCGGCGTGTTGACGACGACGTAACGGCTGCGCGCCAGCGCCTCGTACCACGCGCGGCTGCCCCAGCCCACCACCCGCGCCTCCGCCGGCATCTCCGGCAGCCCTTCGTCCTGGGTCCAGATGTGCTCGACCGCGACCCCTCGGCGTACCAGCTCGTCGTAGACGAACCGAGGTGAGTCCGAGAACTGCTTACCGCCGAAGCTGAGGTAGAGCACCGCGTCGCGCAGGGGAAGCTTGCGCTGCTCCTGGAAGTACGCCTCGCGCAGGATGCGCTGCTGGTAGGTGCCGTGCTCGTCGGGGGCGAGCAGCCGTTCCGGCTCGATGAAGATCCGGTCGAAGTTGCGGCGGTCCACGGTGAAGGCACGCGACTGTCCGGCGAAGCGCTGCGGGCCGCTGAAGCGCAGGGGCAGCTCCCCCACCTGCTCGGGACGCAAGGTCACCGGAACATCTTCGGACTTGTCCCAGGCGTCCGCGGCGCGGAAGAACAGATACCAGCGGCCGGGGCAGAGAGGGAGCGCGGGGCCGTACACCTGAGGGGCGGCCTCGGGGTCGATCCGGACCGTGAACCGCCCGTCGGCGCACTCGACCGGCAGCTCCTTCTCCTCGAAGCGGGTGCCGTGCCGCAGGATGATTTTCTTCCCGGCCGCCTCCTCACGGGGATAGGCGCCCGTGAGCACCAGCTCTCCCGCATCCGTCACGGTCATCGCGTCGACCACGGGCCGGACGGCCCGCGTGGCCAGCACCAGCCTGCCAGGCCCGTCGCGGTGGACGGCCAGCTCGCGGCCGGCGGCGAACCGGTGCCTGCCGGTCGTGAAGCCCTCGGCGAGGGGAGCCGGCCGGCCCCGGCCGTCGGCACCCTTGAACGTCACCTTGAAGGTGCGGGTCTTGATTCCCGGCAGATCGTCCGCGGTGAGCCGGTCGAGGCCGATCACCGCTCGGTAGCGCCGGACCGTGTCGGCGGAACCGGGCAGCGCGGTGAGCGGGCCGTCGAGCCGGGTGTCGCCTTCGACGACGCTCACGGCGGTGGGAGCCGCGGCGTCACTCCGCACCCGGGCGACCAGCACCAGCTCGCCGTCCACGACGGCGCAGGACTCGACCTCGACCGGGGGCTGCTGCACCGTGATGCTCACCCCCTCCTTGGTGAACCCCACCACGAGACGTGAGCCGTCCGCCAGATGACGCACCTGGTTGTGCCCGGCCGTCCCCACCTCGCGCTGACGCACCCGCGCCTCGTACGTTCCGCCCGGTCCCGGTATGCCGATGTGCAGCGACCACTGACCGGCACCGTGCCCGGCGAGCTCGCGCAGCCGGCGAGCGGGGACGACGACCTCGAAGCCCGCCCGGTCGTAGGAGTGCAGCGCCTGTCCGGAGGCGACCGTCGCCTCCTCGTTCCTGGTACGGCGCAGACGCAGCTTGACGCGATCACCGGTATCAGCCTGCTCCAGCACCGCGAACCGGCCGATCATGCGGCCCGACGGACGCGGCAGGTTCGCGACGAACGCGTACCCGCCCCACACCAGATCGTCGCCGCGCCACTCGACCGAGGTGAGCTGCGCCGTCATCTTCAGGTCGGGGCGTTCGAGCGCGGTGATCCGTTCGGGCAGCGCGAGACCGCGCAGCCCCGGCAGCACCAGCCGGGGGCGCCGGCCGCCTTTCACGAGGAAGGCGCCCGGGTCCCTGCGCTGGTTCCGGACCACCTCGACGAGATCCTCGGCACGGCCCTCGGAGGCGAGGTACCACAGGACACGCTCGACCGGGCGGAGGCCGGTGAGCGCCTTCTCACCGTGGGTGTCGAGCAGTTCCCGCGCCGTGGCACGCAACTCCTCGCGCTCGGCCTCCGAGCTCTCGGGAAAGAACCGCAAGGTCCTCCGGGCTCCTGCCGATGCCAGATCGGCGAGAGACTGTGCCATGGGTAACGCCCCTCTACAACGTGCGGCCAACTCCAAGCCATCGCACGGTAACCGAGTCGCTCAGGTGCCTCACACTTCGCGCGATAACGGTACGGGCACGCGCGGCTCGAATCAGTCGGCGTTGAGGGACTCGTCCCTTGAGGCGGATGCGTCGCACGGCAGCCGGCAGACGGCACCCGTCAGGCATCAGGCATCAGATAGCAGGAGGCACACGGGCCGACGGGCACACGGCAGCGCTCGCCCGCAGGCCCTAGCCCACCGCCCCGTAGAACCGCTCCTCCACCACCGCCCGCGCCCTCCGCGTGATCCGCCGGTAGTCGTCCAGCATGTCCCCGACGTGCCCCGGCTCGTACCCCAGGTACCGCCCCACCGCGGCCAGCTCCCGAGGGTCCGACGGGAACGTGTCGCCGGACCGCCCGCGCACCAGCATCACCGCGTTCCGCACCCGCGTGGCCAGCACCCACGCCTCGTCCAGCATCTCGGCGTCCTCACCCGGGATCAGGCCCGCCGCACACGCCGCCGCCAGCGCCTCGCGCGTACGGGTCGTCCGCAGCCCCGGCTCCGCCGACCCGTGCTGCATCTGCATCAGCTGCACGGTCCACTCGACGTCGCTCAGCCCGCCCCGCCCCAGCTTCGCGTGGAGTGTGGGGTCAGCGCCGCGCGGCATCCGCTCGGACTCCATCCGCGCCTTGAGCCGGCGGATCTCGCGTACGGCGTCGTCCCCGAGCCCTTCCGCCGGATACCGCAACGGGTCCACCAGCTCGATGAAGTCGCGCCCCAACTCCTCATCGCCCGCCATGTGTTCGGCCCGGAGCAGCGCCTGGCTCTCCCAGACCAGCGACCAGCGCCGGTAGTACGCCCCGTACGACTTGAGCGTCCGGACCATCGGCCCGGTCTTGCCCTCGGGCCGCAGGTCGGCGTCGATGAGCAACGGCGGGTCGGCGGTGGGCAGTTGCAGCAGCCGCCGCATCTCCCCCACGACCGCGTTCGCCGCTCGGGCCGCCTCCTCGTCGCTCACGCCCTCGCGCGGCCGGTGCACGAAGAGGACGTCGGCGTCGGAGCCGTAACTCAGCTCGTGCCCGCCGAAGCGGCCCATGCCGATGACGGCGAACCGGGTCGGCAGGGTGTCGCCCCACTGCTCGCGTACGGCGGCCCGCAGCGCGCCCGCGATGGTGGCGGCGTTGAGGTCGGTGACGGCGGAGCCGACCCGGTCGACGAGGGCCCCGTGGTCCTGCTCGGCCGGGCTGTCCTCGGTGCCGTACGAGCCGATGATGTCGGCGGCCGTCGTACGGAACAGCTCCCGCCGCCGCACCCCGCGTACCACCGCGATCGCCGACTCCGCGCCGCCGGCGCGCCCCACCGCCGCCAGCACCTCCTGCTCCAGGTGCTCGCGGGTGCGGGGTGTGAGCCCCTCCGGGTCGCCCAGGATCGCCACCGCCTCCGGGGCCCGCATGAGGAGGTCCGGGGCGAGGCGGCCGGCGGAGAGGACCCGGGCGAGGTTCTCCGCCGCCGCGCCCTCGTCGCGCAGGAGCCGCAGGTACCACGGGGTCTTGCCGAGCGCGTCGGACACCTTCCGGAAGCCGAGGAGCCCGGCGTCCGGGTCGGCGGAGTCCGCGAACCAGCCGAGCAGCACCGGCAGCAGGGTGCGCTGGATCGCCGCCTTGCGGGAGACCCCGGAGGACAGGGCCTCCAGGTGGCGCAGGGCGGCCGCCGGGTCCGCGTACCCCAGCGCCTCCAGCCGCATCGCGGCGGCCTTCGCGCTGAGCCGGGACTCGGCGGGGGCCAACTGGGCGACGGCGTCCAGCAGCGGCCGGTAGAAGATCTTCTCGTGCAGCCGCCGCACGACGGAGGCGTGCCGCCGCCACGCCTTGTTGAGCTCGGCGACCGGGTCGGTCCGCATCCCGAGCGACCGCCCGAGCCGCCGCAGGTCCGCCTCGTCCTCGGGGACCAGGTGGGTGCGGCGCAGCCGGTAGAGCTGGATGCGGTGCTCCATGGAGCGTAGGAAGCGGTACGCCTCATCGAGCTGGGCGGCGTCCGCGCGCCCCACGTACCCGCCCTCGGCGAGCGCCCGCAGGGCCTCCAGGGTGGTCCCGCTGTGGAGCGAGGCGTCGCTGCGCCCGTGCACCAACTGGAGGAGCTGGACGGCGAATTCGACGTCCCGCAGCCCGCCGGGCCCGAGCTTCAGCTCGCGCTCGATCCGGTCGACGGGGATGTTGTCGACGACGCGGCGGCGCATCTTCTGCACGTCGGGGACGAAGTTCTCGCGGTCGGCGGCCTGCCAGACGAGCGGTGAGACGGCGTCGACGTACTCCGCGCCGAGCTCGGGGTCTCCGGCCACCGCGCGCGCCTTCAGCAGCGCCTGGAACTCCCAGGTCTTGGCCCACCGCTGGTAGTAGGCGAGGTGCGAGCTGAGGGTGCGGACGAGCGGCCCGTTGCGGCCCTCGGGCCGGAGGTTGGCGTCGACCTCCCAGATGGTGCCCTCGGCCGTGGTCTCGGAGCAGATCCGCATCATATGGGCGGCCAGCCGGGTGGCGGCCTGCATGGCCTTGTGCTCCTCGACCCCGTCGCGCGCCTCGCCGACGAAGATCACGTCGACGTCGGAGACGTAGTTCAGCTCGTGCCCGCCGCATTTGCCCATCGCGACGACGGCGAGCCGGCACTGCGCCGCGTCCTCGGGGGCCGCCGTCCGGGCGATGGCGAGGGCGGCGCGGAGGGTGGCGGTGGCGAGGTCGGCCAGTTCGGCGGCGGTCTGGGCGATGCCGGTGGTGCCGCAGACGTCGCGGGCGGCCAGGGTGAGCATGCAGCGGCGGTAGGCGACGCGCAGCGAGTCCGGGTCGACGGCGTCGGCGAGCCCGCGCTCGAACTCGGCGACGCCCGGGTGCAGGTCCACCGCCTCGTACGTGACGAGCGCCTGCCAGTCGCGCGGGTGCCGGGCCAGGTGGTCGCCGAGCGCCTCGGACGCGCCGAGCACGCCGAGGAGCCGGTCGCGCAGGGGCTTGGCGGTGATGAGGGTGTCGAGGAGCACCTGCCGCTCGCCCTCCTCCTCGGCCTCCACGAGCCGGACGAGGCCGCGCAGGGCCAGGTCGGGGTCGGCGGTGGCGCCGAGCGCCTCCAGGAGGACGGGATCGGACCGTACGGAGGCGAGGCCGTCCAGCTCCAGGAGCCGCTCGGCGGCGGACGGGTCGGTGAATCCGTGCCGCAGCAGCCTGGTGAACGTACTGCTCCTGCGCCCCGGCACCGTCGTCATTGCCCGCTCTCCTGCCGCCCGACCCGATCTGCGTCTCCGCCGGTACGCCGCTCCCTCGCCGCGCCCAGTTCTCCGAGCGTAGTCCTGTACCGATGACTTCGGTGCGGGGGCGGAGTCCACCCACCGGGTGAAGCACCTGACAGCGCCCTGACAGCACCCCTGACACCGCATCCGACGGAGGAATCATGTCCACCACCCAGCAGCCCCCGACGACCGAGCTGGACGCCCGCTACAGCAGCGAGGGCGCGACGGCCCGCTCATGGCCGGAGGTGGCGGCCCTGCTGGGCGCGGCCCCGCTGTACTGGCTCTCCACGGTCCGCCCCGACGGCCGCCCCCACGTCACCCCGCTCATCGGCGTCTGGTCACAGGGCGCTCTCCACTTCTGTACGGGCCCGGCGGAACGCAAGGCGCGCAACCTCGCGGCCAACCCCGAGGTGGTCCTGACGACGGGGGCCAACACCCTCGACTCCGGCCTCGACGTGGTGGTCGAGGGCCCGGCGGACCGGGTGACGGACCACGGCCGGCTGACGGCGCTGGCCCGGGAGTGGGAGGAGAAGTACGGCGCCGACTGGCACTTCGACGTCGCGGACGGCAGCTTCGTCCAGGCGGAGGCGGGCCACGCCCACGTGTTCGCGGTCCACCCCCGTACGGTGTTCGGCTTCGGCAAGGGGGAGCCGTACAGCCAGACGCGCCACCGCTTCAGCTGACCGGCCTCAGGTGAGCGAACTCAGTTCACCGGCCTCAGGCGACCGTGTCCGGGCCGTACCGATGAGGACGGTGGCGTACAGCGCCTCGCAGACCTCCACGCGCGGGACGAGTCCGGCGCGGCGGAGAATGCGCACGGCCGCGTCCCGCTGCCGCTCACTGGCCTCCACCAGCAGGCTGCCGCCCGGGGCGAGCCACCCGGGGGCCTCGGCGGCGACCCGGCGCATGACGTCGAGGCCGTCGCCGCCGCCGTCGAGGGCGACCCGGGGTTCGTGGACGCGGGCCTCGGCGGGAAGCAGCTCGACATCGGCGGTCGGCACGTACGGAACGTTGGCCAGCAGCACGTCGACGCGGCCGCGCAGGGCGGCGGGAAGGGGGTCGAACAGGTCGCCCTCGTAGACCTGCCCCAGGTCACCGACGTTGCGCCGGGCGCACCGTACGGCGGCGGGTTCGACGTCGCAGGCGTACAGGTCGACCCGGCCCAGGGCGGTGGACGCCTCGGTGGCGAGGGCGACGCCGAGCGCTCCGGAGCCGCAGCAGAGGTCGACGACGACGGCCCGCTCCGGGGCGACGGCGGCCGCCTGCGCCACCAGGAACTCGGTACGCCGGCGGGGCACGAAGACACCCGCGTCCACGGCAAGGCGTCGGCCGCGGAACTCGGCCCAGCCCAGGACGTGTTCGAGCGGAAGCCCGGCGACGCGGTGCTCGACGAGCGAGGACAGGTGACCGGGGGAAGCGGCGGCCTCATGGAGAAGGGCGGCCTCGTCCTCGGCAAAGACACATCCGGCGCGACGCAGGGCGTCGACGGTGGCGGAGAAGGAACTCACGGGGTGAACCGACATGCGGGGGAACGCCTTTCGGGAAATCCGATGGGCGCTCCGCGATCGGTTCGAGCCGTCCGGCCGACTTACTGCGGCCTGTCGACGCGATCGTGCGAGGTGAGCACCCGGCCTGATCCAGCGGTAATGGGTCTCACCTCCTCGGTCCGTCCCCGTACCGGTGCACGGGGGGTGGTAACACTACAACAGCCCGCGCCGGGTGGCGCGGGCTGCTGTCCGACCGGCTACAGGTCCACGCTGTCCCGCAGCTTGGTCGGCGTGAGGAACAACGACGCGACAACACCGACCACCGCGATACAGGCCGAGATGAGGAAGATGTGCCCGGTGGCGTCCCCGTAGGCGGCCCGGACGACCTCCTGGATCTGCGGCGGCATGGCGGCGACGTTCAGGGTGGACCCGCCGGAGCCGGAGGCGGCCGGATCGATGCCCATCCGGGTGAGCCCGTCGGCGATCTTGTTCGCGACCTGGTGGGCGAGGACCGCGCCGAGGACGGAGACGCCCATGGTTCCGCCGAGGGAGCGGAAGAAGGTGATGGCCCCGCTGGCCGCGCCGATCTCGCTGAGGGGCACGGTGTTCTGGAGGACGAGCACCAGATTCTGCATGGACATACCGACGCCGACCCCCACACCGAGCATCCCCAAGGACACGGCGACGAGGGGCGTTTCGTGATCGATGAAGGAGAGCCCGAAGAAGCCGAGGGCGAGAACGACGACACCGGCGACGATGTACGGCTTGACCTTGCCGGTCTTGGAGACGAGGCGTCCGGCGACGGTGGAGGAGACGAGGACGCCCGCCATGAGCGGGATGGTGAGGAGCCCCGCCTCGGTCGGTGAGTAGCCGCGCCCGATCTGGAAGTACTGGCCGAGGAAGACCGCGCCGCCGAACATCGCCATGCCGACGGCGAGGCTCGCGACGATGGCGAGGGCGGGATCGCGGCGCCGGACGACGTGCAGCGGGACCACGGGCTCCTTGACGCGCGCCTCGACGACGACGGCTGCGCCGAGGATGACGACACTCCCGCCGACCATGAGGCCGGTCTGCCAGGAGACCCAGTCGAAGTCGCCGCCGACGAAGGTGACCCAGAGGAGCAGGAGGCTGACGCCGGCGGCGATGAGCGAGGCGCCGAGGTAGTCGACCTTGGTGTCGGGCCGGCGGACCTCGGCGAGGTGGAGGGTGCGGGCCAGCATCACGGAGGCGAGCAGGGTGAAGGGCACGGCGATGAAGAAGCACCAGCGCCAGCCGAGCCAGGAGGCATCGGTGATGAACCCGCCGAGCAGCGGCCCGCCGACGGTGGCGACGGCCATGACACCGCCGAGGTAGCCGTTGTAGCGGCCGCGCTCCTTGGGGCTGATCATCGCGGCGATGATCACCTGGACGAGCACCTGGAGCGCGCCCATGCCGAGCCCCTGGACGGCGCGGAAGGCGATGAGCTGCTCGGTGGACTGAGCAAAGCCGCAGGCGACGGACGAGACGATGAAGAGGCCGATGGCTATCTGGAGCAGCAGCTTCTTGCTGAAGAGGTCGGCGAGCTTGCCCCAGATCGGGGTGGAGGCGGTGGAGGCCAGCAGGGTCGCGGTGACGACCCAGGTGTACTGCGACTGGGTGCCGTCGAGGGACCCGATGATCTGCGGGAGCGCGACCGAGACCACGGTGGTGCTGATCATGGCGACGAACAGCACGATGAGCAGCCCGCTGAGGGCCCGCAGGACGTGGCGGTGGTCCATCGGTACGGGGGCGGGTGCGGGTGCCCCGGCCGGGGCGGCGGTGGTGTGTGCTGCGCTCACGCGCAACCTCCGGAAGGTTCGTACGTAGGGGATAAGGCTTCACCATACATGCACACTGAGCAATTTTGCCCACTGAGCAACAATTTTACCCCCGGGGGATAATGCCCCCATGGACAGCAGCACCGCGGGCCCGGGACTCCGGGAACGCAAGAAGGAAGCCACCCGGCAGGCCGTGCACGAGGCGACCCTGCGCCTGACCGTGGAGCACGGCTTCGACCAGGTGACGGTGGAGGCGGTGGCGGACGCGGCCGGGATCTCCCGCCGGACGTTCTCGAACTACTTCACCAACAAGGAGGACGCCCTCCTCTACGGCGAGGAGCAGCAGATCAGGGCCCTGGTCCGCACGGTCCAGGGCCGCCCCGCCGACGAACCGGCCTGGCCGGCCCTGCGCGCGGCGGTGGCCCAGTTCGCGGAACGCGTCGCACCTCCGGAGCGCGACTGGGCGGTCCGCACCCGCCTGGCGATGCGCCACCCGTCTCTCTTGGCCCGCCAGTTGGCCAACCACGCGGCCCTGGAACGCGACCTGGCCGAAGCGGTGGCCGCCCGCCCGGGCCCGACGTCGGCCCCGGTCCGCCCGATCGTGCTGGCGGCGGGGTTCCTCGCCTCGCTGCGGATCGCGATGCGGATGTGGATCGAGGAGGACCTGGCCCGGGAGCCGGCGGCGGTGATCGACGAGGTGCTGGACGAGATGGGGCGGGGGTTCGGGTGAAGGAGCGACACTTTCGGCGCTGCGGCCTCAGCGGCTCGTCAAGGCATCGCGCAGGGTGCTCCCCGGGCGCCCGGGAAGCGACTGGCACAACGACTCGACCCTTGAGCGGACCAGACCGTCGCAGTATGCCGCAGGCAGCCGCATCCATGCGGTGACGGCAAGGTCGGCAGCGGCAACCGGATCACCGTCCGCCCGAACACAGGCCGCACGGTCGACGGCGATCAGCGCCCGGGTCATGGCCGACGGGGACGCGGTGAGCGCGAGAGCGGACTCCTGCTCGGCATAGGCCTCGCGGGTCCGCCCCATCAGGGTGAACGCCTGGGAGAGGTGCACATGGTGCTTCTGCGGCGGATAGCCGAACCAGGTATCGGCCCCCTGTACGGAGTCGAGCCGCGCGGCCGCAGCACGGGCCTCGGCAACCGCTCGCAACGCCCCTTCCCTGTCTCCGACGGAGGCGAGCGACCGAGCGGTGACCGCTGCGGCCAAGGCACCGGCCGCGCTAGGGGACCGGCCGGCTTCGGCCCGGGCGCGGACGGCCATCGTCGCGGCGGCGTGCGGAGCACCGTAGTTGAGCGGCACCATCGCATGGCGGCTCAGCACCCAGGCGAGCATCTGCCGGTCACCGGATTCGCGCGGCGCCTGCTCGGCCGTGGCGAACCAGCCGACCGCGTCGCGTTGATCGCCCCGATCATGCTGAATGATGGCCACCAACCCGGTGATGCCGGCGGCCGTACGCGCCAAGTCCTTTCGCACAGAGGCAGGATGGGGACGGCCGAACATCTCCCGCAGCAGGTCGAGATCAGCCTTCATCTGCCCCAGCACCTCGTTCGGCGGACGCCCTCGATACCCGCCGCGGTGACGTTCGAAGGCCCCACTCAGATAGGCGAGATCGCCGCCGTCCGCAGTGGACAGACCGGCATTGATGCCTTGCCGCGCCTCCGCGATGTCGGGTAGCCCGGCCATTCCGGTGGCCGCCGCCACACCGAGGAACTTCCGTCGGTCCACTGCCGAGCCCTCCTCCCGCGCTTCCTCATCGATCAGCCGGTGAAGCCTTCGTCGGCGCCGACTGGCCACGACCGCGCGAACGATCTCCTCCGTCGACGTGCCGTAGCACTCGGCAAGGAGTGCGTGCCACATCGGCGTGGGCAGGCGCTTCCCAGTCTCCCACCGCTTCAGGTTCTCCGGGTCGAACCACTTCCCGCCCTGGGCCGCCTGTAAGACCGCGGCCTGCTCTTCACGCGTCAGACCAGCAGCTTCCCGAATTCCCCTCAGCAGCGCGCCGATGCCTTCCGGTGCCATCATCGCCGGTCCCCCAAGCTTCTGGAAGTTCCGTGCCGGATTCTGACCCCCCCCCAAGGCGGCCCCCTGCGGGAATGTGCACCACTGGATGGCCCAGGACCTCTTGCCGTCAACGGAGTTGACTCAACACCAGCAGACAGGACGGCCATGCGAAGGGGGACCTTTCCCGTTGGCGAGTCGCCCATCCGTCCGCAGGTCATCTCGTCTTCCGCCGAAGGGGTCACCCGTGAAGCGTGTGAACAGCGAGAGCTTCTTCCTGGTACGCGCTCCCACTTCGGTTGCCCGGACGCCGAAAGCGGTCGAGGCATGGTCCTTGTCGAGCACTTGGCGATCGCCTGTGGCGCCGAGAACACCGTGTACGGCAAACGGGTCTGGGCAGAGCTGGCCCTGCCACCGCGACGGACACCCGGTCAGCGCTTGATCGATCCGCTTCGCAGCGCGGCGGCAGCGATCGCCCGCCGGCTCCCGGCCTTCGCGGGGCTCCGGCAACGGCGCGCGGAATTCGGGATCACGACAGGCATGCGCGCCCACATCACGGGCCGGCCGGTCATCACAGCCTGACAGGCCGGAGGCGGCTCACCGCGCTGTCGCGCAGGAGCCGCCCTCGGAGGACGGCTCTCACCGAGAACCGTCCACCGCTCAGAACCGGGAGTCGTCGACGTCGATCTCGTACGCGATCTCCCAGCGGATGTCCGGGACGATGATGTCGGCGGTCTCCACCGGACGGCCCTCCGAGTCGAAGTAGATGCGCTCCAGTTGGGTGACCAGGTCGCCCACGGAGATGTTGAGGAAGTTGGCCTGCTCGCGCGTGGCGCGGGCCGGTCGTGGCATTTCGAGGGCGGTGGAGATGTCCACGTTGATGGAGCGCATACGGGCGACCACGCCGATCTTGCCCCGCGGCCCCATCTCCGGGAGCAGCACCTCCGTACCGCCGGTGATGGCCATCGGCTCCCAGCTCGTGGCGAGTTGCGCCGGCTGACCGTCCGCGAGGAACTCGTAGTGGGTCATGACGCAGAGGTCGCCGGGCTCGATCGCCAGCCGGGCGGCGATGTCATCCGTGGCGGGGACCCGTGCCCGGCTGTTGCACTCCCAGGTGCCATCGCCGCCCTGGTCCTTCAGGCCGGCACGGAACGGGGAGCCGGTCCGCTCCTGACGGAGGCGTGAGCGGACCATCCTGAGGCGCTGGCGGGCTTTGCGGACGTAGGTACCGGAACCGGCGCGACCTTCGAGGATGCCCTCGATGATCAGGCGTTCCATGGCCCGTTGGGCGACGGAGTGGCCGACTCCGTACTCCTCGGCGAACCGGGCGCGGGACGGCAGCTTGTCACCGACGGCCCATTCACCCGACAGCACCCGGGTACGGATCTTGTCGGCCACCTGCAAGTACGGGGTATCGCGAGGCATTTCGGCGGCTCCGTGAGGGTGCGGCGTTCAGGGCTCGATATTGACAAAGCTAACCCATCAGGTTGAAGCTGAATATTCAGCATTACATGGAGTGACATCGACTTCGCAGGGGAGAAGTGTGCGCTCAGCACAAGCGCGGGCAGCGGCACTGACCGGCATGCTCACCGCCGCCATCGGCACCGAGCCGCGCGTAGCCGACACCGAGGCCGGCATCCGTGTCGAAGCGGACCTCCCCACCGAGCTCACCGAGGCCGAGCACACGGCGGTCCTCGCCGCCCTGGCCACGGCCGATCACTTCGGGCACACCCTCACCCGCACCGCCGAATTCGTCTGGGCCGAGATCAGCAGAGAGGCGACCGTGACCACGACCGAATCCCCCGACGCGGCCTACCGCGACCTGCTGGCCCACACGACGACGTGCGGCGACTGCCGCGCGGGCTCGGTCTGCTCCACCGCGGCGAAGCTCGTCCGCGCGTGGCGCGAGACCCGCGCATAGGGGCCCGACCGCCGAGCGCCACCACCGGCCCACTCCCTCAGAGACGGAGACATCTCATGCGTACGCCCGCCCCTCATGCCTTACTTCCGGCCCGGCCCGGGAGGCACCGATGATCACCCTGTCCGCCACGGACGTCCGCACGTGCGAGGCCTGCTGGACCGCCCCGGTCACGGCGGCCCGCCACACGGAGACCGGCCGCGACCTGCTCTGCGAGGAGTGCGCGGCGGGCGACTACCCGCGCCGCGTGGACCTGTTCCCCCCGCTCGGCATCTACGGCCTGCCACCCCGCAGGTTGCGGATCGACGGCAGGCACAGGGAAGGCCCCCCGGAGCCCCCACCCAACCCGGGTCCGCCGCTGCCCAACCCCCCGCCAAAGCCTTCGCCGCCGGGGACACCGCCGGTGTAGACCCCCGACGCACAACGCGAACCTGACGTCCACGCCACCCACAGAAGGAGAGACCCCGGGACGGACTGATGTCAGTGGTCTCGGGTAACGTGGACGCCCCACAAACGGAACCACCCACTCCGGGTGTGGAGTCCGGAGCATTACGGACTAAGCGCTACACAGGGGTCGCTCGACCGTGTGTGCTTTAGGTCACTCAAACCGAGTGACTTGCGTCACAAATCGGCCTACGAAATCCCATTGAGCAGCATCCTTCCCGGTTTCTACGAACGGGTCGCACTGATCAACATGCGATCCCCGGGTGCACATTGCCCGCAAAGCAAGGCAAGATGGGGGCGTCGCCCGGGCCCGAATGTGATGTGAATCACTCTTCCGGGCATTGCGGTACCAGTCAGTAGGCCGTTCGGCATCGAACACAAGGAAGGCCCCACCCGCGCCCGCGAAGCACTAGGTGAGGCCCTCCCGTACACCGACTGCAGCGAAGGCCCCGGCCGTTCAGGTCGGGGCTTTTCGCGTCAGAGGAGCAGATCCCTCACGGCGCGATACGCCGCGTAGATCGGCCCCAGCCATCGGGCGGTCCGGTAGGCCCGGTCCCGCTGGCCGCAGTCCTGATGCTCTCCCTTTGGCCGGGATTTCTTGATCTTCTTCTTGGCCATTCGGAGAACTCACCCTCTCTTCCGATGGGTCTGCGCTGTTCGCAGAACCCGCCTGATGGGGCCCACAAGGATCGTGGACTCCGCGGGAGGCACGAGAATTCCGAGCCCTCAGAGCGAGTGAGTGGGCCGTACTCTACCCGGGTGACGGGCACCGCGCGTTCCCGTCAACACGTCACCCGATCAGACCTCTTGGGGCACTCGGTGCCCAGAGGGGCTGATTCGAGTGGCACGGAGAGCCACCGCGTGGTCACTCCAAGCCCCCTAGCTGCGAACCTTTGTGACGGTACGTCGAACGCGGAGACGCAGTTCCCGACCGCTGAGTTGCCAACGTCACATGGGCAGCACACAACAAGTGAGTTCCGGCCCCGGAAAGGCCCGTGTCGGGACCAAGTTGAGCCAGTTCGCTGTCCGGTCGTGAGCAACCGTTGTCCGATTTCCTACGCTCCGGGCCTGATGCAGGTTGCGCCAGGCGGTGAGGAGGGCAGGCGTACCGCGCTACGGGAGCCGTCACCGACCCCACGGCTCGGGCGGCCCGTAGGACCCCGGACATGCCGCCGGGCTGGTAGCCGATCGGCCACCAGCCCGGAGTATCGGTCGATCACAGCACCGGCAGCAGGTTCTTCAGCTCGAAGGCCGTCACCTCGCTGCGGTACTCCTCCCACTCCTGCTTCTTGTTGCGGAGGAAGAAGTCGAAGACGTGCTCACCCAGCGTTTCGGCGACCAGTTCGCTCTTCTCCATCAGGGAGATCGCCTCGCCCAGGTTCTGCGGGAGCGGTTCGATGCCCATCGCGCGGCGTTCCGCGTCGGAGAGGGCCCAGACGTCGTCGTCGGCGCCGGCCGGGAGTTCGTAGCCCTCCTCGATGCCCTTGAGGCCTGCGGCGAGCAGGACGGCGTAGGTGAGGTACGGGTTGGCGCCGGAGTCGATGGAGCGGACCTCTACGCGGGCCGAGCCCGTCTTGCCGGGCTTGTACATCGGGACGCGGATCAGGGCGGAGCGGTTGTTGTGGCCCCAGCAGATGTACGAGGGGGCCTCGCCGCCCGCTCCGGCGGCGCGGGAGGAGCCGCCCCAGATGCGCTTGTAGGAGTTGACCCACTGGTTGGTGACCGCCGAGATCTCCGCCGCGTGCGTCAGCAGGCCCGCGATGAACGAGCGGCCCACCTTGGAGAGCTGGTACTCCGCGCCCGACTCGTAGAACGCGTTGCGGTCGCCCTCGAAGAGCGAGAGGTGGGTGTGCATGCCCGAACCCGGGTGCTCCGAGAACGGCTTCGGCATGAACGTGGCCTGCACGCCCTGCTCCAGTGCCACCTGCTTCATCACCAGGCGGAACGTCATGATGTTGTCCGCCGTCGACAGCGCGTCCGCGTAGCGGAGGTCGATCTCCTGCTGACCCGGGGCGCCCTCGTGGTGGCTGAACTCCACCGAGATGCCCATCGATTCCAGCATCGTGATCGCCTGGCGGCGGAAGTCCATGCCCACGTTCTGCGGCGTGTGGTCGAAGTAGCCCGAGCTGTCCGCCGGGGTCGGGCGCGTGCCGTCGACCGGCTTGTTCTTCAGGAGGAAGAACTCGATCTCGGGGTGGGTGTAGAAGGTGAAGCCGAGGTCGGACGTCTTGGCGAGGATGCGCTTCAGGACATAGCGCGGGTCCGCGAAGGACGGGGAGCCGTCCGGCATCAGGATGTCGCAGAACATCCGCGCGGTGCCCGGCGCCTCCGCGCGCCACGGCAGGATCTGGAAGGTGCCCGGGTCCGGCTTGGCGATCATGTCCGATTCGTACACCCGGGCGAAGCCCTCGATCGCCGAGCCGTCGAAGCCGATGCCCTCGTCGAAGGCCTGCTCCAGCTCGGCCGGGGCCACGGCGACGGACTTGAGGAACCCGAGGACGTCGGTGAACCACAGCCGCACGAAGCGGATGTCGCGCTCCTCAAGGGTCCTGAGGACGAATTCCTGCTGCTTGTCCATTGCCACATCCTTGCAGTTCAGACGGTCCGTGCACCACCGCCCGGGGTAGGGGGACACTTCAGTATCGCGACCCGGGATTTCCCCCAGATTACGCACACGGTGTGAGAGAGAGCACTCGGCCACCCACTACGATCGGCGACCGTGGCGCGCGACAGCCGCGACGGCTTCCCCGCCCGCCCGCGCCCATCGGTCGTCGGACCGGCCACCGCCTCTCCCGCCCCTTCGCAGAAGGACTCGTCGCCATGAGTTTCGGCCCCAGCGATCCCCTGTACGCCACCCCGCCCCAGCAGCCCTCCGACGGTGCGCGCTCCACCCGTAACCGGGCCATCGCCATAGGGCTCAGCGCCGCCGTCGTGGCCGGTCTGGCCGTTTTCGGTACGTACATGGTGCTGGAGACCTCCGAGGCCAAGGAGAACCGGAGCAGCAGTTCCCCCGGGCAGGACGACAAGCCGTCCGGCGGCGGCGACGGCGATAGCGGTGGGACCATCGCTGGGCTCAAGTCCTGGGACGCGGAGTCGCTCGGGCGCAACCATGCGCCCGGGGACGTGGATTATCCGATGGCGCCTCCCGTCGGCGGCGACCACAACGCGTCCTGGCTCAACTGCGACGGCGACGTATACGAAAAGGCCGTCCCCGACGTCAACGCGGTGCACTCCCTGGAGCACGGCGCGGTCTGGGTCACCTACAACACCGAGGCCGACGACGCCGACGTCACCAAGCTCGCCGAGCGCGTCCGGAGCACCCCGTTCACCCTCATGAGCCCGTACGCCGGCCAGGAAGGCGCCATCACGCTCACCGCCTGGGGCAAGCAGGTCACCGTCGACAGCGCCGACGACCGGCGCGTCGACCAGTTCCTCGCGCAGTACGTCCAGGGGCCGCAGACCCCCGAGCCCGGCGCCCCCTGCACCGGCGGGCTGGAGACGACGCAGTCATGACCGCCGAGGCCGTACGGAAGGCCGGAAGCGAGGGCGAGGGGCGGGGCCGGACGCGTCGTGTGCGGTGGGTGGCCGGTGGCGTGGTGGTCCTTGCCCTGCTTCTCGCCGGGGTCGCCGCTGTCGCCTCCGCGCGTGGGGAGGAGGAGCCGCGTGTGCCCGGTGCCGATTCCGCCGATGCCGGGTTCGCCCGGGACATGGCCGTCCACCACCAGCAGGCCGTGGAGATGTCCTTCATCGTCCGCGACCGTACGGACGACGAGGACGTACGCCGGCTCGCCTACGACATCGCCAACACCCAGGCCAACCAGCGCGGCATGCTGCTCGGCTGGCTCGATCTGTGGGAGCTGCCCAAGGTCGCCCCGGGTGGAGCCGGTCCCATGGCGTGGATGGGGAGTGGGGACAGCCACGGTGATCATGCGGTGGGCAGTGGCGTCGGGCTCATGCCGGGGATGGCCACCGAGGACGAGCTCAAACGGCTCGGGCGCCTGAACGGTGAGCAGGCCGAGGTCTTCTTCCTTCAGTTGATGACCGACCACCACACGGGTGGCGTCTCCATGGCCGAGGCGTGTGTGTCGCTGTGTGCCGTGCCCGTGGAGAAGCGGCTCGCCAAGGGGATGGTCGAAGGGCAGCAGTCGGAGTTGGGGCTCATGCGCGACATGCTGGCCGCGCGTGGGGCCACGCCCCGTACCTGAGCGGGATACGCGTCAGCGCCCGGTCCCGTCTCAGCGCACCCGAACGGGTGATTGCGGTCGCGGGGGCCGGGCGCGCCGATGACGATGGGTTGCGCTCGGGGCCGTACGGCAGTGCCATCGGCACGCAGGAGGAAATACCCCATGACGACCGCCAAAGACATCATGCACAGCGGGGCCCGCTGGATCCCCGCCCACGAGACCCTCGACCGTGCGGCGCAACTGATGCGTGAGCACAACGTGGGCGCGCTGCCCGTCTCCGCCAACGGTGACTCGGACCGGATGGTCGGCATCATCACCGACCGGGACATCGTCGTCGGCTGTGTGGCCAAGGGCCACGACCCGTCGAAGGTGACCGCGGGCGACCTCGCCCAGGGCACGCCCCGCTGGATCGACGCGGAGGCGGATGTGAACGCGGTCCTGGAGGAGATGCAGAACCACCGCATCCGCCGGCTCCCCGTCGTCGAGAACAAGAAGCTCGTCGGCATGATCAGTGAGGCCGATCTCGCGCAGCACCTCACGGAGGAGCAGATCGCCGCCTGGGCGGAGAAGGTGTACTCGCGCGGCTGAGAGGCCGGTGTCCTTGAGTGGCCCGGTGCCCGCAGGGGTGCCGGGCCGCCGTTCGTCCGTATACCCACGGGGGGTAGGGTGGCCGGCATGGTGAGTACGGTCGGCGGAGTCCGGAGCGGGGGCGGGAGCGGCAGCGCGGTGTACGGGCAGCTTCTGCTGCTCGCCGCGCTGCTCTTCGGCATCGTCACCATGCATACCGTCGGGCACCCTGCTGCCGAGCATGCCCCCTCGGCTTCGGTGCCGGTGTCCGCGTCCGTGTCCGACGCGGTGGCCATGCCCGTGTCCGACGCCGCGCATTCCTCCCCCGACCACTCCCCCATGAGCGGCATGGATCCGCTCTCCGTCTGCCTCGCCGTCCTCGGCGCCTGGGGCCTCGCCCTCATCGGTGCCTGGCTGCTGCTCGGGCTGCGCGCGGACGGGCGGCCCCTCGGTGCGCCGGTGGGTGCGGGAGTTCCGCGGGTGCTGCGGGCGAATCCGCCGCCCCCTATATCGGTGCTCGACAGCATCTCGGTACTGCGTATTTAGGAGTGGGCGTTCACCTCCGCCCCTTCACCCGAAATACAGCACTCCAGAGGTGTCTTCAGCATGCCCATGCAACGACCCACCCGACGCGCCGTGCTCGGCGCCGCTCTCGCCGTCGCCGGTACGGGAGCCCTCGCCGCCTGTTCCGACGGCGGCAGCGGCCACGGCGGGGCCCACGCCCCCGGCGGCGCCCAGGACTCCGGTACGTACGTCTCCCCCGGCGGCAAGGAGGTCGCGGCGGCCGAGAAGGCGCGCGGCTCCGGTCCCGTACGCAAGGTCTCCCTCACCGCCACCCGCACCCGGCTCGATCTGGGCGGCGGGACCACCGTCGCCTCCTGGGCGTACGGGGACCGGCTGCCCGGCCGTGAGGTGCGGGTGACCGCCGGGGAGACCCTGGATCTGACCCTGGCCAACCACCTCCCCCAGCCCACCTCGATGCACTGGCACGGGCTCGCCCTGCGCAACGACATGGACGGGGTCCCCGGGCTCACCCAGCGGGCCGTCGCGCCGGGGGGCGACTTCCGGTACCGGTTCGCGGTGCCGCACCCGGGGACGTACTGGTTCCACCCGCACTCCGGCGTCCAGCAGGACCGGGGGCTGTACGCGCCGCTGATCGTGGAGGACCCGAAGGAGCCCTTGGCCTACGACAAGGAGTGGGTCGTCGTCCTCGACGACTGGGTCGACGGGGTGGACGGGTCGACGCCCGACGCCGTGCTCAAGGAGCTGTCCGGGGGGATGGGTGGCGGTGGGATGGATCATGGTGCGCACAGCATGTCCGGGGTCGAGGCCGCGGAAGCGGAGGATCCGGACGGCGGCTCGCCCTCGCGGATGATGATGGGCGCCCGCAGTGAGGTGCTGGGTGGCGATGCCGGTGATGTCGCCTATCCGTACTACCTGGTCAACGGGCGGGTGGCGGACGACCCGGAGATCTTCCCGGCGCGGGCCGGCGACCGGATCCGGCTGCGGATCATCAACGCCGGCGGCGACACCGCCTTCCGGGTCGCGCTCGGCGGGCACCGGCTGACCGTCACCCACACCGACGGCTTCCCCGTTCGGCACGCCGAGGGGGACGCGCTGCTGCTGGGGATGGGCGAGCGGTACGACGTCCTCGTCACCGCCGGGGACGGGGTCTTCCCGCTCGTCGCCCTGGCCGAGGGGAAGAAGGCGTCCGCGCTCGCCGTGCTGCGGACCGGGGGCGGGGCCGCGCCCGGCGCCTCCGTACGGCCCAAGGAGCTGGACGGGGAGCTCGTCCAGGCGGGACGGCTGGTGCCGGATCCGTCGGTGGCGCTGGCCCGGCGGGCGCCGGACCGGACCATGCGGATGCGGCTCACCGGGGGGATGGCCGATTACGACTGGGCCTTCGACGGGCAGCCGTACGACGCGAAGCAGCGGCGGCCGGTGGAGGCGGGCGAACGGGTGCGGGTCGTCTTCGACAACGGGACCGCCATGTGGCACCCGCTGCATCTGCACGGGCACACGTTCGCGCTGGGCGGGAACGCCGCCGGGGCCCGTAAGGACACCGCGATCGTCCTGCCGCACCGGTCGCTGACGGTGGAGTTCGACGCCGACAACCCGGGGCTGTGGATGGTCCACTGCCACAACGTCTACCACGCGGAGGCGGGGATGATGACGGTCCTGGGGTACCGGGGCTGACCTGCGCTTCCCGGTGGCCCGGGCAGATTTTGCCCGGGCCACCGGGAACCACCGGGACATCGCGTCAGAAAGACGATTACACTGGCGGACGTGCCTCAACTACGTCTCGCACTGAATCAGATCGACTCGACCGTCGGCGACCTCACCGGCAACTCCGAGGCGATCGTCCACTGGACCCGGCACGCCGCCGAGCAGGGCGCCCACCTCGTGGCGTTCCCCGAGATGGTGCTGACCGGATACCCCGTCGAGGACCTGGCCCTGCGGTCGTCCTTCGTGGAGGCCTCGCGGGATGCGCTGCGCGCGCTGGCCGCCCGGCTCGACGCGGAGGGCTTCGGCGAGCTGCCGGTCGTCATCGGCTACCTGGACCGCTCCGAGCACGACGCCGCGCGGTACGGGCAGCCCGCCGGGTCCCCGCGCAACGCGGCGGCCGTGCTGCACCGCGGCGGGATCGCGCTCAACTTCGCCAAGCACCACCTGCCGAACTACGGGGTGTTCGACGAGTTCCGGTACTTCGTGCCGGGCGACTCGATGCCCGTCGTACGCGTCCACGGCATCGATGTGGCCCTCGCGATCTGCGAGGACCTCTGGCAGGACGGCGGGCGCGTGCCGGCCGCCCGGTCCGCCGGGGCCGGGCTGCTGCTCTCCATCAACGCCTCGCCGTACGAGCGGGACAAGGACGACACCCGGCTCGACCTGGTCCGCAAGCGGGCCCAGGAGGCCGGCTGCACGACCGCCTATCTGGCGATGATCGGCGGGCAGGACGAGTTGGTCTTCGACGGTGACTCGATCGTCGTCGACAAGGAGGGCGAGGTCATCGCCCGTGCCCCGCAGTTCTCCGAGGGCAGCGTGATCCTCGATCTGGAGCTGCCGGCGGCACAGGCCGAGGCGCCGTCCGGTGTCGTGGACGACGGGCTGCGGATCGACCATGTGGTGCTGTCGGACCGGCCTGTCGACCCGTACGAGCCGGAGCTGGCCGGCGGGTACGCGGAGCGGCTGGACGACGACGAGGAGATCTACTCGGCGCTGGTGGTCGGGCTCCGTGCGTACGCTGCGAAGAACGGTTTCAGCAGTGTGCTGCTCGGGCTCTCCGGCGGGATCGACTCGGCGCTCTGCGCGGCCATCGCGTGCGATGCGCTCGGGGCGGAGAACGTGTACGGCGTGTCCATGCCGTCCAAGTACTCCTCGGACCACTCCAAGGGGGACGCGGCGGAGCTGGCGCGGCGGACCGGGCTCAACTTCCGTACGGTGTCGATCGCGCCGATGTTCGACGCGTACATGGGTGCCCTGGGGCTCACCGGGCTGGCGGAGGAGAACCTCCAGGCGCGGCTGCGCGGTACGACGCTGATGGGCATCTCCAACCAGGAGGGGCAGATCGTGCTGGCGCCCGGCAACAAGTCGGAGCTGGCGGTCGGTTACTCCACCCTGTACGGGGACGCGGTCGGCGCGTACGGGCCGATCAAGGACGTGTACAAGTCGTCGGTGTTCCGGCTGGCGAAGTGGCGCAACCGGGCGGCGGAGGAGCGGGGGCAGACGCCGCCGATCCCCGAGGCCTCGATCACCAAGCCGCCGAGCGCGGAGCTGCGGCCGGGGCAGGTCGACACGGACTCGCTGCCGGACTACGACGTGCTGGACGGGATCCTGGAGCTGTACGTGGACCGGGATCAGGGGCTGGATGCCATCGTGGCGGCCGGGTTCGATGCGGGGCTGGTGGCGAAGACGTTGCGGATGGTGGATACGGCGGAGTACAAGCGGCGGCAGTACCCGCCGGGGACGAAGATTTCGCCCAAGGGGTTCGGGAAGGACCGGCGGCTGCCGATCACGAACCGGTGGCGCGAGTCGTCCTAGCGGGGTGGGGTGGTTACCGGGGGCGTCCGGTGGCCGCCTTTGTCCTCAAGCGCCGGACGGGCTGAGGTGGCCGGGCGGGCCCGGGGTCGATGTGGCCTCGGGCCCGCCCGGCGTGTCGGTTCCGTCCTCAAACGCCGGACCGGCTGGATTCGGCAGCCCGGTCGCGGGTGCCTGGCCCGTCCGGCCGAACGGTTCCGTCCTCAAACGCCGGACCGGCTTGATGTGCGGGCCCTCCGACGGTTGCGTGGCCACCCCCACGCAACGGTTCCGTCCTCAAACGCCGGACGGGCTTGATGTGGTCCAGGAAGCCCGCCGTTGCCGCGATCGTCAGACCGATCACCGCCAGCACCGCGCCCACGAAGGCCGGGGACGTCCAGCCCCAGCCGGCCGCTATCGCCACGCCGCCCAGCCAGGCACCGCCCGCGTTGGCCAGGTTGAAGGCCGAGTGGTTGGAGGCGGAGGCCAGGGTCGGGGCGTCCTTCGCCTTGTTCATGACCAGCATCTGGAGCGGGGTCGTCGTCATGAAGCCGACGCCGCCCAGCAGCACCACCATCACCAGCGCCGCCCACTGCACGTGCACCGTGAACGGGAACGCCACCAGGACCACCGCGAGGGCACCGAGCGAGCCGTACAGGGTCGGGCGCAGGGCGCGGTCCGTGAGGGGGCCCGCGGCCAGGGCACCCAGGGTCATGCCGATGCCGAAGAGGGCCAGGACGACGGTGACCGAGGACTCGCCGAAGCCCATCGCCTTCGTGGTCATCGCCGAGAGGTACGAGTACACCGCGAAGACCCCGGCGAAGCCGAAGACCGCGGTGAGCAGGCCGAGGAGCACCTGACGGTTGCCGAGGGCGCGGAGTTCGCGGCGTACGTCCTGGTGGGCCTCGACCGGGATGCGCGGCACCAGGCGGGCCAGGGCCGCCATCGCCGCCAGGCCGATCGCCGCGACCACCAGGAAGGTGGCCCGCCAGCCGAGGTGCTGGCCGAGCAGGGTGGCGGCGGGTACGCCGACGATGTTGGCGACCGTCAGGCCGAGGAACATCGTCGCCACCGCCCGCGCCTGGCGGCCTTCGGCGACCAGCCGGGCGGCGACGACCGCACCGACGCCGAAGAACGCGCCGTGCGGGAGTCCGGCGAGGAACCGGCCCGCGAGCAGCCAGCCGAAGTCGGGCGCGAGCGCCGAGGCCAGGTTGCCGACGGTGAACAGCGCCATCAGGAGCAGCAGCATCTTCTTGCGCGGGACGCGGGAGCCGAGGCCGGTGAGCAGCGGTGCGCCGAGGACGACGCCGATCGCGTACGCCGATACGAGGTAGCCGGCGGTCGGCACGGACGTGTCCAGGTCGTCCGCCACATTGGGCAGCAGGCCCATCATGACGAACTCGGTCGTGCCTATGCCGAAGGCGCTCACGGCCAGGGCGAGCAGGGCCAGGGGCATGGGGAACCTTCGCAATCTCGGGGCGGGGGGAGGGCGGGGGCAGAACGAAGAGCCGTCGCCCGGTATCCGCACCGGGGCGACGGCTCAGTCTTCGCTTATGTATGCGACTGAAACAAATTGTCGCAGACGATTTATGCCACGCGATGAACGGGCGGTTGCGTGGCCGTGCTCACAGCTCCACGCGTGCCGCTATCGGCAGGTGGTCGCTGTCAGTGGCCGCCAGGGTCCATGAGGACTTGGGTTCCACGCCCTTCACCATGATCTGGTCGATCCGGGCCATCGGGAACGACGCGGGCCAGCTGAAGCCGAAGCCGTCGCCCGCCGCGCCCTGGGTGGAGCGCATCTGGGAGGTGACCGCGCTCAGCGAGCGGTCGTTCATCGTGCCGTTGAGGTCGCCGAGGAGGAGGACCCGCTCGACCGGTTCGTCGGCGATGGCCTCGCCGAGGGCGTCGGCGCTGTTGTCGCGCTGGTTGGCGGTGAAGCCCGCGTGCAGCTTCACCCGGACCGACGGCAGGTGGGCCACGTACACCGCGACCTCCCCCTGCGGCGCCTTGACCGTGGAACGCATGGCCCGGGTCCAGCCCATCTTGATGTCGACCGGCCTGGTGTTGCTGAGCGGGTACTTGCTCCACAGCCCGACGGTGCCCTGGACCGAGTGGTACGGGTAGCGGGCGGCCAGCGACTTCTCGTACGTGGCCACCTGCCCGCCCGGCAGCTCCTGGAGGGCCACGACGTCGGCGCCGGAGCCCGCCACCTGCTGGGCGGTGCCGGTGGGGTCGGGGTTGTCGGCGTTGACGTTGTGGGTGGCCACGGTCAGGTCGCCGCCGGTGCCGGACTTGTCGGTGATCAGGCCGCCGAAGTTGTTGGCCCAGATCACCGCCGGGAGCAGCAGGGCGATCAGCGCGGTGGCGGAGCGCCGCAGCAGGGCCAGGAGCAGCAGGAGGGGGATGAACAGCGCTATCCACGGCAGGAACGTCTCGATGAGGCTGCCGAGGTTGCCGACCCGGTTCGGGATCTGCGCGTGGACGACCATCACGAGGGTCAGCACCACCGAGCAGAGGGCCAGCACGATCCCGCGCCGCCAGATTCCCCGGTCCCGGTTCGCTCTCTTCAGGAGGCTCCGGAAGCGGGATCCGTCGGGCTGCGGCCGCTCCGCGCTGCCGTTGCCCGTGTCCGCCCCGTACGCCTGCACCATCGCGTCGTCCTCACTGCCTTGCCGTACACATCGCCGCGCCCCTCGACCCTAGGTGATGGGTGGCGTCTTTCCCGCCGTCGACGTCCATCAGTCGACTTCCTTCAGTCGACTTCCCTGTGTCGACTTCCCTGTGTCGACTTCGCTCTGTCGACTTCCCTGTCGGCGGCGGCTCTCCGTCATCAGGACGAGCCGAACGGGACGGGAGGTTCCGGTTCGGGTCCGGCCGGTGGGGCCTTGTGACAGAACGATCACACTCGCCCGGCCGCCGGGTCCAGTCCCTGGAGCAGCGTCGTGATGATGCGGTCGACGAGATCGTCGGGGAGGGGGGCGTCGGGGCGGTGGACGGTGCGGACGAGGACCGGGCCGACGAAGAGGTCGTCGATCAGCTCCACGTCGAGGTCGTCGCGGAGCTCTCCGGCGGCGACGGCCCGGCGTACGGCTGCGAGCATCGCGGCGCGGCGGGGTGCGATGACCCGGCCGGAGTACTCGGCCCAGAGCTTCGGGTGGCTCTTCATCTGGGCGAAGATGTTGTGCAGCAGCACCGAGGAGCGCTGGGCCAGGCCCCGGGTGCGCAGGGATTCCAGCATGATGCGGAGGTCGGCGAGGCCCTCGGTGCCGGAGAGGGGCGGGTCGTCGGGTTCCATGTCCCGTACGACGTCGACGAAGAGGTCCTCCTTTCCGGTCCAGCGGCGGTAGATCGTGGCCTTGCCGACGCCGGCCGTGCGCGCGATGCGTTCGATGGAGAGGCCTGCCAAGGGTTCGCCCGCCTCCAGGAGGGCGATGACGGCGTCCAGGATCGCCCGTTCGGCCGCGGCGGAGCGGGGGCGGCCGCGCCGGGGCTCGGCGTCGGGTGTCCCGTCGGCCCCGTCCGGTGTCCCGTCGGCCCGTGTGACGCGGTCGCGTCGCACGCCGCCGCCGTCGTCGTCCTGGTCCCGCACCTGAAGCCGCCTCTCGCCGTGGAGCCGTGGAGCCGTGTCGCCCTGGAGCCGTACGACCGTCGCCGTACGGCCGTCCCGCCCCGATTCTCGCCGACGGGGGCGGGGCGACCGGCCACGGCCCTCCGTACCGGCCACCGCCCTCCGTACCGTCAGCGGCCCTCCGTTCCGTGTACCGTCAGCGGCCCACCGGCTCCTCCGCGGGCCGGGGCGCCGGGTCCGCCGGCTCGTCCGCGCCCGGCCGGGCCCGTCCCGGCAGGTACAGGCCGACGACGACGGCGCCGATCACGGCGACGGCCGCCGAGCCGAGCGCGGTCACGTGCATGGCGCTGATGAAGGCGTCGTGGGCGGCGGCGACCAGGGGCTTTCCGGCCACCGGGCCGAGCTTCTCGGCGACCCCGAGCGTGGCCTCGATGGACTCGCCCGCCACGTCCCTGGCCCCGGCCGGGACCGCGCCGAGGTGGCCCTCGATGTCACCCCGGTAGACAGTGGAGAGCACCGAGCCGAGCACCGCGATCCCGAGCGCCCCGCCGACCTGGCGGAAGGTGTTGTTGATAGCAGATCCGGAACCGGCCTTCTCGCGCGGCAGCGCCTGCATCACGGCCACGGTGACGGGCGGCATGATGTGCGCCATCCCGGTGCCCTGGACGAAGAAGACGAGGCAGAGCACCCACACCGGCGTACCGGCGTCGAACAGGGCGAAGCACGCCAGCCCCGCGGCGACCAGCAGCATGCCGACCGTGCAGACCGCGCGGGCGCCGAAGCGGTCCACGACCAGCCGGGCCCGGGGCGCGAAGATCATCTGGGCGGCGGCAAGCGGAACGATCAGCAGGCCCGACTGGAGGGCGCTGTAGCCGCGCACGCTCTGGAGGTAGAAGGCGGAGAAGAACGTCACGCCCATGAGCGCGAAGAAGACCAGCGCTATCGCGGCGACGGCGGCGGAGAACGCGGGCTTCCGGAAGTACGTGATGTCGATCGCCGGGTGGCTGCTGCGCTTCTCGTGCCACACGAATCCGGCCAGCACCAGCAGTCCCCCGACGATGGAGAGCAACACGGTGGTGTCGGTGAAGTCGGCGAGTTCGCCGCCCCGGATGATCCCGTACACCAGCAGGACCAGGCCCACGATGGAGAGCGCGACGCCCACCGGGTCGACCTTGCCGGGCTTCGGGTCGCGGGAGTCGGGGACCAGGATCACCATGGCGACCAGCGCGATGATCACCACGGGGACGTTCACGAGAAAGATCGAGCCCCACCAGAAGTGCTCCAGGAGCAGCCCGCCGGTGATCGGGCCGATCGCGATGCCGAGGCCCACGCTGCCGGCCCAGATGCCGATGGCCTTGGGCTGTTCGTCGCGCTCGAAGACGTTCATCAGGACGGCGAGGGTGGCGGGCATCACGAAGGCCGCGCCGAAGCCCATCAGGGCGCGCCAGGTGATGAGTTCGCCGGGCGAGGCGGACAGGGCGGCCAGGGCGGAGCCGATGCCGAAGACCAGGATGCCGAAGAGGAGGACCTTCTTGCGGCCGATGCGGTCGCCGAGCAGTCCCGCGGTGAAGAGGAGTCCGGCGAAGACGAGCGTGTAGGAGTTGATCGCCCACTCCAGCTCGCTCTGGGTGGCGCCGATGCCGGTGGGCGCGGGGCTCGCGATCGTCTTGACCGCGACGTTCAGGATCGAGTTGTCCAGCACCACGATGAGCAGGCTGAACATGAGGACGGTGAGGATCCACCAGCGGCGGCGGTGGATCGCCTCGGGTATGCGGGGCTCGGAGACGGAAGGAGAGGACATGGGGCGAGCCTAACGGTGTTTCGATACGAGACCGTCTCGTATTGTTAAAGCTTTGCCCAACAGGAGTCGACAGGGCGGCGACAGGGGCCGACAGAAGGCGGCCGACCGGTGTCGTGCGGGCCCACTTCCCGTTTGCCCGGGCGGGATGCCACCATGGAAGGGATCCGGGGACGCCGTCAGGGCGCCTCGAGATGACGAAGGAGTTCACCAGCCATGTCACTTTCGGCTGCACAGAACCAGTCCTCCCCCGCAGGAACCACCGCTTCCGCCCCCGACAGCAGCAAGGCGCTGTACGGAGGGAAGTCCACCCGTCGCATCACGATCCACGACATCGCCGCCGCCACCGAGCGCGGCGAGAAGTGGCCCATGCTCACCGCCTACGACGCGATGACCGCGTCCGTCTTCGACGAGGCCGGCATCCCGGTCATGCTCGTCGGCGACTCGATGGGCAACGTCCACCTCGGCTACGAGACCACCGTGCCGGTCACGATGGACGAGATCGCCATCCTCTCCGCCGCCGTCGTACGCGGCACCCAGCGCGCGCTCATCGTCGCGGACCTGCCCTTCGGCTCGTACCAGGAAGGCCCCGTCCAGGCGCTGCGCAACGCCACCCGGCTGATCAAGGAGTCCGGCGTCGGCGCGGTCAAGCTGGAGGGCGGCGAGCGGTCCCTCGACCAGATCCGGCTGCTCGTCGAGGCGGGCATCCCGGTCATGGCCCACATCGGCCTGACCCCGCAGTCCGTCAACGCCATGGGCTACCGGGTGCAGGGCCGCGGCGACGAGGCGGCCCACCGGCTGCTGCGGGACGCCAAGGCGGTCCAGGACGCGGGCGCGTTCGCCGTGGTGCTGGAGCTCGTCCCCGAGGAGCTGGCCACCCAGGTCACCCAGACGCTGCACATCCCGACCATCGGCATCGGCGCCGGCGCCGGGACCGACGCGCAGGTGCTCGTCTACACCGACATGGTCGGGCTGACCGGCGGCAAGGTCCCGCGCTTCACCAAGCAGTACGCGAACCTGCGCCAGGTGCTCGGTGACGCGGCGAAGGAGTTCGCCGAGGAGGTCGTGGGCGGTACGTTCCCCGCGCCGGAGCACACCTTCCACTGACCCACCGGCCCTCCACTCCAGGGCCCGCATCAGCCATTTCCCGCACCACCGACAGCCCGCCGACATCCCCCATCGGCGGGCTGTCGCGCGTCCGGAGCACGTACGGGGCACGCCCGGAGCACGTATCGGAGCGCGTATCGGTCGCCTGTCGGTGAGCTGTCGGTCGGCGCTGGTCCCCTGGTGGGCATGGAACGCATCGACATGAACCCCAGGAGCGGCGGAAACGCCGTCGAGGTACGGGGGCTGGTCAAGCACTACGGCGAGACCAAGGCACTGGACGGCGTGGATCTCGACGTCCGCGAAGGCACCGTCCTCGGCGTGCTCGGCCCCAACGGCGCCGGCAAGACCACCCTCGTACGCTGCCTCTCCACGCTGATCACCCCCGACGCCGGACACGCGGTCGTCGCGGGCTTCGACGTGGTGAAGCAGCCGCGCGAGCTGCGCCGCCGGATCGGCCTGACCGGGCAGTACGCCTCGGTCGACGAGAAGCTCTCCGGCTGGGAGAACCTCTACATGATCGGGCGGCTGCTCGATCTGCCCCGCAAGCAGGCACGAGCCCGCGCGGACGAACTCCTTGAGCGGTTCTCGCTCACCGACGCGGCCAAGCGGGCCTGCATGGAGTACAGCGGCGGCATGCGCCGCCGGCTCGACCTGGCCGCCTCGATGATCGGCAGCCCGGCCGTCCTCTACCTGGACGAACCGACGACCGGCCTCGACCCCCGGACCCGTAACGAGGTCTGGGACGAGGTGCAGCGGATGGTCGCCGAGGGCGCGACCGTCCTGCTGACCACGCAGTACATGGAAGAGGCCGAGCAGCTCGCCAAGGAGCTGACGGTGATCGACCAGGGGAAGATCATCGCCCGTGGCGGGGTCGACGAGCTGAAGGCCAAGGTCGGCGGCCGTACGCTGCACATCCGGCCCTCGGACCCGGCGGAGCTGGCCGCGATGGCCCAGGCGATCCGGGAGGCCGGACTCGACGGCGTCGCCGGGGCGCAGGCCGTGCCGGACGAGGGGCTGCTGTACGTCCCGATCCTCAGCGATGAGCAACTGACTGCCGTCATCGGGCTGTTGGGCGTACGAGGGTTCTCCCTGGCCCATGTCGCAACCGCCCTGCCCAGCCTGGACGAGGTGTTCCTCGCGATCACCGGCGACAAGGCCACCCCCCTCACCGACGCCGCCCCTCAGGAGGTCGCCGCATGAGCAGCACCACCACCACACTGACGCCCGCACCCGCCGGACCCGCGGGTCCTGTACCGACGAAGGCCGTGGCGGCCGAGGAGGGCGGGATCGGGCTGCGGGCCAATCTGCGGCACATCGGGGCTCTGGTCCGGCGCAATCTGCTCCAGATCAAGAAGGACCCGGAGTCGATGTTCGACGTCCTTCTGATGCCGATCGTGTTCATCGTGCTCTTCGTGTACGTCTTCGGCGGCTCGGTCGGCGCCAGCCTCGGCGGGAACCGGCAGGACTATGTGAACTACCTGGTGCCCGGGCTGATGGCCATGATGGGCATGAACATCGCCATGGCCGTCGGCACCGGCGTCAACGACGACTTCCGCAAGGGGGTCATGGACCGGTTCCGGACGATGCCGATCGCCCGGTCCTCGGTGCTCATCGCCAAGATCGTGGTGGAGCTGGGCCGGCTGATGGTCGCCACGGTCATCCTGCTCGCCATGGGGTTCGCGCTCGGCATGGAGCTGAACGGCTCGGTGTTCGGGCTCCTCGGTGCGGTGGCGCTGGCCGCGACGTTCGGCGCCGCCATCATGTGGATCTTCATCCTGCTCGGGCTGGCCATGAAGACGGCCCAGGCGGTCCAAGGGACGGCGATGCTCGTGCTGATGCCCCTGCAGTTCGGTTCCTCGATCTTCGCGCCGACGCAGACGATGCCGGGCTGGCTCCAGGCCTTCACCGACTACAACCCGCTCTCCAACCTCGCGGACGCGGCGCGCGGGCTCATGCAGGGCGGCCCGCTCGGCGACTCGGTCTGGTGGACGCTCGCCTGGGCGGCCGGGATCACGGTGGTCATGGCGCCGCTGGCGGTGGCCAAGTTCCGTAAGAAGGCCTGAGCCGGGGCCGGGTCATTGCCGGTACGTCTCCGCCAGGGCGGTGGCCTCGTCGACGGTGAGGCCGCCGCCCCTCTCGTACGCCGCCGCGTACGCCTCGTCGCCGATCCGGTCCCGTACGGCCTGCTCGGCCTCGGCGAGGTTCCGGCGCTCCAGGGCGGTCGGCACGTGTCCGGCGGGCAGGAGCGCCGCCTGGAGGCCGAGCAGCCGGGCGGCGGCCTCCGGAGCCGTGACACCGTCAGGTCCGGTCGTGACACCGCCGGGTCCGGCCGTGTCGAGGCCGGCGAGCGCCCTGGCGATGGTCATCAGCTGCATGGACGCCATCTGCGGGGCCATCATCCGGGAGAGCCGGTCCTGCGAGCGGGCCAGCGAGGCCAGTCCGGTGGCGAGCGCGGAGGCGTGGTCCCCGACGAGGTTGTCCAGCCAGGCCAGCACCCCGAGCACGAAACCGTCGAAGACGCCGATCGTACGGGAGCTGAACTCCTCGCGCAGCGACACCAGTTCCCGCCGCGCCTCGGTCACGCGGCCCTGGCGTCCGTACAGGAACCCCAGGTGCAGCCGGGCGGTCGGCATCGCCCCGTGGCCCGCGAACCGGCCTCCGTCGACGACCTCGCGCAGGATGGCCTCGGCCTCGTCGAACCGGTCGAGCTCGGTGAGGGCTCCGGCGTACCGGGCGCGCAACACGGCCACCTGGGCATGGGCGCTGAGCGCCTGAGCGTGGTCGACCGCGGCCAGGTAGTCCGCTGCGGCCTCGGTGAACCGGCCGTGCCGTTCGTACGCCTCGCCCCGGGAGGACAGCGCCTCCGCGGCGCCCCAGTCGTCACCGAGCCGGACGAAGATCTCCAGGGCCTCGTCGGCGTCGGCCACCGCCTCGCCCGCCCAGTCGGGCCGGTTGGCCAGGATCTTGGCCCGGACCTCCAGCGCGGCGCCCAGCTCCCATTCGTAACCGAACTCCCGGGAGGCCCGGACCGTCTCGTCCATCAGCTCGCGCAGCTCTTCGGCCTCGCCGGTGAGCAGGACCGCGAACATCCAGAGCGAGGCGGGCGCACGGCAGGCCTGCGGCTGCCCGGCCCGGTAGGTGCGGGCGATGATCCGCATCCGCTCCTGGCCGGGCGGGGTGAGCCACTCCTCCATCGCGTGGTCCATGCTGACCATCCGGATCAGCCCCGCTCCGCGCCGCGCCTCCTCGACCTGCTCCGGCTCCCACGGGGGCGGCCGGTCGGTGGTCCGCTCCAGCAGGGACGGGGCCTTCGTGCCGGGTGGGGCGAAGGGGTCGGGGCCGAGCGCGGCCACCGCACCGGACCACTGGCGGGCGTCGGCGTTCAGGTCGTGCATCATCCAGTACCAGGCCAGCGACAGGACGATGCAGAGCCCTTCCTGCTCCTCTCGGGCGGCGACGGCGTGGCGCAGTGCGGTGCGCAGGTTCTCGTACTCGCGGCGGAAGAGCCCGATGGCCTCCCGCTGGCCGGCGCCGCGCAGCTTCGGGCCGGTGGTGCGGGCGAACTCCCGGTAGTGGACCAGGTGGCGGCGCTCGACGGCGTCCCGCTCGCCCGCCTCCGCCAGCCGCTCGGCGGCGTACTCGCCGACGGTCTCCAGCAGCCGGTAGCGCATCTCCGCGTCCTCGCCGGGCGCGGCGACGACGAGCGACTTGTCGACCAGGGAGCCGAGCAGCGCCGCGACGTCGAGGGAGTCGACGGCGATGCCGTCGGCCGCGTCGGGCAGGGCGCAGACCTCCTCGGCGGCGGTGAGGGAGCAGCCGCCGGCGAAGACGGCGAGGCTGCGCAGGACGGCCCGTTCGGTGCCGTCCAGCAGCTCCCAGGACCAGTCGACGACCGCGCGCAGTGTCTGCTGGCGCGGTAGGACGGTCCGGCTGCCAGTGGTGAGCAGGCGGAAGCGGTCGTCCAGCCGGTCCGCGATCTGGCGGGGGGTGAGCATCCGCAGCCGGGCGGCGGCCAGTTCGATGGCGAGCGGCAGTCCGTCGAGCCGGCGGCAGATCTCGGCGCAGGCGGCGGCGGTCTCCTCGTCGGCGTCGGTGCGGAAGCCGGGCCGGGCGGCGGCTCCGCGCTCGGCGAGGAGGCGCAGCGCCATCGGGTCGGGCAGCGGTTCGACCGGGCGGACGAACTCGCCCGGCACGCCGAGGGGTTCGCGGCTGGTGGCGAGGACGGTGAGCTGCGGGCAGTGCGTGAGGAGGTGGTCGGTGAGGGCGGCGGCCGCCTCGACGACATGCTCGCAGTTGTCGAGCAGGAGGAGCATGCGGCGCCGGGAGCAGTACTCGGTGAGCCGTACGAGGGGGTCGTCGGCGCCGTGTTCGGCCAGGACCCGCAGCTCCTCGGCGCCGGCCCCGCGCAGCACGGTCTCCCGGGCGCCGAGCGCGCTGAGGACGGCCTCGGGTACGGCGTCCGGGTCGTCCAGCGGGGCCAGCTCCGCGAGCCAGACCCCGTCGGGCCAGTCACCGGCGACGGCCTCCGCGGTCTCCTGCGACAGCCGCGTCTTGCCCGCGCCGCCGGGGCCGAGGAGGGTGACGAGGCGGGTGTTGGTGAGGTCGTCGCGGAGGGCGGCGATGTCGCCGTCCCGGCCGACGAAGCTGGTGAGCCGGGCGCGGAGGTTGCCGGGGGCGGGCTTGCGAGGGGCGGGCTGCCGCACGACGGTGGGTGTGGCCGGTTCCGGGTGCTTCGGCTCCGCCGGTTCCGGGTGCTTCGGTTCCGGGTGCTTGGGTTCCGGGTGCTTGGGTTCCGGGTGCTTCGGTTCCGGGTGCTTCGGTTCCGGGTGCTTCGGTTCCGGGTGCTTGGGTTCCGGGTGGAGGAGTTCGGCGTACAGGCCGCGCAGCTCCGGCCCGGGGTCGGTGCCCAGACGGTCAGCGAGCACGGTGCGGACCTCCTCGTACGCCGCCAGCGCCTCGGCCGTGCGTCCCGCGTCCCGCAGGGCCCTGATGCGCAGGGCCTGGAGCGGTTCGTCGAGCGGGTGGGCGGCGCAGAGCGCGGCCAGCTCCCACAGCGCCTCGTCCGCCCGCCCGAGGAGGCGCAGCGCCTCCAGCCGGGCCCGCCGGGCGGCGAGCCGGCGGGACTCCAGCCGGGAGGCGGGCGCCGTACGGTCGGGCAGGTCGTCGAGCGGCGGCCCGCCCCAGAGCGCCAGGGCCTCGTCCAGGACGGTGACGGCTTTGACCGGGTCACCCTGCTCCAGGGCCCGGCTCCCCTCCCCCGCCAGCCGCTCGAACCGGTGCAGGTCCACGGCGTCCGGCTCGGCGGCCAGCCGGTAGCCGCTCTCCACCGACTCCACGGCACTCCGCCCCAGCGCCCGCCGCAGCCGGCCGACCAGCGCCTGGAGCGCGCCGGCCGCGTCGGCGGGCGGGTCGCCGTCCCACACCTCGCCCACGAGGACCCCGGCCGGGACGGTCCGCCCGGGGTGCTGGGCGAGGACGGTGAGCAGGGCGCGCAGCCGCGCCCCGCCGAGGGCGACGGCCGTACCGTCGTCGCGGAGTGCCCGGGTGGTGCCGAGGATGCAGTAGCGCACGGGCCCATTGTCCGCGACGGACGCGGTCACGGTGTTGACCGGGTGGAACTCCTGCCGGGGTCGCCGTCGTTCCCGCCGTGTCGGCGTACGTGTCGGCGTACGTGCCGGGCTGTGCCTGCCGGCCCAGGTGCTCGCCGTACGTACGATGTCGCCGCCGTCTCCCCCAGTCCCACAGTCCCAGGAGTTGTGCCGATGACCACCGCAGCCACCCGCGGGGACCGGAGGATCAGCCCGGTCTTCCTCGGGATCGCCGCCGTCACCGCCGTCGCGGGCTGGGCCGTGTGGGCCGGCTTCGCGGGCGCCACCAGTTTCGCGGTCTTCCTCTTCGTCACCGGGGCGTGGATCGTCTCGCTCTGCCTCCACGAGTACGCCCACGCCCGCACCGCCCTGCACAGCGGGGACCTCTCGGTGGGGGCGAAGGGCTATCTGACGCTCAACCCGCTGAAGTACACCCACGCCCTGCTCAGCATCGTGCTGCCGGTCCTCTTCGTCGTCATGGGTGGGATCGGCCTGCCCGGCGGCGCCGTCTACATCGAGCGGGCCCGGATCCATGGGCGGTGGAAGCACAGCCTGATCTCCGCGGCGGGCCCGCTGACGAACGTGGCGTTCGCCATCGTCTGTACGGCCCCGTTCTGGCTGGACGCGCTCGACGGGGTCCCGCTCGCCTTCCAATACGCCCTGGCGTTCCTGGCGATGCTCCAGGTGACGGCGGCCATCCTGAACTCCCTGCCGATCCCGGGTCTCGACGGGTACGGCGTGATCGAGCCCTGGCTGTCGTACAGGATCCGGCGCCAGGTCGAGCCGATCGCGCCGTTCGGGCTCATCGCCGTGTTCGCGATCCTGTGGATCCCGGCGGTGAACATCGCGTTCTTCGACGTGATCGACGCGCTGCTGGGCGTCCTGGGCGTCGACGACCTCCAGCGGTACTGCGGGTACGACCTCTACCGCTTCTGGAAGGCGTTCTTCGACGAGCAGAACCCGGGGTGCGCGGTGGGGTGACCGCGCACCGCCGTCCTCACCGTCCTCACACCGGGGCGGTCACGGGCTCAGGCTCCGGGCGGGGGCCCCGTCGCCGCCGATCGCGCAGGGCGGCGGCCAGGATCGCCACGACGACCCCGCCGAACGCCCAGGCACCCAGGATCCACAGGGCGCCGGTGGTGGCGTTGCCGTCGAAATAGACGGTGTTGCGGACCACCGTCGTACCGGCCCCCGGAGGCAGCGCCTGGCCGATCGCGCTCCAGAACGGTGGCAGCAGCGAGGACGGGTACACCCCGCCGGAGCTGGGGTTGCCCAGGATCGTGAAGATCAGGATGGTGAGGCCCAGGCCGACCGTCCCCGCCACCGACTGGAGGGCGACGCCCACGGCCCCGGAGGCGAAGACCACCAGGGTCCCGATGCCGACCAGCTCCCAGAACGCGCCCGGCAGGCAGTCCAGCACCGGGCCCACGATGATCGCGCCGCCGATGCCCGAGACGAGGCCGTACGGGAGCATCGCCGCCAGCCGGATCAGGGTGCGGCTCAGGGTGGGCTTCTTGGAGCCGGCCGCCATGTTCAGGGCCGAGGCGGCGAGGTAGCCGCCGATGGTCCAGCTGAGGACGAGGTAGAAGGACGACAGGCCCCGTGAGTCGCCGGCCGAGGGGGCGCGGAGGTCGGTCACGACGATCGTGCGCTGCTGGGCGCGGGCGACCTCCTGGAGGATCTCCGTGGCCGCCGTGGTGGCCGACGGGCCGCCCGCCGAGGCGACGAGCAGGATGTCGGTGCGGCTCGCCGGGTCCACGACGAGGGCGGCGTCGGTGCGCCGGTCCAGCAGCCGCGCCCGTGCCTCGGCGCGGGTCGCGACGGGGGTGACGTGGAGGGGGTCGCCGGGGAGCGCGTCGAGGCGGGCCACCAGATCGCTCTCGACGGCGGGCGGGGCGACCAGCGTGATCGGGACCTGGTGCGGCTTGGGCGCGTGGAAGGCGCCCATATAGGAGAGCGCGAAGCCCAGTTGGAGCAGGAGCACCCCGAGCATGACGAGCGCGGCCCGGGTGGTGACGGCGTCGCGCACCTCCCCCAGGATGCCCCGGTCCCGATCCCGGTCCCGGTCCCCGTCGTTCGTCCGTGCGGTCGATCCGGATGCCGGTACGGGTGCGGATCCGTACCCGTCGTCCCTCGCCTCTGCCACGCGGTCCTCCCTCGTCGGCCTCGCCACGGCCGTGACGAGGCCGTCACATGGTCGGCCCCGGGCGGCGTCCGGGGTCCGGGGCGCGCCCGCGAGGGAGGGCCCTCGACCCGAACGGCTCAGGGCCGCGAGGGGACGCGAGGGGAGGTGGGAGGAGGAGGTGGAGGTGGAGGCGTCAGTTGGCCTCGGCCGCCGCCTCCATGCGCTGCTTGCGCACGTAGAACCACACCATGTTCGACGAGAGCCCCGCGATCAGCACCCAGATGATCCCGAGCAGGCTGCCCTGGACGAAGGAGACCACGGCCGCCGCGACGGCGAGCACGCAGACGACGAGGGCGTAGAGAGCGAGGCGGGGCATGGGGAGCGGCTCCTGTCGGGGAACGGTCGAGGACGGTCGGGGAGGGTCGGGGGACGGTCCGGGAGAACGAACGGCGTGGTCCCGTCCAGTGTCCCCCATGCCCCGTTGTGCCCCGCCTCGGGCCCGGTCCGTACGGATCCCCGGGCCCGGTCCGTACGGATCAGACGTCGGTGGTGCGCAGGCCCGCGTGGGCCTTGTAGCGGCGGTTGACCGAGATCAGGTTCGCCACCAGCGACTCGACCTGGTGGGCGTTGCGCAGCCGGCCCGCGAAGATGCCGCGCATCCCGGGGATGCGGCCCGCCAGCGCCTGCACGAGGTCCGTGTCGGCCCGCGCCTCGCCCAGGACCAGGACGTCGGTGTCGATCTCCTCGATGGACTCGTCCTGGAGCAGCACCGCCGAGAGGTGGTGGAAGGCGGCGGTGACCCGGGAGTCCGGCAGCAGGGCGGCGGCCTGCTCGGCGGCGCTGCCCTCCTCCGGCTTGAGGGCGTAGGCACCCTTCTTGTCGAAGCCGAGCGGATTGACGCAGTCGATGACGAGCTTGCCCGCCAGTTCCTCGCGCAGGGATTCCAGGGTCTTGGCGTGGCCGTCCCACGGCACGGCGACGATCACGATGTCGCTGCGCCGGGCGCACTCCGCGTTGTCCGTGCCCTCGACGCCGTGGCCGAGCTCGGCGGCCGCCTCGGCGGCGCGTCCGGCGTCCCGGGAGCCGAGGGTGACCCGCTGTCCGGCGCGGGCGAGCCGGTAGGCGAGGCCGCGCCCCTGCGGGCCGGTCCCGCCGAGCACGCCCACGCTCAGGGCGGAGACGTCGGGGAGGTCCCAGGGGTCCTTGGCGGGGGGCTTGGGCGCGCTGCCGCTGTCCTGTGTAGTCATGGGCCGACCCTACTGCCAGGTAGGGCCGGGTATGCCGCCCCGGAGGCCCGATCTCCCCCGCCGCACAGCCCGGTCTGCCTCGCCGTACGGCCCCCGGTCCGCCTCGCCGTACGGTCCGGTACGCCTCGCCTTACGACCCCCGATCCGCCTCGCCGTACGCCCCCCGGCCCGCCTCGCCGTACGTCCGGCGGGGAAATCGGTTTGCCCGAAGCACCCTCCCGTACCGAACATGGCCCTTTGTGACCGAAGCTCCCCCTGCCTCCCCGCCCCCGTCGCGGTTCCGCGCCCTGCTGCCGGACCTCTCGCCGTGGCGTTCCTCGCCCGCCTTCCGGCTGCTGTGGATCCAGGGGCTGATCACGTACTTCGGCAGCTTCATGGCCCTCATCGCGCTGCCGCTCCAGATCAAGCACCTCACCGGCTCGCCGCTCGCGGTCGGGGCGATGGGGGCGGTGGAGCTGGTGCCGCTGGTGGTCTTCGGGCTGTACGGCGGGGCGCTCGCCGACGCCGTGGACCGGCGCCGGGTCATCCTGCTCACCGAGGCGGGGCTCGGCGTGCTCGCCGCGATCCTGCTGGTCAACGCGCTGCTCCCGGAGCCGCTGCTGTGGCCGCTGTACGTGGTGGCCGGCGGGGTCGCCGCCCTGGCCGGGCTCCAGCGGCCCGCGCTGGACTCCCTGATGGCCCGGATCGTGCCGCATGCCCAGCAGACGGCGGCGGCCGCCCTGAACTCGTTGCGCTGGCAGATCGGGGCGATCGCGGGCCCGGCGCTGGCCGGCCTGGTGGTGGCGTACGCCGGTCACGGCACGGCGTACGCGGTGACGGTGTGCACGTTCGCCGCCTCGGTCCTGCTCTGTCTGCGGCTCTCGCCCGCACCGCCGTCCCGGGACGCGGCCAAGCCGTCGTTGCGCGGGATCGCGGAGGGGGCCCGGTACGCCTGGAGCCGGCCGGTGCTGCTGGGGACGTACGCGATCGATCTGGCGGCGATGTTCTTCGCCTTCCCGAACACCATCTTCCCGTTCCTGGCGGACGAGCTGGACGCGGAGTGGTCGCTGGGGCTGATGTACGCGGCGGGCTCGGTGGGCTCGCTGGCGCTGGGGCTGACCAGCGGTTGGACGTCCCGGGTGCGGCGGCACGGGCTGTTCGTGGTGTTCGGGGCGGCGGTGTGGGGGCTGGCGATCGCGGCCGCGGGCTGGTTCTCCAGCGTGTGGGTGGTGCTGCTCTGCCTGGGCGTGGCCGGGGCGGGCGACATGCTGAGCGGGCTGGGGCGGTCCACCATCTGGAACCAGACCATTCCGGAGGAGCTGCGGGGGCGGCTGGCGGGCATCGAGGTGCTCTCGTACAGCGTGGGACCGCAGCTCGGGCAGGTGCGGGCCGGGGCGATGGCGGGCTGGACGGGGACCCGGTCGGCGATCTGGACGGGCGGGGTGGCGTGTGTGGCGTCGGTGGCGCTGCTGACGGCGGCGCTGCCGAAGTTGGTGCGGTACGACTCGGAGACGGATGAGGATGCGGTGCGGAGGCGGGAGGCCCGGGTGGAGGGATGACCCGGGGCTCCGCCCCGTACCCCGCTCCTCGAACGCCGGAGGGGCTGGGAAGACGTCCTCAATCGCCGGACGGGCTGAAAGGGTGCGGCCTCAGGCGCCGGCGGCTGGGAAAGACGGCCTCAATCGCCGGGCGGGCTTGATTTGCCCTTGTCCTCGTCGTGCCACTTCGGGTCCGTGTCCCACTCCAGGTTGCGGTCGCGGGCCGTGTCCATCGCGTGCTGGGCCGCCTCGCGGGAGGTGTAGGGGCCGAACCGGTTCTGGGCAGGGCACTCCGGGCCCTCCTCGACCTTCTTGTGCTCCAGGCAGTAGTACCACTCGCCCGGCTTGCCGACCGTGCGCTTCTTGAACAGGGCCATCGACTGCTCCTTTCCTTATCGCCATGGTGCCCCCGGGACCCCTGGTTAGACTCGCTGGCATGTCTGGCCAGTCGCTTCTCGTACCAGGGGAGATCACTCCCGTCCGTTCCGTACCCGGAAACATCCGGCGCCCCGAGTACGTGGGCAAGCCGGGCCCGAAGCCGTACACCGGCCCGGAGATCCAGGACGCCGACACCATCGAGCGGATGCGGATCGCGGGCCGCATCGCCGCGCAGGCGATGGAGGAGGCCGCCAAGCACATCGCCCCGGGCGTGACCACGGACGAGCTCGACCGGGTCGCGCACGAGTTCATGGTCGACCACGGCGCGTACCCCTCCACCCTCGGCTACCGGGGCTTCCCGAAGTCGCTGTGCAGCTCGCTCAACGAGGTCATCTGCCACGGCATCCCCGACTCCACCGTGCTGCGCGACGGGGACATCGTGAACCTGGATGTCACCGCGTACATCAACGGGGTGCACGGCGACAACAACGCCACCTACCTCTGCGGTGACGTCGACGAGGAGTCGCGGCTGCTCGTCGAGCGCACCCGGGAGTCGCTGGACCGGGCCATCAAGGCGGTCAAGCCGGGGCGGCAGATCAACGTCATCGGCCGGGTCATCGAGTCGTACGCCAAGCGGTTCGGCTACGGCGTCGTGCGCGACTTCACCGGGCACGGGATCAACTCCTCGTTCCACTCCGGTCTGATCATCCCGCACTACGACAGCCCGAACGCGACCACCGTGATGCAGCCCGGCATGACGTTCACCATCGAGCCGATGCTGACGCTGGGCACCCACGAGTACGACATGTGGGAGGACGGCTGGACCGTGGTGACGAAGGACCGTAAGCGGACCGCGCAGTTCGAGGAGACGCTGGTGGTCACGGAGACCGGTGCGGAGATCCTCACCCTGCCGTAATCAGGACAAATTATTCGCAAAGGGGCAGCACCCTGCCTTGTCGCGTATTTTTTTACCGACAGACAGTCGGGAACCAATTGACTTAGGTAAACCTAAGTAGGAGGATCGGCGTACGGCACGCGCCGCCGCAGCGTTGCGGCGGTCGCCTGCCGATATCTCCGTCTGTTTCTGGACTTCCCGTCCCCCTCGGTCCCCGGAGGCCCGCCTTGGACGCAACCGCCACCGTCACTCCCTTCTCGACGCTCATCCGCACCGCGTCGCACGAACAGCACACCGAGGCCGAGACCTCGACCTTCATGGGTGACCTGCTCGGCGGGCGGCTGGGTGTCGACGCGTACACGCGCTACACCGAGCAGCTGTGGTTCGTCTACCAGGCACTGGAGGAGGGCGCGGAGGCCCTGCGGAACGACCCGGTAGCCGGGCCCTTCATCCAGCCCGAGCTGATGCGCTCCACCGCGCTGGAGCGCGACCTGGCGCACCTGCGCGGGGAGGACTGGCGCGAGGGCCTGGAGCCGCTGCCGGCGACCGCCGCGTACGCCGCCCGGGTGACCGAGTGCGCGCGCACCTGGCCCGCCGGCTACATAGCGCACCACTACACCCGTTACCTCGGCGACCTCTCCGGCGGCCAGATCATCCGCGACAAGGCGGAGAAGACCTGGGGCTTCGAGCGCAAGGGCGACGGCGTGCGGTTCTACGTCTTCGAGGAGATCACCAACCCGGCCGCCTTCAAGCGGGGCTACCGGGAGCTGCTGGACGGGGTGAACGCGGACGACCTGGAGAAGCAGCGGATCGTCGAGGAGTGCAAGCGCGCCTTCGCGCTGAACACCGCGGTCTTCCGGGAGCTGGGCGAGGTGTTCCCGCTCAGCGCGTAATTCCTGCCGTACGTCGTACTGCTTGCGAGGCCGTCCGGGGTCAGCCCCGGACGGCCATCAGGACGCGGCCCCCTACCTCCACCGTGCCGTCCGGCGCGGGTGCTGTGAGGATCTGGGAGCCGCGTCCTTGTGTGATGTTCAGGGCCCGGCCGAGGTGTGCGCTCAGCAGCAGGGCCGCCGCGCCCGTCGCCTCGTCCTCCTCGACGCCCTCCCCGCGCCTCGGGAAGGCCCGCGCGCGGACCCGTCCGGCGGCCTCGTCCTCCCAGGCCCAGGTGTAGAGCCAGCCCTCCCCGGGCGGCGGTCCCGGCAGTGCCTCCACCTCGTCCGCGCTCGCGTACTGCTGGAACGTGCGCGGCGGGGCCCACTCGGGGCGGGCGGTGATCCAGGTGAACTCCCCGTCCTGGCGGGCGAACACGTCCCCGACGGCCAGTTCCAGGACCTCCAGGTCCAGCAGCCAGGCGGCGCCGACCAGCGGGTGCCCGGCGAACGGCAGCCGGAGGCCGGGGGTGTGGATGTCCACCCGGCCGCGCTCCGGGTCGTCGACGAACACGGTCTCGCTGAAGCCCAGTTGCCGGGCGAGCTGCTGCCGCGACGCCTCGTCGGGGTGGCTGAGTCCGTCGCGTACGACGCCGAGGGCGTTGCCGTGGCGTCCGTCGGGTCCGCAGAACACCCGCAGGACGTCGATGCCCCGGGGTACGTCGTAGTCGTTCACGTGCGCATTCAAGCACCACCGGGGAACGGCCGCGGGGCCGTACCCGGTGGATACGGCCCCGCGGCTGGTGCGGAGTTGATCAGGCGGTGGCGCCACGGCGGCGGCGCGCCGCGACCACGAGGCCGGCACCGGCCGCCACGACGAGGCCGGAGGCGCCGATCAGGACGCCGGTGGGGACGTCGGAGCCGGTGGCGGCCAGGGCGCCGGAGCCGCCGACCGAACCGCCGGTGGTGGAGCCCCCGGTGGTCGAACCGCCGACCGTGCCGCCGCCGGTGGTGGAACCGCCCGTGGTGGAACCGCCGGTGGAGCCCGAGCCGCCGGACTCGCCGGACTCGCAGGCCACGCCGTCGCCGTCACCGTCGAGGTGGGCCGCGTAGCCGGGCTCGCCCTTCTTGATGGGCGTCACGCCGGCCGCCTCGGCCGCGGCGCAGTTCTCGTAGTCCGTCGAACCGCCCGTCGAGCCGCCCGGGGGCAGCGTGGCGTCCTTGTCGAGCGAGACGGCGGCGCTCAGGGCGTCCAGCTCGTCGCCCTTGTCGTACTGGCCGATGAAGGCCTCGGCGCCCTCCTCGGTGAGCGTCACCGGGATGCCCTTGAGGGTGACGATGCCCTCCTTGGCGGTGAGCGCGCCCGCGGGCACCTTCAGGTCGGCGAAGGGCAGGGCGGTGGAGGTGTCGACCTCGCCGGACGTCATGTCCTTGCTGGAGACGTCGGCGATGAGCTTGCCCGTGGTGCCCTGGATGTCGATCTTCAGGTTGCTGAGGGAGAGGTCCAGCTTGTAGGCACCGGCGGTCTCGTGGCCGAGGAAGCGCACCTTGCCCTGGAACTGGGCGTCGAGGCTGTTCTTCTCGGCGTCGAGCCGGCCGGTGGCCTTGGTGAAGCGGTAGCCGTCGGCGTTGGCGGTGGCGCCGTCGCTCGTCTCGACCTTGCCGCGCGCGATGGGGCCGACGACGTACGAGCGGAATGACTTCTTGAGGCCCCAGTCCAGGGTGCCGTCGACGACCGGGCCGCTGGTGGGCTTGGCGGCCTCGCCGGGGGCCGGCTTCACCGGGGGCTTGACCGGCGGGTCCACAGGCGGCTTGACCGGGGGCTTCACCGGCGGGTCGACCGGGGGGTCGACGGGCGGCGGCGGCTCGACCGGAGGCTTGGCCGGCTTGACGGCCAGCGTGGCCGGGTCGGCGGGCATGCCTTCGGTGTAGTGGACGAAGACCGCGCCGCCCTCCTTGGTGAAGGCGGTCGGGATGTCCGCGTACTTCATGCCCTCGGCACCGTTGGTGGGGTCGACACCGCTGAGGTCGAGCGTGACCATCGCCAGGTCGTTGCTGACCACGGGCTCCTTGCCCGGGGACTTGGTGGTGACATCGACGGTGATCTTCCCGGTCTTGCCGACCGTGACGACCTTGACGTCGGACAGCTTGATGTCCAGGATCCCGCCGTGCGCCTCGTAGTGCACGCTGCCCTTGAAGGAGGACGTCACGCCGTGGCTGCCGAGGTCGTACTCCCCCTTGTCCAAGGGGAACTTGTACGTGCCGTCCGCGTTCTGGGTAACGCCGTCGGCCAGGGTGGCGGTGCCCTTCATCTTGCCGATCATGTCGCGCCAGCCGTGGTAGAGGCCCCAGTCCAGGGTCCCCGACTCCAGCTTGAAGACGGACGGTGCGGGAGCACCGGCTGCGGCGGGGGCGCCGGCCGCAGCGGGAGCACCGGCCGCGGCGGCAGCGTCAGCCGCGGTTTCGGCGCGGGCGCCGTCGGCCGCGAAGGCCGGGAGGGCGAAGGTCGCGCCCAGAGCGGCAGCCGTGGCGACGGCTGCTGCGAGGGCTATGGGGCGGCGAGTTGCTGCCATGTCGGTGGGTCTCCTAAGGCAACGGGGGAGGAAGGGAGGCGTGGGGGGAGGGGATGAGAAACCGTAAAGCGCTCATGAGGGGCGCCGTCAGGAGGTCTGGGGGGCGTCGGGGCCCGTAGAGGTGGCGTCGGAGCCCGGGGAGGCGGCGTCGGGGGCCTGGCCGGCCTTGCGGCGGCGCAGCGCGAAGAACGTCACGGCCGCGGCGAGCAGCAGCAGACCGCCGCCGATCGCGGCGTACGTACCGGCGCCCGAGCCCGAATCGGAAGCGGCGGCGGCCGGTGCGGCGGAGGGCTCGGCCGAGGCCTTCGCGGTGGGCTCGGCGGCGGCCGTCGGCTCGCTGCCGAGGTCGGGCAGCGGGGGCAGCTCGGCCTTGCCGTCCACGGCGACGGCGAGCGAGACGGGGTCCATCTCCGTGCCCGCCTTGTACATGGAGCCGAACGCCTTGGCCCCGTCCTCGGTGAGCGTGGCGGGCGCCTCCGTGAGGACGGCGAGGCCCTCCTTCGGCGCGAAGTCCTTGGCGGCGAAGGTGATCAGCGGGACGTCCTCGCGGGTGGTGCCCGCGCTCGTGACGTCGGCCGACAGGGTGCCCTCGCCCTTGGTCACGGCGACCGTGACACCGGCGAACTTGAGGTCGAGGTCGTGGGCGCCGGTGAAGTGGATGCTGCCGCCGAAGTCCGCGTCCAGCGTCTGCTTCTTCGCGTCGTACGTGCCCTTGCCCTGCGGGAAGCGGAAGAGCGCCCCGCCGTCCTGGGCGCCGTCGGCGAGCGTCCACTTGCCCTGGCCGATGGAGCCGGTGACGTACTCGCGGAAGGTGCGGCGGACGCCCCAGTCGACGGCGGCGTCCTCGAAGCGGCCCGCCCTCTCCTTGTCCTTGGCCTTCTCGGCGTCCTTCTCCTTCTCCTTCTCGTCCTCGCCCTTCTTGGCGCCCTCGTCCTTCGTCTCGGACGGGGCCGGCTTCGGCTGCTCGGCCGGGGCGTTGCTGTCCACGGAGAGGCTGATCGGGTCGAGCGGCGTACCGGCGGTGTAGTAGCCGGCGAAGGCGGACGCGCCCTGCGCGGTCAGCGTCGTGGGGACGTTGGTGAGGGCGATGGGCGTGGAGCCGCCCTTCATGTTGATGCCGCCGAGGCCGAGCGTGGCGAGCGGCACCTGGGAGCGGTTGCTGACCTTGCCGGTCCCCCGCTCCTTGCTGACCATGTCGGCGAAGAGCGTGCCGCTGCCGCCGTTGATCTTGATGGTGGGGCGACTGATGACGAGGTCCAGCTCGTTGGTCCCGTCGGCCTTCTTGTGGCCGGTGAAGTGGACCCCGCCGGAGAAGCCGGAGCTGAGGGCGCCGGTCGCCGGGTCGTAGGAGCCGTTCGCGGAGTGGAAGCGGAACTGGCTGCCGCCGACCGTGGCGGCGCCGCCGGTGAGGCTCCAACTGCCCTGGGCGATGGGGCCGGTGACGTAGCTCTGGAAGGAGGACTTGATGCCCCAGTCCAGCCGTCCGCCCTGCACCGTACGGCTGGCCGCTTGCGCGGTGGTGGCGGGGAGCAGGGCTCCCAGCAGCACCGCGAGGAGCGCGACGGCGAGCGCGCGGGCGGATCTGGACGACAGCATGAGGGACCCCTCCGAGGGCTGGAAGTGCAGGTAAGGCTAACCTAAGGTATTCGCAGCCCGTGCCGGAACCCCTCCGCCATCTCCACACAACTGACACATCCGTCACATCCGAACGACCCGCCGCTCCACCCACTCATCACCCATCGCAGGCCGCAGAACGACAGGACGGTGCCCAGTGCGCATCACGCAGGACTTCGCCCCGAGAGGCCCTCAGGGCCCGGGCAGCGGGCAGGCCTTCGGCCGTCGGCCGGTCCGCGGCCGGGCGGGCGCCGCCCTCACTGCCGCGATGGCCCTCGCCCTGCTGCTGACGGGCTGCGGCGGAGGCAACGATTCCGCATCGGCGGGGACGAAGGGCGCCACGAGCTCCGCCGACGCGGACCGGGTCGAGCCGCTGGCCGCCGCTCCCGCGCCGAAGCTGCCGGTGACGGTGGACTCGGCGGACGGTACGAAGGTCACGGTCGACTCCACCGACCGGATCGTGCCGCTGACCGGATCGCTGAGCGAGATCGTCTTCACCCTCGGCTTCGGCAAGCAGGTCGTCGCCCGGGACATCACCGCCACCTTCGAACAGGCCGAGAAGCTCCCGGTGGTGACCCGCGCCCACGACGTCTCGGCGGAGAGCGTGCTCTCGCTGAAGCCGACCGTCGTCCTCGCCGACACCACGACCGGACCGAGCGAGGCGATCGACCAGATCCGCGACGCGGGCATCCCGCTGGTCGTCGTCGAGCCCGCCAAGGGACTGGACGACGTCGGCCGCCGGATCGACACGGTCGCCGAGGTGCTCGGCGTACCGGCGGCCGGCACCGAGCTGAAGAAGCGGACCGAGTCCCGGATCGCCGCCGTGCAGAAGACCATCCCGGACCACGCGGACGGCAAGAAGCCCCGGGTGGCCTTCCTCTACCTGCGCGGTTCGGCCTCCGTCTATCTGCTGGGCGGCGCGGAGTCGGGGGCGAGTTCGCTGCTGGAGGCGGCGGGCGCGGTCGACGCCGGCAAGATGTCCGGGCTGGACAAGGACTTCACCGCCATCACCAGCGAGGCGCTCGCCAAGGCCGCGCCCGACGCGATCCTGCTGATGAGCAAGGGGCTCGACTCGGTGGGCGGCATGGACGGTCTGGTGAAGATCCCCGGCATCGCGGAGACGCCCGCCGGGATGGACCGCCGGGTCGTCTCGATCGACGACGGCGTGCTGCTGAACTACGGCCCGCGCACCGACCGGGTGCTCGCCGAGATCGTCGAGCAGCTGTACCCGAAGGGCGGCAAGGGCCAGTGACCACCTCGTACGAGGAACGCACCGGGGAGCCGGAGTCCACGGGCCCGAAGTCTGCGGGCCCGAAGTCTGCGGGCCCGGAGTCCGCGAACCCGGGGGCCGCGAACCCGGAGTCCACGGGCCCGGGGGCCGAGGCCGCACCAGCCAAGGAGGCCCCCGGGCCCGGTGCGGCCGACCTGAAGGCCGCCGCCCCCAAGTCGCCCCGCAGCAAGGCGTTCGTCCTCACGGTCGGGCTCTCGCTCGCCCTGCTCGCCGGCTGTCTGCTCTCCGCCGCCATCGGCGCGTACTCCATCCCCATCGGGGACGTCCTCTCCTCGCTCCAGCACCGGATCGGGCTCGGCGGGCAGCCGCTGGACCGGGTCGGCGAGAGCGTCCTGTGGAACGTCCGGCTCCCCCGCGTCGTCCTCGCGCTGCTCGTCGGCGCCTCGCTCGGCTGCGCGGGCGCCCTGATGCAGGGCGTGTTCGGCAACCCGCTGGCCGAGCCCGGTGTCATCGGGATCTCGGCGGGCGCGGCGGTCGGCGCGGTCGCCTCGATCGCGTTGGGGCTGACGTTCTTCGGCAACTGGACGATCACCGTCTTCGCGTTCATCTCCGGTCTCGCCACCGTGCTGCTCGTCTACACGCTCTCGCGCTCGGGCGGCCGGACCGAAGTCGTGACGCTGATCCTCACCGGTATCGCCGTCAACGCCTTCGCGGGCGCCCTGATCGGGCTGTTCATCTTCTTCGCGGACAACGCGCAGATCACCCAGATCACCTTCTGGCAGCTCGGCTCGCTCTCCCAGGCGACCTGGCCCAAGGTGCTGGCCGTCCTGCCGTGCGCCCTGGCCGGCCTGCTCATCGCCCCCTTCTACGCCCGCAAGCTGGACCTGCTGGCCCTCGGTGAGCGGCCCGCCCGCCACCTGGGTGTGGACGTGGAGCGGCTGCGGATCACGCTGGTGCTGGTGGTGGCGCTGCTGACGGCCGCCGCCGTGGCCGTCGCCGGGATCATCTCGTTCGTCGGGCTGCTCGTGCCGCACCTGCTGCGGATGGCGAACGGCCCCGGACACCGCTTCCTCGTCCCCGGGAGCGCGCTCGGCGGTGCGCTGGTGCTGGTGGCGGGCGACCTCGCGGCCCGGACCGTGGCCGCCCCCGCCGAGCTGCCGCTCGGGGTGCTGACCGCGCTCTTCGGCAGCCCGTTCTTCTTCTGGCTGCTGCGCAGGACCCGTCGTAAGCAAGGTGGTTGGGCATGAGGACGCTGAGAGACCTGTTCGCGGTACGGAGCCGGGAGCTGCCTTCGCCCGTCGCCCCCGGCTCCGCCGCCGTCGAGGCCGTGGGGGTCTCGGTGCGGCTGGGCGGGCGGCAGGTGCTGGATGCCGTCGACCTGACCGCGCACGCGGGTGAGGTGGTGGCGCTGGTCGGGCCGAACGGGGCCGGCAAGTCGACGCTCCTGGCCGCGCTCGCCGCCGACCTGGCCCCCGGGAGCGGCGAGGTCCTCATCGGCGGCCGCCCGGCGACCGCCTGGACCGCGCCCGAACTGGCCCTGCGCCGCTCGGTGCTGCCGCAGTCCGCCGTGCTCTCCTTCCCCTTCCCGGTGGAGGACGTCGTACGGATGGGGCGGGCGCCCTGGGCCGGTACGGAGCTGGAGGACGAGGACGATACGGCCGTGGCGGCGGCGATGGCGGCCACCGAGGTGACCCGGTTCGCCGCCCGCCCGTTCTCCGAGCTGTCCGGCGGTGAGCGGGCCCGGGTGGCGCTGGCCCGGGTGCTGGCGCAACGGGCCCCGCTGATGCTGCTGGACGAGCCGACGGCCGCCCTGGACCTGCGCCACCAGGAGCTGGTGCTGCGGATCTGCCGGGAGCGGGCCGCCGCCGGGGACGCGGTGGTGGTGGTCCTGCACGATCTGGGGCTGGCAGCGGCGTACGCGGACCGGGTGGCCGTCCTGCACGAGGGGCGGATCGCGGTGGTGGGGCCGCCTCGGGAGATCTTCGACGGGGAGCTGCTCGGCGAGGTGTACCGGCAGCCGGTCGAGGTGTTCCCCCATCCGCGTACGGGGGCCCCGCTGGTCGTTCCCGTACGCCGTCCGGCCTGAACTCCGGTCTCCGGGGCGCCGGGTCACGGTGCGGACGCTGTATCCGGACCGCGCCCGCACGCCGTTCGCCGCCCCGGTAGGGTTTCGACGGTCAGTGCGGGCGACGGATGCGGAAGGCGCAGAAGCAACGAATGACGAGAGTCCCTGGGGTGGGTCGGCTGACGGCGGCGCTCGCGACGGCCACGGTGCTGTGCGTGACCGCGAGCGGCTGTGTGACCGTGCACGGCGAGCTGGCGGTGCTGCCGGGGGCGACGGAGTCCGAGGCCGCCCAGGCCCTGACGGACTTCATCACCGCCTACAACGCGGCGGACAAGGCGTACGATCCGGCGCTGGACGCCGACCGGGTGACGGGGTCGCTCGGGGCGATCAACCAGGCCGGGCTGAAGGCGCGGCAGACGTACAGCCCCGGCGGCAACAAGGCGCACAAACCGCTGGAGTTGACGGACGCCACCTACGTCATCCCGAAGAAGGCAGGCTGGCCGCGCTGGTTCCTGGCGGACACCGACTCCAACCGGGACACGGACGGCGGGAAGCTGGACACCCGCTGGCTGGTCGTGTTCGTACGCAGTGGCCCCGGCGCGCTGTGGAAGGCGTCCTATCTCGGGGTCGTCCCGCCGTCCCAGGTGCCGGAGTTCACCCGGGACAAGGACGGGCTCGCCACGCCGGTGGACCCGCAGAGCGGTGAACTGACCGTGTCTCCGGCCGACTTGAGCATCGCGTACACCGAGTACCTGCAGAAGGGCACCCCGGACGTCTTCGCCCCGAGCACGGCGACCTCGCAGTGGCGCGAGGCGCGCCGGACGACCCGGCGGGCCGGGTTCTCGTACCAGTACGTCGACCAGCCGCTGACCGGCTCCACGTTCGGGCCGCTCGGGCTGCGCACCGAGGACGGCGGGGCGCTGGTCTTCTTCAGCAGCAAGCACTTCGAGCGGCAGGTCACGGCGAAGGGGCTGAAGCCGGAGGTCAACGCGGATGTGAAGGCGCTGATGACCGGCGAGGTCACCAACAGCCTCACCAAGGAGCGGATCTCCAGCCAGCTTGTCCATGTGCCGGCGCGCGGCGAGACCGCGGGCTCGGGCGGCGGCCGGGTACGGCTGCTGAACCGGCTGCCGGGTCTGGTGGCGGCGAAAGGCGCGTAGAGAGCGGGACGGGGAGGGCCTGAATCCCGGGCCCTCCCTCTTCGTAACCGCTCAACCTTCGTAACCGCTCAACGGCTCAGCGGCCAGGCGATCGAGTCGTGGTCCAGCTCGCTCTGCTCGGCGCTGCCCGCATAGCGCGCGCAGGCGTCGGTGAGCGTCTCCAGCAGGGTCAGCGGGTCGGGCAGCTCGTGCTCGGGGCCGCGCACCCAGTGGACGTCGAACTCACCGGGGAGCCGGGCGGGCGGCAGCAGGACGTAGCTGCCGCGGCAGTGCCAGCGCAGGCCCGGGTGGGCGTCCATGGTCTCGGGGTGGCAGTCCAGCTCGCAGGGCCACCACTCGTCCTCGTCCTCGGGGGTGCCGCGGGTGGCGGTGAAGAAGAGCATCCGGTCCTCGCCGGACTGGGCGACCGGGCCGACGTCGATGCCCGCCGCGAGAAGACGCTCCAGGGCGCTGCGGCCGGCGGTGAGCGGGACGTCCAGCACGTCGTGGATCATGCCGGTCGCGGTGATGAAGTTGGCCAGCGGCTGGCTGCCGGCCCAGCGCTCGATCTGGGCACGGTCGGTGGTCGACTGCGTCTGCCAGGCGAAGGAGATGGGGTGCCGGGCGGGGGTGGGACAGCCGATGCGTTCGCACGAACACCGGTATCCGAGGGGGTGGGCGGCGGGGGCGATGGGCATGCCCGCGTCGGCGACCGCCAGGAGCAGCGCCACTCTGGCCGTCTCCTCGGCTTCGGCCCCCGGTGATGTGGGACGTCGCCGCAGCCACTGGGAGATCCTGCTCTCTGTGCCGCGGAAACGGCCGGAATCGGCGCCCATCTATCCCCTCACCTCAGCATTTCACCTCAGCGTTGCCTCTCCATCGTCGCACCATCTGGCGACGGGGGTGGCCAGAGTTCACCAGCGGGGCCGTGTACCACTGCACCGAGTGAGCACCATCACGCCCGATGTCGCCACATAACGGATAAAGATCAAGGTCGCGGAGTCAGCCCGCCGAGGGCGTAGTCGACGATCGTGTCGGCGTACGCATGGGTGAGCGGGAGGGTCCGCAAGAGCCAGCGGTGGGTCAGTGGCGCGATCAGGAGCTCCAGGGCGATGCGCGGATCGGCGTCGGGGCGGAGCTGTCCGGCCTCCTTCGCGGCCTCCAGCCGTGTGACATACAACGCGAGCTGCGGGTCGAGCAGCTTCTCGACGAATTCGGCGCCCAGCTTCGCGTCGACGATGCCCTCGGCGGTCAGTGCCCGGGTGGGGGCCTCCATCAGCGGGTCGTTCAGCTCGTCGACGGTGGCCCGGAGGACGAGCTTGAGGTCGGCGGCCAGGTCGCCGGTGTCGGGGATGCCGTACTCGGCGGCGCCGGCCTGCGGGTCCGCGCCGCCGTCCGCCTGCGGGCCCGCCTCCTCGGCCGCCCGGGCGGCCAGGTCCAGGAAGGCCTCCATCAGGACGGCCGCCTTGGAGGGCCACCAGCGGTAGATCGTCTGCTTGCCGACCCCGGCGCGGGCGGCGATACCCTCGATCGTCGTACGCCGGTAGCCGCTCTCGCCGACGAGGGCCAGGGCGGCGTCGTAGATGGCCCGGCGGGAGCGGTCGCTGCGGCGGCTGGAGTCGGGTGCCTTGTGGGGTGCCATCCGGCCAATCTAGCGCCGGACAAGCCGATACGTATCGTCTTGCCCGAATCCGTACGCGGGGGCAGGGAATCCGTACGCGGGGGGCCAGGAGACGGCCGCGACAGGATGATCCGGTGAACCACCCGATCGGTCCACTGCGGATCTCGCCCGCACGGCGCACCATGGGCTCACGCGCAGACCGTGCGTATCCCACCGTTCCGCGGCCCGGCCGCCGTTCGCGAGGAGACCCAGTTGAACCGTGACGCCACCCCTCGTCGCTACCTGATGTGCGCCCCGACGCACTTCCGGGTCACCTACTCCATCAACCCGTGGATGGACCCGTCCAAACCCGTCGACCTGCCGCTGGCCCAGACCCAGTGGGAGGACCTGCGCGACCGCTACCGCGCCCTCGGCCACACCGTCGAGCTGCTCACCCCCCGCCCGGACCTGCCGGACATGGTCTTCGCGGCCAACGGCGCCACGGTGATCGACGGGCGGGTGCTCGGCGCCCTGTTCGCCTACCGGGAGCGGTTCGAGGAGGCCGAGGCCCACCGCGAGTGGTTCCGGGAGAACGGCTTCACCGACATCCGGGAGCCGGACCACGTCAACGAGGGCGAGGGGGACTTCGCGGTCACCGCCTCCTACCTCCTGGCCGGGCGCGGTTTCCGCTCCAGCCCGCTCTCGCACGACGAAGCCCAGGAGTTCTTCGGGCTGCCGGTCATCGGCCTCGATCTGGTAGACCCGCGCTACTACCACCTGGACACCGCGCTGTGCGTGCTGGACGCGGCGGGCGACGAGATCATGTACTACCCGGACGCCTTCTCCCCCGGCAGCCGGGCCGTGCTGCGCCGGCTCTTCCCGGACGCGCTGCTCGCCGGGGAGGCGGACGCGGCGGCGTTGGGCCTGAACTCGGTCAGCGACGGCCGCCACGTCCTGCTGCCCCAGGCGGCGACGGGGCTGCTGGACCCGCTGCGGGACCGGGGCTTCGAGCCGGTCCCGATGGACCTGGGTGAGCTGCTCAAGGGCGGCGGCAGCGTGAAGTGCTGCACGCAGGAGCTGCGGGGGTAGGCGCGAGCGCCCCGGCCGGGGAAGCAGCCCGCTCCGGGGGAATCGCTCCGACCGGGGAAGCGCCCCGTCACTTCTCCACCGCGAATGGACGCCGTTTCCCTGAGGAATACGGCGTCCATTCGCGGACGCCGCGTCACATGCGGCCGGAATCCTTTGCATTGACGTGAACCCTCTTGATCCACACATTGGTCATTCCGGCGATCTCCGGTTAGGGTTCGGTGACCAGTTTGACCGGCACGCATCCCGGAGGGGATCGGTGGAGCGGCTTTCGCTCCACCGAACCGCGCATGCCTCGCGGGCGAGGACCTTCTCGACTACCTGCTGGAGAACGGCGCCGAACTCCTCGTCGAGATGGTCGCCGGGGACATCATCGCGTGTGTCGAGGACCCGGACATCCCGACCTGTCTGTGGGCGATCGTCACGGCGCTGCCGATCGGCAAGGCGGCCAAGATCGCCGGGAGCATTCCGAAGATCAGCAAGGCGATCCGGGGCATCGGCGCGTTCCTCGACAAGTCGGCCAAGGCGCGGAAGCTGGTCGACAAGAGCGAGGAGATCCTCGACAAGGCGTGGAAGAAGCTTCCGGCCTGTGTGACGGACGAGAAGAAGAAAAGCGCTTCCGTGGCGCGGAGTTCGGCGCTGATATCGGCACCGGCGGCGGCCGGCGCGTTCCAGGCGTTCGCCAAGGCGGACGGCGGCGGCCATGACTCCGGCGGTGTGGGTCCCAAGCGGGAGGAGTTCATCGCGAAGCTGGTCGGTGGAACACTCGCCAAGAACGACAAGGGGCAGGACATCGAAATCGTCATGCCCAACGTGGGGTCGAGCGGTCTCGACGTCATCGGACCGAACGGCGAATACATCTTCGTCGGCGGCGGCGCCAAGGCCAGGAACCCGTCGAGGTTCGGAAGGGCACTCCAGATCAACAAGTACGCGGCCGACCAGGCAGGCGTCAAAGCCATCTACTATCTGGCTGACAACACCCCGGAATCAGCCATCAAACAGGCCAAGAAGGCCTTTGGAGAAGAGAATGTCCACATCTTCACCCTGCCGAGCTGTTAGCCATGGCTGACGGATTCATCCAGTGGTACCGGCAGGACGTGACCACCGCGGTCTTCGCCGAACAGGTGGAGCTTTTCTCGGAGTTCGGGCTCAAGCTCATCCATCCGAACAAGAACGCGGCCGTGGTGCTCGACATCGAAGGTGACGACGTCCTCATGAGCCAGGAGGAGTTGGGCGTCCTGATCGGGCGGCGCTTCGCCACGCTCACGTTCAATTGGTGGCTGACGGCGGACACCAATGTGGTCGACACGTACGAGGCCGTACCGGTCGGCCGTGAGACGCAGACGCTGTGGCTGGACGGCCTCCGCCCCGACGAGGCACAGCGCGTCGAGTCGGCCGTCATGGCCGCCGCGACCCGGCTGCCCGTGCCGACCCGGGCCGTCATCGTCGACCGGCGCGGAATCTCCGATCCCGGTGACTGGGATTCGATCGCGCTGTGGGACGGAACGCATGTTCCGGCGGCCCCCGACCATGTGCTCGCGCCGGATCCGATCGCCGAGCGGATCCGGCGCGCCGCCCCGGGGCTGCGGAAGGAGGACGCGGGAGGCGGCGGCCTGAGCCGGCTGGTTCCGCTCCGCGACCCGGCCTCCTAGGCGGTGCCCTCCGGCGGCCAGGGATCGCCCCAGGCGATGTCCCTGGCCGCCCGGTACAGCTCGCCGTGCCGTTTGGTGACCGTGGAGCGGGACAGGCCCTCGTCGCGGGTGCAGAGCTCCAGCAGGACCTGGCCCTTGCGGAGCTGCGGCTTGCGGGTGATCCGGGCGGGCGCCGGGGTGGCGGGGAAGCGGGTGGCGACGACGTAACCGAACTTCTCGTCCTCGTGGCTGAGCGAGCCGCCCTTGACCTGCCGGTGCAGCGAGGAGCGGCTGACCCGGGCCGAGAAGTGGCACCAGTCGGTGCCCGGTGCGATCGGGCAGGCGTCGTCGTGCGGGCAGGGTGCGGCGATGCGCAGCCCGGCGGCGATCAGCCGGTCCCGGGCCTCGATGATCCGCCCGTACCCGTCGGGTGTGCCGGGCTCCACGATCACCACGGCCTGCCCGGCGGAGGCGGCCGCGTCGACCAGCTCGGTCCTGGACCGCGCGGTCAGCTCCTTGAGTACGTAGCTGACGGTGACCAGGTCCGCCGGTGCCAGTTCCAGCGCCGCACCGATCCGGGCCCGCTCCCAGCGGGCCTCCCGCAGGGCCGGCACCCCGGACGCCTCGGCCAGTTCGCGGCCCAGCGCGAGGGCGGGCTCGGCCCAGTCCAGGACGGTGGTCGCCGCCCCCTCCCAGGCCCCGGCCACCGCCCAGCTCGCCGCTCCCGTGCCGCCGCCGACGTCGGTGTGGGTGGCCGGGGACCAGTCGGGCGCGGCCTTGGCCAGGGCGTCGAGGGCGGACCGTACGGCTTCGAAGGTGGCGGGCATCCGGTACGCGGCGTACGCGACGACGTCGGAGCGGTCCCGGAGGATCGGGGCGTCGGTCGGGGTCTCCCCGCGGTAGCTGGCGATCAGCCGGTCGACGGCCTGCGCGGCCTGCTTCGGCGGCAGCCCGTCGAGCAGCCCGGCCAGGGCCGCGCGCAGGGACTGGGCGGTGGGGAGGGTGACGTTCACCGGGGAAGTGTAGGCGGCGGGGGAAGCCTCGGGCGCATTCCGCCCGGCCCGGGCGGGGAGGGGTACGGGGTCCCCGCGGCGGGTCCGCGTCACCGGTCCGGAACAGGTTTTCCGCGAACTCCACGCGGTCGGAAGGTGGTTGCTACGCTGGCCCGCGCGAGATCGGGAAGCGGTACGAAGAGGTACAAGGCGCGCGGCGCACGGCACGAGACCGGGTTCGGCCCATCGGGGGAGCCATGAGGTCCATCGGGGGAGCCATGAGGTCCATCGGGGGAGCCATGAGACAGAAGGTCGTGCGGCTGGCCCTGGTCGGCGGGGTCGTCTTCCTCGCCCTGCTCCTCCTCCTGGCCGCCTTCGGCTCCGACCCGGACAGCGAGGGAGACAGGAGCACCGTCCCGGTGAAGCGGGTCATGCCGAGCGCGGGGCCGGTCACCCGGCTCACCGTCCCGCCGCAGTACGCCACCGACCGGAGCTGGGAGATCATCGGCTCCTCCCCCGAGGTCGCCGTCTCCCACGCGACGGGCCGCCTCGCCTACCTGGAGCGGCTGAACGGCGACCGCTACCGGCTGCGCACCGTCGACACCGCCACCGGGAGGCTGGGCTGGCAGGGCCAGGCCTGGCGGCCGCCGGACCCGCCGCACTACCCGAGGCTCGCCACGGTCACCGCGGGCGACCGGCAGTACTTCGTGACCTGGTCGTACGGGAAGGCCGGCGACGGGCTGACCCCGGCGTCCACCTTCGTCTCCCTCGACGTGTACGACGTGACGGACGGCGCCCGGCAGCGCGTCGAGGTGCCGTGGTCCGGCGCCCCGGATGTCGACACGAACGGCCCGGAGATCGTGATCAGCGACGGTAAGGCCAACAGCACGCTGATCGACCCGGTCACCGGCACGGTCTCCGAGCTGAGTGCGGACGAGCTGAAGTACCCCAAGGGCTGCCCGGCCTGCAAGCAGCTCACCGAGGTGTACGGGCAGACCGCGGCGGGCCTCCTCGTCGGCGGGGCCCGGGAGTTCTGGGTGCGCGGCGGCTGGTTCAGCCGGAACGTGGCGCCCGAGGGCGCCGACCCGGGGAGCGGCGTGGTGACGTCGGTGGCCGGGGACCGGGTGCTGGCGAAGTGGGCCCTGGCGAGGAAGGCGAAGCGGGCCGCCACCCACGAGCTGTGGACGGTGCACGACACGGTGACCGGCAAGCCGCTCGTCTCGGTGGAGTGCCACCGGCCCGCCATAAAGCCGGGGCGCTACCCGCAGGCGGTCCTCTCCCCCTCGGGCGACCGCCTGATCGCTGGGAACCTGGCCTTCGACCTGGCGGGCGGCCGGGGCCACTGCTTCGAGGAGGAGGACGGCTCCAGCCATCTGGCGCTGGCCTCGGTGACGGACGACGGGATCGCGTACGGAGCGGAGAACGCGCGCGACGCCGCGGAGGCGCTCTCCGGCGGCGGGCTGCCGGTCGCGGTGGACTTCACCGACTGGACGACCGAGCCGCTGTCGCGCAACGCCCGGCTGCCGGGGCTGGAGACGACCGGGGTCGGGGTGTTCCGGTGGACGGACCGGCAGGAGCGGACGCGCTTGATCGGGTATCCGCGTACGGACTGACCTGCCGGAGAGGGCTACAGCCCGCCGGCCTCGCGTCCCGCCCGCTGCCACGGCCGGCACAGCCCCAGGAAGCAGCCCACCGCCGCCACCGCGCACACCACCTGCACGACCGCCATCGGGACGGCCGTGTCCTCCCCCGCGATCCCGACCAGCGGCGAGGCGATCGCCCCGATGAGGAAAGAGGACGTGCCGAGCAGCGCGGAGGCCGAGCCCGCCGCGTGCTTGGTACGCATCAGGGCCTGGGCGTTGGTGTTGGGCATCGCCACACCCATCGCCGACATCAGCACGAAGAGCCCGGCCGCGACCGGCACGAGCCCCACCTCACCGAACACGCCCGTGGTCATCAGCAGCAGCGCCACCGCCGCGAGCACGATGACGGCGAGACCGAAGCCGAGCACCTTGTCCAGACTGATCCGGCCCACCAGCAGCTTGCCGTTGATCTGCCCGACGGCGATCAGGCCGATCGAGTTGAGGCCGAAGAGCAGGCTGAAGGTCTGCGGGGAGGCTCCGTAGATCTCCTGCACGACGAAGGGGGACGCGGAGATGTAGGCGAACAGGACGGCGAAGGCGAGCCCGCCGGTGATCATGTAGCCGGTGAAGACCCGGTCCGCGAGCAGCCCGCGCATCGTGCGCAGGGCCTCGCCGACCCCGCCCGTGTGGCGGCTGCCGGGCGGCAGGGTCTCGTGCAGCCACTTCCAGACGACGAGGGTGAGCGCGATGCCGACGCCGGTCAGGACGACGAAGATGCCGCGCCAGTCGGTGAACCGCATCACCTGCCCGCCGATCAGCGGGGCGATGATCGGGGCGACGCCGGAGATCAGCATCAGGGTGGAGAAGAACCGGGCCATCTCCACGCCGTCGTAGAGGTCGCGCACGACCGCCCGGGCGATCACGATGCCCGCGGCGCCCGCGAGCCCCTGGAGGAGGCGGAAGCCGATGAGGAGTTCGGCGGAGGGGGCGAGCGCGCAGATCGCGGTGGCGATGACGTAGACGACCATGCCCAGCAGCAGCGGCCTGCGGCGGCCCCAGCGGTCGCTCATCGGTCCGACGACGAGCTGGCCGAGCGCCATCCCGGCCAGGCACGCGGTCAGCGTGAGCTGGATGGTGGCGGCGGGGGCGGCGAGGGAGTCGGTGACGGCCGGGAGCGCCGGGAGGTACATGTCCATGGAGAGCGGCGGCAGGGCGGTGAGCCCGCCGAGGACCATGGTGACCAGGAATCCGGTACGCCGGGCCGCCTTGACGGCGGGGGCGGTGCGGCCGCCTGCCTCCGGTGCCGCCGGGAGACCGGCGGGGGCGGTGACCTGCGGCGCGCCCGGGTCGACGGAGAGGGCGCCGGCGTCCCCGTGCGGGGTGAGCGGCGCGCTGTCGGCTCCGGGACCGGTCCCGGAGGTGGTTATGTGTTCTCGCTGGGCCCGGCTGCCGCCGCTGTCCGGCATTCTCGTCTCCACATCGTTGAATCCGCATCTATGCTCTCAGCTCGGCCGGAGTGGTCGATACCTCTTTTGTTACGGCGGTGGCACGGGCATGGGCGAGACGGTGCGCTGGGGTGTTCTGGCGACGGGCGGCATTGCCGCGACCTTCACGGCGGACGTACAGGCGCTGCCGGGCGCCGAGGTGGTGGCCGTCGCCTCGCGTACGGAGGCCTCGGCGCGGGCCTTCGCCGAGCGCCACGGCATCGCCCGCGCCTACGGGAGCTGGGCGGAGCTGGTCGCCGACGACGCGGTGGACGTGGTGTACGTGGCGACCCCGCACTCGGCGCACCACACGGCGGCCGCGCTCGCGCTGAACGCCGGAAAGCATGTGCTGTGCGAGAAGGCGTTCACGCTCAACAGCCGGGAGGCGGAGGAGCTGGTGGGCCTCGCCCGGGACCACAACCTCTTCCTGATGGAGGCCATGTGGACCTACCTCAACCCGGTGGTCCGCCGGTTGACCGAGCTGGTGCGGGACGGGGCGATCGGCGAGATCCGCGCCGTACAGGCGGACTTCGGTTTCGCGGGCGACTTCGCCCCCGGCCACCGGCTGCGCGACCCGGACCTGGGCGGCGGGGCGCTGCTGGACCTCGGGGTCTACCCGGTCTCCTTCGCCCACCTGCTCCTTGGCGAGCCGGACCGCATCCAGGCCGACGCGCTGCTCTCCCCCGAGGGCGTCGACCTGAACACGGGGATGCTGCTGGGCTGGGAGTCGGGCGCGACGGCGCTGCTCTCCTGCTCGATCGTCGGCCACCACCCGACGGCGGCCACGGTCATCGGCACCGAAGGCCGGATCGACCTGCCGCGCGACTTCTTCCACCCGGACCACTTCGTGCTGCACCGGCCCGGCAAGGAGCCGGAGACGGTCACCTCGGGTCCGGGGCCGGAGGGCCTGTCCGGGATGCAGTACGAGGCGGCCGAGGTGGCGCGCGCGGTCCGGGCGGGTGAGACGGAGTCCCCCCTCGTTCCGCTGGAGGGCACGCTCGCGGTGATGCGGACGCTCGACGCGGTACGGGACCGCATCGGCGTCCGCTACCCGGCGGACCGGTGAGTTCCCCCAGGACCTCTCGTTTGGATCAGGCCGGTTTCAGCCCCGGGTTCCCCGCCTCGGTCACGAAGGAGGCGGCGGTGGTGACCGGCGCTCCGGGGGTGGTGACGGCCGACACCGTACGGAAGTCGGCGCGGGCCTGCTTCTCCGTGAGGGTGACCAGCGCATAGCCGCGCCGCCCGTCGTAGTGCTTCAGGTGCGGGTTGGCGCGGGTCTGGTTCTCCCAGTTGGCGGGCCGCTCCGCGCCGTCCTTGCCGCTGGAGACGGACGTGGTGACGATCTCGGTGCCGACGGTCCGGGAGGCCGGGTCGTCGAAGTCCTTCTTGAGATCGAAGGCGTACGAGACATGGACGTCACCGGTCAGCACCATCAGGTTCTCGACCCCGGCCGACTCGGCCCCGGCCAGCACCCGCTGCCGGGAGGCCGGGTAGCCGTCCCAGGCGTCCATGGAGAGCTTGTAGGCGGCGGTGGGCACATCGCGTCGCTGGGCGAAGGTGACCTGCTGCGGCACGACGTTCCAGGTGGCGGCGGAGGCGCGCCAGCCGTCGATCAGCCAGCGCTCCTGGGCGGCCCCGGTCATCGTGCGGGTCGGGTCCTCGGACTCCGGGCCCGGGGTGCGCCAGCCGTCGCCGTACGCCTGGTCGCTGCGGTACTGGCGGGTGTCGAGGATGTCGAACTGGGCGAGCCGGCCGAAGGTGAGGCGCCGGTAGAGGCGCATGTCGGGGCCGGTGGGGCGCTGCGGGGTGCGCAGGGGCTGGTTCTCCCAGTACGCGCGGTACGCGGAGGCCCGGCGCAGCAGGAACTCCTCGGGCTCCACGTCGTTCTCGGGGATGTCGCCCGCGTAGTTGTTCTCGGTCTCGTGGTCGTCCCAGGTGACGACGAAGGGGTGGGCGGCGTGGGCGGCGCGCAGGTCCGGGTCGGACTTGTAGAGGGCGTAGCGCAGCCGGTAGTCCTCCAGGGTGACCGTCTCGCGGTTGTAGTGGGCGGGGAGGCGGCGGTCGGTGTAGTTGCGGGCGCCGCCGGTGGCGGTGACGGCGTACTCGTAGAGGTAGTCCCCGAGGTGGAAGACCACGTCGACGTCCTCGGCGGCGAGGTGGCGGTGGGCGGTGAAGTAGCCGTCGTGGTACGCCTGGCAGGAGACGGCGGCCAGGGTGAGGGAGCTGGTACGGGTCCCGGCGGCGGGCGCGGTGCGGGTGCGGCCGGTCGGGCTGGTCCAGCTACCGGTGCGGAAGCGGTAGAAGTAGCCGCGGCCGGAGTCGAGGCCCTGGACGTCGGCGCGGACGCTGTGGGCGAACTCCGCGTGGGCGGTGACCGTTCCGCGCCGCACGATGCGGCGGAAGGCCTCGTCGTGGGCGAGCTCCCAGGTCACCTGGACGCGGCTCGCCGGGAGGCCCCCGGCGGGCTCGTAGGGGCGGGGCGCGAGCCGGGTCCAGATGAGGACGGAGCCGGGCAGTGGGTCACCGGAGGCGACGCCGAGGGTGAAGGGGTTCTCGGTGATCCTGCGGGCGTCCAGCTCGGCGGCGGCGGCCGTACCGGCGGCGGGCAGGTTCATCGTGAAGGCGAGCGCGGCGACGGCTCCCGCCCCGGTGAGCAGCCGGCGGCGGTCCAGGCCGCCCGGGCCGCTCGGGCCGCTCGGGCCGCTCGGGCCGCTCGGGCCGCTCGGGCGGGATAAACGAGCGGTCGAGGTGGTGACCGCGGGTTCGGCGGATCGGACGGTTCGGACACCCTGGCCGGGCGCCGTGAAGTTCTGTGCGGCTGTCATATGCCCCTCGCTTGCCGGATGCTGCCGGATGCTGTCGGAATCCAGCGGACCGCCGGCGCACGACGCGCCGTTGTCGCGTGCACAACATCCGCATGGCGGGTCGATGAGCACCGCGTGCCCTGTGCACCGACCTCTCCCGTACGCTGCCGGGCCATGAACACTGATCAACGAGTCGCTGTGGTCACGGGTGCCGGTTCGGGAATCGGGCGGGCCGTCGCGCTCGCCCTGGCGAGTGCGGGGTGGTCGCTCGCGCTGGCGGGGCGGCGGGCGGAACCGCTGGCCGGGACGGCCGCCGCGGCCGGAGCCCCGGACGCGCTGTGCGTCACCACGGACGTGACCGACGAGGACGAGGTGGCCGCGCTCTTCGCCGCCGTACGGGACCGGTTCGGCCGGCTGGACCTGCTGTTCAACAACGCGGGCACGTTCGGCCCGGGCGGCGTACCGCTGGAGGACCTCGACGCGGCGGACTGGCGGGCGGTGGTGGACGTGAACCTGACGGGGGCGTTCCTCTGCGCGCAGGCGGCGTACCGGCTGATGAAGGAGCAGGACCCGCAGGGCGGCCGGATCATCAACAACGGCTCGATCTCCGCCCACGCGCCGCGCCCGCACTCGGTCGCCTACACGGCGACCAAGCACGCGATCACCGGGCTGACGAAGTCGCTGTCGCTGGACGGGCGCCCGTACCGGATCGCCTGCGGTCAGATCGACATCGGCAACGCGGCGACCGAGATGACCGAGCGGATGCGGACCGGCATCCTCCAGGCGAACGGGGAGCTGGCGGTGGAGCCGGTGATGGCGGCGGCCGATGTGGCGCGGACCGTGGTGCACATGGCGGAGCTGCCGCTGGAGGCGAACATCCCGTTCCTGACGGTGATGGCGACGAACATGCCGTACGGGGGGCGGGGCTGAGTCGGTACCGCCAAGTCGCGCTCCAGGCGTGACCGTTTCTGTCCGAAATTGCCGCCGGGCGACCGACTTTGCGGATTTCCGCACGCCTGGGAGAGCAAGCGCGTACTCACCGTATGATCGCATCTCGTTACGCCTTCACTTGAACGACACAGAAGGAACACCGCATGCGCATACGCACCGCCGCCCCGATCGCCCTGGTCGCCGCCACCGCCCTGGCCGGCTCGCTCCTCGCCACGGCGGCACCGGCCTCGGCGGCCGCCCACCAGGGCGGGCTGCACTTCGGCGCCATCCAGTACGACGGTCCCGGCAAGGACGACCGGTCGAAGAAGTCGCTCAACGCCGAGTGGGTGAACATCCACAACAACGGCAAGAAGAAGGTCCAGCTCAAGGGCTACAAGGTGAAGGACAAGACCGGCTACACCTACACCTTCGGCAGCTACACGATCGGCGCGGGCAAGACCGTCAAGGTCCGCACCGGCAAGGGCAAGAACGTCGCGGGCACCGTGCACTGGAACCGGGGCTCGTACGTCTGGAACAACACCGGCGACAAGGCCCGGCTGATCAAGCCGAACGGCAAGCTCGCGGACTCCTGCTCCTGGGGGAAGTCGACGCCGAAGAACAAGGGCGTCAAGAACTGCCACTGACCGGTTGCCGTAACGGTCGCTGCACCGGTCTCCGTGCTGGTGGGGCTGCCGTGGTCCGGGGGGGGCTGCGGCAGCCGTACGGTGAGGAACCGGGCGGGAATGCCGGGAGCGGCGGCAGGGTTGGACCGCTCATGACACCTGATCACGACCACGGCCAGGCCTCCGGTCCCGGTCCCGGCCACGCCCCCGGCTCCGGTTCCGGCCCCGAGGTCCTGCGCTACACCGCCTTCTCCGCCGATCCGGAGGGCGGAAACCCGGCGGGGGTCGTCCTGGACGCGTCGGGGCTGGACGAGGAGCGGATGCTCGCCGTCGCGGCGGAGCTGGGCTACAGCGAGACGGCGTTCCTCACGGAGCGGACCGGCGAAGGCGCGTACACGATCCGCTACTTCAGCCCCAAGGCCGAGGTGCCGTTCTGCGGCCACGCCACGGTCGCCACCGCCGTCGCGCTGGCCGAGCGGGACGGACCGGGCGCGCTGGAGTTCGCGACGGCGGCAGGTCAGGTGCCGGTCACCGTCGTCCGGGAGGGCGGCGAGCTGCGGGCCACCCTGACCAGCGTGGCCCCGCACGTCACGGAGATCGGCGCGGCGGACCTCGCGGAGGCGCTGGCGGCCCTGGACTGGCCGGCCGCCGACCTCGACCCCGCCCTGCTGCCCCGGATCGCCTACGCGGGCGCCCGGCACCTGGTGCTGGCCGCCGCGACCCGTGAGCGGCTCGCGGACCTCCGCTACGACTTCGCCCGGCTGGAAGCGCTGATGCGCCGGCTCGATCTGACGACCCTGCAACTGGTGTGGCGCGAGGCGCCGGAGGTCTTCCACGTCCGGGACCCGTTCCCGGTGGGCGGGGTGGTCGAGGACCCGGCGACGGGGGCGGCGGCGGCCGCGTTCGGCGCGTACGTACGGGAGTTGGGGCTCGTCCCGGAGGCCGCTGTCCTGACCCTGCACCAGGGCGTGGACCTGGGCCGCCCCGGCACCCTCACGGTGGAGCTGCGCGCCGGGGACGACCGGGTGCGGGTCAGCGGGACGGGGGCGCGGATCGGCTGAGCCGTACGGAACGGGCCCGGGTCAGCCGGTGAGCTCCTTGGCCGGGGAGACATGGGCGAACCAGCGCTCGGTCTCCTCCGGTTCGAGGGCGCGCTCCAGGATGACGTCACCGCGCATGCCCGGGAAGAAACGGCCCGCGGGCCAGGACCGCCGGTAGGACGGCTCGTCCAGCACGAGCAGGCGTACGCCGTCGACCACAGGAATGTCCGCCGGGGCGCCCTCGTTCCAGAGCCGGCCGCCGTCCGGGGCGGTCAGGTCGAAGGAGCCCACGGTGTCCACCTGCCCCGGGGTCTCCCGGCAGACGGCGACCTCGTGCGGCGAGGGGGCGTGGCCCGCCACGTGGCCGCCGCCTATGAGGGCGTCGGCGAGCAGGGTGTGGAGCTGGAAGTTGTCCCCGATGCCGAAGAACCGCAGGGCGTAGCCGGTGCCGCTGGTCCGGTGCAGGGCGACGAGCGGTTCGTCGTCCAGCACCCGGAGGGCGTGGCCGAGGGACCGGAACTGTTCGCCGGACGCCTGCTCCACGGTGGCGAGCAGCCGCAGCAGCTCCTCCCGGTCGCCGCCGGCTCCGGCGCGTACGGCCCGGTGGTTGAGCAGGGCGACGGCCGCCATCTCCCACTGACGAAGCGTCCACCAGCCGACCGCCGCGTCGAACCCCGTCCTCCCGACGATCTCCTCGCCCGGCTCACCCGCGTCCGGTACGGGGAACGGGCCGCCGCCGGTCGCCGCCCACGCCCCGGCGAAGGCCGCGGCCCCCTCAAGTGCCACCCGCAGCCCGGCCCGGACGCCCGGGGCGCAGCGCTCGGCGTCCGCGCCGCGCTCCACGCAGGCCCCGACGAGGACGGCGACGACGGCACGGGGGCCGGGCGGGACGTGCTCCAGTACGGCGGCGAGGCGCGGCCCGCCGTCCAGCAGGTCCGCCTCCTTGGCCTGCCCGAAGGTCTCCTGCAGCCGGACGAACGCCTTGCCGGACCGTTTCGCGTCCTGGGCCACCACCGCGGCCTCGAAGTCCGCGACCGCTCCCCCGAACCCGGCCTTGCTGAATATCATTCCAGCACTTTATCGACGCCCCTCCGGGCACCGTGAAGCCGGTCGCCGACCGGGACCCCTGTGGCCCTCACCGGACGAAGACCCCGGCCCGGGCGGCGGCGGCCGCGGCGTCGGCGGCACGGTCGGCGGCGGCCTCGTCCAAGGGGGCGCCGCTGGCCAGCAGCCGGTAGTACAGCGGCGCCGAGACGGCCGCGACCACCTCGCCCGGATCCGTCCCCCCGGGCAGCTCGCCGCGCGCGACGGCGGCCTCGACACAGCCCGACCACTCCCCGATGCGGACCGCGTAGAAGCGGTGGAGGGCCTCGGCGGCCCGGGGGTCGCAGGTGGCGGCCGCGATGACGGCCGCGAAGAGGGCCCCCTGACGGGGATCGGTCAGCGTCCGGACGACGAGGCGGGCGTTGGCCCGGAGGTCCTCGGCCAGCGATCCGGTGTCGGTGCGCGGCAGGGACTGCTCCGCCATGTCCGTGAGCAGGTCGGCGACCAGCCCGGCGGGGGTGGACCAGCGGCGGTAGACGGTCGTCTTGCCGACCCCGGCGCGGCGGGCGACATCGGCCAGGTCGAGCCGGTCGAAGCCGTCCCGGGCCAGCGCGTCGCCGGCCGCGCGCAGCACGGCTTCCCGCACCCGGGCGGTGCGGCCGCCGGGCCGCACAGTGCCCGGTTCGCCACCGTCGGCGTGCAGGCCGCCGTCGCTGTCGGCACCTTCAGACGTCATAACGGTTCTCCAGTTCCATTAATACCTCTCCCCCTGTTACGGTGACACCACCCTAACGGAACCACAGAACCGTTAGGACTGACCTGATGCCCTCTGCTCCGCCCTGCTCTCAGGAAGGCGCCCCTGCCATGTCCGTACCCGCCCCCGCTCCGGCGGCTGTCCCCTCTCCCACGGCCGCCGGCCCTCGTATGACGAGCCGCCAGAGACTTGTACTGGCCCTGCTGCTCGGCTCCCAGTTCATGATCGCGGTGGACTTCTCGATCCTGAACGTGGCGCTGCCGGTCGTCGGGGAGGGGCTCGGCTTCTCCCTCGCCCACCTCCAGTGGATCGCCACGTCCTTCGCGCTCGCCGCCGCCGGGTTCACCCTGCTCTTCGGCCGGGTCGCCGACCTCGTCGGCCGTAAGAACCTGTTCGTCGGCGGCATGGTCCTCCTCGGCCTCTCCTCCGCACTCGGCGGCCTGGCGACCTCGCCCGAGGTGCTGCTGACCGCCCGGGTGCTGCAAGGGCTGGCCACGGCGGCCGTCACCCCGGCCGGGCTCGCGCTGCTGACCACCGCGTTCGGTGAGGGGCCGCTGCGGGAACGGGCGCTCGGGCTCAACGGGGCCCTGATGTCGGCCGGGTTCACCGCCGGGGCGATCCTCGGGGGCCTCCTGACCGACCTGCTCTCCTGGCGCTGGGCCTTCTTCGTCAACGTACCGGTCGCGGCCCTGGTCGTGATCCTCGCCCCGTCCGCGATCACCGACAGCCGGCCGGAGCGGCGCCCGAAGCTGGACGTGCCGGGCGCGGTCACCGTCACCGGCGGGCTGCTGCTGCTCGTCCTCGGCCTCACCCAGGCCGGCGAGACCGGCTGGACCGCCCCCGGCACGCTGGTCTCGCTCGCCGCCGGGGCCGTCCTCCTGGTCGCCTTCGTCCGCATCGAGCGGCGGGCGGCGGCCCCGCTCGTCCCGATGCACATCCTGCGGCGGCGCAGCGTCGTCTGGGGCAACACGGCCGGACTGATCGCCTTCGCCACGGAGACCTCGCTGGTCTTCCTGCTGACCCTCTACCTCCAGGAGATCCTCGGCTACTCCCCGCTCGCCACCGGCCTCGCCTTCGGCGTCCTCGGCATCGGCACGGTCGTCGGCGGTGTGCTCGGCGGCCGGGCGGTGGGCCGGTTCGGCAACCGGCGCGCGATCGTGGCCGGCGGGGTCGTCCAGGCCGCCGCCACCTTCTCGCTGGTGGCGCTCGGTTCCTCCGGAGCCTGGATCTGGCTGCTGCTGGCGGCCACCTTCATCGGCGGCGTGGGCAACATGCTGATGATCGTCGGCTTCATGGTCACGGCCACCTCGGGGCTGCCGGACGAGGAGCAGGGCCGGGCCACCGGCCTGGCGACGATGACCCAGCAGGTCGGTATCGCCCTGGGCATCCCGGTGATGAGCGCGGTGGTCACGGCTCGGACGGGGGGCCTGACCGGCCCGGACGCGGTGCTCTCCGGCGTCTCGACGGCCGTGCTCGTCAACGCGGCACTGGTCCTGGCAGGCGCCCTGCTCGCGGGCCGCTTCCTGGCGGTACGGGACGGGGGCGGGGCGCAGGGCAAGGGGTGAGGGGAGAGGCACGACGGGCGAGGGGGCAGGGGGCGCGGCGCGCGTGGCCGACGGGCGGAACCGGCCCGATCGCGGGAGGATGCGGACATGGCTGCCCCCGCGCCTGATCCCCAGCCCGCCCCCAGCCCCGGCCCCGTACGCGACACGAACCCCGGAACCGACCCCGACGCGGCCCCGGAAGCCCCGCCCGGCCCCGACCCCCTGACCGTCCCGAGCATGTCCGCGGGCCCGGACTTCGTCCTGCGCCCCTGGGAGATGAGCGACCTGCCCCTGATCCGGGAGGCCGCGCAGGACCCGTACATCCCCCTCATCACGACGGTCCCGTCCCGCTACTCGGACCGGGCCGCCGAGGAGTTCGTCCGCCGGCAGTGGGGCCGGGCGGCCACGGGTGCCGGGTACCCGTTCGCCATCGTCCGCTCCCGGGACCGGCGCCCGGTGGGCGCCATCGGGCTCTGGCTGCGCGAGCTGCCGGAGGGCCGGGCGTCGATCGGGTACTGGATGGTCCCCTCCGGGCGCGGCCAGGGCGTCACCCGCGCCGCGTTGCGTACGGTGACGGGCTGGGCCCTGCGTGACCTCGGCGTCCCCCGCCTCCAGCTCTTCATCGAGCCCTGGAACACCGCCTCCGCCCGGATCGCCGTGGACGTCGGCTACCGGCACGAGGGGCTGCTGCGCGGCTGGCAGCAGGTGGGCGACGAGCGCCGGGACATGGCCGTGTACGGGCTCCTGAACAGTGACGGGCCGGTGGATGGCCGGGCGGTGGCCTCGAACTGAACACCGAGGCGTTACGATCGCGGGCACCGCCGCCGACCAGCAGCCGCACGGCAGCCGAGCTCCAGGAGTACCGAACTTGTCCGCACCACGCATCGGCGTATCCATCGTGACCATGGGGGACCGCCCGCAGGCGGTCGAGGCGCTGCTGGCGTCGGTCGCCATGCAGGACGTCCGGCCCACCCGGCTCGTGATCATCGGCAACGGGACCGAGCTCCCGGACTACACCGCCACCCCCGGCCTGGAGGACCTCGACGGCGGGGTGACCACCATCGAGCTGCCGGAGAACCTGGGCTGCCCGGGCGGCCGGAACGAGGGGCTGCGCAGGCTCGCCGAGATCGGTGACGTGGACGTGGTCATCGAGCTGGACGACGACGGGCTGCTGGTCGACAAGGACGTCATCCGCCGGGTCCGGGACCACTTCGCCGCCGACGACCGGCTCGGCATCGTCGGCTTCCGGATCGCCGACGAGACCGGCGAGACCCAGCGCCGCCACGTGCCCCGGCTGCGGGCCGGCGACCCGATGCGGGGCGGCCCGGTGACGGCGTTCCTCGGCGGGGGCCACGCGTTCTCGATGAAGATGCTGGCGCGGACGGGCCTGTGGCCGGCGGAGTTCTTCTTCACCCACGAGGAGACGGACCTGGCCTGGCGGGCGCTGGACGCCGGCTGGAAGGTGGAGTACGACCCCGAGCTGCTGCTCCAGCACCCGAAGACGAGCCCGGCCCGGCACGCGGTGTACTACCGGATGACGGCCCGCAACCGCGTCTGGCTCGCCCGCCGCAACCTGCCCCTCCCCCTGGTCCCGGCCTACCTGGGCACCTGGACCCTGCTCACTCTGGCCCGCACCCGCGACGCCAAGGGCCTGCGCGCCTGGGCGGGCGGCTTCGCGGAGGGCGTGCGCACCCCGTGCGGCGAGCGGCACCCGATGCGCTGGTCGACGGTGTGGCGGATGACGCGACTGGGCCGCCCGCCGGTCATCTGACCTGCCGCTGCGCCGGGCCCGCGAACGCGACGGCGGTGAAGCCGTGCCCCTCGTAGAAGGCGCGGGCGGCGGCGTTGCGCTGGAACACGTACAGCTTGCTGGAGGCGGCGAAGCAGGAGCGCCTCGCGTTGGAGGCCGCGCACAGGTCGCCGGAGCCGGTCTGCGGCTGCACCCACCACCTCGCCAAGCACGACAGGCGGGGCCGGTGCCACGAGCAGGTCGAGGTCCCGACGGCCTGGGACGAGAACAGGAAGCCGCTGCGCTACGAGGCCGGGCAGTGCACCTGCCAGCAGTACGTGGGTCCGCAGCCGCTCTCGCAGGTGTACGCGGAGGAACTGACGGACCGCTGGCCGACGGACCCGCCGGCGGAGGAGAAAGGGCCTCCGCCCCAGGGGAACACCTGAGTGGAACACCTGGTCGGAGGCGGTTGTCGCCTGGTGGCAGCCAAGTCAGGCTGTACGCCGGGTTCTGTCTCCCGGTCGCCTCGCGGCGGCCGGGGAGACGGCCATCCATCTAGGGCCGGCATTGCTGCCGGCCTCGTGCGGTCTACCCGTGAACTCGGGCGAGCAGCCCTCGAACGTTCACGCAGGGCCGCCCCATCGCTGGAACGCCCCCTCTTGACCTTGCTCCGGGTGGGGTTTACCTAGCCGCCTGAGTCACCTCAAGCGCTGGTGGTCTCTTACACCACCGTTTCACCCTTACCCGGGACCGAAATCCCGGGCGGTCTGTTTTCTGTGGCACTGTCCCGCGGGTCACCCCGGGTGGCCGTTAGCCACCACCCTGCCCTGTGGAGCCCGGACGTTCCTCGGGAGGAGCCCCGAAGGATCCTCACGCGGCCGTCCGCCTGACTTGACTGCTCCGCCCATCCTAGCGGTCCCGCCGAACGGCCCTTCCAGGGTCCCTCGACCGGAGTCAGACCGAAATCCCCCGGCCCCCGGGCCGAAGGCGACGCTTGACCTTGCCGCAGCGGCAGGGTTTGTACTGGCCACATGCGTATCGGAGAGATCGCCGCGCTCGTCGGAGTCACCTCCCGGGCGGTCCGGCACTACCACCACATCGGGCTGCTGCCCGAGCCCGCCCGGCGGGCCAACGGGTACCGGGCCTACACCGTCCGCGATGCCGTGCTGCTGGCGCGGATCCGGCGGCTGACCGAGATCGGGCTCTCGCTGGACGAGGTGCGGGACGTGCTGGCGGATGACGCGGGGCGGGAGCTGGTCGAGGTGCTCGGGGAGCTGGACGCGGATCTGGCGCGGCAGGAGCGGGAGATCCGGGAGCGGCGGGAGGTGCTGGCGGCGTTGCTGGAGGCGCCGCCGACCTCGGACGGGCCGCTCTCGCCCGCCCTTGCCGCACTCCTGGAGAGTGCGGCCGTCACCGGGTCGCCGGCCGCGGCGAAGGACCGGGAGCATCTGGCGTTGCTGGACGCGGCGGGCGGCGGGGCCGGGGCCGAGCTGTACGCGGCGCTGCGGCCGTTGGCCGAGGATCCCGGTGTCGGCGCGCTGTACGAGCGGCTGGACGAGCTGGCCGGGGCCGGGGTGGACGATCCCCGGATCGCGCCCCTGGCGGCCGAGCTGGTGGCCGCCGTACCGGACGAGGTGCTGGCGGTGATCCCGGACGGGGAGCCGTCGTCGACGGGGTTCGGGCGGGTGCTGCTGGAGGACTATCCGCCCGCGCAGCGCGAGGTGGTGCGCCGGGTGATGGAGGCGCTGGCCGTCCGGGTCCGCGCGACGCGAGGGAGGACGGTGTGAGGGTGATAGCTCTGCGAGCGGCCCGGGCCGCCTTGTGGGTGGCGCTGCCCGCCGAACTGGCGCTGGTGGTCTGCCTGGTGGGCGGCGTACGGATGTCCGGTGCGGTCCTGCTGGCCGTCGAGGCGCTCGTCGTGGGCGTGCTCGTGCTGGAGGCCGCCGTGATGGGGCCGCTGTACACGGCCCGGCGGCGGGCGGGCGACGGGCGGCGGGCGGCCGCGCTGGCGGCGGTGCGTGCCGTGGTGCCGGTGGCGGTGCGGCGGCTGATGGTGCACGAGCTGCGGGCGCTGCACAGTCTGGGGGTGTGGGCCGTACGCCGTCGGCACCGGATCCCCGAGGGCGCGCTGCCCTTCTCGTACACCGAGCCGCAGACCGGGACGATGTGGGCGTTCTTCTTCGCCTCCGTCCTGGAGACCGTGGTCCTGGCCCTGGTGATCCCCTGGCCGCTGGTCCACCTGGTCCTGCTCGTGGTCGGCGTGTACGGGACGGTGCTCATCGTCGCCCTGCACGCGGCCTGCGTGACCCGGCCGCATGTGGTGGGGGCCGACGGTTCGCTGCGGCTGCGCTACGGCGCCCTGTTCGACCTGCGCGTGCCCGCATCCCTCATCACCGCCGCCCGGGTGGAGCGGCGCTACGACGGCGGTGGGCTGGTGCGGGTCGATGAGGACGGGGTCCTCGACCTGGCCGTGGGGAGCCAGACGACGGTGACGGTGGAGCTGGCGGAGCCGGTGGAGTTCGTACGGCCGCTGGGGCGGCGCGGGAGCGCCCGTACGCTCCGGTTCCATGCGGACGCTCCTCGGGCGGCCGTCGCCGCGCTGGGGCGGGTGCCGGTCACGCCGGCCCCTCCCCCGGTCACGCCGGCCCCTCCCCCGGTCACGCCGGAGCGAACAGCACCGTCCTCGACGCCGGGCCCGCCCGCGTGAGCCGGACCCGCAGCCGCTCCCCCAGCGGAAGCGGAGCCGTACCGCCCTCGATCCGGCCCACGATCGCCGGGTGCCGGAGGTGGACCGTGCCGGTGGCCGGGTCGCGGTCCCCGACATCGACCACGTACGCGTCGAAGAGGTCACCCACCCGGCCCTCCAGCAGCGCCGCCTCCACCAGGTCGACGCAGGCCCGCTCCACGGTGCTGGCGCGGCGCGTCCCCTCGGCCATCTCCTTCGGGAGGGCGGGGAGCGCCTCCCGTACCCACTCCGGGGGTTCCCTCTCCGCGGTGGCCGCCAGGCAGAGCTCGGAGGCGTACCGGTCGACCAGGCGGCGCAGCGGTGCGGTGCAGTGCGTGTAGAGGTCGGCCACGGCCGCGTGCACGGCGGGGTCGGGGAGGTCGCCGTGGTCGAAGGCGGTGTAGCCGGCGCCGCGCAGCAGGGTGGTGCACTCCTGGAGGAACGCCGCGTGGTTGCCCTTCCCCGGGTCGAGGGAGCGGACCACCTCCGCGTACGGGACGTGGTGCGGCCAGTCGATGCGCAGGGCGCGGGCGGAGCGCCGCAGCCGGGCGACGGCACCGTCCGGGGCGATCGGCAGGGTGCGCAGGATGCCGGTGCCCGTCCCGGCCATCAGGTGGGCGGCGGCGATGCCGGTGAGCAGCGAGATCTGGGCGTTCCAGGCCTCGGCGGGGAGCGGGGCGCGGTAGGCGAGGCCGTAGGAGCCTTCGTGCTCGGTGATCTCCTGCTCGGGGACGTTCAGCGAGATGCCGCCGCGGGCCAGCTCCTGTTCCTCGCGCAGCCTCCCGATGTGCCGGAGCAGGGCGAGGGGTTCCTCGGCGGTGCCCGCGTCGATCTGCCGCTGGACGCCCGCGTAGTCGAGCTTGGCGCGGCTGCGGATCAGGGCCCGGCGTACGTCGGTGGCGACCGTTCGCCCGTCGCTGTCCAGGTCGATCCGCCAGAGCACGGCCGGGCGGGTGGCGCCGGGGAGGAGGCTGGCGGCGCCCTCGGAGAGGACCGTGGGGTGGAGGGGGATGCGGTCGTCGGGGAAGTAGAGGGTGGTGACGCGGCGGTGGGCCTCGGCGTCGAGCCGGCCGCCCGGGCGGACGAAGGCGGCGACGTCGGCGATGGCGTAGTGCACCCGGTAGCCGCGCCCGTCCCGGCGGCGCTCCAGGTGCATCGCCTGGTCGAGGTCGGTGGAGGCGGGTGGGTCGATGGTGAGGAAGGGGAGGTCGGTGGCGTCCTCGTGGGCCGACAGGTCCGGGTCCCGCACCGCTTCCTCCGCCTCGGCCAGCGCTGCGGCCGGGAAGCCGGCGGGGAGGTCGAGCTCGGTACGCAGGGCGCGCAGCGCGGCCCCGAGCGAGCAGTCGGCCGCTCCGGTCATACGCAGATGGCGGCGGGGCATGAACCGAGCGTAGGCCGGGCGGGGGCGGGCGGCATCCGGGCCGGGGGTGGCATCCGGGCCGAGGGCGGCATCCGGGCCGGGAGGGCGGCCCCGGCGCCGTACGGGGAGCCCCGCCCCGCCCCCGTACCCTTGCCGAGGACCCGGAGTGCCCGCACGCCCGCCGGGACCGCTCGTCGTGCGTACGAAGGAGAACCGCCGTGCTCGTGCTGTTGCCGCCCTCCGAAGGAAAGGCCGCCTCGGGGCGCGGGGCTCCCCTGAAGCCGGAGTCGCTGTCGCTGCCGGGGCTCTCCGAGGCGCGGGCGGCGGTCCTGGAGGAGCTGGTCGAGCTCTGCCAGGCGGACGAGGAGAAGGCACGCGAGGTACTCGGGCTGAGCGTGGGGCTGCGGGGCGAGGTCGGGAAGAACGCCGAGCTGCGGACCGCCGGGACCCGGTCGGCCGGGGAGCTGTACACGGGCGTCCTGTACGACGCCCTCGACCTGGCCACCCTCGACGCGGGCGCCCGCCGCCGCGCCGCGAAGTCGCTGCTGGTCTTCTCCGGGCTCTGGGGTGCGGTCCGGATCGGCGACCGGATTCCGCCGTACCGCTGCTCGATGGGCGTGAAGCTCCCCGGCCTCGGCGCGCTCGGCGCGTACTGGCGTACGCCCATGGAGACCGTCATGCCCGAGGCCGCCGCCGACGGGCTCGTCCTGGATCTGCGGTCGTCCGCCTACGCGGCGGCGTGGAAGCCGAAGGGCGAGGTGGCCGCGCGAACGGCGAGCGTGCGGGTGCTCCAGTCGCAGATCGTGGACGGGGTGGAGAAGCGGTCCGTGGTCAGCCACTTCAACAAGGCGACCAAGGGGCGGATGGTGCGGGACCTGCTGCTGGCGGGGGTGCGGCCCAAGGGTCCGGCCGAACTGGTGGATGCGTTGCGGGATCTCGGGTACGTGGTGGAGGCCGAGGCCCCTGCCCGCGCCGGGCGGCCGTGGTCGCTGGATGTGGTGGTGACAGAGATCCACTGAGTGTGTGGTGGTGACAGAGATTCGCCGATCCATTGCAGCCTGCGCAACGGGCGTTGCAGATATCGCTCGTGGCGCGGCAGGATGGGCCCATGACCTCCTCCCCCGCCTCGCCGCCGCCCGCCGCCCCCTCCGACACCTCCGTACTGGACCTCGCCCCGGTCGTCCCCGTCGTCGTCCTGCACGACGCGGCCGACGCCGTGCCCCTGGCGCGGGCGCTGGTGGCGGGCGGGCTTCCGGCGATCGAGGTGACCCTCCGGACGGCCGCCGCGCTGGAGTCGATCCGGGCCATCGCCGCCGAGGTGCCGGGCGCGGTCGTCGGCGCGGGCACGGTCATCTCGCCGCAGCACGTACGGGACACCGTCGAGGCGGGGGCCCGGTTCCTGGTCAGCCCGGGGTGGACGGACGCGCTGCTGGAGGCCATGAAGGAGTCCGGGGTGCCGTTCCTGCCCGGCGTCTCGACCACCTCCGAGGTGGTGGCCCTGCTGGAGCGCGGGGTGAGCGACATGAAGTTCTTCCCGGCCGAGGCGGCGGGCGGCGCGGCCTATCTCAAGGCCCTCTCCGCCCCGCTCCCCCAGGCCCGCTTCTGCCCGACCGGCGGCATCTCGCTCGCCTCCGCCCCCTCGTACCTCGCCCTGCCGAACGTCGCCTGCGTGGGCGGCAGTTGGATGGTGCCGGGCGACGCGATCGCGGCGAAGGACTGGGACCGGGTGGCCCGGCTGGCGGCGGAGGCGGCCGCGCTGGGGGCATAAACCCTCAGCGCAGCTCAGTGCACCTCAGAGCAACATCTCTGGATCGTGTACAGGCCGGCGGCGAACCCGGGCAGCCACGTCGGCCCCGGGGGCTGCTCCCGTTAGCGCAGGTGCGAGGTGTCGTTGAGCAGGCGTACGGAGGCGTTGCCGTCCCCGTAGTACGCGACGGTCGAGATCGAGGCCGCCGACAGCTCCATCCGGAACATCGCCCGCGCCGGAGCCTCCAGCGCCAGCCGGACCAGCGTCTTGATCGGGGTCACATGAGTGACGGCCAGGACCGTGCGGCCGGCGTACCGGGCGGTCAGCCGGTCCCGGGCGGCCGCGACCCGCTCGGCGACCTCCGCGAAGCTCTCGCCGCCGCCCGTCGGCGCGGTCGCCGGGTCGGCGAGCCAGGCCGTCAGGTCGTCCCCGTACCGCTCACGTACCTCACCGAAGGTCAGCCCCTCCCACGCGCCGAAGTCCGTTTCGCGCAGGCCCTCCTCGATGCGGACGTCCCGGCCGAGGCGGTCGGCGACGGCGGCGGCCGTCTCGCGGCAGCGGCGCAGCGGCGAGCTGACGATCTCCTGGACGGTGCCGAGCGCGGCGAAGTGGGCGGCGGCCCGGGCGGCCTGGTCGCGGCCGACGGCGGAGAGTTCGGGGTCGGTGCCGCCGCTGCCGGAGAACCGCTTCTCGGGGGTGAGCAGCGTCTCGCCGTGCCGGAGCAGGACGAAGGTGGCGGGGGCGCCGAGGTCGGGGGCGGCGGCCCAGCCGACCTGGGGGGCCGGGGTGGCGACGGGGGCCGCTGTGACGTCGGTGGGCTCGGGTTCTTCTGAAGCCAGGACACCGGCGTCGGCCTCGAACAGCGTCCCGACATCCGCCGTTCCGCCTCGCGCCGCCGCCGTTCCGCCTCGCGCCGCCGTTCCGCCTCGCGCCGCCGCCAGCGCCGCCCGTGCCTTCGCCGCGCCCGCGATCGCGTCGCCGGGCGGGCCGCGCTCGGGCAGCGGGGTGCGGGCGGGGGCGTCCAGTTCGGCGGTGGAGGCGGACGCCTCCCACTGCCGGCCGTCGCGGCCCGCGTCCATCGCCTCGTTGGCGAGCCGGTCCGCGTGCTTGTTCTGCGCGCGCGGGATCCACTCGTACGTGACGGAGGGCGGCGGCAGCAGGGCGGCGGCCCGGGCCGCCAGCGGCTTCATGTCGGGGTGCTTGATCTTCCAGCGCCCCGACATCTGTTCGACCACCAGCTTGGAGTCCATCCGGACGTGGACCTCCAGGTCCGGCCCGGAGGCCTCCGCGTCCGGGAACAGTGCCTTCGCGGCCGTCAGGCCGGCGATCAGGCCCCGGTACTCGGCGACGTTGTTGGTCGCGACGCCGATGTACTCGGCGGCCTCGGCGAGGGTCTCCCCGGTGGCCGCGTCCAGGACGACGGCGCCGTAACCGGCGGGCCCCGGGTTGCCCCGGGAGCCGCCGTCGGCCTCGACCACCAGCCGGCGAACGGCGCTCATTACAGGCCCGACTCCGAGGTGCGGACCAGGATGCGGTGGCAGTTCTCGCAGCGCAGCACCGTGTCGGGGGACGCGGCCTTCACGTCGTTGACCTCGGTGATGTTCAGCTCCAGGCGGCAGCCCTCGCAGCGGCGCTGGTAGAGGCGGGCGGCGCCGACGCCGCCCTGCTGGGCGCGGAGCTTGTCGTACAGCTTCAGCAGGTCGGCGGGGATGACCTCGGCGACGACCTGGCGGTCCTTGGTCACCGTGGCGATCTCGGCGTCCAGTTCGGTGGTGGCGGCGTCGCGGCGGGCGGTGGCGTCGTCGACCTTGGCCTGGACGGCGGAGACCCGCTCGGTCAGCTCGGCGACCCGCTCCTGGGCGGCCTCGCGGCGCTCCATGATTTCGAGGACGACGTCCTCCAGGTCGCCTTGGCGCTTGGCGAGCGAGGTGAGCTCGCGCTGGAGGCTCTCCAGGTCCTTGGGCGAGGAGACCGCGCCGGAGTCCAGGCGCTGCTGGTCGCGGACGGCGCGCTGGCGCACCTGGTCGACGTCCTGCTCGGCCTTGGTCTGCTCGCGGGTGGTGTCGCTCTCCTCGGTGGTGGAGGCGACCAGCAGGTCACGCAACTGGGCGAGGTCGTTGCCGAGCTGCTCGATCTCGGCGTGCTCCGGCAGCGAGGTGCGCTTGTGGGAGAGCTGGGCGAGGCGTACGTCGAGGGCCTGGACGTCGAGGAGTCGGATCTGGTCGGCGGGCGCGGCGTTCAGTTGGGGGCTCCAGAGGAATGGTGGGTGGTCCAGGGGTCGGTGACCTGCGTCGAGACATGGACCCGCAGGTCCCATCCGTGGCGGTCGGAAAGCGCGTCGAGCTGCGCGGCGGCCTGCTCGCACCAGGGCCACTCGGTGGCCCAGTGCGCGGCGTCGACCAGGCCGAGCGGCGAGTGCTGCACGGCCTCGGAGGCCGGGTGGTGGCGCAGGTCGGCGGTGAGGAAGGCGTCGACCCCGGCGGCTCGTACGGCGTCGAAGAGGCTGTCGCCGGAGCCGCCGCTGACGGCGACGGTGCGGACGAGCGCCTCCAGGTCGCCGGCGAGGCGGATGCCCTGCGCGGTGGCGGGCAGCCGGGCGGCGGCGCGGGCGGCGAAGGCGGCCAGGGTCTCGGGGTGGTCGAGCTCGCAGATCCGGCCGAGTCCGCGCCGCCCGTGGGGGTCGGTGGGGTCCGGTACGAGGGGTCCGGTGACGCGCAGGTCCAGGGCGCCGGCCAGCGCGTCGGAGACGCCGGGGTCGGCGGTGTCGGCGTTGGTGTGCGCGACGTGGAGCGCGATGTCGTGCTTGATGAGGGTGTGGACGACCTTGCCCTTGAAGGTGTCGGCGGCGACCGTCGTCGTCCCGCGCAGATAGAGCGGGTGGTGGGTGACGATCAGCTGGGCGCCGAGCTCCAGGGCCTCGTCGGCGATCGCGTGCACGGGGTCGACGGCGAACAGCACCCGGTCGACCTCGGCGTCCGGGTCGCCGCAGACCGTGCCGACCGCGTCCCATCCCTCGGCCCGCTCGGGGGGCCAGAGGGCGTCGAGGGCGGCGATGACTTCAGACAGACGGGGCACGGGGGAAAGGCTACCTGTCCGGGCAGGTCCGCCGCCCCGGGCCGCCGGACCTGTACCCCCCGCCAGCACACTCACCCCCTCCCCCTCAGGAGAATCCGGGCATCACCACCCTTATGTGTGAAGTGCGGTGGCTCGTGTTGTTCGGCTGGAAGTGCGAAAACTAGCTTTCGTAGCCGGAGGTGACGAGTCCATGACTGCCTGTGCCATCGAGGGCGGAACCGCCGGGGCCGCCACGACGGCGGATCCCGGTCCTGAAGAGTCCGGCGAGCCGGAGGAACCCGTCGGCGCGGAGGACGCTGCGGCGGAGGCCGCCGAACCGGAGGGGGCTGTTTCGCGGGAGGGGGCCGCCGCACCGGAGGGGGCCCCCGCGCCCTGGGCCGAGGCGCCCCGCGCCCCGGGGGCGTTCACGCTGACCGCGGACGGTGCGTACGGGGCCCGGCTGACGGCGGCGCCCGGCGTCCCGGGCGAGCAGCGGGCCTGGTACCCGGAGCGCTGGACGCTGGACGGGCCCGAGCCCTACGCCGTACCGCTGCCGCTCCACCAGCCCGAGGAGCCGGACGCGCAGGTGGTGCCGCTGGCCGACGGGCGCGTGCTGATCCGGCGGCGGGTGGCGGACCGGCAGATGTTCTCGCTGCTCTACCCGACCGGGCCCGCCACCGGCGAGCTGGCCCTCGGCGCGGTCGAGTGCGACGGGATGGTGCTGCTGCCGCCCTCGCCGGACGGCTCCAGCGTGTACGGCCTCTCCGCGGGCGACCACTCCTCGCTGCTGTGGCTGGTGGCCGGCGGCGCCTTCGGGCCGGAGCTGGTCGCCGAGGTCCCCGGGCACTGCTCGGGCGGGGTCTGGCTGGACCGGGCGGGCCGGATACTGGCCCTGGACCGGCAGTCGCCGGGCGGCGGGCCGGTCAAGGCGGTCGCCGTGGACCTGGAGCGGAACGGCGAGGTGACCCCGCTGCTCCAGATCACCCCGGCGAGCGACGACCGGCTGCTGCTGGCCGACCCGGACAGCGGGCTGCTGCTGATCCGCTCGGACGCGCCGGGCCACGACCGGCTCGGCTGGGGCGTCCTCGGGAGCTGTCTGCCCGTCCGCTTCCCGGAGTGCCTGCGGCCGGCGGATGTGGCGGTGACGCCGTTCGCCGTCCAGCCGGGGCAGATGCTGATGCCGGAGAGCTGCGCCGTCGCCCTGCGCATCGACGGGGCGGCCGGGAGCTGGGTGGGGGTGTGGCGCCCGCAGGGGCGGCGGCTGCACCAGCTCGCGGCGCCGGAGGGCTGGTCGGCGGGGGCCGGGTACTGGAGCCGGGACGGGGTGCTGCACCTGCCGTACGCGAACGCGGCGACGCCCTGCGCCGTGGCCCGGATCGAGGCCCCGGGCGACGACGGACCGCTCCCGGAAACCGGCGGACCGGGCGGCGATGCGGGCGGAACGGAACCGTCCGCCGCCGTCACCCCTCCTGTCGTGTGTAAGCCGGTTCCGTTGGGGCAGGCGCCTCTGCACCGGACGGCGTCACCTGGCTAAACTCGGCGCCCGGGCTACGCAGCCGTACCGGGCGGGCGCCGACGGTGACCGCACCGGAGGGCGGCGGAGCCTGCGAACACGCATACGGAACACATAGGCGCGCCGTGCGACCACGTACGTGCGACACAGGTAACAGGTAAGCGATCACAACGGGGTGACTTCCCAGATGTCTGAAGCCCGAACCGACATGACCACGCCGCGCACGCCGGGGGGCGACGCGGCGGGGGCCGGGACCGGCGGTTCCGGAAAGCACCGAGGGGGTGCGTCGATGGAGAACACGTCGGTGCAGCCGCACGGGCGCCACCGCAGGCCCGCCCAGGAGGAATCCAGGGCGGCCTGAGCAGTAGGCGCGGCAGAGCGTGAGGTGGGTCCGGTACCCGGCGAGCAGCCGGGTACCGGACCCACCTTCCGTTCTCCCCTACTCCCGCTTGAGGCCCAGCACTTCGGCGGCCGCGAAGGTCTCGTTCGGCGGCCGGTCCGCGTAGTACGGGGTGATCAGCTCGTCCAGCTCGGCGAAGGTGAACGTCTCCTTCGCCGCGTCGAACTTGGCCGCCACCCTGGGCCGTTCGACGATCGCGACCATGCCGCCGTGGACGACGAGCAACTGCCCGTTGACCCCGGCCGCGGCGGGTGAGGCGAGATAGCCGACGAGCGGCGAGACATGCTCGGGGGCCAGCGCGTCGAGCGTGCCGTCGGCCGGTTCCTGGAAGCCCGCGAACACGTCCTCGGTCATCCGGGTCCGGGCGCGCGGGCAGATGGCGTTGGCGGTGACACCGTACTTGGCGAGGGCGAGCGCGGTGGAGGTGGTGAGGCCGACGATGCCGCCCTTGGCCGCCGCGTAGTTGGGCTGCCCCGCGGAGCCCGCGAGGTACGCCTCCGACGAGGTGTTGACGATCCGCCCGTAGACCGGACCGCCGGTCTCCTTGGAGCGGGAGCGCCAGTGGGCGGCGGCGAAGTGGGTGGTGTTGAAGTGGCCCTTGAGGTGGACGCGGATCACCGCGTCCCACTCGTCCTCGCTCATCGAGAAGATCATCCGGTCCCGCAGGATGCCCGCGTTGTTGACCAGGATGTCGAGCTTTCCGTAGGTGGAGACCGCCGACTCGACCAGCTCTCGGGCCTGTTCGTGGTCGGAGACGTCTCCGAGGTGGGCGGTCGCCCGGCCGCCCGCCGCGCGGATCTCGGCGGCGACCTCCTCGGCGGGCGCGGCGGACGCCTCACCCGATCCGTCGCGGCCGGGCTGCCCGTAGTCGTTGACGACGACGGCGGCGCCGAGCCGGGCCAGTTCGAGGGCCTCGGCGCGGCCGAGCCCGCGGCCGGCGCCGGTGACGATCGCGGACAGCCCGTCGAGCGGGAGGGGAAGAGGCATCACGGTCCTCGGCTTCCTTCGGTACGGGTGGGGTTCAGAGTTCGATGCAGGTACGCAGCGACTCCCCGGTCCGCATCTGGTCCAGCGCGTCGTTGACCTCCTCCAGCCGGACCCGGTGGGTGATCATCGACTCCAGGTCGATCCGGCCCGCCCGCCAGAGCGCGATGGCCCGCTCGTAGGAGCGCAGCACGTCCCCGCCGCCGTACATCGAGGGCAGGATGCGCTTCTCGTCGAAGAACAGCTCGAACATGTTGACCTGGAAGTGGTCGTCCATCGCCCCGGCGCCGACGACGCAGAGGGTGCCGCCGCGCCGGGTGTGCTCGTAGGCGGTGCGGGCGGTGGCGGACTTGCCCACGACCTCGAAGACGTAGTCGAAGCCCTCGCCGCCGGTGATGCGCTGCTGGGCGTCGGCCAGTCCGCCCGGGTCGACGGCCTCGGTGGCGCCGAAGCGGAGGGCGGCCTCGCGGCGGGAGGCGACCGGGTCGACGGCGATGATCTGGGCGGCGCCCTGGACGCGGGCGCCCTGGATGGTGGAGATCCCGACGCCGCCGCAGCCGATGACGGCGACCGACGAACCCGCCTCCACCTTCGCCGTGTTGATGGCCGCGCCGAGGCCGGTGGTGACGCCGCAGCCGATCAGGGCGGCGATGGAGAAGGGGACGTCGTCGGGGATCGGCACCGCGCAGCCGGCGCCGACGACGACCTCCTCGGTGAAGGTGCCGGTGCCCGCGAAGCCGAAGACGTCGCCGCCGGGGCGCTTGAAGTTGGGGGTGCCCGCGTTCATGAAGCCCGCGAGGCAGAGCTGGGTCTGGCCGCGCTTGCAGGACGGACAGGCCCCGCAGGCCGGCAGCCAGCAGACGAGGACCCGGTCGCCGGCGCTGAGGCCGCTCACCCCGTCCCCGACGTCGATGACCTCGCCCGCGCCCTCGTGGCCGGGGATGAAGGGGGCGGGCTGCGGGAGGATGCCGCTCATCGCGGAGACGTCGGAGTGGCAGAGCCCGGTGGCCCGGATGCGGAGCTTGACCTTTCCGGGTCCGAACCCCACCGCCTCGACGTCGTCGAGGACCTCCAGCTTCTCCTGGCCTATCTCGTGCAGTAAGGCTGCGCGCATGGGTGCGGCTCCCCTCGAATCGGCTGCCGGAAAGGGTGCTGCTGGGTTCAGGAGTGTTCGACGAGCGTGTCCGCCAGGACCGGTGAGTCGTCCCGCTCGACCGCGGTGACCGTCACCTGGACGCGGCCGTCCCCGGCCGCCCACATCCGGATGCGGAGGGTCTCGCCGGGGAAGACCACTCCGGCGAAGCGGGTGCGGTAGGAGGTGATGCGGGAGACGTCGCCGTCCAGCAGGGTGTCGGTGACGGCCTTGAGCACCATCCCGTACGTGCACAGCCCGTGCAGGATCGGCCGGTCGAAGCCGGCCAGCTTGGCGAAGGCGGGGTCCGCGTGGAGCGGGTTCCAGTCCCCGGAGAGCCGGTAGAGCAGCGCCTGGTCCTCGCGGATCTGGCGTTCGACGGTGCGGTCGGGGGCGCGGTCGGGCAGGGCCAGGCGGTCGGAGGGCCCGCGCTCCCCGCCGAAGCCACCCTCCCCCCGTACGAAGATCTGGGCGTCGTTGGTCCAGAGCGGCCCGTCCTCGTCGCTCGCCTCGGTACGCAGCACGATGACGGCGGCCTTGCCCTTGTCGTACACCGCCGCGACCTTCGAGGTCTGTTCGGCCCGGCCGGTCACGGGGATCGGCCGGTGCACGCGTACGGTCTGGCCGCCGTGCAGGACGGCGGCGAGGTCCACGTCGATGCCGGGCGCGCCCATCCCGCCGAACGCGGCCGTTCCGGCGCCGGCGACGGTGGCGAAGCTCGGCAGCACCTGGAGCCGGGACTCCAGGGTGTAGCGCAGCTCGTCGGGATCGGTGGCGGGGATCCCCGCGCCGAGGCCCAGGTGGTAGAGCTGGACGTCCTTGTGGTTCCAGGCGATCTCGGCTCGGCGGGGGTCGGCGGCGAGGGCCGCTGGGGCATCGATGGGCATGGCGAAGCCGCTCCTTGACGGGGGAGACCGACGGGGAGGCCGACGGTGGAGACCTCGGTGCGGCTGTCCGCACCGCAGACCGCACCGAGGCCGCGCGGGGACCGGCAGCGCGCGCCGTTCTAGAACGCGTTCTATCCGATGGCCCATGTATAGCCCAGGCCCAGGAAGTTGGGAAGGTTGCTGACGCCATGTCAGCTCTGCGCGGCTGCCCGGGTACTCAGACCCGCTCCTGCGCCTGCACCTTCGCCGCCTGCTCCTCCCGTACGCGGGGCGTCCGGTGGTTCGGCAGCCACGCCAGCATCACCAGGACCCCGACCAGCAGCACCCCGCACGCCGTACGGAACGCCGTGGCGTACCCGGCGGTGACCTCGGCCGGGTCGACGGAGCCCGCCGTGCGGGCGGCGGCGACCGTGGACAGCACCGCGAGGCCGAGGGCGCCGCCCATGGTGCGGGAGGTGTTGACCAGGCCGGAGACGAGTCCCGCGTCCCCGGCGGCGGCGCCGGAGGTGGCGAGGGTGGCCAGCGGGGTGGAGGCGAGCCCGGCACCGGCCATCATCAGGATGCCGGGGAACATGATCGCGGTGAGGTAGGAGCCGTCGACGCCCATGGTGGACTGCCAGCCGAAGCCCGCGGCGGTGATCAGCACCCCGGCGACGGCCAGGCTCTTGGCCCCCGTACGCGCCATGATCCGGGGCGCGATCTTGGAGCCGAGGATGACGGCGGCCGAGGTCGGCATCAGGGCGAGCCCGGCCTGCAACGGCGTGTAGCCCAGCACGTTCTGGGCGTAGACGGTCATGAAGTACCACATGGAGAAGGTGGCCGACCCCATGAGGAACATCGACACGTTGGCGGAGGAGACCGCCCGTACGCCGAACACCCACAGCGGGATCAGCGGCACCGACGTCCGCGCCTCGACCAGGACGAACGCGGCGAGCAGCACCACGCCCGCCAGCAGCGGTACGAGGGTGGCGGCGGCCGTCCAGCCCACGGCCTCGGTCTGGACGATCCCGTACGCGACGGTGGCGAGGCCCGCGGTGACGAGGACGGCGCCCAGCAGGTCGATGCGGCGGCGGTCGCCCGCCCGGCCCTCGGTGATCCACAGGGCGGCGGCGACCAGGACGAGGGCGCCGACGGGCACGTTGATGAGGAGGACCCAGCGCCAGGAGAGGGCGTCGGTGAGGACCCCGCCGATGAGCCCGCCGGCCGCGCCGCCGCCCGCGCCGACCGCCATCCAGGTCGCTATGGCCTTCGTCCGGGCGGGGCCCTCGGGCACGGCGGCGGTGAGGATGGTGAGCGTGGCGGGGGCCAGGACGGCGGCCCCGAGGCCCTGCGCTCCCCGGGCCGCGAGGAGCTGCCAGCCCTCCTGGGCGAGGCCGCCCGCGAGGGAGGCGGCGGTGAAGACGCCGAGCCCGACGAGGAACATCCGCTTGCGCCCGTAGATGTCGGCGGCCCGCCCGCCCAGCAGCATGAATCCGGCGAACGCGATCGAGTAGGCGTTGACGACCCACTGGAGCGCGCTGTGGCTCAGCCCCAGGTCGGCGCGCATGGAGGGCAGTGCCACGTTGACCACGGAAACGTCGAGGACGACGAGGAACTGGCCGGTGCAGGCGGCGAGCACGACGGCCCACGCGCCGGTGGGTATGCGGGAGCGGGAGGTACGGGTGGGCGCGGGGGCCGGGACGTCTGCCATGCCGGTCATGGTCGCAGGTAGTGGATGCCCCGTACATCGGGTATCGGTCGGAGATCCTGGGCCGGGGGCGTCCTAGGTCCGAAGTCCTGGCCCTCGCTCCCCTCACCTCCGCACCCGTCGCCTCCCCGGCGGCCTCACCGCCGCAGCAGCGTCACCACCGCCGCCCCGCCCAGCCCGATGTTGTGCGCGAGGCCGGTGCGGGCGCCCGGGACCTGGCGCGGGCCCGCCTCGCCGCGCAGTTGCCAGGTCAGCTCGGCGGCCTGGGCGATCCCGGTCGCGCCCAGCGGGTGCCCCTTGGAGATCAGCCCGCCCGACGGGTTCACCACCCACCGACCGCCGTACGTGGTCGCCCCCGACTCCACGAGCTTGCCGGACTCCCCCTCACCGCAGAGGCCGAGCGCCTCGTAGGTGAGGAGCTCGTTGACGGAGAAGCAGTCGTGCAGCTCGATCACGTCGAGATCGCCGGGGCCGATGCCCGCGCTCTCGTAGACCTGCCGGGCGGCGGCCCGGGACATCGGGGTGCCGACCGCGTCGATGCAGGTGCCGGAGGCGAAGGAGGCGTCGGTGTCCGTGGTCATGGCCTGGGCGGCGATCTCCACGGCCCGTTCCCCCAGGCCGTGTGCCTCGACGAACCGCTCGGAGACGACCACGGCCGCCGCCGCGCCGTCGGAGGTGGGTGAGCACTGGAGCTTGGTGAGGGGGTCGTGGACGGTACGGGAGGCGAGGACCTCCTCCACCGTGTACGGGTCCTGGAACTGGGCGTACGGGTTGTCCACCGAGTGCCGGTGGTTCTTGGCCCCGACGGCGGCGAGCTGCGCGGGAGTCGTCCCGTACCGCTCCATGTGCTCGCGGGCCGCGTTGCCGAAGATCTGCGCGGTGGGCGGGGACGCCTCGAAGCCGTGGGCGGCGGCCATGATCCCGTAGTGCCGGGCGACGGGCGAGGCCGCGAAGTCCCCGCTCCCCTCACTGCCACCGCCCAGTGAGCCCCGCGCCATCTTCTCGAAGCCGACGGCGAGGACGCAGTCGCCGGCGCCGCCCTCGACGAACTGCCGGGCCAGCATCAGGGCGGTGGAGCCGGTGGCGCAGTTGTTGTTGACGTTGTAGACGGGGATGCCGGTGAGCCCCAGCTCGTAGACGGCCCGCTGCCCGGCGGTGGAGGGCTGGAAGCAGTAGCCGACGGTGGCCTGCTCGACCTGGTCGTACCGGACCCCCGCGTCCTCCAGCGCGGCGGTGCCCGCCTCGCGGACCATGTCCGCGTAACTCCAGTCGCGGGTCTCCGGCTTCTCGAACTTCGTCATGCCGACGCCGACGATGTAGGCCTTCATGTTCCGCTCCTCAGGTGTTGGCCGTGCTCAGTCCCGGGGGAGGCCGAGCATCCGTTCGGCGACGACGTTGAGCTGGATCTGGGTGGTGCCGCCCGCGATGGTCAGGCAGCGGGACATCAGGAAGCCGTGCAGGGCCCGCTCCCCCGCCTCCGGTTCGTCCACCGCGCCTGCCGGACCGAGGAGTTCGAGGGTCAGCTCGGCGACCTTCTGCTGGTGGACGGTCTGGACGAGCTTGCGCACCGAGGCCCCGGCGCCCGGTTCGAGGCCGGAGACCTGCTGGAGGGTGGTGCGCAGCCCGATGCAGGCGAGGGCGTGGGCCTCGGCGGCGAGTGCGCCGATCCGGGTACGGGTGGTGTCGTCGAGCCCGGCGGAGCGCGCGATCAGAGCCTCGAGACCGCTGTCGAAGGTCATCTGGTCGGCCATGTGGACGCGTTCGTTGCCGAGGGTGTTGCGGGCGACACGCCAGCCGCCGCCCACCTCGCCGACGACGGCGTCGGCGGGGAGGAGCACGTCGTCGAAGTAGACCTCGTTGAAGAGGGATTCGCCGGTGATCTCCTTCAGCGGGCGGATGTCGATGCCTTCGGCGTTCTTCATGTCGACCAGGAAGTAGGTGAGCCCCCGGTGCTTGGGTGCGTCCGGGTCCGTGCGGGCGAGCAGGATGCCGTGGTCGGCGGTGCGGGCGGCGCTCGTCCAGACCTTCTGCCCGGTGATCCGCCACCCCTCGGCGGTCCGTACGGCGCGGGTGCGCAGGGCGGCGAGGTCGGACCCGGCGTCGGGTTCGGAGAAGAGCTGGCACCACTGGAGGTCGCCGCGCAGGGTGGCCGGCAGATAGCGCTCCCGCTGCGCCTCGGTGCCGTACGCGATGAGCGAGGGCACGACCCAGGTGGCGATGGATAGGTCGCTGAGCCGGATGGACTGGTCCGTCAACTCCTGCTGGATCGCGAGCTGTTGTACGGGGCCCGCGCCCAGCCCGTACGGGGCGGGCAGGTGCGGGGCGGCGTAGCCGGTGGCGGCGAGGGCGCGGCGGGCCTCGCGGGGCGGCAGGCCCCGGGCGGCGGCGAGGTGGGGGCGGGCGTCGGCGCGGTGGCGGGCGGCCTCGGCGGGGAGTTCCAGGGCGAGTTCGCGGCGGGCCCCGCCCTCGGCGAGGCGGGCGGCGCGCAGGTGGTGGGCGCCGGCGGCACCGAGGAGCTGGCGGGCGAGGACGGCCCGGCGCAACGCGAGGTGGGCGTCGTGCTCCCAGGTGAAGCCGATGCCGCCGAGGATCTGGATCGCGTCCTTGGCGCAGCCGTACGCGGCCTCCGGCGCGGTGGCGGCGGCGAGGGCGGCGGTGAGCCCGCGCACGTCGGGCCCTTCGTGGCCGCCTCCTGCCTGCTCGTCGGCGGCGCGGGCGGCCTCGTCGGCGGCGCGGGCCGCGTCCCAGGTCAGGGCGCGGGCCTGTTCGAGGCGGACGAGCATGTCGGCGCAGAGGTGCTTGACGGCCTGGAACGCCCCGATGGGCCGCCCGAACTGCTCGCGTACCCGGGCGTGTTCGACGGCCGTGTCCAGGCACCGGGCGGCGGTCCCGCAGGCGTCGGCGGCGAGGAGGATGCCGGCCAGGTCGCGGACGAGCGCGGAGTTGAGGGGCAGGACCCGGTGCGCCGGTAGGAGGACGGCGTCGGCCCGCACCTCCGCCGTCGGCCGGGTCGGGTCGACGCTGCGGTGCGGGCGCACGGTGAGCCCCTCGGCCCCCGCGTCCACGAGGAACCAGCGCACCCTGCCGGACGCGTCGGCGGCGGGCAGGAGCAGCAGGTCGACCGCCTCGCCGGAGAGGACGGGCGGGGCGGTGCCGTCGAGGCGGTGGCCGCCCTCGGCCGGGGTGGCGGTGAGGGTGCCGGGGGCGAGGGCGAGGGCGGCGGTACGCTCCCCGGCGGCGAGGCCCCGGAGCAGGTCCTGGAGCAGGTCCTGGAGCAGGTCCCCGGCCCCCGCACCCGCCGCTCGCCGCACCACCGCCCCCGTCAGCGCGGTCGCGAGGTACGGCCCCGGCAGCGACCCGTAAGCCACCGCCTCTAGGACCACGGCGAGGTCCAGGACGCCGCCGCCCCCGCCCCCGTACTCCTCGGGCAGATGGATCCCGGTCAGCCCCTGCCCGGCGAGCGCCTCCCAGTACGCGGGGCGCACTCCGCACGGAGCCGGGCTCCCCGCGTCGAGAAGTTTGCGCACCTCGCCGGGCGGGACGGCCCGCGCCAGCCACCCCCGTACGGAGTGCGCCAGCGCGCGATGCTCTTCGGTGATGCCGATACCCGTGCCGATCCCGATATCCGTGCCGATGCGCATGCGGATCCTCGCCGGTCGCAGCCACTGGAACGGGCGCAAGAGTAGAACACGTTTCACTTCTACGGAAGGCCTGGCGGCGGAAGACCTGACGACACGTCAGGATGTCGAGGCGCCCGGACCGGAATAGGACCCACCAGGGAAGCGTTCACCATGCACACACTTGGGGGGAGCCCGGGTGGTCAAGGCTGCCCGGGAGGCCCCACGGATGCGACGGACGAAACAGATACGGCACACAGGGGGCCTCCCCCGCCCGCCGAAAGCGCGCTCAGGACCCATCGTTCCCGTCCTCGCCTTCGCGGGGATCACCGTCGCGGTCATGCAGACCCTGCTCGTCCCGGTCATCAAGGACCTGCCGGTCCTGCTGGGCACCGACCCGGCCAGTGCCACCTGGGTGATGACCGCGACCCTGCTGGCGGGTGCCGTCTCGACCCCGATCATGGGCCGGCTCGGCGACCTCCACGGCAAGCGCCGGATGCTGCTCGCCTCGCTCGCCGTCATGGTGATCGGGTCGCTGATCTGCGCGTCCACCGACGACCTGGTCGTGATGATCGTCGGACGCGCGCTCCAGGGCTTCGCCATGGGCGCCATCCCGCTCGGCATCGGGATCATGCGCGACGAGCTGCCGCGCGAGAAGCTCGGTTCGGCGATGGCCCTGATGAGCTCGTCGATCGGCGTGGGCGGCGGCCTCGCGCTGCCCGCCGCCGCGGTGGTCGCCCAGCACACCGACTGGCACGCGCTCTTCCTCGGCTCGGCCGGGCTCGGCGTGCTCGCGATGGCACTGACGTACGCACTCGTCCCGGAACCTCCCCTCCGCGCACCCGGCACCTTCGACTACACCGGCGCCTTCGGCCTCTCGCTCGGCCTGGTCCTCCTGCTCCTCCCGATCACCAAGGGCGGCGACTGGGGCTGGGCCTCGGCCCCCACGCTCGGCCTGCTCGCCGCGTCCGTCACGGTCCTGGTGCTGTGGGGCCTGTTCGAACTGCGCACCCCGGCGCCCCTGGTCGACCTGCGCACCACCGCCCGCCGCGAGGTGCTGCTCACCAACCTCGCCTCGATCATGGTCGGGGTCGCCTTCTACGCGGTCTCCCTGGTCCTGCCGCAACTGCTCCAGCTCCCCACGTCCACCGGCTACGGCCTCGGGCAGTCCATGGTGGTCGCCGGGCTCTGCGTGGCCCCGCTGGGCGTGACGATGATGTTCGTCGCCCCGCTCTACGCCCGGATCTCGGCCCGCCGGGGCCCCAAGTCCACCCTCATGCTCGGGATGCTGATCATCGCGATCGGTTACGGGGCCGGGCTCGGGCTGCTCAGCGCCGCCTGGCAGACCGTGCTGATCGCGGTCGTCCTCGGCGCCGGGATCGGCCTCGCCTACTCCTCGCTGCCCGCCCTGATCATCGGCGCCGTCGACCCGTCGGAGACCGGCGCGGCCAACGGGCTGAACACCCTGATGCGGTCCATCGGTACGTCGGTGTCGAGCGCGGTCATCGGCATGGTGCTGGCCAACACGTCCGTGCGGATGGGGTCGGTGCAGGTGCCGTCGATGGAGGGGTTCCGGATCTCGTTCCTGATCGCCACGGGGGCGGTGCTGATCGGCCTGGTGCTGGCGGCGTTCCTGCCGTCGCAGCGCCCGTCGGGCCACCCGGTACTGCTGGCCAGCAGCGCGGACGCCGGGCCCGCGCCCGTCGCTTCGGTGCAGGCGGCCCCCGCCGCGACGGCCGGCCGGACCGTACGGCACGATGGGGCGCCGTCGTAGGCAGACCCGCTGCCGCAGCCCTGTGCAGACCCGCTCCACCTGGAGGAACCCCGTGACCGCCGCCACCCCCTCCCCGTCCCCGGACGTGCTCGCCGCGTTCGAGGCCGCCAAGGGCTTCATGCCGGTCCACGAGGGGCTCGCCCTGTACGCGGCCGCCACCGAGTCCGGGGCGCTGGGGCTGCCCCTGCTGGAGGTGGGCACGTACTGCGGGCGCTCCACGATCCTGCTGGCCGACGCGGCCCGGACGGCCGGGGTGGGCGCCCTCACCGTGGACCACCACCGGGGCAGCGAGGAGCAGCAGCCGGGCTGGGAGTACCACGACCCGAGCGTGGTGGACCCCGAGGTCGGGCTGATGGACACCCTCCCGGCCTTTCGCCGCACCCTGCACCGGGCCGGTCTGGAGGAGCACGTGGTGGCGCTCGTCGGCCGCTCCCCGCAGGTCGCCGCCGTCTGGGCCGGGCCGCTCGGCCTGGTCTTCATCGACGGCGGGCACACCGACGAGCACGCGAACGCCGACTACGAGGGGTGGGCCCCGCATGTCGCGGAGGGCGGGCTCCTGGTGATCCACGACGTGTTCCCCGACCCGGCCGACGGCGGGCAGGCCCCGTACCGGGTGTACCGGCGGGCGCTGGCCTCGGGGGCGTTCACCGAGGTGTCGGTGACGGACTCGCTGCGCGTGCTGCGGCGCACGGGCGCGGGGGTCTGAACGCACCCGGGCGCGCCATTCCCGTACCCGTGGAGGCGCGGGCATCTGAGGTCCCGCTGCCCTCCGGCCCGTACGGATAGCATCGCCGCGTGCCGTACGACGACAGCGTTCCCCCCACCGTTCCCGCCACCCGCCCCACCCGCCGCACCCGCCCGCTCCTCGTGGCCGCCGCACTGGCCGCGCTCTGCCTGACGGCCGTCGCCGGGTGCGGCGGCTCTCCGGACACGACGGACGGGGCGGGCGCGAAGGCCTCCGCTCCGGCTTCCGCTCCGGCTTCCGCTTCTGCCTCGGCCACTCCGAAGGCCTCCCCCACCGCCCCACTCCCCCAAGGCCCGCTGACCGGCAGGACCGTGGTGATCGACCCGGGCCACAACCCCCGTAACCGCGAGCACACCAAGGAGATCAACGAGCAGGTCGACATCGGCACCGGCCGCAAGGAGTGCGACACGACCGGCACGTCCACGGACGCCGGCTACGCGGAGGCCCGCTTCACCCTCGATGTGTCGCACCGGCTCCGGGAGTTGCTCCAGGCGCAGGGGGCCCGGGTCCTGCTGACGCACGACGACGACCGGCCGTTCGGGCCCTGCATCGACGAGCGGGCCCGGATCGGCAACGAGGCGAAGGCCGACGCGGTGGTCTCGGTGCACGCGGACGGCTCGGCGGAGGGGAACCGGGGCTTCCATGTGATCCTGCCGGCGGCGGTGAAGGGCGGCGGGGCGGACACCTCGAAGATCGTGAAGAGTTCGGCCGATCTCGGAGCCCGTATCGCCGGCCATTTCGTCCGCACGACCGGAAGCGCTCCCTCCAATTACATCGGCGGCGGTACCGGGCTGGACACCCGTGATGATCTCGGCGGACTGAATCTGTCGACCGTGCCCAAAGTCTTCGTGGAATGCGGCAATATGCGTGACCCGAAGGACGCGGCCCTGCTCACCGACGCGAGTTGGCGGCAGAAGGCGGCCCAGGGGATGGCGGACGGCATCGCCGCCCACCTGAAGGGGTAGGTCTGACCGGCGGGGAGGGGGGCCGCCGGGCAAGGGGTGGGTCTGCGGGGATATTGGGGGGATAACTGTTCAAGAACCGGGCACGGGCGCAACCCGACCGGTCAGACGATAGATTCATCCGTACGATGGGGAGCCACCCCCGAGCTTCATGCCGCGCCCGCCGCAGAGGCGGCAGCGACGACCGCCCCGACGAGACGACCGACTAAGGACCTTCACGTGAATATCCGCTCCCTCACTCGAGGCGACGGCGTGGTGATCGGAGCAGCGGTCGTGCTGTTCATCGCCTCTTTCCTCGACCTCGCCGGCTACGACTGCCCCTCCGGCGTGGACTGCTCCCGCTTCAGCAGCCCGAACGCCTGGGACTCGCTCGGGCTACTGATGAGCGTCTTCCTCGCCGGCATCATCGGCGCGGCGCTGGTGATCCTCGGCCGGCTGGCGCCCCGCAAGGTCGTGGGGCTCGACCTCGGCCAGTTCGGGACCGCGTTCACCGTCTTCGCGCTGTGGACCGCCTTCTGGACGATCATCGACGTCAGCGATGCCGGCGCCGGCCTGATCCTGGGCCTGCTGGGGACGCTCGTGCTCGCCGCGGCCACGGTCGCCGGCCCGCTGGTCCCCGCACTCAAGGCCCCGCTCGTCGGCGCCCCGAAGCCGGCGCAGGCCGTGCAGCCGCCGTACGGTGGCCAGCCGGGCCAAGGCCAGGGCTACGGCTACCCGGGCGCCCAGCAGCAGCCCTACGGCGCGCAGCCGAGCCAGGGGTACGGCTACCCGGGCGCGCAGACCGGTGGCCAGCCGGGGCAGCAGGGTCACCAGGGGCAGCAGAGCCAGCCCGACGCGGCACAGGCGCAGGCCGCCCAGGCCCAGCAGGCCGCTCCGCAGGGCGGCGCGGCTCCGGCGGCCGACTTCACCCCGTTCTGGTTCGCCGTTCCGGTGGCCCGTCCGCTGTACGGCGAGGACGGCGCGCCGAACCCGATCGCCGAGCTGGCGCCGGGCACCTGGTACCTCGCGGTCGAGCAGCGCGGTCAGGGCCTCATCGCCCAGACGCAGGACGGCCGTCGCGGCGTGCTCCAGGACACGACGGGCATCCAGCGCGGCTGATCCCGTACGCGTGACGCCTGCGGCCCCTCGCCCTTCCGGGCGGGGGGCCGCTGCCGTACAGTCCGTCCCGCACCCTCCCTACCTGACGGATCGTCACCTACGGCCGGAGGCAACGGAATGCGGCTCGGACTGGCACTCGGATACTGGGGTCGCGGCCCGGACCCCGGCCATCTCGCCCTCGCCCAGGAAGCGGAGCGGCTCGGCTACGACTCGGTGTGGACTGCGGAGGCGTGGGGCTCGGACGCCTTCACCCCGCTGACCTGGATCGCCGCGCACACCTCACGGATCCGGCTGGGTACGGGGATCGCGCAGATGGCGGCCCGTACGCCGACCGCCACGGCCATGCACGCGCTGACCCTGGACCACCTCTCCGGCGGCCGGCTGCTGCTCGGCCTCGGCCTGTCCGGGCCGCAGGTGGTGGAGGGGTGGTACGGGCGCCCGTTCCCGAAGAGCCCGCTCACCGCGACCCGCGAGTACGTGGAGGTGATCCGCCAGGTGCTGGCCCGCGAGGCCCCGGTGGAGGTGTCAGGCCGCTTCCACTCCCACCCGTACACGGGCCCGGACGCGACCGGCCTCGGCAAACCGCTGAAGCCCATCACGCACCCGCTGCGGGCCTCACTCCCGGTCCTGCTGGGTGCGGAGGGCCCGAAGAACATCGCGCAGACGGTCCGGATCGCGGACGGCTGGCTCCCCCTCTACTGGTCACCGCACCGCACGGACGTGTACGAGGCCTCGCTCGCGGGCCTCCGCGAGGGCTTCATGGTCGCGCCGATGGCCCGCGCGCACGTCTGCGACGACGTGGCGGAGGGACTGCTGCCGGTCAAGGCGATGCTCGGCTTCTACATCGGCGGCATGGGCCACGCGGCCCGCAACTTCCACGCGGACCTGATGGCCCGGATGGGCTTCGAGGAGGAAGCGCGCCGCATCCAGCACCTCTTCCTCCAGGGCCGCAAGGACGAGGCGATCCAAGCGGTCCCGGACACCTTCGCCGACGAGATCTCCCTGATCGGCCCACGCGCCCGGATCGCGGAGAAGCTCGCGGAGTGGCGCAAGGGCCCGGTGACCGACCTGTTGGTCACCGCCCCGGACCCGCACACGCTCCGGGTCCTGGCGGAGCTGAACAGCTAGGGCGGGTCCGGGCTCACCCGAACGACGACCGGTCCAGCCAGAAGTCCAGCAGCTCCGCGTCGCCGAGCACCTCGACCCGCTCGCTCGTCGGCTCCAGACGGCGGTTGAAGACGAGCATCAGGTCGGTGAGCGAACCGCGCAGGGCGACCGTCGCCTTCGCGTGGTCGTGCCGCCAGGTGAAGCGGTCATCGCCGAACTCGATCAGCCACTCCGCCCCCGGTACGTCGGTGGCGTGCAGGTGCAACGAGCGTCCGCCACCCCGCAGTTCGTCCGCCTCCGGGTCGCCCTCCTCCTGCGAGAAGGAGACGATCCGCAGCCACTCGTCGATGGTGTCGGCGGCCACCTCGGCGTCGACCGTGTACGGGACCCGCGCGGCGAGCGCCGCGTCCGCCCGGTGCACCACCGTCTCGTGCGTCATGCGCCGCGCCCAGAACGCCGTACGCCGCTCCCACGCCCAGGTCCACACCTCGGTGTCCGGCCCCGCCTCCCGCAACGCCTCGACGGTCGCGGCCGCCCCCTCGGCGAGCCAGGCGTCCAGCGCGCCCGGGTCGTCGCTCCCGGGCCCCGCGGCGCCCGGCACCTTCTCCTCCGGCACGTCCTCGGTGGCCCGCCCGCGCACGATCTCCCCGACCCAGCGGTGGGCGCCGCCGACATGCACGGCGAGCTGCCGCAGGTTCCAGTCGGGGCAGGAGGGGACGTTCGCGGTGAGATCCGCGCCCTTGAGGGTCGCGCGCAGGGCGTCGGTCTGCGCGAGGATCTCGTCGCAGTAACGGTCGTAGGAAAGAAGCGTCATGCCGGGACCCTAACCGCACCGCAGACGTTGATCATCTGAATAACGGACGACCGCTCTACCCCGTCAGCTGCGAGGTGGAGGGGACCTTCTCCTTCACCTCGGCACCCGCGTCCTTCCCGGCGTTCTTGATGCTGTCGATGACGCTCTCGAACGCCCCGATGTCCCCCTCGCCCGCCTCGCCCTTGCGGAGCTTGGTGGCCATGCCCTGGAGGGACTCGATCCCGGCCGTGAGCGGGGCGACGGCCTTCGACAGCAGCGGGTCGCCCTTGGCGTTCTCCGCGGCCGCCTTGAGCCGGTTGTACGCGAACCCGCCCGCGAGCCCCGCCTTGACGAGGGCGAAGGTGCGCCCCTCGGCCCCCTTCTTGAAGGTCCCCGCGTGGTACGGCTTCACGATCCACTGATACGTCGCCCCGGCCGCGAGCCCGGCGTTGGCCACGAAGCGGGTCTTGGCCAGCCGCTGTCTCTCGGTCGAGGCGGACGGACTGGCGGCAGAGGCCGAGGCGGAAGCGGAGGCGGAGGCGGAACTACTGGTCCCCGTACCGGTCGCACTGCCGGAATCACCGGAATCCCCGCACGCCGTGACGGACACCAGCACGGCGCAGGCGAGCAGGAAAGCCACCAGCGGCCGACGGATCGGTACGGAACGGGTCACAGCGGCCTCCCGGGCAGGAGCGTCACAAGGAGTGACGAACCTCGGCACTCCCGGCCAGGCTCACCCGGCCCCGCACGGCCCGCCACCCGGTACCGCCATTCGGGTTTCACTGAGGGTAAAGCGGTAACCAGGACTCCATGTCCTACAGAACCCGTTCTTCTGGCAGCAGTTCAGCGGCGAGGATCATCGCCGTCGTGGCCGACATCCTGGCCTTCATCATCATTCTCTGGATCCTGATGTACCTGCTGGACGCCAATCGGGGCAACGACTTCGTGCAGTGGGTGCACGACGCGGCCACCTGGCTGGCGGGCTGGTCGTACGACCTGTTCACGTTCGACGCGGCGTGGGCGCGGGTGGTGGCCGGTTACGGTCTCGCGGCCGTGGTCTACCTGTTCATCGGGCACGCCATAGCCGGCCGGATCCGCCGCTGACGACGGACCGGCCGCACCAGCGGTCAGCGCCGGACTGCTACCGGCGAGCGGCTGCCGGCTACAGGCGAGCGGCTGTCGGCTACCGGCAGCAGTCCGGCTCCAGGCCGACCGGCAGCCGCTCGCCGGAGAAGACCGCGGTGGTCGCCTCGTCCCCCCCGAGTGCGGCCACCGCCAGCAGCAGGGAGCCCGCCGTCCAGGTGGTCAACTCCTCGGGCCAGAAGGCCTTGTTGCCCTCGAAGACGTACCCCGTCCAGTACAACCCGCCTTCGGCACGCAGGTGTTGGATGGACTGGAGGATCTCCAGGGCCCGGTCCGACTCCCCCGTCACCCAGAGGGCGAGGGCGAGTTCGCAGCTCTCGCCGCCGGTGACCCAGGGATTGGGCAGGACGCAGCGCACCCCGAGGCCAGGGACGACGAAGCGGTCCCAGCCCTCCTGGATGCGGGCGGTGGCCTCGGCCCCGGTGACGGCGCCGCCGAGCACCGGGTAGTACCAGTCCATCGAGTAGCGGTTCTTGTCGAGGAAGCGCTCGGGATGGTGGCGGATCGCGTGGGCCAGCGCCCCGGTCGCCAACTCCCAGTCGGGCTGCGGCTCTTCGCGCTGCTCCGCGATGGCGAGCGCACAGCGCAGCGCCTGGTGGACGGAGGAGGAACCCGTCAGCAGGGCATCGTTCACCGCCGTCCCGTCCGCCTCCCGTTTCCAGCCGATCTGCCCGCCGGGCTGCTGGAGTCGGAGCACGAACTCGATCGCCGCGAAGACGGTCGGCCACATCCGGTCGACGAACGCGTCGTCCCCGGTGGCGAGGTAGTGGTGCCAGACGCCGACGGCCACGTACGCGCAGAAGTTGGTCTCGCGGCTGCGGTCGGTGGGCTGCCCGGGGTCGCCGTCGTGGTAGGCGGCGTACCAGGAACCGTCGCCGTTCTGGTGGCGGGCCAGCCAGTCGTAGGCGCGCTCGGCCGCCTCGTGCTCGCCGGCCGCGTCCAGCGCCATCGCGGCCTCGGTGTGGTCCCACGGGTCGAGGTGGTGGCCCCGGAACCAGGGCAGCGCCCCGTCCTCGCGCTGTACGGCGGCGAGCGCGGCGACCGTCTCGGCGGCCTGAACCGCCGTCAGAACGCCGGGCAGGACCAGGTGTTCGGTCTGTTCGGGAGTGCTCACGCCTGCGCCTTCGGGAGGTGCGGCTTGGTGGCGTACGCGACGAAGCTCTTGCCGACGACCGGGTTGAGCAACTGCTCGGCGACCCGGGTGGCGAGCGGCTTCTTCATGATGTCCCAGACCAGCAGCTTGTGGTACGCCCGCACCGGCAGCGCCTGGTCGTTGTCCACGCCGAAAGCGCACTTCAGCCACCAGTACGGCGAGTGCAGGGCGTGGGCGTGGTGGGTGCCGTACGGCTTGAGCCCGGCCTCGCGGATGCGGGCGAGGAGCTGGTCGGCCTTGTAGATGCGGATGTGGCCGCCCTCGACCTCGTGGTAGGCGTCGGAGAGGGTCCAGCAGATCTTCTCGGGGCCGTAGCGCGGGACGGTGATGGCGATGCGGCCGCCCGGCTTGAGGACCCGGACCATCTCGGCGAGGACGCCCTTGTCGTCGGGGATGTGCTCCATGACCTCGGAGATGATCACGACGTCGAAGGAGTCGTCGGGGAAGGGCAGGTTGAGGGCGTCGCCCTCCATCGCCGTGGCGGTGGCGCCCTCGGGGGCCTCCCCGGCCTCCTTCATCGCGGCGAACCACTTGGCGACCTCGCGGATCTCCTCGCCGTTCTGGTCGAGGGCCACCACCTGTGCGCCGCGCCGGTAACACTCGAAGGCATGACGGCCGGCACCGCAGCCCAGGTCGAGCACTCGGTCGCCGGCGGCGAGCGGGAAGCGGGTGAAGTCGACGGTCAGCACGGGGGCCTGCCTTCGAGGTCGGAGGGACGGGTTCGGAGAAGCGGGGTACGGCAGCCGGTGAACGGGGCCGCCGTCACCTGCGGGTACGACGTGGTCACGCCGTCACCTGCGGGCCGCTGCCTTACGGACGGCGATCGCCTGACGGTACAGCTCGGCCGTTCCGGCGGCCGCCCGGGCCCAGGTGAAGTTGGCCAGTACCCGCTCCCGGCCCGCCGCGCCGAGCCGGGCGCGCAGCTCCGGGTCGGCCAGCAGCCGGGCGAGCGCCCCGGCCAGCGCGTCCGCGTCGCCGGGCGCCACGGCGAGGCAGGTCTCCCCGTCGCGGCCGGAGACCTCGGGGATCGCGCCGCCGGTGGTGGCGACCAGGGGCGTGCCGGTGGCCATGGCCTCGGCGGCGGGCAGCGAGAACCCCTCGTACAGCGACGGGACACAGGAGACCTGGGCGCTGCGCACGAGGTCGACCAGCTCGGCGTCGCTGATGCCCTTGACGAACTCGACGGCGTCGGTGAGCCCGTGCCGCTCGATGGCCCGGGCGACCGGCCCGTCCTCGGCGCGCTTGCCGACGACGACGAGGTGGGCGGCGGGGTTCTCCGTACGGAGCTTGGCGAGGGCGTCGACGAGGTGGACCAGGCCCTTGAGCGGGACGTCGGCGCTGGAGGTGGTGACGATGCGGCCGGGCACCTCGGCGACGGAGGGGTCGGGCGACCAGAGGCCGGTGTCGGCGCCGATGTGGACGACGCTGATCCGGTCCGCCGGTACGCCGAGGTCCTCGACGATCTCGTCACGGGAGGAGCCGGAGACGGTGAGCACGGTGTCCAGCTTGCGGGCGACCCGCTTCTGCATCCGGGTGAAGGCGTACCAGCGGCGTATGGAGGCGCGCCGGCGGCGGCTGGTGGCGGCCGCCAGGTCGAGCCTGCGGTCCACGGTGATGGGGTGGTGGATCGTCGTCACGAGTGGGGCCCCGAGGTCGCCGAGGAGCCCGTAACCGAGGGTCTGGTTGTCGTGGACGACGTCGAACTCGCCGCGCCGGGCCAGGAGATGGCGGCGGGCGCGGAGGCTGAAGGTGAGCGGTTCGGGAAAGCCGCCGGTCCACATGGTGGCGACCTCGGCCAGGTCGACCCAGTCCCGGTACTCGCCCCGCTTCGGCGTACGGAAGGGGTCCGGCTGCCGGTACAGGTCCAGGCTGGGGAGCTCGGTGAGCGGAACGCCCTCGTCGAGCACGGGGTAGGGCTGCGCGCCGATGACCTCGACGCTGTGGCCCAGCCGGGCCAGCTCACGCCCGAGGTGGCGTACGTAGACGCCTTGGCCACCGCAGAACGGGTTGCCCTTGTACGTGAGGAGCGCGATGCGCAGCGGCCGGTCGCCGGCCCCGGCGGCGGAGCTGCTGCCGCCCGTGCGGGGGCCCGTCTCTATGGCCTCAGCGGTCACACTCGGCCCCCTTCTGACTGCGTGTTCGCCGGAGCGTAACCGGTAGCGCTAATCTAGAACAAGTTCCAGACTTGATCGTTCGACGTGCATCGAATCTACCGGCAGGTAGCGACGGTGTGAGGCCCGGATCAGGTGATTCGCGCCACGACGGAGGCCCTGGCATGCTGTGCGCGCCCGGACGCAATCGCTTCGTCCACCCGGGTGCGGGATCAACGCCATGGATCGTGAACGGGGACAGCATGACCGCGGACGCCAGACCGGCAGCGCAGCCGCCCACGGACCGCGCGACGCCTCCGCTCACCGAGCGGCAGGAGGCCCGCCGCCGCCGCATCCTGCACGCCAGCGCCCAGCTCGCCAGCCGCGGCGGGTTCGAGGCGGTGCAGATGCGCGAGGTGGCGGAGGCGGCCGGGGTCGCCCTGGGCACCCTGTACCGCTACTTCCCCTCCAAGATCCACCTGCTGGTTGCCACCATGCAGGACCAGCTCCAGCACATGCACTCCACGCTCCGCAAACGCCCCCCGGCCGGGGACGACGCGGCCCAGCGGGTGGCCGAGACCCTGATGCGCGCCTTCCGCGCCCTCCAGCGCGAACCCCACCTGGCGGACGCCATGGTCCGCGCCCTCACCTTCGCGGACCGCAGCGTGAGCCCGGAGGTGGACACGGTCTCCCGCCTCACGACGGCGATCATCCTGGACGCGATGGGCCTGGAGAACCCGACGCCGGAGCAGCTCTCGGCGGTCCGGGTGATCGAGCACACCTGGCACTCGGCGCTGATCACCTGGCTGTCGGGCCGGGCCTCGATCGCCCAGGTCAAGATCGACATCGAGACGGTCTGCCGCCTGATCGACCTGACGGCGGAGCCGGGGCCCGGACGGGGTTGAGGGGCCCGCACGGAGTCCGGCCGCCGCACGGTTCAGACCGGCATGACCTCGACGTCGTACTGCGAGATCCACGGGCTTCGGGTCACGAGGACCAGCCCACAGGCCTGTGCCTGGGCGACGAGAATCCGGTCGAAGGGGTCCTCGTGCACCATCGGGAGCCGCCCGGCCCGCACGCCGTGCGCGGCGGTGACGGGCAGACTCGGAAACGCGAGGTCGCGCACCCGTTCGGCCAGATCACCCGGACCTTCGATCAGGCCGAGGTGCTGCTTGAGGGTGATCTCCCACGGCGACACGGCACTGATGTGTACGGCGTTCGCGGAGTCGAGCAGGTGCCTGACGGGTTCGGACAGCTCCGGCGCATCGTCGAGCCACCACACGATCACGCGGGTATCGAGGAGGAGCCGCATCACGCCATCCCGAAGACAGCGGCGACCCTGGGATGCGGATCATCGAAACGAGCAGGCACACGCACCTGCCCCCGCAGCGAACCCCGCCCGGCCCGCCGGACGGTGGGCCGCACGGACGCGGCAACGAGCAGCGGCACCGGCACCACCGGCACACCGCCCCGGCTGACCACGGTCGGCCACCCGCCGACGAGCTGGACCAGAGTGCCGCGAAACCGGGGCCCCGCACGGCGCGCCGAACGCCACCGAACCCTGCGCCACAGACTCCTCACGACGCCACCACGGGGTCGCCGGCCGCGGTCGGCCGCGCACCGTCCCGCACCAGGAGCGGTTCCGCCGCATCCATCCGCAGACCGGGCCCGTCATCCAGGCCGATCACGACCGCGAGCCCGCCCGACGCGTACCGCTCACTGCGCACGCTCCGGACGGTGCACCAGGCGCCCCAGACCCGTACGGACTGACCAGGACGGACGGTAGCGGCGGCGATCTCGGCCTCGGCGGCCAGGGATTCGGCGCCCACGGATGCAGGCGCGGCGCCGGGCGCCACCACCTCCGCCCAGACCGTCTTGCCGATCCCCGCCGACCGCTCGTCCACGCCCCAGCGGTACGCGAGCGCCTCCACGAGCAGCAGCCCCCGCCCGCCCTGCTCCAGCTCACCGGGCACCCGCACCACGGGACGGCCTCCCCCAGCGTCACTCACCTCAAGCCGGAGCGAGGCGCCTCGCTCCCGGCACACGATGCGTACGCCGATCATCCGGTCCCCGGGGACGGCGACCCGCAGGGCGTTGGTGACCAGCTCCGAGAGCACCAACTCACCGATGTCGGCGGGCGCCTCCCCCGCTCGCCATTCACCGAGCTTGGCGCGCAGGAGTGCGCGGGCCTCGGGGACGCTGCTGCGGCGACGGACCAGCCGGACGTTCACTTCACACAGTTCAGCCATCACGGTCCTCCAGTGGCGCGGTCGACTGAAATCCCTTGCGGGAAAGGCCCGTTCACCCGGGCCTCTCCGACATCAGCAGGATGGACGCGGACTGCTCGAAAATGCAACGTTGCCGATGGCCTCCACATCATTTTTCCCTCTTTCGGGTAACCTCCCCCCGACAGAGCCGCTACTTTGCTAAAGGTGTTCACATGCACGCGAAGAGCACCGCCGCCAACACCTCCACCGTTCTCGGCCGCCAACTCGGCGATGAACTGAGGAGGTTGCGGGAGGCAGCCGGCCTGACCACCAGCCAAGCGGCCGAAGCCCTGGACTGCACCAAGGGCAAGATCAGCCGGATCGAGAACGGCCGGGTGGCCGTCCGGCTCCCCGATCTGACGGCGATGCTGCACGCGTACGAAATCTCCGATCCCGACATCCGGGACCGTCTCGCCTCCTTGGCCCGCAAGGCCAACCGCAGGCGCCGGGAGGGCTGGTGGAACCAGTACGGCGATGTACTCGCCGACACCTACCGCGACTACATCGCCCTGGAAGCCATGGCCGGATCGATCCGGACCTTCCAGGCGCAGCTGATTCCCGGTCTGCTCCAGACTCCGGAGTACATCCGCGCCGTCACCGTGGCTTCGCGCCAGTGGCAGACGGCGGACGAGATCGACAAGTTCGTCCAGGTCCGGCTGGCACGACAGGAACGGCTCCTGGACGACACCCCGCTACAGCTCTGGGCCGTACTGTCGGAAGCCGTCCTCCTCCAGCAAGTCGGCGGTGCCCAGGTGATGAACGCGCAGTTGCAGCACCTGCTGGCCAGTTCCGAGCACCCGAACGTGACCGTGCAGGTGCTGCCGTTCTCGCGCGGGGCACATGCGAGTATGTTCGGCCCGTACGTAGTGCTGGGTTTTCCCGAGGAGGGCGCGCTCGACGTGGTGCTGGCGGACAACCCGTCCGGTTCCATGTGGCTGGAACGGGAGGCGGACGTCTCGCGCTACCAGGACCTGTTCGATGCCGCGCGGACGTCCGCGCTCTCCCCGACGGAATCCCGCGCTGTCATCCGTCGCAGGGCCAAGGAGCATCAAGCATGAACAGCGCACACCACAGCACGCCGAACCTGTCAGGCGCGCAGTGGCGTACCAGCTCGTACAGCGGCGGCAACAACGAGTGCGTGGAGGTCGCCCCGAACCTCCCCCACCTGATCCCGGTCCGCGACAGCAAGCGCCCGACGGGCCCGGTCCTCGCCTTCGACCACACCGCCTGGCAGGCGTTCATCGGTGACCTGGCTTAGGCCTCGGGCCGGTACAGCCCCTCAGGGCCATCCGCCCCTCCGTCCGGCCGAACCGTTTCCCGAACACCCACCTCCCCTCCGGCAGACCGACCACTCGGCCGGAGGGGAGCAGCCGTTTACGCACCGGCGGCGACCTGGCCGCGCGAAGTCCGTTCCCCCGTCACTCCTCCGGCGGGAACACCACCTCCCCCGACCCCACCAGCGTCAGCGTGATCGCCTCGACCGGGCAGCCCTCCGCCGCCGCGAGGACCTGTTCGCCGGCGTCGCGGTCCTCGGTCCGGGGGTGGGACTGGCGGGCCGTGTCCAGGTGGAAGGCGTCCGGGGCGTGGTTCACGCACATGCCGGAGCCGATGCAGACGGAGCGGTCGACCTCGACGTGCCAGCGGTCGCCCATCATGCCTCCCGGTAGCCGGCGGGGAGGTGGATCATCTTGTGCTCGAAGAACTCGCCGTAGCCCTCGGGGCCGAACTCGCGGCCCAGACCGGAGTTCTTGTAGCCGCCGAAGGGGCCGAGCATGTCCAGGCTGAAGGTGTTCACGCTGTACGTGCCGGTGCGGACGCGGCGGGCGATGTCGATGCCGCGTTCGGTGTCGGCCGTCCAGACGCTGCCGCTGAGGCCGTACGGGGAGTCGTCGGCGATGCGGACCGCCTCGGCCTCGTTGCCGTACGGGATCAGGCAGATCACCGGGCCGAAGATCTCCTCGCGGGCGATGCGCATGGAGTTGTCGACCGAGCCGAAGAGGGTCGGTTCGACGTACCAGCCGCGTTCCTGGGAGGCGGGGCGGCTGCCGCCCGTGAGGATCTTGGCGCCTTCCTCCTGGCCCAACTTGATGTAGTCCAGAGAGCGTTGCTGTTGGCGTTGCGCCACCAAGGGGCCCAGTTCGGTGGTCGGGTCCAAGGGGTCGCCCACCCGCAGGGCGCCCGCCGCTGCCGCGAACGCCTCCGCTATCTCCTCGTAGCGGGAGCGCGGGGCCAGGATGCGCGTCTGGGCCACGCACGCCTGGCCGTTGATCATCCAGGCGAAGGGGACGATGCCCGCGACCGCCGCCTCCAGGTCCGCGTCCGGGAGGATGACTGCCGCCGATTTGCCGCCGAGTTCGAGGGTGACGCGGGTCAGGTTGCGGGAGGCGACCTCCATCACGCGGCGGCCGGCGGCCACCGAGCCGGTGAAGGAGACCTTGTCGATGTCCCGGTGGCCCACCAGGTACTCGCTCACCTCCCGGTCGGCCGGGAGGATCGAGAGGACCCCGGGCGGCAGGCCCGCCTCCGCCGCTATCTCCGCCAGGAGGTAGGCGTCCAGGGGGGTTTCCGGGGAGACCTTCAGGACCGCCGTGCAGCCGGAGAGGAGCGCGGGCGCCAGTTTGGCCGCGGCCGTGAACTGGGGGACGTTCCACGGGACGACCGCCGCCACCACCCCGACCGGTTCGCGGCGGACCAGGAGGGGGCCCAGCACCCCGTCGCGCCGCTCCTCGTACGGGAACGTCCGCGCCACCGTGATCGCCGAGTCCCACACCATCATCGCGGCCAGCGCCTGCACCATCACGCTCGCGCTGTACGGGGTGCCGTTCTGGGCGCTGATCAGGCGCGCGAACTCCTCGTACCGGACGGCGAAGGCGTCCTTGATCCGCGTGATCACCGCGATCCGCTCGTCCAGCGTCATGCGCGGCCAGGGGCCCTCGTCGAAGGCCTGGCGGGCGGCGGCGACCGCCCGGTCCACATCCCCCTCCGAGGCGTGCGGTACGCGGCCGATGACCTGTTCGGTGTGCGGGGAGATCACCTCGATGACGCCGGTGCCGAGCGGGTCGGTGAACTCCCCGCCGATGAACAGCTTTCCGTGTTCCACCAGCTCCGTACGTTCCGTCATGGCCGTTGCCTCCCGCGAAGCGAACCCGTACACCGCAACTGACTGCTCGTCAGAACTGATACCAGTTCCTGTTCCAGGAGTCCACGGCGTGGACCGCGGCCGAGAGGCGTCGATGTGGTTGGGCTGGGCTACCACTGGAACAAGTTCTCGTTAGAGTGGGGGCAGTTCGCGCCGCCTGCCGAGCAGAGATGGGGAGCCCATGACTCAGGTGACCGACCACGGCGGGGGCGTCCACAGCATCAAGGTCCCCATCCCGGACAACCCCCTCGGCCACACCCTCGTCCACCTCGTCGACACCGACCGGGGGCCCGTCCTCATCGACACGGGGTGGGACGACCCGGCGTCCTGGGACACCCTGGTCGCCGGGCTCACCGCCCTCTCCACCGCCGTCACCGACGTCCACGGCGTCGTCATCACCCACCACCACCCCGACCACCACGGCCTCTCCGGCCAGGTCCGCGAGGCGTCCGGGGCCTGGATCGCGATGCACGAGGCGGACGCCGCGATCGTCCGGCGTACCCGGGAGGCCGCGCCCGGCACCTGGCTCGACTACCTCGCCCGCAAGCTCGCCGCCGTCGGCGCGCCCGACGACCACCTCGCCCCCCTGCTCGCCGCCCGCGGCAGCGGCCGGCCGCGGACCTTGCCCGGGCTGCGCCCCGCCCTGCCGGACCGGGAGATCGTCCCCGGCGAGCTGCTCGCCCTCGCCGGGCGGCGGCTGCGCGCCGTCTGGACCCCCGGGCACACCCCGGGCCACGTCTGCCTCCATCTGGAGGAGCGGCATCCGGCGGATCTGCCGGGGCACGGGCGGCTGTTCTCCGGGGATCACCTGCTGCCCGGGATCAGCCCGCACATCGGGCTGTACGAGGACCCGGACGACTCCGCCGTCTCCGATCCCCTCGGGGACTACCTCGCCTCGCTGGAGCGGATCGGGCGGCTCGGGGTGGCCGAGGTGCTGCCCGCCCACCAGCACGCGTTCACCGGTGCGGGCGGACGCGTACGGGAGCTGCTGGACCACCACGAGGAGCGGCTGACCGGGCTGCTCGCCCTGCTCGCCACGCCGCTCACCCCGTGGCAGCTCGCCGAGCGGATGGCGTGGAACCGGCCCTGGGAGCAGATCCCGCACGGTTCGCGGTCGATCGCCGTCTCGGAGGCCGAGTCCCATCTGCGGCGGCTGGTGAAGCTCGGGCGCGCGGAGGCGGTGCCGGGCGCCGACCCGGTGACGT
>NZ_JBHXOX010000002.1:105819-348469 GCF_042718795.1 Streptomyces cyaneofuscatus
GTACATCGCGGTGTGAGTGCACAGGTCACGTACATCGCGGTGTGAGTGCACAGGTCACGTACATCGCGGTGTGAGTGCACAGGTCACGTACATCGCGGTGTGAGTGCACAGGTCACGTACATCGCCGTGTGAGCCATACCGCACCCGCCCCGCGCGCTGCTCCCTCCGGACGACCCCCGCGGTCTGCCGCCCCGAGCGGGGACGCTACGGCCCGGTAGAGTGGGCAGGTCGTCATCATGCCCGTACAGGGGTGAGCCGGTGCGAACCGGCGCCGGCCCCAGCCGTGAATCGTCCGAGCCGTCCGCGCGACGGCAGCCGGAACGTCCCCAGGTCGGAGTGTGAGCGGCCGGGGGCAGTGTGACCACGGGCCCCAGGGCCACCGGGAACCCGGTGGCCAGGGTCACCGGAACCCCGGTGACCGGCACCGTCGAGGTATACGGGGCCGGAGCCCGGTGTCCTCGTGCGCCCGGGAGAGCCGGCCCCCGCAGGAGAGGCGCAGCCCGCCATGACCGTACGCCGCAGCGCAGCCGCGCTCGCGACCACCGCCGTTCTTCTGGGCGCGGCCGCACCCGTCGCGGTCGCCGCGCCGAGCCCGTCCCCGTCGGTCCAGCTACCGCTGGGGCTCTACGGGACCACGGACCCCACGTACGACGGGGTGTGGCGGCAGTCGCTGGCCTTCCTCGCCCAGAAGATCGAGTACGTCACGCCGTCGAAGCAGTCCGTGGACTGGCTGCTGGAGCAGCAGTGCGACAGCGGCGCCTTCACCTCGTACCGGGACGACGCCTCCACTCCCTGCGACGCGTCGACCGTGATGGACACCAACGCCACCGCCGCCGCCGTCCAGGCCTTCGTCGAGCTGGGCCAGCACCGGGAGGCCGCCGACAACGGGGCCGACTGGCTGAAGTCCGTACAGAACGAGGACGGCGGCTGGGGGTACAACCCGGGCAGCCCCAGCGATGCCAACTCCACCGCCGTCGTGATCGGCGCCCTCGCCCGTACGAGCGTCCCGGTCGGCGAGCTCACCACCGCCGACGGCAGCACCCCGTACACCGCGCTCCAGGCCCTCGCCATCCCGTGCGGCAAGAAGGACGGCGGCGCCTTCGCCTACCAGCCCGGCAAGAAGGGCGAGCTCGTCGCCAACAACGACGCGTCCGCCGCCGCCGTGCTCGGGCTGCTCGGCAGAGGCATGGCCGTGGGCGACTCCGACGTGGTGAAGGACCCCGTCTGCACCAAGGGCGACGACCTCACCGCCGAGCAGAGCGCGCAGAACGGCGCCCACTACCTCGCCGCGACCCTGGCCGCCTCCCCCTTCCTGGAGCAGCCGCCGATGCCGGGCGCCGAGGAGAGCGAGCCGCAGCCCGACTTCGGCAACACCGCCGACATGGTCGTCGCACTCGCCGCCTCCGGGCACAAGGACAAGGCCGCCGCCTCGGTGGAGTGGCTGGAGAAGAACTCCAAGGACTGGGCGCAGCAGGGCGGGCCCGCCGCCGCCGCGCAACTGATCTTCGCCGCGCACGCCACCGCCGCCGATGCCCGCGACTTCGGCGGGGTCGACCTGGTCGCCCAGCTCAACGGGACCGGCCCCGCCCCCGCCGTGACCGCGCTGCCGTCGCCGACGCCGACCGGTCCGCAGCCCTCCAGCGGCACCGAGAGCGAGGACAGCGGGCTCAGCCTGTGGTGGCTGGTCGGCCTGGGTCTCTTCTTCGGCGCGGGCATCGGCTTCCTGCTCTCCATGCGCCGGAAGAAGAAGCAGCCGTGACGCACACCTCGTCGGCGCTGCTCCGGAGTCCGGTCGCCGCTCTCCTCACCGTCATCCTCGCCGTCCTCCTCGCCGCCTCGGGCGTCCTGTTCGGGGCGGGTGGGGCTCAGGCCGCCGGGTACCGCTACTGGTCCTTCTGGGAGGCCGACGGCAAGAACTGGGCCTACGCCACCCAGGGCCCGTCCCTCGTGCGCCCCGACGACGGTACGGTCCAGGGCTTCCGGTTCGCCGTCAGTGAGGACTCCGCCGACGCCGACCGGCCGCGCCAGGCCCCGGACTTCGCGGCGATCTGCGCGGAGACCCCGGCGAAGGGCGGCGCCAAGCGGGTCGCCGTGGTGATCGACCCGGGTACGGCGGAGGACGCCCCGGCCGGGGAGAAGCCGCCCGCGCTGCGCACCGCCTGCGCCCAGGTCGCGCCGGACGCCAGCAGCGCGGAGGCGCTGGCCTCGGTGGCGAAGCCGCTGCGGTACGACAGCAGCGCCATGATCTGCGCGATCTCCGGCTACCCGAAGTCCGGCTGCGGCGAGCAGGTGTCGGGGGACGGCAGCAAGAAGGACGGCAGCGGGAGGGACGGCAGCGGGAAGCCGACCGATGACGCCTCCGCCTCCCCCGCCCCGGCGGCGGATGACGGGGGCAGCGGCGGTGGTCCCTCCGCCGGTCTCCTCCTCGGCATCGGCGCGGTCCTGCTGCTGGGCGTCGCCGCCGTGTTCCAGGCCCGCCGGCGCCGATGACGTATGCCCCGGGGACGGCCCGGCTGCTCCGCCGTGCCCTGCACGCGCCCGAGGCGGGCCGCTCCAACGCGCTGCCCGCCGGGGCGTGGTGGCTGTGGGCCCTGGGGCTGGCCACCGCCGCCTCCCGGACCACCAACCCGCTGCTGCTCGGCCTGCTGGTCGGGGTGGCGGGGTATGTGGTGGCGGCCCGGCGCACGGACGCGCCCTGGGCCCGCTCCTACGGGGCGTTCATCAAGCTCGGGCTCTTCGTCGTGGCGCTGCGCCTGCTCTTCTCCGTCTTCCTCGGCTCGCAGATCCCCGGCTCGCACACCGTGTTCACGCTCCCCGAGGTGCCGATGCCCGACTGGGCGCAGGGGGTGCGGATCGGCGGCCGGGTCACGGCGGAGCAGCTCGTCTTCTCGCTCTACGACGGGATGAAGCTGGCCGCCCTGCTGATCTGCGTCGGCGCGGCGAACTCGCTCGCCAACCCGGCCCGGCTGCTGAAGTCCCTGCCCGGTGCGCTGTACGAGGTGGGGGTCGCCGTCGTCGTCGCGATGACGTTCGCCCCGAACATGGTCGCCGACGTGGTCCGGCTGCGGACCGCGCGGCGGCTGCGGGGGCGGCCGACCGGTGGTGTGAAGGCGGTCGCGCAGATCGGACTGCCGGTGCTGGAGGGGGCGTTGGAGCGGTCGGTGGCGGTGGCCGCGTCGATGGACGCGCGCGGGTACGGGCGTACCGCCCAGGTCCCGCCCGCCGTCCGGCACACCACCAACGTGCTCACGCTCGGCGGGCTGCTCGGGGTGTGCGCCGGGACGTACGGGCTGCTCGCCGCCCAAGGGGCCGTGTACGGGCTGCCGTTGCTGCTGGTGGGGCTCGTCGCGGCGATGGCGGGGCTGCGGCTGGGCGGGCGGCGCTCGGTACGGACCCGCTACCGCCCGGACCGGTGGGGGGTGCGGGCCTGGCTGGTGGCGGGGTCGGGTGCGGTGGTGGCGGCCGCGATGATCTGGGCGGGCTCGGTCGATCCGGAGGCGCTGCACCCCGGGGTCGTCCCGCTGACCGCACCCGTGCTGCCGCTCTGGCCCGCTGCCGCTGTGCTGGTCGGGCTGCTGCCCGCGCTGGTCGCCCCCGTACCGCCGTCTCCACGCGGCCCGGAAGAACGCGATCGTCGCGGCCTTGAAGTACACGACCATCGCGGCAAGGAGCAGGCGTGATCAGGTTCGAGCAGGTCTCCGTGCGGTACGACGGGACGGGCCGGCCCACGCTCTCCGGCGTCGATCTCGCGGTCCCGGAGGGCGAGTTGGTGCTGCTCGTCGGGCCGTCCGGGGTCGGCAAGTCGACGTTGCTGGGGACGGTCTCGGGGCTCGTCCCGCACTTCACGGGCGGGGTGCTGAGCGGCCGGGTCACGGTGGACGGGCGTGATACCCGTACGCACAAGCCGCGTGAACTGGCCGATCTGGTGGGCACGGTGGGGCAGGACCCCCTGGCCCACTTCGTCACGGACACGGTCGAGGACGAACTCGCGTACGGCATGGAGTCGTTGGGCCTGGCGCCGGACGTCATGCGCCGGCGCGTGGAGGAGACGCTCGATCTGCTGGGGCTGGCCGAGCTGCGGGACCGGCCGATCGCGACCCTCTCGGGCGGCCAGCAGCAGCGGGTGGCGATCGGTTCGGTGCTGACCCCGCACCCCAAGGTGCTGGTGCTCGACGAGCCGACGTCCGCGCTGGACCCGGCGGCGGCCGAGGAGGTCCTCGCCGTGCTCCAGCGGCTGGTGCACGATCTGGGGACGACCGTGCTGATGGCCGAGCACCGGCTGGAGCGGGTGGTGCAGTACGCGGACCAGGTCGTCCTGCTGCCCGCGCCGGGCGCCGCCCCGGTGATGGGTGCGCCCGCCGAGATCATGAAGGTGTCTCCGGTCCGGCCGCCGGTCGCCGAGTTGGGGCTGCTGGCGGGGTGGAACCCGCTGCCGCTCTCCGTACGGGACGCCCGGCGCGGGGCCGGTGAGCTGCGGGACCGGCTGGCGCAGGCCTCGCCGCCGGAGGTTGCCGCGCGTGTGCCCGTGGTGCCCCCTCCCGTATCCGCCGGTCCCCGTCCCGGGCGTCTCGCCCGGCTCCTGGGACGTACGAAAGCCGTGGAAGCGCCCAATCCCGCCGACCCCGTCACCCGGGTCGACGCGCTCGGCGTGCGGCGCGGGCGGATCGAGGCGTTGCGGCGGATCACGCTCACCGTGGCGCCCGGCGAGACCGTGGCGCTGATGGGCCGTAACGGGGCCGGGAAGTCCACGCTGCTCGGCGCCCTCGTCGGCATGGTCGAGCCCACCTCCGGGTCCGTGCGCGTCGGCGGCCTGGCCCCCGCCCGTACCGATCCGCGCGCCATGATCCGCCGGGTCGGCCTCGTCCCGCAGGAGCCGCGCGACCTGCTGTACGCGGACACGGTGGCCGCCGAGTGCGCCGCCGCCGACCGGGACGCGGGCGCGGCCGAGGGCACCTGCCGGGCGCTGGTCACCGAGCTGCTGCCGGGTGTGGAGGACGGCACGCACCCGCGCGACCTCTCCGAAGGCCAGCGCCTCGCGCTCGCTCTGGCGCTGGTCCTCACGGCCCGGCCACCGCTGTTGCTGCTGGACGAGCCGACGCGCGGCCTGGACTACGCGGCGAAGGGCCGGCTCGTCGGGGTCCTGCGGTCGCTGGCGGCCGAAGGTCACGCGATCGTCCTGGCCACGCACGATGTGGAGCTGGCGGCGGAGCTGGCCCACCGGGTGGTGATCCTCGCCGACGGGGAGGTCGTCGCGGACGGCCCGACCGGGCGGGTGGTGGTCTCCTCCCCCGCCTTCGCCCCGCAGACCGCGAAGATCCTCGCCCCGCAGGAGTGGTTGACCGTCTCCCAGGTGCGCGGCGCGCTGGAGGCGGGCGCGTGAGTGTTACGGAGAGGGTGCGGGCTCCCCGGCCCGTGCGGCTCGGGCCGAAGTCGGTCGCCGCGCTGGTGCTGGTCAGCGCGGTCGGGGTGGTCGCCTTCGGGTGGCCGCTGCTCGCCGGTGCCGGGTCCGGGCTCGCGCACGCGCAGGACGCGCCGTGGCTGTTCGCGGCGCTGCTGCCGCTGCTGGTCGCGGTGGTGGTGGCGACGATCTCGGAGTCCGGGATGGACGCCAAGGCCGTCGCGATGCTCGGGGTGCTGGCGGCGGTCGGGGCGGCGCTGCGCCCACTGGGGGCGGGGACGGCGGGCCTGGAGCCGATGTTCTTCCTGATGGTGCTGAGCGGGCGGGTGCTGGGGCCGGGTTTCGGCTTCGTGCTCGGCTCGGTGACCATGTTCGCGTCCGCCCTGCTCACGGGCGGGGTGGGGCCGTGGATGCCGTTCCAGATGCTCGCGATGGGCTGGTTCACGATGGGCGCGGGGCTGCTGCCGGGCGCGGACCGGCTGCGCGGCCGGGCCGAGCTGGCGATGCTCGCGGTCTACGGGTCCGTGGCGGCGTTCGCGTACGGCACGATCATGAATCTGTACGGGTGGACGATCATCCCGGGTCTCGGCTCGGGCATCTCGTTCGTCGCGGGCGACCCGCTCCCCGAGAACCTGGTGCGCTTCCTCGCCTACTGCGCGGCGACCTCGCTGGGCTGGGACCTGGGGCGGGCGGTGCTCACCGTCGTCCTGACGCTGACCATCGGCCCGACGCTGCTGAAGGCGCTGCGGCGGGCGACCCGGCGGGCGGCGTTCGACGCGCGGGTGGGGTTTGAGAAGCCCCAGGTGCCGTAGGTGCCATAGGTGCCCGAGGTGCCCGAGGGGTGGACGGCCCCCTGGACTCCTGAGCGGTCTCGCGGCTACAGCCGCTGGATGATCGTGCCCGTGGCCAGCGCGCCGCCCGCGCACATCGTGATCAGCGCGAACTCCTTGTCTCCGCGTTCCAGTTCGTGCAGGGCCGTGGTGATCAGACGGGCCCCCGTCGCGCCGACCGGGTGGCCGAGCGCGATCGCGCCGCCGTTGACGTTGACCTTCTCCAGGCCGTCGAGGTCCGCCTCGAACTCCTGGGCCCAGCTCAGCACCACCGACGCGAACGCCTCGTTGATCTCGACGACGTCGATGTCCTTCAGCGACATGCCCGCCTTGCCGAGCACAGCCCGGGTGGCGTCGATCGGACCGTCCAGGTGGAAGTGCGGGTCCGAGCCGACGAGCGCCTGGGCGACGATCCGGGCGCGGGGCTTGAGCTTCAGGGCGCGGGCCATCCGCTTCGAGGACCAGAGGATGGCGGCGGCCCCGTCGGATATCTGGGAGGAGTTGCCGGCGGTGTGGATCGCGCTCGGCATGACCGCCTTGAGGCCGGCGAGCGCCTCCATGGAGGTGTCCCGCAGCCCCTCGTCCCGGTCGACGAGGCGCCACATGCCCTGGCCGGCCGCCTGCTCCTCCTCGGTGGTGGGGACCTGGACGGCGTACGTCTCGCGCTTGAAGCGCTCCTCGGCCCAGGCGGCGGCCGCCCGCTGCTGCGAGAGGAGGCCGAGCGCGTCGACCCGCTCGCGGGTGAGGCCGCGTTTGCGCGCGATGCGCTCGGCGGCCTCGAACTGGTTGGGCAGGTCGACGTTCCACTCGTCGGGCCAGGGCTTGCCCGGTCCGTGTTTCGAGCCGCTGCCCAGCGGCACCCGTGACATCGCCTCGACGCCGCAACTGATGCCGACGTCGATGACTCCGGCGGCCACCATGTTGGCCACCATGTGCGCGGCCTGCTGCGAGGAGCCGCACTGGCAGTCCACGGTGGTCGCGGCGGTCTCGTACGGCAGGCCGACGGCCAGCCAGGCGTTGCGGGCCGGGTTCATGGACTGCTCCCCGGCGTGGGTGACGGTGCCGCCGACGATCTGCTCGACGCAGTCGGCCTGGATGCCGGTGCGGCCGAGCAGTTCACGGTAGGTCTCGCCCAGCAGGTAGGCGGGGTGCAGATGGGCGAGCGCGCCTCCACGCTTGCCGATCGGGGTGCGTACGGCTTCGACGATGACGGGTTCCGCGGCCATGAGCTCGTCCTCTCCTCGCCCTTCCGTCGGGGGCGTCCCGGCGCCCACGGAAGGAACTAGTACGCGTTCTAGTTATGCATGCAGTCTCGTGACGCGGGACCGACTGCGCAAGGGGCGTGCGGCGACCGCGTACACCCCCTGCGCGCGCCCCTGCTTCAGGGTTGCCCACCGCACGGGGAACGGATCCGGCCAGGACTCTTGCGACTTGTAGAACTCGTTACTACCTTGCGGGCAGATTCTGATGGAACGTCAGACGTTGCCGATCGTCCGACGGTTCGCCGCCAGATCCGGAGTGGAGAGGTGCCCATGCGCTGCCCCCATCTGCCCGACGGGTTCGACTTCACCGACCCCGACCTCCTCCAAGACCGGGTCCCGCACCCGGAGTTCGCGCTGATGCGGCAGACCGCGCCGGTGTGGTGGTGCACCCAGCCCGCCAACATCTCCGGCTTCGGCGACGAGGGGTACTGGGTCGTCACCCGTCACGCGGACGTCAAGTACGTTTCCACGCACCCTGAGTTGTTCTCCTCGAACACCAACACCGCGGTCATCCGCTTCAACGAGACGATCAGCCGCGACCAGATCGAGGTCCAGAAACTCATCATGCTCAACATGGACCCGCCGGAGCACACCCGGGTCCGCCAGATCGTCCAGCGCGGCTTCACGCCGCGTGCCGTGCGTTCGCTGGAGCAGGCGCTGCGGGCGCGCGCCCGGTCCATCGTGGAGACCGCCCACGCGGCGGCGGCCGGGGCCGGGGCCGACGGCTCGTTCGACTTCGTCACGAACATCGCGGTGGAGCTGCCGCTCCAGGCGATCGCCGAACTCATCGGCGTACCGCAGGAGGACCGGTCCAAGATCTTCGACTGGTCCAACAAGATGGCCGCGTACGACGATCCCGAGTACGCGATCACCGAGGAGGTCGGCGCCGAGGCGGCGATGGAGATCGTGGCGTACTCGATGAACCTGGCGGCGGCCCGCAAGGAGTGTCCGGCGCAGGACATCGTGAGCCAGCTCGTCGCGGCGGAGGGCGAGGGGAACCTGTCCTCCGACGAGTTCGGGTTCTTCGTGATCCTGCTCGCGGTGGCCGGCAACGAGACCACCCGTAACGCGATCAGCCACGGCATGCACGCCTTCCTCACCCACCCCGAGCAGTGGGAGCTCTACAAGAGGGAGCGCCCGAAGACGACGGCCGAGGAGATCGTGCGCTGGGCGACCCCCGTGGTCTCCTTCCAGCGGACCGCCACCCAGGACGTGGAGCTGGGCGGTCAGCGGATCAAGAAGGGCGAGCGGGTCGGGCTGTTCTACTCCTCGGCCAACAACGACCCCGAGGTCTTCGACGCCCCGGAAGCCTTCGACATCACCCGCGACCCCAACCCGCACCTCGGCTTCGGGGGCGGCGGCCCGCACTTCTGCCTGGGCAAGTCGCTGGCCGTGATGGAGATCGACCTGATCTTCAACGCCATCGCGGACGTCCTGCCGGATCTGCGGCTCCTGGAGGACCCGCGGCGGCTGCGGTCGGCCTGGCTGAACGGGATCAAGCAGCTTCAGGTGAGTGCGTCGGCCGTTTCGTAGGACCGGCCGCCCGGGTGGCGGGGCGGGCGCGGCGGGCGGACCATGTAGGGACGCGGCGATCCATGCCGAAGGGGTGCCGGGACGGTGTTCGATGTCGTCCCGGCACCCCTTCGAGCTGTTCGCTACGTGCCGACTGCCTCGACGCGTACGGGTTCGGGTTCCGCCTCCCGCTTCGCGGGACCCGCCGCCGTCGGCTTCTCCCCGGCCACCAGCTTCCGCGGCCCCGACAGCAGATACGTCAGCCCGAAGCCCAGCGAGACGACCAGCGCCCCGCCGGCCGCGTCCAGCACCCAGTGGTTGGCGGTCGCCACGATCGCGGCGATGGTGAAGAGCGGGTGGAGCAGGCCGAGCGCCTTCATCCACAGCTTCGGGGCGAGCATCACGATGACCACACCGCACCACAGCGACCAGCCGAAGTGCAGGGACGGCATCGCCGCGTACTGGTTGGTGACCGTGGTCAGCGTCCCGTAGTCGGGCTTCGCGAAGTCCTGGACGCCGTGGACCGTGTCGATGAAGCCGAGGCCCGGCATGAGCCGGGGCGGGGCCAGCGGGTAGAGCCAGAAGCCGACGAGCGCCAGCAGGGTGGCGAAGCCGATGGACGAGCGGACCCAGCGGTAGTCGGCGGGGCGGCGCGCGTACAGCACACCGAGGATCGTCAGCGGGACGATGAAGTGGAAGGTCAGGTAGTAGTAGTCGAAGAACTCCCGCAGCCAGGCGATCCGCACGACCGTCTGGTTGACCCAGAGTTCGATATCGATGTGCAGCCACTGCTCGATGGCGTGGATCTGCCGGCCGTGCTCCTCGGCGAGCGGGCGGCCCGCGGTGGCGGCGAGGCGGACCTGGGCGTACGCGGAGTAGACGACGCGGATGAGCAGGAGTTCCAGCAGGAGGTTGGGGCGGTGGAGCGCCCGGCGCCAGAACGGCAGGAGCGGCACGCGTCTCCAGCGCGCGGCGACCGGCTTCGCGTGGTCGGTGGGGATCGGCTGCTGCCAGTACGGCGAGGTGCGCAGCAGGAACGGGGCGAGGCAGGCCGCGCCGAGCGCCACGATGAGCAGCGCGTTGTCCCGTACGGGGATGGCCAGGCCCACGTTCGGCAGCAGCATCTTGCCGGGGAGCGTGAGGACGAGCACCACGACGGCCGGCCAGACCAGCCGGTCGGAGGCGCGCTTGCCGACCTTGCCGACGACGGCGAGGAGCACCCACAGCAACTGGTGCTGCCAGGCGGTCGGCGAGACGGCCACGACGACGCAGCCGGTCACGGCGACGGCGAGGAGCAACTGCCCGTCCTGGGCGTAGCGGACCGCGCGGCGTACGCCGACGACGGTGACCGCGGCGGCGAGCACGAGGAACAGGGCGATCTCCGCCGGCCCCTCGAAGCCGAGCCGGAGCAGCGCGCCGTGGAGGGACTGGTTGGCCAGGCTGTCCGGCCGCTCACCGAGCCCGGCGCCCGCGACGTGGTGCACCCAGTACGTCCACGAGTCCTTCGGCACCGCGGCCCAGGCGGCGGCCGTGCAGAGGGCGAAGGCGGCCACCGAGACCACCGAGGCACGCCGCTTCCCGGTCAGCCAGAGCAGGGCGGCGAAGAGCAGGAGCGTCGGCTGGAAGGCGGCGGCGAGGCCGACGAGGACGCCCTGCAGCCGGTGGTCCCGGACGACGAAGCAGGCCAGCAGCACCAGGAGGACCGGCAGGATGCTGGTCTGGCCGAGGTGGAGGGTGTTGCGGACCGGCAGCGACACCATGAGCAGGGTGATCGCGACGGGCACGGCGAGCAGCGCCGTACGCCGGCCGACCGGCGCGGGCAGGGCCCGGGCGGCGACGACACCGAGGGCGGCCACCAGGAGCAGGGTGCCGAAGGTCCACGCGATACCGAGGGCCGCCTCGGCCGACGCGGTGAGCGGCTTCAGCACCAGACCGGCGAAGGGCGTCCCGGTGAACCGGCCGCTGTCGTACAGCGATCCCGTCACGTGCAGGACGCCGTTCTCCCCGATCCAGGTCTCCAGATCGGTGAGCCGTTCGCCGGGCGGCTGCCGTAGCACCACCGCCATCTGCCGTACCGCCAGCACGGTCACGATCACCCAGAGCAGGACCCGGGTCAGCCCGGCCCTCGTCTCCGTGTTCGTCATCGCGTCCGCCACCGCGCCACCGCGCACACTGTGATCCGCATTTGTCACGCTGCGCCGACCCTCCCACCGTTCCATGCCCAGCCCCTTCGACTCGGGGCAGCGCAGCATGAAGCCTCGCATTGCCCTACGAGGTAGACACAATCAACCCCCTCTTTGCCTGACTGTCATCATGCTTTCGTCCGGAAGAATGCCTGTCCGAAAAGACGATCAGATGTGCGCCGGACCGCCAGGCGCGTGCGCCGGACCGCTGGGGGCGTGCCCCGGGCCGCTGGGGATGTCCGCCTGCCAGGCGGCGAAGAGCGGGACGTCGGTGGCGGCGGGCAGCACGACGATGCCGAACGGGCGGTCGAAGGCCAGGTGCAGGACCCGCTGCGGCGGCGGGGCCGCGCTCCCTGCCCGCATCGCGACCACGGTCACCGCCGCGGCCTCCACTCCCTCCTCGGCGACCTTCAGCACGGCCTCCTGGACCACGTCGGAGACGGCGAGCGGCAGGGGCGAGAGGCCGGAGAAGTCCGCCGCGTCGGAGGTGGCCAGCCGGACGCCGAGCGCGGGCAGTTGTCCGGTGACGGCGATGCGCGTACGGAGGGCGAGGCGTGGCAGGGCGATGGACACCAGGTCCGTCTCGGGGCGGGTTCCGGTGGACCGGTCCGCCCAGCCGGCGGGCAGCACCTGCCCGGCGCCCGCGCCCGGCTCCCCCAGGACGAACCTGACCCGGGCCCCCTCTCCGCCACCCTCCCCGGCGGTGCAGCGCAGCTCGACGACGTACGTGCCGTCCACCACCCGGACGTCGGCGAGCGGCACGCCCTTGGTCATGGTCGGCACCGGGCGGGTCCTGCCGGACGCGTCGGTGAACGGCCGGTCCCGGGTCAGCCAGCCCTCGAACGGCTTCTCCCAGCGGGCCTTCAGCGCCAGGACGTTGACGAGGGCGAGCAGGGTCTCGTCGGTGATCGCCAGGGGGAGCCGCTCGATCAGCCCGCCGGTGGCCTCCCGTACCCAGGCGTCGGCGGCGGCCGGGTCCGTCAGGTCGTCGAACCGGACGTCCGGCAGCGCCTCGCGGTACGCGTCCCGTACCGGCACCCGGCTCCACACCCGGGTCGCCACCTCCAGCGCACCGGTCAGCGCCAGCTCGCGGGCGGCCGCCGTCACGGCGGGTGCCGCCTCCCGGTCCGCCGTACCGAGCAGCGCCCGCAGCTCCCGGGCGGTCTCGCCGCGCGCCCCGGCGGCCACGGCGGCGAGCGCCAGCCACAGTCCGGCGGGCGAGCAGACGAAGCTGCCGCCGCCGGCCGGCTTCCCGGTGGCGAGCGCGTTGCCTATCCAGCGGTCGGCGAGGTGCTGGACGGCCCGGGCCCTCGACGCCACGTCGCTGCCGGTCGTCGGTCCGTTCATTGCTGCCCCCTACAGATAAAACACGTCGTCCTTCGGCCGTGCGGGAGCAAGAATGCCGCACATGACCTGGACCGTGACCGCCGAACGCTTCGACTCCGCCGACGCCACCGCGCTGCGCCGCGACTACTACGACGAGGTCGCGAGCCGCTACTGGCAGCGGCCCGCCACCGCCGCGGAGACAGCCGAGGGGCTCGCCGACGACGGCGCGGACCTGCTGCTGCCGCCCACCGGTCGGTTCGTCGTGGGCCGCCACGAGGGCAAGGCCGCGAGCTGCGCCGGGCTGGTGCTGACGGAGGAGGCCGCGCCGGGTTCGGCGGAGCTGACGCGGGTGTACGTACGCCCGGCGTTCCGCTCCACGGGCGGCGGCGGGCTGCTGCTGGCCGCGATCGAGGAGGAGGCGCGGACGCTCGGGGTGCGGCTGCTCCGGCTGGACACCCGTCTCGACCTGGTCGAGGCGCGCGGGCTGTACGCGAAGCACGGCTACGGGGAGGTGCAGGCCTTCCACCGGCGCAACCCGTACGCGGAGGTCTGGTTCGCGAAGGAGCTGTGAGGGGCTGGAGAACCGTCAGGGGCGGTCCTCGTGCCGCCGGTGGTCCGGGTGGTCGATGTCGTGGTGCCGGTCCGCCGCGTGGTCGCGGGGCAGTGCCGGCGTATGCGGGCGTTCCTTGCTCGACCCGCTGACCTCGGCGGTCAGCTCGGCGACGAGTCTGACCAGGTCGGTGGGGCGCTCGGGCCCCCACCAGTCCCCCAGCAGCTCCGCGAGCGAGTCCTCCCGGGCCTGGGAGAGCCGGACGACCGCCTCGGCCCCCGTGTCGGTGAGGATCATCTGGAGCCCCTCGCGGCGGGCCAGTCCGCGCCCCTCCACCTGCCGGGCCGCCTCGGTGATCACCCGGAGCGGTACGGGGGTCACCTCGGCGAGCCGGGCGGGTTCGACGGTGCCGTGCCGCTTGATCCGGAGCAGCAGCCAGCTCGCCGCCGGCAGCAGGTCGTACCCGGCGCGCGCGGTGATCTTCTCGTAGATCTCGCGGCGCCCCTCCCGGGTGGCGAGCACCGAGAGTGCGCGGGCGCACTCGTCGTACGAGGAACGCTCCACCGGGTTCGAGGCGAGCGTCTGGCTGGTGTCGGGGGCGGTCACCGAGCCCCGGAGCTTGTCCTCCCGCAGGAACCAGGCCAGGACGAAGGCGAGGAGGACGACGGGGGCCGCGTACAGGAAGACGTCCGTGATGGAGGTGGAGTACGCGTCCAGGATCGAGGGGCGCAGGTCGGCCGGGAGCATCTGGATGGAGCGGGGGTCGGCCGCCAGCCGCTCGGCGTCGACACCCGGAGGCAGGGACCGGCCCGCGAGGGCGCTGTCGAGCCGGCCGGTGAGCCGGTTGGTGAAGACGGTGCCGAAGATGGCCACGCCGAACGAGGCGCCGATGGAGCGGAAGAAGGTCGCGCCGGAGGTGGCGACGCCGAGGTCCCGGTAGGAGACGGCGTTCTGCACGACGAGGACGAGGACCTGCATGACGAGGCCGAGCCCGGCGCCGAAGACGAAGAAGGAGAGGCTCATCTCCCAGGTGGAGCTGGCCGGGGAAAGCCGGTGGAGGAGCAGCAGGCCGGCGGCGGTGAGGGCGGTGCCCGCGAGGGGGAAGACCTTCCAGCGGCCGGTACGGCTGACGAGCTGGCCTGAGCCGGTGGAGGTGAGCAGCATGCCGAGGACCATCGGCAGCATGTGCACACCGGACATGGTCGGGGTGATGCCGTGGACCACCTGGAGGAACGTGGGCAGGTAGGTCATCGCGCCGAACATCGCGAAGCCGACGATGAAGCTGATCACGGCGACGAGGCTGAACGTCCTGATCCGGAAGAGCTTGAGCGGCAGCACCGGTTCCGCCGCCCGCCGCTCGACGGCGACGAACGCGATCAGCAGCACGACGGCGAGCACCGCCAGCGCGATGATCTGCACCGACCCCCAGGCCCAGGTCGTGCCGCCGAGGGACGCCACGAGGATGAGGCAGGTGGCGACGGAGGCGATGAGGAAGGTGCCGAGGTAGTCGATGGTGTGCTTCTCGCGGTGGACCGGGATGTGCAGCACGGCCGCGATGACGAGCAGCGCGACGACGCCGATCGGCAGGTTGATGTAGAACACCCAGCGCCAGCTCAGGGTCTCGGTGAAGAACCCGCCGAGCAGCGGCCCGAGCACGCTCGTCACGCCGAAGACGGCACCGAACAGACCCTGGTACTTGCCGCGTTCGCGCGGGGTGACGATGTCCCCGACGATCGCCATCGAGAGCACCATGAGCCCGCCGCCGCCGAGTCCCTGGAGAGCGCGGAAGCCGATGAGCTGGGGCATGTTCTGGGCCATGCCGCAGAGGGCGGAGCCGATCAGGAAGATGACGATCGCGGTCTGGAAGAGCTTCTTGCGGCCGTACTGGTCGCCGAGCTTTCCCCAGAGCGGGGTCGCCGCCGTCGCCGCCAGCAGATAGGCGGTGACCACCCAGGAGAGGTGGTCGAGACCGCCGAGTTCGCTGACGATGGTCGGCAGCGCGGTGGAGACGATGGTCTGATCGAGTGCCGCCAGCAGCATGCCGAGGAGCAGCGCGCCGATCGCCACCAGGACGGTCCGGCGGGACTGCCCCTCGCCGGGGACCATGGGCGGGCTCAGCTGCTGGGCCATGGGCGTCTCCTCGATCGGCTGCGATGCGCTGCGATCCGCTGATTCACTGCACTCCGCTGATCCACTACACCCCATCCTGGCCGTTCCGCCCTGTTATGGCCTGTCGGGCACCGATGGGGCATTGGGCTTCGCCGGGGCGGGCTGCATAATCGCAGGCAGTTCAAGGGGAGGGGACCCACGATGACCGGACACGCATGCCCGGAGTGCGGCAGACGGACGGCCGGCGAGCCCGGCACGGAGCACCGGGTGCCCTGCCGGTGCGGTGCGGACACGGGCGCGACGCCGCTCACGGGGGACGAGCTGCGCGCCGCCCGCTCGGCGGAGATGGCGGCGGCGGAGGACTTCGACCCGCTGCGGATCAGGCCGTACGTGACGTTGGGGGAGGCGTCGGCGGGGGATGGCCCCGGCGCGGGGGACGGCGACCCTGGGGAGGCCGGTGCAGGCGGGTCTGCGGAGGCCGGTGCCGGTGGGGCGGGGCAGGGCGCCGGGGGCGACGCGGCCACCACCATGCCGCTGCACCTGGGGATGGGGCCGGGCGGGGGCCGCGGTACGGGCATGGGCATGGGTACGAGGCCGGGGCCCGGCGCGGGACCGGCAATCGGCCCCAAGCAGGCCTTCAGCACCGCCCCCGCCACCCCCGACCCCGTCCAACCGCGCCGCAGGCGCCCCTTCGCGGCCCTGGCCGTGGGCGCGGCCGTGGCGGCGGTGGTCGGCACGGCGGCCTTCGCCGGGGGGCTCTTCGACCGGGACGGGAGCCAGGAGGAGGCACTGCCGGAGGCGATCACGAGCGCCCCGGACACCGCGGACGAGCCGGCGGCGGCCTCCGTGGCCCCGTCCCCCTCCCCCTCGGCCGCTCCGTCCCGTACGGCATCGGCCTCGCCCACCCCCTCGGCGTCCACCGCCTCCCCGTCCCCCTCCGCCTCGCCCTCGGAGAGCGCGGCGCCGAGCCCGACCGCCTCCGCGTCGGCGACACCGAGCCCGGAGGCCCCGTCCGCGTCGGCGACCGGTGACGCGCCCCCGCCGTCCGCCGCGCCTCCCGCGGAGCTGGCCCCTTCCTCGCTGCGGCACGGCGACCAGGGTCCGCAGGTGGCCGTGTTGCAGAACCGGCTCGCGGAGGTGTGGCTCTACCACGGCGACGCGGACGGGAACTTCGACGACCGCGTGGAGAACGCCGTACGGATCTACCAGTCGTACAAGGCGATCCAGGGCGACCCGGCCGGTGTGTACGGGCCGGAGACGCGGCGCGCGCTGGAGGCGGAGACGACCGGACTGGGCCGCGGCTGACCGGGCGCGCCGGGCCTTCGGGCAGCATCCGGCCTGCGGGATTGGCTTTCCGGCCCAGGTTTTTGTATCTTCATGGAACAAAGTAGCTCCCGCCCGCACTCCCTGACCGGCGGGCGGGGCTGCTCTTGTACCGCACCACCCAGCGTCACCGCACCACCCGCGTCACCGCACCACCCGCGTCACCGCACCACCATCCCCGCGCTCTGGAGTCAGCCGATGTCGGCCACCGTCCTCACCACAAGCGCCCTCCTGTTGGACATGGACGGCACCCTCGTGAACTCCGACGCGGTCGTGGAGCGCTGCTGGCGCCGGTGGGCGCTCAAGCACGGACTGGACCCCGAGGCCGCCCTCAAGGTGGTCCACGGCCGCCAGGGGTACGCCACGATGGCCGTCCTGCTCCCGGACCGCCCCGTCGAGGAGAACTACGCGGACAACCGGGTGATGCTCGCCGAGGAGACCGCCGATGTCGACGGCGTGGTCCCGATCGGCGGCGCCCCCGCGTTCATGGCCGCGATCGCCGACCTCCCGCACGCCCTGGTCACCTCGGCCGACAGCGCGCTCGCGACGGCCCGGATGGGTGCGGCCGCGCTGCCGATGCCCGCCGTCCGCGTCACCGCCGAGCAGGTCGGCGCCAGCAAGCCGGACCCCGAGGGCTTCCTCAAGGGCGCGGCGGAGCTGGGCTTCGCGGCGGCGGACTGCATCGTGTTCGAGGACTCCGAGGCGGGCATCGCGGCGGGCCGGGCGGCCGGGATGCGCGTGGTGGGCGTCGGCCCGCGCGCCGCGGCCCTGTCGCCGGACGCACACGTCGAGGACCTGACGCAGATCCGGGTGGAGGCGACCGGCGACGGCATGATCCGTCTGCACATCAGCGCGGCCTGAGCCACCAGACACCCCTCACCCCCTCACCCGCTCACCCCCTCACCCCCGGTGCAGCCACCCCCGCGCGACCAGCTCCAGCACCACCGCGACGGCCACCACCTGCACCGCCATCAACGCCACCAGGACGAAGAGCTGCACGGCGCCCGCCTCCACCGGTGAGGCGCCGCCCAGCAGCATGCCCACGAAGGCTCCCGGCAACGTGACGAGCCCCACCGTCCGCGTCTGGTCGAGCCCCGGCAGCAGCGCGTCCGACACGGCGGGCCGTACGATCTCCAGCCGGGCGTCCCGGTCGAGCATCCCGAGGGCCATGCCCGCCTCCACCTCCCCGTAACGGGTGGCGAGTTCGTCCAGCGCGCGCCGCCCCCCGAGAACGGTCGCGGTGAGCGCCCCTCCGATGAGGATGCCCGCCACCGGAATGAGCGCCGGCCCCCGGACCGGCACGAGCCCCGTGACCAGCAGCAGCCCGATGACCGGGAGCGCCCCCGCCCCGATCGGCAGGGCCGCCCACCACCAGGTGCGGTTGCGGGTGACGCGGTGCCCCGCCGTCCAGGCGGCCACGGCGAACATCAGCGCCAGGAACCCGAGCAGCGGCCCGAGCCGCTGGGCCACCCAGCCGATGAGCAGGGAGACGGCGGCGAGTTGGCCCGCGGCCCGCACCCCGGCCACCAGGATCTCGCGCGAACGGCCCAGCCGGGCCCACGCGGCGACAACGGCGGCGAGGGCCAACAGGGCGACAAGGACGACCCCGAGGGCCGGCGTGACCGGAAGCAGCACCAGGCAACGATAGAGCCGCCCGGAGCCCGTTCACGCCCCCCGGCGGACGCTCCGACCGCACAACTCCCTTCCCACGCCCGGCGGTCGGTTCACCACCACGCACCCCGCCACACCCCTTGATGTGACGTGCACATGTCGTCACTCTGTTACCTGGTGCCCACCCCCAGGAAACCTGGCGCCGCCACGCTGGCCGGGCTCCACCCGCCGCCCGCCCAAGCACCCCCCACCTCAAGGGAGTTCGCATGTTCGGTATCTACGCGCGTCGCTCGGCCGTCGCCGCCGCGACCGCCACCCTCGCCGCCACGTCCGTCCTGCTCACCGCCCCGACCGCCCAGGCCGCCCTCCCCACCCCGGTCAGCGCTGCCACCGCACGCACCTACCTCGGCCAGCTCACCGTCGGCGCCGAGGGCTCGTCCAGCGGCTACAGCCGCGACAAGTTCCCGCACTGGATTACGCAGTCGGGCGCCTGCAACACCCGAGAGGTGGTCCTCAAGCGCGACGGCACGAACGTCCAGCAGGACGCCGCCTGTGCCGCAGTCAGCGGCAGTTGGTACTCGCAGTACGACGGCGCCACCTGGAGCGCCGCCGACGACGTCGACATCGACCACATGATCCCCCTCGCCGAGGCCTGGCGCTCCGGCGCGAGCGGCTGGTCCAACGCCCAGCGCCAGTCCTTCGCCAACGACCTGACCCGCCCCCAGCTCATCGCGGTCACCGACAACGTCAACCAGGCCAAGGGCGACAAGGACCCGGCCAAGTGGATGCCGCCGCGCGCGGCGTACAAGTGCACCTACGTCCGCGCGTGGGTCCACGTGAAGCACTACTACGGCCTGAGCGTGGACTCGGCCGAGAAGAGCGCGCTCCAGACAGCCCTGAACGGCTGCTGACCCCCGGAACCCACGCCCGGGCCGCACACCGCCGACACCGCCGGCCCCGACCCCGCCGCCGCCGCCGCCGACCGTCGGAACCCGTGCACCCTCCCTCGTCGTTCTGTACGTTACGGAGCCCATCCGTGACATAGGCGCGAGGAGGGCACGACATGACCGACCTGCGACTGGGGCCACTGCTGCGGTACGTGGACTGGGAGTCCGGTTCCGCCGCGACCGTCTGGGTCGAGGCGAGCCGTCCGTGCACCGTGGAGGTCCGGTGCGCGGACGGGGCCTCGGGGGTGTCGCCGACCTTCGCGGTGGGCGGGCACCACTACGCCCTGGTGGTCGTGGAGGGGCTGACGCCCGGCACCACGACCGCGTACGAGGTGCTGATCGGGGAACGGCGCGTGTGGCCGTCCGAGGGGTCGCGCCTTCCGCCGAGCACCATCACCACGCCTCCGGTGGGCGCGGCCGCGGCGGACGGACCCGGGGTCCGGGTCTCGTTCGGCTCGTGCCGCTGGGCCGCGGCCCCCGGCGACGGGAACGACCCTGTGGGCCCGGACGCGCTGGTCACCCTGGCCGCCCATCTCGCCGCCGATCCGGCCGCCGAGCGGCCCGACGTCCTGCTGCTGCTCGGCGACCAGGTGTACGCGGACGAGACGTCGGCGGCGACGCGGCGGCGGCTCGCGATGCGGCGCGATCTGCGGGAGCCGCCGGGCGCGGAGGTCGCGGACTACGAGGAGTACACCTGCCTGTACGACGAATCGTGGCGCGACCCCGAGGTGCGCTGGCTGCTCTCCACCGTGCCGAGCTGCATGATCTTCGACGATCACGACGTCATCGACGACTGGAACACCAGCGCCGCCTGGCAGGAGGAGATGCGCGCCACGCCCTGGTGGCACGAGCGGATCGTCAGCGGACTGATGTCGTACTGGGTCTACCAGCACCTGGGCAACCTCTCCCCCGCCGAGCTGGCGGCCGATCCGGTGTATTCCGCGGTGCGGGCCTGCCCCGACGGCACCGAGCCCCTGCGCCGCTTCGCCGCCGAGACCGACGCGGATCCGGCCCGGACCCGCTGGAGCTACCAGCGCGTTTTCGGCCGAGTCCAACTGCTGATGGTGGACACCCGGGCGGCCCGCGTCCTGGCCGAGGGGCGTCGCGCGATGCTGGACGAGGAGGAGGCCCGCTGGGTGCGGGAGCGCGTGCTGGAGGACCCCGCCGCGTACGACCATCTCCTGATCGGCAGCTCGCTGCCGTGGCTGCTGCCTCCGCTCGTCCACGATGCCGAGACCTGGAACGCGGCCCTGAGCGCGGGGGCCCGCGGTGGCCGCTGGGCGCGGATCGGGGAGAAGGTGCGCCGGGCGGGCGATCTGGAGCACTGGGCCGCGTTCCCCGAGTCCTTCGGCCGGTTCACGGAGTTGCTCCGCCGCGTGGGGAGCGGCCCGGACGCCCCGGCGACCGTATGTGTGCTGTCGGGAGACGTGCACCATGCCTACGTCGCCGAACCGCACTGGCCCGCCGACACCCCCGGCGGCCCCCCGCGCGCCCACGTCCTCCAGTTGACGTGTTCCCCCGTGCACAACTCGGTCCCCCGGTACATCCGGCTGGGCTTCCGCTTCGGCTGGAGCGGGGTGGGCCGGCGCATCGGCCGGATGCTGACCCGCCACGGACGTACGGAACCGTCGCCGGTCACCTGGAACAGGGCGGGCGGCCCGTGGTTCGGCAACCAGCTCATGACACTGACCCTGCGTGGCCGGAACTCTGCGCTGACATTGGTCCAGGCCAAGTCCGTACGCGGCGACAACCAGCTCGTGAGTGTTCTTGAGCGTTCACTCACCAGGGAGTCCTAGTCGATTTTCAGCCACACGCCAGAATGTTGAACTTGCAAGTAATAGTGAGGTTTCCCTAACCTGAGGCGCTCAGTCGGTTCACGCCCCCACCCAGACCGAAGGAGCCCACCCCCCATGTCCTCTCGCCTGAACGGTGCCCAGCCCTATGCGCTCGGCCTCTTCCGTTTCGCCATCGGCCTGATCTTCGCCATCCACGGCGCCTCCAGCCTCTTCGGCGTGTTCGGCGGCCGCGAGGCGGAGGCCGGAGCCTGGCCGGGCTGGTACGCCGCCCTCATCCAGTTGGTCTGCGGCTCCCTGGTCGCCCTCGGCCTCGGCACCCGTATCGCCGCCTTCCTCGCCTCCGGCTCGATGGCCTACGCGTACTTCGTGGTCCACCAGCCCGAGGCGCTCACCCCGGTGGGCAACGGCGGAGAGACGTCGGCCGTCTTCTGCTGGGCGTTCCTGCTGCTGGTCTTCACCGGCCCGGGCGCCGTCGCCCTGGACCGGCTCTTCGGGTCGCGCGCCGGGCGCGTCCCCGCCGAGGAGTCGCGCCGCGAGCCCGCCACGGCCGGCGTCTCGGTCTGACCTCACGGCTCACCCCCGCCCGCCCCGGCACAACCCCAACGCCCCCGCCCCGCCCCCGCGCGACGCTCGCGCGGGGGCGGGGCGGGGCGGGGCACCGCCGTACGCGTCTAGGGCGCGAACGGCACCGTGAAGCAGGCCACCCGCTTCCCCGCGCCGCCCTGCGCGTCGTGGACGACCACCGACCGGGCACCGCCGTCCCGGAACCCCCACTCGTGCCGGGCCTCCGCCTCGCCGGCACCGTTCCGGTCGGTACGGAAGTCCAGCCACACCTCGTTGACCGGGTCCGCTGTGGCGGGGGCGCGGTGCTGGTAGTGCGGCCCCGCCGACGCCGGGTCGGCCGCACAGGGCGAGGTGTGCACATGCATCCCGTACGCGCGGTTCGGGACGAGGCCGCGCAGCCGGGTGCCGACGCGGTGGCTGGTCCGGTCGGCGTACTGCGTGATCTCGATCCGCGCGGCGGCCGGTACGAGGGCGGTGTCGTACGTCAGCGCGTCGGACGGGACGAAGGAGCCGGGCGGCGAGAACACCCCGTCGGCCCGCATGTAGAACACGCCGCTCCGCGACGCACCGCCGACCGGCCCCGCCTCCTTGGCACCACCGGCACCGGCACCGGTGGTGTGCGCCGCGTGACCTCCGCCGCCCGGCCCATCCGCCGCGCCATGGGCGAGGGAGACACCGCCGACGAGCATCGTCAGGGCCGCCGCGCCGACCAGGAGCCTCCTCCGCACCGTCCCCGGAACCCGCGTCGGGGGCGTAGCTTCCGCCCTTGCCACCTCAGCCGCCCCCACCGTCCTCGCCGCCCCCACCGTCCTCGCCGTGCCTACCGTCCTCGCCGTGCCCGCTGTCCTGTCCACCTGTGGCTCCTCGCTCGTGCCGGTCGCTTCGGCCTGCCTAACGCCTGCACCGCCGACGAGGTGTACAGGACCCGCACAACATCACCCGACCCTGAGCCATCTGCGCGGAACCTCCACGCGTACGCTGTACAGCTGAACCTGCCGCCCATGCCGCTCCCCTGCGACGTCGCGGCGTTGACACGATCGGGGAGTCGACGGGTGCTTGAGAGTGTGGCCGCACTGACCAGCAGCCCATGGATCTACGTGGTGGTCGCGGCCTCGGTGCTCCTGGACGTCTTCCTCCCTCTGCTGCCCAGCGGTGTGCTCGTGATCACCGCCGCCACCGCGGCCGCCGCGGGCTCGACCGGCGTCAACGGTTCGGGCGACGCCACCGGTGAGGTGCCGTCGCTCGTCGTCCTCATTCTCTGCGCGGCCACCGCCTCGGTGCTCGGCGACCTCGTCGCGTACCGCCTCGCCTGGCGTGGCGGCGACCGGCTGGACCGGGCGATCGCACGCTCGCGCCGCCTCACCAAGGCGCAGGAACGTCTCGGCGCGGCGCTGAGCCGGGGCGGTGGGGCACTGGTGATCATCGCCCGGTTCGCCCCCGCGGGCCGCTCGGTGGTCTCGCTCGGCGCAGGCGCCGCCCACCGCCGGAAGCGGGACTTCCTCCCCTGGTCCGCCGTGGCGGGCCTGGTCTGGGCGGGCTACAGCGTCGGGCTCGGCTACTTCGGGGGCCGGTGGCTCGGCTCGACCTGGTTCGGGACGGCCGTCTCGGTGCTGGCCCTGTTCATGGCGGGCGCGCTCGCGGCATTCGTGGTGAAGCGCCCGAAGGCGGCGCGGGAGGCCGGGGCGGGGGCGGGATCGGCGGAGGCGCTCCAGGGATCCTCCGCACCGGCGGACACATCCGGCTCCACCGCCTCGGTCACCGCGTTCCAGGCCGTGCCGGCGACCGGGACCGTTCCCGGCCGGCCGGACGGCCCCGCACCGGTCACATCACCGGCGCCGGTCTCTCCCTGAGCCGTTCCGCGCTCAGCTCTCGACGGTGCTCCGGGCGGCGGCCGCGCCCCGTATCTCCAGGCCGTCCAGCAGCTTCATCGTGGCCTCGGTGATCTCGTCGACGGCACGGTCGAACACCTCCCGGTTGTGCGCGGCGGGTGCGCGGAAGCCGGACACCTTGCGTACGTACTGAAGGGCTGCGGCCCGCATGTCCTCCTCGGTGGCCTCTTCGGGGATGGCGGGCGGGCGAAGGGTCTTGATACTGCGGCACATGACTCCAGTGTGGACCGCGCCACTGACAACGGCCCGGCGTCAGCCCGCGGAGCGACCGGGGTGCCTACCCCTCGACCCGCTCGACCCGCTCGACGGCGGGGATCTCGTAACTCCCGTCCAGGACGGCGGCCCCCGGCGTGTACAGCCGCAGCATGGGCCGGAAGTCCCCGGCGGGCGCGGGAAGCCAGTTCGCCGCCCGGGCCGGGTCGGTGGGCCGGTCGTGGGAGAGGTACAGGGTGAGCGAGCCGTCGTCCGCGTGGACGAGGCCGGGTGTACGGTCCCCGATCGAGTACCGGCCGGCCGGGTTGTCCACGAGGTAGTAGTCCGGGGTGCTGTACATGGTCACCGACCAGAACGACTCGACGGGCGGCGGCTCCGGGAAGCGCAGGACGTAGGAGTGCGCGCCGTTCAGCGGCCGCCCCTCGCTGTCCTGGAAGGTCTGGGCGTACACCGCCTCGTACCCGTGGTTCCCCCACAGCCCGATCCGGGCCGCCACCGCGCGGGCCAGGTAGGAGGCCTCCCGGTCGCCGATCCGCCACTGCGGCGCGTCTATGGTGCCGACGCCGAAGTGGTCCAGGTTGTAGTCGAACAGATGCGGGTCCATGACCCAGCTCCCCGGTCTCCCGCCCCCGCCGCCGCCCGTCCCGGCGCGGCTGACCCCCTCGACCCGGGCCCGCCCCCGCTCCAGCCCCTTCGTCAGCGCGTCGACGAGGGCCGGGCCGGCGGCGGCGTACGGCGAGGGCCCCTCCTCCAGCAGCCCCAGCGGCTGGAACCGGTCCTGGTACGCCTAATCGGCCGCGGACGGCGGGAAGTCGGCCATCCACACCCGCAGCTCCTCGAAGAACCGCAGCTCCTCCGGTACGCCGGGTTCGGGCGCGGGCAGCCCGGTGCGGTGGGGCCGGCCGTCGAGCGGGGCGAGGGTGAGCCGCTCCTGGAGCGCCCGGACGCGCGGCAGGTCACTGGGACCGTCGCAGGCGTAACGCCCCGCCACGGTCACCACGGCGGTGGGCGCGTCGATGACCCCGCGTACGCCGTCGGGGAGACTGCCCGCCCAGCCGGGCGGCACGATCAGCCACTCGCCCTCGCCGGTACCGGTGGCACGCCGGCCGACGTACGCGAAGTTGTTCGTCCAGGCGTCGATGAGCTGGAGCACGTAGTACGCGCCGCCGCTGTCGGGGACGTGGAGGCGCAGCGGCCCGACGGACAGGTCGAGCTGGGCGAGGGAGTAGACGGTGTCGTTGTTGACGGAGACGAACTCCGTACGGTGGTCGGCGAGGCGTTCGGAGTGCGCGAACCGGTTGAAGGGCGCGGCCGCCAGCGCGCCGAACCCGTCCCGGAGCGAGGTGCCGACCATGGAGAGGTCGCAGACCAGGGGGTATCCGTAGACGTACGCCTCAGCGGCGAGGTCCACGGCATCCACGAGGCCCGCGGGATCCGCCCCGGTGCCCTCCGCCACGTCAGACCACCGGCTCGGAGCGGTCGGTGCACAGGGCCCAGATGATGAAGACGTCGATGGCGATGGTGACGATGGCCCAGATCGGCGTGTACGGGAGCCACATGAAGTTGGCGATCAGGTTCAGGGAGGCGAGGGCGATGCCCACGGCCCGGGCCCAGGTCGCGCCCTTGAGGATGCCCCAGCCGACGAAGATCAGGACGACGCCGAGGATGAGGTGGATCCACCCCCATGTGGTGACGTTGAACTTGAAGACGTAGTCGTTGACCGCCGCGTACACATCGTTGGTGGCGATCCCCGCGACGCCCTTGATGACTCCGAGGACACCGTCGACGAGGAGCAGGAAACCGGCGAACAGCGTCCCGCCGCCGGCCCACGGGTTGCCGGAGTCGACGGCGTCGGACGCGGCGGGGCGGGGGGTGCTGCCGGGTGTCGGTGCGCTGGGCTGGGACATGGGGACTCCTTGGCCGGGACAGGCACGGGTGCCTGCGGTCCTGAGCTGCGCTGATGATGCGCGCAGATCAGGATCGACGTTCCCTGGAACCTGGCCGGCGAGCCACGTGGACGCACCCGTTCGGGTGATGGCTCACGAACTCACGGGCCCACGTGTCGAGGTCGCCGCCGCGCTCATTCCCACGTGCCGAGGTCGCCCCCGCACCCACTCCCACGTGCCGAGGTCCCGCCGCGCTCACTCCCACGTGTCGAGGTCGCCGCCGCGCCATTCGATCAGCCCCGGCCGGTCCAGCTCGACGGCCTCGTCCGGCCCCGGCGCGAATCCGGCGGCCCGCAACAGGGCGGCCACCTCACCCCGCCCGTGCGCCAGCCCCACGATCTGCCCGTGCACGGTGACCCGCCGCCCTCCGGTCGCGGAGGGCGGATAGACGATCACAGGCGGGTGCGCGGCCATGTCTCCACGGTGCCTTGGGGGTCGCGGGAGCGCATCCCGGGAGGCCTCGCCACCGGCTCCGCCCGGGGCGACCGCGCCCTACGGGCCGAGCAGCAACGCCTCCGAGCCCACCGGCCGGAACCCGGCCGCCTGGAACGCCCTGATGCTGCGCGCGTTGCCCGCGGCCTGCTGGGACCAGAGGGGCTCGCCGTCGGGCACCAGATGCCGGGCGGCGGTGGCCAGGGCCCGCCCCAGAGGGGCTGACATGACGGTCGAAGCGAGGCTCACTTCGACCGTCCGCCCGCGCAACCGACGCAGGTCGTAGCCGCCGGCCGCACCTCCAGCCGGGCGGCCGGAATGGGGTCTCCGCATACCTCGCAGCGCCCGTAGTCGCCGCTCGCCAGCCGCTCCACGGCCAGGTCCAGCTCGGCCAGGTGCTCCCGCGCCTGCGCCAGCAGGGCGGCGACGTGGGCCCGCTCGAAAGCGGTACTCGACCCCTCGGGGTCGTGCTCGTCGTCGACGGCCACCAAGGCGTTCGCCTCGACGATCGCCTCGAAGTCACGGCCCAGCGCCGCCACCCGCTCGCTCGTATCGGCGTGTTCGGCCACGAGCCGCTGCCGTACCGCTTCCCGATCGGGCGGGACGTACGGGTCACCCTGGACATTTTCGGTCACCCACTGCACAACGCCGGACCGGGACCGCCCATTCCGCGCCGCCCCTTCCGCGCCGCCCGTTCCGTGCCGCCCCTACCGTTCCGTTCAGCCGTCGGTCGAGGCCACGGCGTGCGGTCCGCCGGCGAGCATGCGGTCCACGACCCGCGCCGTAGCCAGACCGTCCCCGGGCTCGCAGAAGTCCTTCTTGAACTGGGCGTACTTCTCCCGGTACTCCGCCTCGACGGCATCGACGTCGCGCAGGGCCTTGACCAGCTCCTCGGACGTCTTCAGCAGCGGGCCGGGGGCGCGGGTGGTGAAGTCGAAGTACAGGCCGCGCAGCGTGTCGCGGTAGTGCTCCAGGTCGTACGTGAAGAAGAGCATCGGCTTGTCCGAGTGCGCGAAGTCGAACAGTGCCGAGGAGTAGTCCGTGATCAGCACATCGGCGACGAGATACAGATCGGCGATGTCCGGATAGCGGGTCACGTCCCAGACGAAGCCCCGTCCGGCACCCGGGACGCTGCCATGGACCTTCGGGTGCTTGCGGAAGAGCAGCACGTGATCGTCACCGAGCTCGGCCTGCGCCGCGGCCAGGTCGATCCGCAGATCGAGCTTGTACAGCTTGCTCGCGTGCCGCTGGTCCTCACGCCAGGTGGGAGCGTAAAGAACCACCTTCTTGCCCTCCGGCAGGCCGAGCCGCTCCCTGACCCGCGCCGCCCGCTCCTCACGGTCGGCGGCGTAGAAGACGTCGTTGCGCGGATAACCGCTCTCGAACATGCCGCCTTCGATGCAGTAGGCCCTGCTCATGATCTCCGTGGTGTAGGCGTTCGGCGACACCACGAAGTCGAACTGCCGGTAGCTGTGCGGCAGGCTGGCGATGTACGCGGGACTCGACTTGGGAGAGCCGAGCAGGTCCGCGCCGATCTTCTTCAGCGGCGTGCCGTGCCAGGTCTGCACGGCCCGCTGTCCGGGGCGGGTGACGAACCAGTCGCCGATCACCGTGTTGACGACGACGTAGCGGCAGCGCGCCAGCGCCTCGTACCACGCACGGCTGCCCCAGACCGCCACCCGCGCCTCCGCCGGCATCTCCGGCAGTCCCGCGTCCTGGGTCCAGATGTGCTCGACCTCCACTCCCCGGCGCACCAGCTCCTCGTAGACGAACCGCGGCGAGTCCGAGAACTGCTTGCCGCCGAGGCTCAGGTAGAGCACCGCGTCGCGCAGGGGAAGCTTGCGCTGCTCGTGGAAGTACGCCTCGCGCAGGATGCGCTGCCGGTAGGCGCCGTGCTCATCCGGGCCGAGTACCCGTTCCGGCTCGATGAAGATGCGGTCGAAGTCGCGGCGGTCCACGGCGAAAGCACGCCGCAGCCCATCCTCACGCTGCGGGCCGCTGAAGCGCAGGGGCAGCTCCCCCACCTGCTCCGGGCGCAAGGTCACCGGAATGTCCCCGGACTTGTCCCAGGCGTCCGCGTCGCGGAAGAACAGGTACCACCGGCCGGGGCACAGGGGAAGCTCCGGACCGTCCACCTGAGGAGCCGCCTCCGGCTCGACCCGGACCGTGAACCGCCCGTCGGCGAGCTCGACCGGCAGCTCCTTCTCCTCCAAGCGGACGCCGTGCCGCAGGACGACCTTCTTCTTGGCCGTCTCCTCACCGGGATACGTGCCCTCGATCACCAGCTCTCCCGCGCCCGTCACGGTCATCGCGTCGACGATGGGGCGGACGGGTCGCGTCGCCAGCACCAGCCGGCCACGCTCGTCGCGGTGGACGGCCAGCTCACGGCCGGGCGCAAGCCCGTGCCTGCCGGTCGTGAAGTCCTCGGCGAGGAGGGCCTCCCGGCCCTTACCGTCGGCGCCCTTCAAGGCCACCTTGAAGAGGCGGGTCTTGATTCCTGACGGGTCGTTCGCGGCCAGCCGGTCAAGACTGAAGACCGCTCGGTAGCGCCGGAACGCGCCGGCGGAACCGGACGGGCGGGGCAGGCCGTTCGGACTGTTCGGGCCGTTCGGGCCGGGCAGGGGGGTGAGCGGGCTGTCGAGTGCGGTGGCGCCTTGGGTGACGCTCACGGCGGTGGGGACCTCGGCGCCACTTCGCACCCGGGCGACCAGGAGCAGTTCGCCGTCCACGACGGTGCAGGACTCGACCTCGACGGGAGGCTGCTGCACCGTGATGTTCACGGCATCCTTGGTGAAGCCGACCACGAGGCGTGAGCCGTCCGCCAGATGACGGACCTGGCTGTGCCCGGCCGTACCCGCGTCGCGCTGGCGCACCCGCGAGGTGTGGATCCCGCCCGGCCCCGGTATCCCGATGTGGAGAAACCACTGGCCGGCCCCGCGCCCGGCGAGCTCACGCAGCCGACGCGCGGAGACGACGACCTCGAAACCCGCCCGGTCGTAGCAGTGCAGCGCCTGCCCGGAGGCGACCGTGGCCTGCTCACTGGTGGTACGCCGCAGGCGCAGCTTGATGAGGCGCCCGGTCTTCCCGTGCTTCAGCACCGCGAAGCGGCCGATCCGGCCCGACGGACCCGGCAGGTTCGCGATGAACGCGTACCCGCCCCACACCAGGTCGTCGCCGCGCCACTCGACCGAGGTGAGCTGCGCCGTCACCGGCAGATCGCGGCGTTCGAGCGCGGTGATCCGCTCAGGCAGCGCAAGACTCCGCAGCCCCGGCAGCACCAGCCGAGGACGCCGGGCGCCCGCCACGAGGAAGCCGCCCGGGTCCCTGCGCTGGCCCTTGACCACCTCGACGAGATCCTCGGCACGCCCCTCGGACGCGAGATACCACATGACACGCTCGACCGGACGGAGGCCGGTGAGCACCTTCTCACCGTGGGTGTCGAGCAGTTCCCGCGCCGTGGCACGCAACTCCTCGCGCTCCGCCTGCGAGCTCTCGGGAAAGAACCGCAAGGTCCTTCGCGCTCCTGCCGATGCCAGATCGGCGAGAGACTGTGCCATGGGTAACGCCCCTCTTCAACGTACTGGTCAACTCCAAGCCATCGCACGTTAACCGAGCTGCTCGCGTGCCTCACACTTCGCGTGATAACAGTACGAACACATGCAGCTCGGAACAGTCGGGCTTGAGCAGTTCGCCAGGGGCTTGCCGGGAAGCGGGTCGTGGCTTCCGGTGCCCGGGATCGGTGGAGTGGTTTCGGGGGTCCGGACCAGCGAACGCTGCGAAGGCTGTCGTCGTCGACCACCGTCAACGCCCCCCGCAGCGGCTCGCTGCGAGGGGCGTTCTGACCGGTGGGCGCGGACGGTTTCGAACCGCCGACATCTGCTTTGTAAGAGCAGCGCTCTACCCCTGAGCTACGCACCCGTGGATGAGGCAACAGCGTACATGGGCCGGGCCCCCTGCTCCTAAACCGATACGAGCCCCGAGCTGCGGGGGCCGGGTGCGGGCCGCGAGCGGGGCTGGGCGCGGGTGAGGGGTTGGGGGGTTGGGGGGGATAACCCCACCCCGGAGACGGTAGCCGTCCGGATATCCCCGACCGGGCCCCGGTACATACGGTTTGCAGTACACCGGCAGCGACGACCGGTGGCACTGTCCGGCTGTATTTCTGGGGGACCGATCATCGTGGACATCCGTACCAGCGCACCGACCCGCAAGCGCCGCAGGGCCCCCGGCCGGGTGCTCGCCGTGGGGAGCGGGGCCGTGCTGCTCGCTCTCGGGCTCACCGGGTGCGGCTCCACCGACGTCGAGGACGCGCCGGTGGAGCGCAAGTCGTTCGCGTTGGCGGGGAAGACGCTGACCATCGACGCCGAGGATTCGAACGTGACCCTCGTACCGGCCGATGTGGACGACGTCGAGGTGGAGCGGCAGTTCGACGGATGGGTGGTGCTGGGGAGTGGGCCCGATCCCGTCTGGAAGATGGAGAACGACACCCTGACGCTGCGGGTGAAGTGCGACGCCATGATCAACAACTGTGCCGCCCGTCACGAGGTGAAGGTGCCGCGCGGGGTGACCGTGAAGGCCGACGCGGAGAACGGTGAGATCACCGCGACCGGGTTCGACGTTCCGCTGCGGCTCTCCGCCGACAACGGCGACATCGCCGTACGGGATTCCGGCGGACCGCTCGACCTCAAGAGCGACAACGGGTCCGTCCTCGCCGAGCGGATAGGCACCAGGTCCGTGGTCGCCCGTGCGGACAACGGCGAGATCCGGCTGGGGTTCAGCGGTGTGCCCGATCTGGTGGACACCGTCAGCGACAACGGGAGCATCGTCATCGACCTGCCGCAGGGCGGACAGAAGTACGCCGTGAACGCGAGCGCCGACAACGGGGAGGTCACCATCGGGGTGCCGCGCAGCGACAGCAGCGCCCACGTGGTGAAGGCCCGCAGCGACAACGGGGAGGTGAAGGTTCGAACAGCGAACTAGAACCGCGAACTATCGGGCCCGTGTGTTCGTCCTTACCTGGTGGGAGAATGTACCGGCAGGGGCGGAACAGCACGGGAGAGGGATGTGACGGCGACACACACGCGGCCAGAGGCAGGAGCGGGTGGGAGTTCCGCCGTCGAGAGCGTCTCCGGTGCCCGGGGCGGGAGCCGCGAGCGGCGAGCGCCCGGAAGGCCGGCAGGCCAGGGACTCCGGGGGCTGCAGGGACTCCGGGGGCTCCAAGGGCTCCGGGACGCCGTGGCCCTCGCGCTGCTGCCCGCGCCCCTGCTCGTCGCCGCGCTGCCCGCCGCCTTCGCCGGAGGCGGTACGCGGCGGTGGTTCGGCGGGCGTGGGGAGAGCCAGCGAGCCGAGGCCCAGGCGGCGAGGGACGCGGCGGCCGAGGCCTTCTACGAGCTGGACACCGCCCAGCGTGACCTCAAGATCTCCATCGAGACGATCAACGCCGTCGACAACTCCCCCCGCGGCCGCAAGGCGGCCGAGGACTTCGCCGCGCTGGGACGCCGCATCGACGACGTCAGCCACGCCTACATCACCGCCGTCGACGCCCACGACCTGGACCGGGACGATCTGGAGCCCTCCGTCGCCGCGAGCGCCCGCACCGAGCTGACCCGGGCCAAGGACGATCTCGTACGGGTCAAGGGCGAGCTGGACCGGTTCGGCCAGGGGCTCGGCACGCTGCTGGGCAGTGCGGAGACCCAGCTCGCCCGGCTCGCCCCCGCCGTGGAGCGGGCCCGGCAGGCGCTGCTCGGGGCGAGCAACGCGCTCGATGCCGTACGGGCGGCGGGGCTGCGCGCCGATGAGCTCGCGGCCCGGCTCGCCGCCCTGGCCCCGGAGCTGACCAAGCTGAACCAGGGCGCGGGAAAGCACGGGGTCGCCGAGACGCTCCAGCGGGCCGATGTGGTCCTGCGCGATGCGGAGGCCCTGCGGGCCGAGGCGGAGCGGCTGCCGGAGCGGGCCGCCGAGATCGACCGGCGGCTGGTGTCGCTGCGGACCCGCGCCCAGGCCCTGACGACGCGGACGGGCTCGGTGGAGCCGGTCCTCAGCGAGCTGCGGCGCCGGTTCTCGGCCGCCTGCTGGCAGGACCTCCAGCCGGTGCCGGAGCAGGCCGCCGTCAACGTGCGGCAGGCCGAGGAGAAGCTCGCGGAGGCGGCGAAGGCCCGGGACGAGCAGCGCTGGGCGGATGCCACGTCCCGGCTCTCCACGGTCCGCGCCCTGCTGAACGCGGTGGACGAGGCGGTCTCCGCCGCCGGGGACCGGTTGCAGCGGCTGGACGCCGTGGCGAAGGACCCGCAGCAGGAGATCGAGCGGACCCGGTTCGCCGTACGGGACGCGCAGCGCCTCGCGATGGCCGGCCGGCACACGCCCGACCCCCGGCACGCCCGGCCGCTGGACGACTCGGTGGCGCGGCTGGACCGGGCCATCGCCGGTCTGGAGGGCCGGCACCCCGACTACTGGCACTTCCTGACCGAGACCGAGGCCGTGCGGCAGACCGCGGCCCGGGTCGTCTCCGATATCCGCGAGGAGCGCGGCGCCGGCGCCTGAGCCCGCGCTGCTCCCCGTGCCCGGAGCCTCGCCGCCTCGGACGGCCGGATCCACGCCACCTCAGGTGGCCGTAGCCGTCCGGCGGCGATGGCTCTAGCCTGAGGCCATGCCTCGCTATGAATTCCGCTGCCGCACCTGCGGAGACACGTTCGAACTCAGCCGTCCCATGGCCCAGTCCTCGGACCCGGCCTCCTGCCCGGCCGGCCACGACGACACGGTCAAGCTGCTCTCCGCCGTGGCCGTGGGCGGCGCCGCCGCGTCCGCACCCGCACCGTCCGGTGGCGGCGGTGGGGGCGGAGGCTGCTGCGGCGGCGGTTGCTGCGGCTGAGCCCGGCCGCGTAAATAAGCCGCGTAAAGCCGCGTAAACAAGCAGAAGAGAGGCTCGCGCGAAAAGCGGAAAAGGCTCGCGCGCTACTTCTTGCGCGCGAGCGTCAGGCCGTCCGAGACCGTCAGCAGCACGCTGTCCATCCGGGCGTCCGCGCTCGCATGGTCGTTGAACTCCTTGATCGCCGCCGCCGACCCGGTGGCGTGCGGGTCCGTGACACCGCCGTGGAAGAGCACGTTGTCCACGGCGATCACGCCGCCCTGCCGCATCCGGGGCACCAGCTCCTCCCAGTACCCGATGTAGCCGCCCTTGTCGGCGTCCAGGTAGGCGAAGTCGATGTGCGGCTCGGCGGGCATCGCGCGCAGGGTGTCCAGGGCCGGGGCGATGCGCAGGTCGATGCGGTCCGCGACGCCCGCCTTCTCCCAGGCCTCACGGCCGTACGCCGTCCACTCCTCCGAGATGTCGCAGGCGATCAGCGTGCCGTCGGCGGGCAGCGCCTGGGCCATGGCGAGGGCGCTGAACCCGGTGAACGTGCCGACCTCCACCACATGCCGCGCGCCGACCAGCCGGACGAGGAAGGCGAGCAGCGGGGCCTGCTCCTCGGCCGACACCATGCCCGCGTGGTCGGGGAAGCGGGCGTACGTGGTCTCCACCAGCCCCCGTTGGACCGGGTCAAGCGGCGGGTTGTGGGCCAGCATGTACGCGTATAGCTCGGGAGTGATCGTGGTCTCGTTGCCCTTGGTCATGCCCCCAGCCTTCCCCAACCCGCGCCGTCGCGCAGCCGAACCCCCACAGGCGACTCACACAGGCAGACTCACGCGGGCGGACTCACGCACCCGGACTCACGCAGCCGCACTCACCCGCCGACAGCCGCCAGGAACCGGCGCAGGATCTCCTCCCCCGCAGCCCCACCCCGCTCCTCCAGCGCCACGACGTGCGGGGCGCGCCAGTCGTTCTCGGCCAGTTCGCCATGGCCGGGGCGCCAGCCGAGGTCGGCGGCGAGCAGCAGGTCCGCGTCGAGGAGGGAGTCCCCGGCGGCGAGGGTGCGGGTGGCGCCGGAGCGGCGGGCGACCTCGTTCATGGCGGCACTCTTGGTGAGCGGCACGGGGACCGCGTAGATCTTGCGGCCCTGGAGGGAGACGGTCCAGCCGCGCTCCTGCGCCCAGACCGCGAGCTCCTTCACCCACTCCTCGGGGAGCAGGGAGCGTTCGACGACCAGATAGGCGAAGAGGTTCTCGGCCACGCGCTCCTTGAGGAGCCAGGCCGGGTCGGCGGTGGTGGCGAGGTGGGCGCGGATCTCGGTGAGGGGGGCGCACTCGTCGGCGATGCGCGCCTCCACCTGCTGCTGCCAGTCCCGGTCGGAGACCCCGTCGACCAGGATGTGTCCGCCGTTGGCGCAGATCGCGTACTGCGGGGCGGGGCCGGGGAGATGGATGCGGTGGTACTGCTCGCGGGTCCGGGTGGTGGTGGGCACGAAGACCGTGGAGCCGGCCACCTCGGTGAGGAGGGCGGCGGACGTCTCGGTCATGTACGAGAGGGGCTTGTGGCCGTACACCTCGACGCAGAGGAGCCGGGGAGCCTCCGCGTCAGGCATCGCCAGGTCGAGCGCCGCCGCCGAGTAGATCAACGTACGGTCGAGGTCGCTCGCCACCAGCGTGGCGGAGCCGTTCCCGGCAACAGGGGTGCTCATGCGCCCTGCACCGCCTTGCCGTCCGCGCCCGTCGCACCGCGCGTGAACCGGGGGTGGATCAGACCGACACAGCTGTACGGGAGGTCGTCGACCTCCTCGACCGGGACGCCGCGCTGTTCGGCCAGCAGCCGGATGTGGGTCAGGTCCGCGCCCGCCCCGCGCTTGGCGAGGATCTTCCAGGGGACCCGGCGCAGCAGGACCCGGGTGGTCTCGCCGACGCCCGGCTTCACCAGGTTGACGTCGTGGATGCCGTACTCCTCGCTGATCCGCTCGACGGCCGCCCAGCCCTCCCAGGTCGGGGCCCGGTCGGCGGCGAGCAGCTCCTTGGTCTCGGCGTCGACCTGGTCCGCCACCTCGTCGAACCGCGCGGTCACCGCCGCCAGGAAGTCGCCGGAGACGTCGGACCCCGCCAGCTCGCGGTAGAACTTCGCGCCGTGGAAGTCGTCGGGGCCGACCAGGTCGGCGCGGAGCACCGTACGGGAGATGAGGCCGGAGACCGTGGAGTTGAGGCAGGCCGAGGGGATCAGGAAGTCCTCGCGGGTGCCGTACGTACGGACGCAGCCGCCCGGGTCGGCGAGCACCGCGATCTCAGGATCGAAGCCGGTGATCCCGGTCGATGCCTCGAACTCGCTGATCGCCGCCGCCAGTTCGCGGGTGATCGCGCCCTTCCCCGTCCAGCCGTCGACGAACACCACGTCGGCCGGTTCGTGGTGGGCGGCGAGCCAGCGCAGGGCGGTGACGTCGATGCCCCGGCCCCGGACGATGGAGATGGCGTAGTGCGGCAGGTCCAGGCCGTGCCGGTGGCGGGCCCAGCGGCGCATCAGGACCCCGACGGGCGTGCCGGCGCGGGCGAGCGAGACGAGGACCGGGCGCGGTCCGCGTTCGGCGAGGACCGTCTCGGTGACGGTGCCCACCGCACGGGCGATGCGCGCGGCGGAGGCGTCCAGGGCGGCCGTGAACAGGGCCTGGTACTCGGCGCTCGGCTGGTACTCCACGGGCAGCGACTCCGCGTAGTGCGCACCACCGCTCTGGATCGCCTCCTCGCGCTCCTCGGTGGGCGCCTCCAGCTCGGTGTCCGAGAGGTCCTGGAGCAGCCAGCCGACGTCCTCGGGCGCGTAACTGGAGAAGTCGGGGCCTCGGAGGGGCTCGGGCAGCACGGCGGGCTCCTGCGTTTGGGGGACAGGTGTGGGGGCGTACGAGGGGACGACCGCGAGGAGGACCTGGCCGGCGTGGGCCGCCAGGCGGGCCAGCAGGCCGTCGGGGGCGTGGAGCTCGGGGGTGTCGGCGGTGGAGTCGACGACGGCGACCACCGCGTCGAAGCCCGCGCCCGCCACGTTGTACGCGTACCGGTCGCCGGGGCCGTCCGCCGGGTCGTCGTGGGCCGGGAAGACGAGGCGGGTGCGTATCGCGTAGCCGGGGTCGTCGACGGCGAGGACGGGCGAGCGGGTGGTGGTGGAGTACCGGACCTCGGCGTCCGCGCCCAGCGCCGCTTCCAGGGCGGTGCCCAGGCGCAGCGGCGCGTACATCAGCTCCTCGAAGCCGAGGACGAGCACGCGGCGGACGTTGCTGTCCAGCGCGCCCGCGATCCGCTCCGCCATGCCCGGGAGCGCCGCTTCGAGCGCCGCCCGGTGGGTTGGGGTGAAGCCGTGCCGGCCGCCGTCGGGGACCTCCGTCGGCCAGCCCAGGGCGACCCGGGTGACGGGGGTGGCACCTTCGAGCGCGTGGTCGGCCCGCCCCGGCTGCTCCGCCTCCTGGGCCGCGACCAGGGCCTGGCCCCGTTCCAGTACGCCTTCGGGGAGCGTGACCGTGCCCGAGGAGCGGGTCACCAGGTCGACGCGGGCGCCGATCTCGGCGGCGAAGGCGGTCAGTCGGTCGCGGTCCCCCGCCGAGCGCATGTCGACCAGCGCGACGATGACGTACCGCTCGCGCGGGTGCGACGCGTGCAGGGCGCGAATGGTGTTGAGCACGGTGTTGCCGGTGGAGAACTCGTCGTCGACCAGCACCAGGGTGGACGCCTCCGCTCCCCCCGCCAGCAGCTCCGGGTCCTCCGGCAGCAGCAGGTGCGAGGTGGCGTGCGAATGGGCCTCCTCGAAGCCGCCCGCCTGCGCGACACCCGCGACGGGCCGCCGGGTGGAGTGGAGGTACGGGGCGTCCCGCAGGCCGTCCGCGACGGCGTGGCCGAGGCCGGTGGCCGTCTCCGCGTACCCGAGGACGACCGCGCGGCGGGCCTCGTCGGCGCCGAGGAGCGCCCGTACGCGCTCACCGAGCCCGTACCCCGCCCCGTACACGACGGAGGGTTTCTGGGGCACATGCTTGCCCAGCACGTTGGAGACGAGCAGGTGGGCCCGCTTGGGGTTGCGCCGCAGGGCGAGGCCCAGCAGCTCCTGGAGCTCCCCGTCGCCCTCCAGGGCCACTCCCAGCCGCTCGGCCACCCAGTCGCCCGACCACACCACGTCCACGGCCTCTTCTCTCCTGACGCGCCCGCTCATCGGTACGCGCTCACTTTCCCGCACTCCGGTACCCGCTCACTTCGTCAGGCCGGCGGCCAGCAGGTCGACGAAGCCGACGTCCTCGCTCGCCACCCCGAAGACCTCGGCCCGCCGGAGCGTGCGCTCGGCCCAGGCCCGGTGGGGCTTCACTTCATTCATCTTGTTCGTATACGCCGAGCGCAGCACCCCGCCGCCCCCGCGCTCGGGCCGCAGGATGTCCTGCGCGTCGGTGAACTCCTCGTGGCTGACCACGGACAGTGCGTGGACGGGTGCCACGTGCGACGGGTGGATGCAGGTCTTGCCGAGCAGGCCGTTGGCCCGGTCGAGCTCGATCTCCCGCAGCAGGCCGTCGAGGTCGTGCTCGATCAGTGCCGTGCGCAGCTCCTCCGCGCTGCCCTCCAGGAAGGGGCTGCGGCGCAGCTGGGGCTTGAACATGCGCTCCTGGCGGCGGAAGTACTCCCAGACCGGGCCGGTGATCGTGAAGCCGGTGCCGTCGGCGCGGCCCAGCACGTTGACCACGTCGGCGATCACGGAGCCGACGATCTGGACGTCGTACGCCGTCATGTCGGGCGCGCGGCGCAGTCCGTAGGCCGAGCAGAAGTCGGTGACGCCGAGCCGGAGGGCGAGCACCCGGTCCCGGTACTTGTCGACGGAGCGCGCGATTCCCCGGAGGACCTCACCGCGCGTCTCCAGGTGGAGCAGCTCGGGCGATTCGAGGACCGGCATGGCGAACAGCCGCTGCCCGCAGGCCGCTTCGGCTCCCGCCAGGGCCTCCAGGAAGAGCGTTCCCCGCTCTTCGGTGAATTTGGGAAGTACAAAACCGGACAACATTCGGACGGAGGCACCGAGCCGGTCGACGAGGTCGGTGATCTGGCCCGGTTCGCGGACCCGGACGAAGAGGAGCGGCAGCCCGGCGCCCGTGGCGTCCCGCTCCGCGAGCCGCGCGAACTGCCTGACCAGGTTGGCCTCGGCGTCGACCACCTCGGCGTCGTCGATCGAGTCCTCCAGGCACAGCACCATGGAGACGACGCCGCGCGCGGCCTGCTTCATCACATCGTCGGCCAGCGTGGGCCGGGTGGCCGGGGAGTAGAGCGTGGCGCCCAGGGCGACGGAGAGCAGGCTCGCGGGCGAGGCCGCGCTGAACTCGCACGGCTCCTGGAAGAACAGGCCCTCCCGGGCAGCGGGCGGTATATACCCGAAGTGACGCATGAGTTTCCCCCGAACTGCCTGACCGGCCGGACAACGTATGGCCGGTAATAGTACGTACGGACGCGTGTCAACAGTTCCCGATGTACATGAACTTCCGGTTACCCGCCCTTCACGCCACGTCTTCTCGCGGTACCGTTCCGCCCTCCTTCTTCCCGCTATGCGGTTCGGTACCGGCGCAACAAGACCGCAACAGGACCGGGTCCTTGCCGCCCCCCGCGTTGTCCGCACGCACCGCCGGCAGGCAGGATGACGCCCATGACGCACACGATGCTGAAGGGCTCGAACGTCCCGGTCGACGCCGTGGCCGTACGGGCCGTGCTGCGCTGGACCCCGGGGACCGGTGTTCCCGATGTGGACGCCTCCGCCCTGCTGCTCGGGACCTCCGGCCGTGTGCGGTCCGACGAGGACTTCGTCTTCTACAACCAGCCCCGCCACCCCTCCGGGCTGGTCCGGCGGCTGCCGAAGCGCAGCGTCGCCGAGGGGCTCACGGACACGGTCGAGGCGGATCTCGGGGCGCTGGACGCGTCGGTGGACCAGGTGGTCATCGCCGCCTCCACCGACGGCGACGCCTTTCAGCGCGTGCCTGACCTGCGGATACTCCTCTTCGACGCGGCGTTCGCCGACGGGGACCCGCTGGCCGTCTTCGATGTGCGGCCGGAGACCGGGGAAGAGACCGCGATCATCTGCGGGGAGCTCTACCGGCGCGGCGAGGGATGGAAGTTCCGGGCGGTCGGCCAGGGCTACCCCACCGGGCTGATCGGTCTTGCCACCGCCTTCGGGATCTCGGTCGACGATTCGGAGGCCGGTGGTGGGGAGGAGCCGTCCGGGGCCGCCCCGTGCCCCGCCCGGCCGCCCGCCGCCCACGCGCCCGCCCACGCAGCCTCCGATTCCGCCGCCGTCACGCACGCGGCCTCCGCACCGGACCACGACTCCCAGGCCACGGTCCTGCACCGGCAGCCCGCCTACGGCTACCCGCCGCCCGTCGCGCCCCCGGCCGTGCCCCCGCTGCCCGCCCTGCCCGCGCCGCAGCCCGCGGCCAACGCCCAGCCGGCGTACGGCTACCCGCAGGGGGCCGGTGCGCCGCCCGCGTACGGCTATCCGCAGCCGGCGGCGGCCGCCGCCCACGCGCCGGACCCGCACTTCGTCCTGCCTCCGCAGGGCCCGCAATTCATCCGGTCCTGATCTCATCCGGTCCTGAGAGCCGCTGGCCCTGAACTCAACCAGCCTCGACCTCATCCGGCCCCGAGGGCTCAGGTCCGTGACTTGTAGCCCCTGCCCCACTGCATGCCGTAGCCGTAGAGCCGGTCCAGCTCGGACTGGAATCCGTACACGAACTTCACCTCGCGCCGCACGATCAGCTCGCCCTTGACGTTGTCCACGGTGAACACCGCGCAGGAGCGGGCCTGCGGTGCGCGTTCGTCCAGCTCGATCTCGATCCGGGGGCCGTTGCCCGGGTAGAGCGTGATCTTGGCGTGCGTACGGTCGAACGCGGGCGTCCGGTCGTAGATGTAGACGAAGAACAGCAGCCGCTTGAACTGGTCGCGCTGGTCGAGGTTGACGTAGACCGTCTCCCCGGACGGGGCGCCGAAGCGGTCGTCACCGCTGAGCCGGATGTAGGGCGGGCTGTTCAGGTCGCCGATGAGGTTGCCCAGCGGCTGCACGACCCCCTTGGTGCCGTCCGCCAGCTCGTACATGCAGCCGAGGTCCAGGTCGACGTTGACGACGCCCTGGGTGTGCGCCTGGACCACCTCGGGCTGGAAGAGCTTGAGGGGGCGCCGCAGCCGTCCGCTCTGGCGCGAGCGGCCCTCGATGTCCGATGTACGCATCCGCCAGGACAGGTTGACCCGCAGGTTGCCCGAGAGGGCGCCCTGCTTGCTGAGCGAGACCGTGGCGTTGCGTTTCGAGAGCACGATGGCGCTCGATGTGCCGTTGCCCGAGTCGAACTGTGCCGCGCGCGCCGGCCACAGGCCGTCGAAGAATCCCATCCCAACCCCCACCTGTCGTTCCCGGACCTGGTCCCGACCCGTCCCCCGGCCTGCTGCCCGCTGCCGCGGGCCCCACACACCACTGCGGGGCGGCCACCGGGCCGGGTCCGGGAGAATCCCGGAGAGCCGTCGCCGTGTGGGCCGCCCCGCAGAGAGCGTTCCTCAATCCCTACCGGGTCACACCCCGGAGTGGACTTCGGCCTGGGAACCCGGACTTCCGTCGATGTCCCCGTGGCCTCCGCCCGAGGCGGCGATGGCCTTGTTGCGGCGGAGCGAGGACCAGAAGGAGAGGCCGATGAGGACGACACCGATCAGGCCGGTGATGATCTCGTTGATCTCGTACTGGATGGTGACCAGCAGGATGACGGAGAGCGCACCGATCGCGTAGTGCGCGCCGTGCTCCAGGTAGACGTAGTCGTCCAGCGTGCCCTGGCGGACCAGGTAGACGGTGAGCGAACGGACGTACATGGCGCCGATACCGAGGCCGAGGGCCATCAGCACGATCTCGTTGGTGATGGCGAAGGCGCCGATGACGCCGTCGAACGAGAAGGAGGCGTCCAGGACTTCCAGGTAGAGGAAGAGGAAGAACGCGGCCTTTCCGGCGAGAGCGACCCCGGTGACGGGCTTGCCCTTCTTCTTGGCCTCTTCCTCGGCCTCGTGCTCGCGCTCCTCCTCCTCTTCGAGCTTGCCCTCGAAGAATCCGGAGAGCCCGCCGACGATGAGGTAGGTGATCAGACCCGCGATACCCGAGAGCATCACGGTCGACGCCTTGTCCACGTGCCCGCCACCGTGCTGGTGGGCCTGGGTCGCGAAGGTCATGGCGGAGATCATCAGCACGATCAGCGCGACGCAGACCGACAGCATGTCGACCTTGCCGAGCTTGGCGAGCGGGCGCTCGATCCAGCGGAGCCACTGGATGTCGCGGTCCTCGAAGATGAAGTCGAGGAAGATCATCAACAGGAACATGCCACCGAAGGCGGCGATCGACGGATGGGCGTCCGTCACCAGTTCCTTGTAGCGCTCAGGATCGTTGAAGGAAAGGTCGATGGCCTCGATCGGTCCGAGCTGGGCGCTCACGGCCACGATCACGACGGGGAAGACCAGCCGCATACCGAAGACGGCGATCAGGATGCCGATGGTGAGGAAGATTTTCTGCCAGAAGGCATTCATCTTCTTCAGGATTCCGGCGTTGATCACCGCGTTGTCGAAGGACAGCGAGATCTCCAGGATCGTCAGGATCGCGACGATACCGAAGGCTTGCCACCCCCCGTAGAAGAAGGCTGCGACCAGGCCGAGCGCGGTAATCGCGAACGACCAGCCGAAGGTTTTCAGAACCACTGCTACCCCATCGTGTTTATGTAAGGGTCTCCCCCGGTGTGTACGGGGCTCCCCCGCGCCGTGCGCGGCGTTACGAAACGTTGACGCCGAAGTCTAGAGCGATGCCCCGGAGGCCCGACGCGTACCCCTGACCGACTGCACGGAACTTCCACTCGCCCTGGTAGCGGTAGAGCTCGCCGAAGATCATCGCGGTCTCGGTGGAGGCGTCCTCGCTGAGGTCGTAGCGCGCCAGCTCCTGGCCGTCGGCCTGGTTGACCACGCGGATGAAGGCGTTGCTGACCTGTCCGAACGCCTGACCCCGGTTGTCGGCGTCGTGGATGGAGACCGGGAAGACGATCTTGTCGCAGTGCGCGGGGACCTGGTCGAGCCGCACGATGACCGACTCGTCGTCGCCGTCGCCCTCACCCGTCAGGTTGTCACCGGTGTGCTCGACGGAGCCGTCGGGGCTGGTGAGGTTGTTGTAGAAGACGAACCACTCGTCACCGAGCACCCGGCCCGACCGGCACAGCAGCGCGCTGGCGTCGAGGTCGAAATCGGCTCCGGTGGTGGAGCGTGCGTCCCAGCCGAGCCCGACCAGCACCTGCGTGAGGTTGGGTGCGACCTTGGAGAGGGAGACATTGCCTCCCTTGGCGAGTGTGACGCCCATGTGTGTCCTCCCCGAGTCGTGGAAACGCTTTACGGGCGCTCTCCACGCCCGCGGTCGGGCGCCGAGGGCGGCCGCCCGGTCAGGGTGGACCCGGCCGTGGATCCACCGGACACCCCCTGAGCGCGTCCGGCGCCGCACAGGATGCGGCGCCGGACGGGTGGTGCGTGAGCGCTGCGAGCGCTCGGCCATGCTGGGCCCTGACGCCCTCGGACGGTGTCCTCGGACGCTGACACCGGAGTCCTGGTCCTCAGGACGCTGACACCGAAGTCCTGGCCCTCAGGACGCTGACGCCGAAAGTCCTGGTCCTCAGACGTTCACGCCGAAGTCCTGCGCGATGCCGCGCAGGCCCGAGGCGTAGCCCTGGCCGATGGCGCGGAACTTCCACTCGGCACCGTTGCGGTAGAGCTCGCCGAAGACCATCGCGGTCTCCGTCGAGGCGTCCTCACTCAGGTCGTACCGGGCGAGCTCGGTGTTGTCGGCCTGGTTCACCACGCGGATGTACGCGTTGCGGACCTGGCCGAAGCTCTGCTGGCGGGTCTCGGCCTCGTAGATCGAGACCGGGAAGACGATCTTGTCGACATCGGCCGGGACGCCGGCGAGGTTCACCTTGATGACCTCGTCGTCGCCCTCGCCCTCACCGGTGAGGTTGTCACCGGTGTGCTCGACGGAGCCGTCGGGGCTCTTCAGGTTGTTGAAGAAGACGAAATTGCCGTCCGCCGCGACCTTGCCCTCGGCGTTCGCCAGCAGCGCGCTGGCGTCGAGGTCGAAGTCGCCGCCGGTGGTGGTGCGGGCGTCCCAGCCCAGACCGACGATGACCGCGGTCAGGTTGGGCGCGGCCTTGGTCAGCGAGACGTTGCCGCCCTTGCTGAGGCTGACTCCCACGAGTCCTCCAGTAGTTTTCTCAGGGGCCGGCAGACACCAGCGTCCCCGTCGTTCGTTGGCATCGGATCAACGATTGGATCCTAGTGACCGGTTCCCGGCGAAAACAGGCTTTAGGCCGGGCGCCGCCAGGAGATCGCCTCAGAGCGCTTCGAGCGCCTTGATGTAGTCGTTCAGGTCACGCGCGTCCGGCAGGCCGTTGACGACGCTCCAGCGAACCGTGCCCGCCTTGTCGATGACGAAGGTGCCGCGCACCGCGCAGCCCTTGTCCTCGTCGAAGACGCCGTACGCCCGCGAGGCCTCGCCGTGCGGCCAGAAGTCGGAGAGCAGCGGGTATTCCAGGCCCTCCTGCTCGGCGAAGACGCGCAGGGTGTGGATGGAGTCGTTGGAGACCGCGAGCAGCTGGGTGTCGTCGTTCTCGAACCGGGGCAGTTCGTCGCGGAGCGCGCACAGCTCACCCGTGCAGACGCCGGTGAAGGCGAACGGGTAGAAGAGCAGCACGACGTTCTTCTCACCCCGGAAGTCCGCCAGCCGCACGGTCCGGCCGTGGTTGTCCTTGAGTTCGAAATCCGGGGCCTCGGTGCCGACCTCGATCGCCATGGAACACACAGCCCTTCCGTCGCTTCTCACGTCTCTCACGTCCCGGCTTCCGTTCGTACGTGGCCGTCGTGCCCGTTCACACGTGTCCGGCGGCCCCGGGTGGACTCCCACCCTACGCACGGGCCGCGGGAGCACGTACGAAGGCCCCCGAAGGCGGCTCAGCGCCGTCGGGGGCCCCGGGTGGTCCAGCGAGTGGTTCAGCGCTTGGCCTTGGCCCCCTTGGGGGTGGCCAGACGGCTGCCCGTCCAGTCCTTGCCCGCGCTGATGCTCTTGGTCTGGGCGAGACCGGCCGTCTGGGCGGCCTCATTGATGTCGCTCGGCTCGACGTATCCGTCACGGCCGGTCTTCGGCGTCATCAGCCAGACCGTGCCGCCGTCCTCGAGCAGACCAATGGCATCCACCAGCGCGTCCGTAAGGTCGCCGTCCTCGTCGCGGAACCAGAGCAGGACGACGTCTGCGACGTCGTCGTACTCCTCGTCGACGAGTTCCTGGCCGGTAGTGGCCTCAATGCCCTCACGGAGCTCCAGCTCGACGTCGTCGTCGTAGCCGATCTCCTGGACCACCTGTCCGGGCTCGAACCCCAGGCGTGCTGCCGGGTTGGTCCGCTCCTCCGCGTGGTCCGCGGTCGCGCTCACGGGATGCCTCCTGATCATGTCTTCGGAAAATGCTGTGGCCACGCGCGTGCGCGGGGCGTAGGCCGTAGTCCACACGGGCCCGGCGAATCGCGCAAGTACCCGGCGGGCGAGACCGCCTGAACGGTGACGTTCCCTGCCACGTCACCGCAGGCTCCGGCATGTCTCTCCGGGGCCTGGGCCGGTCCCTCCGGGGCTTCGCAAGGTCACCCCATCCGTTTACGTCCTTCCTCAGCTTATGCCGTTTCGCTCCGCCAATCGGATTCGAACGGCCTTTGGGAACGCTTGGACGGGTTGGGCGTAAGGTTGCGGTTTGCCCGTACCCCGCCGCGTACTGCCCATACTCGTGCCCCGCCGGAGAAATTTCGGAACCTCGGGGTTACCCCACGGTAGAGATGACGTCCGGGCCCTCGCGGTAGCACGATGGAGGCGGCGCGCACACAGTTGTCCCGGGGGTACGTTCCCCGTAACAGACCCCGCAGAGCACCACCGAACAGCGAAGGAACAGTGTGGCTTCCGGATCCGATCGCAACCCGATCATCATTGGCGGCCTTCCGAGCCAGGTCCCGGATTTTGATCCGGAGGAGACCCAGGAATGGCTCGACTCCCTCGACGCCGCCGTCGACGAGCGAGGCCGTGAGCGGGCCCGCTACCTGATGCTCCGGCTCATCGAGCGCGCGCGGGAGAAGCGCGTCGCCGTGCCGGAGATGCGCAGCACGGACTACGTGAACACGATCGCCACGAAGGACGAGCCGTTCTTCCCGGGTGACGAGGAGATCGAGCGCAAGGTCCTCAACGCGACCCGCTGGAACGCGGCCGTGATGGTCTCCCGGGCGCAGCGACCCGGGATCGGTGTCGGCGGCCACATCGCCACCTTCGCCTCCTCCGCCTCGCTGTACGACGTGGGCTTCAACCACTTCTTCCGCGGCAAGGACCAGGGCGACGGCGGCGACCAGATCTTCTTCCAGGGGCACGCGTCCCCGGGGATCTACGCCCGCGCGTTCCTGCTGGACCGGCTGAGCGAGGCCCAGCTCGACGCGTTCCGCCAGGAGAAGTCGAAGGCGCCGAACGGCCTGTCCAGCTACCCGCACCCGCGGCTGATGCCGGACTTCTGGGAGTTCCCGACCGTCTCGATGGGCCTCGGCCCGCTCGGCGCGATCTACCAGGCGCGGATGAACCGCTACATGGAGGCGCGCGGTATCGCCGACACCTCCAAGTCGCACGTGTGGGCCTATCTGGGCGACGGCGAGATGGACGAGCCCGAGTCGCTGGGCCAGCTCTCCATCGCCGCCCGCGAGAACCTGGACAACCTGACTTTCGTCGTCAACTGCAACCTTCAGCGCCTCGACGGCCCGGTGCGCGGTAATGGCAAGATCATCCAGGAGCTGGAGTCGCAGTTCCGGGGCGCCGGGTGGAACGTCATCAAGCTGGTCTGGGACCGCTCCTGGGACCCGCTGCTGGCGCAGGACCGCACGGGCATCCTGGTCAACAAGCTGAACACCACCCCGGACGGGCAGTTCCAGACGTACGCCACCGAGACCGGTTCGTACATCCGCGAGCACTTCTTCGGTGACGACCCGCGGCTGCGCGACATGGTCAAGGACATGACCGACCACCAGATCCTGCACCTGGGGCGCGGCGGGCACGACCACAGGAAGGTCTACGCGGCCTACGCGGCGGCCAAGGCCCATAAGGGCCAGCCGACCGTGATCCTGGCGCAGACGGTCAAGGGCTGGACGCTGGGGCCGAACTTCGAGGGCCGCAACGCGACCCACCAGATGAAGAAGCTCACGGTCGAGGACCTCAAGCGGTTCCGCGACCGGCTGCACATCCCGATCACCGACAAGCAGCTCGACGAGGGCTACCCGCCCTACTACCACCCGGGCCGCGACTCGGAGGAGATCCAGTACATGCACGACCGCCGCAACAGTCTGGGCGGCTACGTGCCGACCCGGGTGGTGCGCGCGAAGCCCCTGCCGCAGCCCGAGGACAAGACGTACGCGGCTGCGAAGAAGGGTTCGGGTACGCAGTCGATCGCCACCACCATGGCGTTCGTCCGCATCCTGAAGGACCTCATGCGGGACAAGGAGATCGGCAAGCGGTTCGTGCTGATCGCGCCCGACGAGTACCGCACGTTCGGCATGGACGCGTTCTTCCCGAGTGCGAAGATCTACAACCCGCTGGGCCAGCAGTACGAGGCGGTCGACCGCGATCTGCTGCTCGCGTACAAGGAGTCGCCGACGGGCCAGATGCTGCACGACGGCATCTCCGAGGCGGGCTGTACGGCGTCGCTGATCGCCGCCGGTTCGGCGTACGCGACGCACGGCGAGCCACTGATCCCGGTGTACGTCTTCTACTCGATGTTCGGGTTCCAGCGCACCGGCGACCAGTTCTGGCAGATGGCCGACCAGCTCTCGCGCGGTTTCGTGCTGGGTGCGACCGCCGGGCGTACGACCCTGACCGGTGAGGGCCTCCAGCACGCGGACGGCCACTCGCAGCTGCTCGCCTCGACCAACCCGGGCTGTGTCGCCTACGACCCGGCCTTCGGGTACGAGATCGCGCACATCATGCAGGACGGGCTGCGCCGGATGTACGGCGAGGCCAACGAGGACGTCTTCTACTACCTCACGGTCTACAACGAGCCGATCCAGCACCCGGCCGAGCCCGAGAACGTCGACGTGGACGGCATCCTCAAGGGTGTCTACCGCTTCAAGCAGGGCGGGGCGGGCGAGATCCCGGCGCAGATCCTGGCGTCCGGTGTGGCGGTCCCCTGGGCCGTCGAGGCGCAGAAGATCCTCGCCGAGGAGTGGAACGTCAAGGCGGACGTCTGGTCGGCCACCTCCTGGAACGAGCTGCGGCGCGAGGCCGTGGACGTGGAGCGGTACAACCTGCTCCACCCGGAGGAGGAGCAGCGCGTCCCGTACGTGACGAAGAAGCTCGAAGGGGCCGAGGGCCCGTTCGTTGCGGTCTCGGACTGGATGCGTTCGGTGCCGGACCAGATCGCGCGCTGGGTGCCCGGCACCTACCAGTCGCTGGGCGCGGACGGCTTCGGCTTCGCGGACACCCGGGGTGCGGCGCGCCGGTTCTTCCACATCGACGCGCAGTCGATCGTCCTCGCGGTGCTCACCGAGCTCGCGAAGGAGGGGAAGATCGACCGGTCGGCCCTGAAGACGGCGCTGGACCGCTACGACCTCCTGGATGTGGCCGCGGCCGATCCGGGCGCGGCGGGCGGCGACGCGTAGCCGTAGAGCTGCTGTACGGGCCCGAGGGGCGGTGACGCGAGCGCGTCGCCGCCCCTCGGCACACCCGGGAGCCGCTAGTTCTCCCAGATCTTGAACGCCCGCACCTGGTACGGGGAGCGGGGCAGCCAGGTCCCACCGCCCGGGTACGTCTCGAACTCGCCCGTCTCCTGGCATTCGGCCGACTGGTAGGTGGTGACGGGCCGGCCGGTGCGGTTGGCGAGGGACTGGGCGTCGCCGCCCTTGGGGAGCGGGGTGCAGCTCTCGATGTCGACGGTGGAGAGTTCGTACGTCTGCCGGCCGCCGGTGAAGTCGGGCTTCTTCCAGAGGCAGAGCCGGCCCGCCTCGCAGGTGCCGAGCCGGACGTCCGAGGCGGGCTGCACGCGCGCCGGGGACCGGTCCTGGGCGAGCGCCTGCGGGATGAGTGCGGTGAGCGCGGTGACCGCCAGGCCTGCGGCGAGAACGGTCGTGCGGTTCGTACGCGTGGTCGTGCGTGTGGTCGTACGCATGGTGGATCAACCCCCGTGGTCGTGCGCCGCGCCATGTCGTGGCGCGGTGCTGTCCTGACCAGCCTGACCAGCGCGGAGGCGCCCGGGGAAGAGGGGGACGACGCACGCCACCCTGATAGGCGACAGCCCCGCCGAAAGGATTCGGCGGGGCTGTGGTGTGCGCTGTGTTGACGCGTTTCCGGGGTCCGGGGGTCTGGGCCGGAGGTCTGGGGCCGGGGCCTAGATGTGGCCGACTCCGGCGCCCGCCTCGGCGTTCGCGCCACGCTTGGTGAGGGTGGCGACACCGGCCGCGATGACGGCGACGACGCCCGCGACGGTGAAGGCCAGGCCCATGCCGGACATGAACGTGTCGTGGATGACGCCGCCGATGGTGTCGACGACGTCCGGCGTCATGCCGGGGGCCTTGGAGAGCGCGTCCACCGGGACCATGCCGAACTCGGCGGCCTCCTCCAGCTTCGGGTCGGGCGTGCCGGGCAGGCCCGCGTCCGTCCAGTTGCCCGCGAACTCCGAGCTGACCTTGGAGGACATGACCGCGCCGAGGACGGCGGTGCCGAGGGCGCCGCCGACCTGCATGGCGGCCTGCTGGAGGCCGCCGGCCACACCGGAGAGCTCCAGGGGCGCGTTGCCGACGATGACCTCGGTGGCGCCGACCATGACCGGGGCGAGCCCGCAGCCGAGCAGGGCGAACCAGAGGGACATGGCGAAGGTGCCGGTGGACTCGCTGAGCGTCGTCATGCCGAACATGGCGGTGGCCGTGCAGACCATGCCGCCGACCAGCGGCACACGGGGGCCGAACTTGGTGATCAGCAGACCGGCGACCGGCGAGGAGACGATCATCATGGCGGTCAGCGGCAGCAGGTGGAGACCGCTGTCGACCGGGCTGAGGCCGTGGACGCCCTGAAGGAAGAACGTCACGAAGAAGAGGCCGCCCATGAAGGCGAACGCCATCAGCACCATGAGGATGGTGCCGGCCGTCAACGGGATGGACCGGAACATCGCCAGCGGGACGAGCGGCTCGCGTACCCGCGTCTGCCAGAGGCCGAAGGCGAGGAAGAGGGCGAGCGCGAGGCCGAGGAAGAACCAGGTCCAGCCGCCGCCCCAGCCCCAGGACTCACCGGCCTTGATGATGCCCCAGATGAGGGAGAACATCGCGCCCGAGAGCAGCACGATGCCCAGGATGTCGAAGGAGCGCGGCGCGTTGGCGGCGCGGTGGTCCTTGAGGATCACCAGGCCGAAGATGAGCGCGACGATGCCGACCGGCACGTTGATGAAGAAGACCGACTGCCAGCTGACGTGCTCGACGAGCAGACCGCCGACGATGGGGCCGCCCGCGGTGGACGCCCCGATGACCATGCCCCAGATGCCGATGGCCATGTTCAGCTTCTCGGCGGGGAAGGTGGCCCGCAGGAGACCGAGCGCGGCCGGCATCAGCAGGGCGCCGAAGAGGCCCTGGAGCACCCGGAAGAGGACGACCAGGCCGATCTCCTTGGAGAAGCCGATGGCGGCGGAGGAGACGGCGAAGCCCGCGATGCCGATGAGGAAGGTCTGGCGGTGGCCGAAGCGGTCACCGAGCTTGCCCGCGGTGATCAGGGCGACGGCCAGGGCGAGCAGATAGCCGTTGGTGATCCACTGGACGTCGGCGAGCGTGGCGCCGAGGTCCTTCTGGATCGCGGGGTTCGCGATGGCGACGATCGTGCCGTCGAGCGCGACCATCATCACGCCGATGGCGACGGCGAACAGGGTCAGCCAGGGGTGGCCGCGAAGCCCCTTGGCCGCGGCGGGTACGGGGCCGTCTTCCGGTTCCCGCGACGCCTTCTCGACGGTGGTCTGACTAGTCATACGCGGAGACTAGTGACAGCCACTGACAGTTGACAAACGCATTCACGAGACAGTAGCTGTCGCATAGCTCACAGGTAAGCTGACCTGGACAAACGAGGGAAAAGAGGACTGGTACGTGACCCATGGGCAGAGAGCCGCGACCCGGCCCGGACTGCGTGAGCGCAAGAAGCAGCGCACCCGCGACGCCCTGTTGCGCGCCGCCCTCGAACTCTTCACCACCCAGGGGTACGAACGCACCACCGTCGACGAGATCGTCGAGGCGGTAGACGTCTCCCAGCGCACCTTCTTCCGCTACTTCGCGAGCAAGGAGGACATCACGTTCGCGGTACAGGAGATGGTCGAGTCCCGCTTCATCGCGGAGCTGCGCGACCGCCCCGCCGGCGAGGCCCCGTTCGAGGCGATGCGCCGGGCGGTGCTCTGCGCCTGGAACAGCATCGGTGAGGCGATCGAGGAGGTCATCACGGTCGACCTCCATATGCGCACGTACCAGATGATCGAATCGACCCCCTCCCTGCTCGCCGCCCATATGCGGCGCGGGATCGCCCTGGAGAACCAGATCGCCCACCTGGTCGCGGAGCGCGAGGGGCTCGACGTGACGAGGGACCCGCGGCCCCGGGTGGCTGTCGCTGCCTTCTCCGGGGTGATGCGGGTGACCGGCCAGCTATGGGGCCAGGGGCACGATTCGAGCGTGGAGGCGCTGCGCGACCTCACCGAGGAGTATCTGGACCAGCTCGTCCCGGCGCTGGCGGGGGACTGGCGGCGGTCGGGGTGACCACGTCCCGCAGGCGGACGGCGGCGACAACAGCGACAGCGGTCTGCCGTAACCATCTGTGAAGTAATGCGGTTGAATCCTTCGCAGCCGGGTGATGTACCTCACCTGAATCACGGTCGTACGCGCCCGTCTCCTAGGGTGTGGCGCGGTGACTTCTTTCGACTCCTCCCCCACCCTGACCGCATGGCGCGCGCTGCTCGCCGTAGCGGTCGTGTTCGTGATGCTGGCGACGACGGGCTGGTCCGCCGTACGGGATCACCAGGTAAAAGGGGAGCGTGAGCTGGCCCTCGCCTCCTGGGCGCGGGACCGGATAGCGGGACGTCCGCTGCCGGAGGCCGGGGCGCCCGCCTTCCGGATGGCCCACTTCTTCGCCACGCTCACCTCGGGGCAGCAGATGGCGCTGGCCGACAAGTACCCCACGGTCGTGGGGAACCTGAACGGCGTCCCGGTCACCCTGCGCTACCACGCCAACCGGCTGGCCCTGAAGCAGGCGATGGCCGTCGAGCAGCGGCGTACGTACGACCGGACGCTCTCGGCGGGCGGTCGCGGCGAGGCGGCCCAGCGGGCGGCCCGCTTCCGGTCGATGCTCGCGAAGGACCGCCAGATCCTGGCCTTCGACCCGTCCGGGCGGGGCCGTGCCGCCGAGGTGTTCGGCGATCTCGACCGGGCCTCCCGGGTCTCCGTGGTCGTCCCGGGTGTCGACACCAACCTCCTCACGCTGGAGCGGAGCCGGCGCGTCAACTCCGCGCCCGTCGGCATGGCGAAGTCCCTGTACGGGGCGGAGCGCGCGGCCTCCCCCGGGACCCGTACCGCCGTCATCGCCTGGGCCGACTACACCGCCCCGGCCGGTCTCGGCATGGACGCGGCGCTCGGCGGACTCGCGACGGAGGGTGCCCTGCGGCTGAACGCACTGGTGGGGGCGTTGCCCGGCACGTCCACGGTCTCGCTGTTCTGCCACAGCTACGGCTCCGTGGTGTGCGGGGTGGCCGCCGACAAGGCCCCCGACCGGGTGGCCGACATCGCGGTCGCCGGATCCCCCGGCATGCGGGCCGACAGCGCCGCACGGCTCGACACCGACGCCCGGATCTGGGCGATGCGGGACCGGGACGACTGGATCCAGGATGTGCCGCACCTGGAGTTCGGCGGGATCGGGCACGGCGCCGACCCGGTCGACCCGGCCTTCGGGGCCCGGCGGGTCTCAGCGGCCGGGGCCGCCGGCCACAGCGGCTACTTCGAACCCGGCACCGAGAGCCTCGGCAACTTCGCCGCGATCGGCGTCGGCGCCTACGGATCGGTCAGCTGCGCAACTGCCGACGGCGCTTGCCACAGTGGTATTTCCGGTGATCGGGAAGGCTGACGCGCGTAGAGCAGCGTGACAAGCCGATTAATTGCGACTTACGCCGAGGGGGGACGTGTGAGCCTGTGCCGCATACGATGAGGCACATGGGTGATGTGCTGGCCGGAATTCATGCCACCTGGGAGTTCGACACCGACTCCGTGCTCATCCGCTTCGAACGGGGTATCCGCACGCCGAAGCTCCTGCAGAACCTGCGGGAGCGCCGCATCCCGCATGCTGCGCTGTCGTCGGTGACGCTGACCCCGGGCAAGCGGGACACGGTGGTGCTGCGTGTCGTGCCGAGACCGGGTGCAGACCCGCTCCTGGAGGCTGCCGCGGGGCAGCTGAAGGAGGGGTGCGACCCCTACCGCCTGGTGCTTCCGGCAGACCGGGAGCTGCTCGCGGAGTATTACGCGGACGAGCTGCGGTCCTGTCTGGGCCCCGCGTCCGACGAGCCCGCCGACCGTTTCCTGGTCGCCGCCCCCGAGGCGCCGATGCAGTTCAAGGCGTACGACGGACGGGCCGCGTTCGACGGGGAGCGGATCTCCTTCCGGTGGTTCTGGACGGGGGCCTCCAGCGCGAAGTGGAAGGCCGGTGACCAGACGTACCGGGTGAGCGAACTGGCTGGAATCGAGTGGCGCTCCCCCGAAGGCCTCGACGGCTACCTCCGGCTGGTGCCCCGTGCGGCCGTCCCGGCGGACCACCGCACCGGCGGCAGCCTCGGCGACCTCCACGGGCCCGTCAGCCCTGGTCCGAAGGGAGCGGGCACAGCCCTGGACGGCGCCTCGGGCACCGTGAACCGCGCCCCGGCGGACCAGGACCCGGCGGCGGTCCTTTTCGGCCTCGGCTACGGGCCGGTGCACGAGTCGCTGCCCTTCGCCGCCGCCGTACTGGAATCCGTACGCAGCACCCAGAGCGCGCCGGCCGTCCCGGCCCCGGTCCTGGTGAACGCAGGGCGGCGCGACCCGGCGGACATCGCCGAGCGGATACATCACCTCGGCGAGCTCCATCAGGCGGGGCTGGTGACGGACGACGAGTACAGCGCGAAGAAGGCACAACTGCTGGCGGAGCTGTGAGGCCGCGTACGTCCCGGAGACCGGCCCAGCCGGCCCGTTCGGTCCGGACACCGGCCCCGCCACCCCTCGCGCCATGGGGACCGGCCCCGCCGCCCCGTACCCCGGTATGAGGCGGGCCGGGGGCGGGCAAGTCCCCGGTATGACGCGCGGGAGGCGCTCGCCCTCCTAGGCTGACCCGGCCATGTCCACTTCCCCCGCCGGGCCCCTGCCGCCCGCCGACGGCCTGCTGAGCGCCGCCCGCCGCAATCTGCGCGAGCTCGCCCACGGGCTGTCCCACGCGTCCCATCCGTCCACGCCGTTGCTGGCCCACGCCCCGAAGCGGTGGCAGCGGCTGCTTCCGTACGTCGTGGTCCTCGCGCTGGCCGCGACCTTCATCCCGGTCACCATCACCGTCCTGACCACGCAGTACGGCGTGCCCGGCGCGCTGGCGGGGGCGCTCGGCGTGGCCCAGGCGGCGCCGCTGCTGATGCTGGCCCACCGACCGCTCCAGGCGTGGTGGATCATCTTCCCCGCCGACATCCTGGGCGCGCTGGTGCTGCTGGCGCAGCCCGCCGACCCGAGCGACGTCTGGCCATGGACACCGCCGGCGATCGTCGCCTACCTCTTCCTGCTGCTGGCGCTCGGGCTGCGGGAGACGCGGCGGACCGTGATCGCGGTCTGGGCGGTGACGGGCACCGCCGGAGCCGTGCTGCACCTGATCGCACCGGACCGCAGCAGCGGGAGCGCCCTGCTGCTGACCATCCTCGGCGGGGTGGTGCTGGTGATCGGCGGGGCGGTACGGGAGCGGGGCGTGGCTCAGCGCCGGCTCGCCGAGCAGGAGACGATCAGCGAGGCCGAGCGGGCGCAGCGCACGCTGTTGGAGGAGCGGACGCGGATCGCGCGTGAGCTGCACGACGTGGTCGCCCACCACATGTCGGTGATCACCGTGCAGGCGGACTCCGCCCCGTACCGGATCAGCGGGCTGCCGAAGGCGGCCGAGGAGGAGTTCACGGCGATCGCGGCGGCGGCGCGGGAGTCGCTGGGCGAGATGCGGCGGCTGCTGTCGGTGCTGCGCAGCGAGGGGACCGAGGGCGACCGGGCGCCGCAGCCCGGCCTGGACCGGCTCCAGCAGTTGGTGGAGGCGACCGTGCGGGCGGGGCTGCCGGCGGAGCTGGCGCTCAGCCCGGAGCTGAGCCCGGGGCGGGGTTCCCGGCTGAGCGAGGTGCCCCCGGCGGTGGACCTGTCGGCGTACCGGATCGTGCAGGAGGCCCTGGCCAATGTCGTGCGGCACGCGCCGGGGGCCCGCACCCGGGTCCTCGTCGCGCCGGAGCGCGGTCACCTCCTCGTGCTCGTCGTCAACGAGCGCGCCGCCACCCGCGCTTCGCCGTTGGAGACGAGCGGGACCGGGCACGGGCTGGTCGGGATGCGCGAGCGCGTACGGTTGACCGGCGGCACGCTGGACACCGGCCCGCTGCCCGACGGCGGATTCCGGGTCGCGGCCCGGATGCCGCTGCCCCCGGCCGCCGCGCCGTCCGCTCCCTCGTCCGCCGCACCACCGACTCCCCTGCCTCCGGAGGATCTGTGACCATCCGCGTGATCATCGTCGACGACCAGGCCATGGTGCGGGCGGGGTTCGCGGCGCTGCTGGCGGCGCAGAGCGACATCGACGTGGTCGGCGAGGCGTCGGACGGCCGGAAGGGCGTGGAGGTCAGCCGCCACCAGCACCCGGATGTGGTCCTGATGGACGTGCGGATGCCGGAGATGGACGGACTGGCGGCCGCCCGCGAGTTGTTGAACCCGCCGATCGGTGTGGTGCACCGGCCGAAGGTGCTGATGCTGACCACGTTCGACGTGGACGACTACGTGTACGAGGCGCTGCGCGCCGGGGCATCCGGGTTCCTGCTGAAGGACGCCCCGCCCGCCGATCTGATCGCGGCGGTACGGGTGGTGGCGGCGGGCGACGCGCTGCTGGCGCCCTCGGTGACGCGGCGGCTGATCGCGGACTTCGCGGCGCAGCGGCCGTCGGGGGCGACGCGCGGCGGCCAGGCGCTGCGGCTGAACGGGCTGACTCCGCGCGAGACGGAGGTGCTGGAGCTGATCGCCCGGGGCCTCTCGAACCAGGAGATCGCGGGGCGTCTGGTGCTGGCCGAGCAGACCGTGAAGACGCACATCGGGCGGGTGCTGGCCAAGCTGGACCTGCGGGACCGGGCGCAGGCGGTGATCTTCGCGTACGAGTCGGGGCTGGTGACGCCGGGGGACGCGGGGGCCTGAACCTTCGCCCACCCCCTACCCCAGTAGCACATCGCAGTTGGCCCCCCGGTGTGACGCTCCCTCACCCATCTTCTTCCTACCTTCCTCACGTTCGCGCCGGTCGGTGCGGCAGCGGAGAGGGAGGGCACGATGCGCCGATACGCGAGGACCGTGGTCGCGTTCGCACTGGCTACGAGCGTGGTGACAGGGACGGCGGGCTGGGTCTCGGGGGATGCGCAGCAGGCGCTGACCGGGCCGCCGCCGGACACCACGTCGTGGCGGGCGGACCGGGTGCTGGGGGCGGAGCTGCCCGACCCGGAGCGTGCGACCCCCGCCGAAGTGGCCGCATTCTTCGACAGGTTGAGCACCAAGGAGCGGCAACTTCTGCTCCTCCGGCACCCGTCCGTCGTCGGAAACCTCGACGGCGCCCCGCTTGAGCTGCGTTACCGCGCCAACTCCCTCGCCCTCGCAACCGCCGATGACCCGCGCTACCGCTCGCTCGCCGCCCCCGGCCGCCAGATCCTCGCGTTCGACCCGCGCGGGCGCGGCCAGGTCGCCGAGGTCTTCGGGGACCTGCGCTCGGCGCACCGGGTCTCGGTGGTGGTGCCCGGCTCCGACAACGACGCCGGGACCTTCGACCGGGCGAACGATGTGTACGGGACGCCCGCCGGCATGGCCAAGTCCCTGTACGCGGAGGCCGGTCCGGACACCGCCGTCATCGCCTGGGCCGGGTACACCACTCCGGTGGGCGTCGGCATCGACGCGGCGACCGGGCGGCTCGCGGAGGCGGGCGCGGGGCGGCTGGCGCGATTCGTCGAGGGGCTCACCGCCGACGGGCTGCACGAACCGGCCGTCTTCTGCCACAGCTACGGCTCCGTCGTCTGCGGCCTCGCCGCCCACCGCCTGCCCGCCACCGACCTGGTGGTGCTCGGCTCCCCCGGGATGCGGGCCGACGACGTGGACGCGCTGCGGACCCGGGCGACGGTGTGGGCGGCGAAGGATCCGACCGACTGGATCGACGACGTGCCGAGCGTGCGGTTCGCCGGGCTCGGCCACGGGACCGACCCCACCGACCCGGCGTTCGGGGCCCAGCGCATACCGGCCGGCGACGCCCGGGGCCACACCGGCTACTTCGCCCCGGGCACGGACTCGCTGCGGGCCTTCGCGGCGATCGCGCGGGGAGCCACGACCGTGGAAGGGGCGGCCCGATGATCACGCACACCAGTACCCGCACGCGTGTGCACCGGCTCGGCGCCCTCGTCGAGGCCGCCACCCCCGCCCACCGGGACCGGGCCATCGACGGCCTGCGCGCCCTGGCGCTGCTCGCCGTGCCGCTCGGGCACTGGATGCTCGGCGGTTTCCGGCTCGATGCGGACGGGCTGCACAACGCGAGCCCGCTCTCGACGTTCGGGGCCTTCGCCCCGCTCAGTTGGGTGCTCCAGATGCTGGGGATCTTCTTCCTGGTCGGCGGGTATGCCTCGGTCCTCTCCTACCACCGCCGGCCCTCGACCGCGGCCGCCTGGCTGCGCGGGCGGCTGGTCCGGCTCGGTCGGCCGGTGCTCGGGGTGACCGCGGTGTGGGCGGTGCTGCTGGCCGCGCTGTCCTGGCTGGGCGTACCGGGCGACACCCTGCGTACGGGGTCGACGCTGGTGATCCAGCCGCTCTGGTTCGTCGGGGTGTACACCGTGGTCACCGCACTCACCCCGCTCTGCGTCCGCCTCGCGCGCAGGCTCGGCGGGTGGGCGGCGCTGCCGCTGCTGGGGTCGGTCGCGGTGGTGGACTTCCTGCGGTACGGGCCCTTCGCCGAGGGGATGCCGTCCTGGCTGAGCGTGCTGAACATCCTGCCGGGGTGGCTCTTCGCCTATCAGCTCGGCGTCTCGTGGGGCGAGGGGCGGATAGGGAAGCGGGGTGCGCGGCTGCTGCTCGTCGGCGGCGGGGTGCTCTTCGCCGTACTGCTGCTGGCGTTCCACTACCCGGCGTCGTTGGTGGGCGTGCCCGGTGAGGTGCGGACCAACTCGCACCCGCCGTCGCTGCTGGTGGTGGCGCTGGCAGCGGCGCAGAGCGGGGCGGCGATCCTGGTGAAGGCCCGGCTGGGGCGGGCGTTGCGCAGGCCGTTGCTGTGGGCGCCGGTCGTGGTGGTCAACCTGTCGGCGATGACCATCCTGTGCTGGCACCAGAGCGCGATGCTGGCCGCCGCCGTACCGGCCTCGTTGCTGGACGGGGGTACGGCAGCGGTGGCGGGGCTGACGACCGGGCCGGACACGGTGGGCTGGGTGCTGGCCCGGATCGTGTGGCTACCGGTGTTCGCGGGGCTGCTGGTGCTGATAGCCCGGTACACCCGCCGCTTCGACGCCCCCTGGAAGACGGGTACCCGCGCCGCGAACGCCCGCCGCGCGTTGGCGGGGGTGCTGGCGGCGGGGTTCGCGGTGTTCGCGCTGGGGCTGGCGTGAGGGGCGTGCCGGCCCGGCTACTCCCGCGCCGCCGACGTCATGCTCATGTCCGGGTAGCGGTCGCCCGCCACCTGGCCGGCGATCGGCTCCAGGAGGGCCAGTTCCTCGGGCGTCAGCGTCAGGCGGGTCGCCGCGACGTTCTCCAGGAGGCGGCTGCGCTTGCGGGTGCCGGGGATCGGGACCACCGTCAGGCCGTGCACCTGGGCCCGCTGCTGCACCCAGGCGAGGGCCACCTGCGCGGCCGTCACCCCGTGAGCGGCGGCGATCTTGTGGACCGGCTCCAGCAGGGCCGCGTTGGTGCGGGCGTTGTCGCCGGTGAAGCGGGGCTGGTGCTTGCGGAAGTCGCCCTCGCCCAGGTCCTTCCCCGCGTCGGTGAAGGAGCCGGTGAGGAAGCCCCGGCCGAGCGGCGAGTACGGCACGAGCGTGACGCCCAGCTCCACCGCCGCACCGAGCGCGCTCTTCTCCACGTCCCGGCTGAAGAGGGACCACTCCGACTGGAGGGCGGCGATCGGGTGCACGGCGTACGCAGCGCGCAGTTCGGGGCCGGTGACCTCGCTCAGCCCGATCTGCTTGATCTTGCCCTGCTGGATCAGCTCCGCCATCGCGCCGACCGATTCGGCGAACGGGACGGCCGGGTCGTGGCGGTGCATGTAGTAGAGGTCGATGACGTCGGTGTTCAGCCGGCGCAGGCTCGCCTCGACGGCGGTCCGGATGTAGGCGGGGTCGTTGCTCACGCCCCGGTAGCCGGGGTCGTCGGAGCGCACCAGGGCGTACTTGGTGGCGAGGGTGATCTCGTCGCGGTGGGCACCGATGAAGGGGGCGAGGAACTCCTCGTTGGCGCCGCGCCCGTAGACGTCGGCGGTGTCGAAGAGCGTGACGCCCGCCTCCAGCGCGGCGTCGAGGGTGTCGCGGGCGGAGAGCTCGTCGGTGTCGCCGTAGAACTCGCTCATGCCCATGCAGCCGAGCCCTTGGACACCGACCGTCGGGCCGCCCTCTCCACCCAGCTCGACGGTGGCGATGGTGTGCGTGTCGTTCGTGTTCGTGTTCGTGTCGTTGTCGGTCATCAGGCGCTGTGCCTCTCCGGCGCCGTGCGGGCGCCCGCGTAGAACTCGATCTTGTGGTCGAGGACGGCGAGGGTGTCGTGGAGTTCCGCGATCCGCGTGATCACATCGCGTCGGGTCGACTCCAGCAGTTCCTGGCGTGCCTCGAAGGTGGACTCGCCCTCACGCAGCAGCTCCGCGTACCGCACCATGTCGGCGACGGGCATGCCGGTCAGCCGCAGCTTGCCGACGAAGACCAGCCAGTCCAGGTCGCGGTTGGAGAAGCGGCGCTGGCCGGTGTGCGAGCGGTCGACGTGGGGCATGAGCCCGATCCGTTCGTACCAGCGCAGGGTGTGCGCGGTGAGCCCGGTGAAGGCGACGACCTCGCTGATCGTGTAGCTGTCCTTGCCCTCGGGCCGGGGGTGCGGCTTGGGGAGATCCGTACAGGCGTTCACCCCCGAGGAGGGCTGCGGCCGTGGTGGTGCGCCGGTCGCGGGGGTGCTCCGGGAGGTTCCGTCGATCACCGTCATGCCCTCCACGCTAAATCCTTGGAGTGCACTCGAAGCAAGCGAAGCCGGCAGGCAATCGGCGGGAAGGCCCGACGGGAGGAATCAGCGGGGAAGGGGGCTCAGAGTTCGTCCTCCGCCCGGGTCAGCGCGTCGGTGATCACCCGGGTGGCGAAGTTCGCGTCGTCGGCGATGCGGTTGATGTGCTCCGCGAGCAGGAATGCGGTGGCCTCCAAGGGGGTCATCTCCGCTCGCGTCCAGCCCCCGTACTGCTTGCGCCAGAGGCTGGGGCTCAGGCCGGTGCCCGCGGCGATGACCAGGCCGGCCATCGTGGGGACGGCTTCCGGGCGGATGCTCTTGGGCATCATGCGCATCGAGGCGACCAGGGTCGGGACCACGTACTCGATGACGTCCTTGTCGTGGTCCTCGTGGGCCTTCCGCAGCCAGGTCATGTACATGTAGATCAGCGTGCAGACGCCGTCCAGCAGGTCTTCGGCCCCGTCGGGGCCGAGCGACTCGGTGAACTGCGCCATCATCGCCTGCTGTTCGGCGTCGGTCTCCGCGTTACCCGCGTGGATGGCCCGGAGCCGGGAGTCGATCAGCATGAGGGCCCCGCCCACATCGCCTGCGGGAGCGTGCTGGGGGCCGTAGGCCGATGACACAGTGGACACGGAAACCTCCTCGTACGGCTGCGGTGCGCAGCGCCTCGCCTCCGCACAGTAGTCGGCCGAGGGGGCGGGAGTTGGTGACTTCGTCACCTTTCGGACGCGGTGAGGGAGCCGCCGCCGCGAACGTTAGGCTCGGGTCCCATGGAGAGCTTGCGGATCATCGACACCTGGCCCGTCCCGACCGCGGCGGCCGCCGTCGTACGGGCGGACGGCACCGTCCTCGGTACGCACGGCCCGACCGCCCACCGCTTCCCCCTCGCCTCGGTCACCAAGCCGCTCGCGGCCTACGCGGCTCTGGTGGCGTACGAGGAGGGGGCCGTGGAGCTGGACGAACCGGCCGGGCCCGAGGGCTCCACGGTCCGCCACCTCCTGGCCCACACCAGCGGCCTCGCCTTCGACGAGCACCGGGTGACGGCCCCGCCCGGCAACCGCCGCCTCTACTCCAACGCGGGGTTCGAGGTGCTGGGCGACCACATCGCCAAGGCGTCAGGCATCCCGTTCGCGGAGTACCTGCGCCAGGCCGTCCTGGAGCCGCTGGGCATGACGTCCACGACCCTGGACGGCTCCCCGGCCCGCGACGGCGTCTCCACCGTGGACGACCTGGTCCGCTTCGCCGCCGAGGTCCAGGCCCCCCGCCTGCTCGACCCCCGTACGGTCCTGGAGGCCCAGAGCGTCGTCCACCCGGGCCTCAAGGGCGTCCTGCCGGGCTACGGCCACCAGAGCCCGAACGACTGGGGCCTCGGCTTCGAGATCCGCGACTCCAAGTCCCCGCACTGGACAGGTGCTTCCTCCTCTCCGGCGACCTTCGGGCACTTCGGCCAGTCGGGCACGTTCCTGTGGATCGACCCGGTGGCCGGGCTCGCCTGCGTCGCATTGACGGACCGGGCCTTCGGACCGTGGGCGGCGGAGGTGTGGCCCCCCTTCACGGACGCGGTCCTGTCGGAGGCCGCGGGCTGAACCGGGCGCGGGCGCCCGTCGACTTCTTCCGGTCGACGCACTCGAACCACACGGTCTTGCCCGTGCCGTCCCAGCGCTTGATCACGCCCCAGTCGTCGGTGACGGCATTGACCAGAATCAGCCCCCGCCCGCCGTCGTCGAGTTCGTCGCGCTTGATCGCGAGCGGGATCGCCGGACTGTTGTCCGCGACCTCCACGCGTACGCCGTCCCCGCTCGGCAGCCGGAAGACGAAGGTCTGGCAGCGGCGCCCGGGCACGTGCCGCACCACGTTGGCGATCAGCTCGGTGAGTGCGAGTTCCGCCGCCGGGGCGAGTTCGAGCAGGTCCCAGGTGGTGAGGTAGAGCCGCATGATGCGGCGCAGATGGCGGGCGGAGTGCTCTCCCATGGCGAGGTCGGCACGGTAGACGGGCTCCCCTGGATCAATTCGGGGGATGGATACACGGTTCATGCTCCCAGCCTGCGATCACGTGGCTACGCTCGGCTACGCCGTGAACCGAACGCCCCAAGGCGTTGCACACCGGAGGTCCGTGCTGTGGCCAACATCCAGACGCTCGACCCGACCCTGTCCCCTCTCAACTACTTCGGCTCGGAGCTGCGCCGCATGCGCGAGGCGCTCGGCCTGAAACAGAACGAGTTGGGCGCGATGCTCTACTGCACGGGCTCGCTGATCGGCCAGATCGAGACGACGAAGAAGGTCCCCACCCGCCAGTTCGCGGAGGCCGTGGACCAAGCGCTGCGCGCGGAGGGGTACTTCTCCCGGCTGGTGGGGCTGGTCCTGCGAAGCCAACTGCCGAGCTGGTTTCGTCCGTACGCGGACATGGAGGCGAAGGCCACGTACATCTCCACCTTCCAGTCGCAGGTGGTCTACGGGTTGTTGCAGACGGAGGCCTATGCGCGTGCGGTCCTGGCCACGGGCATGCCCGACGACCTGGACAGCCTGGTGGCCGCCCGGATGGAGCGCCAGCGGATCCTGGAGCGGGAGCAGCCGCCGCTCTGCTGGGTGGTCCTGGACGAGGCTGTGCTGTACCGCCCCATCGGTGGCCACGAGGTGATGCGAGCCCAACTCGGCAGGCTGTTGGAGTTCGCCTCGAACCGCTGGATGCAGATCCAGGTGCTGCCGCTCGAGGCCGGTGAACACGCCAGCCTGGATGGTTCGTTCACCTCTATGCGCTTCGACGACGACCCGGACATCATCTACACGGAGGACCTCATCTCCGGCCACATGACGGCCAACCCCGACACGGTCAGGGAGAGCTCGCTCCGATACGCTCGTCTGCAGGCCACCGCACTCTCCGTCGAGAAATCGGTGGCGCGGATCAGCCGCGTGATGGAGGAGCGTTATGGAGACCGGCCCTGACCTGACGAGCGCGGAGTGGCGTAAGTCCAGCTACAGCGGATCCACGGGCGGCGAGTGCGTCGAATGCACCGTGACCGGCGGCGCCACCTGGCAGAAGTCCTCCTACAGCGGCAACACCGGTGGCGAGTGCGTCGAGATGGCCGCCGCCCCCTGCGGCTCCGTCCCCGTCCGGGACAGCAAGAGCCCCACCGGCCCCGCCATCACCATCGGCGCCCCCGCCTGGACGGCCTTCGTGGACGGGCTGCGCTGAGGCGCGTTCACACCGGCGCGGCCGCAGCGGCGGTACGGAGGCGACTCGCCTCCGTACCGCCGCTGCTGCTTTCAGAGGTCGGCAGCCGCCCGCTTCCGCCGGTCCTTGATCCTCTCCCCCACGAACCCGGCAACTCCTCCCCCGGCGAGCGGCAGCAGCGCCTGACTCGCCCAGCCGTCCCCGAGAAGGGCGGCCAGCCCCGCGGCCACACCCAGGACGCCGATGATGATCAGCACATCGGACAGCTTCACCGTTCGCCCCCTCACACTCCGGGCAACGGAAGCGCTATGCGTCGCCCCTGCCCGAACTCCTCGGCCTCATCATCGCTGACGATCGCGAACGCGCCTGCGGGGACCCCGGGCAGCGTGGCCACACGGGAAGCCAGGGCCAAGAGTTCCTCATCAGCGGCTCCGGTGACGAAGAAGACGTAGGCGTCCCCGTATTCCTCGCCCTCGTCATGGACTTCGATACCGCCCTCGTCCTCCAGGTCGACCAGGAAGTCCTCGACCTGGTCGATCCAGGGGTACGCGGAGGAGCCGTCCGGCAGGTCCGGCGTCGGCAGCATCGGCACGTGTATCTCGACGAGGGTGACGGTCATGGGGACATACTGCCCGCCGGCGCCGCCGCAGACCGCCTCCGGGCGTGCACCGAAGCCGTCAGCGCAGCTCCCAGACCAGCAGCTCCGCCGCCTCCGCCACCGCAGCGGCCTCCAGCCCCGCCGCGTCCGTGATCCGGGCCGCATCCCCCGGCCCCAACTCCTCACCGTCCAGGGCGACTCGGCCGCGTACCACATGCACGTACAGGCGCACCGCGTCCGGCAGCGCCGTGCGCTCGCCCTCCGTCAACCGGCGCACGTGCAGCATCGCGCCGGCCTGGGGCAGGGCGTACGGGGTCGAGTCGGCGATGCCGGGGACGACGGTGTACGCGGGTTCGCCGCCGGACTCCAGGGGGGCGAGCCACATCTGGAGGAAGGTCAACGGGGCCTCGCCGTCGTTGCGTTCGACGTGGCGGACTCCGGCGGCGGCGCTGAGGTGGGCGACGTCCCCGGCCCGTACGACGGTGGAGTGGCCGGCCGAGTCGCGGTGGGTCAGCTCGCCCTCCACCACCCAGGTGACGATCTCCGTATGGCTGTGCGGGTGCTCGTCGAAGCCCGTGCCCGCTGCGAGGTGTTCCTCGTTGCAGGCCAGGATCGGGCCGAAGCGGAGGTTGTCAGGGTCGTAGAAGGGGCCGAAGGAGAGGGCGTGCCGGGTCTCGATACCGGCGTCCGGCTCGCCGCCCCGGTAGCGGTCCTCGGACCGGTGTACGGAAATCACCCGGCCACGGTAGCCCGGTGGCCCCCTTTCCGGGACCGGCGCGGGCACCCCCGTACCGATCGGTAGGCGAGACCATCGCCCCGCCCCACCGATCCTCCGGCCCGATAAGGCAGTCTTGTCCTCGTGCCCCGACCCGATCCTGAGCATTCCGCCGCCCACGACGCCCACCTGCATGCCGCGACCCTGAAACGGCTGGAGCAGTCCTCCGGCCGGCTGGCCGCGAACGCGATTGCGCGCATGGACGAATCGCTGCCGTGGTACCGGGCGATGCCCCCGGAGAACCGGTCCTGGATCGGCCTGGTCGCCCAGGCCGGTATCGCGGCGTTCACCGAGTGGTTCCGGCATCCGGAGACCCCGCAGGCCATCTCGACCGATGTGTTCGGCACCGCGCCGCGTGAGCTGACCCGGGCGATCACGCTGCGGCAGACCGTCGAGATGGTGCGGACCACGATCGAGGTCATGGAGGCCGCGATCGAGGAGGTGGCCGCCCCGGGCGACGAGTCCCTACTGCGGGAGGCGCTGCTCGTCTACGCGCGGGAGATCGCCTTCGCGACCGCCCAGGTCTACGCCCAGGCCGCCGAGGCCCGGGGGGCGTGGGACGCGCGGCTGGAGTCGCTCGTGGTGAACGCGGTGCTCTCCGGCGAGGCGGACGAGGGGGCCGTCTCGCGGGCCGCCGCGCTGGGGTGGAACTCGCCGGAGCACGTCAGCGTCATCCTCGGCACCGCGCCCGACGGGGACAGCGAGCTGACCGTGGAGGCGATCCGACGGGCCGCCCGGCATGCGAAGCTCCAGGTCCTCACCGGGGTCCTCGGCAACCGGCTCGTCGTCATCGCGGGCGGCAGCGACAACCCGCTCCAGGTCGCGAAGGGGCTGATCGGGCCGTACGCGGCCGGGCCGGTCGTCGCCGGACCCGTCGTGCCGGACCTGCTGGCGGCCACCCGGTCCGCGCAGGCCGCGGCGGCCGGGCTGAAGGCCTGCCTGGCGTGGCAGGACGCGCCGCGCCCGGTGCTGGCGGACGATCTCCTGCCCGAGCGCGCGATGGCCGGGGACCCTGCCGCGCGGGACCAGTTGGTGGAGGAGATCTACAGACCGCTGGAGGAAGCCGGTTCGGCGCTGCTGGAAACGCTGAGTGTCTATCTGGAGCAGGCGAGCAGTCTGGAGGGGGCGGCGCGGATGCTTTTCGTCCACCCCAACACCGTGCGCTACCGGCTACGACGTGTGACCGACGTCACCGGATGGTCACCCTCCGATGTGCGCTCCGCGTTCACCCTCCGAATCGCTCTCATCCTGGGGCGCTTGGCCGCGGCGGATCCTCAATCCTAGACTTTTGTCGGACTTCAACAATTCCCCTGACGGTTCTTCGTCCCTGTCCCCACGGGCGTACGGGGCCGTCCACAAGAGAGAGTGTGAGGGTGCTCGTACTCGTCGCTCCCGGCCAAGGCGCTCAGACGCCCGGCTTCCTGACTCCCTGGCTCGACCTCCCCGGTGCCGCCGACCGCATCGCGGCCTGGTCCGACGCCATCGGGCTCGACCTTGCCCACTACGGCACGCAGGCCGACGCGGACGAGATCCGCGACACGGCCGTCGCCCAACCGCTCCTGGTCGCCGCCGGCCTGCTTTCGGCCGCGGCCCTGGACGCTCCCTCCCCCGACGTCGTCGCAGGTCACAGCGTCGGTGAGATCACCGCCGCCGCGATCGCCGGTGTCATCGACGACGAGGCCGCGCTCCGCTTCGTCCGGACCCGGGGACTCGGCATGGCCGAGGCCGCCGCGGTCACCGAGACCGGTATGGCGGCCCTGCTCGGCGGCGACCCCGCCGTGACGGTCCCGCACCTGGAGAAGCTCGGTCTCACCCCCGCCAACGTCAACGGGGGCGGCCAGATCGTCGCCGCCGGCACCGCGGCCCAGATCGCCGCCCTGGAGGCCGACAAGCCCGAGGGCGTCCGCCGGGTCGTCGCGCTGAAGGTGGCCGGCGCGTTCCACACGCACCACATGGCTCCGGCCGTGGAGAAGCTCCGCGCGGCCGTCGGGGACCTCACGGTCACCGACCCGACCGTGCGGTACGTGTCCAACGCCGACGGCCACACGGTCGCCACCGGCACCGAGGTCATCGCCCGGCTGGTCGGCCAGGTCGCGAACCCGGTCCGCTGGGACCTGTGCATGGAGACCTTCCAGGAGCTCGGCGTCACCGCGCTGGTCGAGCTGAGCCCCGGCGGCACCCTCACCGGCCTCGCCAAGCGGGCGCTGCCCGGTGTGAAGACGCTCGCGCTCAAGACCCCCGACGACCTCGACGCCGCCCGCGCGCTCATCTCCGAGCACGCAGGCGCCTAAGGAGCCCGAGCATGGCGAAGATCAAGCCCAGCAAGGGCGCCCCGTACGCGCGCATCCTCGGGGTCGGCGGCTACCGCCCGACCCGGGTCGTGCCGAACGAGGTGATCCTCGAGACGATCGACTCCTCCGACGAGTGGATCCGCTCGCGCTCCGGCATCGTCACCCGCCACTGGGCCTCCGAGGAGGAGACCGTGGCCATGATGTCGATCGAGGCGTCCGGCAAGGCCATCGCGGACGCGGGCATCACGCCCGAGCAGATCGGCGCGGTCATCGTCTCGACCGTCTCGCACTTCAAGCAGACCCCGGCCGTCGCCACCGAGATCGCCCACAAGATCGGCTCGGGCAAGCCCGCTGCCTTCGACATCTCGGCCGGCTGCGCGGGCTTCGGCTACGGCCTGACCCTCGCCAAGGGCATGATCGTCGAGGGTTCGGCGGAATACGTCCTCGTGATCGGCGTGGAGCGGCTCAGCGACCTGACCGACCTGGAGGACCGCGCGACGGCCTTCCTGTTCGGTGACGGCGCGGGCGCGGTCGTCGTCGGCCCCTCCCAGGAGCCCGCCATCGGCCCGACCGTGTGGGGCTCCGAGGGCGACAAGTCCGAGACCATCAAGCAGACGGTGTCCTGGAACGAGCTGCACGTCGGCGACGTCTCCACGCTGCCGCTCGACTCCAAGGGCGAGATCAAGTTCCCGGCCATCACGCAGGAGGGCCAGTCGGTCTTCCGCTGGGCCGTCTACGAGATGGCCAAGGTCGCCCAGCAGGCGCTGGACGCGGCCGGGATCGCCCCGGAGGACCTGGACGTCTTCATCCCGCACCAGGCCAACATGCGGATCATCGACTCGATGGTGAAGACCCTCAAGCTGCCGGAACACGTCACGGTCGCCCGTGACATCGAGTCCACCGGCAACACGTCCGCCGCCTCGATCCCGCTCGCGATGGAGCGGCTCCTGGCGACCGGTCAGGCGAAGAGCGGCGACACCGCGCTCGTCATCGGCTTCGGGGCGGGTCTCGTCTACGCCGCGACGGTCGTTACCCTCCCCTAGGCACACCGGGCCTTTTGGTCCGTATGCACGACCCCTGAAGAAACCCACCGAAGGAGCGCCAAGATGGCCGCCACGCAGGAAGAGATCGTCACCGGTCTCGCCGAGATCGTCAACGAGATCGCCGGTATCCCGGTCGAGGACGTCCAGCTGGACAAGTCCTTCACCGACGACCTGGACGTCGACTCGCTGTCCATGGTCGAGGTCGTCGTCGCCGCCGAGGAGCGCTTCGACGTCAAGATCCCCGACGAGGACGTCAAGAACCTCAAGACGGTCGGCGACGCTGCCGACTACATCCTGAAGCACCAGGGCTGATCCCAGCCCGGCTGTGTCGCCACCCGGCGGTGGCGCCGCTGATTCACGACCCTCTACACGTGGAGAAGATTTTCCAGTGAACTCGACCAATCGCACCGTGGTCGTCACCGGTATCGGCGCAACCACTCCGCTGGGTGGCGACTCCGCATCGACCTGGGAAGGTCTGATGGCCGGCCGGTCCGGCGTCAAGCCTCTCGAAGGCGAGCGCTTCGCCGAACTGCCCGTCCGGATCGCCGCCCTCGCGGCCGTCGACCCGAACGACGTACTGCCCCGCCCGCTCGCCCGCAAGCTGGACCGCTCGGCGCAGTTCGCGCTGATCGCGGCCCGTGAGGCGTGGGCCGACGCGGGCTTCACCGCCAAGGCCGGCGAGGACGAGTCCATCGCCCCCGAGCGGCTCGGCTCGGTCATCGCCTCCGGCATCGGCGGCGTGATCACCCTGCTCGACCAGTACGACGTGCTCAAGGAGAAGGGCGTACGTCGCGTCTCCCCGCACACCGTTCCCATGCTCATGCCCAACGGCCCGGCGGCCAACGTCGGCCTGGAGGTCAACGCCCAGGCCGGTGTCCACACCCCGGTCTCCGCCTGCGCGTCCGGCGCCGAGGCCATCGGGTACGCCGTCGAGATGATCCGCACCGGCCGGGCCGACGTGGTCGTGGCCGGCGGCACCGAGGCGGCGATCCACCCGCTGCCGATCGCGGCCTTCGCCAACATGATGGCGATGTCCAAGAGCAACGACGAGCCGGAGAAGGCCTCGCGCCCGTACGACACCGGCCGCGACGGCTTCGTCCTCGGAGAGGGCGCGGGCGTCGTCATCCTGGAGTCGGCCGAGCACGCCGCCAAGCGGGGCGCCAAGATCTACTGCGAGGTGCTGGGCCAGGGTCTGTCGGCCGACGCCCACCACATCGCGCAGCCCGAGCCGACCGGCCGGGGCATCGCGGCCGCGATGCAGAACCTGCTGGACTCCAGCGACCTCAAGCCGTCCGAGGTGGTTCACCTCAACGCGCACGCCACGTCGACGCCGCAAGGTGACATCGCGGAGATCAAGGCGCTGCGGAAGGTTCTGGGCGACGACCTGGACCATGTCGCGATCTCGGCGACCAAGTCGATGACGGGGCATCTGCTGGGTGGTGCGGGCGGTATCGAGACGGTGGCCACCGTGCTCGCGCTGCACCACCGGATCGCTCCGCCGACCATCAACGTCGACGAGCTGGACGAGGCGGTCGACGCGGACATCGTGCGCGGTGAGCCGCGGGTGCTGCCCGAGGGGCCGATCGCGGCGATCAACAACTCGTTCGGGTTCGGTGGGCACAACGTGGTGCTGGCGTTCCGGTCCGTGTAGCCCCGCCTTTTACGGGTGAAGCCCGCTTCCCGGTTGTCGGGGAGCGGGCTTCCGCGCGTTCAAGCCCCTCCGGCGAGGGAGGAGCGGGGTCCGGGGCAGCGCCCCGGCAGTCAGACGACCTGGTGCAGCCAGCGGACCGGCGCGCCCTCGCCCGCGTGGCGGAAGGACTCCAGTTCGTCGTCCCACGGCTTGCCCAGGAGGGAGGCGATCTCCGTCTCCAGGTCGCTCTCGCCGCGCGTCGAGCGGGCCAGGGCCGCGCGCAGGCGGTCCTCGGGGATCAGGATGTCACCGTGCATGCCGGTGACGGCGTGGAAGATGCCGAGGCCGGGCGTGGAGCTGTAGCGCTCGCCCTCGGCCGTGGGACACGGCTCGGCGGTCACCTCGAAGCGCAGCAGGTCCCAGCCGCGCAGGGCGGAGGCGAGCTGCGACGCGGTGCCGGCGCGGCCCTTCCAGGAGAATTCGGACCGCCAGGTGCCGGGCGCGGCCGGCTGTCTGATCCAGTCGAGCTGGACCCGCACACCGAGGACGCCCGCCACTGCCCACTCGACATGTGGGCACAGCGCGCGCGGGGCGGAGTGAACGTACAGGACTCCACGTGTCGTCACCGGAACCTCCCATGTGGGACGAGGTACGCCTTCCCCAGCGGCCTCGCGTCCGTACCGTCTCTTTCCGGACCGTCTCTTTCCGGACAGGGCCCGAGGTTGTCATCAGTAAACAGCATCGGGAGTTAATCTCCTGAAAAGGGACAGTGTGTGACGTGACGTAATGTACCGGAGCCACCCGCCGTGACGAGATGGGCAACGGTGCCACTGGTTCGACGGGGAAAAGCTACCGTGCGCGGGGGCCGTCCGTGTGACGTACCGTCGGTCCGGGCCCCCTGATTCGCCGGCTTTCACCCGGCAGGGCGCGCGGACCCACGACCTGGGGGATCGTGGGCTTGCCGGGGGCATGACCAGAGGCATAAACCAGGGGTTGACCGGAGGGGAACCAGGGATGACGGAGCGTGCGACACGCCCTCGAATGCGTACCGTCGGGGCCGCGCTGACGGCGCTCTCGTTCGTCGGTGTCGCCGCGCTGGCCGGATGCGGCGGCGAGGGTTCGGGTGACGGCGTGTCACGGAACGCGCCCGCCGCCTCCTCTCCGACCTCATCCTCATCCGCTTCCCCCTCCCCCGCCTCCGGCTGGAACCCGCGTCCGGGGTCCGTCGCCGCCGTCGGGGACTCCATCACCCGGGGCTTCGACGCCTGCTCGGTGCTGGCGGACTGTCCCGAGGTGTCCTGGGCGACCGGGAGCGACCGCCTGGTGCGGAGTCTCGCCGTCCGGCTGCTGGGGGCGACGAAGGCCGCCGACCGGAGCTCGAACCACGCGGTGTCGGGCGCCCGGATGGTCCAGCTCCCGGAGCAGATGGCGCTGGCGGCGAAGGAGCGGCCGGAGCTGGTCACCGTGATGATGGGCGCGAACGACGCCTGCCGGGACTCGGAGCGGCTGATGACGCCCGTCGCGGACTTCCGGGCGTCGTTCGAGGCGTCGATGCGGCAACTGCGGGCCGGGGCGCCGAAGGCGCAGGTGTACGTGGCCAGCGTGCCGGACCTGAAGCGGCTCTGGTCGACCGGGCGGCTGGACGAGGGGGCCAAGAAGATATGGAGCCTCGGCGTCTGCCGGTCGATGCTGGCGGACGCGGACGACCTGGGACCGGCGGCCGTCGCGCGGCGCGACGCGGTGCGGGACCGGGTGGTGGCGTACAACGAGGTGCTGCGGGACGTCTGCGCGAAGGACCGGCACTGCCGGTACGACGGCGGGGCGGTCTTCGGTTTCCGCTTCACCGGGGCGCAGCTCAGCCCGTGGGACTGGTTCCACCCCAGCCGCGACGGCCAGGCCCGGCTGGCGGAGATCGCCTACCGCACCATCACGGCCGCCGAACCGCCCGCGTAGGACGCTCGCCCCTCCCTACCGGTGGCGCGAACCCGCTCCCCCCGTTCACCATGGGTGGCGGGATGTGCCGGTCCGCGACCGAGGGTGGTTGATCATGACGACAGTGGAGCGGAGGCCCGGCGCTCCGGCCGCCGAGGACGCCGCCGCCCCGCTCGTCTCACCGGTCGGCTCCCACAACGAGTGGGATCCGCTGGAGGAGATCATCGTCGGACGGCTCGACGACGCGACGATCCCGTCCAGCCATCCCGTCGTCTCCTGCAACATCCCGCCGTGGGCGGCCCGCCTCCAGGGGCTCGCGGCCGGCCACACATACCCGCGCCGGCTGATCGAGCCGGCGCAGCAGGAGCTGGACGGGTTCGTCTCGCTGCTCCACTCCCTCGGCATCACCGTCACCCGTCCGGACGCGGTCGACCACCGCAAGCGGTTCGCCACCCCCGACTGGTCCTCGCGCGGCTTCTGCAACACCTGCCCGCGCGACAGCATGCTGGTGGTCGGCGACGAGATCATCGAGACCCCGATGGCGTGGCCGTGCCGGTACTTCGAGACGCACTCCTACCGCCGGATCCTGAAGGACTACTTCCGGCGCGGGGCCCGCTGGACGGCCGCGCCGAAGCCGCAACTGACGGACGAGCTGTTCGAGAAGGACTTCCGTACGCCCGGGGCCGACGAGCCCATGCGGTACATCCTCACCGAGTTCGAGCCGGTCTTCGACGCGGCGGACTTCGTACGGGCCGGGCGCGATCTGTTCGTGACGCGCTCCAACGTCACCAACGGCATGGGCATCGAATGGCTGCGCCGCCACCTCGGCCCCGGCTACCGCATCCACGAGATCGAGAGCCGCTGCCGGACGCCCATGCACATCGACACGACCTTCCTCGTCCTGGCGCCCGGCAAGGCCCTGATCAACCCGGACTACATCGACGTCGACCGGCTGCCCGCCGTCCTGGACTCCTGGGACATCCTCGTCGCCCCCGAGCCGGAGCCCGTCAAGGAGCTCGTGCTCCGGACGACCTCGATGTGCGGCAAGTGGCTCAGCATGAACATCCTCATGGTCGACGAGAAGCGGGTCATCGCGGAGCGCCACCACACCGGCATGCTGCGCGCGCTGGAGCGGTGGGGCTTCGAACCGATCCCGTGCGACCTGATGCACTACGCGCCGTTCGGCGGGTCCTTCCACTGCGCGACGCTCGACGTGCGGCGGCGCGGGACGCTGGAGTCCTACTTCGACTGATCTCCCGCGATCTCCACCGTCGCGGTCGCTCGGACGTCCGCCAGGGAGCGGGCCGCCTGGACCGTGTACGTGCCGGGTACCGTCCTCCAGCCGTACGCCGCCTCGTCCCAGACCTGGTACGCGCGCCGCTCGACGGGGATCGTGACCTCCACGCTCTCGCCGGGGCCCGCCGTGACCCTCGCGAAGCCGGCGAGCCAGCGGGCCGGGCGCTCGGGGGCCGTGGGGGCGGGCTCGGGGGCCAGGTAGATCTGGACGGTGTCGCCGCCGGGGCGGGGGCCGGTGTTGCGGGCGCGCACGGTGACCGCGTCGGGGGTGGCGGTGACGGTGTCGTACTCCCAGGTGGTGTAGCCGAGTCCGTGGCCGAAGGCGTACGCGGGGGTGGTGCCCGCCTGCTCCCAGGCGCGGTAGCCGATGAAGACGCCTTCGGTGTAAGGGAGTTCGCCACCCGTGGGCGTGGTGGCGGAGACCGGGACGTCGGCCAGGGTGACGGGCCAGGTGGTGGGGAGGCGGCCGCCCGGCTCCTCCCGCCCGCGCAGGACGTCGGCGAGCGCGTGGCCCGCCTCCTGGCCGGGGAACCAGGACAGCAGGATCGCGGCGACCTCGTCGCGCCAGGGCAGCTCCACCGGGGAGCCGGAGTTGACGATGACGACCGTACGGGGGTTGGCGGCGGCGACCGCGTGGACCAGGGGGTCCTGGTGACCGGGGAGGCGCAGGTCGGTGCGGTCGAACCCTTCGGACTCGACGCGCTCCGTGGTGCCGACGACCACGATCGCGGTGTCCGCGCCGCGGGCCGCCTCGACGGCCTCGGCGATCAGTTCGTCCGGGTCGCGGAGCGGGGCGAGGTGGACGAGGGAGAAGGCGACGCCCCTGAGCGGGTGGCCGATGGGAGGGCCGGGGCGGTGGTTGAGCGAGACCCGGACGGGGGTGTTCGCGGTGAGGGGGAGGCGGCCGCGTTCGACCGGCTCGTTGAAGAAGGCGCCGAGCGGGTCGGTGCCGGGGGCGCGGTCCTGGGTGCCCTCGAAGAGCGGGCGGTCGTCGACGGTGAGCGCGAAGGAGCCGGTGCCCCGGGTGCCGAAGGTGTGCTCGCCGCTCTCGCGCGGGGTGAAGGTGCCGGTGATCTCGACGGTGTCCAGGGTGTCGTGGGTGACGCCCTCGGGCAGGTCGGCGCCGATCCACTGGATCTGGCCGCTGGGCAGCGGGACGGTGGCGAGGACGGTTCCGTCGGCGTCACGGCAGACGGCGGTGAGGTCGAACCCGGCCTCGGCGATGGCCAGTTCGTCGCTGGGGTCGGCACCGACCGTGTACGTCAGCGCGCCCTCGGGGAGGGCGGCGGTCAGCCCGTCGAGCGGCGAGACCACATGGTCGGGGAAGACCAGGGCCGAACCGCCGCCGAGCACCCGGGCGTCCCGGGCCAGCGCGCCGGAGAGGGCGACGGTGGTGTGGGGGGCGAGCGGGAGGACGGCCGCTTCGTCGCGCACCTCGTCCCGTACCTCCTGGTGCGCCTTGTCGCGTGCCTCGTCGCGTGCCTTGTTGTGCGCCTTGTCGCGTGACTCGTTGCGTATACCGTCGCGTGACTCGTTGCGTACGAGCACGAAGGAGCGGCGGGCGATCTCGCGGGCCAGCGCATCGCCGTCCACGGGGGCGGGCAGGTCGGCGGCGGGCACGGCGGGCGGGGCCGCGTCCAGGGCGCCGACGCGGGCGGCGAGCAGCAGGATGTTCCGTACGGCGATGTCGACGATCTTCTCGTCCACCTCGCCCGCTCGGACGGCGTCGGCCAGCGGCTCGCCGTAGACCGTGCGCGGGCCGGGCATCGCCGCGTCCAGGCCGCCGGTGATCGCGCCGACCGTGGTCCGGGCGGCGAGCCAGTCGGAGACGATGAAGCCGTCGAAGCCCCATTCGCCGCGCAGCACGGCGTTCTGGAGGTAGCGGTGCTCGGTCATCGTCGAGCCGTTGACCTGGTTGTAGGCGGCCATGATGCCCCAGGGCTGGGCGTTCTTGACGATCCGCTCGAAGGGGGCGAGGTAGAGCTCGCGCAGGGGGCGCGGGGCGACGACGTTGTTGACGGTGAAGCGGTCGGTCTCGGCGTCGTTGGCCACGAAGTGCTTGACCGTGGTGCCGACCCCGCCGTCCTGGACGCCCCGGACGTATCCGGTGCCGATCTCGCCGGTGAGGTACGGGTCCTCGCTGTACGCCTCGAAGTGGCGGCCGCCGAGCGGGGTGCGGTGCAGGTTGACCGTGGGGGCGAGCAGCACGTGGACGCCCTTGCGGCGGGCCTCCTGGGCGAGCAGGCGGCCCGCGCGGCGGGCCAGCTCCGGGTCCCAGGTGGCGGCGAGGGCGGTGGGCGAGGGCAGGGCGACCGAGGGGTCGGCGGCGGTCCAGCGGACGCCCCGGACGCCGATCGGGCCGTCCGACATCACCAGGGAGCGCAGGCCGATCGCGGGCAGGGCGGGCAGCGACCACAGGTCCTGTCCGGCCAGGAGGCGCGCCTTGTCGTCGAGGCCCAGGGCGGCGAGGGCCGTGTCGACGGCCTCCCGGCGGAGGGTCTCGGAGTTGCTGGGGATGGACGGGGCTGCCACAGCCGTACCTCCTGGTCGAGTCCGGTGGACCCTTCCATGGTGACGCGCCGACCGGTAGAGCGGTAAGTTTTGTTATGTGTCCGTTATGTTGCGGCATGGCGGGTGCGGTGACGACGTACGGTTCTGGTGAGCGTGACCGGCGTGAGGCCGGACGGCCGGGAGCCGGTCGTCGGCCGGGGCGGCAGGGAAGGGGTCGGCGATGGCACGGGCCAGGAGCGAGGAGCGGCGGGCCGAGATCCTGCGCGCCACCCTCGAAGTGATCGCCGAGCGCGGCTACCGGGGCGCGACGCTGGGGGCGGTGGCCGAGCGGGTGGGGCTGACCCAGCAGGGGCTGCTGCACTACTTCCCGACCAAGGAGGCGCTGCTGGTGGCGGTGCTGGAGGACCGGGACCGGTGGGACACGGGCGGGGGCCGGGGCGGGGACAAGGGCGAGCAGGGGGCGTGGCGGCTGGAGCTGCTGGGCTCGCTGGTGGAGTACAACGCGATGCGGCCGGTGATCGTGCGGACCTTCTCGGCGCTGCTCGGCGAGAGCGTGACGGAGGACCACCCGGCCCGGGAGTTCTTCACCCGGCGCTACACCCAGGTCCGGGCGGGCATGGCGGCCACCCTGCGCGCCGAGTACGGCGACACGCTGCCGGGCGGGCTGAGCCCGGAGCGGGCGGCGGTGCTGCTGGTGGCGGTGATGGACGGGTTGCAGTACCAGTGGCTGCTGGACCCGGATGCGGTGGACATGCCGGGGGCGTTCGGGGACTTCCTGGGGCTGTTGCGGGGGCCCGGGGACCCCTCGTAGCGCTTTGAGGACCCCTCGTACAGCTGCCGGTCTCAGCGCGCGAGGCCCAGGGTGACGCCGAGGCCGACCAGGACCGAGCCGATGGACCGGTTCAGTGCCTTCTGGCGGCGCAGCATCGCGCCGCGCAGCCGGGAGTGCGAGAAGAAGAGCGCGACCAGCGCGAACCAGCCGAGGTGCGCCACCGACATGAAGAGTCCGTAGCCCGCCTGCTGCCACAGCGCGGTCTCCGGGCCGACGACCTGGGTGAAGGTCGCGACGACGAACAGGGTGGTCTTCGGGTTGAGCGCGTTGGTCAGGAAGCCGCTGCGCAGCGCCCCGAAGCGGGTGAGCCCGGGCCGGTCGCTCAGGTCGACGTCGAGGTCGGCGCGGGCCAGGAAGGTGCGTACGCCGATGTAGATCAGGTAGGCGGCGCCGGCGAGCTTCACCGCGGTGAACAGGGCGGTGGAGGAGGCGATGAGCAGCCCGACGCCGAGCATCGTGTACGTGACGTGGACCAGGACGCCCGCCGCGACCCCGGCCGCCGCGAGGACGCCGGTGGTGCGCCCGTACAGATAGCTGTTGCGGACGACCATGGCGAAGTCGGCGCCCGGGCTGATGACGGCGAGGACGGTGATGGCGGCGACGGCCAGCAGCTCGGTCATGCGGCCCACTCCTTCGGGGCGGCGGGGAGGCCCGCGGCCGGGTCGACCAGTTCACGGGCGAGGAGGGTGGCCCCGGCGACCGCTCCCGGCATCAGGAACACCGCGACGAACGGGACCAGGAACGAGAGGGCGAGCGGGACGCCGAAGCCGAGCACCAGCAGCCGGCGGGTGCGCAGCAGGCCGAGCCGCTTCTTGAGGTGCAGCCCCCGGCGCTGGAGGGCCACGCCGGTCAGCTCCTGGGTCAGGAAGTAGCCGGAGACGCAGAAGCCGAGCGCGGGCACGACGGTCTGGCCGACGACCGGGATGAAGCCGCAGGCGAAGAGGACGATCCCGAAGAGGGCGACGCGCAGCAGGATGCGTACGGAGTCCCGGGCGGAGATCCACAGTTCGCGCCAGAGCGGCAGTCCGGACTCGTGGACCTCGCCGCCCGCGTCGCGCTCGACCTCCTCGGAGAGCGACTCGTAGAACGGCTGGCCGACCAGGAGGGTGACCGCGGTGAAGGTGATGACCGCGAGGAACAGGCCGAAGACGAAGACGAACGCGGTCAGCGTGGTGCGGAGCAGGCCCATCCAGGGCGAGGACCAGTCGTCGGCGAACGGGGTGGCCCAGGCGACGAAGTCGTCGGCGCCGTAACCGAGTCCGACCAGGGCACCGGCGTACACGACGAGGGTGATCAGTCCGGGCAGCAGCCCGAAGCCGAACCACCGGCCGTGCCCGATGACCCAGCGCTGCCCCTTCATCAAGTAGCCGAAGCCTGCCCCGAGATCGCTCATGGCGTCAGCGTACTGGCGTACGGGAAGCGGTGAGGACCGCACCCCGGAGTGGGGTGCGGTCCTCACGCGCGAAGGCTGCTGCCGGGTCAGGCGACCGAGAGCTCGACCTTGATGTTGCCGCGGGTCGCGTTCGAGTACGGGCAGACCTGGTGGGCCTTCTCGATGAGCGACTGGGCGGTGGCGGCGTCGACGTTGGGGATGGTCGCGCTGATGGCGACCTCCAGGCCGAAGCCGCCGGCCTCGGTCTTGCCGATGGAGACCGAGGCGGTGACCGTGTAGCCGGAGATGTCGGCCTTCTCCTGGCGGGCGACGACGCCCAGCGCGCCCTGGAAGCAGGCGCTGTAGCCCGCCGCGAAGAGCTGCTCCGGGTTGGTGCCGGCGCCGTTGCCGCCGAGGGCCTTCGGCGGGTTGACGACGACGTCGAGCTGGCCGTCGTCCGAGGAGACGCGGCCGTCACGGCCGTTCTCGGCGGTGGCGACAGCGGTGTAGGCGACGTCGATCTTCTGGATGGTCATGATGTGAGGATTCCTCCTGTTGGTGCGCCGCGACTCGCGCCCACGATCGCGACGGCCTGGGGATGAGCCTAACGCGTGACCGGAACGGGCCAGGGGTGGTGGGTCAGGGGCGGGCCCGCCCCGGGCCCGGGGCGAACCCGGGGTGGGTCAGGGCCGGGTCACGCGAGTGAAACGATCATCTTCCCGGTGTTCTCACCGCGCAGGAGGCCGATAAACGCGTCGTAGCCGCGTTCGATGCCCTCAACCGTCGTCTCGCGGTACTTCAGCTCACCGGAGGCCAGCCAGCCGGCGACCTCCTCGACGAACTTCGGCTGGAGGTCGGCGTGGTCGCCGACGAGCATGCCCTGGAGGCGCAGCCGCTTGCCGATGATCAGCGCCATGTTGCGCGGGCCGGGGGTCGGCTCGGTCGCGTTGTACTGCGCGATCATGCCGCAGATGGTGGCGCGGCCGTGCACGTTGAGCGCGCCGATGGCCGCTTCCAGGTGGTCGCCGCCGACGTTGTCGAAGTAGACGTCGATGCCGTCCGGGGCGGCTTCCTTGAGCTGGTCGCGGACGGGCCCGTTCTTGTAGTTGAACGCGGCGTCGAAGCCGTACTCCTCGATGAGGAGCTTGACCTTCTCGTCGGAGCCCGCGGAGCCGATGACCCGGGAGGCGCCCTTGAGCTTGGCGAGCTGGCCGACCTGGCTGCCGACGGCACCGGCGGCGCCGGAGACGAAGACCGCGTCGCCCTCCTTGAAGGAGGCGACGTCGAACAGGCCCGCGTAGGCGGTGAGTCCGGTCATGCCGAGCACGCCGAGGTAGGCGGAGAGCGGGGCGAGGTCGGGGTCGACCTTCACCGCGTGCTTCGCGGGCACGTCGGCGATCTCGCGCCAGCCGAGGCCGTGCAGGACGTGGTCGCCGACGGCGAAGCCCTCCGCGTTCGAGGCGATGACCTCGCCGACCGCGCCGCCGTCCATGGGGTGGTCGAGCTTGAAGGGCGGGGTGTACGACTTCACGTCGTTCATCCGGCCCCGCATGTACGGGTCGACGGAGAAGAACTTGTTGCGGACGAGGATGCGGCCTTCGGCCGGAGCGGCCACCGCGGTCTCACGCAGCGCGAAGTCCTCGGACGCGGGCCAGCCGTGGGGGCGGGCGACGAGGTGCCATTCGCGGCTGGACGTGGGAAGTGCTGCAGACATGGGCTCGGGTTCTCCTCAATGTCCTACGGGGGAAGCCTTGGGGGAAAGCTTCATGACATGAAACAACCGTGCACCTGAATATTTCATATTGTCAAGTAAATCGGTACGCTGGTCCCCATGGCCACCCGCACAGACCCCTTGACCCTTGAGGTCGTCGAACTCATCGGCACCGTCGTGGCGCGCTACCACGAGGAGTACGACCGGGCCGCCGCCGAGCACTCCCTCACCGGGGCGCAGGCGCGGGTCCTCGGGCTGCTCGCGCTGGAGCCGACCCCGATGCGGAAGATCGCCGTCAAGCTGAAGTGCGAGCCGTCGAACGTGACCGGCATCGTGGACCGCCTGGAGACCCGTGGCCTGGTCGAACGCCGGGCGGACCCGGTGGACCGCCGGGTGAAGCTGGCCGCCGCGACGGAGGCGGGGCGGCGGACGGCCCGGGAGCTGCGCGACTCGCTGAACTTCGCCCGGGAGCCGCTGGCCGGGCTCTCGGACGCGGAGCGGACCGTACTGCGGGATCTGCTGCGGCGGATGCTGGGCGAGGCGTAACCCCGGCAGCCCTTACCGGCACCACCACCCGGCAGCCCTTACCGGCACCACCAGAGGAACGGGGTGCAGGTCGGCGACGGGGTCGGGGAGGGCGTGGGCGTCGGGTCCTCGGTCGGGTCGCCCGGCGGGGGCGGAGGCGCCGGTACGGTCGGCGGCTCCTGCGGGTCTCCCGGCTCGACCGGGCCCGGCGGGTCGGCGGGCGGGCTGTCCGAGGCGTCCGGGGGCGAGGCGGGTGCGGTGGTCGTGCCGTCCAGGTCGGGGTCCGAGCCGGGGTCGGGTTCCTGCGACTCCGTGGGCGCGGCCGTGGCGGAGGCGCCGGGTGACTTCGCCGGGTCGGCCGCCCGGGCGCTGCCCGACGGCGACGGGTCCACGGGCCGGCCGCGACCGGTCGTGACCGGGCCCGGGTCCTGCGGCGGCTCGCCGGAGACGGAGTCCGGGGCGGGCGGATCATCCGGGTCGCGCGGCGCGTCCTCGACGAAGTCGGCGGCGGTGTCGTCCCGGCCCGGCTCCATGGCGAGCTCCGCCAGGCTCAGCGCACCCGCCGCGAGGACCAGACCGCCCACCGCGAGCAGCGCCGTACGGCCGCGTCTGCGGTGGCTGCCCCGCGCACGCCGGCGCGAGCGGGCGGCGGGTGTGGGCGCGGCGGGATCGGCGGGGGCGTCCCGCGCGTGGCCCGTGGGCGTCGGCGCGGGCACCGCGAAGGGGCCCAGTGCCTCGGCGGGAGTCCCGCACCCGGCGCAGGCCAGGGCGCCGTTGAGATGCCGTCGGCACGGGTGGCAGTAATCCATGGCGCCCGCAGATTAGACGTGCGCGGATCGGCGGAGGAAGCGGACCAGGTGAGGATCCTGTGAGGAACACGGGATTCCGCGGACGACCGGTCCGATACGCCTGACCTGCGGGAAGATGGGCGGCATGACCGCCTCCACCCCCTTCGGCCCGCTCGCGTTCCAGCTCGTCCTGCTCCGCCGGATGGCCGACCACCAACCGGATCTGGTCGAGGAGGCACGGCAGGAGCTGAGCGCCTCGCTCGCCGACATGCGGGAGGCCAACCGCCGCTGGCAGGCCATGGTCCGCGCGCCCCGGGGGCGGGGATCGCTGCGGCGCTACCGCTCGGTGCTCGGAGAGCCGGAGCTGACGCTGAAGCGCCGGGTCGGCGACCTGGAGTGCGAGGCGCTGCTCTGGCCGGTGCCGCTCTGGCCGGACCTCCGGTTCGAGGTGATGGCCGGGCCGGGCGGGGCCGTGTGGAACGAGTGGCTCGTCCGGGCGCCGGGGGCGACGGGCCCGCAGCTCACCTCCGTACCTTCGCTCCGCCCCTGGTCGTGCACCGTGGACGAGGTGGCCCGGGCCTTTCCGCCGGCCCGGCCGATGGAGGGCAGCGCGCCGACCCGGTGGGCGCTGGCCGTCACCGACCCGGGGAGCGGGGAGGCGTACGTCGCCGAGTTCACCTGGGGGCTGTTCCAGCGGTTGCTCCCCGGCTGAGTGCTGCGTACAACCTGGCGGGGCGTCAGGTCGTGACCCACGTACGGCGCATCCCAGCGCGCGCGGCCCGGCGGGGAAGGCGACGATGCGATGAGAGGCCGGCTGCCGCCGGTACCCCCATCCGTGCTCTCGGGAGAACCTGCCGTGACCGTCAGCCTTGAGCAGTTGCAGCGTTGCCACATCGCCGTCGATCTCGGGGCCGCGAGGACCCGTGTGTACGTCAAGGGGCTCGGGCTCGTCGTCGACGAACCGAGCGTCGCCGCCGTCAACACCCGTACCGGATCGCTCATCGCGGTCGGCGTGCTGGCCGAGCAGATGACCGGCCGCACCCCCGAGTACATCCGGGTGGTCCGCCCGGTCTCCGGCGGCTCCGTCGTCGACATCGAGATGGCCCAGCGGATGCTGCGCCATCTGCTCGGCGACAAGCTCCGCCGCCAGTTGCGCCGCAAGCCGCGACTGCGTGCCGCCGCCTGCATCCCGCACGAGGCCGATCCGCTGGCCCGGCGCGCCACGGTGGAGACGCTCACCGGGCTCGGCGCCCGGCGGGTCGAGCTGGTGGACACGCTGATCGCGGCGGCGGCCGGCTGCGGGCTGCCGGTGGAACAGCCGACCGCGACCATGATCATGGCGTGCGGCGCGGCCACCACGCAGATCGCGGTGCTCTCGCTCGGCTCGATCGTGACGGCCGTCCGGCTCCCGGTCGGCGGCAACGCCATCGACGAGGCGGTGATCCAGTACCTGCGCCAGCACCACGCGCTGATGCTGCCCAGCCAGTCCGTGCGCCCCCTGCAACTGGCGCTGCACGGCAACGGCCTCCAGCTCACCGGGCCCGCGCTCACCGAGATCCACGGTCGGGACGTGGCGACCGGCCTGGCCCGCTCGGTGCAGGTCGACACCGCCGCCGTACGGAAGGCCATCCACACGCCGCTCACCGCCGTCCTGGACGGCGTCGGCAAGGTGCTGCGCGAGTGCCCGCCCGACCTGGTCGCCGACCTCGCGGACCGCGGGATCATGATGGTGGGCGGCAGTGCGCTGCTCCCCGGGTTCGACGAGATGCTCCGGGACGCGACCGGCATGCCGGTGCACATCGCCGACCGCCCCGACGTCTGCTCGGTGCTCGGCCTCGGCGCGATGCTGGACGGCAGGATCCAGCCGATGGTCCTCGACCCGCTGGCGGGTTAGGGCGTGCCTTGACCTCCGTAGGCCGGCTGCCGCTCCTTCTGGAGGCCGTCCTCAGCATCGGCAGCGACCTCGGGCTCCGGGCCACCCTCCAGCAGATCGTGGACACCGCGACCACGCTGACCGGGGCCCGCTACGGCGCCCTCGGCGTGCTGGAACCCGACCAGGACCGGACCGAGGCGCTGTACACGACGGGGATGACCGAGGCGGAGCGGGAGCGCGTCGGCCACCTCCTCCCGGAGCGGCGGGCGGCCCTTCCTCCCGAGGAGGGGAAGAAGGCACCGCCCGCCCCGGCCTTCCTCACCGCCCCGATCCAGGTTCACACCCAACTCTTCGGCCACCTCTGCCTGGCGGAGAAGAGTTCGGGCCCCTTCTCCGAGACGGACCGGGCCCTGTTGCACGTCCTCGCCTCCCAGGCGGGCATCGCCATCGGCAACGCCCGGCTCTACGAGAGCGCCCGGCAGCGTGAGCGGTGGATCGAGGGGGCGGCCGCCGTCACCACGGCCCTGCTGACCGGTACGGACGCGGCCGACGCCCTGATGACCGTGGCCGAGAGCGCCCGGGTGCTGGCCGGTGCCTCGGCCGGGGTGATCCTCCAGCCCACCGAGGCGGGCGGGATGGAGATCGTGACCGCCTCCACGCTCGACGACCCGGCGGGCATCGTCGGCACGACCATCGCCCCCGGCTCCCCCGTCCTGGTCCAACTGCTCGGCGGCGAGCCGGTGTTCATCGACGACTCCGCCACCGATCCCCGGATGACCACCGACGTACGGTCCCGGTTCGGGCCCAGCATGATGCTGCCGCTCCAGAGCGGCGGCCGGCTCATCGGCACCCTCGCGCTGCCCCGGCGGCGCGGCGCACCCCCGTACACGGCGGTCGACCGGCTGCTGGCGACCCAGTTCGCCTCGCAGGCCGCCCTGGCGCTGGTGATGGCCGACGCGCAGGCGGACCGGGAGCAGCTCGCGGTGTACGAGGACCGCGACCGGATCGCCCGTGACCTGCACGATCTGGTGGTCCAGCGGCTCTTCGCGACGGAGATGATGCTGGAGTCGACGCGCCGGCGGGCGATGGGGGCGACCGGAGTGACGGGAGTGACCGGAGTGACGGGAGCGACGAGAGCGGCCGGAGCGGAGACCAGCGAGAAGCCGGGCGAGAAGCCGGGCGAGAAGCCGGGCGAGAAGCCGGGCGAGAGAGAGGCCGGTGAGCTGCTCGGGCGGGCCGTGGACGAGCTGGACTCCACCATCCAGGAGGTCCGCACCGCGATCTTCGCCCTCCAGCAGCCGCCGGCCGAGGCCCCGAGCACGTTCCGGGGCCGGGTGCTGCGGGAGACCGGGGGCGCGGCGGCGCTGCTGGGGTTCCCGCCGTCGGTGCACTTCACGGGGGCGGTGGACGCGCTGGTGGGCGAGGAGACGGGCCGGGAGCTGCTGGCCGCGCTGCGCGGGGCGCTGGCCGCCGCGCACCGCAGGCCCGGGGTCTCGGCGATCGAGGTGGCGGTGGACGCGACGGTGCGGCTGCCGGACGGGCGGAGTGCGGTGCGTCTGGCGGTGGCCGATGACGGGCGGGACGAGGAGGGGGGCCGGTCGACGGCGCTGACCTGGGAGGCGCCGCTGTGATGCGGTGAGCGGGTCAGCGCTTCGGGGCCGCCCGCAGCGCGATCCGGGTGGTGGAGTGGGCCACCCCCGCCTCCCGTTTCAGCCGCCGCAGCAGCGAGTCCAGCGCCACCGGGTCGGCCGCCGTGGCGCGGATCAGGTAGTCGTGGCCGCCCGTCACGTGCACCACCTCCGTGATCCCGGGCAGCATCAGCACCGAGCGCTCGAACTCCTCGTTCGTCGTGTCGAGCCGCAGCGTCACATCGATGAAGACGACCAGGCCCGAACGGGTGTCGGCGGCCGGGTCGACGATGACGGTGAAGCCGCGGATGACCCCGTCCTTGCGCATGCGGCGGACCCGGTCGCCCGCCGCGTTGGCGCTGAGCCCCACGCGTACGCCCAGATCCCGGTACGAGATCCGCGCGTCCTCCTGGAGAATGCCGAGGATTTCCCTGTCCAGCCGATCCATACCGCGATTGTCCCAGCTTGTGGCGATATCGGCTGAAGGGAGCCGAGGGGAACCGGGGGGATCCGGGGAGAGCCCTCTGTCGCCCGGTCGGCGCAGTCCGGCGGGCCGTGCACTCCCCCGCGGCCTTGACTTGCCGTGTGAACACCGCCGTCAAGCAGTCCCCCGAGCCTCCGGACGCCCCCGCCCCTGCGGCCGCCGCGCCCTCCCCGGCCGCGTACCGCAATCTCGCCATGGCGACAGTCGGCTTCGCCCTCACCTTCTGGGCGTGGAACCTGATCGCGCCGATGTCCGGCGACTACAAGGACCGGCTCGGGCTCAGCTCGTTCCAGCAGTCGTTCCTGGTGGCCGTGCCGGTGCTCGTCGGGTCGCTCGGCCGGATCCCGGTGGGCGCGCTGACCGACAAGTACGGCGCGAAGCTGATGTTCCCGCTGGTGTCGGCGCTGACGGTCGTGCCGGTGCTGCTGCTGATCCCGGCGAAGAACTCGTACGGCGCGATGATCGCGGTCGGCTTCCTGCTCGGGCTCGGCGGCACGACGTTCGCGATCGGCGTCCCGCTGGTCAACTCCTGGTTCCCGCCGGCCAAGCGGGGGTTCGCGCTGGGCGTGTTCGGGATGGGCATGGGCGGGGTCGCGCTGTCCGGCTACTTCACCCCGCGCATCGCCAAGCACGGCGACAACCTGCCGTTCCTCGTGGTCGCGGGCGCGCTGGTGGTGTTCGCGCTGCTCGCCGCCGTCCTGGTCAGCGACCACCCCGACCGGAAGATCCCCACGGACACGTTGGCACACCGGCTGGGCGAGGCCGCGAAGCTGCGGGTGACCTGGGAGCTGTCGGCGCTGTACGCGATCGGCTTCGGCGGGATCGTGGCGTTCGGGGTCTACCTGCCGACGTACCTGAAGACCTGGTACGAGATGTCACCCACCGAGGCGGGCACCAAAGCGGCCGGGTTCGCGCTCGTCACGGTCGTCTTCCGGCCGATCGGCGGCTGGCTCTCGGACCGGAGCCACCCGGCGCTGGTGACCTCCGCCGCACTGCTGCTGGCGGCCCTGATGGCGGTCGTCCAGGCCTTCGAGCCGCCGCTGAATCCGGTCGGCACCATCGCTCTGCTGGCCATGGCAGCCGGACTCGGCACCGCGAGCGGCAGCGTCTTCGCCCTGGTCTCGCAGGTGACCCCGCAGCCGAAGGTGGGCAGTGTGACGGGCATCGTGGGCGCGATGGGCGGGCTCGGCGGTTTCGTGCCGCCGCTGGTGATGGGGGCGATCTACAGCGCCAAGGACTCGTACGCCATCGGCTTCATGCTCCTGTCCGATCTGGCGCTGGCGGGGTGCGTGTACGCGTACGGGCGGATGCGGAACGTCCAGCGCGACGGGTGAGGCGTACGCGATGCGGGAGAACGGCCGCGTTCCCGCCGGAACGCGGCCGTTCGTGTGTGTCCCCCGGTTCTACCCGCGCTGCTGTTCGAAGCGGTCCGTCCAGTACGCGGTCCGGTCCAGGTAGGCCGTCTCGGCGGCCTCACCGGTCTTGCCGTAGGCCCCCTCGAAGGTCTCGTAGCCGTGGCCCGGGGGCGGGTCGGAGGCGGCCGGTTCGATGGAGCTGCCCTCGTGCCACTCGTTGAACGAGGTGACGGAGACCCAGGTGGGGTCACCGCCGATGGCCGGGTCCAGGGCGTTGTTCCACTGGCGGTCGTAGGAGGCGCCGTCCGCGCGGCCGAGGGTGGGGGTGGTGTTGCCGGGGACGGCCCGGTCGTCGTTGTAGCCGGGGGCGACCGAGGGGGCCCAGACCAGGCCGTTGGCCTTGGCGTGGTCGCCCGCGTTCTTCCAGCCGGGGGCGGTGGCGCCGGCGATGCCGTCGTAGGTGTAGATCCCGCCGAAGTGGGCGACCTTGCTGGTGTCCGTGGTCTGGGCGAGGACGATGGCGGTGTCCTTGACGGCGTCCAGGGCCGACCAGTCCTGGATCCTCAGGCTCTCGAAGACGTAGTAGGCGTTGCGGTCACCGTGGGCCGCGTCCCGGTAGAAGGCGGGGTGGTCGCCGAACTTCCCTTCCAGGTAGGCGATGTCGTCGACGACGGAGGCGGCGGTGCGGCCGTTGTACGGCTCGATGTGCCAGGCGACCTCGATGCCGTGGCGGGCGGCGGCGTCCAGGAGGCCGGCGGCGAGGCCGTCCTCGTAACTCCCCTGCCCCCACCAACTGGAGACGATCACGCCCGCGCCGGACCGCCGCACCCACTCCATGTGCTGGTCGACCGCGCCGGCGATGTCCCCGGAGTCGTACGGGCCGAGCTTGGGGTAGAGGTCGGCGCCGATGGAGGCGGGCGGGGTGTGGCCGCCCTGCTGCCAGTGGCGCCAGCTCCCCGCCGGGCCTTCGGGGGTGCCGTACCAGGGGTAGTAGAAGAGGTGGACGTTGGAGGAGCCCTCGTCCTCGGCGGCCGGGGCGCGGGTGAGGGTGAGGCGGTCGACGTCGAAGAGGGCGCCCGCGCCCCCGGTGAACCGCAGGAAGAGCGGACCCGCGCCCGGTGCGGCGGCGGTGAGCGTGGTGGTGACATCGGTGAAGGTGTCCCAGCCGCCGGTGGGCGTGACCTCCACCGAGCCGAGGAGCTGCCCGGTGGCCGAGCCGGCGCGGACCTCGATGGTGCCGCCCGCACCGGCCGAGGAGACCCGGGCGGTGAAGGTGGTGGCCCCGGCGGTGTCGAGAGAGGCGTAGCCCGCCCAGTCGCCGTGGTCGATGTAGCCGAGGGTGGCGCCGCCGCTCGCCGTCGCGTGCGGGGCGGTCTGGACGCCGGAGGAAGAGGTGTACGTTTCCGCCTCGGCGCTGTCGCCATCCGGGTCGGGGTCCCCGGTGGAGGAGCAGTCCGCCTCGACGGCTCCAGCCGCGTACTGGATGCCGCCCAGGAGGAGTTGGCGGAAGTCCGGGTCGGCGAAGGACTCGATGGTGTGGCCGAGGCCGGTGTAGAAGGAGCGGCCGTCCTGCTGCTCGTGGCACCAGGTGATGGGGTGGTCGCCGGCCATCTCGCCGCCGCTGTAACTGGATTCGTCGAGCGACTGGAGGACGTGGACGTCCCCGCGCGGGTTGGAGCGGTAGTTGTACCACTCGTCGGTCCGCGTCCAGGTGTCGTCCAGGTGCGCGGTGGCCGGGTGGACGTGGTCCTCGGTGGTGAGGCGGGCCTCCTGGATCGCCGGGTGGCTCCGGAACCAGGCGCCGACGAGATCCTCGTACTCCGGCCAGTCGTACTCGGTGTCCGCCGCCGCGTGGACGCCGACGAAGCCGCCGCCCCCGTCGACGTACCCCTTCAGTGCGCTCTGCTGGCTGTCGTTCAGGACGTCGCCGGTGGTGGAGAGGAAGACGACGGCCTCGTACGTGGCAAGGTTCTGCGGGGTGAAGGCGGTCGCGTCCTCGGTGGCGGTGACGGTGAAGTCGTTCGCCGCGCCCAGCTGTTGGATGGCGGCGATGCCCGCCGGGATGGAGTCGTGGCGGAATCCGGCGGTCTTGGAGAAGACCAGGATCTGGTACGGGTCGGCGGCCGCCGCCGCGCTCGGGACGGTGGGGCTCAGAAGGGCCGCTCCGAGAGCGAGCGCTGCGGCGCAGGCCAGGCGGCGGATGCGGGATCGTCTCATCGGTTGCTCACCTGTGCTCCCTGCGTGTCGAACGTGAAGGCGTCCAGGTCGAAGAGGCTGCCCTGGCCCGTCGGTCCCTTGAAGACGAAGAAGAGTTCGGTGGATCCGGCGGGCGCGTTGTTCACGTCCGCCGTGAGGTTCACGAAGTTCTCCCAGCCGCCGGTCGGGGCGACGGTGAGGGTGGACAGGAGCGTGCCGGTGGGCGAGCCCGCCCGTACCTCCAGGGTGCCGCCCGCGCCACCGGAGGCGACCCGGGCGGTGACGGAGGTGGCGTTGGCCAGGACGTACGGCTCGAAGGAGACCCAGTCGCCGTCGTCGGTGTAGCCGACGGTGGCGCCGCCCTCGGCGGGCCCGTGCGCGGCGACCTCGATGCCGTCCTGGGCGGCGAAGTGCTCGCCCTGGCGGTGGCGGGGCTGGAGGATGGAGTCGCTGTGCGTGGTCAGCCCGCCCGCGTCGGTGTACTCGGCGTCGAAGACCCCGTAGATGTTGGCGGCGCTGTCGTGCTCGCCGTCCACGGGTACGTCGATGGTGCCGGAGCAGCCGTTCTTCGAGGTGATCTGGTGGCGGTGGCTGTCGTGGCCGAGGAGGTAGGTGACCTTGACCTTGGAGCAGTCGACCGTGCCGTCCTCGGGGTCGCTGACGGTCACGGTGAACGGGACGGAGTCGCCGAAGGAGAAGAGCGTGCCGTCCACCGGGGTGGTGAGGGTGACCGTCGGTGCGGTGTTGCCCGCCGTGACGACCAGGCTCGCGGTGCCGGTGAGGCCTTCGGGGTCGGTGACGGTGAGGGTCGGGTTGAAGGTCCCGGCGGTGGTGTAGGTGTGGTCGGGGTTCGGGTCGGTCGAGGTGGACCCGTCGCCGAAGTCCCAGGCATAGGTGAGGTTTCCGCCCTCGGGGTCGTTGCTGCCGGCCGAGGAGAAGGAGACCGCGAGCGGGGTGGGGCCGGAGGTCTTGTCGGCGGCGGCCTTCGCGACCGGGGAGCGGTTGCTGCCCGCGAGGTACTCGATGCGGTAGAGGGCCTGATTGCTCGCGCCGGTCCCGTAGTCGAGGACGTACAGCGCCCCGTCCGGTCCGAACGCGGAGTCCATCACCTGGGTGCCGGTCCACGGGAAGGTGTCGATGGCGCCGGGCGATCCGTCGGCCTTCACCTCGACCGGCTTGATCCACTTGCGGCCGTACTCGGTGGCGAAGAACCGGCCGTCGAGGGAGGCCGGGAACTTCACGGCGGAGTCGAGGTCCGGGTCGAAGTCGTATACGGGTCCGGCCATCGGGGACTCCGAGCCGCCGCCGAACTCCGGCGGGGAGCCCGCGTCACCGGCGTACCGGATCCAGGCGGGCTGAGCGGGCGGGAGGGCGGCGAGGCCGGTGTTGCGGAAGGAGTTGTTGGCCGGGCCGGCCGCGCAGTCGTACTTCGGTCCGGCGGGGCCGCCGGGGAAGGTGTACTCGCCGTACGTCTCCGTGGGCGTGTTGGTGCCCGTGCAGTACGGCCAGCCGAAGTTGCCGGGCTGGGTGACGCGGTTGAACTCGACCTGGCCGCTGGGGCCCCGGTTCGGGTCGGTGGTTCCGGCGTCGGGGCCGTAGTCGCCGATGTAGACGGCTCCGGTCGACTTGTCGACGGACATCCGGAAGGGGTTGCGGAAGCCCATCGCGTAGATCTCGGGGCGGGTGTTCGCGGTGCCGGGGGCGAAGAGGTTGCCCGCCGGGACGGTGTAGCCCCCGTCGGCCGTGGGCTTGATCCGGAGCAGCTTGCCGCGCAGGTCGTTCGTGTTTCCGGAGGAGCGCTGGGCGTCGAACTGCGGGTTGCGGTCCGTGCGTTCGTCGATGGGCGCGTAGCCGGCCGACTCGAAGGGGTTGGTGTCGTCGCCGGTGGTGAGGTAGAGGTTCCCGGCGGCGTCGAAGTCGATGTCACCGCCGACGTGGCAGCACTGGCCCCGGTCGCTCTCGATTTCCAGGACGACCTTCTCGCTGGCGGTATCCAGTGTTCCGTCGGCCTTCAGCACGAAGCGGGAGAGGTTCAGGTGGCCCTTCCACGGTTCGAAGTCGGCGGCCGAGCCGGTGGTGGGGGCGTCACCGGGCGGGGTGTCCAGGGCGGGCGAGTAGTAGAGGTAGACGTACCGGTTGGCCGCGAAGTCCGGGTCGACGGCAACGCCTTGGAGGCCTTCCTCGTCGTGCGTGTAGACGTCGAGCTTGCCCGCCGTCTTCGTCGCCCCGGCCGCGTCGGTGAGACGGAGTGTGCCGTCGCGGGCGGTGTGCAGGACGGACCGGTCGGGCAGCACGGCGAGGGACATGGCCTCGCCCAGTTCGGCCGGGCCGAGGGCGAGTTGGACCTGCTGGAAGTCGGCGGCGGGGATGTCGGCGGCAGAGGTGTCGGCGGCGTGTGGGGCGCGGGCGCCGGGATCGGCGGCCGTGGCCGCTGCCGTGGCGGTGGCGGTGGGGACGGCCAGGGTGGTCGCCAGCAGGGCGGCGAGCGCGGTGGCGTATCTGGACCAGCGTGGGGGTGCGGGTGACATGGGGTGCGGTTGTTCCTTCCTGACGGTACGTGGGGTCTGTCAGGCAAGGCGCTGTCGCGCTTTGCGACGTGCAAGCGCCGGGGAGCGGGCGGCATTTTTCTTCGGGAGAGCGCTCCAACGCCCGTGTGGGGCAGGCTTTTTGCATGCTGGCAACGCAAAATTAATTTGTCAATGGCGTGTCGAAATTGCGGTTCAGTGCTCCGTGCAGCGATGTGGCGCGGGTGCGTGCGCCTTGCGCCGAACCTGCCTCAGGCCGCCAGGTGACGGTGCAGCTCGCGTGCCTTCTGCCGGATTTCGGCGCCCCAGCCGGCCTCGGTGGCAGTGGCGTGCGGCCACTCCACCTCGATCCCCCCTCGCTCGGCCAGGGCGAGCACCATGGCCAGGAACCCGTCGGAGAGGGCGGCCCGGACGGGGTGCGGGGAGCGGGAGCGCCAGGTGAGCAGCGCACCGGCGAAGGCCGCGAAGGCGACGGGGTCGATCCGGCACTCGTCGGCTTCCATGGGGCCGATGCCGGACGAGATCCCCACTTCGGTCTCGTGCGCGGCGATCTGGGCCGTGAACAGCAGAGAGACCCCGTGGGACGGGTTCCACAGGGTCCGGTCACCCAGGTCGTAGAACTGGCTCATGTCGGCCCTCCCCGGCTCTCCCCGGTTCTCCCCCGGTGGATCTTTTCGGGGGAGTTTAGTGAGCGGCGGGGGGAGGGCCGGGGCGGCCCCCGGATGGAGACCGCGACCGTCCGATGGTGACGCTGCCCTCATCGGCCTCCGGCTCCCGGCGGGGCCGCCGCCGACGCCCTAGGCTTCCCGGCGTGACCCTCCTTCTTCCCGCGCTCCAGTCCCCCACCGGCCCGGCAGCCTCCCGGGAGGCCGTCCGCTTCGGCGCCCTCTCCCTGACCTACGGCGAGCTGGCCGCCGCCTCCACCGCCCTCGCCGCCCGGATCGCGGACGCGGGCCGGGTCGCCGTCTGGGCCACCCCGACGGCGGAGACGGTGATCGCGGTGGTGGCGGCGCTGCGGGCCGGGGTGCCGGCCGTACCGCTCAACCCTCGTACCGGCGAAGCCGAGTTGGCGCACATCCTGGCCGACAGCGAGCCCACGGCCGTGCTGGCGGGCCCGGACGACGCGCTGCCCCCGGCGCTGGAGAAGCTGCGCCGGGTGACCGTGGACGCGCGGGCGGCGGCGTCCGAGGCTCCGGAGGGGTACGGGCCGGGTGAGGCGGCCGCCGAGGCCCCCGCCCTGATCGTCTACACCTCCGGCACCACCGGCCCGCCCAAGGGGGCCGTTCTGCCACGCCGTGCGATCGCCGCGTCGCTGGACGCGCTGGAGGAGGCCTGGGGGTGGACCGGCGACGACGTCCTGGTCCACGCGCTGCCGCTGTTCCACGTCCACGGGCTGATCCTGGGCGTGCTCGGCCCGTTGCGGCGGGGCGGCTCCCTGCGCCACCTGGGCAAGTTCTCCGCCGAGGGGGTGGCGCGGGAGCTGGGGTCCGGGGGCACGATGCTGTTCGGCGTACCGACGATGTACCACCGGCTGGCCGAGGCGCTGGACGCGCCGGCGGGTGGCGGGGATCGGGACCCCCGGGTCGGTGGCGCCGAACGGGACGGTCTCGTAAGGCCGTTGACCGAGGCGTTGGCCGGGGCGCTGGCCGAGGCGCTGGCCGGGGCGCGGCTGCTGGTCTCCGGTTCGGCGGCGCTCCCCGTCCACGACCACGAGCGCATCGCGGCGGCGACCGGGCGGCGCGTGATCGAGCGGTACGGGATGACGGAGACCCTGATGAACACGGGAATCCGGGCGGACGGCGCACCCCGCCCGGGCACGGTCGGCCCGCCGCTGGCCGGGGTGGAGCTGCGCCTGGTGGAGGAGGACGGCACGGTGCTGGAGGGGCCGGAGGCGATCGGCGAGATCCAGGTGCGCGGCCCGAACCTCTTCACCGGCTACCTGAACCGGCCCGACGCCACGGCCGCCGCGCACACGGCCGACGGCTGGTTCCGTACGGGCGATGTCGGCACGGTGGACGAGGACGGGTACGTCACGATCGTCGGGCGCAAGGCCACCGACCTGATCAAGAGCGGCGGCTACAAGATCGGCGCGGGCGAGATCGAGAACGTGCTGCTCGGCCACCCCGGCGTCCGGGAGGTGGCCGTGACCGGTGAAGCGGACCCGGACCTTGGCGAGCGGGTCGTGGCCTGGGTGGTCGCGGCCGACCCGGACTCTCCGCCCCGGGCCGAAGAGTTGGCGGACCATGTGGCGGGCCAGTTGGCCCCGCACAAGCGCCCGCGCACGGTGCACTTCCTGGACGTGCTGCCCCGGAACGACCTGGGCAAGATCATGAAGAGGTCGCTCCATGCCCGCTGACCCGTCCTCGCGCATGACGGCCCGGGAGGCGATCGCGCTGCTCACCGGCGCGGCGGGCTTCACCGAGCACCGCCCGCCGCCGCGCACCCTGCCGCCGGACGGCCCGCTCGGCTGGGCAGGGTACGACGCGGCGCGGGAACGTGCCTCGGCCCGGACCGGCGAGGAAGAGTCCGTGGTGTACGGCACCGGGGTCGTCGGAGACCGCGCGTGCGTGCTGCTGGCCTTCGAGTTCGGCTTCCTGGGCGGCTCGTTGGGCCAGTTGACGGGCGACCGCCTGGAAGCCGCCTACGAACTGGCCCTGTCCCGCCGGCTCCCGCTGCTGGCGCTCGTCGCCACGGGCGGCAGCCGGATGCAGGAGGGCATGGTCGCGCTCACCCAGCTCCAGCGGGTGGCGGCCGCCTCCACCCGGCTGCGGGCGGCGGGGCTCCCGCAGATCGCCGTGGTCCGCGACCCCACGACCGGCGGCGGCTGGGCCACGGTGGGGGCGGGCGCGGACGTGGTGCTGGCCCTGCCGGGCGCCCAGGTCGGGTTCGCCGGGTCCCGGGTGCGGCCGCCGGACGCGGACCCGTACGCGTACGGCGCCGAGGGCCAGTTCGCGGCGGGCCAGGTGGACGCGGTGGTCCCGGTCGGGGAGCTGGCGGGCACGGTGGGGCTCTGGCTGCGGGCGCTGGGGCCGGGCCCTCCCGGCCCGCACGAAGGGCTGCCCGCCGCCGCACCGCTCCCCCGCGCCCAGCCGTCCGCCGCCTCCGGGCTGCCCACGAGCGGCCGAAAGGCGGTGGAGCGGGCCCGTTCGGCGCAACGCCCGCGCGCGGAGGCGTACTTGGCGGACTACTTCACCGTACGGCTCCCCCTCCACGGGGACAGATGCGGCTCGACGGACCCGGGACTGCTGACCGGCTTCGGGCTGCGCGCGGACGGGCAGCCGGTCGCGTACGTCGCCCAGTGCGGGACCCCGACCCGCCCGGCCGGGTACCGCGCGGCGGCCCGCACGATCCGGCTCGCGGACCGGCTCGGCGTACCCGTCCTCACCCTGGTCGACACCCCGGGCGCCGCCAACGACGCCGAGGCGGAGCGGGCGGGCGCGGGCGCGGCCATCGCGGACACCTTCGCGGCGATCGCGGCTGCCCGGGTCCCGGTGACGACGCTGGTGATCGGCGAGGGCGGCTCGGGCGGCGCACTGGCCCTCGCGGCGCCGGGCAACACCCATGTCACGGCGGACAGTTACTTCTCCGTCATCGCCCCCGAGCTCGCGGCGGCGATCCTCAAGCGCGCACCGGCGGAGACGGGCGCCACCGCCGACCAGCTCCGCCTGCGCCCGCAGGACCTGGTGGAGTTGGGCATCGCCCGCTCGATCGTCACGTGAGGCAGGCGTCACGTGAGGCAGGGCCGGCAGGCGCTCACGGCTGCGGGTCCCGGGCGTCGTAGCGGGCGAAGCCGCGCCACTTCAGGGCGAGCAGGGAGACGGCGACGACACACGCGACACCTCCGCCGACGACGGCCACGGCGGGCGAGGTGAGGTCGGCGACCGAACCGGCCAGGAAGTCGCCGAGCCGGGGCCCGCCCGCGACGACGACGATGAACACGCCCTGGAGCCGGCCGCGCATCTCGTCGGGGACGGCCGCCTGGAGCATGGTGTTGCGGAAGACCATGGACACGGTGTCGGCACACCCGGCGAGCGCCAGGAAGAGCAGCCCGAGCCAGAGGTGCCGGGTGAGCCCGAAGACGGCGATGGCGGCGCCCCAACTGCCGACGGCCAGCAGGACGGCGAGGCCGTGCAGCCGGACCCGGCCGAGCCAGCCGGAGAACACCCCGCCGAGGAGCGCCCCGAGCGCGGGGGCGGCGACGAGCATGCCGGTGGTCCGGGCGTCACCTCCGTACCAGACGATGGCGACGACCGGGAAGAGCGCCCGGGGGTGGGCGAGGACCATGGCGCACAGGTCGGTCAGGAAGGTCATCCGGAGGTTGGGCCGGCCCGCGAGGAACCGCAGCCCGTCCAGCACGGAGGCCCGTTTACGCGCCCCGCCACCCTCCCGGTCCTCCTGGCCCTCCCGGTCGGGCAGCATGGCGGGCAGCCGCCACATCGCGTAGAGGGAGGCGGTGAAGGTGAGGGCGTCGACGGTGTACGCGGCGCGGTACCCCCACCAGCCGACGATCAGCCCGCCCAGCATCGGCCCGATGAGGGCGCCCGTCGTACTGGTCATGGAGCTCAACGCGTTGGCGGCGGGGAGCTGTTCGGGCGGCAGCAGCCGGGCGACCATCGACGAGCGTGCGGGTGCGTTGAGCGCGAAGCAGACGGCCTGGAGGGCGACGATCGCGTACAGCAGGCCGACGTTCTCGACGCCCGCGAAGGTCGCGGCCATCAGGACGAGGGCCAGCGAGAACGACCCCGCGGCGCTGAACAGCCCGAGCTTGCGCCGGTCGACGGTGTCGGCGACGGCCCCGCCGTAGAGCCCGAACACCACGAGCGGCACGAGCGAACAGAACCCGATGAGCCCCACGGAGAACGCGGACCCGGTGATGTCGTAGACCTGGAGCGACACGGCGAGGGCCGTCATCCCCTGCCCGATCCAGGACACGGTGTTGCCGAACCAGAGCCGCCGGTAGTCGGGCGAGGACCGCAGCGGGGTGAGGTCGGCGAATATTCGCGTGCGGTGTACAGGTGGTTCGGTTGATTCGGTCACAGGGGATGGTAGCCATGCACCTGCCCCGCCCGTGAAGATGGACCTTTGATGAGCCCTGACAGGACGCAAAAGGAGGCAAACCACTCGACTTCGGCACATCGGACGACGCCGTCCCCGAAGCCTTCACGAGATGGCCACACCCCTCGCCCAGGGACCGGACGACGCCCCTGTGAACACCTGGTCGAGTTGCTAGCTTGGCCTGGAGCAGAGGCGCCATCGGGCGCCACGGAACGCAGCGGGTGCACGGGGGAAGGTTTTTCCATGGCATGGGACGAGTGGGAGCAACTGAAGGCGGACGCCGCCGACCGGCAGCCGAGCGGGATGCAGCTGAACCAGCTCGACCCCGGGGACGGCGGCTCCGCCGCTCGGCTTCCCGGGCAGACGGGCGACCTGAAGGTGGGCCAGAGCGATCTGACGAAGATCGGCAGTGAGGCGCACCGCCTCTACGACAGCCTCTGGAACAAGGCCCGGGTGGCCGTTCCCAGCAGCGACAAGGCCGCCGGTGACCTGAGCGGTCAGGGTTTCGCGCTGGGCGGCGGGCTGAAGCACGTGTCGAGCCGGTGGGACGACCAGCTGAAGTCGCTCATGGACGCGTGCGCCCATATCGCCAACCACATGCAGGTCACCAAGAAGGTGCACGCCGGTGACGAGCACTACATCCACCGGCAGATGAGCAGCATCGCCACCCTGGACGCCGGATTCGACGAGCGGGTTGGCGAGCCGGGAGCGAAGAACCCGGCGTACGAGGCGAAGAAGTAGCGGCGCGACCACAGACGTACAGGAGAAACGACACCTCATGGATCTCGACGCGCTGCGCTTCGCCAACTTCGCGACCCTCGACGAAGCCGTCTCCGACTGGGGCCTGCTCGTACGGCACCTCGTGGACCTGAAGAAGCAGGCCCAGGACGGGCTGCGCAAGGCCGCCAACACGGCCGACTGGGCCGGCATGAACGCACAGGTCACCAAGGAGTTCGTCGGCAAGACCGCCGGCGAGTTCGCCGATGCCCACACGCAGGCGAACATTATTCACAAGATCCTCAGCGACACCCGGGACGAGCTGCGGCAGTACAAGAAGGACCTCGAAGGCGCCATCAGCCGCGGGGCGCGGAAGAACCTGACCGTCACCAACTCCGGTGACGGCGGTTTCACCGTCACGATGAACATCCACCCCGACCGGGCGGCGAAGGGCACCTCGGTTCCGGAGCACAGCGAGAGCGATGTCACCGCGCTGCGCGACGAGGTCCAGGCCATCCTCCAGAAGGCCACGGAGAGCGACACCTCGGCGAGCAAGGTACTGACCGCGATAGCCGATCAGGCCAGGACGGGCTTCTCGGACGCGAGCTACAAGGACCGCGACTCCGCGGCAGAGGCCGTCCAGGCGGCGGAGGACCTCGCCAAGATCGCGGCGAAGAAGCCCAAGGACCTCACCCCCGCCGACTTCGACAAGATCAACGACGGTCTGGCCACGTACAAGGACGACCCGCTGTTCGCCGAGCGGTTCGCCACGCAGCTCGGGCCGCAGAAGACCCTCGAGTTCTGGCAGGGCATCAACGACCCGGCCGTGAACCACAACGTGGGCCGCGAACGGCTCGACAAGCTCGACGACCTCCAGCGCAATCTCGGTCTGACGCTCGCCACCGCCACACAGAGCGACTCCGCCGACATGACGAGCTGGAAGGGCAACATGATCAAGCTCGGCGACCAGCCCATCGGCCGGGACGGCGGCGGCCCCATGGGCTTCCAGGTCATGAGCAACCTGATGCGGACCGGCGACTACGACGACCAGTTCCTCAAGAGCTACGGCACCAAGCTCATGGAGACGGAACGCAAGCTCACCGGCAACGGCGAGCACGCCAACATGGCGTGGCAGCACCTGGGCATCGACCCCTGGCTCAACCGCATCGGCGACGACAGCGGCGACGACCCGCTGACCGGCTACCTCAAGGGCCTGTCCAACAGCCCGGACGCGGCGACGGACTTCTTCAACGAGGGGTACGTCTCCAAGGACGACTCCCCCTTCGAGCGCGACACGGACGGTAACGGCAAGAAGGGGAACGTCCCGCTCTCCAACTTCCAGTACCTGTTCGAGGAGCGGGAATGGCCGCAGGAGAGCAACCTCAAGGGCGACGACGACAACACCGGCCGCAACAACCTCGCCCTCGCCCTGGAGGCCGCCACGACCGGGCACCCGGCGGGCGAGCTGCCGACGGCGGACACTCCGGCCCACAACGAGGGCCAGACCAAGCTCTTCGAGTCGATCGTGGCCTCCGTGGCGGAGGACAACGAACGGCTCACGAAGCACAACTACATGTCCGACAGCATCGGGCAGATCACCTCGGAGTACCTGCCGGACATCAACCGGGCGATGACGAACGACTCGGACGGGGAGACGGACAGGCTGTTCCCCGTCGCCGGCAGCTCCGCCACGCTCAACCACCGTGATGTGAACGCCCTGCTGCTGACCGTGGGGCAGAACCCCGAGGGGTACGCGGCCGTGGAGGTGGCCAACAAGGCGTACATGGCGAACCTCATGGACTACCACCTGAACCCGGACCTGTCGGCCGACAAGGTCTACTCGAAGGACCCGGAGTTCGCTGTCCACGAGATCGCCCACGGCTCGGGCGAGGTGTCCGGCACGCTCGCCATGGGCCGCCAGGAGGCGGTCGCCGGCGACGCCGAGGAGGCCGACAAGAAGTACGAGCAGTCCGTGGCGCAGTGGAAGAACGCCATCTCGGGGGGCATCGGTACAGGTATCGGCGTCGGTACGTCGTTCGTCGCCAGCCCGGTCGGCGGCGCGGTGGCCGGCGGCTTGGCGGAGACGGCGAGCAGCATGGTCCTGGAATCCTTCTTCAAGGACGCCGAGGGGAAGGCCAAGGACGATGCAGGCCCCGTCATGGGCGAATTGTGGGAGAGCGGTGTCGAGAAGAACTCGGAATACACCGAGCAAGCCGTGGAGGCGGCGGCGAAGGCGCACGGCCGTGACGACCTGATGGACAACAGCATCGACGAGAAGGCGCGCAGGGCCACGCAGGACGGGTTCATGGCCGCCGGCACGAGCACCGACCAAATGAACCCCCACTTGAAGACGGACATCTGACCGCATGCCCGGGACGGCGCCTGCCGCGTCTTCCCTGCTCCCGCATCGAAAGGCTTCTCTCGTTGTCTGCCCGTGGAACTCTTCGGCGCCGTCGGTTCACCAGCAGGGTCGTCTCCCTGTCGGCCGCCGTCGCCCTCGCCGCCACCCTGTCGGCGTGCTCCGGCGACGAACCGCCCAAGAAGGCGTACACCGTGCCCAGCTCCTTGTGCGGCATCGCCGTGGAACCCGCGCTGGTGAAGGCCGTGCTGCCCGGCGGCGACTCCCTCACCTCGGCCACTCAGAAGCCGAACGGCGGAACCATCCGCTGCAACCTGTCCGTGGACAGCAAGCTGGTTCTCAGCCTCGCCCAGGCCTGGTGGAGTGAGGGGAAGACCACGGCGGCGGTCGCGCCGGCGTATCCCGGCACGAAGGAAGGAACGATGTCCGAAGACGAACGCTTCATTTACAGCGGGAAAGCCGGCGTCGGCAGGACCGTCCCTTCCTGCAAGGTATCGAGGCATCCGGAGCAGGACCTCTACGTAGCGGTCGAGACCCGCGAATCGGGCGTGGACGATCCGGACGCCATCGAGAAACTCCTCACCGCCTACACCAAGGCGGTCGAGGGGTCGGCGGCCTGCCGGTGACCTTGCCGCGGTGAAACGCCCCCGGAGAGCCGAGTCCCCAGGCCAGAACGCTTCTGCCTGGGGACGCTCGGTGGGACTCGAACCCGACGAGTGGCACGTCTCACCTGCGACACTGTCGGAACGCCGGACAAAGCAACCCGTCTCCATCCGGCCGAATCCCGCTCGGTCCGGCTCCAGCGGATGCGGTGCAGTGTTCGCTGCACCGCATCAGGTCACGTCGGGGCCGATGGCGCAAAGTCAATCAAGGCGTGGGGCTTGGTGACGTCGCCGGCGTGACCCGTGGGACCCGAGGAGCATCAGATCGACCACCAAGCCCCATGATCGACCGCACTGCGGCGCCTCAGGGCCGCGGCGTCCGGGCCCGTTCCTCCTCGGCTGCGAGAACGCAGGCCTTGATCCGGTTACGGTCGACTTTGCCGGTGGAGGTCCTGGGCAGCGGGTCCGTCACCATCTCGATCACGCTGGGGATCGCCGCGCGCACCGTTCGCTCCGAGCAATGCCGGCGCAGCGAAAGGCTGTTCACACTTCCCGCATCGGTCAGCCGAAGGCGGGCATGCAGGCGATGACCGGCGACCGGATCGGGGAGGGCGATGACGGCGGCCTCGGCGACGGCCGGGTGGTCCAGAAGGATCTGCTCCACACTCTGGGTGCTGACCTGGAAACCACGCACCTTCACCAGGTAGTCGGTCCGGCCGATCACGCTCAGGGCGCCGTCCTCGTGCAGGGTGACCACGTCGCCGGTGCGGTAGTAGACAAGGCCGGGTGCACCGTCCGGGTGCGGGGCGAAGGTCTTCGCGTTGGGCGCGTTCACGTATCCCGCGCTCTGGAAGGGGGTGTTGACCAAGAGCTCCCCCTGTCCGGGGCCGGCCAACGCCCGGCCGTCCTGGCCGATGATCAGCCAGCGCACACCGGCCAGCGGCCGGCCGATCGGCAGCGGGGTACGGAGGGGCCGGTCCTGGTCCACTTCGTGGAGGAAGCTGTTGTTCGTCTCCGTACAGCCGTAGTTGTTGTACCAGCGTGCCTTGGAGAAGGTGGTGGACACCCCGGCCAGCACACGAGCGGGCATGCTGTCACCGGCGAAGATGACGTGCTCGGGCGTGTCGAGAGGGCCGCTTTCCGCTGTCGCCTCTGCGAGCAGTTGGAAGAGCATCGGCACACCTTGAACCACGGATACCTCGTGATCGGCGACCAGATCACGCAGATAGCCGGCCGAGGTGCCCCTGTCCGGGTCGACCAGCACGACGGTGCCGCCGTACGCCAGCGTCGTCCACACGTCCAGCATGCAGAGATCGAAGTTGAGCGGCGCGTAGTTGAGGACAGCGACGCCGGTCGTGATCCCGAAGGTGTCGGCCGCCCACTCGGTGAAGCGGCCGACTGCCCCGGACGACAGCGGAACGACCTTGGGCAGACCGGTCGAGCCGGACGTGGTGAGCATGAAGGTCACGGCTTCGTCGTCGACGGCCGCGGCCGGGGGGTACTTCTCACCGCCCGTAGGAGCCCCGGCCGGATCCACCACCCGGTCGACGGGTGGAGCGTCGGCGAGGCCGAGCACCACCGCGCATCCCGTTTGCTGGAAGAGGGCTTTCAGGGGCGCCTCGGGAAGCTCGTGCGAGGGCAGGAGGAAGGAGCGGCCGGCCATCAGGCAGCCGAGCGCCAGGGCCACGGCTTCCGGTGACTTGCGTACCAGCAGACCGACGGGACGGTCGGCGGCCGGCGACGCCTCCTCGACCTGGGTGCGTGCCCTGGCCGCCATGGCGTACAGATCGCCGTAACTTACGGGCCGGTCCTCCCAGATGAGCGCGGGTGCGCCGGGCTGGGCGGCCGCGCGAGCCGTGAACGATGCGACGAGTGAGCGGGTCATGCCACGCCACCCGCTTCCGCGCGCTCGGCCGTCGTCCGGATGGCCCGCACGGAACGGAAGTTCCCGGCCGTCAGTTCAGGGCCGGCCAGAGTGATGCCGTGTTGCTTCGCCAGCCAGCTCGCGATCTGCAGCACCCCGAGGCTGTCGATCACCCCGGTCACCAACAGATCGTAGTCCGGGTCGAGTTCGGTCCACTCGACATCGGAGAGAAAGCGCTCGACGACGAATCGGGCGATCTGCTCGTCGGAGATCCTGATCAGTTCCTCCGGCTCGATCCCGGACTCGGTGGTCATTTCTGTTTCCCATCCTGGGGTCGTGACATGGGTAGCGCCGCCTTGTCTCGATGCTTCGGTCTCACACCTCGAGGAGCGTGCAGAACCAGTGCATGCCGGGGGAGGCGACACCCGCGAGGGCGACGAGGTCCCCCGGCGCCAGCTCTCCGGCCTCCGCGTGCAGGTGGAGGGAGACCAGTTGATCGGCGGCGCCCATGTGGCCGAGTCGGCGGGCGAGTTCGGCGTTGGTGCGGGCGAGATGGATGCCGATCGCGTCGGCGGCACCGTGGATCGCCCGTTGGCTGTCGTTGAAGTAGACGAGCCGGGTCAGTTCGCTCCGGTCCCGGCCGGCCCGTGCCAGAGCTTGATCGACCACGTCGGTGAAGCGTCCGACGACCTCCCCGATGAACCGTCCGAAGCGCTCGGGGTCCGCGCCGAAGTGCTCGTAGACCGCGATCATCGGGTCCAGGTCGCGATGGGTACGGCCCGGGGGCGGTACGGGGTGGGCGGACCCGCCGATGTCGATACGGAACAGATCCGCGAACTCAGGATTGGTGAAGCTGGCGGAGGAGAGCCGGCGGAGGCGGGGATGCCCCCGGCGCAGGACGGCGGCGGCGGCTCCATCACTGGCGATGGTGCCGTTGAAATCCATCCGGTTGGTGTGCGTCTCGCTGACCACGTTGACCATGGCCACCAGTACGGTGCCCGTGTCGGGCGATAGCGCCATCGCACCCGCCGCGTGGTCGAAGGCCAACGACCACGCGGCGCAGGACTGGGTGAACAGCACGGTCGGGGTGCCCTGGGCGCCGAGCGCCCTGGCCACCGCCGCCGAGGGGTCCCATCCCAGGTACTGGGGGATGTCGGAATGGCCGAGGACGATCAGGTCCACGTCCGCGATGGAGAGGCCGGCGTTCTTCAGGGCGACGCGGGACGCCTCGGCCGCCAGGTCGACGGCGGTCACCCCGTCGGCCACCCGGTGGTAGCTCTCGTAGCCCAGCTTGGTGACGGCCTCGGGATCGGGAAGGTACTCGTGCGCGGTTCCGGCCACATCACGTGGAGTGCCGAACGCGGTACCGGTCGCGACGATGCCCATCTCCGCCGGAGTCTCCACGGGTCGTCCTTCAGTTCTCACGGGTATCGGTCCCCCGGGAGGTGAGTACGGCTTCGAGGCCGAGGCCCCAGTGCAGCAGGGACTCGTCCTCACCGGCACGGCCTACGCACTGGAAGCCGAGCGGGAGGGCACCCGCGGGACGGGCGGTGGGGATCGTGAGGCACGGGAGGCCGACGCCGCTCCACGGCAGGGACATCACCGAGTCTCCGGCGCTCTCCAGGCCGAGCGGAGCCGGTCCGGTGGCGGCAGGGGTGATCCACAGGTCGACGCCGTGCTCGGCCGTGGAGGCGGCCAGCCGGTCACGGAACGCTTCGCGTCGCGCCAGTGAGGCGGCATGGTCGGACGCCTGGGCACCCTGGCCCTGGCGGATGGCCTCGGCGGTGCGCTCGTCGTAGAGCTCCTCGTAGCGTGCGAACCAGTCGGCGTGCGCTTGGGACAGCTCGTAGAGATTGATCACGAAGAAGTCGAAGACCTCTTCCTCGAAGTTCTCGAACAGGGGGACGCTCACCACGTCGTAGCCCGCCGTGCGCAACGCGGCCACCTGCTCGTCGAAAGCGCTACGGGCCTCGGGCTCGGCGAAGTTCAGGTACGGACCCTCCGGGATGCCGAGCACCGGCCGGCCGGGGACCGCGCGGTCGGACCGCCAGTCGTCGCACAGACAGCTCGCGGCCAGCGCGACGTCGGCGACCCGAGCGGTGATCATGCCCACGGTGTCGAAGGTCGGGGCGACGGGGAGGACACCGTCCAGCGGAATGCGTCCGTGGCTGGGCTTGAAGCCGACCACTCCGCAGTAGGCGGCGGGGCGGATGAGCGACCCGATGGTCTGGGTACCGATGGCGAGGGGCACCAGACCCGAGGCGACGGCCGCGGCGGAGCCGCTGCTCGTGCCGCCCGGGGTGTGCTCCGGACGGTGCGGATTGCGGGTGGGCCCCGGCGCCGTCACGGCGAACTCGCCTGTCACCGTCTTCCCCGCGATGACCGCCCCGGCCTTGAGCAGCCGGTCCACGACCGTGGCCTGCCGTCCTGCCAGGGCCTCGGGCGGCAGTGCCGAACCCGCTGCGGTGGGCAGCCCCTCGACGTGGATGATGTCCTTGATCCCGACCGGGACTCCATACAGCGGAGGACGGTCGCCCGGCTCCGTCCCGTGCCGGACGGCTTCCTGGGCGGCGAGGGCCAACCGGTCCGCCCGGCCGGGCTCGGCCACGAAGGACTGGACCGTACCGTCCACTTCCGCGATGCGCTCGATGGTTCTCGCCGCGTACTTCTGCGGCTCGACAGCACCCGTCCGCAGGCTTTCGGCGGCGTCCGTCAGCGATATGGGCTGAACAAGATCTTCCATGACTTCCTTCGTACGTTCCGGTCGGCGGGCATGTGTTCCGGTCGGCGGGCGGAGGCCCGTCACCGCTGCTGTGCCTCTCCCAGCGTCTTGGTACCGGTCGCCGGAGTGGGGATGTCGTTCTCCGGAGGGGCCGTCGGCCCGCTCTCCTCACCGGGGGGCGGGGCGCCCGGCGGGAGCAGTTCCTCCACGTCGGCCAGCGGGATGTCGAGCACCCTGAGATACCGCCGCGCCGCGTGCAGGGTGACAGCCAGCAGGGCCATGGCGGCGGCCAGCACCAGGATGGCCCGCTCCACGCCAGCCGCGTCGGCGAGGATGCCCGCTCCCAACGGGCCGATCCACTGGACCCCTTGGACGAAGAAGCGACTGGTCGCCGCGACTCTGCCCTGGTACTGGTCCGGGACCAGCCGGACCTCGTACGACTCGGTCACGACGTTCATCGGCACCATGCTGATCATGGCCACCATCACCACCAGGCCGATCTGCCACGGCTGGGAGACCGACACCACCACGGCGAAGGAGGCCATGAAGACCCACGCGGAGATGATCAGGACCCGCCGTGCGCCCAGCTTGCCCATCAGCAAAGGACCGAGGACCGCTCCGATGACACCACCGGTGACCGCGAGCGAGGTGGCGAGACCGACCGCCGTGGGCCCGCCTCCCCGGTGCTGTATCAGCACCACGAAGAGCAGGATGAAGCCCTCGGCGACGGCGTTGAGCACAGCGCCCCAGATGAGCGTGAACACCAGGTAGTCGCTGCGCTTGATCATGCGCAGGCCGTCGCCCACGTCCTTGGCCAGACTGGACCTGGGCCCGTCGCCCGGGTGCCGATCCGGGCCGAGGGGCCGGCGGATCAGCAGGGAGCCCAGGGTGACGAAGAGGAAGGAGACCGCGTCGAAGAGGAACGGGATCCAGCGGCCCATCGCGTAGAGGAGGCCACCGAGCGGAGCTCCGACCAACTGGGCGACCATGTCGCGCCCCATCCCCTGGGCCGTCGCGGTCGCTATCTGCTCCTTGGGGACGATCCTGCGGAGAACCGGCATCGAGACAGCGACCCGCAGGCCGGCCGCCAGACCACTGACCAGGGCCATCGCGCCGATCGCGGTGATCGAGGGGGTGCCCCGGTACACCAGCAGGGCGACGACGCCCATCGACACCGCCTGGACCAGCGGTGCGAGACACAGGATGGCGCGGCGGGACACCCGGTCCGCCAGCGCCCCGCCCACCGCGAGGGTGGCCAGCTTGCCGACCATGTGCAGGACGGTGATGACGCCGGCTTGGGCGGCGGATCCGGTCAGGTGGAGGATGAGCAGCGGGAAGGCGAGCGTCGACACGCTGGTGCCCAGCGTCGACAGGCCGTTGCCCGACCACCAGTACATGTAGTCGCGATCCCGCCACAGTGACGGGGGGCTGACCGAAGCCGGCCCGGTCTCCTCGGGACGCGCCTGCGCCATGGCTAGTCGTCCCCTGTCCTTTGTCTCCACGCTCGTCCGGGCGTATGCCGCCGACCTGCGATGCATGCTGGTCGATGGAGAACGGGCCGGGCCAGGCAGCGCACCGGCAACTCACGGGGCGGGAATTGCCGCTCGATCGACCGGACCACGGTCTTACACCTCGATGGTCCCGGCGCGGATCCGGCCCGCCCCGCCCCGCCCCGCCACCGGATCGAACCCCCGACGGCAGGACCGGCGCACCGCTACCGGAAGAATCGCGACGTCCGCGTGACCCGTTGTCCAGCAGGAGGAGGCGAGGCGTGATCGCTGAGGTGGTGCCCACCGAGGTGCGAGCACGGGAGGCATTCGACGACGACGGCCCGGACGGCGCCGTCACCCTCTTCGCCACCGAACAGGCGGCGGTGGAAGGGGTGCTCGACGAGCGGCGCAAGGAGTTCACCACGGTGCGCGGGTGCGCCCGTGCGGCACTGACCGCCCTCGGGGTGGACCCGGCACCCTTGGTGCCCGGCCCCCTGGGCGCACCCGGCTGGCCCGCGGGGGTCGTGGGGAGCATGACCCATTGCCGGAACTATCGCGCGGCCGCTGTCGCGCTGACCAAGGACTTCGCGGCTCTGGGCATCGACGCGGAACCGCGGGAGCCCCTCTCCCCCTTTATGGCGGAGCGGATCGTCACGGACGTCGAAGCGGGCTGGCTCCGGCAGGACTTTCCCTCGGCCGCCGGTCTGCCACTGGACCGTCTGCTCTTCTGCGCCAAAGAGGCTTCCTACAAGGCGTTCTCGCCGTGGACGGGAACCCGTTTCGGCTTTCGGGACTTCACTGTCCGACTGCGGCCCCACGGCACGTTCCTCGCAGTCCCCCCGACGTCTGACCCACCCATTTCATCCCGCGGCCCAGCCGGGTTCACCGGCCGCTGGGCGGCACGTTCCGGCCTCCTCCTGTGCGTAGTGGCACTTTCGGCCAGCTACATATCATCCGACCTCCTGGATGATTTGGCGTCGAAAGCAGGGAAAAATTGGGACAATCAGCAACAAGCAACCCGGTGGAACAGGTGAGCTTCATCGTGCGGCAATGCCATTTCAAGCCAATCTCGCCCGTCCGAGAGCACATCGATGCGGTACTTTCAGGCCGTCATGAGCGTTCGTCGACTCGGTCAACGCCCCTTCGGGGACGGGAGCCCCGATCGACCCCGGAAGAGTGCGGCGCTTCTTGTCCGGGCGCCCGGAAGGGCGACGCGTTGGACGGGCGCTGCGCAGGCGATACGAGCAAGCAGCACCTTGCCGTACCCATGCCTCCCCATGCACGTGCTCCACAAGGAACGAATAGGCACATGCTGATGATTTCAGCATGTGCACCGGTGGGCCGCGCGATTGCCGACGAGTCACTGCTGGTCAAAGCCGGAGCGGCCCGATCCGTCCTGCTCAGCCGAATTTTCTGCCGCCTCCGCATCTCCCACTCGGATGAGGTCTTGGAGTAGGGTCCTCCGTAATTGCAGGAGATGTTTCACTGAGCCGCTCGTCAGCGCACACGCGAACCTCACGGCGCTACAAACGCCACGGCTCGCCTATCGGTACCACCGCTCTCATAAAGAATGCGGCGACCGGATTTTCGCATCGCGCGGATGCGCACGACTGGCACTGTTCATAATTCACGGGGGGCTTACATGCCGATTCTGAAGGAACACTACTCTTTCGACAGAACAGACATTCATCAGCTCCGCGACTTCCTGGTCAATCAACGCAGACTGTCCGGCTGGACGCAGGAGGAGCTCTCCGACCGCTCCGGCGTCAGTGTCCGGACCATCCGCAATCTGGAAACCGGCTCCAACACCAACCCACGTCGGACCTCCGTCAGCCTGCTGCTCACCGCGCTCGGCGCCACCGCCACCGCGTTCCCCGAGCCGGCGCCCTGGGACAGCGGGCGCAGGCCGGCGCTCGGGCAGTCCCCGGACCTCCACTCCGACCCGACAGCACTCCCGCCATGGCAGGGCCCCCGGCCCTTGGGCGACGCGTTGGTGGGCCGCCAGGCCGACCTGGAGCACGTCCTCTCCGCCGCGCAGCGCAGCCGGCTGATCGTTCTCACCGGACCCGGCGGAGTGGGCAAGACCCGCATCGCCCTGGCAGCGGCGTCCCGGCTGCGCCCGCTGTTCCAGGGCGGCGTGGCCGTCGCCGAACTGCACGACATCCCGCCCCAGCATCGGGAACCCGCCGCCTCGGCGGCTGAGTTGACGCGTGTAGTGCGGCGCCTGACCAGCAGCAACGAAGCCGGTGTGCGGGGCGGTGCCGGGCTCGGACGGCGGCTCCTGGTCCTGGACAGCGCCGAGCATGTCTCGCAGCAGACGGCGCGGATCGCGCGGCAACTCCTCGACGAGCATCCCGGGCTCCAGATCATCGTGACCTCGCGCCGCGCCCTGGCCGTCGGCGCGGCCGAGACCTGGGAGGTCGAGCCGCTTTCGTGCGACCGGCGGGACGGCTCGGACACCGAACTCCCGAGCGCGGTGGAGCTGTTCCTGCGCCGGGTACGGGCCAGTCTGCCGACGCTCGACCTGGGCAACCGCCTGCCGCTGGTGCAGCAGCTCTGCCGGCTCCTCGACGGCATGCCACTCGCGATAGAAGTGGCCGCGCGAGGACTCAGATCGCTCCCTCTCACCACCCTCCTGCACGACAGGACGCTCTTCCACCTGCTCGCACATGTCGACGCCGGTGACCTGTCGCGGCACCGCACGCTGTCGGACAGCGTGCGGTGGAGCTACGAACTGCTGCCCGCCCCTCATCGCGAGCTGCTCCGTGAGCTGTCCTCGCTGCCCGGCACGTTCTCCCTGGACGCGATCCCGGCCCAGGCGGGCGGGGGTTTCGGAAGCACACGCGTCGCCCACCTCCTGGCCGAACTCGCCGACGTCTCACTGGTCCAGATCAATCGGGGGCAGCAGTACAGATACGGGGTCCACGCACTCGTACGCCATTGGGTCACACAGGAGGAAGCCTCGACGGACCTCGGACGGTCCGCGGAGCAGGCCCGCGACCGGCCTGTACTCGCGGGCAGCGCCTGGCGCCGGGCCATCTGACGCGCCACCGGGGAGGGCGGCCCGCTCATGCCGGCGCCGGCCCGGCAGCTGACCTGACCGTCTGGAGCGAGAAATGGCGCGGGCCTTCGAGGCTCGACAGCATCAGCTCCTCCAGCCACGGCAGGCAGCTCTCCTCCAGCTCGGTCGTGTGGTCGAGCCGCCGCAGTAGTCGCTGAAGCGCCAGCACCAGCCATCCGCTGCCCCCCGGCTCCGCCCGCTCCCGCTCGAAGGAGTAGAGCCAGGTGTAGAGGCAGGAGGCAGCCGCGTGGTGGACGCTGTGCTCGGTGGCCTGATCCTGCCCGTGCGTGGAGGCGGCGTCGGGCGCCTCGGCGGCGATCCGCGTGTAGAAGTCGGTCCGGCGTCGGGAGAGCTCGCTGAGAACCTTGACGAGCGCGGCGCCCTCGGGACCGGCGAGTTCGCGTTCCGCGATCCGGCGGGCCTCGTCGGCCGCCGGGCCCCAGCCCCGGGTGATCTCGTCCTCACTGGCGTTGGTGAGCCGCAGCGCCCTGCCCGACGGATGCCACTGCGGGGCGTCCTCGGACCAGTCGAAGAGCTGCCGCAGCACCCCTTCCCCGCCGACGGCGGGACGGTCGGCCACGCGCGCCACCGCGGGAAGCTGTGCGGCGATGCTGTGGAGATTGACGTGCGTGGTGCCCTCGAAGATGCTCGCTATCGCGTGGTCGCGCTGGAGCTTCTGGAACGCGCCGGAAGCCACGCCTTCCCGCAGATAGCTCCGGGCTCCGAGAACCCTGGCCGCCTCCTGCACCACCTCCTCGCCGAGGGTCGGCACGAGGTATTTGACCACCGAAGACCACAGGCTGAGCCGGGACGGCACGATGGAGAGCGAACGCGCCACCGGCAGCGCCGTGCACTCCGCGATCAGCAGGTCCACATGGGAGTGGACCAGATGCCGGCGGATGACCGGAAGCTGGTAGATCTCCTGTCCGTAGAGCACTCGCTCACGCGCGTGACGCAGAGCGATCCGCAATACCGAGTCCATGGTGCCGATGGACAGTGCTCCGATCGCCGTCCGGGTGATCTGGAGCACCTGAAGGATTCCGACCAGTCCGGCCCCGGGGCGCCCGAGGAGTGCGCCGGCGGGCACCCTGGTGCGGTCGAAGGTGATCCCGCTGAGGTCGTGGCCGCGCAGCCCGACCGTTCTCACGAACGGGTGGTTGGTCCAACTCCCCTCCTCCATCTGCTTCTTGTCAAGGAGCAGCAAGGAGGACCGCGAACCGTCGATCGCCGCGTAGACGGTGACGAAGCGGCCCCGGGTCGCATTGCCGACGGGCCACTTCTCGCCGGTCAGGAGGAAATCGTCACCATCGGGCTCGGCCGTGGTCTCGTTGGTGCCGAGATCGCTGCCGTGGCCGGGTTCGGAAACCGCGAAGCAGGCGAGTTCCCCGTCCAGGAGGGCACCCGCGACCCGTGCGCGCTGCTCGTCGTTCCCCCACAGCCAGACCGAGTTGACCCCGAGAAGGGCGGAGCCGAACATCACCGCGAGTGTCAGATTGCGGCGCGCGAGCGTACGGGTGAGCAGGAAGAGGTCTTCGAGGTTCCGGAGCCGGCCGCCGAACTCCTCGGGCACCAGGTAACCGGAGAATCCCCACGATCTGAGCAGCTCCACCGCCCCTGGCGGAAGACTGTCGTTCTCCTCGTGCGCCACGATCTCGGCGAAGCTGAAGGGGCCGCTCCCCGCAGCCGGGTCACCGAGCGTCCGCTCCAGATCGGCGACCAGCGCGTGGGCCGGGCGCTCGCCCGCGGGGCCGCTCATACCAGGGGGCTGTCGACGCCGTAGCGGCTGAACATGCCGTCCAAGGCTTCCGCGTCGGGCAGCTCCGCCCGGCCCGCGACCACCTCGGCGCTGACCAGCTCGATCACATCACTGACCCGCTCCAGCTTCATGGCGGCCTCAGGGTTCAGCGCCTGGAGGGTGAAGAGATCCTCCAGGTTGTAGCCGAGCTCCGCGAGAACCAAGGAGTGGAAGCCGAGGTCACCGATGAGCCGGTGGTCGAGATCGATCCGGTCCAGCTTGCGAGGCGCGACCACCTGGACCATACCGATCACCACGGGAGCGATGGCCTCGGTGCCGATCGCGGCAGGAGTGTGAGTCATGCCGTCGACGCTAGGACCTGCCGATGTCCGGGCCCAGGCAATGGGCCCGGCAAGCGCGCGGCAACTAGAAGCCTGTCGGGCAACCCGGCCGACCATTCGTCCAGGGCATCATGACGCCTCGTCAGTCGTCAGGCCCCGGGGAGGTGGCCCCGGCCCGGCCGTCGAGGTGTGAACAGCGCTCCAAGAACCGTCCGCTCCACCGAAGTTGCCGCCCGCCTGCCTTGCCGGAACCGGGCTCGGCGATGAGGCTGACCGGCATGAGCACAGTGGACAGCACGCCGGCAGCCGACTGGGTCAGCGCCCGGTTCACCGTAGGGAACCCGCGCCTGAGGCTGATATGCCTTCCGCCCGCGGGCAGTGGCGCGGGCGCCTTCCATGCCTGGCGGCCTTACGTCCCCGAGCACCTGGAGCTGGTGCCGGTGGAGTTGCCGGGCCGCGGATCCCGGATCGACGAGCCCGTACCGGACGATCTCGACGCACTGGTCGAGGCCCTTCTCCACGGCGTTGAGCCCGAACTGAATCTGCCCTACGCCCTGTTCGGTCACAGCTTCGGCGCCGTGGTGGCGTACGAGCTGGTGCTGCGGATCGAGCGGGCGGGGCTGCGGCCGCCCAGCGCCCTGCTGGCCTCGGCGTCCCGCGCGCCGCATCTGCCCCTGACGCGTGAGCCGATCTCGGCCGGCTCCGACGACGAGCTGATCGCCTGGCTGCTGAGTACCGGCGGGCTGCCGCGCGAACTCCTGGCCTTCCCCGACTTCCTGAGCGATCTGCTGACGGCTGTCCGGGGCGACCTGGCCCTCGCCGAGGGCTACGTCATTCCGCACCCGGTCGCCGTGAGCTGCCCGCTCTTCACCTTGGCCGGCGAGGACGACACGGTGGCCCCGGTGGCACAGGTCAGACCGTGGGCCGCGTACACACCGGCGGAGCACCGGACCCGGGTGCTGCCCGGCGGTCACTCGTTCCCGGGCACCCACCCCCGGCAGACGATGTCAGCGGTGCTCGACTCCCTGCCGGCTCTCCGGTGAGGCTCACCGGCTGGGACGAGAGACCGCTCAGGAAGTTCGAGTACACGTAGGTCGGCGGGCCTGTCGGACGAGCCTGTGCGACCAGGTCGCACAGGCTCTCCAGGAGGGCCGTCAGCTCGGCGCGGGCGAGGAACGCACCGAGGCAGAAGTGGGGCCCGTAGGCGAACGTCAGGTGCTTGTTGGGGGTCCTCGCCAGGTCGAACTCGTCGGGCTCGGCGAAGACCCGGCCGTCGCGGTTGGCGGAGGCCAGCCAGGTGGTGACGACGTCGCCCTCCTCGACGAACTGGTCGCCGAGGAAGAGGTCCTGGGTCGCGGTCCGCCCGCTGTGCAGGGCAGGGCTCGTCCAGCGCAGTACCTCCTCGACCGCCGAGTCCGTCGTCACTTCGCCGGACTTGAGGGCCCGCCACTGGCCGGGCCGCTCCATCAGCGCCTGGAGCCCGCCGACCATCGAGAAGCGGGTCGTCTCGTGGCCGCCCATGATGATGCTGTAGCAGTTGAAGACGATCTCCTCGTGCGTGAGGGGCCGCCCGTCGATCTCCTTGGTCACCAGCAGGCTGACAACATCGTCGTACGGTTTGGCGTGCCGGGCGGCGGCAAGCTCCGAGAAGTAGAGCAGCAGTCCGTTGCGCGACGCCCAGGTGGCCTCCTCGTCGGGGAGCCCGTCCTCGGTGGACAGGGCGGAGGAGGTGAGCTCGATGATGTGCTGCCGGTCGGTGGGCGGCACGCCGAGCAGGTCGCAGATGGCGGCGAGCGGGATGTGCGCGGCCACGTCGGCGGCGAAGTCCACCTCGCCCCGCTCCACCGCCTCCTCGACCAGCCGCCGGGTACCCCGCCGCACGCTCTCGACCACCACGTCGAGGGAGCGCGGCGAGAACGGCTTGAGCAGGGCGCTGCGCAGCGCCTTGTGCGGCTGCCCGTCCGTGACGGCGAGCATCCTCCCGGCCGCCGAGTCACCACCGGCGAGCAGGGTGTCCAGCACGTTTCCCCGCTCCGAGGTGAAGTTCGCGCTGTCGCTGAGCACCGAGACGACGTCCGCGTGACCACTGATCACCCAGAACCCTGGACGGCTGCCGCTCTCGGGCTGCCAGTGCACCGGCGCCTCGTCCCGCAGCCGGCGCCACCACGGTCCGAGGTCGTGGTGGGCGTGCAGGAGCGGATCGGCCAGATCGACGGCGTCGAGCGGGCCCTGGTCGAGCGCGGGGCGGGTGTCCATGGGGCGGTTTCCTCGGACTCGGTTACGGGCGGGCGACAGCAAAAGGGCGCGATGCGGACGGCGGCCGGGCGCCGCCGTCCGGGTCAGCGCATCGGCTCGGTGGGGCCGGGGAAGAACGCTGTGGTGGCTCCGGCTGTCTCCGCGCCGTCCACGGTGAACTGCTGACCGGAGATGAAGGACGCCTGCGGCGAGGCCAGGAAATGGAACACGTCCGCGATCTCCTCGGGCAGGGCGTGCCGCCGGGCCGGGATGCGTTCGTTGACCTCGTCGAGCATCGCGTCGGTGTACTCGGCGCGCTGCATGGGTGTCAGTACGGCGCCGGGGGCGACACACGCCGTCCTGATCAGCGGGCTCAGCTCCACGGCGAAGGTCTGGCACAGCGAGGCGACACCTGCCTTGCTGGCGTTGTAGTCCGCGTAGAGGGGGTAGCCGCGCGACCCGTTGACGGACGCCGTCGCCAGGAGCACCCCGCGTCCCTCCCGCAGCATGTGCGGAACGGCGTGCCGCCACAGGGCCAGGACACCCATCAGATTGACATCCAGGGTGCGCCGGGCGTCCGCCTCGGTGAGGTCGAGGACGGAATGCCGGACGCTGATGCCCGCATTGGCGATGACGACGTCGATGCGGCCGCGCTCGGCGTGCACCCGGTCGACGGCTTCACCCACGGCGGTCCAGTCGGCGATGTCGAGCATGACCGTCCGGATCTCGCCTCCCCCCTCGCGAGGGCCGTCCGCCGCGTCCCCGGTGAGTGCCTGGATGTCGAGATTGACCACGTGGTCGCCCGAGCGGGCGAACCGCTCGGCGGTGGCGAGTCCGATACCGCTGGACGCGCCGGACACGATGACTGTGCGCATGATGCCTCTCCTGCTCCTTCCGCCCGACCGGCTCAGACGATGACGCGGTGGTTGCCGAGTACGTATCCGCTGAAGTTGCGGCGCAGGTTGCGGCTGACGGTGAGCTTCTTCAGCCAGCGGTCGGTGCCGTCGTACCGGGCTGTGAACGACCGGCGGCCGTGCACGGCCCGGTAGTTGTCCACGATGAGCAGCGAGCCGGGGCCCACAGCGACGTCCCGCTGTACCCGGTGCAGCTCGGCCATCAGCCGGTCGAGCGCGCCCTCGGCCTCGGTGTCCCCCGGTGCGACATCCATGAACGGCCGGTCGATGCGCAGGTAGGGATTGAACCGGTCGCCCGACAGAACGGCGGTCGGAACGGCGCTGTCGATCATCCCGTACAGCTTCTCCAGCGCGGGATGTGCGGGGTCCAGGGCCTCTAGCTGCCGTATGTGCTCGGTGTCCGGCATGATCCGGAAGCGGGCCTCGGCGAGTACCGCGCGGTCGTGGTCGCTCAGCCGGACGTCACGGACGGAGGCGACGATGGTCGGCACCAGGTCGGGGTTGCGCAGCCCGAAGAGCAGGAGGTAGTCACAGCGGTTGGGGTGGAAGCCGTCCTCGGTGTGGAACTCCAGCAGGCTCTCGCTGCCGTAGCCGCTCTGCCGCAGCTCGTCGCCCCGGATCGGCAGGATGTTCTGGATGATGCGCCCTTCCTGGAGGGTCTCCCAGCCGAACGGGTCGCCCAGCGCCATGCCGCACATCGCGAGCCACAGCTCCTGGGACCGGGCCGCGTCGGAGCGGATGGCGTGGCGCCAGTGGTCGGGTGTGGGTCCGATCAGCGCGTCGTCCACCGGGAAGCCGTGCACCAGGCATGCGGCGGACCTCTCGGTCCTGCGGTAGGAGAGGAGGAATCTGCGCAGACCGGCGGGCAGAAGCTCCTCGGCCGTGTGGGCGTGGTCGTAGAAGTCCGGCAGGCCGGGTGCCCCGTGGGCGTCACGGAGCCGTGCGGCGGCCTCCTCCAACTGAGTGACTTCGGTGGTGTCCAGGTGGTATTCGGCGGGAGTGTCGCCGCGGTCCTTCCCCGGCAGGGCCGCCGCGGCCACGTCCGGGGAAGGTACGTCAACAGTCGGGGTGCTGCTGGTCATGTCGGTTGTCCTCACCTGGTCGTGACCGCTCGGGTCGTCCGTCGTTCGGTCCTGTGCGGTCCGCGCCGGGTGGCCGGGCCGCGTGGTGGTGCGCACCGGACCGGCCTGGCAGGGTCCAGGCCTTTCGTGGTCCGGTGATGGCGCTCGGTGCGGTGGTGCGTGTTCGGTGGTGCGTGTTCGGTGGTGCGTGTTCGGTGGTGCGTCGGCCGCGGGTGTGCGGGGCCGGCTACCGCCAGTCCTCGGCGAACTCGTCGAGTTCGCTCTGGTCCAGGGTGATCAGCGGTTCCTGCGAGTCGGCCTCGTCGGCGTCCGCCGCCGGAACCAGGTCCTTGACCGCGGTGGCGAGCGCCGCCACGGTCTTGTGGGCGAACACGTCGCGCGGGGCGATGTCCAGGCCCGCCGCGTAGGCCATCGTGACGAGCTTGATCGAGACGATCGAGTCGCCCCCCAGGTCGAAGAAGCTGTCGTCGATGCCGACGCCCTCCGTGCCGAGTGCCTTCTCGAACAAGGCGCACAGCAGCTTCTCGCGCTCGGTCCGCGGTGCCCGGCCGCCGCCGGCTCCGGAGAAGTCGGGAGCGGGCAGAGCGGCGCGGTCGAGCTTGCCGCTCGGCGTCACCGGCAGTCGGTCGAGGGCGACGACGGCCGCGGGCACCATGTGCTCCGGCAGCACGGCGGCGACGCGTTCACGGAGCGCGGCCGGGTCGAGCGGGCCGGCCGCCACCGGGGTCGCGTACGCCACCAGGCGTGGTGAGCCGGGGGTGTCCTCCCGTACGACCACGACGGTCTGCCCCACCGAGGGGTCGGCGGCGAGCACCGCCTCGATCTCACCCGGTTCGATACGGAAGCCCCGTATCTTGACCTGCTCGTCGACGCGGCCCAGGTACTCCAGGCCCCCGCCCGCCGTGCGCCGCGCCACGTCGCCCGAACGGTACATCCGCGCGCCCGGCGGTCCGAACGGGTCGGCCACGAAACGCTCCGCGGTGAGCCCGGACCGCCGCAGATAGCCGCGGGCGAGGCCCTGGCCCGCCAGGTAGAGCTCACCCGCCACCCCGACGGGCACCGGCCGCAGGGAGCCGTCCAGCACATGGACCCGGGCGCCGACGACCGGCCCGCCCATCGGCGGAGCGGTCCGCCCGGACAGCGGGCGGCTCATCGTCGCGATGACGGTCGCCTCGGTGGGACCGTACGCGTTGACCATGCGACGCCCGGCCGACCAGCGTGCGACCAGGTCCGGCGGGCACGCCTCGCCGCCCACGACGAGGGTGACCCCGTGGGGCAGGGCGTCCTCGGGCAGTACGGCGAGCGAGGACGGCGGCAGCAGGAGCGCGGTCACACCGTGGCGCGCCACGGTGCGCGCCAGGGCCGGTCCGGGGAGCAGCTCGTCGGGGTCCGCGGTCACCGCACTCGCCCCGGTCAGGAGGGCCGTGGCCAGTTCCCACACGGACGCGTCGAAGCTCGGCGAGGCGAACAGCAGCACCCGCTCCTGCGGACGGAGCGCGAGCCCCTCACGCTGCTGGGCGATCAGAGCGGCGATGCCGAGGTGGGACACCATCACGCCCTTGGGGCGGCCGGTCGACCCGGAGGTGTAGATCAGATAGGCGGCGTTCGCGGGCCGCAGCGGCGCGATCCGGTCGGCGTCGGTGAGAGTCGCCCCGGACAGACCGGCGGTCAGCTCCGCTTCCGGGTCCAGGAGTTCGGTGACGTTCCCGGCAGCCGGCCCGGGCCCGTCCAGGCACAGCACCTTCCCCGCACCGGCCTCGGCCATGACCGCCGCGCCCGCACCGGTGGTGAGGACGAGATCCGGCCGCGCGTCACCGATCAGGTAGCGGAGCCGGTCCGGCGGGTAGCCGAGGTCCAGCGGAAGATAGGCCGCGCCGGCCTTGAGGACCGCCAGCACCGCGAGGACGGACCGTGCCGACTTCGGCATCGCGATCGCCACGACACGCTCCGGGCCGATGCCCCGGTCCACCAGCGCGCGGGCGAGCCGGTTGGCCTGGACGTCGAGGTCCCCGTAGGTGAGGGCCAGCTCGTGGTCGTACACCGCGACGGCGTCGGGTGTGGCCCGTACGTGCTCCTCGAAGAGCTCCGGGAAGGTCGCCGTCCGCTCGTGGGCCGCCCCTTCCGCCGCGGCCAGGAGCTGATCGCGTTCCCGGTCCGTGAGCAGGTCGATCCGGCCCAGAGGTACGGTCCGGTCGCGCACGAAGCAGTCGAGGATCTTGCGCACCCGGGCCAGCAGCGCCCCGGCCGCCGCGGCCGTGAACAGGTCGGCACGATAGCTGAGTTCGAGGCTGAGCCGCTCGTCGGGCATGACGACCAGGCTGAGCGGATAGTGGGAAGCGCCGGGTACGGGCTCCTCGTCGAGGGAGATCCGCAGGCCCGGGACCTGCTCCTGGATGGCCGCCCCGTCGAAGGGGGTGTTCTCGAAGCCGATGACGGTGTCGAAGAGCTCCCCCAGCCCCAGAGCCCGCTGCACGTCGGGAAGCCCGACGTGGTGGTACGGGCGCAGCTCGGCCTGGTGCGACTGGAGGTCGGTCAGGATCTGGTCGAGCGGTCGTACGGGGTCCAGCCGTACCCGTACGGCGACGGTGTTCATGAACAGGCCGACAATATCCTCGACGCCGGCCAGTTCCGGTGGGCGCCCGGCGGTCGTCGCACCGAACACGACGTCGTCGCGCCCCAGTTGGTGACCGAGTGCCACCGCCCAGGCTCCCTGGACGACCGTGTTCAGCGTCAGGCCCGCGCCGCGCGCCGCGGCGGTGAGCACGTCCGTACCCTCCGCGTCCAGGACCTCCGTCACCAGGTGGGGCACGGTAGCGGTGGCCGCGTCGGCGCCAGGGGCGACCAGCGTCGGTTCGTCGATACCGGCCAGGGCCTGGCTCCAGGCCCGCGTCGCCGCCTCATCGTCCTGGCGGGTGAGCCAGCCGAGGAAGCCGGTGAACTGGGCCACCGGCCGGTCCGTGTCGGCTCCGCCGCGGGCATAGAGGGAGAAGACGTCACGGAAGAACAGCGGCAGCGACCATCCGTCGAGCAGGGCGTGGTGGTAGGTGGTCAGCAGGGCGTGGTCGTCGGTCCCGAGCCGGACCAGGGTGACCCGCATCAGCGGTGGGGCGGTGAGGTCGAAGCGGGTGACGCGGTCCTCGTCGACCAGCTCCGCCAGCCGCCGGCGGCGTTCGTCCTCACCGTGCCCGGAGAGGTCGATCTCCCGCCACGGGACGCGCAGGCCCTCGTGCACCACCTGGACGGAACGGCCCGATGCCAGGAGCCGGAACGAGACGCGCAGCGCGGTGTGGCGGGCGAGAGCCGCGTCGAACGCTTTGCGCAGCACGGCGGGCGTCAGTGGTCCCTCCAGCCGTGCGGGTGCCTGGGCGGTGTAGACGTCGATGCCGTCGGCGGCCAGCAGGGCGTGGAAGTGCATGCCCTGCTGGAGCGGGGTGAGAGGCAGTACGCCGGTCAGCTCGTGTCCGCCGGCGGTGATCTCCGCCCGTTCGGCGTCGTTCAGCGACAGCAGCGGCCCGGTGCCGGAACTGTCCGCCGCCGTGGGGGCCTCCGCCTCGATGTCCTCGGCCGCCTCGGCGAGCTTGGCGATGGTCTTGTGGACGAAGACGTCCTTCACGGTGATGGCGAGACCGGCGCGGTGGGCGCGGGCCGCGAGCTGCATCGAGACGATGGAGTCGCCGCCGAGGTCGAAGAAGCTGTCGTCGACACCGATACGCGGCTGCCCCAGCACCTCCGCGAACACCTCGTGCAACACCAGCTCCCGCTCGGTGACCGGAGCCCGGTACACCTCCGCCGCCCGGAACTCCGGCACCGGCAACGCCCCCCGGTCCACCTTCCCGTTCGGCGTCAGAGCGAACGACCCCACCAGCATCACCACCGCCGGAACCATGTACTCCGGCAACCGCCCCGCCACGAACTCACGCAACGCCCCCGCATCCGGCCGCACACCGGAGGCCGCCCGTACGTATCCGACGATCCGCCGTACGCCCTCGGCGTCGGCGGACACCGCCGCGACCGCCTGGCCCACCGAGGGGTGGTCGGCCAGAACGGCCTGGATCTCGCCGAGTTCGATGCGGTGGCCGCGTACCTTGACCTGGAAGTCGGACCGGCCGCGGTATTCCACGACACCGTCGGGCCGGCGGCGCCCCAGGTCGCCGGTGCGGTACATCCGGGCACCCGCCGGGCCGAACACGTCGGCCACGAAGCGCTCCGCCGACAGGCCCGGGCGGCCGAGATACCCGCGGGCGACCCCGTCACCGGCGATGTACAGCTCGCCGACGACCCCGGCCGGCACCGGCCGCAGGAACGCGTCCAGGAGATAGACCCGGGTGTTGTCGGCGGGGACACCGATGGCGGGCGGGTCCACCGCCTCACCGGTTGAGCCGCCGGGGTGCCAGAGCATCGCGTCGACCGTGCACTCGGCGGGACCGTAGAGGTTGTAGACCGAGAGGCCCGGTACGCCGTGGAGTTCGGCCCACAGGTCGTCGCCCACCTCCTCGCCGCCGAGCGCGAGGACTCGCACGCGGTGCCGCTCCCCCGCCGCTTCGAACATGCCCGCGTCGAGCATCTGCCGTGCGACGGAGGGTGTGGTGTCGACCACGTCGATCCGTGCTTGTACCGCGTGGCGGACGAGTGCCAGAGAATCCTTGCGCACGGTGTCACCGACGATGTGCAACTCGTGTCCGGCCACCATCCACAGGAGCTGGCTCCAGGAGGCGTCGAAGCCGAGCGAGTTGGTGAGCGCGGCACGAAGCGGCCGGCCGCCCGCCCTCGCCCGCTCGGGTTCGAAGAAGTTCGCCCGGTGGCTGTGGAACATGTTGGCCAGGTTGCGGTGTTCCACCGCCACACCCTTGGGGCGCCCTGTGGAGCCCGAGGTGTAGATGACGTACGCGAGGTGGGAGGGCAGCAGCGCACCGGTGCGGTCGTCGTCGTCGAGGTCCGTCCCGTCCGCGGGCGGAAGGGTCTCGTCGAGCAGCAGCGCCGGCACCGATGCGGGTACGTCGCCCGCCGTGGCGACGGAAGCCAGGACGAGGGCCGGTCGGGCCTCCGCGCAGATCGCCGCGATCCGCTCGGCGGGGTGGTCGATGTCGATGGGCAGGTACGCCGCACCCGACTTGAGGACGGCCAGGATCGCCACGACGGCGTCCGTGGAGCGCGGCACGGCGACACCGACGATGTCGCCCGGTCCCACGCCGCGGGCTGCGAGCAGCCGGGCCAGGCGGTTGGCGTCGGCGTTGAGCAGACCGAAGGTGAGGCTGGTCGTGCCGTCCGCGACGGCCACCGCGTCGGGCGTCGCGCGGACCTGTGCCTCGAACAGACCGGGCAGCGTCCCGGCCGGCCGCTCGACGGCGTGTCCGCTCGCCTCGCGCAGGATCTCGCGCCGCTCGGCGTCCGTCCGCGCGGGGAGCCGCCCGGCCGGCTCGTCGGGCCGGGCGGCGATGTCCTCCAGCAGACCGGTCAGGCGCCGCAGTACGCCGCTCGCGGTATCGGCGCTGTAGACGTCCTCGCGGTGGTTGAGTTCGAAGCGGAGCCGGCTTCCGGGGTGGACGGCCAGGCTCAGCGGGTAGTGGGTGCCCTCGAACGCCTCGTCGACGGCGTCCCGCAGAAGGCCGACGTCGAGCCCGGGCACCGAGGCGCCCTGGACGGCCCGTTCCACGGGAACGTTCTCGAAGGCGACGGTGGTGTCGAAGAGTTCGGTGGCGCCTACGGCGCGGTGGATCTCGGCAAGGCCGAGGTATTCGTGACCCATCACGGCCGTGTGGTCGTGCTGGATACGGGCCAGCAGGTCCGCCACCGGCTCTGCCGGGTCGATCCGGACCCGGGTGGGCACGGTGTTCATCATCAGGCCCACCATGCGGTCGCTGCCGGGGAGCTCCGGTGGGCGGCCGGCGACGGTGTTCCCGTAGACGACGTCCTGGCGCCCGGTCAGCTCGGTCAACAACAGCGCCCAGGCGCCCTGGACCAGGGTGTTGACGGTGAGCTCGCGGCTCCGCGCCAGGGCGGTGAGTTCCGCCGTGGTCCGCTCGGACAGCTCCGTCACGACGCGCCGCTGTCCCCGGTCCGAGGAGCCGGTGCCTGCCCCGTCCGCGACGAGCGTGGCGCCGTCGACCCCCGAGAGCACGCCCTTCCAGGCCCGCTCGGCCCGGTCCCTGTCCTGCTCGCCGACCCAGCCGAGATAGTCCTGGAAGGGCACCGTCGGCTCCAGCCGATCCGCCGTGCCGCCGTCCCCGTAGATGCGGAACAGATCGCCGAGGATCAGGGGAAGCGACCAGCCGTCCAGCAGGATGTGGTGGTTGGTGATCAGCAGGATGTGCCGGTCGGGTGCGAGCCGTATCAGCGTGAACCGGAGCAGCGGCGGCTTCGCCATGTCGAAGCGCCTCGCGCGCTCCTCGGTGAGCAGCCGGGAGAGGCGTGGCCTCACTTCATCCTGGCCGAAGCCGGAGAGGTCGATCTCCTCCCACGGCGGCTCGACCACCCGCGCGACGGCCTGGACGGCCTCGCCCGAGCGGCGGCGCAGGAATCCTGCCCGCAGGCTCGCGTGCCGGCCGACCAGCGCGCCGCAGGAGGCACGCAGCAGGTCGGTGTCGAGTGCCCCGGTCAGCTCCAGCGGCGTCTGGACGTTGTAGAAGTCGATGTTCCCGCTGCCGGCTTGTCCCTCCTCGTAGAGGGCGTGGAAGAGAATGCCCTGCTGCAACGGCGAGAGCGGCAGGACCGCTTCCAGGGATGTCTGTCTCACAGTGCTGTCCCCCACTGGGCTTCGAGCTCGTCGAGTTCTTCCGCGTCGATCCGCACCAGGCTCCCGGCACGCGGTGTCGCGGCCCGCTCGCCGACGTCCTCGGCCGCCTCGGCGAGCTTGGCGATGGTCTTGTGGACGAAGACGTCCTTGACGGCGATGGCGAGTCCGGCCCGATGGGCCCCGGACGCCACCTGTACGGCGATGATGGAGTCGCCGCCGAGGTCGAAGAAGCTGTCGTCGACACCGATACGCGGCTGCCCCAGCACCTCCGCGAACACCTCGTGCAACACCAGCTCCCGCTCGGTGACCGGAGCCCGGTACACCTCCGCCGCCCGGAACTCCGGCACCGGCAACGCCCCCCGGTCCACCTTCCCGTTCGGCGTCAGAGCGAACGACCCCACCACCATCACCACCGCCGGAACCATGTACTCCGGCAACCGCCCCGCCACGAACTCACGCAACGCCCCCGCATCCGGCCGCACACCGGAGGCCGCCGGGGTCACGTAGGCCACCAGGTGCCTGTGTCCCGGCCGGTCCTCGCGGACGGCCGCCACGGCACGGTCGACTCCGGGTGCCTCGGCGAGAACGCTCTCCACCTCGCCGAGTTCGATGCGGAAGCCCCGGACCTTGACCTGGCTGTCGGCACGGCCCAGGTAGGACAGCTCGCCGCTCTCCGACCGCCGTGCCACGTCTCCCGTCCGGTACATCCGGGTGCCGGGCGCGCCGAAGGGGTCGGCGACGAAACGTTCCGCGGTGGTTCCGGGACGGCCGAGGTAGCCGCGGGCGAGCCCGTCGCCGCTCAGATACACCTCGCCCGCCACTCCGGGCGGCACCGGCCGCAGCGCGTCGTCGAGCAGCCGGACGCGGGTGCCGGGGACGGCACGGCCCATGGGCGGGACGGTCCGCCCGGACAGCGCGCCGGTCTGGGTCGCGATGACCGTCGACTCGGTGGGGCCGTAAGCGTTGACCATGTGCCGGCCGGGCGACCAGCGTGCGACCAGGTCCGGCGGGCACGCCTCGGCGCCGACGACCAGGTTGATGCCGTCCGGAAGCCCCCCGGCCGGCATGGCAGCCAGCGTGGACGGGGCCAGCAGCAGGCAGTCGACGCCGAGTTCGGCGACGAGCTCGGCCAGTGGTGGCCCGGGCGTGAGCCGTTCGGCCGGCGCGACCACCGCGGCGGCGCCGGTGAGGAGCGCCGCACACAGCTCCCATACGGAGGCGTCGAAACTGGGCGAGGAGAACTGGAGTACGCGGGTCCGGGGGGTCAGGCGCAGCAGGTCGCTCTGGTGGAGCGTCAGCGCGGCGAGGCCGGTGTGCGTGACGACGACGCCCTTGGGCCTGCCGGTCGACCCTGAGGTGTAGATGACGTACGCCGGGTGGGTGAGGCGCAGGGACGTGCGGCGGTCCCGGTCGTCGAGATCGCCGCCGTCGGTGTCGCCGTCCGCCGGCGGGTGGTCGACGGGGGCGGCCGCCCCGTCCAGGTACAGGCGCGGCACCTCGGGGGCGAGCGTGGCGTCGTCGGCGGCGCGGGTCGTGAGCAGCAGCAGCGGTGCGGTGTCGTCGAGCATGGCGGTGACCCGGGACCGCGGGTAGTCGAGGTCGACCGGGAGACAGGCCGCGCCCGACTTCAGCACCGCCACCGTGGCGGTCAGGGCGGCACTGCCGCGCGGGAGGGCGACCGCCACCAGCCGCTCGGGGCCGGCACCTCGCCCGACCAGCACCCTTGCCAGCCGGTTGGCACGGACGTTGAGCGCCGCGTAGTCGAGGGATTCGGTCGGGGAGAGCACGGCACAGGCGTGCGGGGTCCGCCTGACCTGCTCCTCGAACAGCTGCGGGAAGGTACGCGGGACGACGGGTTCCGTGTCCTGCTGAGGGCTGTCCGCGGCGAGTGCCCGCGTGCGTTCCGCCGCGGTCAGGACGTCGAGGCGGCCGAGCGGCACGTCTGCGGGAGCGGCGAGGAAGCGGGAGAGGAAGTCGGTGAACCGGTCCTGGTGCGTGCGGAGTTCGGCGAGGCCGTACCGGTCGGGGTTGGCCTCGAACTCGATGCGCATGCCCCGGCCGCCCGGATCGGGGTGGCAGGTGATGTTGAGGTCGGTGACCGGTCCGCCGGACAGGGCCATGACCTCGGCCTCGCGCCCGGTGAACGCGGTCTCCGACCCCGACGGCATGATGTTCACGAGCACCCCGAACAACTGCTCTTCGGTGCCGAGCATGCGCAGGTCACGCCGGAGTTCGTCGTACGGGTAGCGCTGATGGGTGAGCAGTTCCCCCAGCCGCCGCGCGACCTGCCGCACCAGCTTGGCGCGGTCGGCCGCCGGGTCGACGGTGATCCGCAGCGGAAGCGTGTTCGACAGCATCCCGGGCACGTTCTGGGACCTCGCGCCGAGCCGCGCGGTGGTGGGCACCCCGATCGTCAGGTCCTGAACCCCCGTCATCCCGTGCAGATAGGCGGCGACCGCCGCCAGCATCGGCACCGTCCAGGGAGTGCGGGCGGCCCGCCCGGCGGTGTGCAGCGCCCGCAGTCCGTCCGGTGGAAGCACGGTCGTCGTGGCGATCGCCATGCCCGCCGCGGTCGTCGGCGCTCCTGTCGCCAGAGCGGCCGTCTCGGGCCGGTCGGCGAAGACGCCCGCCCAGTACGCCCGGTCGGCGGTGTAGTCCGCCGACGCACGGTAGTCGCTCTCGTCCGCCAGCAGGTCCTGGAGCCGCCCCAGCGGTTCACCGTCGGGTTCCGTCCCGGCGGCCAGCGCCTCGTAGCACGCGGAGATCCGGCGCGAGTGCAGCACCGACCCGAAGGCGTCGGACAGGATGTGGTGGCTGCGCTGGTACCAGACGTGGTGATCGGCTCCGACCCGTATCAGGATGTGCGCCGACAGCGCGTCCTTCTCCAGGTCGAGCGCGGTCGCGCGGTCGCGGTCGATCAGCGTCCGCGCGGCGGCGAGGGGGTCCGGTTCATCGCTGAAGTCGTACTCCTGCCAGGTCGAACAGCCGGGTGCGACCGGCCGCTGGTACGTACCGTCCGGCCGCTCCACCAGTTCGACGTCGAAGCTTCCGCTCTCCCCCTCGGCCCGGCGGATCGCGCGCTGGAGCAGCCCGCCGTCCAGCGGCCCGCGTACCTCCATGGCCACCATGGTGTTGTAGGCCGGGTTGGCGGGGTCGAGCCGTTGGGCGAAGAACACCCCCCGCTGGGCCGCCGTCAGCGGCAGCAGACCGTTCTCGGCGCGTGAAGTCATCGGGTCGTAACCGCTCTCTCGTGCATCCCCGCGAGCCTGGAGGCCCGGATCTCGCGACGATGCTGCATCGCCCGCCCGTGCGGTAACCAGGCAACCGAACCGGCAATCAGCGGCGCTGGTCGAAATGCCGCCCGGTCCGGGCCGAGTTACCGGCCGCTTGCCTGGTTCTCGTACGGGAGGCGGGTGATGCTGCGGCGAGCCGGGCACGGCGCCACGCCTCGCGTGTGCCGGAAGTGCCGTGAACCATGGGAGAGGACAGGGACGTTGGGAGACCGGAACCGAGGCCTGCTCGATTGGCTGGACCAGCCGTCCACCGAGCGCGGCCTGTACTACGCGGATTCCGCCGACGGATGGGACTTCTGGTCCTACCGTGATCTGGCCGCGCTGGTGCTGAGAACCGCCGCCGCCCTGCGGGCGCGGGGGGTCGGGCAGGGCGACGTGGTCGCCCTGGTGCTGCGCTCCAGCCCGGGTTTCGTCGCCGGGTTCTTCGGCGCGCTGGCGGCCGGTGCGACGCCGTGCTCCATCCCGCCGCCCTTCGCCTTCCAGCGCGCCGACGAGTACGAGAGGCACGCGAGCCATCTGTTCGCGACGGCCGCGCCCCGGTTCACCGTCTGCGACGACGAGTCGCTGGAACAGATCCGCAAGATCGCGAGTGGGCTGGGGCTGGAGGAGCCGGTCGCCTTCGACGAACTCGTGGTCGGGGTTGAGCCGTTGGAGCGGCCGATGCCGCTGCCGGAGACCGCGCTGATCCAGTTCACCTCCGGGTCGAGCGGCTTCTCGCGCGGCGTGCTGATCTCCGCCGACGCCCTGGAGACCAACCTCGCCGGAATGGGGCAGTGGCTGGGCTGCGCGCCCCAGTACCCGGCGATCAGTTGGCTGCCGGTCCACCACGACATGGGTCTCGTCGGCTTCCTGCTGAACGTCGTCGTCACCGGCTTCGACGGCTGGATGATGCAGCCGGACGACTTCATCCGCTCGCCGCTGCGGTATCTGCGCTGCATCAGCGACCAGGGCGCCGTCATGACGGCCATGCCCAACTTCGGGCTGGCGTACATCCTTCGCCGGGTGAGGCCGGCCGACCTGCGGGAGCTGCGCTTCGACTCGGTCCGGTGCGTGATCATCGGCGCGGAGCGGGTCGACCAGCAGGTGCTGGAGGACTTCCACGCGCTGCTGGGACCGCACGGACTCGACCGCGGCGCGCTGCTCCCCGCGTACGGCAGTGCCGAGGCGACCCTCGCGGTGACCGGTCTGGCCCCCGGCGAGGGCTGGTCGGCGCAGGCACCTGACGCCGGTGACGCGGCATCCCTCGCCGGAGCGGCGGTGGTCGGCTGCGGCCGTCCGCTGGAGGGCAGGACGGTGCGGATCCTGTCCGAGGACGGGGAGGAACTACCGGACGGACGGGTCGGCGAGATCGTCGTCACCGGGGTGTCGATCGCGAGCGGGTACATCGGTACCACCGGGTCCGCCTCAGGTACCAGCGTCGATGACGGGGGCCTCGCCACCGGTGACGCGGGCTTCCTGCGGGACGGGCAGCTCTTCGTGATCGGCCGGCTCGGCGACGGGCTGAAGATGAACGGGAAGATGGTCTTCGCCGAGAGCCTGGAGGCCCTGCTGCACCACCGGGGCATTCCCGAGCGGCGCGTCGCCGTCCTGCTGGGGGTACGCGACGGGGTACCGACCGGCGTGGCGGTGTTCGGCGGCGTGCGGCCCGGCTGGCGGGAGGCCGCCCACGAGGTTCTCTCCGAGTGGCTCGGCGACGCGGAGCTCCACATGGTCGAACTGCCCCGTGGCGGTGTCTCGGTCACCTCCAGCGGAAAACCGCGCCGGAGAGTCATCTGGAAGGCGCTCTGCGCGGGCGAGTTCGACGCGACGACCCGACCGCTGACGGCGGAGGCGGACGCGCCGGTCGCAGCGGACTGATCGGTCCTGGACGAACCGTACGCGTGACAATAGTGTGTGCCGCACAGTACAGTGCAGTGCATGGCTACAGAAGAGATCGCTCTTGGCCAGGCCCAGGAGCTGCGGCGCGGCACGGTCGTCCTGGCCTGCCTCGCGCTGCTCCGCAAGCCGCAGTACGGCTACGCACTGCTGGAGACACTCAACGACGCGGGTGTCACCGTCGACGGCAACACCCTCTATCCCTTGCTGCGCCGACTCGAGAAGCAAGGCCTGCTCACCAGCGAATGGAACACCGACGAGTCCCGGCCACGGAAGTTCTACCGGGTGAGTCCCGAGGGCTCCCGGGTACGCACCTCACTGGTGCGCGAATGGCAGGACCTCGTCGCCTCGATCTCACGGCTTACCAAGGAGAATGGATGAGCACGAACACGCTCACCGAGCGCTACGTGCACGAGGTCGTCAGGCGGCTGCCCGCGGATCAGCGCGACGACATCGCCGACGAGCTGCGCACCACCATCGCCGACACCATCGAAGCACGCGACCCGGCCCGCCCCGAGACGGTCGAGCGCGAGGTGCTGAGCGAGATGGGCGATCCGATCCGGCACGCCGCGCGCTACGCCGACCGGCCGCTCGCCCTGATCGGCCCCGATCTCTACCCGACCTACATCCGGCTGCTGGCCTTCCTGCTGACCACCGTGCTGCCGGTGATCACCGCCGTGTTCGTACTGCTGGAGATCGTGGACGGCAACGGCCTCGGGGCGGCCGTGGGCGCCGGCGTCGAGACGGTCTTCACGGTCGGCGCCCAGATGGTCACCGTACTCACCGTGCTGTTCGCCGTCGCCGAGCGCGCCGGCCACCGGAAGGGGACTCTCATCCGTACCACCGACTGGACCCCCGACGACCTGCCCGAGACCCGTGAGCCCCAGAAGGTCGGCTTCGGTGCCGTCCTGACGGCGGTCTGGTACGCGGTGCTGCTCGGCCTGACCGTCTGGCAGCAGCTCTCCGAGCCCTACCGGACCGACGGCGGGGAGCGGATCGCCGTACTCGACCCGGACCTGTGGTCGGGGTGGATCTGGCCGGTCCTCATCGGGCTCGCCGGCCTCGTCGTGCTCGCTCTGGTCCGCGTGGTCACGCACGGCTGGACCAGTCGGCTGGCCGTCCTGCACGCCATCGCCCAGGCGGTGTTCGTGCTGCCGCTGGCCTGGATCATCCAGCAGCGGCAGATCTTCAACCCGGACTTCCTGGCGGACGTCACGGACAACACGACGCCGGAGGTCTACACCGGCGTGGCGCTGATCGTCCTGGTCGCGAGCCTGATCGCCGTCGTCAACGGCTTCCGCGCGGCGAAGAAGTAGGACGGGAGCCCAGGCGAGGGAAGCGAGAACGCCGGGGGGGGGGGGGGGCGGCGCGGGGGGGGGGGGCCCCCCGGCCCCCCCCCCCCCCCCCGGGGCCCCCCCCCCCCCCCGCGGCGCCCCCCCCCCCCCCCCGCGACGGTGGAGGAGCCCGGAATCAGCGCGTCACCGCCATGATCTCGGGACGCACCAGGTTCTCCGCCAGCAGCAGGCTCTTGACCCGGTCCGAGAGCATGTCCAACTGCCGCAGGACATGGATGACCTGCTGGAACAGCATCTGCCGGTAGGTGGCCATCATCGGGTTCGTCCGCGCGAAAAGCAGCCCCTTCTCCACGTCGAGGTCCATCCGCTCCCAGACCTCGCGCAGCATGAACCGGCGCGACATCAGCTGGATGGCCTCCAGCAGGAAGTCCTCGCGCTCACGCAGCTCGGCGGCGGTCACCTGCCCGTACATGCCGGTGAGCGCGGTGACCCCGAAGGCGATGTGCCGGGCCTCGTCGCTCGCGACCATCTTGGTGATCTGACGGATGATCGGGTCCCCGAAGCCGCTGCTCGCGAGCCGCAGCGCGGTGATCGCCAGCCCCTCCACGACCACCTGCATGCCGAGATAGACGATGTCCCACCGGGATTCCGACAGCAGATCGTGCAGCAACGTCTTGAGCCCGGGATTGATCGGGTAGGAGTCGCCCAGCTTCTCGTCGACATAGCGGGCGAACGCCTCGACATGCCTCGCCTCGTCGGCGACCTGCGAGGCCGCGTAGGTCTTGGCATCCATGTCCGGCACCGTCTCCACCAGCCGGGCCGTGGTCACCAGCGCACCCTGCTCGCCGTGCAGGAACTGGCTGCACATCCACGACTGGTACTGCCAGCGGAACTGCGTCAGCAGTTCGCGGGGCACGGGACTTCCCTCGCCGACGACGAAGGACGCGAGTCTCCCCCCGCTCTCCTCCGACATCTCCGACCCGAAGTGGATCTCGTGGTCCCAGTCGATGTCGGTGGCGGCGTTCCACTGCGAGAGCTTGTTCTTCTCGTAGAGGTTCCACACCCGGCTGTCGCGTTGGCCGTAGTCCCAGTTCAAGAATGCCTTGAACATCGCGTCGACCTCCATGAGGTCCGCGGTGACGGTGTCCAGGGTGAAGAAGGTCGATTCGGCCGAGCCGGTCGTGGCGGCCGACCCGCCAGGAGCGGCCGCCACGCCGGTCGCCGAGTCCGGAACTGTGGTCATTGGATTACGGTCCACCCCTCGGGCACGGAACAGGACTGACGCTCGTGGAGTCTGACGCGCCCCGGAACGGCTCTCCAGGCACCCGTGGGGCAACTTGGCGGCAGACCGGTTGCCGGTCCCATGCCTGGCCCGCTGCCACCCGCCGGACCATGATGCCCACAAGGGGCTGCTGCCCCGCATGACCGTCGGCCGACCGAAGGGGCGGGACGCGCATGACTGCCGCCGCACCACCCACCCGCTCAGGGAACCCGTCCGGCTCGCGAAGCGCACCGGCTCCCCGGGACGACTGTCCCTGGATCGTGGGCCGGGTCCGCGCTTCCCGGCCCCGGATGCGGCTGTTCTGTCTGCCGCAGGCAGGCGGCAGCGCGGCCTCGTTCGCCCCGTGGCGTCTCGCCCCACCCTCCGGCGTGGAGCTCGCGACGGTGGAGCTGCCGGGCCGAGGTGTACGCGGCACGGACCCGCTGCCGGAGACCATGGAGGAACTGGCCGACGCGGTGATCGACGGCATCTCGGACGAGTTCGACCTGCCGTACGCGATCTTCGGCCACAGTTTCGGCGCGCTGCTCGGCTATGAGATCGCCGTCGGGATCGCGCGGCGCGGCCTGACCCCGCCGCGCGCACTGCTGGTGTCCGCGGCACGGTCGCCGCACACCCCGGTGCGCCGGCGTGTATCGGACCGGGACGACGCCGGGCTGCTCGCCTGGCTGGACAGCTTCGGCGGCATCCCTTCAGAACTGTCGCGCTATCCGGCGTATCTGCGGTACGCGCTGCGCACCGTCCGCCGCGACCTCGCGCTCACAGAGGCCTACCTGGCGCCCGGGCCGGAGCGGGTGGACTGCCCGCTCCATGTCCTCGGCGGTGCGGACGACCCACTGATCAGCGGGGCGCAGTTGGAGCGCTGGCGGGACTGCGCGGCGGGCGAGTTCTCCCTCCGGCTGCTGCCCGGCGGGCACGACTACCTCTTCACCGGCGCGCCCGCGGCGCTCGACGCCCTCGGAACGACGCTGCGCTGAGGGCGGGGGCCGGACGGGGAAGCTGCCGGTCGGCTGCCTGTCCCCGCACGCGAACCGTGCGGCAGCATCGCGCTGTCGGCCGCGCCGACGTCCTCCGCACACCGCTCACCGCCTTATCACTGCCACCACCGACCGCTCACGGGGAAGACCTCACAGTGAACGAAGCGACCGAGTCGCCGATCGAGATGGCGCTGCCCCTCACGCCACTGCAGGAGGGCATGCTCTTCCACGCGCTGTACGACTCCGAGACGGTGGACGTCTACAACATCCAGGCCGGCTTCGAACTGACCGGGGAGCTCTCGGCGGAGCGTCTGCGCGCGGCCTGCGCCGCCACACTCCGCCGCCATGCCGTTCTGCGGGCCGGTTTCCGGCTGCGTGCCAACGGGAAGCCCGTGCAGTTGGTACGCCGCGTCGTGGAGACGCCGTGGACCGAACTCGATCTGTCGGCGGAGTCCGAGTCCGGGCGGCGGAAGAGGCTGCTGGCCTTCCTCGAGGACGAGCGGCTGCACCGCTTCGAGATGGGGGCGCCACCGCTGATGCGGTTCGCGCTGATCCGGCTGGCGCCCGACCACCACGCCTTCATCATGACTTATCATCACATTCTGCTGGACGGGTGGTCTCTGCCACTCGTCCTCCAGGACCTGCTGGCGTTCTACCGGAGCGACGGCGACGACGCCGGACTCGGCCCCCTCACCCCCTTCTCGGACTTCCTCAGGTGGCTCTCCCGCCAGGACCGGCCCGCCGCGGAAGAGGCGTGGCGCGACGCTCTGCACGGTCTGGACGAACCGACCCTCGTCGCCCCTGGCGCGCCCTTCGCGGAGGCGATGCCCGGGCTGGCCTTCGTGACGCTGTCCGAGCAGGCGACCACGGCGCTGACCGCTACCGCCCGGGAGCACGGCCTCACGCTCAACACCGTTGTACAGGGCGCCTGGTCACTGCTCCTCTCGCTGCTGACGGGGCGCGACGACGTGGTCTTCGGCCAGACCGTGCACGGCCGCCCGCCACAGCTCCCCGGGGTCGACTCGGTCGTGGGCCTGCTCATGAACGCGATCCCGGTACGGGTACGGATCGCCCCCGAGGATTCGATGGCCGCTCTCTTCGCCCGGATCCAGAACGAACAGGCCGCACTCGCACCCCACCACCACCTGGGGCTGGCCGAGGTGCAGCGGCTGGCCGGGCTCGGCGCGCTCTTCGACACCTCCACCGGCTTCGGGAACGCGCCCTTCGACCGGGAGGCCGTACAGGACGGTCCGGCCGGCCTGCGAGTGACGCCGCTGGAAGGCGACGAGGAAGCGGCCGGACAGCAGGAGATCACCGGATCGACCCACTACCCCCTGAGTGTCTTCGCCGTCCCCGGCCCCAGCCTGCGGCTCGAACTCAACTACCGCACCGACCTGTTCGACGCCGAACGCATCGAACTGATCGGCTCCCGGCTGAGGTTGCTGCTCAGGACATTCGCCGAACGGCCCACGACGCCGGTCGCCGCCGTTCCGCTGCTCACCCACGAGGAACGGGAGCAGGTGATCGGCGACTGGGGAGGCCGGCGAGCGGAGTCCGGTCACGTTCCCGCCCGCGTACCGGCGACCCTCACCGAGCGGTTCGAGGACCAGGTGCGCGCCACACCCGACGCCCCGGCCGTGGCGGACGGGGAGCGGTCGCTCAGCTACCGCCGGCTCGACGCGGAGGCGAACCGGCTGGCCCGGCTGCTGCTGGCCCGCGGGGTGAAGCCCGGCGACTTCGTCGCCGTGGCGCTGCCGCGCGGGACGGACCTGATCGTGGCGCTGCTCGGCACGCTGAAGGCGGGAGCCGGATATCTGCCGGTCGACCCCTCCTATCCCGCCGAACGCGTCTCGTTCATGCTCGGCGACGCCTCCCCGTCCGTCGTCATCTGCGCCGGCACCACCCGCCCGGCGCTCATCACGCACCCGTCGGTCGTCCCACTCGCCGACCCCGCCGTCCAGGACGAGTTGGCGCTGCTGCCCGAGCACCGCGTGGAGGACGGCGAACGCGGCGCGCCGCTGCGGCTCGCGGACGCCGCGTACGTCATCTACACCTCGGGGTCGACCGGCCGGCCCAAGGGCGTCGCCGTCGAGCACCGTACGGTCGACAGCTACCTCGCCTTCGCCCGCGCCGCCTATCCCGGCCTCGCCGGACAGGCGCTCGTGCACTCCCCGCCCTCGTTCGACCTCACCGTCACCGGCATCTTCGGCCCGCTGACCTCCGGCGGTCTGGTGCGCATCGTCGATCTGGAGGACTTCGACGCCCCGCCCGGCGCCACCCCGCCGCCCACCTTCGTCAAAGCAACGCCCAGCCACCTGCCGGTGCTGACGGCTTCGTCCGACTGGTACTCACCGACCGGGGAACTGGTCCTGGGCGGTGAACAGCTGAACGCCGAGGCGCTGGCGCAATGGCGTGAGGCCCACCCGGGCGTGACCATCGTGAACGAGTACGGACCCACGGAGGCCACCGTGGGATGCATGGAGTACCGCCTGGAACCCGGCGACCCGCTGCCCGGGGGTGCGGTGCCGGTCGGCCGTCCGGTCCCCGACGCCCGGGTCTACCTCCTGGACGCTTTCCTGCGTCCCGTCCCCGCGGGCCTGCCCGCCGAGCTGTACATCGGCGGTGACGTGCTCGCCCGCGGCTACGTCAACCGGCCCGGTCTCTCCGCGTCCCGCTTCGTCGCCGACCCCTTCGGCCCGCCCGGTTCCCGGATGTACCGTACCGGTGACATCGCGTACTGGCGGCCCGACGGCACCATGGTCTACCGCGGCCGGTCCGACGACCAGGTCAAGGTCCGCGGCTTCCGGATCGAACTTGGCGAGGTGGAGACCGTCGTCGCGGCCGATCCCGCCGTCGCCCAGGCCGCGGCAGCCGTACGGAAGGACCGGCACGGGAACGAGCGGTTGGTGGCCTATGTCGTACCGGCGGCCGACCCGTCCGCGGATCCTGCCGCGCTGGCGGACCGGATCGGGGCGCGGCTGCCCGCGAGCATGGTTCCCTCGGCGTTCGTCACCCTGCCCGCACTGCCGATGAGCCCGAACGGCAAGGTGGACCGGGCCGCGCTGCCGGCCCCGGACGAAGCGCGCGGGTCCGGGCAGCGGCAGCGCGCGGACCAGGCGCGGGACGAGAGCGTCGAGACCGTTCTCGTCGACCTGTTCGTCCAGGTACTCGGTGTGGACAGCGCCGTGGCGGCGGACGACTTCTTCGCCCTCGGCGGCGACTCCATCACCGCCATCCAACTCGTCGTCCGCGCCCGCGCCGCAGGCTTCCACCTGACCCCGAAGCACATCTTCACCCACCGCACCGCCAGCGCTCTCGCCGCCTTTCTCGTGGTGAGCCCGACCGGCGCGGTGGAGTCCGCGGACGGCGGCCCGGGCGCGGCCGACCCGGCGGCACAGTGGTCGGCGGACGTGATCCCCGCGACGCCGATCATGCTCTGGCTGCGGGAGCAGGGCGGAACGACCGACGCGTACCACCAGTCGACACTGCTCCGGGTGCCGGCCGCACTCGACGCCGACCTGCTGGCCACCGCCGTACGGACTCTCGCCGAGCGGCATCAGTCGCTGCGCGCACGTCTCCAGGAGGACGGGACGCTGACGCTGGACCCGGTGGACCCGGTCACGTCGCGGAACTCGGTACGCCGGGTGGACGTCGTGGGTCTCGCGCCGGAAGGTGTCCGTCTGCGGATCGCCGCGTGCGCCCGTGAGGACGCCGACTCCCTCGCCCCACGTGCGGGCGCCATGCTGCGGGTGTCCTGGTTCGACGCCGGCGAGGGCGCCCAGGGCAGGTTGCTCGTCACCGTCCACCACCTGGCCGTCGATGCGGTCTCCTGGCACATCCTGCTGACCGACCTGTACGGCATCTGGCAGGGCCTGGCAGCGGGGGCCGTCCCGGAGACCGGTCCGGTGCCGTTCTCGATGCGGGAATGGAGCCTGCTGCTCCGCGCCGCGGCGGAAGCACCCGCTCTGCGGGACGAGCTGCCCCACTGGCGGAGGACTCTCAGCACAGGACGGGGGCCGGGTGACGGCAGGCTCGCCGACGTGGAGCTCTCCCCGTCGCACGACGTCTACGCGACGGCCGGTGAACTCTCCCTCACCCTCCCGCCGGATCTGACCGCCCCGCTGCTCACGACCGTGCCCGCCGTCTTCGGCACCCACACGAACGAGGTACTGCTCACCGCTCTCGCGGTGGCCGTCGCCGCCTGGCGTCGTGACCGGTCGCCCGATGCGGGCGACAGCACGGCCGTACTGGTCGACGTCGAGGGCCACGGCCGCGAGCAGATGTCCGAGGACGTCGACCTGTCCGGCACCGTCGGCTGGCTGACCACGCTGTACCCGGTACGCGTCGACGCCAGGATCGCCGACTGGGCTCCGGACGACGATCCGGCCGGAGCCCGCCTCGGCGAGGCCGTGCGCCGGGTCACGGCCCAGTTCGAAGCCATCCCCCGGCGCGGCACCGGCTTCGGTCTGCTGCGCTACCTGAACCAGGAGACAGCCGCCGAGCTGGCGGCCCGCCCCGCACCCCAGATCGGGTACAACTACCTCGGGAGACAGGGCGGTGCGGGGACCACCGACTGGAGCGTGGCCCCCGAGTCGGACGTGCTGCCCCTCGGGGCCGACCCCCGTATGCCCATGGCGCACGTCGTCGAACTGACCGCGGCGGTCAACGACGGCGCGGAAGGGCCACGCCTGGTCACCAACTGGCTGTGGGCCCGTCGGCTCCTGTCCGACCAGGACGTCGCCGAGCTGGGCCGGCTCTGGTTCGCGGCTCTGCGCGCGCTGGTGGAGCACGGGACGAGCACGGAGGCCATCGTCGCGCGGCAGACGACGCCGCCCGCCCTTCCCCGGGAGGGCGGACCACTGGGCGGAGAACCGCTCGACCGGCACGACACCGAGCTCGCCGGTCTCGGCGCCCGTATCGGCCTGCCCGTCGTCGAGGCCCTGCCGATGACGCCGCTCCAGGAAGGGCTGCTCTTCCACGCCCGGTACGACAGCCGGGACCTCGATGTCTACAACGTGCAGATCTCGTTGGAGGTCGAGGGCCGGCTTCACGCCGAGCGGTTCCGGAGCGCCTGCGACGCTCTCCTGGAACGGCACCCGATGCTGCGGGCAGCCTTCGTGCAGAAGCGGTCCGGGGAGCCGGTGCAGGTGATCCCGGAGCGGACGGCCATGCCGTGGCACGTCCATGACCTGGCCGGCCTCGGCCCGCGCGAACAGGCCGACAGGCTGGCGGCGGTGCTGGCGGCCGACCGGCGCCGGCGCTTCGACCCCGCCGACCCGCCGCTGATGCGCTGCACCGTGGTCGGCCTGGGCGAGGACAGGCAGAGAGTCGTCCTGACCATGCACCACCTGCTGGTGGACGGCTGGACCACTTCGCTGCTGCTGCGCGACCTGCTCGCTCTCTACGACCACGGCACCGCGAGCGGGCTGCCCGCGCCCGGCCACTACCCCGACTATCTGCGGTGGCTGGCCGAACAGGACCGCGAGAAGGCGCGTACGGCCTGGCTGGAGGCGCTGGCGGGTCTGAAGGAGCCCACGCTGGCCTGCCCCGGCACGGACACCGCGCGGATACGCGTCCTTCCGGAGCGGATCGTCGTCGCCCTCTCCGAGGCGGACACCTCCGCGCTGCTCGACATCTCGCGCCGTCACGGTGTCACGCTCAACACCCTGGTCCGGGTCGCCTGGGCGCTGTGCCTGCACCGGCGGACCGGGCAGTTGGACCTCACCTTCGGGGCCACGGTCTCGGGCAGGGAGGCCGAACTCCCCGGCGTCGAGGAGATGGTGGGGGTGTTCATCAACACGGTGCCGGTACGGGTGCGTCTCGACCCGTCCGAGCCGGTGGCCGAACTGCTCGAACGCCTCCAGGGCGAGCACGCCGAACTTCTGGAGTACCACTACCTCCCGCTGAGCGACATCCAGCGGACGGTGGGACTGGGGACCCTGTTCGACAGTTGCGTCGTCTTCGAGAACTTCCCGACCGCCGAGACCCTGCCGAGCGGTCCGGACGACGGCTTGCGGCTGACGGATGTCGTCGGCCACGACGCCTATCACTATCCGCTCAAGCTGATGGCCGCACCCGGCCGGCAGTTGGAGCTGGAGATCAGCTACCGCCCGGACCTGTTCGACGCACCGCTCGGGCAGCAGGTGGCCGATCGTCTACGGGAACTGCTGATCGAGCTGCCCGGAGCGCTGGCCCTCCCGACGGGCCGGTTCCTGGAACACACTCCCGCACCACCTGCCGAACCAGGGCAGCAGATGATGTGCGAGCTGATCGCCGAGGTGCTCGGACGCGACTTCGTCAGCGCGGACGAAGACGTGTTCGAGCTCGGCTGCGACTCCCTGACGGCCCTGCGCCTGGCGGGCCGGATCGAGACGGAACTGGGACGGCCCGTCGACGTGGAGAGCGTCTTCCGCTGCCGTACCGCCCGTGCCCTCGGCACCGCACTCACCTGAGGCCCACGCGAGGCCTGGAATCAGCCCAGGCCGAACCCCGAGAACAGAAAGACTGAAACCATGACAAACCCCTTCGACAACGAAGACGGCGTCTTCCACGTGCTCGTCAACGACGAGGGTCAGCACTCCCTGTGGCCGGCGTTCGTCGAGGTCCCGGCCGGCTGGAGCGCGGTGGTGTCGGACAGCACCCGGCAGACCTGCCTCGACTACATCGAGGAGAACTGGACCGACCTCCGGCCCGCCTCGCTCGCCGCGACCGACGCGGCCTGACCCGCTTCCCTCATCGAACGCTCCGGCAGAGACAGGTAACCGCACATGCCCAACAACTTCCCCCCCGTCGTCAACTCGTGGAACGAGTGGGACACCCTCCGGGAAATGGTGGTCGGCTCCGCCGACAACGCCTGCTTCGAACCAGCTGAACCAGGCAGCCGGCCCGCGATACGCAACGCTCCCGACCAGCCGTTCCCGACGGGCCCGAAGTCCAAGGAGGCCATAGATCTGGCCAATGAGGAACTCACCGGTCTCGCCCGGCTCCTGGAATCCCAGGGCGTGACCGTACGCCGCCCCGAGACGCACGACTTCTCCGCCCCGGTCACCACCCCCGACTTCGAGGTCGAGAACCAGTACTGCGCCGTCTGCCCGCGCGACGTGATGATCACCATGGGCAACGAGATCATCGAGGCGACCATGTCGCGCCGCGCCCGTTACTTCGAGTACCAGCCCTACCGGAAGCTGGTCTACGAGTACTGGAACGCCGACCCGCGGGTGGGATGGACGACCGCGCCCAAGCCGTCGATGAAGGACGGCATGTACCGCGAGGACTTCTGGGAGTGGCCGCTGGAGGAGCGCCACGCGAAGATGCACTCGTTCGAGTTCTGCGTCACCCAGGACGAGGTGATCTTCGACGCCGCCGACATGAGCCGGCTGGGCCGCGACATCCTGGTCCAGGAGTCGATGACCACCAACCGGGCCGGCATCCACTGGCTCAAGCGCCACCTGGAACCCCGCGGCTTCCGCGTCCACCCCGTGCACTTCCCGCTGGACTTCTTCCCGTCCCACATCGACTGCACCTTCGTACCGCTGCGCCCCGGCCTGATCCTCACCAATCCGGAACGGCCGCTGCGCGAGGGCGAGGAGAAGATGTTCCTCGACAACGACTGGCAACTGGTCGATGTGCCCCAGCCGGTCCTGAGCAACGACGAGATGCCGATGTACTGCCAGTCGTCGAAGTGGCTCTCGATGAACGTGCTGAGCATCTCGCCGACCAAGGTCATCTGCGAGGAGCAGGAGAAGCCCCTCCAGGACCTTCTCTCCTCGCACGGTTTCGAGGTCTTCCCGATTCCGTTCCGCAACGTCTTCGAGTACGGCGGCTCCCTCCACTGCGCCACGTGGGACATCCACCGTGACGGCGACAAGCAGGACTACTTCCCCTCCCTCCGGTACGAGCCGCTGTTCTGACCGCTCCAACAGCTTTTCCGAAGCAGCAGTGACGGCCCCGGCCCCTGGCCGGGGCCGTCGGCGTGCACGCCCCACAGACCGTCCCGGGAAACACGTATCCCCAGGCAAGAACGATTCTGCCTGGGGACACTCGGTGGGGCGGGTGGGACTCGAACCCACGGCCGACGGATTATGAGTCCGCTGCTCTAACCGGCTGAGCTACCGCCCCGTCTCGGCGTGGCGCGTACAAGTGTGCGCACCGTCTGCCGCAGCATAGCCGGTCATACGATCTCTCGCTTCGGATGGTCGACTTCGCCTGATCTTGAGGACGGCGCTGCGTGCTGCCCGGTTGCAGAGAAGATCGAAGTGACCCGAAAGAGTCACGCGGGGGCTCCACAGGCGGCCCCGGACGGCATCGGCGAGGCACGCGAAAGAGGACCCCGAAGGGTCCTCTTCCGTTCGGCTCCCCCGACTGGACTCGAACCAGTAACCCTCCGGTTAACAGCCGAATGCTCTGCCAATTGAGCTACAGGGGATCGCGCTCCCCCGACTGGACTCGAACCAGTAACCTGCCGGTTAACAGCCGGCTGCTCTGCCAATTGAGCTACAGGGGATTGCTGCGTTGCTTCGAAATCGTACCTGCCTGGCGGCTGCCGGGCGGCGCGCGTTCGCTGCGACACATACATTAGCGCAAGCAGGGGGGTGCTCCGCCAATCGGTATCGCCCGGGGTGATCTCGGGTGCTCGCGGGTAGGCGGGCTGCACACGTCGCACCAAGCGTAGGAAGGGTGGCAGCCATGCGGTACCGGCTCACGTTCATCGCCGGAGTGGCCCTCGGTTACGTGCTCGGCACGCGAGCCGGGCGCGAGCGTTACGAGCAGTTGAAGAAGTCGGCCCGGCAGTTCACGGAGAACCCCGCCGTGCGCAACGCCGCCGAGAGTGCCGCGCACAGCGGCCGGGACATCGCCGGCAAGGCGTACCACTCGGTCAGCGACAAGGTCGGGGACAGGGTGCCCGCCTCCGTCGCCGAGCGTGTCCGGTCGCTGAAGGAGCGCAGCAGCCAGAACGGCGGCGCCGAGGACGACTGGGGGACGACCAACACCTGAGGGGCTGAGCCTCACGTAGGCCTTGTCACGTGAGGCGGCTGTTACGGGAAAGTCCCGCGGTGCGGCAGAATCTTCGTATGGGCATAGTCGCGGGGCTGGACAGTTCTTCCGCCTTCACTCACATCGTCGTCTGCGACACGGACTCGGGCGCCGTGCTCCGGGAGGGGTACGCCGCCCACCCGGTCGAGGCCAAGGCCACCGAGGTCGATCCGCAGGCCTGGCTGCTCTCCCTCGGTGAGGCGGCCTCCGGCGGGCTGCTCGAAGGGGTGCAGGCCATCGGTGTCTCCGCCCAGCAGCACGGGCTCGTACCGCTGGACCGGCAGGGCAACCTCGTGCGTCCCGCGCTCCTCGGCAACGACCGGCGGGCGCAGGTCGCCGCGGCCGATCTCGTCGACGCGCTCGGGGGCCGGCAGGCCTGGGCCGAGGCGGTCGGGGCCGTACCGCAGGCCGCGCAGCCCGTGGCGAAGCTGCGGTGGCTGGCCCGGACCGAGCCGGAGAACGCGCAGCGGGTCGCCGCCGTGATGCAGCCGCACGACTGGCTCGTGTGGCAGTTGCTGGGGCGGCCCGCCCGGCGGACCACGGACCGGGGTGCCGCCTCGGGGACCGGTTACTGGTCGGCCGGGTCCGCCGCCTACCGGCCCGACCTGGTGGAGCTCGCGCTCGGGCACCCCGCCGCCCTGCCCGAGGTGCTCGGCCCCGCCGAGTCCGCCGGGACCACGCCCGAGGGGCTCCTGATCTCCGCGGGGACCGGCGAGACCATGGCCGCGGCCTTCGGGCTCGGGGTCGCGGTGGGCGACGCGGTGGTGTCGCTGGGGGCCTCCGGGTCCGTGATGGCGGTGCACCACGAGGCGCTCGCCGACCCACGCGGGATGATCACCTCCTTCGCCGACGCCACCGGGATGCACCTGCCGGTGGTGCATGTGTCCAATGCCGTACGCGCGTTGCGCGGGACCACCGAGATGCTCGGCCTGGACGGGCTGGAGGAGCTGTCGGCCCTCGCCCTGAAGTCCACGCCCGGCGCCTCCGGGCTCGTACTGCTGCCGTACCTGGAAGGCGAGCGCACCCCGCAGCTCCCGCACACCGCCGGCACCCTCAGCGGGCTGCGGCGTGAGTCGATGAAGCCGGAGCACCTGGCGCGGGCCGCGTTCGAGGGGATGCTCTGCTCGCTGGCCGACGCCTTGGACGTGCTGCGCGGGCGGGGGGTGGAGGTGCGGCGCGTGTTCCTGCTGGGCGCGGCCGCCGAGCTGCCCGCCGTACAGGCGCTGGCTCCGGCGGTGTTCGGCACGCAGGTCGTCGTACCGCAGCCCGCCCAGTACGCGGCGCTCGGCGCGGCCCGGCAGGCGGCGTGGGCGCTCGGGGTCTCGCAGGGCACCCTCGACCCGCGCACTCCCCCGGCCTGGCAGGGCGCCGCCGCCCAGGTGCTGGAACCGGGCGAGGAGCTCGCGGTGGGGCGGGCGGTGCGCCAGCAGTACGGGGCGACTCGGGATCAGATCCATCCCGGCGCTTTCGGTGGCGGCCAGTAAGAGGCGGGACCCGCTCCAGCCTTGACCGGAGTTTGGGGAAAAGGGTTCGCCGCTGGAGTACGGCGTACGCGAAACTTGGTCGGCCTCTTTCCTCCGCCGACTCCGAGAGACACGTGTGCTCATAAAACTCCTGCGCGCCCACCTGGGCCCGTACAAGAAACCCATCGCGCTGCTGGTCTTCCTCCAACTGCTCCAGACCTGCGCCACCCTGTATCTGCCCAGCCTCAACGCCGACATCATCGACAACGGTGTCGTCAAGGGCGATACCGGCTACATCCTGGAGTTCGGCGGCCTGATGATCGCCGTCAGCGTGCTCCAGGTGCTCTGCAATGTGGGGGCCGTCTTCTACGGGGCCCGGACCGCGTCGGCGCTGGGGCGGGACGTGCGGGCGGCGGTCTTCGACCGGGTGCAGTCGTTCTCGGCCCGGGAGCTGGGGCGGTTCGGGGCGCCCTCGCTGATCACCCGGACCACCAACGACGTCCAGCAGGTCCAGATGCTGGTGCTGATGGCGTTCACGCTGATGGTGTCGGCGCCGATCATGTGTGTCGGCGGCATCAACATGGCGCTCGGCCAGGACGTCCCGCTCTCGGCCGTGCTGCTGGCGGTGGTGCCGGTGCTCGGGATCTCGGTGAGCGTCATCGTGGCGAAGATGCGGCCGCTGTTCCGGACGATGCAGGAGCGGCTGGACGCCGTGAACCGGGTGCTGCGCGAGCAGATCACCGGTAACCGGGTGATCCGGGCGTTCGTCCGTGACCGTTACGAGGAGGAGCGGTTCCGGGGGGCCAACACCGAGCTGACCGGTGTGTCGGTGGCGACCGGGCGGCTGATGGCACTGATGTTCCCGACCGTGATGACGGTGGTCAACCTGTCGTCCGTCGCGGTGGTGTGGTTCGGCGCGCACCGCATCGACAGCGGCGGGATGCAGATCGGGGCGCTGACCGCGTTCCTCGCCTATCTGATGCAGATCGTGATGGCCGTGATGATGGCCACCTTCATGTTCATGATGGTGCCGCGCGCCGAGGTGTGCGCCGAGCGCATCGCGGAGGTGCTGGACACCGAGTCGAGCGTCGTGCCGCCCGTCTCTCCCGTCACCGAGCTGCGCCGGCACGGGCATCTGGAGGTGCGGGGTGCGGAGTTCCGGTATCCGGGTGCCGAGGAGCCGGTGCTGCGGGCCGTGGATCTGGTGGCCCGGCCCGGGGAGACCACGGCGATCATCGGGTCGACCGGCAGCGGGAAGTCCACGCTGCTCTCTCTCGTACCCCGGCTGTTCGATGTGACGGACGGCGAGGTGCTGGTCGACGGCGAGGACGTGCGGACGCTCGATCCGGTGCTGCTGGCGAAGACGGTGAGCCTGGTGCCGCAGAAGCCGTACCTCTTCTCGGGGACGGTCGCGACGAACCTGCGGTACGGGAATCCGGAGGCCACGGACGAGGAGCTGTGGCACGCGCTGGAGGTGGCGCAGGCCAAGGGGTTCGTGGAGGGGCTTGAGCACGGGCTCGACGCGCCGATCGCGCAGGGCGGCACCAATGTGTCGGGCGGTCAGCGGCAGCGGCTCGCGATCGCCCGGACGCTGGTGCAGCGGCCGGAGATCTATCTCTTCGACGACTCGTTCTCGGCGCTGGACTACGCGACCGACGCCGCGCTGCGGGACGCGCTGGCGCGCGAGACGGCCGGGGCGACCGTGGTGATCGTGGCGCAGCGCGTCTCCACCATCCGCGACGCCGACCGGATCCTGGTGCTGGACGAGGGGCGGGTCGTGGGCAGCGGCAGCCATCACGAGCTGATGGACGGCAATGAAACGTACCGGGAGATCGTGCTCTCCCAGCTGACGGAAGCGGAGGCCGCGTAATGGCCGGTCCGGGCGGACGGATGATGGCCGGGGGCGCGCCCACCGAGCGATCGATGGATTTCACGGGGTCGAGCAAGCGGCTGCTGAGACGGTTCGGCCGGGAGAAGGCCTCGCTGTGGCTGATGCTGGGCGCGGTGACGGCCAGCGTGGCGCTGTCGGTGGCCGGGCCGAAGATCCTCGGGAAGGCGACCGACCTGATCTTCGCCGGGGTGGTCGGCCGGCAGATGCGGGCGGGCACGACGAAGGCGGAGGCGATCGAGGGGCTGCGCGCGGAGGGCAGCGGATCGATGGCCGACATGCTCAGGGGCGTGGACTTCACCCCGGGGCAGGGCATCGACTTCGGTGCGGTGGGCGGTGTGCTGCTGGCGGTGCTGGTGATCTACGTCGCCGCCGGGGCGCTGATGCTGGTCGCCACGCGGCTGTCGATCCGGGTGATCAACCGGATCGTCTTCCAACTGCGGGAGGACCTCCAGACGAAGCTGGCGCGGCTGCCGCTGTCGTACTTCGACCGGGCCAAGCGCGGTGAGGTGCTCAGCCGGGCGACCAACGACATCGACAACATCTCGCAGACGCTCCAGCAGACGATGGGGCAGCTCATCAACTCTCTGCTGACCATCGTCGGCGTACTGATCATGATGGTCTGGATCTCGCCGCTGCTGGCGCTGGTCGCGCTGGTGACGATCCCGCTGTCGGTGGTCGTGGCGACGCAGGTCGGCAAGCGGTCGCAGCCGCAGTTCGTGCAGCAGTGGCGGGTGACGGGGAAGCTCAACGCCCATATCGAGGAGATGTACACCGGGCACACCCTGGTGAAGGTGTTCGGGCGGCAGGAGGAGTCGGCGCGGGACTTCGCCGAGCAGAACGACGCGCTGTACGAGGCCGGGTTCAAGGCGCAGTTCGCCAGCGGGCTGATGCAGCCGCTGATGTTCTTCATCTCGAACATCAACTATGTGCTGGTGGCCGTGGTCGGTGGTCTGCGGGTCGCCTCGGGCACGCTGTCGATCGGTGACGTGCAGGCGTTCATCCAGTACTCGCGGCAGTTCTCGATGCCGCTGACGCAGGTCGCCTCGATGGCCAACCTGGTGCAGTCCGGGATCGCCTCGGCCGAGCGGGTCTTCGAGCTGCTGGACGCGGAGGAGCAGGGTCCGGACCCGGAGCGCGGTGAGCTTCCGAAGGAGCTGACCGGGCGGGTCTCGCTGGAGAAGGTGTCCTTCCGCTACGAGGCGGACAAGCCGCTCATCGAGGATCTGTCGCTGAGCGTGGAGCCGGGGCAGACGGTCGCGATCGTCGGTCCGACGGGGGCGGGCAAGACCACGCTGGTCAACCTGCTGATGCGGTTCTACGAGGTGACCGGCGGGCGGATCGCGCTCGACGGGGTCGACGTGGCGAAGATGTCCCGGGACGATCTGCGGTCGCGGATCGGCATGGTGCTCCAGGACACCTGGCTGTTCGGCGGTTCGATCGCCGAGAACATCGCGTACGGCGCTGCGCGCGAGGTCAGCCGGGAAGAGATCGAGGAGGCGGCCCGGGCGGCGCACGCCGATCGCTTCGTCCGGACGCTGCCCGACGGGTACGACTCGGTGATCGACGACGAGGGGTCCGGGGTCAGCGCGGGCGAGAAGCAACTGATCACCATCGCCCGGGCGTTCCTCTCCGACCCGGTGATCCTGGTCCTGGACGAGGCGACCAGCTCGGTGGACACCCGGACCGAGGTGCTGATCCAGAAGGCGATGGCGCGCCTGGCCCATGGGCGTACGTCGTTCGTGATCGCGCACCGGCTCTCGACCATCCGGGACGCGGACGTGATCCTGGTGATGGAGAGCGGGTCGATCGTGGAACAGGGCACGCATGAGGAGCTGCTGGCGGCGGGCGGTGCGTATGCCCGGTTGTACGCCGCTCAGTTCGCGGAGGCGCTGGCGGAGGTGGACTGAGCCGCCGGTTCTGGTGGATCAGTCGAGGTAGCCGCGGAGTTGGTCGGCGAAGGCGTGGTCCCGCAGCCTGCTGAGGGTCTTGGACTCGATCTGGCGGATGCGTTCGCGCGTCACGCCGAAGATCCGTCCTATCTCCTCCAGGGTGCGGGGCCGCCCGTCGTCCAGGCCGTAACGGAGCTGGACGACCTTGCGTTCGCGCTCGCCGAGGGTGGAGAGGACGGCCTCCAGGTGCTCGCGCAGGAGGAGGAAGGCGGCGGTCTCCACGGGTGAGGCGGCGTCGCCGTCCTCGATGAGGTCGCCGAAGGAGACGTCGTCCTCCTCGCCGACGGGGGCGTGCAGGGAGACGGGCTCCTGGGCCAGGCGCAGGACTTCGGTGACCCGCTCCGGGGTCAGGTCGAGCTGGGCGGCGACCTCCTCGGCGGTGGGCTCGTACCCACGCTCCTGGAGCATCCGGCGCTGGACGCGGACCACGCGGTTGATCAGCTCCACGACGTGGACGGGGACGCGGATGGTGCGGGCCTGGTCGGCCAGGGCGCGGGACATGGCCTGGCGGATCCACCAGGTCGCGTAGGTCGAGAACTTGTAGCCCCGGGCGTAGTCGAACTTCTCCACCGCCCGGATCAGGCCGAGGTTCCCCTCCTGGACCAGGTCGAGCATGGTGAGGCCCCGGCCCACGTACCGCTTGGCGACGGAGACGACCAGGCGGAGGTTGGCCTCGATGAGCCGGCGCTTGGCGGTGCGGCCCAGGACCACGAGCCGGTCCAGGTCGCCGGCGAGCCGGGAGTCCAGGTCCGGGGTGTTGGTGAGGCGCTCCTCGGCGAAGAGTCCGGCCTCCACGCGGCGGGCCAGCTCGACCTCGTCGGCGGCGGTGAGCAGCGGGATGCGGCCGATCTCGCGCAGATACTGCCGGAAGAGGTCGGAGGTGGGGCCGCCGCTGTCCGTCCGGCTCCGCGCCTCGCGGGGTTCGGGGGCGTGCTCCGCTTCCTCCATGACGGCCTCGGCTGCGCTCATGACCACCTCGGGTGGCCTCGCGGGCGGGCGGGCCGCGGCTCCCGGGGCGTTCTCCGGGAGATCCTCCGGGAGATCCTTCGGGCTGTTCTCCGGGAGACCCTCCGGGCGGTTCTCCGAATCGTTCTCCGGGTGGTGGACGGCCCGGTTCTGCACGGGAATCGCCGACATGTGCTCGGTCGTGGTCGACACGGTCCGGGTCTGCACGGGGGCGACCTCCCAGTGATCGCTGCCGGATGACGCTGGGAGCCCCAGTGTGAGGCACGGCACAGGGTTGCCACGAGGGGCGTGCGGGGACTTTCTGATTCCGTTCGGTCACCGGCCGGTTACTGCTCCCGGCGGTATTGGTTACGCGCTCAGAGCGCGTCGGCGCCCCGCGCCCGAAGGGACTGCGCGTACTGCTGGAGGACCCAGACCTCGTTCTGCGCGGCCGCCAGATCCTCGGGGGCCACGTTGCTGCCGAGGCGGGCGAGGCTGCCCTGCACCTCGTCGATACGGCGGTCGACGGCGCGCAGCCGGACGTGGACGAGCTGCATCCCGGCGTACGTCTCGTCGATCGTCCGGCCCATGAAGACCTCGACGGCCAGCTCGGTGACGAGGGAGCGCACGGTGTTGTTGGGGGCCGCGTCCATGACGGCGACCAGATACTCGCGGTCGTCGCCGAGGCCCCGCTCGGCGCCGCCCGCCTCCTCGATGCACTGGCGTACCGCCGCGTAGGGCGGGGCGGTGAACTCGTCCGCGCCGTACGCGTCGAAGGCCGGGGAGACCAGGGCGGGCTTCTGGAGGGCGAGCTTGAGCAACTCGCGCTCGGTGCGGTGGGCGGGGCTGCGGAGGTTGAGCGCGGGGCCGGAGGGAACGGTGGGGGCCTGGACGCCCTGGACGCCCTGGGCGGGCTGGGCGGGCTGCTGGGGTGCGCCGCCGCGCCGGTCCTGGGGACCGCCGCCCCTGCCGCCCTTCTCGCCGCGGTCACGGGCCCAGCGGGCGAGCTGGGCGACGCGGTGGACCACGAACTCCTGGTCGAGGATGCCGACGAACCCGGCGAGCTGGACCGCCACCTCGCGCTGAACACTGCTGGTCTTGATCTTGGCGACGACGGCGGCGGCCTCGTCGAGCGCGGACGCGCGGCCCGCCGGGGTCTCCAGGTCGTACCGGCCGACGATCTGGCGCAGCGCGAACTCGAAGAGCGGGGTGCGCGGCTCGACCAGGTCGCGTACGGAGTCGTCGCCCTTGGCGAGCCGCAGGTCGCACGGGTCCATGCCGTCCGGGGCGATGGCGATGTACGTCTCGGCGGCGAACTTCTGGTCGTCCTCGAAGGCACGCAGCGCGGCCTTCTGACCGGCCGCGTCGCCGTCGAAGGTGAAGATCACGCGGGCGCTGCCGTTGTCCATCAGGAGGCGGCGCAGGATCTTGATGTGGTCGTTGCCGAAGGCGGTGCCGCAGGTGGCGATGGCGGTGGTGACCCCGGCGAGGTGACAGGCCATGACGTCGGTGTACCCCTCGACGACGACGGCCCGGCTGGCCTTGGCGATGTCCTTCTTGGCCAGGTCGATCCCGTACAGCACCTGGGACTTCTTGTAGATCGGGGTCTCGGGGGTGTTCAGGTACTTCGGGCCGTTGTCGTCGTCGCGGAGCTTGCGGGCGCCGAAGCCGACGATGTCGCCCGCGGTGTCGCTGATCGGCCACATCAGCCGGCCGCGGAAGCGGTCGATGGGGCCGCGGCGGCCGTCCTGGGAGAGGCCGGAGGTGATCAGCTCCTTGTCGCTGAAGCCCTTGCCGCGCAGATAGCGGGTGAGGTGGTCCCAGCCGGCCGGGCTGTAGCCGACGCGGAAGTGGGTCGCGGCGTCCTGGTCGAAGCCGCGCTCGGCGAGGAACTTCCGGCCGATCTCGGCCTCGGGGCTCTCCAGCGCGCGGACGTAGAAGTCGGCGGCGGCCTGGTGGGCCTCGATCAGCCGGATGCGTTCGCCGCGCTGGTGGGAGGGGTTGTAGCCGCCCTCCTCGTACCGCAGGGTGATGCCCGCCTTGGCGGCGAGGCGCTCGACCGTCTCCGAGAAGGAGAGGTGGTCGATCTTCATCACGAACGCGATGGTGTCGCCGCCCTCCTGGCAGCCGAAGCAGTGGAACAGGCCCTTGCCGGGGCTGACCTGGAAGGAGGGGGACTTCTCGTCGTGGAAGGGGCAGAGTCCCTTGAGGTTTCCGCCGCCCGCGCTGCGCAACTGGAGGTACTCGGACACGACGGAGTCGATCGGGACCGCGTCCCGTACCGCCTTCACGTCGTCGTCGTTGATCCTGCCAGCCACGGATGAAGTCTACGGGTGGGCGACGACAACCCGACCCCCGCAGGGCTCCGCCCCGGCCGGAGCGCGTGGTCAGCCGGTCCGGCGGGCGGCCCAGACGGTGCGTTCGGTACGTACGGCGAGGTCGTCACGGCGCAGGATCGAGCCGGGGCCCTCGGTGTCGAGCAGCCGGTCGAGCGCGGCCAGGTCCTCGGGCGCGAGCGCCTCGGCCACGCTGTGGCGCAGGCGGCGGAGGCTGCCGAGGGCGTAGGCGCCGACGGCCTCGCTGCGGGAGCCGTCGAGGTCCACCGTAATGATGCGCTCGTCCTCGACGGTGAATCCGGCCCCGGTCAGCTTCGGGCCCCAGTCGGCGCCGCGGTGCGGCACGTGTTCGGCGTGGAAGCGGTCGCTCGCCTCGTGGCAGCGCTCCTCCAGGCCGGGGCGGTCCTCGGGGGCGTTCGCGGGAAGGAAGCGGGGGAAGCCGGAGAGCTCCACCACGGCGAACAGTCCGCCGGGGGCCAGCAGGTCGTGGACGGTGCGCAGAGCCCAGTCCGGGTCGGCCATGTGGTGCATCGAGGCCGACGCCCACACCAGGTCCGGGGTGCCGAGGTCGGGCCAGTCGGGGGCGTCGAGGTCGGCCTGCACGGTCCGTACGCGCCCCTCCGCACCCCGGGCGCACGCCTTCTCGCGGAGGCGCTGGAGGTGGGCGGCCGAGGTGTCGACGGCGGTGAGGTGCGCCTCGGGGAAGCGGTCGAGGAGGGCGAAGGTGCCCGTTCCCGTGCCGCAGCCCAGGTCGACGATCCGGCGGGGCGGCGCCTGGACGGGGAGCCATCCGGTGAGGCCGGTGAGGTGGTCGGCGAGGACCTGGGCGTCGAGGTCGAGGATCTCCGCCTCGCCGTGGCTGTCGTGGGACTGGGAGTGGGAGTGGGGGTGGCTGTGCGTGTGGGTGTGTGCGTGGGTCATGCGGCCACCGTAGGGCGACCATGCCTCAGCCGCACGATCTCTCCCGGTATTGGCAAGAAGGTGACCGCCTCCTGTGCCGGGCGCGCAACGACGTACGCCCTTACGTCGTGTGCGGCAGGTCCGGTGCGCAGTCGTTCCCGGTGCGCCGGGTGTCGCGCAGGTGGCCGCGGCGGGCGTCGCGGTCGAAGATGCCGAGGATCTCGCACGGGCCGCCCTCGGCGCCGATCGCGTGCGGCAGCATCGTGGGGAACTCGGCGGCCTGGTTGGTCTCCACCCGGAAGCGGCGGTGGCCCAGCATGAGGACCGCGGTGCCGGAGAGGACGACCAGCCACTCGTGGCCGGGGTGCGCGCGCATCCGGGCCGGGTTGTCCGGGGGCGGCTCGGTCATCCGCTGCCGTACGACGGTCATACCGGGGTCGCTCTTCACGGGCCAGCGCATCAGCCCGTGGGCGCCGTCGATCATCGGGCTGATGATGACGTCGTCGGACGCGGTCTCCACCAGTTGGTCGAGGGTGGTGTCCAGGGCCCGGGCGAGCGTGACGAGCTGGTCCAGGGCGAGGCGGCGCTGCCCGTTCTCGATGCGGCTGAGCGAGGACTGGCTGAGGTTCGCCCGGCCGGCCAGCTCCTCCAGGGACCAGCCCTGCGCCACCCGCAGGGCGCGGATACGTTTGCGTACGAGGCTGTCCAGCTCGTCGGTGCCGTGCTCCATGCGCAACACCGTATGCCCGGGTCGCAAGGGGACGCTTCCCGGGGCGCGGGCGGCCTGCGTCGCACCCCGGGCGGCCTGCCCCCCACCCCGGGCGGCCTGCTCCGCGCCCCGGGCGGTCGTCAGAGCAGGGACGTCAGGTCCACCGACGGGTCGGCCAGGGCCTCCGGGTCGTGCTGCTGACCGGCCCGGATCAGCTCCTGGATCGTCTCCGTCACATCCCACACGTTGACGTTCATCCCGGCCAGGACGCGGCGGTCCTTGAGCCAGAACGCGATGAACTCCCGCTTCCCCGCGTCGCCCCGGATGATCACCTCGTCGTAACTGCCGGGCGGCGCCCAACCGGAGTATTCGAGGCCCAGGTCGTACTGGTCGGAGAAGAAGTACGGCACCCGGTCGTACGTCACGTCCTGGCCGAGCATGGAGCGGGCGGCGGCCGGTCCGCTGTTGAGGGCGTTGGCCCAGTGCTCGACGCGCAGCCGGACGCCGAGCAGCGGGTGGGCGACGGCGGCGACGTCCCCGGCGGCGTAGATGTGCGGGTCGGAGGTGCGCAGCGAGGCGTCCACGGCGATGCCGCCGCCGTGCGCCCGCTCGGCCATCTCCAGGCCGGCGGCCTCGGCGAGGGCGGAGCGGGGGGCGGCGCCGATCGCGGCGAGCACGTCGTGGGCGGGGTGCTCCTCGCCGTCGTCGGTGCGGGCGGCCAGCACCATGCCGTCCTGGCCGGTGATCTCGATGAGGCGGGCGCCGAAGTGGAAGCGGACGCCGTGCGAGCTGTGCAGCTCGGTGAAGATCTGGCCCAGCTCGGGGCCGATGACCTGGTGCAGCGGGGTGGGCTCCGACTCGACGACGGTGACCTCGGCCCCGTACCCCCGGGCGGCGGCGGCGACCTCCAGGCCGATCCAGCCGCCCCCGGCGATCACCAGGTGGCCGTTGTCGCGGCCGAGGGCGGCCAGCACGTTGCGCAGCCGGTCGGCGTGGGCGAGGCGGCGCAGGTGGTGGACGCCCGCCAGGTCGGTGCCGGGGACGTCGAGGCGGCGCGGTTCGGAGCCGGTGGCGAGCAGCAGCTTGTCGTAGTGGATGACGGTGTTGTCGCCGAGCTGCACGGTCTTCGCGTACCGGTCGAGGACCGTGACGGGCTGGCCGAGGTGCAGTTCGACGTCGGCGCCCGCGTACCAGGGGCGCTCGTGCACGAAGACGCTGTCGCGTTCCTCCTTGCCGCCGAGGTAACCCTTGGAGAGCGGCGGCCGCTCATAGGGGTGGTCGCGCTCGTCCCCGATGAGGATCACCCGGCCGGTGAACCCTTCCGCGCGGAGCGTTTCGGCCGCCTTCGCCCCTGCGAGTCCCGCTCCGACGATGACGAACGTCCGATGTGCGTCGACCACTTGATGCCTCCTCAGTGCTGTGCTGCGCGGCGCCCCCGGCTGCGAGCGTCCCGCACGCAGCGTGATGGCGAAAGAGGGTGTGCCCCGGACAGGTCACACCCAGTGGTCATTTCTCCGGTCTTCTCCAGTCTGCCTCTCAGTCACGGCGGGCGGTGAGCGCGGCGTGCAGGGATCGTGCGGAGGCGTCGGTCAGGGCCGCGATCTGGTCGACGAGGACGCGCTTACGGGTGTGGTCGTCGGGCGCCTGGTCGAACAGGGCCCGGAAGTGCGGCTCCAGGCCCTCGGGGGCGCGGGCGGTGAGCGCGGCGGCCAGCTCGGCGATGACGATGCGCTGGTCGGCGCGGAGGGTCTCCTGCTCGGCGCGCTGCATCACGTAACGGTCGGCGACCGCCTTGAGGACCGCGCACTCGTTGCGGACCGTACGCGGAACGACGAGCTCCGCTCCGTACCGGGTCAGGCGGCCGGGGCCGTAGAGCTCGCGGGTGGCGGTCTCGGCCTCGGTGCAGAACCGGCCGATGAGCTGGCTGGTGGCGTCCTTCAGGCGGGCCTGGGCCACGGCGGAGCCGTCGTACCCGTGCGGCCACCACTCCTGGTCGATCAGCCGGTCCAGCGCCTCCGCCAGCTCCTGCGGGTCGGTGTCGGCGGGGACGTACCGGCCGATGGCGACGGCGAAGATCTCCTCGCGCTCCGGCTCGGCGTAGAGGCAGTTGGGGTCGATGTGCCCGGCGTGCAGCCCGTCCTCGAAGTCGTGCACCGAGTAGGCCACGTCGTCGGACCAGTCCATCACCTGGGCCTCGAAGCAGGTACGGCCCTCGGGTGCGCCCTTCCGGGCCCACTCGAAGACCGGCAGGTCGTCCGCGTACACCCCGAACTTCACCGAGTGCGGGTCGGTGGGGTGCGCGCCGCGCGGCCAGGGGTACTTGGTGGCGGCGTCCAGGGCGGCCCGGGTCAGGTTGAGGCCGACGCTGACCAGCTCGCCGGTGCGCGGGTCGTGGACGAACCGCTTGGGCTCCAGGCGGGTCAGCAGCCGCAGCGACTGGGCGTTGCCCTCGAAACCGCCGCAGTCGGAGGCGAAGTCGTTGAGCGCCTGCTCGCCGTTGTGCCCGAACGGCGGGTGGCCCATGTCGTGGGAGAGGCAGGCCGTCTCCACGAGGTCCGGGTCGCAGCCGAGGACCGCGCCCAGCTCGCGGCCGACCTGCGCGCACTCCAGGGAGTGGGTGAGCCGGGTGCGGGGGCTGGCGTCCCAGACGAGGGAGCGCGTGCCGGGCGTGACCACCTGGGTCTTCCCGGCGAGCCGGCGCAGCGCGGCGGAGTGCAGCACCCGGGCCCGGTCGCGCTGGAAGGCGGTGCGGCCGGGGCGCTTGTCCTGCTCGGTGTCGAAGCGCTCGGTGTCGGCGGGCCCGTAGCCGCTCCCGGTGACCCGCTCACTGTGGGGGGCTGGTGTGGCTGGTGTGGCTGGTGCGGCAGGTGTGCCCTGTGTGACTGGCGTGCCGTGTGTCTGATCTGCCCCGCGTGCGCCCTGTGTGCCGTCCATGGTCCCGACAGTAGCGACCGGGACGGACAACGTGTCGTGAGCGGGCCGGGGAGTCAGGCGGAAGCGAGCAAGCTCACCATCTCGGAGGGTGCGGTCGCCGACAGTGCCTGGTCGTAGCGGTGGAGGAGGAGGCGGGCCATCGCGGGGTGGGCGCCGAGCGGAACGGCGGCGGTGCGGGGGGCGGCACTCGCGGCGGCGCTCGCGAAACGGCCGGGCGCGGTGAAGTACGAGGCGACGAAGGTACGGTGCCGGCCCCGGGCGGCCAGCGCGCGCAGCGCGGCGGGAACGGTGGGGGTGGCGGCGGAGGCGTACGCCGGGACGACGGGCACCCCGCCGAGCCGCTCGGCCAGCATCCGGGCCGTACGCCGGGTGTCCTGGGCCGAGTCGGGGTCGCGGGACCCGGCGGCGGCGAGGACCACGGCGGCGCGGCGGCTCCCCTGGTCGGCGGGGTCCCAGCCCGCCTCCACGAGCCGCCCGTACAGCGCCTCCACCAGCAGGGGGTGCGGCCCGAGGGGGGCGGCGATCCGGGTGCGTACGGAGGGGGCGGCGGCCGCGGCGGCGGGCAGGTCGTGCTTGACGTGGTGGCCGCGCCCGAGGAGCAGCGGTACGAGGACGGCGTCGGCCCCGCGCAGGGCGTCCAGGGTGTCCGGGAGGAGTGGCTGGTTCAGCTCGATGTGGCCGAGGCGGACGTCGAGGCCGGGGCGCAGGTCGCGGACCCGGTCCAGGAGCGCGAGGACGGTCCGCAGGGCCTGCGGGTCGCGGCTGCCGTGGGCGACGGCGAGGAGGGTGGGCGGGGCGGACGCGCCGGTGGGCGGCCGGGGTGCGGCGGGGGGCCGGGGCACGGCGAGGGGGCGGGTGCGGTGCATGGGCCTGCGGGTTCCGTTCCGGGAGGCGGGGTGGGGGGTGGTTGGGGGTCGGGGTGGGGGGTGGTTGGGGGTCGGGCCGGACGCTGGGCTGGGCTGGGTGGTCGGCCGGCGTGGTGGCCTGGGCTGGGCCGGGTGGTGATGGACCCGATCGTGCCGGGCGGAGGTTGCCGGGCCGTTGCGTGAGGGTCACGGGGGTTTTCCGCCCCCTCACGGTGGGGTGGTGGCCGGTGTGCGGGGCGGGGGCCTGCACCCCTTTCTGCCGGTCGGCGAACCTTTCGGGTCTTTCGCTCGTCAGGTGGAGTGGGACCGAACGACGGTACGGACGATGAGGGGGGGGCTCTCGTGCGAGGGATGCGGGGGACGCGGGGAATGCGAGGCGCGCGGGATACGCCGGGGGCGCGGGCGGCGTCGGAGGAGCGGGATACGCCGGCGTCGGAAGTGCGGCCGGCGTCGGAGGTGCGGCGGGCGTCGGAGGGCGGTGCGAAGAGGCACAGACCATGGCTGCGGCTGCCCCGGCTCTCCGCGCTCCGGCTGCCCCGCTCCCGCCGGGGACGGCGGCTCGCCGTGCAGGGGCTGATGGCCCTCTGCGTGCTGGCGCTGCTGCCCGCGACCTGGATGCGGATGGGCTCCGACGCACGGGTGGGGACCACGGCGGACGCCCCGGTCCGGGAGGTCGCCATGGTGTTCGGCGCCGGGCTCTGGAAGGGCCGGCCGACCCCGTATCTGGCCCACCGCCTGGACGCGGCGGCCGAGCTGTTCCGCACCGGCAAGGTGAAGGTCGTCCTGGTCACCGGGGACAACAGCCGGGTGGAGTACGACGAGCCGGACGCGATGCGCACGTATCTGACCGAGCGCGGGGTGCCGGACGGCCGGATCGTCAGCGACTACGCCGGGTTCGACAGCTGGGACTCGTGCGTGCGGGCCAAGAAGATATTCGGGGTCGACCGGGCGGTGCTGGTGAGCCAGGGCTTCCACATCCACCGGGCGACGACCCTGTGCCGTTCCGCCGGGATCGACGCGTACGGGGTCGCGGTCGACGAGCCCCGGGACGCGACGTGGTACTACGGCGGCACCCGGGAGCTGGCCGCGTCGGGCAAGGCGGCTCTGGACGCCCTGTTCCGCCCCGACCCGCGCTTCCTCGGGCCTCAGGAGGCGGGCGTGACGGAGGCGCTGGCGTCGGCGACGCCGTGACGTGGGGGGGGCCGACGCTGGGGGGACCTCACAGAGGGGTGGGCGGCGGGCTGAGGCGGGCGTTCCGGCGGCGTAACCGGGTGCCCCCGTCCCCGTAATACCGCTCTCGCAGGCTGGGCCCCATGACCGGTACCGAGACGCCCACCCACTGCCCGTACTGCGCCCTCCAGTGCGGCATGATCCTGCGCCCGGTGGCGGGCCCGGAGGTGGCCGAGGTGGTGGAACGCACCGGGTTCCCGGTCAACCGGGGTGCGTTGTGCGGCAAGGGACGGAGTGCGCCCGCCGTGCTGCGCCGGGGGGTCCGGCTGACCTCACCGCTGGTACGGAGGCGGCCCGGCGGTGAGCTGGAGGAGGCGGGCTGGGACGAGGCGCTGGGGCGGATCGCCGAAGGGCTCGGCGGGGTGCGGGCGGCGCACGGGGCGGACGCGGTGGGGGTGTTCGGCGGGGGCGGGCTGACCAACGAGAAGGCGTACGCGCTCGGGAAGTTCGCCCGGGTGGTGCTCGGGACCTCGCAGATCGACTACAACGGCCGGTTCTGCATGTCGTCGGCGGCCGCCGCCCACCAGCGGGCGTTCGGGCTCGACCGGGGGCTGCCGTTCCCGCTGGAGGACATCCCGCGGACGGGGTGCGTGATCCTCGTCGGGTCGAACCTCGCCGAGACGATGCCGCCCGCCCTGCGGTATCTCACCGAACTGAGGGCGAACGGGGGCCGGCTGATCGTCATCGACCCGCGCCGCACCCGCACCGCCGAGCAGGCGGACCTGCATCTGGCGCCCCGCCCCGGCACCGATCTGGCCCTGGCGCTCGGGATGTTGCACCTGGTGGTGGCGGGGAGCCGGGTGGACGAGGAGTTCGTACGGAGCCGTACACGCGGGTGGGAGGAGGCGCGGGCCGGGGCGATGGCGCACTGGCCGGAGCTGGTGGAGCGGATCTGCGGGGTTCCGGTGGCGCGGCTGCGGGAGGCGGTGGAGCTGTTCTGCGGGGCGGAGAGCGGGATGGTGCTGACCGCACGGGGGCCGGAGCAGCAGGCCAAGGGGACGGACACGGTGGGCGCGTGGATCAACTTCTGCCTGGCCACCGGGCGGGCAGGGCGGCCGCTGTCCGGGTACGGGTGCCTGACCGGACAGGGCAACGGGCAGGGCGGCCGGGAGCACGGCCAGAAGGCCGACCAGTTGCCCGGCTACCGCAAGCTGACCGACCCGGCCGCCCGCCGCCGGGTCGCGGAGGTCTGGGGCGTGGATCCGGACAGCCTGCCGGGGCCGGGGCGGAGCGCGTACGAGCTGCTGGACGCGCTGGGCCGGGACGTGCGGGCGCTGCTGGTGATGGGCTCCAACCCGGTGGTCTCCGCCCCGCACGCCTCGCACGTCGAACGCCGCCTGGGCTCCCTGGACTTCCTGGCGGTCGCGGATGTCGTCCTCTCCGAGACGGCGGCGCTGGCGGACGTGGTGCTGCCGGTGACGCAGTGGGCGGAGGAGAGCGGGACCACCACCAACCTGGAGGGCCGGGTGGTGCTGCGGCGGCGGGCGCTCGACCCGCCGGAGGGGGTGCGCAGCGACCTGGAGGTGCTGCACGCGTTGGCCGGGCTGCTGGGCCACGGCAAGGGGTTCCCAGCCGACCCGGCCGAGGTGTTCGAGGAGTTGCGGCGGGCGTCGGCGGGCGGTGCGGCGGACTACGCGGGCATCACGTACGAGCGGATCGCGGCGGAGGACGGCGTGTTCTGGCCGTGCCCCGACGCGGACCACCCGGGGACGCCGCGGCTCTTCCTGGACCGGTTCGCGACGGAGGACGGGCGGGCCGTGTTCGTGCCGGTGGTGCACCGGGTGGCGGCCGAGGAGACGGACCCGGAGTACCCGGTGGTGCTGACGACGGGACGGGTGGTGGCGCAGTACCAGTCGGGGGCCCAGACCCGCCGGGTGGACGAGCTGAACGCGGCGGCCCCCGGCCCCTTCGTGGAACTGCACCCGCGCCTGGCGGAGCGGATCGGGGTGGCCGAGGGCGAGCCCGTCGCGGTGACGTCCCGGCGCGGGCGGGCGGTGGCGGCGGCCCGGATCACCGGGGCGATCCGGGCGGACACGGTGTTCATGCCGTTCCACTGGCCGGGTGAGGGCCGGGCCAACACGCTGACCAACCCGGCGCTCGACCCGGTCTCGCGGATGCCGGAGTTCAAGGTGTGCGCGGTCCGCCTGGAGGCCGCCCGGTGACCCACCGCCCCTCGGCGATGACGCTGCCGCTGGTCCGGAGGGAGCGGGTGACGGCGGCCGCGGCGAGGTAGACCCAGGCACGGGTCGCCTGAGGCTCCTGACCCTCGCGCGTCCCGGAAGGCTCCTGACCCTCGCGGGACCCGGAAGGCTCCTGACCCTGGCGGGGCCCGGAGAGCTCCTGACCCTCGCGCGTCCCGGAGGGCTCCTGACCTGTTTCGCCCTCCCCCGGCAGCTCGACCTCGCGGACGACCCGCTCGTACAGATTGCGCGGGTGGCCGGGCCCGAGGTACTCCTCCAGATGGTCCAGGAGCCCGAGCAGCTCCCCGTACACCCCGGGCGCGGCGGTGAGCAGGGTGCCGTGGACGCGGCCGTGGCCGTCGATGGCGTACGGGTAGCCGGGCCCGTCGTACAGCAGGGCCCGGGGCAGGACGGCCGCCCGCTCCCCCGACGTACGGCCCCGGAGGAACAGGTCGTGGTTGGGTTCGCCGGGGAGCAGCGTCCCGTACACGAAGAACGGCAGCTCGTCGGTGGGCGGGGAGCCGGGATCCAGGGTGCTCATGGCCGCCGTCACAGAGCGGCTGCGGGAGCCGTCTCCGCCGTGACCCAGCCGAGGTAACGGGCGCTGCCCCGGATCACCGGGATGGCGATGATCTCGGGGGTGTCGTAGTCGTGCGCCTCCTGGAGGTACTCCTCCAGCTCCTCGTAGCGCCCGGCCGCCGTCTTGAACAGCACCTGCCACTCCTCGGACGACTCGATGGCGTTCTGCCACCGGTAGACCGAGGTGACGGGCGCGGAGATCTGCGCGCAGGCCGCCAGCCGGGCCTCCACCGCGCCCTGCGCCAGCTCGTGGGCCTTCTCCTCGCTGTCGGTCGTGGTCAGTACGGTCAGCCATGCCGGCGGCGCTGTCATCGTCGGTCTCCTCGGAGTACGGCGGGCTTCTGCCCGGACGGCGGGGTGCTCCCGCCCGTGCACCGATTGTCGGCCCGGAGGGGATCAGGCGCTGTACGGATGCCGGTTTCGCGCCTCGCGCAGGGCGTCGCCCCACCAGACCAACTGGTCCAGGAGCGCCTTGGCCGCCGCGTCGACGTCCGCCGGGTCCCGGTGGTTCCCCGCGTCGTCGAAGAGAGCGCCCGCGTTGTGGAAGGAGACGGTGTCGCGGACGGAGACCGCGTGCATCTCGACGAAGACCTGGCGGAGCTGCTCGACGGCCCGCAGCCCGCCGGACCTGCCGCCGTAACTGACGAAGGCGACGGGTTTGGCCTGCCATTCGGCGCGGTGCCAGTCGATGAGGTTCTTCAGTGGGGCGGGGAAGGAGTGGTTGTACTCGGGCGTGAGCACGACGAACGCGTCGGCCGCCGCCAGCCGGGCCGAGACCGCCTCGACCCGGGCGGCCTCCTCGGGGGTGGGGCTGAAGGAGAGCGCGGTGGGGAGCCGGGCGGTGACGACATCGATGAGCTCGGTCTCGATGCCGTCGTAGCGGGCGGCCCGGCCGAGGAACCAGTCGGCGATGACCGGCCCGAAGCGGCCTTCGCGGTTGCTGCCGAGGATGACGGCGACCTTGAGGGGGGCGGGGGACATCGTGGGTGCGGATGTGGTGTCCATGGCGTCGAGCCTTCAGCCTCAACCATGGTTGAGGTCAAGCCGATGCCCGTGCGGGAGCATCCGGCCCCGATGCGGCCCCGGAGGCCAGTGGCGCCCGGACGGGCCTACGCGTAGGGCCGGATGGCCACCGTGACCTCCATGGCGAAGGCGTTCGCTCCCGCCGCCGACGGCAGGCCCAAAGCCCGGTCGAGCACGCGCCCCAGGGGGCCGCAGCCACTGGTGCGCGGGGCGGCGAACTCCGTGTCCTGAGCACCGAAGGCCACGACCAGGGGGTCCTTGGATATCACCCGGGTGGGCGCGGCGCCCTTGAGCACGAGGTGGATCGCGTCCTCGTCGTCGCCCACCGAGCAGCCCGACGACGGCCTGGCCGGCAGCCCGTGCGCCGCGCCTATGGCGAACCGGGCCGATCGACCGGCCGGGCAGCCGGCCGTACGGGTGAGCCGAGAAGGCGCCGTGCCGGACCACCCCCCTGAGGGGCGGCGGTAGCGGCCCTAGCCGAAGTTCTCGGCCGCCTTGGTCATCGGCCCTCCTGGGGATCGCGACTGGTCGGCGGTGCGGTGGACAGCCCGGTCCTCGATGACGCGCTGCTGCGGCACCGTATCCACCAGCCGCATGTCTCTCTCGGCCAGGCCGGCGACGAGTTGGCATCCGAATGCCGCCTCTCCTTCACCCGGGAGCGGCTCCACGTCCACCTCGGCGCACTTCGGCCCCGCGCCCCGAGCGGCGAGGCAAACCGGCTGGCCGGCAGGTTGCGCGAACTGCTCGACTCCCGGATACCCGTCGGCATATCTCTGCACGAGGCCGCCGCCACCTCGACGGCCTGCGACCGCCCAAGTCGCCACAGCCGTCGGATTCCACGACCAGGCCCATCTGAACCAGCACTTCACGCGCCACGTCGGGACTACGCCCGGGCGCTGCATGCGCAGCCTCTCCGGTCCGATGAGGCAGCCTCCCCCGCCTACGGTGGTCGGATGACGTATCACTCGCCCAGCGCATCCGCCCTCCCCCTCCCCTACGTCGAGATGGACGGACGCCCCGCCACCGAGGAGGACCTCCGCGTCCCCGCGCTCTTCGGGTTCGGGCACTTCACCGCCCTGCAGGTGAGGGGCCGACGCGTGCGAGGGCTCGGGCTGCATCTGGAGCGGCTGGACGCGGCCAATCGGGAGGTGTTCCGACTGCCGCTGGACGGGGGCCTGGTGCGCGAGCTGATCCGGGGCGCCCTGGACCGTGCCGGACTGCGGGACGCCGCCGTACGGGTGCACGGGTTTCTGCCGCCCGGGGAGAGCCGTACGCGGGTGATGGTCGCCGTCCGTGAGCCCGCCTCGATGGCACCCGGGGGCCGGAGCCTGATGTCGGTGCCGTACACCCGGGCCGTGCCGCACATCAAGCGGCCGGGCGAGTTCGGGCAGACGTACTACGGGATGCTCGCCGCGCGGGCCGGGTTCGACGAGGCCCTGCTGACCGCGCCGGGCGGCGTGGTGACCGAGGGGGCCACCACCAACATCGGCTTCTGGGACGGTGGTTCGGTGGTGTGGCCGGACGCCCCCGCGCTCATCGGCACCACCATGACGCTGCTGGAGCGCGGCCTCGCGGCGGCCGGGGAGCCGTCGGTCCGGCGGGCCGTGACGCTGGACGGGCTGGGCGTGTACCGGGGTGCCTTCCTCTGCAACTCGCAGGGGATCGCACCGGTGCGGCGGATCGATGCGGTGGAGTTCGCCGGTGGGGATGAGGAGATGGCGGGGGTGATGGGGCGATTGGAGGCTGTGTACGGGAGTGTGCCGGCGGACCCTCTCTAAGGGTTGGCCGGAAATCGACCTTCGCAGGGCCGCTCTGTCGCGGTGACGGACCATGGGGAGCATGCAGATCCATATCGAGGCCTCAGCGCTCCCCGGCCGCACCTGCGGGCCGGACTCCGACTTTCCCGGGTTCGAGAACATTCATGTCGGAGTTCAGCGCAAGGACCGGCCCGGCGAATTGCTCGGACTCTGTCCCGGGGATGCTCCGAGCGCTTCCTGGACCCTGGAGTGTGCGGCGAAAGCCACGGCGGACGGGGTCGAGGTCTCGGGGCCGTACATCCAGAACCGGCTGGGCGGGCGGTTCATCTATCTGTCGTGGGGGACCGTGGACGAGGCCGGGCTCTTCAGCATGTTCCGGCGCGCCAAGCTGATGTTCAGCGACATCGAGCCCGAGATCCTCGAAGCCGCCGCGCGTTCCGGGCAGCTCACCGGGCGACTGGGGCTGACCGACGCGAAGGGGCAGCCGCTGTGCGCGCGGGTGCGGCCGCCGGCGATCTCCTGGAGTGCGGGCGCGAGCACGGGCGCCGGTGTGGGCCGGGCGCCCACCGGGTGATCCCTCCCCGCCGGATCCGACACCGCCCCCACCGGGACCAGGGGGGTAGGCCGGTGGGGGCGGTTGCCGTGGGGGCGGGGATCCGTCCCGTGGGGGGGTGTCTTGCGTGTGCCCGCACTCCGCGAGCCCATGTGTGTGATGTGAGTCACACCTTGTCGGTGAGCCTCACTCGATCGGCACCCGGACCGGCGGCGCGGACCGAACGGCCCAGTCGCACCGCCGTGACCTGCGACGATCTCCGGCAGCAAGGGTGCCGCGCCGGTCCGTACGGGTGAAAGCTGACCTGGCGTCAGAAGGCGTGCGGCGGCGGCTGCCCGTTAGGTCGGGGGCAGGACACCATCGCTCGCGCCGTCTGCACGGAGGATCCCCATGCGCAGTCCTGCCCGCCTGATGACCGGTACCGCCACCGCCGCGGTCACCGTCATAGCGCTCGGTCTCACCGCCGCCCCGTCCGCGTACGCAGGCGATGACTTCGGCCGGCTGGAGATCACCCCCGCGACCGCGCCTCCCGGCGCCAAGGTCACCGTGAACACCACCGCCTGCGGCCCCAAGGGCTCCGGCATCGGTGACGCGAACTCCCTGGACGCCGGGGACTTCGAGGTCCGCAAGGGTACGCACAAGGAGGTGCTCGTCGGCCAGTTCACCGTGCCGCACGACACCCGGCCCGGCGTCTACGAGATCGTCGTCTCCTGCGACAACGGCAAGGACGCCGTCGGGGACCTCAAGGTGATCGGCGGCGGCAAGCCCGACCGGCCCGACCACGACCGTCCGTCCGGCCATGTGCGGACCGGGGTCGGCGGCAGCGTCGAGCCGAACTCCACGCAGGTCGCCCTCGGCGTCGGCGTGATCGGCATGGCGGCCGTGGGCGGTCTGTGGCTGCTGCGCCGGCGGACCGAGCCCACCGAGGGCAGCTGAGGCCACCGAGAGCCGCTGAGGCCACCGGCCGGGGGGCCCGGGAGGCCACCGGAGGCAGCCTCACCGACCGGGCCGGGCGCGTCCCCGAGCGCGTCCGGCCCGCCTTCGATCCGAGACTCACCACGCTGACGAGGACGACGACGTGTCCCAGAGCGCGCAGAAAGCCAGGGGCTGGCTGGTGGGCATCGCCGTGCTGTGCGGTATCTGGCTCGTCCAGAACGGCTCCGGCGACCAACTGATCCCGCCGCAGCCCTCCGGCGCCCAGGCCTTCGCCGCCGGCCCCCAGCTCCAGCCCGGCTCCCCCGTCGCCGAACCGCTGCACCCCTCCGACCCGGTCCGCATCCGCATCCCGAGCATCTCGGTGGACGCGCCGACGATGCGGCTGGGGCTCGGTGCCGACGGCAGCCTGGACGTCCCGCCGGACACCGACCGCAACCTCGCGGGCTGGTACGCCGGCGGGGTCCCGCCCGGCGCCCGGGGCACCGCGATCGTCGCCGGGCATGTCGACAACGCCGAGGGGCCCTCCGTCTTCTACGCCCTCGGCGCCCTCACCAAGGGCACCCGCGTCGAGGTCGTCCGCGAGGACGGGCGCACGGCCGTCTTCTCGATCGACGCCATCGAGGTGTACGACAACAAGGACTTCCCCGACCAGCGCGTCTACGGCGACTCCCCGCACGCCTCGCTGCGGCTGATCACCTGCGGCGGCGGGTTCTCCAAGGAGACCGGCTACCAGGGCAACGTAGTGGCCTACGCCCATCTCACCGATGTGCGGTGAGCCCCGGATACGTTCCGGTGAGCCCCGGATACGTTCCGGTGAGCCCCGGATACGTTCCGGTGAGCCCCGGATACGTTCCGGTGAGCCCGGGATACGGCCCCGTACACGCTCCTACGCCGTCCACTGGTCGTAGCCCAGCTTCGCCACCAGCGAGAACACCACCGTCAGCAGCACCGCCCGGACGAATCCGCTCCCCCGGCTCAGCGCCATCCGGGCCCCCGCCATCCCGCCCGCCAGGTTGAAGACGGCCATCACGGCGGCCAACTGCCACAGGACCGTGCCCTGGTACGCGAACATCGCCAGCGCCCCCGCGTTCGTGCACACGTTGACGATCTTGGCGGTGGCCGAGGCGGTCACCAGATCCAGGTGGAGTACGGCGGTGAGCGCGAGCACCAGGAAGGTGCCGGTCCCCGGGCCGAACAGGCCGTCGTAGAAACCGATCCCGCCGCCCACCAGCACGACCGCGGTGACGATCCGGGCCCGGGTGACCGGACGGGCGTCGGTGTCGCCCGCCGCCGCCGTACCGAAGGACGGGCGCAGCAGGACGAAGGCGGCGACCCCGAGCAGCGCCACCATGATCACCGGGCGCAGCACCTCGCTGCTGATCCCGGCGGCGAAGAACGCCCCGGCCATCGACCCGGCGAGCGCCATCAGCCCCACCCGCACCGCCAGCCCCACCCGGACCGGCGCTCTGCGGACGTACGTGATCGCGGCGCCCGAGGTGCCGACGATCGCGACGGCCTTGTTGGTGCCGAGGACATGGGCGGCCGGGACGTTCGGCAGGCCGAGCAGCAGGGCGGGCAGGAGCAGCAGCCCGCCGCCGCCGACCACCGCGTCGATCCAGCCCGCGGCGGCCGCGGCCAGGCAGAGCAGGATCAGGGTGGTGAGGGTGATGTCGGGCATGGACCCGACAGTAAGGGGAGGGCTGCGAGCCGTTCTCACAGGGGGCGCCGGGCGGCGCTGAGCGCACGGTTCCGTCCGGGAAACCGGCGGGATGCGGCCGGGTAACACCCGCCGTCCACGCTCGTGCCCATGAGGAAGACGAGGGAGAGCGCCGACGCGCCCGTCGTGGTGATCGGCGCCGGGATGGCCGGTGCCCGGCTCGCCGCGCGGGTCCCCGGGGTCACCGTCGTCGGCGAGGAGCGGCATGCCCCCTACAACCGGGTGCTGCTGGCCGACGTACTGGCCGGGCGGTACGCCCCGGACGTCATCGCCCTGCCGGCCACCGAGGTACGGCGCGGGGTGCGGGCAGTCCGCATCGACCGGGCCGACCGGCTGGTCCACTGCGACGACGGCAGCGTGCTGCGCTACGGGCGGCTGGTCCTGGCCACCGGCTCCAACCCGGTGCTGCCGCCGCTGCGCGGGCTCGGAACCACCCTGCCGGACGGGGTCCACCCCTTCCGTACGCTCGACGACGCCCTGGCCCTGCGCGCCGCCGTACGCCCCGGAGCGCGGGCGGTCGTCATCGGCGGCGGGCTCCTCGGGGTCTCGGCGGCCCGGGCGCTCGCCGAGTGCGGCGCGCAGGTGGTGCTGGCCCAGCAGGGCGAGCACCTCATGGAGCGCCAGCTCGACCCGGAAGCGGCCGCCCTGCTGCGCGGCCACCTGGAAGCGCTCGGGGTGGAGGTGCACACCGAGTGCCGGGTGCGGGGGCTGCGCTGCACGACCGTGGCGACCGGAGAGTCCGTACGGGGCACAGAGCCGACACCCGATCGCGCCACCGCGCCGACAGCCGTACGGGCCGTCCAGCTCGCCGACGGTTACGAGCTCGCCGCCGACCTCACCGTGCTGGCCTGCGGCGTACGGCCCCGGACCGGGCTCGCCCGGGCCGCCGGTCTGGAGGTCGGCAAGGGGATCGTGGTCGACGACGAACTGCGCACCTCGGACCCGTACATCCACGCCCTCGGCGACTGCGCCGAGCACCGCTCCACGCTCTACGGGCTGGCCGGTCCCGCGCTGGAGCAGGCCGACGTGCTGGCCGAGGTGCTGGCCGGGCGGCCCGCCCGGTACGAGGGCACCCGGGCCCTGACCCGGCTCTCGCTGCGCTCCCCGGGCCCCGTCGAAGGGCTCGATCTCGCCGCCTTCGGCGAGGCCCGGCCGCTGCCGGGCGACGACGTGGTCCGGCTGGCCGACGCCACCCGGGGCGCGTACCGCACGGTCGTCGTCCGCGACGGCCGGCTGGCCGGCGGGGTGCTCCTGGGCGACCTCGGCGCGGTCGCCGGCCTCGCCCGCACCTGGCAGGACGACGAACCGCTGCCGCCCGCCATGTCCCTGCTCCACCTGCTCACCGACGACGGAGGCCACTGAGATGCCGGACCCCACCATCCCGGACACCACCATCCCGAACACCCCCACCTTCGTCCTCGTCGGACACGGCATGGTCGGCCAGCGGTTCCTGGAGTCCCTGGCCGCGCGCGGGCTGACCCCGGCCGCCGGGCGGGCCCGGATCGTCGTGCTCTGCGAGGAGCCCCGGCCCGCCTACGACCGGGTGCAGCTCACCTCGTACTTCGCCGGGCGCTCCCCCGAGCAACTCTCGCTGGTGGAACCGGATTTCATGGCGGAGCACGGGATCGAGCTGTACGTCGGCGACCCGGCCGAGAGCGTCGACCGGGCGGCCCGGACCGTGACCGCGCGGTCCGGGGCGGTGTTCCCGTACGACACGCTGGTGCTGGCGACGGGCTCGTATCCCTTCGTCCCGCCGGTGCCGGGGAAGGATTCCCGGGGCTGTTTCGTGTACCGGACGATCGAGGACCTGCTCGCGATCGAGGAGTACGCGAAGGGGGCGGAGACCGGGGCGGTGGTCGGGGGCGGGCTGCTCGGCCTGGAGGCGGCGGGGGCGCTCAAGGGGCTCGGGCTGCGCACCCATGTGGTGGAGTTCGCGCCCCGGCTGATGCCGGTCCAGGTGGACGAGGGCGGCGGCGCGGCCCTGCTGCGGACCATCGAGAACATGGGGCTGACCGTGCACACCGGGGTCGGTACGCAGTCGGTCACCGCGGGCGCGGACGGGGCCGTGAACGGGATGGCGCTCTCGGACGGGTCCTCGCTGGCCACGGATCTGGTGGTGTTCTCCGCCGGGGTCCGGCCGCGTGACCAACTGGCGCGCGACTGCGGGCTCGCGGTCGGGGAGCGGGGCGGCATCGTGGTGGACGAGGAGTGCCGTACGTCCGACCCGGCCGTGTTCGCGATCGGTGAGTGCGCGCTGGCGTCCGACGGGCGGGTCTACGGGCTGGTCGCGCCGGGGTACGAGATGGCGGAGACCGTGGCCGAGGTGCTCGGCGGCGGGCGGGCCGAGTTCACCGGGGCCGACATGTCGACGAAGCTGAAGCTGCTCGGCGTGGACGTGGCCTCCTTCGGCGACGCGCACGGGAGCGCCGAGGGCGCGTTGGATGTCGTGTACGCCGACTCCCGCTCCGGCGTCTACAAGAAGCTGGTCATCGGCGCGGACGGCACCCTGTTGGGCGGGGTGCTGGTCGGGGACGCGGACGGTTACGGGACCCTGCGGCCGATGACCGGGAGCGTACTGCCCGTTCCCCCCGAGCAGTTCGTGCTGCCGGCCGGAGCGGGCGGGCCGGTGGCGCTCGGCCCCTCGGCGCTGCCGGACGACGCCGTCATCTGCTCCTGCCACAACGTGACCAAGGGCGCGATCTGCGAGCACACCACCCTGCCCGACGTGAAGAAGTGCACCCGGGCCGGGACCGGCTGCGGCAGTTGCGTCACGGTGATCGGACAGTTGCTCCCGCAGAACCAGGACACCGGCCTGTGCGGCTGCTTCGCCTACAGCCGCAGCGAGTTGTACGAGATCGTCCGCACGCTGGGCATCACCTCCTTCGCCGCCCTCCTCGACTCGCACGGCCGGCAGGAGGCGCGCGGCGGGGAGGGCTGCGAGGTCTGCAAGCCGACGGTCGGCTCGGTCATCGCCTCGCTCGCCCCGACGCTCGGCGCCAGCGGCTACGTCCTGGACGGGGAGCAGGCGTCCCTCCAGGACACCAACGACCACTTCCTCGCCAACCTCCAGCGCAACGGCTCCTATTCGGTCGTCCCGCGCATCCCCGGCGGCGAGATCACCCCGGAGAAGCTCATCGTGATCGGCGAGGTCGCCCGTGACTTCGGCCTCTACACGAAGATCACCGGCGGCCAGCGCATCGACCTCTTCGGCGCACGGGTCGACCAGCTCCCCCTCATCTGGACCCGGCTGGTGGACGCGGGCTTCGAGTCCGGGCACGCGTACGGGAAGTCGCTGCGGACGGTCAAGTCCTGTGTGGGGCAGACCTGGTGCCGCTACGGCGTGCAGGACTCCGTGAAGATGGCGATCGACCTGGAGCTGCGCTACCGGGGGTTGCGCTCCCCGCACAAGCTCAAGTCCGCGGTCTCCGGCTGTGCCCGGGAGTGCGCGGAGGCCCGGGGCAAGGACTTCGGGATCATCGCCACGGCCGGCGGCTGGAACCTCTACGTCGGCGGCAACGGCGGGGCCACCCCGCGCCACGCCGACCTGCTGGCGCAGGACCTGTCGGACGCCGAACTGGTGCGCCTCATCGACCGGTTCCTGATGTTCTACATCCGTACGGCGGACCGCCTGGAGCGCACCTCGGCCTGGCTGGAGCGGATCGACGGCGGCCTGGAGCACGTACGGGACGTCGTCGTCCACGACTCGCTGGGGCTCTGCGACGAGTTGGAGAGGCTGATGGCCGACCATGTGTCCGGCTACCGCGACGAGTGGGCCGCGACCATCGACGACCCGGAGCGGCTGCGGCGGTTCGTGAGCTTCGTCAACGCCCCCGACGCCCCGGATCCCTCGGTGAGGTTCGTCCCCGAGCGGGACCAGATCAAGCCCGATCTGGAGCTGCTCGCGGGTCCCGTGCTCGCCGTCCGCACCCTCGAAGGGACCCCGTCCTGATGGCCACCGAAACCCTGAACGCTGCCGTCGTCCGGGTCGCCCACGACGGGGGCTGGCTCACCGTCTGCGACGCGGACCGGCTGAGCCCGGGGCGCGGCGCCGCGGTGCTGCTGCCGGACGGCGGGCAGGCGGCCCTGTTCATGGACCGGGCGGGGGTGGTGCGGGCGATCGGCAACCGGGACCCGTTCACCGGGGCGTACGTCCTCTCGCGCGGGCTGCTCGGCTCGGCGGGCGGGCGGCCGTTCGTGGCCTCGCCGCTGCTGAAGCAGCGCTTCGACCTGGAGACCGGCGTGTGCCTGGACGACGAGGAGGTCTCGGTGGCGGTGTACGCGGTGCGGGTGGAGTGACCGCCCGGCCCGTCGCCGTCCCCCGGCCGTTCACCCCGTATTGACGGGGCGTCAATTACGTACTCCTATAGTCCTGACGCGCGACCCGCCGGTCCGTCCGGAGCGGCGGGCCCTCACTCATCCGTGGAGTGATCGTGGAACGTCGGACCTTCTTGCGTACGGCGGTGGTCGGCACCTCGGCGGCGGCCTTCGGCGGCACCCTGTGGCGCGGCGCCGCCTCCGCCGCACCCGCCCAGCCGGCCCCCGGCCCGTACGGCGCGCTGCAGGCGGCCAACGGCAACGGCATCCAGTTGCCGAGCGGCTTCACCAGCCGCATCATCGCCCGGTCGGGGCAGACCGTGGCGGGCACCTCCTACCGCTGGCACAGCGCCCCCGACGGCGGGGCGACCTACGCCGACGGCTCGGGCTGGATCTACGTGTCCAACGCCGAGGTGTCGTCCGGCAGCGGTGGCGGGGCGAGCGCCGTGCGGTTCAACTCTTCCGGCACGGTGACGTCCGCGTACCGCATCCTGTCGGGGACGAACAACAACTGCGCGGGCGGCTCCACCCCGTGGAACACCTGGCTCTCCTGCGAGGAGGTCACCCGGGGGTACGTCTACGAGACCGACCCGTGGGGCGTGAACGCCTCCGTGCGGCGGCCCGCGCTCGGCCGGTTCAAGCACGAGGCGGCGGCCGCGGACCCCGACCACGGGTACGTCTACCTCACCGAGGACGAGACCGACGGCCGCTTCTACCGCTTCCGGCCCACCACCTGGGGCAACCTGTCCAGCGGCACGCTCCAGGTCCTGGTGGCGGGTACGGGCACCTCCGGGCCGGTGACCTGGGCGAACGTTCCCGACCCGGCCGCCTCCTCGACCCAGACCCGCCACCAGGTCTCCGGCGCCAAGGTCTTCAACGGCGGCGAGGGCTGCTTCTACGCGGCGGGCACCTGCTGGTTCACCACCAAGGGCGACAACCGGGTGTGGGCGTACGACGCGAACACCTCGTCGATCTCGCTGGCGTACGACGACTCGCTGGTGACGGGCGGCGCCGCCCCGCTGACGGGTGTCGACAACGTCACCCGGGCCGGCTCCGGCGACCTGTACGTGGCGGAGGACGGCGGAAACATGGAGATCTGCCTGATCACGCCCGACGACACGGTGGCGCCGTTCCTGCGGATCACCGGCCAGTCCGGCTCGGAGATCACTGGCCCGGCGTTCTCCCCGAACGGCACGCGGCTCTACTTCTCCTCGCAGCGCGGCACGAGCGGCAGCTCGTCCGGGGGCATCACGTACGAGGTGACGGGGCCGTTCCGTAGCTGACGCCCCGCCTGTGCGCCGGGGCTCCCCCGTGGCCCCGGCGCACGCCCGCGTGGCTCAGGCCTCGCCCTCGACGGCGGAGGGGTCCATCCAGATGACCTCCCAGATGTGGCCGTCGGGGTCCTGGAACGAGCGGCCGTACATGAAGCCCAGGTCCTGCGTCTCGCCCGCCGGGGACCCGCCGGCCGCCAGGGCCGCGTCGGCGAGTTCGTCGACCTTCTCACGGCTGTCGGCGCTCAGGGCGAAGATGGCCTCGGTCGTCTTCGAGGCGTCCGCGATGTCCTTCTTGGTGAAGTCCTTGAAGCGCGGCTCCGTCAGCAGCATGACGAAGATCGTGTCGCTGATGACCACACACGCGGTCCTGTCGTCGCTGAACTGCGGGTTGAGCCCGTAGCCGAGCTTCTCGAAGAAGCCCTTCGAGGTCTCCAGGTCCTTCACCGGCAGGTTCACGAAAATCATCTGAGCCATGGTCGTTGCCTCTTCCTCTGTGCTTCGGGCTGTCCCGAGGGCGTGACCTTCGGGCTGTCCCGCAGGCTGCCCCGTGGGCGCTGTCGAAGGGGTAGACGGCGGGGTCGCCCGGAACTCATCGCCGAACGCGCGACGGATTTCCACCACCCCCGGCGGGGCCCCTCAGGACAGCGCGAGCGGCGCCCCGCCCCGGAGCAGTGAGCCGCCCAGCGGGGTCAGCGTGTGGAGCACCGAGCTGCCGTGGCGCAGGGTGAGGACCAGGCCCGCCTCGCGCAGGACGGAGGCGTGCTGGCTCGCCGATGCGAGCGACACCCCGGCCCGGCGGGCCAGTTCGCTCGTCGTGCAGCCGTTGCCTATGGACTGCAGGACGGCGGAGCGGGTGTGTCCGACGAGCCGGCCGAGCCAGGGTCCGGGCTCGGCGAACTCCGGGGCGCCGGGGTGGGTGACCGGGTAGACGAGCACGGGCGGGAGCGACGGGTCGCGGTAGACGACGGGGGTGCCCCGGCAGAAGAACGAGGGCTGGAGCAGCAGCCCCCGCCCGTCGAGATACAGGTCGCGGTCGACGGGGTAGTCCGCCTCCAGCACCGGCGCCCGCCACCGGATCATCGGCGGCAGGGTGGCCAGCAGCCCGTCGGCTCCACCGTCCAGGAGCGCGCGGCCCCGCACGGCCCGGTCGGCCTCGATGGAGGCCCGGATGTGCGGCCAGTACGGCTCGACGGCGGCGTCGTGGTAGCTCCGCAGGGCGCCGATGAGCCGGGCCAGGGGTTCGGCTCGGCCCTCGGAGAGCGCGGCGGGCAGCGCGGCCGTGCCCCGTCCCGCGCCGGCGTCCGGGCAGCCGGGGCCCCGTCCGCCGCGCTGGCGCCGCCGTCCGGCCGCCATCAGGTCCAGCTCGCGGCGGATGCGGTCGGCGGGGGTGTCCCGCAGGGCCTCCATTCCCACGTCGAGCCCGAAAGGCTCGGCGCCTTCCTGCGAGGGCGTCAGGAAATCCGGGAAATAGCCGCGGGGCGGGACGACCGCCGACAGCAGTTGCGCTTCACCATTCAACCGAGCCCGTGTTTCTGTCCGCCATTTCCCGAAGACCGTCGAAGCCCGCCGGTCCCTCAGCCGGTGAAAACTGAGAATCGTTTCCCACAACACGTCCGGTCTCGTGGCCATCCGCACCCGCGAAAGGTCCAGCCTGGACACATGGATCCGCAGCACTACCGCCCCCACCTGTTGCATCCGCAATTGCCCCCACCGAAGGGTATGCACAGCGTCACAGGAGGTCACCACGGGGTTTCGGCCAGAAGTGAAACGTCTCGCCCCGTTCCGCTTCACCCGAAAAGCTGTACGACGTCGGGTACGCATCCGGTGCCCGCCGGATGAGCACGTGAAGGCCGTGGGGGGCTTTGTGTGTTCGGCGGCGGCGGGCGGCGGTGCGGCTCCGTACCCGACGGGGGTAAAGCCGGGTGCGGTCCATGGGTGGGGATCCATGGACCGCACCCCGGTCCCCCTCCGATCCACCGGGCGGCCACCCCAATTTCTTTGCGCATTAAACGAAGCAATGTGGGCTACGACACATCGGTAGCTCGTATTCCGCTACGGGCCGCCTTCCGGCGGCGTCCACCACATATTCCGCGGGCAAGACGAAGCGGCGGCACCCCCGCACAGGGTGCCGCCGCTTCTGGGTGTTCCGGGGATCTCGCCGGGATGGCGGGCCGGTGAGGGATCCAGCCCAATTCCCTTATAAATCCCCGGAGTTGGTCACTCGTACCGCATCAGCGGCTGTCGCTCCCGCGCGACTGCGCCGCCGCCCGGCCCGCCTCCAGGCGGGCCACCGGGATGCGGAACGGCGAGCAGGAGACGTAGTCCAGGCCCACCTCGTGGAAGAAGTGCACCGACTCCGGGTCACCGCCGTGCTCGCCGCAGACGCCGAGCTTGAGGTCCGGGCGGGTGGCCCGGCCGGCCTCCACGGCGCTGCGGACGAGCGAGCCGACGCCGTCCTTGTCGATCGTCTCGAACGGCGAGACGCCGAAGATGCCCTTCTCCAGGTACGCGGTGAAGAACGAGGCCTCCACGTCGTCGCGGGAGAAGCCCCACACCGTCTGGGTCAGGTCGTTGGTGCCGAACGAGAAGAACTGGGCGGCCTCGGCGATCTGGGCCGCCGTCAGCGCGGCGCGCGGCAGCTCGATCATGGTGCCGATGGTCAGCTTGAGGTCGGTGCCGGTGGCGGCCTGGACCTCGGCGATGACCCGGTCGGCCTCCTCGCGGACGATCTCCAGCTCCTGGACCGTACCGACGAGCGGGATCATGACCTCGGCGCGCGGGTCGCCCTTGGCGTTCTTGCGCTGGGCGGCCGCCTCGGCGATCGCCCGTACCTGCATGGCGAACAGACCGGGGATGACCAGCCCGAGCCGCACCCCGCGCAGACCCAGCATCGGGTTCTGCTCGTGCAGCTTGTGGACCGCCTGGAGGAGGCGCAGGTCGTTCTCGTTGGCGTCCTTGCGGGACTCGGCGAGCGCGACGCGCACCGACAGCTCGGTGATGTCCGGGAGGAACTCGTGCAGCGGCGGGTCGAGCAGCCGTACGGTGACGGGCAGCCCGTCCATCGACTCGAACAGCTCGATGAAGTCGGCCTTCTGGAGCGGGAGGAGAGCGGCGAGAGCGCTCTCGCGCTCGTTGTCGGTGTCCGCCAGGATCAGCTTCTCGACCATCTCGCGGCGCTCACCGAGGAACATGTGCTCGGTGCGGCACAGCCCGATGCCCTGGGCGCCGAAGCGGCGGGCGCGCAGCGCGTCCTCGGCGTTGTCCGCGTTGGCCCGCACCCGCAGCCGGCGGACCCGGTCCGCGTACGCCATGATCCGGTGCACGGCGGCGACCAGCTCGTCGGCGTCGTCGGCGCCCGCGTGCATCCGGCCCTCGAAGTACTCGACGACCGGCGACGGTACGACGGGTACCTCACCCAGGTAGACCTTGCCGGTGGAGCCGTCGATCGAGACGAGGTCGCCCTCCTCGATCACCTTGCCGCCCACCGTCATCCGGCGGCGCTTGGTGTCGACCTCCAGGTCCTCGGCGCCGCAGACACAGGTCTTGCCCATGCCGCGCGCCACGACCGCCGCGTGCGAGGTCTTGCCGCCGCGCGAGGTCAGGATGCCCTCGGCGGCGATCATGCCTTCGAGGTCGTCGGGGTTGGTCTCGCGGCGGATCAGGATGACCTTCTCGCCGGAGCGGGACCACTTGATCGCGGTGTACGAGTCGAAGACGGCCTTGCCGACGGCGGCACCCGGCGAGGCGGCGATGCCCCGGCCGAGCAGCTCGGTCTTCGCCTCGTCGTCGAAGCGCGGGAACATCAGCTGCGCGAGCTGGGCGCCGTTGACGCGCTGGAGGGCCTCGGCCTCGTCGATCAGGCCCTGGTCGACGAGCTGGGTGGCGATCCGGAAGGCGGCGCCGGCGGTGCGCTTGCCGACCCGGGTCTGGAGCATCCAGAGCTGGCCGCGCTCGATGGTGAACTCGATGTCGCAGAGATCCTTGTAGTGGTTCTCCAGCGTCTCCATGATGCCCATGAGCTGGTCGTACGACTTCTTGTCGATCGACTCCAGATCGGCGAGCGGCACCGTGTTGCGGATACCGGCGACGACGTCCTCGCCCTGCGCGTTCTGGAGGTAGTCGCCGTAGACGCCCTGGTGGCCGCTGGCGGGGTCGCGGGTGAAGGCGACGCCCGTACCGGAGTCGGGACCGAGGTTGCCGAAGACCATCGAACAGACGTTGACCGCTGTGCCGAGGTCGCCGGGGATGCGCTCCTGGCGGCGGTAGAGCTTGGCGCGGTCGGTGTTCCACGAGTCGAAGACCGCGTTTATGGCCAGGTCCATCTGCTCCCGCGCGTTCTGCGGGAACTCGCGTCCGGCCTGGTCCTGGACGATCTTCTTGAACTGCTTGACCAGCTTCTTCAGGTCGGCCGCGGCCAGGTCGGTGTCGACCGTGACCTTCTTGGCCGCCTTGGCGTCCTCCAGGGCCTCCTCGAAGAGGTCGCCGTCGACGCCGAGGACGGTCTTGCCGAACATCTGGATGAGGCGCCGGTAGGAGTCCCAGGCGAAGCGCTCGTCACCGGACTGGGTGGCGAGGCCGGTCACCGAGGCGTCGGAGAGGCCGATGTTGAGGACCGTGTCCATCATGCCGGGCATGGAGAACTTGGCCCCGGAGCGTACGGAGACCAGCAGCGGGTCGTCCGCCTGGCCGAGCTTCTTGCCCATCCGCTCTTCCAGCGCGGTGAGGTGCGCACTCACCTCGTCGCGCAGCGCCTTCGGCGCCTGCCCGCTCTCCAGGTAGACCTTGCACGCCTCGGTGGTGATGGTGAAGCCCGGAGGGACGGGCAACCCGAGGTTGGTCATCTCGGCGAGGTTGGCACCCTTGCCGCCCAGAAGATCCTTCAGATCCTTGTTGCCCTCGGTGAAGTCGTAGACGAACTTCTGGGGATCTTTGTTTTCCGACACGGGTCTCGACTCCTCGAGGACGCGGTGGCTGCCCTGACGGCCAGGAACATACCCAGATCGAAGGTGTATGGGTACGTCCACTTGGTCGTCATGCGGCCGCAACCACCCGTCCGCCAGCAGATCTAAAGAAACTCTCCGGCGGACGGGCTGCGGCTCTCCGTTCATTTCCTGAAGGCAGCATGGCCATTTCTTGACCCTCAGCTCTCATGTGAGCGGAATGCTCCGCACCTGAGTACACTTCTCGAAGGCCGTCACGTGGCACTGAGTGCCAGGCCTTCCAGAAGTGCAGCCACCGTCATATCGCTCATCTGAGCGCACCCCCGATCAAGGGTGTCGTGAATCACGCTGGTTTCGGACCCTGGATTTCAGGATTCGGACGCCTCGGAGATGTCTCAGGGACGCCTCAGGCAGTCGGCGAGCACCCCGAGGTCCACCTCTTCCAGGCTACGGGCGAATGTCCGCCCCTGCCCGGGGGCGACCGGGAGCAGCGACGGGACCACCAGCACCGCGCACCCGGCGGCATCGGCGGAGGCGGTGCCGTCCGGGGAGTCCTCCACCGCCACACAGGCGGCGGGATCGGCGGCGAACCGCTCGGCCGCCGCCCTGTACGGATCGGGATGCGGCTTGGTCCGTACGGTGTCGTCGGCGGACAGCGTGAAGGCGAAGTCCACCCCGGCCAGCGACCCGGCCACCACCGCGTCCACGACACTGCGGGGCGAGGCGCTGACCAGGGCGAACGGCACGCCGGCACCTTCGAGGGAGGCGAGCAGGGCGGCGGCTCCGGGGCGGAGCGGGGCGCCCGCGTCGACCTTGCGGAAGAAGGAGTCGGTCAGCTCGGCGGCGGTACGGGCCAGCGCGGCGGCCCGGTCGGCGGCGGTGTCGGCAGCGTTGTCGGCAGCGTTGTCGGCAGCGTTGCCGGCTGCGTTGCCGGCTGCGTTGTCCAGGAGCGTGGAGGCGTTGCCGGCGGTCACCTCGATCAGATGAGCGGCGGTGTCGGCGACGGCCCGGCCGACGACCTCCGGGGCGTCCGCGTCGCTCAGCCGGTGGCCGAGCGAGGCCGCGACCTCGCGGGCCGTCTCCCACCAGAGCACCTCGGTGTCGACGAGGGTGCCGTCCATGTCGAAGAGGACGGCGGCGGGGATGGCGGCAGGCGCTTTCACGCGTCCACCGTGTCACCGGGTGCCGTCGTCTCCCGTACGGGCACGACCAGCACCGGGCGGCGGACCGGGGTGACCCGGGCCCGTACCCCGGGAGCGAGCTCCGTGGCGTCCCGGGACGCGAGGTCGGCCTTGACCGCGACGCCGTCCGGGAGGTCGAGGAGGACCCGGGTGACCGAGCCGAGGAAGGCGGCGGAGACGACCGTGGCGCTGCCGTCCGGGTCGGCGGTGACACCGATGCTCTCGGGCCGGATGAGGACGTCGACCGGGCCCCGGCCTGCGGGAACGTCACCGTCGACCGGGAGCGAGGCGCCGGCGACAGCCACCGAACCGTCGCCGGTCAACTGCCCCGGCACCCGGTTCATGGTGCCGACGAACTCGGCGACGAACGGCGTGGCGGGGCGCTCGTACAGCTCGGCCGGGGGTGCGCACTGCTCCAGGCGGCCGGCGTTGAGGACGGCGACCCGGTCGGCCATGGAGAGGGCCTCCTCCTGGTCGTGGGTGACGAAGATGGTGGTGATCCCGAGCGCCAGTTGGAGGCGGCGGATCTCCTCGCGGAGGGTGAGCCGGACCTTCGCGTCGAGTGCCGAGAGCGGTTCGTCCAGGAGCAGGACCCGGGGGCGCAGGGCGAGGGCGCGGGCCAGGGCGACGCGCTGCTGCTGGCCGCCGGACATCTGGTGCGGGAAGCGGTCGCCGTGGGCGGGGAGCCCGACGAGTTCGAGGAGCTCGTTCGCGGTGGCGTGCCGTTCGGCGGTGGCGACGCCCTTCATGCGAGGGCCGAAGGCGACGTTGTCGCGGGCGTTGAGGTGCGGGAAGAGGCTGTAGGACTGGAAGACCATCCCGGCGTCGCGCCGGTTGGCGGGGACCGGGGTGATGTCCTCGCCGTCGACGAGGACCTCGCCGGAGTCGGGCTGCTCGAACCCGGCGAGGACCCGCAGCGCGGTCGTCTTGCCGCAGCCGGAGGGGCCGAGGAGGGCGAGGAGTTCGCCGGGTTCGGCGGTGAGGTCGAGGCCGTCGAGGGCGACGGTGGGGCCGAACGCCCGGCGCAGGGAGCGGAACTCCACCCGGGCTCCGGTGACGGCCCGCCCGCCGGGCGCGGCGGCCGCGGCCGGCTCGGGGCGGGGGGCGGCGGTGGCGGTGGACGGGGCTGGCAGGGCTGACATGGGGTGGCTACTCCTTGCCGGGTACGGAGGTGGGGGCGGCGGCCGGGACGGTGACGGCGGATCCGGAGGCGGAAGTCCCGGCGGCCGGGGTGGAGGCTCCGGCTCCGGCGGCCGGGGTCACCGTCGCCGGACCGGCCGGGAGCGCGGTGGCCGAGGCGGAGGACCCGGTTCCGGCGCGCGAGAGGATGAGCAGCAGGGCCCAGGTGATGAGCAGGGAGAGCAGCGAGACGGCGACCGACATCCGGGCCTCGGCGCCGGAGACGGTCACGATCCACACCGCGAAGGGCCGGAACCCCAGCAGCGAGGCGACCGTGTACTCGCCGAGCACCAGCGCCAGGGTCAGGAACGACGCCCCGGCGAGCGAGGAGCGCAGGTTCGGCAGGATCACGCTGACGATCACCTGCAACCGGCTCGCCCCGCAGTTCCGGGCCGCCTCCACCAGCGTGGGCACGTCCACAGCCCTCAGCCCCGCGTCCAGCGACCGGTGCACGAACGGCAGCGCCAGCACGGTGTAGGCGAGGACCAGCACCACCGGGAACGACTCGTTCTGCACGGCCAGGAAGGTCTGGTAGAGCGGGGTGCGCGAGAAGTGGTCGGGCCCCCAGCGCAGCACGGTGGCGATGCCGGTGACCAGCGCGATCGGCGGCACCACCAGCGGCAGCATGCAGACGATCTCCACGACGGCCCGCAGCCGGGGCGGCCCGAGCCGTACCGCGACGAGCGCGGGGACGACGAGCAGCAGGGCGAGCGCGATGGTGGCGGCGGCGAGGGAGAGCGAGAGGAAGAGGCTCTCGGTGAAGCCGTCGGCCGAAAGGATGCCGCTGTACGCCTCGAAGGTGAGGCCCTGGTTCGGTACGTGGACCGTGAAGACGAACGAGGAGACCAGCGGGGTGATGAAGTACAGCCCGGCGACGGCCAGGACGGCACCGCGCCAATAGCGCGGGCGCGTACGGCGGGCCGCCTTCACCGGGGCGGCGGCCTCGGGGCGCGCGGTGGTCGTCAGTGCAGCCATCGGGAGCTCCGTCGCTGGAGGGGCAGGTAGACCGCCATCACCAGTCCGGCGATCACGATCATGTCGAGGCTCAGCGCCAGGGCCACGTTCTCCTGGCCGACCAGGACGTTCCCGGAGAGCGCGTCGGCGATCTTCAGGGTGACCAGCGGTACGGAGCCGCCGACCAGCGCGGCGGCCGTGGCGTGCGCGGCGAAGGCGCTGCCGAAGAGGAGGACGAACCCGCCGAGCAGCGAGGGCGCCAGCACCGGCAGTCCGACGTACCGCCAGAACTGCCAGGCGGTGGCGCCGTTGTTGCGGGCGGCCTCGCGCCACTGGGGGCGCAGTCCGTCCAGCGCGGGGACGACGACGATCACCATGAGCGGGATGAGGAAGTACAGGTAGATGACGGTGAGCCCGGTGAAGGAGTAGAGGTTCCAGCCGAGCGCGTCGAGGTGGCCGAGCTGCGTGACCACACCGGAGATGCCGAGGGTGGCGACGAAGGCGAAGGCCAGCGGGATGCCGCCGAAGTTGGCGAGTACGCCGGAGGCGGTGAGCACGGCCCCGCGCAGCGCGCCGCGCCGGGAGGTGACGACGGCCTGGGCGATCAGCACGCCGAAGACGGTGGCGATGGCGGCGGTCAGCGCGGAGAGTTCGACGCTGCCGGTGAGCGAGGTGAGGTAGGGCCCCTGGAGCGAGCGCGTCAGGTGTTCGCCGGTGAACTCGGTGGTCCCGGCGACCGGGTCGGTACGGGTGATGGCCCCGTACAGCAGGGCGCCGGCGGGCAGTCCGAAGCAGAGCCCGGCGAAGACGAGCAGCGGGAGGGCGCCGAGCCAGGCGCGGGCCGGCCGGCGGCGGCGCGTACGGCCTCCGGCCTTCCGGCTGGCCGCGTTCACGGAGGCCGCCCCGGGTCCCGGGGCGGCGGTCGGGTGGGAGGGGGTCATCAGGAGACGGCCTTGTCCCAGTTCTCGGAGAGCGTGGCGTTGGCCTGGTCGAGCTCCTCGGAGGAGGGGAACGCCGGGGTGCCCTCGACGGCGGGGAGCTTGGCGACGAAGGTCTTGTCGGCCGTCCCGTCCTCGGTCATGGCGGGCAGCAGCACCGGGCGGGCGTACCCCTTCAGCCAGAGGTTCTGGCCCTCGGCGCTGTAGAGGTACTCCATCCACAGCCGGGCGGCCGCCGGGTGCGGGGCGTCCTTGTTGATGGCCTGCGAGTAGAACTGGGCGTAGACGCCGTCCTTCGGTACGGAGACCTTCCAGTCGACGCCCTTGCCCTTGAACTGGTCGGCGTACCCGGCGTTCAGGTAGTCCCAGTCGATGCTGATCGGTGTCTCGCCCTTCTCGACGGTGGCCGGGGTGGACTCGACGGGGATGAAGTTGCCGCTCTTCTTCAGCTTGCCGAAGAAGTCGATGCCGGGCTGGATGTCCCCGAACGACCCCTTGTCGGCCAGGGAGGCCGCGTACACGCCGCCGAAGGCGGAGCCGGACTTGGTCGGGTTGCCGTTGAGGGCGACCTTGCCCTTGTACTCGGGCTTCAGCAGGTCCGCGAAGGTCTCGGGGCAGGTCTTGATGCGGGCGGCGTCGCAGCCGATGGAGACGTAGCCGCCGTAGTCGTTGTACCAGCGGCCGTCGGCGTCCTTCTGGCTGTCGGGGATCTTGTCCCAGGTGGCGACCTTGTACGGGGCGAAGAGGTTCTCGGCGGCGCCGCTGCGGGCGAAGGCGATGCCGAGGTCGAGGACGTCGGGGGCGCGCTTCTGGCCCTTGCGGGACTTGACGGCGGCTATCTCGTCGGAGCTGGAGCCGTCGGGGTTCTCGCTCTTGATCTTGACCTTGTACTTGGCTTGGAACGCCTTGATGATCTCGCCGTAGTTCGCCCAGTCCGGCGGCAGGGCGATCACGTTGAGCTCGCCCTCCTTCTCGGCGGCGGCGACCAGCTCCTCCAGCCCGCCGAAGTCGGCGACCGAGGTGGCCTCGGTGGACTTCACCCCGTTCGCACCGGTCGTGACCTCCTCCTCGGGCGCGGCGCCGCACGCGGTGAGGGCGGTGAGGGCGGCGGTGGAGAGGGCGAGGGCGGCAACGGCACGGCTGTTGGCACGAAGACGGGGACGGGGTCGGGCTCTGCGCACGGTAGGTCTCCCTGAAGCGAAGCGTGAGGGCCACTTGTTCATACAAGCTGGCACCAGTTCGCCCGGGCCAGGTGTCCGGGAAGTTAACGTCCCATGTCTGCTGCCGCAAGAGGACGGGAAGAGGAAAGCCCACTATTCAGCGGTTGTGGTAGATAACGACCTCGCATCGAAACGCGCTGCGGCAACGCTAGAGTGAGCGGCAGGACCGTCACCGAGGAGCGGACCTGTACACAACGCACGGTTCACATGAAGCCAAGGGGGACGCGTGGGCGCTACGCGCTACCGGGAGATCGCCGAGTCGCTGCGGCACGCCATCCGCACCGGCACCTATCCGCTCGGCTCCCGGCTGCCGTCCGAGAGCGACCTCTCCGCCCGCTGGGAGGTCTCGCGCGGTACGGTCCGCCAGGCGGTGGCGCTGCTGGCCTCCGAGGGCCTGATCGGCTCCCGGCAAGGGGCGCGCAGGGTGGTCCTCCGCCAGGAGCGCCGCCAGAGCTTCCAGCAGCTCAACAGCTTCGCGCAGTGGGCGCAGGCGATGGGGTGCGAGGTCGCCAGCCGCATCCTGACCCGCACGGTGCGCACGGCCACCGACGAGGAGGCGGAGCGCCTGGACGCCGAACCGGGCAGCGAGGTGTTGTACGTACTACGCCTGCGTCACCTGGACGGCGAACCGGTGATGGTGGAGCGGACGGTGTACGCGGACTGGGTGGCCCCGGCCGTCCTGGAGCTGCTGGAGGACTGCGTCTCGATCATGGACAGCATCGCCGAGCGGGCGGACATCGTCGCGCACTACGGCGAGCACCTGATCGACGCGGTCGCGGCGGGCAGCGAGGACGCCCGGCTGCTGCGGGTGCGCCGGGCGAGCCCGCTGCTGCGCCAGCGCCACCTGACGTACACGGCGGCGGGCCGCGCGATCGAGTGGACGGACGACCGCTACCGGGCGGGCAGCGTGGTCTTCAACGTGATGAACTCGGCGGGCGCGGCCCCGCTGGAGCGCCGGGCGGGCCCGGACGTACGGGGTTGACCGGCTTCGGGGGGCTCAGCCCGCCTCGTACGCGTACGGACTCACTCGTACACGTACGGACTTATGGACTCCTACGCGTACGGGCTCAGCCGCCGGAGGTGTCCAGCTCGGCATCGGCGCTGACACCGGAGCAGTCGTACGGGTCCTTGAGCCAGCCGTCCGGCAGGACGACCCGGTTGTTGCCCGAGGTCCGCCCGCGCGGCCCGTCGGCACCGTCGGGCCATGGCTGGTCGAGGTCCAGCTCGTGCAGTTGCCCGCCCAGCTCCTCCAGCGAGGAGGTGATGGCCAGCTTCTTGCGCATCTCGGAGCCGACCGCGAAGCCCTTGAGATACCAGGCGACGTGCTTACGGAAGTCGATGACGCCCCGCGCCTCGTCGCCGATCCACTCCCCCAGCAGCGTCGCGTGCCGCACCATGACGTCCGCGACCTCACGCAGGGTCGGCGCGTGCCGTTCCGCACGCCCCTCCATGGCGTTGACCAGATCGGCGAAGAGCCAGGGCCGCCCGAGGCAGCCGCGCCCGACCACGACACCGTCGCACCCGGTCTCGCGCATCATGCGCAGGGCGTCGTCGGCGCACCAGATGTCGCCGTTGCCGAGGACGGGAATCTCCGGGACGTGCTCCTTGAGCCGGGCGATGGCGTCCCAGTCGGCGGTGCCGCCGTAGTGCTGGGCGGTGGTGCGCCCGTGCAGGGCGACAGCGGTGACCCCCTCCTCGACGGCGATGCGGCCGGCGTCGAGGAAGGTCAGGTGGTCGTCGTCGATGCCCTTGCGCATCTTGATGGTGACGGGGAGGTCCCCGGCGCCCGAGACGGCTTCCTTGAGGATGGCCCGCAGCAGAGGCCGCTTGTACGGCAGCGCGGAGCCGCCGCCCTTGCGGGTGACCTTGGGGACGGGGCAGCCGAAGTTGAGGTCGATGTGGTCGGCGAGATTCTCGTCCACGATCATGCGGACGGCCTTGCCGACGGTGGCCGGGTCGACCCCGTACAGCTGGATCGAGCGCGGCGTCTCGGTCGCGTCGAAGTGGATGAGCCGCATGGTCTTCTCGTTGCGCTCGACCAGCGCCCGCGTGGTGATCATCTCGCTGACGAACAGCCCCTTGCCCCCGGAGAACTCCCGGCACAGCGTCCGGAACGGAGCGTTGGTGATCCCGGCCATGGGCGCGAGCACCACGGGCGGCTGCACGGTGTGCGGGCCGATACGGAGCTGAGGAAGGGCGGGGGCGAGCGTGGTCATGGCTCCATTGTCGCGTACGCCGGAGGGGTGACGGCCTCGCCGTCGGCAGGGGGCGATTCTCAGCCCCGTTTTCTTGAGGCACAAATAGTTTCCACAAGGAAAGTGCCGTCGCGGCAGAGAGCTTTCCGGGGCGTACCGGGCGCTCAGGTCGGCTTGTTCTGGCACGTTTACGGGTTTCTGGTCGAGAACTTGTTCGTGTTGCGTGAAGGTCTCATGCCAGCGTGTGCGACTCCGGTGATCGCAGCGGTCACCAGGTCTACGTATCCCGTGGGGGGATCACATGATTTCGCGTGCCTCAGGCATGCCGTTTCGGCGTGCTCGCATTCAGCGCAGAAGCGCTCTGACCGCCGCCTTGGTGGTCGCCGCTCTCGGCGCCTCGACGCTGCCGGCCTTCGCCGCTCCGGCCGATGACCCGGCCCCCGGCGACACCACAAGCGCGGCCTCGGTCTGGGGCCCGAGCGGCCCGAAGGCGGAGATTCCGCCGGTGAAGGTCGGCTCCAACAAGCCGGAGGCCAGTGCGGCCGAGGCTGCTCCTTCGGAGGAGAAGGCGGCCTGGCTGGAGGAGGAGAAGGACCGGGCCGGGACGGGCACACCGCCCGCACCCGCACGGCAGGGCGCCCGCAGCTCGGTGGCCGCCGAGGCGTCGGCGTACGTCCCGGAGGGTCAGGGCTCGGTCCCCTGGCACCAGATCTCCGACTTCCGGGTCACCGACTCGCTGGTGGCCCGGGTCAACCACTCCAACGGCAACCTGATGCTGGCCGGCACCGACTTCGACGTCGCGGGGGTGGGGCAGAAGCTGCGGCTGGCGCGGACGTACAACTCGCTCGACGCACCCTGGGGCAAGGTGTCGCAGCGGTGGTGGCAGGAGTACGAGCGCTACCTGAACCTGGCGAACGCGGGCGAGGTGGTCCTGTACGACGCCACCGGGGCGGCTGTCCGCTTCGCCAAGGAGCCGAACGGGACGCTCACCACGCCGAAGGGCTACTCCAAGGACCTGAAGACGAACGCGGACGGCACGTACACGCTGACCGACCGCAAGTCCGGCTCCAAGGACACCTACAACGTCAACGGCACGCTGACGAAGGTGACCGACAGGAACAACGGCACCATCACCGTCACCCAGCACAACCAGGAGGCGGAGCACAAGGGCTTCAAGCTGACCGAGACCCGTTCGGGCCGCTGGGTGGACCTGGTCAAGACGTATCCCAACCAGTGGCAGGCCAAGGACCACACCGGCCGCACCGCCGTCTTCGACCTCAACCCGGCCGGTGACCTGGCGAAGACGACGGACACCGAGGGCAAGGCCACGGTCTTCGGCTACGACTCCTCGCGCCGCCTGACGAAGATCACCACGCCGAAGGGGCGGGTGACGGTCTTCACCTACGACAGCCAGAACCGCGTCACCTCGATGCTCCGCGCCACCGAGCTGAACGGCTCCGGCCACACCGGCCCGACCTGGACGTACGCCTACTCCGCCACGAGTCCGTCGGCGGCCGGCAAGACGACGGTCACCAACCCCGAGACCCACGCGACGGAGTACGAGCACGACGCGGACGGCCAGGTCACCAAGGTCATCGACGCGCTGCAGCAGAGCCGGTCGAGGACCTTCGACGCGAACCGCAACATCGACACCGCGACCGACGCCCTGGGCGTGGGCAGCACCCCCGGCAACGTCACGAAGTACGGGTGGGACTCGCGCAACAACCCCACCGGCTCCACGCTTCCGACCGGGGCGTCCGCCACCGTGACGGGCTACCAGACCATCGCGGGCACGGACCTGCCCGGCCGGTCCACGACGGCGGACGACGAGAAGACCGACTACACCTACGACACGGCGGGCAACACCAAGTCCGTGGCGGTGGAGGGCACCGGCGGCGGCAACCAGTCCTTCGACTACAACCCCGCCACCCCGACCTGTGGTGGCTTCGAAGGCCAGATCTGCAAGGTCACCACCAAGATGACCGCGTCCAAGTCGGTCGCGACCACCTTCACCTACGACGCCAAGGGCAACCTGAAGACGGTCAAGGCACCGGCACCGCTGGGCACCACCACGTACACCTACGACGACCTCGGCCGGGTGTCGACGGCGAAGGACGCCCGCGGCATCACCATCACCTACACCTACGACCACCGCGACCGGGTGAAGAAGGTCGACTCCTCCAACTATCAGGCCGTCACCTACGAGTACGACAGCGACGGCAACCTCACCCAGCGCTCGGACGGCACCGGCGTCATCAAGTACGAGTTCGACCCGCTCTCCCGCGAGACGGTCCGCACCCTCCAGAACGGCTCCCAGACCGTCCTGGCCTACACCCCGGCGGGCAACGTCGACACCTACCAGGACCCGGCCGGCCTGACCGACTACACCTGGAACAAAGTCAACAAGCTCATCGAGCTGAAGGACCCCAAGGGCAAGATCACGAAGTACGCGTACAACAAGAACGACGTCCGCACGACCACCACCTACCCCGGCAACACCGTCCACACGGTCATGCCGGACGGGTCCGGCCGCCCGGAGAAGATCAAGGCCACCAGCCCGAAGGGCACCCTGGTCGACCTGGCCTACACCTACGCCCGCCCGGACGGCAAGGACGGCGGCAAGATCGGCACCACGACCGACGCGGTCGCCGGCACCAAGACGAGCTACGAGTACGACAAGTCCGGCCGCTTCGCCTACGCCGCGGAGACCAAGGGCTCCACCCTCACCTCCTCCTGGCAGTACTGCTACGACCTCGCCGGCAACCTCACCTCCCAGGGCACCGACAAGGGCTGCCCGCGCGGCACCACCTACACCATCAACGACGCCCAGCAGATCACCGCGAAGGACGGCTCCACCACGAACTGGTCCTACGACCAGATCGGCAACGAGACCGCCGCCGCCTCCACCCCGGAGACCACGCGCACCGGCATCAAGTGGACCGACCACTCCCAGATGACGTCGATCACCACCGGCGGCAAGACGTACGCGGGCCAGTACGGCTCCACCGACCAGTCCGAGCGCATCAAGCTCGGCGACACCTTCTTCCACAACGGCCCGCTCGGCCTCTCCGCCACCTCAACGGCCGGAGTGGACACGGGATTCAACCGTGAACCCGGGGGCACGCTGAACTCCATGACCCGCGAGGGGAAGAACCACTACTACCTCACCGACGCACTCGGCAGCGTCGTGGCCCTGGCCGACGAGTCGGGCACGAAGGTCAACACGTACGCCTACAGCCCCCGCGGCGTCCAGCGCGCCGGTACGACCGAACAGGTCCCCCAGCCCTACCGCTTCGCCGGCGGCTACCAGGACCCGACCGGGCTGTATCACTTCGCGGCCCGGTACTACGACCCCAACATCGGCCGCTTCACCACCCCCGACCCCTCCGGCCAGGAACAGAACCCCTACCTCTACGCCGCAGGCGACCCCGTCAACAAGATTGACCCCTCTGGGCTTGCGTTCCTGGATGCCCTGGGCCCCGCTGGTGACCTCATTCAGGCAGGCCAACACCTGGCCGAGGGCGACACCAAGGCCTTGTGGGGCGATGTAGCAGGTGCGGTAACCGGGGGAGGTGTCTCCGTGTACTGCGCAAGCGCTGTGGTGGCGGCTCCGCTGACGCTCGGAGCCTCACTGGGTTTTGCCGCCGGCTGCTACGCAGCTGGATGGGCTGTCAGCCAGATTGCCCAAATGCCCTTCAACTAGTCGGACCGCTCTCGGAGGGGTGACCCTTCAGGGCCGTGAAAGGAGATATGGCATGCGTCAAGTTGGAGTTCCGCTGCAACGACAGTCACTGTTGAAAAAACTGCTGGTGACCAGCCATATCTTTGGCTTCCTCGGCGTGATCCTCTCCATAGCGCTCCTGGCTATGGGAATGACCGCTGGCGGCCTCACCGTCCTCGGCATCACTCTCGCTACTTGGGTGGCTGCCACCTTGAGTGAACGATCTCGAAAAAAGAACCAATTCTGATCCATCGAGATTCAAGGAGGGCGAGCTCCGCGTGACGGAGCTCGCCCTCCGGTCGCTCATGAGAGTTGCTAGTGCCCTGAGTCGGTAGCTCGGTTGCGGTTGCAGGGTGGATGGATGTCTGGTCCGAAGCCGTTGCTGCTGGAGCTGTCCGACCGTGCGCGCCCGCCTCTCTCCGCAGGAGAACGCCCCGGTCCTGGCTGCGGACAAGAAGTCGCAGACACAAACCCTGGACCGAGCTGACCTGGGCCAAACTCCAGCCACGGATGGGCATGGCATTCCTTCGCGGTGGCGCGGAGGGGAAGGCGAGGCTCCTGATCGGCGAGGTGACCCCGGCCAGTCGGCCACCCGCGTGGCATTACTTACAACGGCCCGCTGGGCCTCCCCGCCGCCTCAACGGCCGGAGTGGACACCGGATAGCAAGAAGACGTGGTGTGGGCGCAGCACGACAGTCTCCCGACATGGAGGTTCAGTGATTCACATCGCAGAGAACAAGGGAAAAGGGTCCTGGATCCTTGAGGGGCAGGAGCTCTCGGTGTTCCTGATAGGTATCTTCCTCGTCGCAGTCATCATCATTTTCCTGAAATGGCGCCAGAGATGATGCCCTCCGACCGGCGGGAGAAGTCGCTGGTAGAAGTCGCTGGAGAAGTCGCGGAGAAAAGATTGGCGACGATCCGAATGGAGACCATGACGTGAACCGCGACAAGATAGTTCAGGTCGCCTTGTGGACGCTGTTCATCATCGCTGGAATTGTCGTGGGAATCCTCACGGCCGATGAGGGTGAAATAAGGGGCCCATCGCCCTGAAGGCGATGGGCCCCTCACCTCGGCTTCCGCCCCGGAACCAGCGCCCAGGGCCGGACAAGCGATCAGGGAAGGTGCTTGCGGGCCGCCGCGACGGAGTCCGTGACGCTGTGCACCGCCGTGTCCGTCACGTCGCCGAGCCGGTCGGCGACCGCGTGGGCCCGGTGGGTGAGGGCGTCGGACGCGTGGTCCGCGGCGTGGCGGGTGCGGTAGGCGAGCGAGGGCTTGCCGTGGGTGTCGGCCGCAGCGATGAGGAGGCCTCCGGCGAGGGACACGTTCGCGAGCAACTCGGCACGCCGGGCCGCACGTTCGTCGGGGTCGTCGGCCGCTCCGTCGGAGTAGGCCGCCAGGGCCGCCGGCACCAGCGTCACCGCGAGGGCCGCCGACGCCAACCGTGGCGCGCGCCCCAGGGCGAGGAGGACCCCGGCGCCGAGCTGCACCGCGCCCTGGAGGCGTGCGAGCTGCTCGCGGTCGTCCGGGAGGAAGGAGTACCGGGAGGCCAGTCTCGTGAGCGGATCGTTGCCGGTGCCACCGGAGTGGTCCCGGGGGACGGGGTGGCGTACCGCCGCGTACCCGTCACGGATGAACTTCGTGGCCAGCAAGGGCCGGGCGACTCTGCGCAGAACAGGCATGTGCGTCGGCTGCCCTGTCCGGGGCGGTGCACACCCGTCCGGGCGTAGGAGGCATATCGCCGGGATGGGAACCGCTATAGGGGGCACAAGGGCTGTGACACGACCGATGTGACGGATGGTGACACATGCTGCTCCCTCGCCCGGACACGATTCGCACGCTGCTGGCCCGTTACTACGAGCTGCAGTTGGAACACTCCCAGGACTCCCACTACGAGCTGCAGCGGAGTCTGGAGGACGTGACGTACACGTTGTGCGTCAGCACCGGCACCCGGACCGTCCAGGACGCTCTGCTCGCGGCGGAAGCCATCCTGCGGACGCCACCGACGGATCAGCAACCCGCACTTCAGATCCCGGAACAGCGGAACACGCCGCCTGGTCCCGCCTCGCACTCCCCGGCTCCCTGAGCGCCGCGAGGCAGAGAGCAAGGTGGACGTTCCGTGACGGGAAACGAAGCCGATACGGCCGGTCACGTGTGCCGGCCGGCCTCGGCGGCCGAGGCGCGCAGGGAAGTGGAGTTCGCCCTCCACCCTCTGCTGTGCTCGCCGGACAGCCACTACCTCCGGGCGCACCGGGCCGGGTTCGAGGACGCGATGCTGGTCGCCTCCGAGCTCGTCGGGCATGTGCTCCACCACCCGGAGGACTCCCCCGATGTGCTCCGAGAGCCCGAAGGCTCCCCCGATGTGCCCGACCGACCGGGGCCCTCCTCCGGCTGCTTCCTCGTGTGCCTCCTCCACAGCGACGAGGTCACCATCACCGTGACCGACACCTGCGAGGAGATCCTTCCGCTCTGCCCGCGCTCACCGGCTGCTGGAAGCACCGGCCTGGCGGGCCTGGGGTGGTGGGTGATCAACGAGGTCGCCGACCAGGTCGTCGTCCAGGCCCTGCCCACCGGCGGCAAGACGATCACCGTGGCCGTGGCACTCTCCGGGCCCTGATACCGCTCTCCGGCCCCCGCCCAGGATTCGGACAGGAATTCGGGCAGCAATTCGGGTGCCTACTTTCCCTGTCTCATCCTCTCTCCGGTCCGCCCGGGCGTTCATCACTCCATCCCATTCTTTCGCATTCCCGATGGCGTCAGAAGATTTTCCTTCGGACCAGCTAGGTTCGATGTGAAGGTATTCTCGCCACCCGAAGGAAATGCTTGATGAAGGTTCGCACCGGGAATCCGTCCACAGCTCGTGCGATGACGGACGACTTCCTGCCCGGCCAGGATCAGCGGGCCCCGTCACCGAAGGACTCCCGAGAGATCGGCCGGCTGCTCTTCGCGCGGCTCGCCGAGCTGGAAGAGGGCACCACCGCACACCAGTACGTCCGCAACACCCTGGTCGAGATCCATATGAACCTGGTGCGGTTCGCCGCGCGGCGTTACCGCACCCACCAGGCCGGGCAGTTCGAGGACATCCTCCAGGTGGGCACCATCGGCCTCATCAAGGCCATCGAGCGCTTCGAGCTCTCCCGCGAGGTGGACTTCCCCGCTTTCGCGCTCCCTTACATCAGCGGCGAGATCAAACGCTTCTTCCGTGACACCACCTGGTCCGTCCACGTGCCCAGGCGCCTCAAGGAACTGCGCTCCTCCATCAGGGCCGCCCACGAAGATCTGGCCGTGCGTCTCGACCGCGCCCCCACCACCTCGGAGCTGGCCCTCCATCTCGGCCTGCCGGAGGACGACGTGGCGGAGGCGCTGATCGCGGCCAACGGCTACGCCGCCGATTCCCTCGACGCGCCCCTGGGGACCAGCACCAGCACCAGCGGTGCCGGGAGCACCACGCCGAGCTGGTCCGAAACGCTCGGCGACCAGGACAGCAGGCTGCAGCACGTGGAGAACCTGCACACGCTCGCGCCCCTCCTGGCCGCTCTGGACGAGCGCCAGCGCACCGTGCTGCGGCTTCGCTACGGCCAGGAACTGACGCAGACAGAGATCGGCGCGCACCTGGGCGTCTCACAGATGCACGTCTCACGCATCCTCAAGCGCACCTTGGCGGTCCTGCGCGCCGGGATGCTCGACTGAGGAGCTGAGGCGCTGGGGAGCTAAGGCGCTGGGGAGCTGAGGCGCTGGGGAGTTGAGGAGCTGATGAACGGAGGAGCTGAGCACGGGTCGCGTTCACACCGACACCCTCACCACCCGCGGCTCACCATGGCCTTCGGGCCGGTCACCAAGGTCGCCGCCGGGACGTCCTCGGCCACCACCGCCCCGGCGGCGATCACCGCGTCCTTGCCGATCGTGACGCCGGGCAGGATCGTGGCGCCCGCGCCGATCCAGACGTTCTCCTGTACGTGGATGGGCCCGCCCGTGAGGTAGTGGCGGCGCTCCTCCGGGTCGACCGGGTGGCCACTCGTGATGAACGTGGCCTTCGGGCCGACCATCACCCGCTCGTCGAGCCGGATTCCCGCGTAGTCCAGGAACGTACAGTTCTGGTTGATGAACACCCGCTCGGCCAGGTCGAGATGGAGGCCGTGGTCGGTGCAGAAGGGCGGGTAGATCGTGGTCCGGGGCGGCAGCGGCCTGCCGAGGATCCGGGCGAACAGGGCCGCCTTGCCGTCCTCGTCCTCGAAGGGCAGGACGTTCAGCCGGGAGGTCAGCTCGGTGGCCCGGAGCACCCGGTCGGCCATGGCCTGGAACTCGGGGCTGTGGATGCGCATGAGACGGTCACTGGGCATGAGCACCACCCTGCCACCCGCCCACCTTCGCACACACCAGGAGCCCGAGGCCGCACACACCGGGGAGCCCGAGGCGCTGCCGCCTCGGGCTCCCCGGTGTCACCCGGCTCGGTCACATACCGGCGAGGACCGCACCCAGGATCATGCCGCCCACCAGCCCGATGGCGCTGACGACGATGGCGATCGTGGACAGCCGCTCGTGCCGGACGGTCTTGGCGATGATGGCCATCACCAGGCCGGCCAGGGCGAAGACGATCGGCAGGATGATGAACCCGATCACGCCCAGGACGATCGCGATGATGCTGAGCACGTTGCTGCTCGCCCCGCGCTGAGGCGTGCCATGGTTCTGCTGACCGGTCGGCTGGTTGCCGTACTGCGTAGTCATCTGCCACTCCTTCGGGACGGTCGCACCGAGATCCGATCCCGATGCGGACCGGCCTGTCCATCGGATGCCCCGAACTTCCGTGCTGACACCGCTACTTGGAATCGGAAGCGCAAGCGAACCGGTGCAGCCGCTCCAGCCGGATGCGGGTCTCCTCGTCCACCGGCGGGTAGCTGACCAGGCGCGGCCCGCTCGCCGGACCGAGCCAGAGGTTGGTGTGCTCCACATGCAGCAGCCCCACGCGGGCGTTGCGGATGTACTTGGTCCTCCCCTTCTGGTCGACCACCTCGTGGCGCTCCCACACCTCCCGGAACTCCGGCGACTGCCTCTCCAGCCGGTGCAGCAGCGCCTTCCAGGCGGGCTCGGCCAGGTGCCCGGCCATCGAGGCGCGGAACTTGGCGGCCATCATCCGGGTGACCTCGGGCAGATCGACGATCGAGGCCCGCCAGTCGTCGTGGGTGAAGGCCAGGAGCAGGCAGTTGCGGTCCTCGGGCGGCAGCGCGTCGAGGTCGCAGAGGAGCCGGGAGTAGGTGCGGTTGTACGCGAGGACGTCGTACCGGCTGTTCTGGACGCAGGCCGGGATGGGGTCGAGCTGCTCCAGCATGGTCCGCAGCGCGGGCGTGACCGTGGGGCAGTCGGTGCCGGGGGCCGGGTCGGGGGCGGCGGCGAGCGCGAAGAGGTGGGCGCGTTCGCTGGGGTCGAGGAGCAGGGCGCGGGCGATGGCGTCGAGCACCTGGGCGGAGACCTGGATGTCCCGGGCCTGCTCCAACCAGGTGTACCAGGTGACGCCGACCGCGGAGAGCTGGGCGACCTCCTCGCGGCGCAGCCCCGGGGTGCGCCGGCGGCGGCCCCGTACGAGGCCGACCTGCTCGGGCGTGATGCGCTCGCGGCGGCTGCGGAGGAAGGCGGCCAGCTCGTGCCGCCGCATCTCGGACGGGCTCTCCGTGCTGTCCGCCGCGAGCAGGGGCTCGGCCGTCATGGTCGTCATGCCTCCAGGGTGCCGGGTGTCCCGGCCTGGTGCCAGGTAGTGCTGGTACCAGGATAAGGAGACTCTGGTACCAGGCTGGGCCCGGCGGCACAGTCGACGGCGTGAGTGAATCCTCCGTACACACATCCCGAGACACATCCCGACACACGTCCCGGCACACATCCCGCGGTACGGCGGTCCGGGCGACGCCCCCCGTCCGCCACCATGACCATCCCTCCCCCGTGCTCGGGCCGCTGGGCCTGTTCACGGTGCTGCTGGGCGCCGCGCTCCCGCTCATCGACTTCTTCATCGTCAACGTGGCCCTGCCCACGATCGACCACGATCTGGACGCGGGCCCCGCCCTGCTCGAACTCGTCGTCGCGGGGTACGGCCTCGCGTACGCCGTCCTCCTCGTCCTCGGCGGGCGGCTCGGCGACATGATGGGCCGCCGCAGGCTGTTCCTGATCGGGATGGCCGCCTTCGGGATCACCTCGCTGGCCTGCGGGCTCGCCCCCGACGCCTGGACGCTGGTCGGCGCCCGGGTCGCCCAGGGCGCCGCCGCCGCGCTGATGCTGCCGCAGGTACTGGCCACGATCCAGGCGGCGACCCGGGGCCCGCGCCGGGCCCGGGCGATGAGTCTGTACGGGGCGACGGCCGGGCTCTCCATGGTCGCGGGCCAGATCCTGGGCGGAGTGCTGGTCGCGGCCGCCCCGATGTCGTCGGTGTTCGGCGAGAGCGCGGGCTGGCGGTCGGTGTTCCTGGTGAACGTGCCGGTGGCGGTGGTGGGCCTGGTCCTGGCCGCCCGCGCGGTGCCGGAGACCCGTTCGGACCGCCCGGCGCCCGTCGACGTACCGGGAACGCTGCTCCTGGCGCTGTCCCTGGTGACACTGCTGGCCCCGCTCACGGAGGGGCGGGCAGCCGGGTGGCCGCTGTGGACCTGGGTGTCGCTGGGGCTGTTCCCGCTCTCCGCGTACGCCTTCTACCGGGTGGAGCGGCGGGCGGACCGGCTGGGCCGGGTGCCGCTGGTGCCGCCGAGCCTGCTGCGGCTGGACTCGCTGAGGCGCGGCCTGGCGCTGGTGGTGCCGTTCTCGATCGGCTTCGGCGGCTTCATGTTCGTGATCGCGGTGGCGCTCCAGCAGGGACTGCGGATGGGCCCGGCGGCGGCCGGTCTCTCGCTGGCCCCGATGGCCCTGGCGTTCTTCGCGGCCTCACTCGCGGGCCCCCGCCTGATCCGCCGCTACGGCACCCGGGTCGTCACGGCGGGCGGGCTGATCCAGGCGGCGGGGGTGGTGGTGCTGGTGCTGACCGTGCACTCCGCGTGGGAGGGGCTCGGGCTGTGGGGCCTGCTGCCGGGTGTCGCCGTCGCGGGCCTCGGGCAGGGCCTCCAACTCCCCGTACTCTTCCGGATCGTGCTCTCCGACGTACCACCGGAGAAGGCCGGGGTGGGTGGCGGCGTGATGACGACGACACAGCAGGCGGCGCTGGCCCTCGGGGTGGCCACGCTCGGCACCCTGTTCCTGGCGCTGGTGCCCGGCCTGGGCATGCGGGACGCCCTGGTCGTGACGCTGCTGGTGCAGTTGGCGGCGGTGGCGCTGACGGTCGGGCTGAGCCTGCGACTCCCGCGTACGGTGGCCTGACCGGGGGTGGGGGCCGGGGGCTGCTCACGGCCGGGGGTCCCGCCGGGGGTGGGGGCCGAGGGCTGCTCACGGCCGGGGGTCCCGCCGGGGGCGCGGGCCGGGGAGGCTGCTCACGGCTGGGGCCCGGGGGTGGTGCTCACGGCCGGGTATCCCGGGGCGCGCCCCCGGCAGGTGCCTCGGCGGCTCCTGACCCCGCGGATCACCTTCATGTACCGGGCCGTGCCGAGCCCCAGCCTCCCCGCCCGGCGACGCATCCCTCTCGGCGAAGGCCTGCTGAACGGCCCCACCCCAGGCGGAAGTTGCCTCACATACGCCACTGCGGACAGGGCAGAAGGGCCGGTACGGAAAGGGGGCCGTCGATGAGCTCTGGCCTGGAAGTGTCGGCGTGGCGCGGTTCGGACGACCCGTCCCACTGGGCGGGCGCCGCTGTGATCCTGGTGCTCTACCTGCTGATCGGCTACGGACTGGAGTACCGGTCGAAGAAGCGCCGGGGTGCCGAGCGCCCGGCGAAGGCGGCGGCGGAGGGCCTGTTCGCGGAACGTCAGGGGAGCATGGTGACCGCCCCGGAGCAGCACTTCGCGAGCCGCATGGTGATGCTGGCCGGTGCGCTGGCCGCGGGAGTCGTCGGATTCCTCACCCGGGGCGCGCCGACGGCGGTGAACTGGCTGGCCATGGGCGGGGTGGCGCTGCTGGGGATCTTCGCGTGGGCCTACTTCGACCACCGGACAGAGCCACGCACCGACTCGGAGCCGTAGAAGTCACCTTGATCGCCCATCAGGTGATCTTGGTTACAGCTCCTCGGGGCCGGGCCTCCCGTCCAGGTGCGCTGCCAGACTCGGGATGTCCCATCCGATGATCACGTCTCCCGTGGTCACGCCCCGACAAGGTGCCGATGTCCCCGTTCACGATACGGAAGAGACCCGACGACCGAGCGACGGGAGGCCGAGCAGCGAGAGGCCGAACGACGGAGGGCCGGACCAGGCGCCGGAGAACCCTCTTCGGGGCCGTGCTCGCCCTGGCGCTCTCCCTCTCGACGCTCACCCTGTCCGCCACCCCCGCACAGGCGAGTGACGCCTACAACAGCATCACCAGCGCCTCCGCCTCCAACGTCGACTGGATGTCCCGCGTCGCCGACGGCACCAGCCTGTCCTGGCTCTCCGTGCCCGGCACCCACGACAGTCTCGCGCTCTGCGGCGAGCGGGACCCGAAGACCGGGACGTGCGGAGGCATCGCCACCAGCATCACGCAGACGCAGGAGAACCACGGGTTCAGCGCTCAGACGCTGACCACGCAGTTCCGCGCCGGTATCCGGGCCCTCGACATCCGAGTCCGGGTCGACAAGGGCGACGAGGGGCTGAAGTTCACGATCCACCACGGCGCCGCCTACCAGTACGCGAACTTCACCGACGTCCTGAACGCGACCCGCGACTTCCTGCGGGACGAGCCCGACGAGACGGTGCTCCTGCATCTGAAGGCCGAGTGCGACGGCGGCACCTTCGGCTGCGAGGACGCCGAGGGCTACCGTACGGACGTGTGGCGCAAGAAGGTCTTCGACTCCTACCTCGACGGCCGCTCGTACACCGGCAACGGCGACGAGAGCACCAAGTCCACCGCGTGGCGCGACCTGTTCTGGGCTCCGTCGGTGACCGGCAAGGGCCAGGCCGGGCAGGTCCCTTCGCTCGGTGAGGTGCGCGGCAAGGTGGTCCTGATGGGCTACCGGGCCACGCAGGGCGGCATCTACGACGGGTACGGGATCAAGCAGCCCTACCCGGCCGGCGGCTCCAACGAGGAGTACGTGCAGGACGCGTACGAGGTCGAGACGATCACCGACATCGCCGGCAAGTGGGAGAAGGTCCGGGCCCACCTGCGGAAGACCAACGGCACCTGGGACTCCTCGCGGCCCGGTGAGAAGGAGTACCCGTACAAGCCGGGCGCGCTGTACATCAACTACACCAGCGGTACGGGCGGCGGCGCCCACCCCTACACCGTGGCGGGCGGCACCCCCACGGCGACGGGGGTCAACTCCTTCCTGCGGCAGTGCCTCCAGGGAGAGAACGACCGGTGCCCGGAGTTCCACGCGGACCGCGGCGACAAGTTCGGCGGCCGGTCCGGCCTGGACCGGATGGGTGTCGTGATGATGGACTTCCCCGGCGGGAAGCTCATCGACGACATCATCGGCCGCAACGAGACCGGCGGCTCCACCCGCAAGGTGATGGTCGTCGGCGACTCCATGTCGCAGGGCCACGAGGGCGACTACACCTGGCGCTACCGGCTGTGGCAGTGGTTCCGCGACCAGCGGATCGCCGTCGACTTCGTGGGCCCGTACAGCGGTACGAAGCCCCAGGACACCCCGTCCGCCCCGCAGCCGCCCCGCCTCCAGGGCGAGCCGGAACCGGCGCCCGGTCCGCCGAAGACCTCCGGTGCGCACGCCAAGGACGCGCAGGGCTTCGACAGCGACCACTTCGCGGTCTGGGGACGGCAGGCGGCCCAGGACAAGTCCCTGATCAAGGAGCAGGTCGCGAAGTACCAGCCGGACGTGCTGCTGGTAGGCCTCGGCTTCAACGACATGGGCTGGTTCGTCAGCGACGCCGACGGCACGCTCGCCAGCATGAAGAAGCTGGTGGACGAGGCGCGCGCCGCCAAGCCGAACCTCAAGTTCGCCGTGGCCAACGTCCCGCAGCGGACGAAGATCGGCGGCCGTGACGACCTGATCACCAAGACGACCGCGTACAACAAGGCGCTGGCCGAGGCGATCCCCGGCTGGCACTCGTCCTCCTCGCCGGTCAAGCTCGTCGACTGGGCCGGTGCCTACGACTGCGCTCCGGCCGCCTGCCCCGCCGCCTACGACGGCCTGCACCCGAACGCCGTCGGCGAGTACCAGATCGCCGGTGCCTTCGAGACCACCCTGCACAAGGAGTTCGGCCTCGGCGCCTCCGCTCCGAGCGTCCCGACCACCGGCCCGGCCCGCCCGTCCGGCACCCCGGGCAACGTGAAGGCCACCTCGGCGGACAGCGGGATCGTGGTCACCTGGGACCAGGTCTTCGGGGCGTACGGGTACGAGGTCCGCCACCGCCTGGCCGGGCTCCCGGGCTGGAGCACGACCCGCTCCGTCGGCAACCGGTTCGACTCCACGTGGGTGGCGGACGGCCAGAAATGGGAGTACCAGGTCCGTACGGACAACGGCGGGACCAGCTCCGCCTGGTCGTCCACCGTGAGCGCCACGGCCCGGCCCAAGACCGCGGCGGGCCCGGTCGGCATCGTCACCCGTCCTACGGCGACCGGTATCGACTTCGCCTGGGGCACCCCGACGGGCCCGTACACCGACTCCATCGACCGCTACGGCGTGATCGCGTACGACCAGGACACCCCGGGCGCGTTCGTCCAGACGGTGGGCACACGGAACAAGGCCCTCCACTTCGACGGGCTGAAGCCGGGCCACCGCTACACCCTGGCCGTGCAGACCTGGAACCGGGCGGGCGGCGGGCTGCCCGCGCTCGGCCGGCCCGTCGTCGTCGGCGCGGGGACACCGCCCGCTCCGACGGGCCTGAAGGTCGTCTCCACCGACGCGACGACCGTCCAGCTCACCTGGTCGGGCTCCGCGCAGGCGGCGGGCTACCGCGTGTGGATCCGCAACATCAACAACGGCAGCCAGTCGGCGGCCGACGAGTCGGTCATCTCGGAGACGAACCACGGGATCGCGTTCCTGGTGCCCGGGACGTGGAACTACGAGTTCTGCATGACGGCGGTCAACGGCGCGCTGGAGTCGGGCAAGTCGAACTGTGTGGTGGCGCCCAGGCCGGCCGGTAGCTGAGGCCGGTGCTGAGGCGGCGTACGCCCTTGTACGGTGCCGGGTGTTCCGGGACGCCTTCCGTCCCGGAACACCCGGCTCACCGCGCGTCCGGGCCGATGCGCGCCGTCGTCCGACTCGTCGAGTCGTACGTCCGTGCCTCGGCCCACCGTCCCGACGCCGCCGCCCCGGGCGGAAGCCACCGGTCGTCAGGGCCGGGCCACACCGCACCGCGCCCCCGGCCGAGCGTGATGTGCGGGACCCATCGGTCGGGAGCGAGCAGCGGATGAGCCCGGCCGTCGCCGTCGGCCTCGCGCAGGATCCGCCACACCGTCGCGTGCAGCGTGAGCAGCGCGGCGTCCGGCCGGACCGCCCAGGCCAGCACATTGCTCCGGCCGGAGAAGCGCAGCAGCCCGGTCAGGTGGAGCGGCAGCGGCAGCGCGTCGAGCGCCTCCGCCAGCGCTCCACGGGTGGCGGCCGGCAGGGCGTCCGCCGTGGCGAGCGTGAGGTGCGGCCGGTTGGTCGGGTGGCGGTGGCCGGCCTGGCTGGGCAGGCCCTCGTCGGCGATGGACCGCCACACGCGCCGTACGACCCGCTCGGTCGCCTCGTCCGGCAGGAGCTCGATGCTGTGCACCCGCGCAGCGTAGGGCCGTGGTGCCGCGCTCGCCCTCCGTACGGCGTCAGACCTCCTGCGGGTGACCGCCGTCGCCCTCGATCACCAGCCGGTCGGTGCCGGGCTCCTCGGCTCCCTCGACCACGGTCACGTCGATCGTGCCGTCGCCGGTGGTGTCGAACTGGTAGAGATCCGCGACGCCGTCACCGGTGGTGTCCGTCATCCACACGTCGGCCTTGCCGTCGCCGTTGGTGTCCGCGCTGAGGAGGACGTGGTGCTCGTCCCCCTGGGTCACCGGCGCTTCTTCGGTGGTTCCGTTGGTCTCCATGGCGGCCGGTTGCCCCCGGGAGACTGTTCGAAACCGCGGCAAGCTCCAGGACAGGATGAGGACATGCTCGACTACGACGAAGAGGCCCGGCACTACGACGCGTCCCGAGGCGGTGAACCGAGGGCCCGCGCGGCTGCGGACGCCGTGGAGCGGCTCCTGCCGGGCGGTCCGTGCGTGGTCCTGGACATCGCGTGCGGCACGGGCATCGTGACCGAGCGGCTGCGGCGGCCGGGGCGGACGGTGGTGGGCGTCGACCGTTCGCCCGGGATGCTGGGCCTGGCCGGGCGGCGGATGCCCGGAGGTGTCGTACGGGGCGACGCCACCGGGCTGCCCTTCGCGGCGGCCTCGGTGGACGCCGTGGTCACCGTCTGGTTGCTCCATCTCCTGCCGGACCCGGAACCGGTGCTGGCCGAGGCGGCCCGGGTGCTGCGGCCCGGCGGGGTGCTGATCACCACCGTCGACAAGAACGACGCGTACTTCGCCGAGGACAGCGACCTCGCCCGGGTGACGGCGGACCTGCGGCAGCAGTACGCGCCCCAAGTGCCCGACGGCTCCGCCCGGGTGCTCCGTCGGGCGGCGGAGCGGGGACTGGGGGTGACCGGCCGGACGGTGTTCCCAGGCACCGGGCAAGGCCGCAGCCCCCGCAAGTGGTGCGAGGCGATCGACGCGGGACTCATCTCCTGGTGCACCCACGCGTCACCGGACCAGGTGGCCGACGTACGGCGACGGCTCGCCGCGCTCCCGGACCAGGACGTGGCCCGCCCGGAGCCTCGATACCGCCTCATCGCCTTGAACGTGAAGACGTGAGAGCAGCAAGGAAATAGCACGTCAGAAGACGGACAGCCCGGTGAGCGTGGTGAAGCGGTCCAGGGCCGACACACCCGCCACCGAGTTGCCGCGCTTGTCGAGCCCCGGGCTCCAGACGCACAGGGTGCACACCCCGGGCACGATGGCGATGATCCCGCCGCCGACGCCGCTCTTGCCCGGCAGCCCCACCCGGTAGGCGAACTCCCCGGCCGCGTCGTACGTCCCGCAGGTGAGCATCACCGCGTTGACCTGCTTCGCCTGGCTGCGGGTCAGCAGCGCCGACCCGTCGGCCCGGACTCCGCCCCGGGCCAGGAACCCGGCGGCGAGGGCCAGGTCCGCGCACGAGGCCTCGATGGAGCACTGCCGGAAGTAGGCGGCGAGCAGGGCCGGGACCGGGAGCGTGATGTTGCCGTACGAGGCCATGAAGTGGGCCAGCGCGGCGTTACGGTCCCCGAAGGCGGCCTCGGAGGCGGCGACCTGCGGCACGAAGTCGATGGCGGCGTTGCCGCTCTCCGTACGCAGCAGGTCTCGCACCTGGCCGGCGGCGTCCCCGGTCAGGGCCTGGAGCCGGTCGGTGACCACCAGCGCACCGGCGTTGATGAACGGATTACGGGGAATCCCGTTCTCGTACTCCAGTTGCACCAGCGAGTTGAACGGGTTCCCCGACGGCTCGCGCCCCACGCCCCGCCAGAGCTGCCCGCCGTCCAGCGAGAGCGCGAGGGCCAGGGCGAACACCTTGGAGATGGACTGCGTCGAGAACGGCTGCCGCCAGTCGCCGACCCCGTAGACGGTCCCGTCCGGCTCCGCGACGGCCATGCCGAACCGCCGGGGATCGGCGTCGGCGAGCATCGGTATGTAGTCGGCGGGCGTGCCGTGGTCGTCGAGCGTGTGCATCTCCTCGGCTATCTGGTTGATCACCGAGGAGAACCGGTGGGAGCCGGAGGGCGGGGCCGGACTGGCTGCCCGGGCGACGGCGGAGGTGTGGGACACGGCGTTTCCTGACGGGCGGGAAGAGGGCCGGGAGGGTCCGGCGTACGGAAGTGGAGTGAGGCCGCCCCCAGTCTGACCTGCCGACCGGGAGCGGCCAAAAGTCCCGGCCCCGCGGCTACGGCGACCACGGCGAGTCCTGAGCATCCGGCTCCGGTGGCCTGTACTGCCACATCCGGCTGCACGGGGCGGTTTGAGTACACGTACTCATGAGCGAGGTTCCGGCCGGGCCCGAGAGTGGGGGCCCGCACCGAACACGAGGAGCAGGCCATGAGTGCCCACCCCGCCCCGGCCCCCGCCGCCCCGGCCATGACTCTGCCGTCCCGGCGTCGCCTGCCGGCCCTCCTCGCCCTCGGCGTGAGCGCGGCGCTCGTCGCGTCGTGGTTCGGCGCGGCCGATCCGACGACCTGGCTGCTGGAGACGGTGTGGGTGATGGTGGGCCTGCCGCTGGCGATCGCGCTGCGTCACCGCTTCCCGCTGAGCGGCCTGCTGTGCGGGCTGCTGGCGGCGCACGCCCTGGTCCTCATCGTGGGCGGCCATTACACCTACGCGGAGGTGCCCGCCGGGGACTGGGTGCGCGACTGGCTCGGCTGGGACCGCAACCCCTACGACCGCTTCGGCCACCTCATGCAGGGCTTCGTCCCGGCCGTCCTGGTACGCGAACTCCTCCTCCGCACCTCTCCGTTGCGCGGCAGCCGCTGGCTCGCCCTGCTCACCGTCTGCGCCTGCCTGGCCTTCAGCGCCGTCTTCGAGATGCTGGAGTGGCTGGCGGCCGTCACCGGAGGCCAGGCCGCAGAGGCCTTCCTCGGCACGCAGGGAGACGTCTGGGACACCCAGTGGGACATGTTCTGCGCCCTCATCGGTGCCGTCTGCGCCCTGCTGCTCCTCAGCCGCGTCCACGACCGGTCCCTCATCCGTCTGAGCCTGGAGAGGTTGAGCAACTCCTCGCCCTCGCAGCGTCGGTGAGGCATGTGGCCAGACCGATGAGTTCTCCGGACCGTGAGGGTCCTATCGGCGGCAGGACGTGCCGCAGCGGTACGACCCCACGTGAACCGGAGAGACGAATATGTCCACAGCGCGAGAGAAGTCAGCCATGGTCGAAGCCCGTGTCGTCTCTGCCGACGGCACCGAGATCGCCTTCGAGCAGTCGGGCCGTGGTCCGGCCGTCGTCCTGGTTGCCTCGGCACTGGCGGACCGCTCGGACACGACCAAGCTGGCGGCTCTTCTGGCCCCGCACTTCACTGTGATCAACTACGACCGGCGCGGACGGGGCGTCAGCGGTGACGCCGACGCCTACGCCCCCGATCGGGAGATCGAGGACATCGCCGCGTTGGTCGAACATGTCGGCGGTTCGGCGTCGCTGTTCGGCTCGTCCTCCGGAGCGGTCCTCGCCCTGCGCGCGGCAGCGGCCGGAGTCGACGTCGAGCGTCTGGCCCTGTATGAGCCGCCCTTCGTGGTCGCCAAGGGCGACGAGGGACCGCCCGAGGATCTCGCGCGGCGGATCACCGAGTTGCTCGCGGAAGGCCGCCGCAGTGACGCGGTCACGTACTTCATGACCAAGGTCCAGGGCATGCCCGGCATCGCGGTGTTCTTCATGAAACTCATGCCGAAGATGTGGGCCGGCCTCACCGGGCTGGCCGGCACTCTGCCCTACGACATCGCGGTCATGGGCGACACCCAGCAGGGCAAGCCGCTCGATGCCGAGGAGTGGAAGGGAGTGCACGTACCCACCCGTGTGCTGACCGGTGGCAAGAGTCCGGCCGCGTTCCAGCGCGCCGCCCTCGCCGTCACCGAAATCCTGCCGCAGGCCGAGCACCGCACCCTGCCCGGACTCAACCACGGTGCCGTGGTCATGGCTCCGAAGAAGATCGCCCCGCAGATCATCGAGTTCATCAAGGGATGAGCTCGTCCTTCGAGGGGTTCGGCGGCGCCCGGGACAGCCCGTAGTTCAACGCCGGGTCGCACTCCATGCATGACGGAGCCGCGAGAAGGGGGTTCTTCCACGGCCGGTGGAAGAACCCCCTTCTCCTCTTCCGGAATTCCGCCGGGTGATACCCGCCGGTTCCGGAGAGAACTCCTCACCACTCAAAGAGCGGAATGCGTCAGGCGTTGATCTTCTTCAGGTCCACCACGTCCTCGGCGGCGGGCTTCTGCGCGTCGACCTTCTTGTTGTAATCGCTCAGCACGGTCTCGCTCGGCACTTCGCCGCCTTCGGAGACCGCCTTGAGTACGTAGGGCTCGCCCTCGGTGGCCACGTACATGGTGATCTTCTCGCCGTTCTCCTGCTTCTTCTCCAGGATCAGCGCCGGCGTGCCGTCGACCTCCGTGGTCTTGCCCTTCTTCATTCCCTTGCGCTCGGACTTGTCGCTGTCCAGCATGGCGAGGGCGGCCTGCTTGTCGCACATCCCCTCCGTCCCGGCCTGCGTCGAGTCGGAGACCACCCACTTGTCCTGGACCTGCTGGACAACCTTGTCGGTGCCGGGCTTGCCCTTCAGCGTGTTCTGCCAGAACTTCTCGTCGCCCCGCACGTAGACGCTCTGCCCGACCTGGACGACTTCGGCCTTGGCTCCCTGTCCGGTCATGGTGCCCGTACAGAGATCCTGGTCGTCCACGCGGAAATCGAGGGCGATCTCGTTGCCGCCGGGCTGCTTCGCCTTTCCGACGATCCGCAGGGATTTCGCGTCACGCGTCGCCTTGACCGCTTCCGCCGCGATGGTGTCCGCGCTCTTTCCCTCGAACGCGTCATCGGAACTCTCACCGCCACACCCCACCAGTGCCGTCGCACCCAAAGACACCGAAACCGCAGCCAGAATGACCTTCTTCATCGCTTCCCCTCCCGGAAATATTGGAAGGCCTCCCCGGGCCCTCATGAGCCCGGCTACCCAGGAAAAGCGGAAGATCACTCACCTATTTATCGGCTTTCCCGACAGCTACAAGAAAGAGGCGAATTCGGCCAACGTGGCCGGAGGAAGGGGGGCGGGGCCGGTTCCCGCGGCGAGGTCAGGCGGCGCCGAACGTCCCGGCCCGTACCCCCGCGACGAACGCCGAGAACGCGGCGGCAGGGACGCCGACCACCGGGCCGCCCGCGCACTTGGAGTCGCGGACCGGGACGAAGTCACGGGAGGCAGCGAGGTTGACGGCCACCTCGACGCAGTCGCCGCCGTTCGAGCTGTACGAGGACGTGAACCACTGCGGGTGCTGCTCGGTCATCACGAAGTGCCCTTTCATCTAAGGAAGTTCCACCATGCACGAGCCCGGTGAGCGCTGCCAGAGCGCCCTCGCGCGGCGTGGCCGCCAGGCAGTGGAACGCCCCACCCTGTGGGGCGCGGCAGGGTGGGGCTGTGCGCAGAACTGGGCCGCTCAGGCGGTGCCGAACGTCCCGGCCCGCACGCCCGCGACGAACGCCGAGAACGCGGCGGTACGGACGCCGACCACCGGGCCGTCCGCGCACTTGGAGTCGCGGACCGGGACGAAGTCACGGGAGGCAGCGAGGTTGACGGCCACCTCGACGCAGTTGCCGCCGTTGTCGCTGTACGAGGACGTGAACCAACGCGGGGGTTCGGTCTTCACGGAGGTGCCCTTTCGTAGCAGGAAGCCCCACCATGTACGAGCCGGCACGGCGGGCGCCAGAGGGCCGCAGGCGGTACCGAGGCCGCGCCGGATGATCTATCCTCTCGCCGAGGGGGCACAGATGAAGACGTTGCCGGCATCACTGAAGCGGGCCTGGACCGACTGGGCAGCCTGCCTCGTCATGGTGGTGACCGCCGTCCGTTGCCAGAGCCCTTTCCTGATCGCCCTCTTCGCTGCGATGGCACTACTGGCGGCGCTTTTCGGTGCTCACAGGACCTGGCGGACCATGAGGTCAGCCTGAGACCGCAGTGATCCATCAATGACGCAGAGCGGCCGCGAAAGCTGTGCCGCACCCAGACAGCAGGACGCCCCACCGCGCTCTCAGCGGTGGGGCGTCGCTGCACCGGCGGCGGTCAGACGGCGTCGAACGTCCCGGCCTGCACGCCCGCGACGAACGCGGAGAACGCGGCGGTACGGACGTCGACCACCGGACCGTCCACGCGCTTGGAGTCACGGACGGGGACGATGCCCTGCGAGGCGACCAGGTTGGCGGCCACCTCGACGCAGTCACCGCCGTTTGCGCTGTACGAGGACTTGAACCAACGGGGGGATTCGGTCTTCACGGGGTGCCCTTTCGCAACTTGCTGATCTTGGCCACAGACGCCGTCTTCGACAGCGACTCGCCCTGCATCTGATGGTAGGCCGTGAACATGGGTGCCACTAGCGATGTTTCGCGCTCGACGTACCCCTGTGCCTGCGATTCGGCGTAGGCAACGATGGAGCGGTCAGCCATGGTCAGCAGGTTGACCGGCAAGAAGAACGCCCTGCGCTCGCCCAGGCTGAACGGCGCCACCTGGATGATCCAGTTGGGGCGCGCGGCCATCTCCTCCAACCGTCGGAGCTGGGCGTTCATGACCTCCGGACCGCCGACGGCCTGATGGAGGCAGCTCTCGTCCATGACGACGAACATCATGGGCGGCTGCGACCGCACCAGGGCCGCCTGCCGCTGCTCCAGACGCGCGACGCGCTCGTCGGCCTGTTCGTAGGTGATGGCCCCCCGCTCCACGTCCCCGTAAGCGAGGGCGCGCGCGTAGTCCGGCGTCTGTAACAGCCCAGGAATGAGACCGAGGTTGTAGATCCTGAGCTCCACCGCCCGGCCCTCGTACCCCACGTACTCCGGGAAGCCCTCCAGCATCGAGCCGTTCCGCAGCTCCATGTACTCGCGCTCGAACGAGTCGGCCGTGCCGGTCGTACCAAATGCCAGGTCGGACTTCCGCGAAAACGGAAGAGACGGCGGTTTGCGAACAGTTTCCACGGCCGAGATGTGCTGACTGGAGTACCCGATCCTCGGGGCCAGCGCGTCCTGCGTCCACCCCCGCTCCTCCCGGAACCTGCGGAGGCGCGCCCCGAAGGCCGCCTGCGGGCTGCTGGCGGGGTTCAGTTCCTTGATGTTGGCCATGCCCGTACTTCCTACTCTTCCTTCAGATTCCCCCAGTTGAAGGGCTTCTCACGTTAGGTCACTCTGAATCGCCCCGGTAGCCGAATGGCTACAGAACGGAGCGAAGGAGTACGCCGTGGACTCTCGTGCGAGCCACCAGGAAGCACCTCCTGACCCACCCACCCCGAACACCCCCCTGGTCGACACCAGCCGCAACGACCGCGTGGGCGAGTTCCGAGGGGTCGCCGGCCTCTACTGGTCCCTCTGCCCCGTCGGCGGCGGGCGTGAGTGGGAGGTCGAACCCCGGCACGTACGCCCCGCGCTCCCCATGGAGCAGATCCGCGCCCGCACCGCACGCGCCAACGCCCGCAGCCGAGGTGAGGTCCTGTGATGAGCAGCCCCCTCACCCGGGGCCCGGCCGCCAACAACCACGGACGGGCCGCGTGATGCGCGCGCGGTACGCCACCGAGGTCACCGTCATCGTCGGGCAGCGGTTCGCCTCGCTCGGCGGAGTCACCGTAGGCAACCGGCGCCTCGCCCTCCTCTGGCTCCGCCGCCAGGCCCTCCGCCTCGCCAACGCACACGGGAGCGCCGTACGGGACGCCTCACCCGGCGACGTACGCCCCGTCCGCTTCCACGGCACCGACGCACCCGAGAGCCTGCGGTTCTGGGCCACCGACGCGCACCGCCAGGACGACGCGATACGGACCCTCGAAGCGGGCTTCCCGCTCCACTTCACCGTCACCGACCCCGCCGTCGGGCTCCACCTCACCCTCGCCGGATGGCACACCGCCCCGGCCACACCCCTGTAGCCCCCTCCGCAGAAGAGGCCCCCGTGCTGCAATGCACCGCCCTCACCCGGCTCCCCCTCAGCGAGGTGCTCACCGCCCTCGTGACCATGCCCTACGGCCCCGACACCCCGCCCGATGACTTCACGCTCGACCACTACGTCCTGTGCGAACTCGGCGAGCACCGCGCCGACATCGAGCACGCCGCACTCCTGTGCCCTGCCGAGAACCCCGACCGGCCCGCGCTCTGGTTCTTCTGGAGCGGCACCGACACCGACCGCACCCACCGCTTCACCACCGCGCCCTGGTGCCCGGCCGCCCTCCGGCACCTGCGCACCAACGCCGCCCTGCCGTGCTCGCTCTTCACCGGCCATCCCACCGGCCACTCCTGGGACATCACCGATCCCCTCGCGGACCTCATCGCCGGGGCGGCCGGTGCCGATACCGATACCGATGACGACGCCTCCGACGACCCACGAAAGCGGCACCGGCCATGATGCAGTGCACCGCCGTCGCCCTTCTCCCGCCCCCGGACCACCTCGTCGCCCTCGCACCTCCCGGGCTGCGCCCCGAGACCGGCCACATCCTCTGCGAACTCGGCGGCAACCATGACGACCGGCACGCCGCCCTGCTCTGGGACGACGGCGGACGGACCGGAAGCGGCGTCTGGGTCCGCTGGATGGGCTCCGGTCTCGCCGCCCTCGCCCCTCTCCCCTGGTGTCCCGCGCTCGACCCCCGTAACGAAGCCTGCGAGCTGTTCGCCGCGCACCCCTCCGCCCACAGTTGGCTCGTCACGGACCCCACCGACGACGCCGTCACCCGGCTCCTCGTGGACCATCACCCTGATCTCTTCCCTGAGTTCAGGGGCGGGGACGCCGGCAGAGAGGGTGATCAGGACGGGACCGGGGGCCGGTCCTGATTCCGGTGGCCGCCTCAGCCTCCCCGGCGCCGTCAGGTCGTGCCGCGCTCGGTGATACGGGTCAGCAGGCGTGTGGTGGCCTCCGGCGCTTCGAGCATCATGTCGTGGCCGGTCGGGAGCGAGTGGACGTCCCAGCCGTGGGCGCGTGCTCGGTTCTCGGACCCTTCGAGGCTGGGCAGCGGCGGCCGGGTGTGGCGTACGTAGGAGGCGGGAAGGGCCGCGAGCGGTGCCGGGTCGAAGTCGACGGCGTCCGTCTGGCAGCGCAACGGGAAAGCGGTGAGGCGAGGCGCCATCCAGGCCGCCAACTCCTCGTCCGTGATGCCCCATTGGGCGAGGAAGGAGGCGTCGGCGGGCAGGTACCAGCCGTCGCCCTTCTCGGCGGCGAGTGCGCGGTACCGCTGGGCCGTCTCGGGCAGCTCGACGTCCAGCAGGCACTCGCCGGGCCGGACGAGGAACGCGCCGAGGAAGGTGACCGAGGCCAGGCGGCCGGCGGCCCGCTCGGCGACCGGGCCCGCCAGGACACCGGCGTAGCTGTGCAGGACCAGGTGGACGTCGCTGAGGTCCTCGTAGTGCAGGAGGCCGGCCACATCCGCCACGTGTGTGGCGACGCCGACGTCCGGGCCGAGCAGGTGGGCGTGCTCGCCCTGGCCGGTCAGGCTCGGCGTGAAGACCTGATGGCCGGCCCGGGAGAGCAGGTCGCGGACGGCGCGCCAGCACCAGCCACCGTGCATGGCTCCGTGGACCAGCACATAGGTCCCCATGACAGACCGCCTCATCTCGCCTCGATCGCGCCCCCCCATCCGCACCTTAGGGCGCCGATCGCCGCGCGGACGGGACGACAGGACGGCTCGGGGCGGGTCAGGTCATCGCCTGTGCCCCTATGACCGACAGCAGTCGCAGCCGGTCGTAGCTCTCGCTGCCCGGTGCCGCCGTGTAGACGAGCAGGCTGTGGGACTGGTCCGGGTCCAGCAGCCGTTGGCAGTTCAGTTCCAGGACGCCCACCTCGGGGTGGATGAAGCGCTTGACCTCGTGCGGGCGGATGCCGACCTCCTGCCGGTCCCAGAGGCGGCGGAACTCCTCGCTCCGGTCGAGCAGCAGCTCGGCGCAGTGGGCCGCGCGGGAGCCGGCGCCCCGCAGGGTGGCCAGCTCCCGCAGGCCGGAGGCGAACATCCGGGAGAGGAAGTCGTGGTCGTCCGCCACGTACAGCGAGCGGGTGGCGGGGTCGGTGAACCAGCGGTAGCCGATGGAGCGGTCGAAGCCCGCGTAGCGGGTCGTGTCGCCGGTGAGGGCGACGCCCAGCGGACTCTGCCGCAGGGTCTCCCCCAGTTCGGTGACGATCTCGGCGGGGGTGTCGTCCAGCCGGTCCAGGATGCGGAGGAGGCCGGGGTTGATGTGCTCACCGGTCGTGCCCCGGACCGGCGGGGTGTGGCCGGCGAGGCGGAACAGGTGGTCGCGCTCCTCCAGGGAGAGATGGAGGCCCTGCGCGATCGAGGCGATCATCTGCTCCGACGGCTGCGGTCCGCGTTCGCGTTCCAGCCGGGCGTAGTAGTCGGTCGACATGTGGCAGAGCACGGCGACCTCCTCGCGGCGCAGCCCACCGGTCCTACGGCGCTGTCCGCGCGGGAGTCCGACGTCCTCGGGTTGCAGCAGCTCCCGGCGGTGCCGGAGGAAGGCCGCCAGGCCTGCGCGGTCGATCTCCACTGTTCTCCTCCGGTCCGTGTCTTCGTCTTCCCGGTCGTCCGCCCCCGCCCCCGGTCGTCCGCCCTCCACCTCCTTTGTAGCGTCCGGCGGCTGTCGCAACCACGGATCGTCGATCCCCCCATACGGCCGGGCGCGTCCCCGGACTCCGGCCCCACCCGGAACGTAACGTCGCCTCGCCGGTCGAACGGCGGCCCGCCGATCAGCGGATCGGCGGGCCCTGGATAGGCCGGGGCGACGGCGTCACCGTGGAAACGACCCGACCTCACGGACCCCACGAGGAGTGACCCCCATGCCCCGCACGACCCCCGCCCTCACCCTCCCCGACCTCTCCGGCAAGCGCGCCGTCGTCACCGGTGGCAGCGACGGCATCGGGCTCGGTGTCGCGGCCCGCCTCGCCGCCGCCGGCGCCGAGGTCGTCCTGCCCGTCCGCAACCAGGGCAAGGGCGAGAAGGCGCTCGCCGCGATCCGGCGGCAGGCTCCCGCCGCCCGGGTGTCGCTGCGCCCGCTCGATCTGTCCTCGCTGGGATCGGTCGCCGCGCTCGGCGACTCCCTGGCCGGCGAGGGCCGGCCCGTCCACCTGCTGGTCAACAACGCGGGCGTCATGACCCCGCCCGAGCGGCAGACCACCGCCGACGGGTTCGAGACGCAGTTCGGCACCAACCACCTCGGCCACTTCGCCCTCGTCGGCCGGCTGCTGCCTGTCCTGCGGGCCGGGCAGGCCCGGGTGACCTCGCAGATCAGCGTCTCCGCCAACCAGAACGCGATCAACTGGGACGACCTGAACTGGGAACGCTCGTACAACGGCATGAAGGCCTACAGCCAGTCGAAGATCGCCTTCGGGCTGTTCGGCCTGGAACTCGACCGCCGCAGCCGGGCCGAGGGCTGGGGCATCACCAGCAACCTGTCCCACCCGGGCATCGCGCCCACCAGCCTGCTCGCCGCCCGGCCGGAGATGGGCCGGACCGAGGACACCCTGGGCGTGCGGCTGATCCGGTTCCTGTCGGCCCGGGGCATCCTGGTCGGCACGGTGGAGAGCGCCCAACTGCCCGCGCTGTACGCCGCGACCGCGCCCGGCTCCCGGGGCGGCGCCCTCTACGGGCCCAAGGGCCCCGGGCACATGGGCGGCCCGCCCGCCGAGCAGAAGCTCTATTCCCGGCTCACCGGCACCGACGAGGCCCGTCGGGTCTGGGAGGTCTCGGAGGAGCTGACCGGCGTACGGTTCACCGACCTGGCCGGCCGGTAGGGGCCCGGGCGGCTCGGCTACGCGGCGGGCGGCACGGTTACGCGGCGGCCGGTGGGGCCGCGAGCCGGAAGCCCACGCCGATCGCCGCGAGATCCTCCTCGTAGGCGCCGTGGCGCCGGGCGCACCGGGCCAGGTCCCGGTCGTGGCGGAAGGCGCCGCCCCGGGTGATGTGCCGGTCGAAGGCCCAGTCCTCGGTGGCGGGTACGTCGTCGGGCGCGCCGGGATACGGGGCGTAGAGCGTGGAGGTCCACTCGTCGGCGTTGCCCGCCATGTCCAGCACGCCGAAGGGGCTCGCGCCGTCCGGGAACGAGCCGACCGGCGTGGTGGTGCCGACGCCGAGGTCCACCAGATTGGCCAGGCCGGTGCGGTATTCGTCGCCCCACGGGAACTCCCGGCCGTCGTCACCCCGCGCGGCCCGCTCCCACTCGTCCTCCGTCGGCAGCCGCACCTCCCGGCCGGTGCGCTCTTCGAGCCACCGGCAGTACGCCGTCGCGTCCTCCCAGGCGACCCCGATGACCGGATGGTCCGCCGCCGGTCCCCGTGGCGCCGGCCGGCCGGTGTCCGCCGCGAAGAGCCCGTACTGCTCGACGGTGACCGCCGTGCGGGCGATCCGGAAGGCCGGTACGTGGATCTCCGTACGCGGGGCCTCCTTCCGGTACCAGGCCTGCGGTACGTGGGTGTCCGCGTAGCGCCGGGCCACGGCCGCCAGCTCGTCGGCGGGCGTGCCGCGACGCACCGGCCCGGCCGGGATGTCGATCCAGTCCACCTGTTCCACTGCTTCTCCTCCGTCGTCCATCGTCGTTCAGGCCGCTGCCGGCTTGACCAGGTCCACGACGCCCTCTTCCCAGGTGCCGGGCAGCACGGCGTATCCCTGCCGCTCGTAGAGAGCGATGTTGCGGTGGCTGGCGGCGCCGGTGGACAGGACGATGCGGTCGCCTTCCTCCGCCGCGGACTCGGCCCGGCTCAGGAGCCAACGGCCCACGCCGAGGCCGCGCAGGTCGGGAGCGACGGCGAGCCGTCCGACGTGCAGGTCGGTGGCGATGCGGCGGGTGCGGACCATGCCGAGCAGCCGGCCGTCCCGCCAGAGGCCCGTGGCGTCCCAGTCGGCCAGCCAGGCGCGTACGTCGGCCGGTGACTCGTGGAGCGCCGGGATGGCCAGCGTGTCGTTGGCGATGGCCTCCTCCATCCAGCAGCAGCGCTGGAGCACGGTCACCTCGGCGGCGTCGTCCGGGCCGAGCCGGCGCGCGTACGAGCCGGGCAGCGGGCCCTCGACGGAGGCCGTGTGCTCGCGCTCGCGCATCGGGGCCAGGGCGCGTGCGGCCCGGACCAGCTCCGCCAACAGGCCCTGGGCCGCTTCCGCGTGGCGCGCCTCGGGCTCCAGGCGGCCGTCCCGCAGCGCGTCCGCGATCCGCAGGGCGACGGTCGCGCCGAGCGGGACCAGGCGCAGGGTGGTCACCACCTGCTTGGCGTGCTGGACCGCGCGGGTGCCGGCCGAGGTGTGGCCGTAGCTGACGAAGCCGGCCGGCTTCCAGGCCCACTCGGGGCTCAGGTAGTCGAGCGCGTTCTTGAGCGTGGCCGGCATGCCGTAGTTGTACTCCGGGGTCACGAAGACGAAGCCGTCCGCCTCGGCCACGATCCGGCTCCAGCGGCGGGTGTGTTCGTGGTGGTGGACGCCGGTCGACGGGTGCTCCTCCTCGTCCAGGAACGGCAGGTCCAGATCGCCGATCGCCAGCGGTACGAGGTCCACGCCGAGCCGCTCGGCGTCGGGTGCCAGCGTGTCGGTCAGCCACCGGCCGACGGCGGGGCCCAGTGCGTTGGGACGGGTGGTGCAGGTCAGGACGAGGACGCGCAGGCGTTTCGTTGTCATGGAAACGAAATTAGCCGGTAGATTGGTTACATGTCAACGAATGGGGCGGAGTCCCCGGTCAACTGGCTCTCAGCCGACGAGGAGCGCGCCTGGCGCGCGTACCACCGCATGGTCACCGCCGTACAGGTCGGCACCGCGCAGGACCTGGCCGCGCTCGGTCTCTCCGAGCCGGACTACGAGGTGCTCAGCACACTGTCCGAGCGCCCGGACGGCACCAGCACGCTGCACGAACAGGCCGCCAAGATGGGCTGGTCGCGCAGCCGCCTGTCCCGGCACGCCTCCCGCATGGAGACGCGCGAGCTCATCCGGCGCGCGCCCGATCCCCGCGACGGCCGAGGCTGCCTCCTCGTCCTGACCGCGACCGGCTGGGACACCTTGCGCGAGGCCGCACCGCTCCATGTCGCCTCCGTGCGCCGCCACTTGATCGACCGTCTCGACCCGGAGGAGCTCGCGGCCCTCGGCGCGATCGCGCGGAAGCTCATCGACGAGCGGTAGCCCCTGGGCAACGCGGTGGGCCCGGATCACGGATGATCCGGGCCCACTGTCGTACGTGTCTGCGCGTCAGCTCTGCGCGTCCCGACCGGCCGGCTCGGCGGCGGCCTCGGCCGCCTGCGCCTCGGCGCGCTCGCGCATCCTGCGTACCAGCTCCTGCTTCTTGTCCTCGGCGGCCTTGCGGTCGGCGCCTCGCGCGGAACCCGCGCCCTGCTGGTCGGCGCGGGACAGCTTCTTGCGCTGTCCGCCGACGCCGAGGAGGTTGTTGCGGCTCTTGGCCACGGCGTTCTCCCGTTCGTGGGGATGAGAAGTGAGTCGGGAAAGGTCGAAGGGGCCGGTCGCGCCGGTCCCCGTGGCGGCGGGGTGGACTCACCCGCCGCGCGCTCACTCGTAGATCTGGAAGAACGAAGACATGCCGGAACGGTACCCCGCCCCCGGAGCGCCCCGCACCGGATTTTTCAGGCCGTCGGGTCGACCGTCGCCTGGTGGGCCTCGGTCAGGTGCTCCTGTGCCTTCAGCCAGGGCAGGAACTGCGCCGAGCGGCGCCAGCCGCAGGTGGCGCACGTCAGCTCGCGCGACATGCCCGACTTCCGTACCCGCACGACGTGTTCACGGCCGTGCTGGTCCCATCTGGTGACCTTGCTGCTGGTGATCGACGGCATCGCGTACCTCCCGGGACGGCGGCGGGGGCTCCGGTGGACCGAGGGGGCCGAGTGGACCGGTACGGCGAAGCCCCCGGTTCCGTACCCGGAACCGGGGGCCTCACGCGCCTACGGGAAGCGTAGGGCGGCCTACGTCAGGTGTCAGCAGCCGATCAGACGGGCGCCGAGGTACGCCTGGATCTGGTCCAGGGAGACGCGCTCCTGCTTCATCGTGTCGCGCTCGCGCACGGTCACCGCGTTGTCGTCCAGGGTGTCGAAGTCGACGGTCACGCAGAACGGGGTGCCGATCTCGTCCTGGCGGCGGTAGCGGCGGCCGATGGCGCCCGCGTCGTCGAACTCGATGTTCCAGTTCTTGCGCAGGTCGATGGCCAGACCCTTGGCCTTCGGCGAGAGCTGCGGGTTGCGGGAGAGCGGCAGGACCGCGACCTTGACCGGCGCCAGGCGCGGGTCCAGGCGCATCACGGTGCGCTTCTCCATGACGCCCTTGGCGTTGGGCGCCTCGTCCTCGATGTAGGCGTCGAGCAGGAACGCCAGCATCGCGCGGCCGACACCGGCCGCGGGCTCGATGACGTACGGCGTCCAGCGCTCGCCGGCCTCCTGGTCGTAGTACTGGAGGTCGGTGCCGGAGGCCTTGGAGTGCGCCTTGAGGTCGTAGTCGGTGCGGTTGGCGACGCCCTCCAGCTCGCCCCACTCGCTGCCGCCGAAGCGGAAGCGGTACTCGATGTCCGCGGTGCGCTTGGAGTAGTGGGAGAGCTTCTCCTTGGGGTGCTCGAACCAGCGCATGTTCTCCTCGCGCATGCCGAGGTCCGTGTACCAGTTCCAGCGCTGGTCCATCCAGTACTGCTGCCACTCCTCGTCCTCGCCCGGCTTGACGAAGAACTCCATCTCCATCTGCTCGAACTCACGGGTCCGGAAGATGAAGTTGCCCGGAGTGATCTCGTTCCGGAAGGACTTGCCGACCTGCGCGATGCCGAACGGCGGCTTCTTGCGGGAGGTCTGCTGCACCTGGCCGAAGTTGGTGAAGATGCCCTGGGCGGTCTCGGGGCGCAGGTAGGCGACCGAGCCGGAGTCCTGGGTGGGACCGAGGTGGGTGGAGAGCAGGCCCGAGAACTCCTTGGGCTCCGTGAAGGTGCCCTTGTTGCCGCAGTTGGGGCAGTTGAGGTCGGCGAGGCCGTTGACCGGCGGCTTGCCGTGCTTCTCCTCGTACGCCTCCTCCAGGTGGTCGGCGCGGTAGCGCTTGTGACAGGAGGTGCACTCGGTCAGCGGGTCCGAGAAGGTGGCGACGTGACCCGAGGCGACCCAGACGTCCGGGGCCAGGATGACCGAGGAGTCGAGACCGACCACGTCCTCGCGCGAAGTGACCATGTAGCGCCACCACTGGCGCTTCAGGTTCTCCTTCATCTCGACGCCCAGCGGCCCGTAGTCCCAGGCGGCGCGCTGACCACCGTAGATCTCACTGGAGGGGTAGACGAAGCCACGGCGCTTGCTCAGGCTGACGATGGTGTCGATCTTGTCGGCGGCCACGGTGCTCTCTTCATACGACGATGACGAACGGCGAATGCCTCAGATTACCGGCGGGCGCACCCCTGGGATCAAATCGGTGCGGGGTCCGACGATCTTCGGTCTCCCTCTATGTGACCTTCCGGGCATCTCATCAGCCTTGTTGACAATCGTTTCCACTTTTGTTGAAAATGACTGTCATGAACGTACGCCGCCTGATACCCACCACCGCCGTCGCCGGAGCAGTCGCCCTCGGTCTGACCGCTCTCTCGGCCTGCTCCACCTCCGACGCAGCGGACGGGGGCAACGGGGGCAACGGCGACCAGCTGAAGGTGACCGCGTCGTTCTACCCGATGCAGTTCCTGGCCGAGCGGATCGGCGGCGAGCACGTCGCCGTCACCAGCCTCACCAAGCCGGGCGTCGAGCCGCACGACCTGGAGCTCACCCCCCGCCAGATCGGCTCCATCAGCGAGTCCGACTACGTGCTCTACCTCAAGGGCATCCAGCCCGCCGTGGACGACGCGATCCAGCAGTCCGGTGTGAAGAACACCGTCGACGCCGCGACCCTCACCACGCTGGAGAACCACGGAGCCGAGGTCAGCGGCCACGACCACGGGCACGAGGGCGAAGAGGAGCACGGCCACGAGGACGAGCACGCGGAACATGAGGAGGGCGACGGCCACAACCACGGCCAGGAGGGCGGCGCCGACCCGCACATCTGGCTGGACCCGGTGAAGTACGCCGAGGTCGCCAAGGGTGTCGGCAAGTCTCTGGAGAAGGCCGACCCCGACCACGCCGCAGAGTACAAGAAGAACACCAAGGCCCTGGTCGGCGAGCTGGACAAGCTGAACACGGCGTACGAGACCGGGCTGAAGAACACCGCCACCAAGACCTTCATCACCACCCACTCAGCCTTCGGCTACCTCGCCGAGCGCTACGGGCTGACCCAGCAGGGCATCGCGGGCATCGACCCGGAGGCCGAGCCGACCCCGGCCCGGATCCAGGAGCTGCACACCATCGCGGAGAAGGAGAAGGCCACCACCGTCTTCTTCGAGACGCTGGCCAGCGACCGGACCGCGAAGACCCTCGCGAAGGACACCGGCCTGAAGACCGACGTCCTGGACCCGCTGGAGGGAATCACGAAGAAGTCCCAGGGCGCTGACTACATCGAGGTCATGGAGTCCAACCTCGCCGCGCTGCAGAAGGCACTCGGCGCGAAGTGACCCGCACCACATCCCGATCGGAGGCGCTCATGCCGGAGCGTGAGAGCACCACCCACCGTGAGCCCGTGGGCGACGACCGCGAGGCCGTCGTCAGCCTGCGCGGCGCCACGGCCACCCTCGGCGCGCGCCCCGTGCTGCGCGGGGTGGACCTCACCGTGCACCGCGGCGAGGTCGTCGCCCTGCTGGGCGCCAACGGTTCCGGCAAGTCCACCGCCGTACGGTCCGCCATCGGCCAGGTCCCGCTGACCGGCGGCACCGTCGAGCTGTTCGGCACCGAGCTGCGGCGCTTCCGCCAGTGGGGCCGGATCGGTTACGTGCCCCAGCGCACCACGGCCGCCGGCGGGGTGCCCGCCACCATCCGCGAGGTCGTCGCGTCGGGCCGGCTGGCCCGTACTCGGCTCCGGTGGCCCGGGAAGGCGGACCGGGCGGCCGTGGAGCGGGCCATCGAGCTGGTGGGCCTGGCCGACCGCGCCAAGGACTCCGTGAGCGCCCTGTCGGGCGGGCAGCACCAGCGGGTCCTGATCGCCCGCGCCCTGGCCGCCGAGCCGGAGCTGCTGATCATGGACGAGCCGATGGCCGGGGTGGACCTGGCGAGCCAGGAGATCCTGGCGGCGACCCTGCGCGAGCAGGTGGCCCTGTCCACCTCGGTGCTCCTCGTGCTGCACGAGCTGGGGCCGCTGGAGCCGCTGATCGACCGGGCCGTGGTCCTGCGCGACGGCTGTGTGACGCACGACGGGCCGCCGCCGGAGGCGCTCGGCCAGCACGCGCTGCCCGGCCACGACCACGTACACCCCCACGCGGCCGTCGAGCCCGTACGGACGGGACTGCTGACCTGATGTTCCTCGAATTCCTGAACCCGCCCTTCATGCAGCGGGCACTCATCGCCGCCGTCCTGGTCGGCATCACCGCGCCCGCCATCGGCATCTACCTGGTCCAGCGCCGCCAGGCCCTCATGGGCGACGGCATCGGGCACATCGCGATGACCGGCGTCGGCCTCGGCTTCCTGCTCTCCACCAGCCCCGTCTGGATGGCCACCGCCGTCGCCGTGGCCGGTGCGGTCGTCATGGAGCTGATCCGCTGGTACGGGCACACCCGCGGCGACCTCGCCCTGGCGATGCTCTTCTACGGGGGCATGGCGGGCGGTGTCATGCTGATCAACCTCTCCGACACCGGCTCCAACGCCAACCTGACCTCGTACCTCTTCGGCTCGCTCTCCACCGTCTCCGAGTCCGACGTCATCGCGATCTGCGTGCTGGCCGCCTTCGTGGTGCTGGTCACGGTCGGGCTGCGGCGGCAGTTGTTCGCCGTCAGCCAGGACGAGGAGTTCGCCCGGGTGACCGGGCTGCCGGTGCGGGTGCTGAACCTGCTGATCGCGGTGACCGCCGCCGTGACGGTGACCGTCGCGATGCGGGTCGTCGGGCTGCTGCTGGTCAGCGCGCTGATGGTGGTGCCGGTGGCGGCGGCGCAGCAGATCACCAAGTCCTTCAAGGTGACGTTCGTGCTCTCGGTGGTGATCGGCACGGGGGTGACCCTGGCCGGCACCGTGACCTCGTACTACCAGGACGTTCCGCCGGGCGCGACGATCGTGCTGCTGGCCATCGCGGTGTTCGTCGCGCTGACCGCGCTCGCGGCTCCACTCGCGAAGCGGCGGGCCCGAGCGAGCGAGGAGAAGGGTGCGGAGTGCACCCTGGAGGTACCGGCGGCCCGCCGGGGGACGGACGACCTGCGCGTTTGAGTGCGGCGTCCGGTCGGGCTGGCACAATGGCCCGACACATGTACGGGCGACACGAGGAGGCACCTGTGGCCACGGCGCCGATCAGTGGCACGAACGCAGCGCCGGTACGCGGCCGGTCCACCCGGCAGCGGGCGGCGGTGGCGGCGGCCCTCGACGAGGTCGACGAGTTCCGCAGCGCCCAGGAGCTGCACGACGTCCTCAAGCACCGCGGCGACTCCGTGGGCCTGACCACGGTCTACCGGACCCTTCAGTCCCTCGCCGACGCGGGCGAGGTCGACGTCCTGCGCACCACCGAGGGCGAGGCCGTCTACCGGCGGTGCTCGACCGACAGCCATCACCACCACCTGGTCTGCCGGCTCTGCGGCAAGGCGGTCGAGGTCGAAGGGCCCGCCGTCGAACAGTGGGCCGAGATGATCGCCGCCCAGCACGGCTATGTGAACGTCGCGCACACCGTCGAGATCTTCGGCACGTGTGCGGAGTGCGCCGCGAGCGCGAGCAAGAAGTAAGCGCGCGAACGTAGAGGAGGGCGGTCCCGGTACGCGTACCGGGACCGCCCTCCTTTACGTCCTACGTCACTTCTTGGCGGCCTCCGCGGTCTCCGCGGCCTCCGCCGCCTCCTGCGCCCCGCCGAAGCGGCGGTCGCGCTGCGCGTACTCCAGGCAGGCCCGCCACAGGTCCCGGCGGTCGAAATCCGGCCAGAGAACGTCCTGGAAGACCATCTCCGCGTACGCGCTCTGCCAGATCAGGTAGTTCGAGGTGCGCTGCTCGCCGCTGGGGCGCACGAAGAGGTCCACGTCCGGCATGTCCGGGTAGTAGATGTACTTCTGGAACGTCTTCTCGTTGACCTTGGACGGGTCGAGCTTCCCGGCCGCCACATCCCGGGCGATGGCCTGCGCGGCGTCCGCGATCTCGGCGCGGCCGCCGTAGTTGACGCAGAAGTACAGCGTCATCTTGTCGTTGTCCTTGGTCTGCTCCTGGGCGACCTGGAGCTCCTGGACGACGGACTTCCACAGCTTGGGCATGCGGCCCACCCAGCGGATCCGGATGCCGAGCTCGTCCATCTCGTCGCGGCGGCGGCGGATCACGTCGCGGTTGAAGTTCATCAGGAACTTCACCTCGTCCGGCGAGCGCTTCCAGTTCTCCGTGGAGAAGGCATAGAGCGAGAGGTTCTTGACGCCCATGTCGATGCACCCCTTGAGCACGTCCATGACGACGCCCTCACCGACCTTGTGGCCCTCGGTACGGGGCAGACCCCGCTCCTTGGCCCAGCGGCCGTTGCCGTCCATCACGACGGCGACGTGCTGGGGCACCAGCTCGCCGGGGATCTTCGGAGGCGTCGCGCCCGAGGGGTGCGGCTCGGGGGTCTTGTACGTGCGCCGGTTACGGCCGCCGAGGATCCCGCGTACTGCCATGAGGTTCTCAGTCTCCCTGTGTCACTTCTCTACGTACCGCGTCACTTCTCGACGTACCGCAGCGAGCGCAGGCCGCGCTCCAGATGCCAGTGCAGATAGGCGGACACCAGCCCGCTCCCCTCCCTGACATGGCGTGCCTCGCAGGCGTCCGCCGTCGCCCAGTCGCCGCTGAGCAGCGCGCTCAGCAGTTCGAGTGCCTGTGCCGAGGGTACGACGCTCCCGGGGACCCGGCAGTCACCGCATATGACGCCCCCCGCCGCGACGGAGAAGAACCGGTTGGGGCCCGGCATCCCGCACTTGGCGCAGTCCTCGAAGCTCGGCGCGTACCCGTTCACCGCGAGCGAGCGCAGCAGGAACGCGTCCAGGATCAGGTGCGGCGCGTGCTCGCCGCGGGCGAGGGTGCGCAGGCCGCCGACGAGGAGCAGGTACTGCTGGACCGCCGGTTCGCCCTCGTGGTCGGTGAACCGCTCGGCGGTCTCCAGCATCGCGGTGCCGGCCGTGTAGCGGGCGTAGTCGGCGACGATCCCGCCGCCGTACGGGGCGATCGTCTCGCTCTGGGTGCAGAGCGGCAGACCGCGGCCGATCAGCTCGCTGCCGCGCGCGAAGAACTGCACGTCGACGTGGGAGAAGGGTTCCAGCCGGGCGCCGAACTTGGACTTGGTGCGGCGCACCCCCCGGGCGACAGCGCGGACCCGGCCGTGGCCGCGGGTCAGGATCGTGATGATCCGGTCGGCCTCGCCCAGTTTCTGCGTACGCAGCACGACGCCGTCGTCCCGGAACAAGCTCATGGGGCCATTGTCGCGCACACCCGGACGGCGCCGTACGTCTGTGCGCCTGTGCGCCTCCCAGGGGCCCTAGGAGGGCGTGCGGGCGGCTGCGGCGAGCAGGCGGGCGGTGTCGTCGGCCGGGAGCTTCAGGGCGCCGCCCACCGTCGTCAGGACCTCGCGCTCGGCCGGGCTGTAGGCCCCGTCGGCGAGCGCGATCCTGGCGCCCTGGAGGAGGACCGACTCCCGGCCGGCGGTGGCCAGGTGCGGGGCGAGCGGGGCCAGCACCTCGTGCAGCTCGATGGCGAGGGCCGCGCCGCACGCGTCGGCCGCCGGGTCGTTCCGGGAGCCGTACCCGGTGTCGGCGGCGAGCACCTCCACCACCGTGTACAGCTGCTCCTGGGTGCAGTCGTCGAGCCCCGCGTCCCGGACGACGGCGACGGCGGTGTCCAGGACCGTACGGGAGGTGGTCCCGCCGGCCGCGAGGACGGCCAGGGTGACCGTGTGGACGGCCTCCCGGAGCATCGAGGAGAACTGGGTGGTCGTCGGGTGGTCCAGGGCGTCAGGGGCGAAGCGGGCACGGCAGGCGGCGCACTCCACGACGGGCCCGGTCTCGCCCCGGCCGGCCAGCGGGATGCCGAGGACGGTGAGCCGGCGGCGGCCGGTCAGGCGGCGGTAGTTGCGGTCGCCGCCGCAGCCGGAGCAGAAGAAGGCGCCGTCACCGACGGCGTCCCAGACCGTGCGGATGCCGCAGAGGACCGGCCTCAGAGCGCGTTGTCCTTTGGCTGACCGCACGTCGCACACCTCCGTAACGCTCCGGCAACATTGCCGTGTGTTGGACGTGATGTTAGCCACATGCGTAAGGCGGCGTCAGTATCCCGGAGGTCACAACCCTCGGATATGGCCGAACCCCGACCACCCGGGGCGGGCGGTCGGGGTTCGCGTACTACTGCCGTACGGGGTCAAAGCGGACGTCCGTACGAAGGGGAGTGCGGCCGGGTCAGCGGGAGGCGCGGTTGACCGCGGAGACGACCGCCTTGAGCGAGGCGCGGGTGGTGTTGGCGTCGATGCCAATGCCCCACAGCACCTTGCCGTCGATCGCGCACTCGATGTACGAGGCGGCCTGGGCGCTGGCGCCCTCGCTCATCGTGTGCTCGGTGTAGTCCAGCAGCCGGGCGTCGATGCCGATGGCCTGCAGCGCTTCGAAGAACGCGGAGATCGGACCGTTGCCCGATCCGGTCAGCACGGTGTCCGCGCCGTCCACGGTGGCCTCGACGGTCAGGGTGTCCGTGCCGTCGGTGTCGGTGGTGGTCTGGCCGGAACGGAGCTGGATGCGCCCCCAGGCGTTCTCCGCGTTCGGCAGGTACTCGTCCTGGAAGGTGGACCAGATCTGCGTCGGGGTGACCTCGCCGCCCTCGGCGTCGGTCTTGGCCTGAATGATCCGGGAGAACTCGATCTGCATCCGGCGCGGCAGGTCCAGCTTGTGGTCGTTCTTCAGGACGTACGCGATACCGCCCTTGCCGGACTGCGAGTTGACCCGGATGACGGCCTCGTAGGAGCGGCCGACGTCCTTCGGGTCGATCGGCAGGTACGGCACGGCCCACTCGATGTCGTCGACGGTCTTGCCCTGGGCCGCGGCGTCCTTCTCCATCGCGTCGAACCCCTTCTTGATGGCGTCCTGGTGGGAGCCGGAGAAGGCGGTGTAGACCAGGTCGCCCGCGTACGGGTGGCGCGGGTGGATCTCCATCTGGTTGCAGTACTCGCTGGTGCGGCGGATCTCGTCGATCTGCGAGAAGTCGATCTGCGGGTCCACGCCCTGCGAGAACAGGTTCATGCCCAGGGTGACCAGGTCGACGTTGCCGGTCCGCTCGCCCTGGCCGAACAGGCAGCCCTCGATGCGGTCGGCACCGGCCATGACGGCCAGTTCGGCCGCCGCCACCGCCGTACCCCGGTCGTTGTGCGGGTGGACCGACAGGCACACGAACTCGCGTCGGGACAGGTTGCGCGACATCCACTCGAAGCGGTCCGCGTGGGTGGAGGGCGTGGAGCGCTCCACGGTGGCGGGCAGGTTCAGGATGATCTCGCGGCCCTCCTCGGGCTGCCAGACGTCACAGACCGCCTCGCAGACCTCCAGGGCGAAGTCCAGCTCGGTGTCGGTGAAGATCTCCGGGCTGTACTGGTAGCCGAAGACCGTCTCGGGGCCCAGGATCTTCTCCGCGTACTCCATCACCAGCCGCGTACCGTCCACCGCGATCTGCTTGACCTGCTCCTTCGAGCCCCGGAAGACGACCCGGCGGAAGGTGGGGGCGGTGGCGTTGTACAGGTGGACGGTGGCCCGGCGCGCGCCGACCAGCGACTCGACGGTCCGCTCGATCAGCTCCTCGCGGGCCTGCGTCAGGACGGAGATCGTCACGTCCTCGGGGATCGCGCCCTCTTCGATGATGGAGCGGACGAAGGCGAAGTCGGTCTCACCGGAGGACGGGAAGCCGACCTCGATCTCCTTGTAGCCCATGCGTACGAGCAGGTCGAACATCTCGCGCTTGCGGGCCGGGCTCATCGGGTCGATCAGCGCCTGGTTGCCGTCGCGCAGATCGGTGGACAGCCAGCGGGGCGCCGCGGTGATCCGGTTGTCCGGCCAGGTGCGGTCGGCGATGTCCACGGCCTCGTAACCGCGGTACTTGTGGGCCGGCATCCCGGACGGCTTCTGGAGCTGCGTCGCGTTGGTGACGGGGGTGGGGCGGCCGACAGCGTTGCTCGCGGGGTTCACAGCACCGGCAGGGTTCACGGGCTTCGTCATGGCGTAGGGCTCCTCGGGGTCCGACATGGGGTCGGCCGACGGTGTCGCTGCAGCACCAGACTCCGCGGGGAGGGGGTCGGCCTACGACTACAGACCCTCACCGCGGCAGCTAAGGAGAAGCAGCCCGAAACGCATGATGCGACGAGCCTAGCCGAGGGTGGCCCGGGGTGTCGGTCCGTATCAGTATGCGGGACCGGGCATCGATGAGGGGAAAACGGTGACTCATCACTCCATTTCGTCAATCATCGTCGCAACCAGTGACACAGCCGTGACGGAGTGCCACAGTCGATGTCATGCAGCCTCGAACCGATGAAGACGGGCTCCACACCGTCTTCTGCACCATCGTCCCGCCCCATGTCCTCGACAAGCTGTCGCACTCCGGCGACGCCCGGCTGGCCGGTCCGGCCCGCCGCACCCTGGAGGCCGACGCCCTCCGCCGCGACCGCCGTCGCCTGACGGCCCTGGCCGCCGCGCCCGCCACCCCCACGGCGGGCGCGGTCCCCGCCAAGCCCCACCGCACCCTGTACGACTGCGAGAACGGCACATCCCTGCCGGGCACCAAGGTCCGCGACGAGGGCGAGAAGCCCACATCGGACGCCAGCGTCAACCGCGCGTACGCCGGACTCGGCGCCACCTTCGAACTGCTGCTCTCCGCCTACGGGCGCAGTTCGATCGACGGCAAGGGCCTGCCCCTCATCGGCTCCGTCCACTACGGCCACGAGTACAACAACGCGTTCTTCGACGGCGAGCAGATGGTCTTCGGCGACGGTGACGGGGAGATCTTCCTCGACTTCACCTACGCCGTCGACGTCATCGCCCACGAACTGGCCCACGGCCTCACCCAGTACACCGCCAACCTGCGCTACGAGGGCCAGTCGGGCGCGCTCAACGAGTCGGTCTCCGACGTGTTCGGCTCGCTGGTCAAGCAGTACTCGCTGGGCCAGAGCGCCGAGCAGGCCGACTGGCTGATCGGCGCCGGACTGCTGGCCCCCCGGGTCAGCGGGGACGCCCTGCGCTCGATGAAGGCGCCGGGAACGGCGTACGACGACGATGTGCTCGGCAAGGACCCGCAGCCCGCGTCGATGGAGGACTACGTCGAGACGGAGGAGGACAACGGCGGGGTCCACATCAACTCCGGCATCCCCAACCGCGCCTTCTACGTCCTGGCCACGGCCCTGGGCGGCAACGCCTGGGAGCGGGCCGGGCAGATCTGGTTCGACGTGCTGACCGGCGGCGAGCTGACGGCCACCGCGGACTTCGAGGAGTTCGCCCGGCTGACGGTCGCGGCGGCGGGCGCCCGCTTCGGGGAGCGCGGCGAGAAGGAGGCGGTCCTGAAGGCCTGGTCCGAGGTGGGGGTGCGGACGGCGGAGTGACCGTTCCCCGAGTGAGGCGGGCTTGAGCCATCAACCAACAAGGCGGGCTTGAGCGTTCACCCGGCCCCGGCTAGACAGGACCCCATGCGTATTCAGGTCAGCAGGACCGGCGGCTTCGCCGGCATCTCCCGCCACCATGAGGTCGACACCGAGGGCCGGGAGGACGCGGCGGAGTGGGAGTCCCTCGCCGAGGAGGTCCTCGCCGCCGCGCCCTCCGCCGAGGACGGCACCCCGGACGCGCCGCCGTCCGGGGTGCCGGACGGGTTCCGGTACCGGATCACGGTCGGGGACCGCACCATGTACTGCGCTGACCCCGATCTGACCGGGGCCCAGCGCACGCTGGTCTCACGCGTCCTGAAGGAGGGCGCGTGAGACCGGCCCCGGCTCCAGGACGCTTCTAGAACCCGAGCTTCCGGAGCTGCTTGGGGACCCATCTCCATGGCCGCACTCGCACCCTTCGGCCCCAGGGGCCTCAGCGGCTTCGCACGGCTGCGGCGTCCTCCGGCCGCCGGTCCCGGCTCGGCTCAGAACCCGAGCTTCCGGAGCTGCTTGGGGTCGCGCTGCCAGTCCTTCGCGACCTTCACATGCAGGTCCAGGAAGACGGGCGTGCCGAGCAGCGCCTCGATGTGCTTGCGCGACTTCGTGCCGACGTCCTTCAGCCGCTGGCCCTTCGGGCCGATGATGATGCCCTTCTGGCTCGGGCGCTCGATGTAGACGTTGGCGTGGATGTCCAGCAGCGGCTTGTCCGCCGGACGGTTCTCGCGCGGCAGCATCTCCTCGACCACGACGGCGATGGAGTGCGGCAGCTCGTCGCGTACGCCCTCCAGCGCGGCCTCGCGGATCAGCTCCGCGACCATGACCATCTCCGGCTCGTCGGTGAGGTCGCCCTCCGGGTAGAGCGGCGGGCTCTGAGGGAGCAGCGGGGCGATGAGGTCGGCCAGCAGGCTGACCTGCTGGTCCTTGACCGCCGATACGGGCACGATCTCGGCCCACTCGAAGCCCAGCTCGTCCGCGAGCGCGGAGACGGCGAGAAGCTGTTCGGCCAGCGCCTTGGACTCGACCAGGTCGGTCTTGGTGATGATGGCGATCTTGGGGGTCTTCTTGATCCCCGCGAGCTCCTTGACGATGTACTTGTCGCCGGGGCCGAGCTTCTGGTCGGCGGGCAGGCAGAAGCCGATGACGTCGACCTCGGCCCAGGTGGTGCGCACCACGTCGTTGAGCCGCTCGCCGAGGAGCGTGCGCGGCTTGTGGAGGCCGGGGGTGTCGACCAGGATCAGCTGCGCGTCCTCGCGGTGCACGATGCCGCGCACGGTGTGCCGGGTGGTCTGGGGGCGGTTGGAGGTGATCGCCACCTTCTGCCCGACCAGAGCGTTCGTCAGGGTGGACTTGCCGGCGTTGGGGCGGCCCACGAAGCAGGCGAAGCCGGCCCGGTGGGGGGAGGTGGTCTCCGTCTGCGGGGCAGCGGATTCTTGGTTCGGGCGAGCGCTCATGGCGACCATTCTCCCCGATCGCGGCGGCGCTCCCGCACAGCGGTCCGTACGGACCTGCCGGAAGGACGTACGGAACCGCCTCCGCGCCGGCCGGTCAGCCCGCCGTGACCCGCAGCCGCAAGGTGCCGTCCGGGCCCGCGAGGAACACCGGCGTCTCCGGTCCGCCCAGGTCACGTACGGCGGCGCGGTCCTCGTCGGCGGGGGCCTCGGCGGCGGAGACGACGGCGGCGGCCTCCAGCGAGGTGGCGCCGCTGGCGACGGCCATGGCGACGGCGGTCCGCAGGGCGCTCAGCTTCAGCGACTCCAGCGCCACGGTGCCCGCCACGTACGTACGCCCTGTCTCGTCGCGTACGGCGGCGCCCTCGGCCACCCCGTTGCGGGCGCGGGCGCTGCGCGCCAGGGTGACGATCTTGCGGTCCTCGGCGTCGAGGCCGTCGGCGTTGGTGGTGTCGGTCATGGCACGAGCATACGAACCGGGCCGGGCCGGCCACACGCCGGTACGCCGACGGGCCCGCGCCTCCTTCGTGGGGCGCGGGCCCGTCCACGTACCTCCTAAGGCCGGTCCAGCTTCAGCCGCTCCGCCTTCGGGAGGCCGGCGACGACCAGGTCGTAGGAGTCCTCGATCAGCTCGCGCAGCAGCTTGTCCGGGATGCCGGAGACGGTCACCGTGTTCCAGTGGCGCTTGTTCATGTGCCAGCCAGGGGCGACGGCCTTCGGGTGCTCCTCGCGGAGGCGGACCGCCTCGTCCGGGTCGCACTTGAGGTTGACCGTCAGCGGGTCGGCGTCCAGCGAGGTGAGGGCGAAGAGCTTGCCGAGCACCTTGAAGACCGAGGTCTCCGGGCCGAACGGGAACTCCTCCACGCTCGCGTTGAACTCCAGGCAGAAGGCGCGCAGCCGCTCGGGCGTCATACCGTCTCCGTCTCCGCTTCCTGCTCCTGGGGCTCCACCAGCACCGTGACGATCTTGTTCCGGCGGCCGGCCGGGGACTCGGCGGTGAGCCGGAGCTTTCGGCTGTCGGGCAGGTCGACGACGGCCGACGCACCGGCGATCGGGACCCGGCCGAGCGCCTTGGCGAGCAGGCCGCCGACGGTCTCCACGTCCTCGTCGTCGTACTCGTCGAGCCCGAAGAGGTCGCCGAGGTCCCCGATGTCGAGGCGTGCGGTCACCCGGTAGCAGCCGTTCTCCAGCTCCTGGACGGGCGGCAGCTCGCGGTCGTACTCGTCGGTGATCTCACCGACGATCTCCTCCAGGATGTCCTCGATCGTGACGATGCCCGCCGTGCCGCCGTACTCGTCGATGACGACGGCGACATGGCTGCGGTCCCGCTGCATCTCGCGCAGCAGGTCCCCGGCGTTCTTGGTGTCGGGGACGAAGGCGGCGGGGCGCATCGCGGTGGAGACCGGGTCGGCCTCGGACTCGCGGTTGATGTGGGTCTTGCGGACCAGGTCCTTGAGGTAGACGATCCCGACGATGTCGTCCTCGTTCTCGCCGGTGACCGGGATCCGGGAGAAGCCGGAGCGCAGGGCGAGGGTGAGGGCCTGACGGACCGTCTTGAAGCGCTCGATGGAGACGAGGTCGGTGCGCGGCACCATCACCTCGCGCACCAGGGTGTCGCCCAGCTCGAAGACCGAGTGCACCATGCGGCGCTCGTCGTCCTCGATCAGCGACTCCGCCTCCGCCAGGTCCACCATGGCCCGCAGCTCGGCCTCGCTGGCGAACGGGCCCTTGCGGAACCCCTTGCCCGGGGTGAACGCGTTGCCGATGAGGATCAGCAGTTGCGGGATCGGGCCCATGATCCGGGCCAGCGGCAGCAGCACGTACGCCGAGGCCGTCGCCGTGTTCAGCGGGTGCTGGCGGCCGATGGTGCGCGGGGAGACCCCGACGGCGACGTAGCTGACGAGGACCATGACGCCCATCGCGAAGGCGAGCGCCTCCCAGGTCTCCGGGAACTTCTGGAGGCAGACGTAGGTGACGAGCACCCCGGCCGACACCTCGCAGGCGACCCGCACCAGCAGGGCGACGTTGAGATAGCGCACCGGGTCGGCGGCGACCTGCGCCAGCTTCGCGCTGCCGCGCCGCCCGGCCCGGACCGCCTCGTCCGCCCGGAAACTCGACGTACGGGCGATGCCCGCCTCGGCGCAGGCGGCCAGCCAGCCGACGACGACCAGCGCGACGGCGCCGGTGATCAGGGGCGCGATCACGAGACGGTGGGGGCCGGGGAGGCACCGGTGAGACCGTGCTCGCCGCGCCAGCCGTCCACGATGGCGGCCTGGAGGCCGAACATCTCGGCCTTCTCCTCGGGCACCTCATGGTCGTACCCCAGCAGGTGCAGCACCCCGTGGACGGTCAGGAGCTGGAGCTCCTCGTCCATGGAGTGCTGCGTCGGCGCCTCTTCGCCCTGCCGCTTCGCGACCTCCGGGCAGAGCACGATGTCGCCGAGGAGCCCCTGCGGGGGCTCCTCGTCGTCCTTGGCCGGCGGACGCAGCTCGTCCATCGGGAAGGACATGACATCGGTCGGACCGGGGAGGTCCATCCACTGGATGTGCAGCTGCTCCATGGCGTCGGTGTCCACCACGATCACCGAGAGCTCGGACAGCGGGTGGATCCGCATCCGGGCCAGTGCGTAGCGGGCGATGTCGAGGATCGCCTGCTCGTCGACCTCGGTTCCGGACTCGTTGTTGACGTCGATCGACATGGTGCGCTGCGACTACTTCCCTTTACGGCGGTCGCGTCGGCCGTCTTCCCGGCCGTCCGCCTGACCGTCCTGCTGACCGTTTCGGCTGTCGTACTTCTCGTACGCGTCGACGATACGGCCGACGAGCTTGTGCCGGACGACATCCTGGGAGGTGAGGCGGGAGAAGTGCACGTCCTCCACGCCGTCCAGGATCTCCTGGACCTGCCGGAGCCCGCTCTTGGTGCCGCTCGGCAGGTCGACCTGGGTGATGTCACCGGTGATGACGATCTTGGAGTCGAAGCCGAGGCGGGTGAGGAACATCTTCATCTGCTCGGCGCTGGTGTTCTGCGCCTCGTCGAGGATGATGAACGCGTCGTTGAGCGTGCGGCCGCGCATGTAGGCGAGCGGCGCCACCTCGATCGTGCCCGCCGCCATCAGGCGCGGGATCGAGTCGGGGTCCAGCATGTCGTGCAGCGCGTCGTAGAGCGGGCGCAGATACGGGTCGATCTTGTCGAAGAGGGTGCCCGGGAGGAAGCCGAGCCGCTCCCCCGCCTCGACCGCCGGGCGGGTCAGGATGATGCGGCTGACCTGCTTGGCCTGGAGCGCCTGGACGGCCTTGGCCATGGCCAGGTAGGTCTTGCCGGTGCCCGCGGGGCCGATGCCGAAGACGATCGTGTGCTGGTCGATCGCGTCGACGTAGCGCTTCTGGTTGAGCGTCTTGGGGCGGATGGTGCGGCCGCGGTTGGAGAGGATGTTCTGGGTGAGCACCTCGGCGGGTGTCTCGCCCTGGGGGTCTCCCTCGCCGGTGCCGGCCGCCCTGAGCATGGCGATCGACCGTTCCACTGCGTCCTCCGTCATCGGCGCTCCGGTGCGGAGCACGAGCATCATCTCGTCGAACAGGCGCTGGATGAGGGCGACGTCGGCCGCCTCGCCCGTGGCGCTGATCTCGTTGCCCCGGACATGGATGTCGGCCGCCGGGAAGGCCTCTTCGATCACGCGCAACAGCGAGTCACCCGATCCGAGGAGCATCACCATGGGGTGAGCGGCCGGGATCCGGATCTGGGCACGCGCCTGCGGGTGTGTGGGTGTCTGAGTCATGGGCCGGCCCTCGGGCCTGCGCATACCTCCCGTTGCAGGGCTGTCGCTGCTCGACAACCTCTGGATCACCAAGCCTACGACTTGGCAGTGACAACGCGGACTCCTTTTACCGGCCGTGTGTACGAGGGGTCTTACCCGGGGTCCGACGAGGCGTCTGTGGCGGCCGCCGGCGCCCGCTCACTGGCGGAAGCCGATCGTGGGGACCGCGCGCCGCAGCGGCCAGGCGCGGGCCGTGGTGGGGAGCAAGTCCTCCAGGAACGCGTACCGCTCCAGGGCGGTGGGGTCCTGGTCGTCGAGGGTGCGGATGCGCTGCCACCAGGCGGCGATCTCGGCCCAGCCGGGTGCGGAGAGTGAGCCGCCGAACTCCTGGACCGAGAGGGCGGCGGTCAGCCCGGCGAAGGCGAGGCGGTCGGCGAGCGGCCAGTCGGCGAGGGTGCCGGTGACGAACCCGGCCACGAACACGTCCCCGGCGCCGGTCGGGTCGAGGGCCTCCACCTCGATGGCGGGCACCTGGGCGGCGGCCCCGGTGCGGCCGTCGACGGCGTACGCGCCCTCGGCGCCCAGGGTGACGACGGCGAGGGGGACGCGTTCGGCCAGCGCGTGGGCGGCGGCGCGCGGACAGTCGGTGCGGGTGTAGCGCATCGCCTCCTCGGCGTTGGGGAGGAACGCCTCGCAGTGCGCCAGGTCGGGCAGCGCGTCCAGGTCCCAGCGGCCCGTCTCGTCCCAGCCGACGTCGGCGAAGATCAGCGCGCCGTGCCGGGCGGCGGTGGCCACCCAGGGTTCGCTGCGGCCGGGGACGAGCGAGGCGATCGCGGCCCGGGCGCGCGGGGGGCACCGGGGGAAGGCGGGGTCCGGGGCGGCGGTGGCCTGCCCCGGAACGGCTGAAGGCGCCGGGGCCTCGTGGCCGTGGGAGACCATCGTGCGCTCGCCCTCGTACGCCATGGAGACCGTGACCGGGGAGTGCCAGCCGGGGACGGTGTGCGATATCGACAGGTCGATGCCCTCGCCCTGTTCGAGGGCGTCCCAGCAGTACTCGCCGTAGTGGTCGTCGCCGAACGCGGCGGCCAGCGAGGTGTGCAGGCCGAGGCGGGCAAGCGCGGTGGCCATGTTGGCGACCCCGCCGGGGCTGGAGCCCATGCCCCGGGCCCAGGACTCGGTGCCGCGTACGGGGGCGCTGTCGAGGCCGGTGAAGATGATGTCGAGGAAGACCGTGCCGGTCAGGAAGACGTCGCAGGCGGGGTCCTGCGGGGCGCGCAGCGCCAGCAGCGGGTCGATTCCTGGAGTGTCAGTGCTCACCGCGCGCTCCCCGGCCGTTCGGCAGATCTGGACAGTGTGAGATCCGGCCAGTCTGCCCGATTCGGGGTCAGGGGCGGAGCCTCCCCGCCGATCCGGGTGACCATCGGCGTGCGGTGCTGACCTGCATAAACATGCGCCACTACCCGCCCTCCGGATGCATAAACGCATAAGTGGCCCAGATCACAGCGAGGCGACTTTCGGTCGACTGGGAGCGCTTGATACAAATTGCCCCGCGAGCACCTTCGGGGACGTTGCCCGACGAGAGCCGCATCTCCCGCATTTCCCCGTACCGCCTCGCATTCTCCCCCTTCCCGTGCGCCGGGCATCGCTCTGCTCTGCCCTGTTCTGCTCTGCGCGCGTCGCAGCATCCTCTCCCCCTCCCCCCTGCCTGCTCAGGCATGTCTTCAGGAACGCCCATGTCCTCGCGCCGTGCCGCGTGGCCGCTGGTCGCCGTCTTCACCGCCGGTTACCTCGCCTCCTATCTGCTCCCCACCATCGTCGGCCGCCTCAGCGTCCATCTCGGGCTGACTCCCGCGCAGGCGGGCCTGGTCGGCAGTGCTCTGCTGCTGAGTTCGGCGAGTGCCGGGTTCACCCTGGCGGGCCGGGTCGAGCGGTACGGGTCCCGTACCCCGGCCCGCGTCGGTCTGGTGCTGGCCGCCGTGGGCTACGGCTCCGCCGCGCTGGCCGGGTCCGTGCCGCTGGTGGTGGCCTCCGTCATGGTCGGCGGCTTCGGCTCGGGGGCGGCGACTGCGGTCGCGGCGGCGGGGATCGCCGCGCAGCGCGACCCGCACCGGACGTCCTCGCTCGGGCTGCTCACCGTCTCCGCCACGGCGGGCGCGCTCTATCTGACGATCCCGCACCTCGGCGGCGGCCACCGGCTCCCGTTCGCCGCGATCGCCCTGGTCGCCCTGCTCGTCTGGCCCGCGACCAGCCGGCTGAACGGCCCCACGGCCCCGGAGGAGTCCGCATCCCGGATCACCGGCCGCCTGCCGCACCGCCGCTCCGGTCTCGTCCTGGCGGGCGGCATGCTCGTCTGGTCGATGGCGCAGAACGCTCTGTGGGGCGTCAGCAGCCGCATCGGCGTGGTGCAGGTGGGGCTCTCCGAGGTGACCGTCGGCGCGGTGTTCGCCGCCGCCCTCGGCGCGGGGCTGCTGGGCGTCATGGGCGCCGGGTTGCTCGGCGCCCGGGTGGGCCGGGCGGTGCCGATCGGGCTGGGGACCGTGGTGATCGCGGGGAGTATCGTGGTCAGCTCCTCGGCCCGGAACCTGGGCTCGTTCGCGACCGGCGAGATCCTGTGGAACACCGTCTACCCGGTGGTCCTCTCCTACCTGATCGGCCTGGCCGCCTCCCTGGACGTACGCGGCCGCTGGGCGGTCCTGGCGGGCTCGGCCTCCTCCGTGGGCGTGGCCTGCGGTCCGCTCCTGGGCAGCGTGCTCTCCGAGGAGGCCGGCTACCCGGCGATGGGGCTGATCCTGGGCGCGGCCACGCTCCTGGTCGCCGCGCCGGTGACCGCCGTGGCGCTGCACACCGGTGGCCGTCCGCTGGTGCCCGGTTCGGTCCGCCGCCGTGGTGGCGCCCCGGCCGCGCTGCTGGCCGCCACCACCGGCAGCCTGTCCGGTGCGGTGCCGAAGCTCGGCTCACCGGAGCAGGCCGTCACTGAACTCCGCGTACGGCGCAGGCGGCTGGTGCGCAGCGCGATCCGGACGGCCGGTCCGGACGGCGGGCCCGGTCAGTCGAACGCGTACGCCTCGACCTCGGACAGGTAGCGCGCCCGGCGCTCCTCGTCGTGGTCGAGGAAGGCCGCCTCGAAGGAGTTCCGGGCCAGGGTGCGCAACTGCTCCGGGTCGAGCGCGAGCGCGTCCCGTACGGCGTCGAAGTTGTCGCCCGCGTACCCGCCGAAGTAGGCGGGGTCGTCGGAGTTGACCGTGCAGAGCAGGCCCGCCGCCATCATCTCCGGCAGCGGGTGGTCCTTCAGCGTGTCGACCGTGCGCAGCGTGACGTTGGACAGCGGGCACAACGTCAGCGGCACCCGGTCCGCGACCAGCCGCGCCACCAGCTCCGGGTCCTCCATACAGCGCAGCCCGTGGTCGACGCGCTCCACGCCGAGGACGTCCAGGGCCTCGCGGATGTACTCCGGCGGCCCCTCCTCCCCCGCGTGGGCCACCTTGCGCAGGCCGAGGGCGGTGGCCGCCTCGTACACCTCGCGGAACTTGGCGGGCGGGTGGCCGACCTCGGCGGAGTCCAGGCCGACGGCGCTGATCCGGTGGAGGTAGGGGCGGGCGGCGTCGAGGGTGCCGAGGGCGGCTTCGGCGGAGAGGTCGCGGAGGAAACACAGGATGAGCTGGGTGGAGATGCCGTGGGTCTCCTCGCTGCGCTCCAGCGCCCGGCTGAGCCCTTCGATGACCGTGCCGATCGGGACGCCGCGGGCGGTGTGGGCCTGCGGGTCGAAGAAGATCTCGGCGTGCCGGACGCCCTGGGCTACGGCGCGGGCGAGATAGGCGTCGGCGAGTTCGGTGAAGTCCTCCTCCGTCCGCAGCACGGCCATCAGCGCGTAGTAGAGGTCCAGGAAGGACTGGAGGTCGTCGAACGCGTAGGCCCTGCGCAGCTCGTCGGTGGTGGCGTACGGCAGGGTCACCCCGTTGCGTTCGGCGAGGGCGAAGGCGAGTTCGGGTTCGAGGGTGCCTTCGATGTGGAGGTGGAGTTCGGCCTTGGGGAGATGCACGGTGTCTCGCAAACGGTGGTGCGGCTTTTCGGACTGCGGTGGTTCAGTGGTGGCGAGGGGGCAGCGGGACTCTGATCAGGTCCTGCGCCACGGTGAGTTCGCCGTCGAACCCGGCGGCACGCGCCTGGGTCTCGAAGAGTTCGGGGTCGCTGTAGCGCTGCGAGAAGTGGGTCAGCACCAGATGGCGTACGCCTGAATCCTTCGCCACCCGGGCGGCCTGTCCGGCGGTCAGGTGGCCGTGGTCGGTGGCGAGCTTCTCGTCCTCGTCGAGGAAGGTCGACTCGATGACGAGCATGTCGCAGCCCTCGGCGAGCGCGTACACGCCGTCGCAGAGCCGGGTGTCCATGACGAACGCGAACCGCTGCCCGCGCCGGTGCTCGGAGACCTGCTCCAGCGTCACGCCGCCGAGTGCGCCCGCACGCTGGAGGCGGCCGACGTCCGGCCCGGCGATCCCGTGCTCCTTGAGCAGGGCCGGCAGCATACGGCGGCTGTCGGGCTCGGTGAGGCGGTAGCCGTAGGACTCGACGGGGTGCGAGAGGCGGTGGCTGTCCAGCGTGTACGAGGCCGTGGTGGCGAGGACCCCGCCGGTTCCGGCGACCGGGGTCTCGGTCAGCTCGACGGTCTCGCGGTAGGCGGTGGCGTACCGCAGCCGGTCGAAGAAGTGCTGCCCGCTCGCCGGGTAGTGGGCGGTGACGGGGTGCGGGACCTGGTCCAGGTTGATGCGCTGGATCACCCCGGCGAGCCCGAGGGAGTGGTCGCCGTGGAAGTGGGTGACGCAGATCCGGTCGATGTCGTGCGCGGCGACCCCGGCCCGGAGCATCTGGCGCTGGGTGCCCTCGCCGGGGTCGAAGAGGATGCCCTCACCGTCCCAGCGCAGCAGATAGCCGTTGTGGTTGCGGTGCCGGGTCGGGACCTGGCTGGCGGTGCCGAGCACCACCAGCTCGCGTACGGACATGGGGAGGGACTCCTACGGGGCGGGCGTTATCCGGGGGGCCACTGGAGGCCGCGGCCGCCCAGGACGTGGGCGTGCGCGTGGAAGACGGTCTGGCCGGCGCCGGAGCCGGTGTTGAGGATGATCCGGTAGCCGGTGGAGTCGACCTTCTCGTCGGCGGCGACCGCTCCGGCCTCGCGCAGCACGTCGGCGGCGATCTGCGGTTCGGCGGCGGCGAGCGAGGCGGCGTCCGGGTAGTGGACCTTGGGGATGACCAGGACGTGGGTCGGGGCCTGCGGGTTGATGTCGCGGAAGGCGACGGTCGTGTCGCTCTCGCGGACGATGGTCGCCGGGATGTCCCCCGAGACGATCTTGCAGAACAGGCAGTCGGTCTGCGGCTCTCCCGCCATGGCGCCGGGCCTCCTCGTTCGCTGGTGATCAGTACGGCTCATGTTAGGGCCTGTCGTCAAGCTGCCGTCGTCGCCCGGCAGGCGGCAGTTTGACGACAGGCCCTGAAGCCTCTTGCCGGGCGGCCGGGCCCTGTTCAGCCCCAGCGGCCCGTGCGCCCCAGCAGCAGCGCGGTCGCCGCCGTCCCCGCGGTGGACGTACGGAGCACGCTGCGGCCCAGCCGGTACGGGCGGGCGCCCGCCTCGGCGAAGGCGGCCAGCTCCTGCGGGGAGACGCCGCCCTCGGGGCCGACGACGAGCACGATCGAGCCGGTGGCGGGGAGTTCGGCGGTGGCGAGGGGGGTGCTGTCGTGGTCGCGGTCCTCGTGCAGGACCCCGGCGAAGTCGGCACCGGCGAGGAGCGCGGCGACCTGCTTGGTCGTCATGGCCTCGGCCACCTCGGGGAAGCGCACCCGGCGGGACTGCTTGCCCGCCTCCCGTGCGGTACTGCGCCATTTCGACAGGGCCTTGGCGCCTCGCTCGCCCTTCCACTGGGTGATGCAGCGGGCGGCCTGCCAGGGCACGATCGCGTCGACGCCGGTCTCGGTCATGGTCTCGACGGCCAGCTCGCCCCGGTCGCCCTTGGGGAGCGCCTGGACGACGGTGATCCGGGGCGCGGGCTCCGGCTCCTCGTGGGTGCTTTCGACAGCGACGATCAGCCGGTCCTTGCCCTCGGCGGCCCGGACGGCGCCGTCCGCCCAGTGGCCGAGGCCGTCGGTGAGGACGACGTCCTCGCCGGGCTCCAGCCGCTTGACCGAGACCGCGTGCCGTCCCTCGGGCCCTTCCAGCACGAACTCCGGCCCGGTGGGCATCCGTTCGACGACGAAGACCGGTGCCGTCACCGGGGGCTCCTCATGCTCAGGGCCGCCCGGGCGGCCTCCAGTTCGGCGACGAGCAGCTCGATCAGCTCGCCGACAGGCAGTTCGCGGGCCATCCGGTGGCCCTGCCCCGCCCACAGCGCCATGCCCTGGGCGTCCCCGGCCTTCGCCGCGGCCTGGCGCAGCCCGGTGGTCAGGTAGTGGACCTGGGGGTAGGCGGCGGGGGCGTACGGGCCGTGCTCGCGGACGAACCGGTTGACCAGGCCGCGCGCGGGGCGGCCGGAGAAGGCGCGGGTCAGCTCGGTGCGGACGAAGAGCGGGTTGGTCAGGGCCTGCTTGTGGAGCAGGTGCGCGCCGGACTCCGGGCAGATCAGGAAGGCGGTGCCGAGCTGGGCGGCGTCGGCGCCCGCCGCGAGGACGGCGGCGATCTGCGAGCCGCGCATCAGGCCGCCGGCGGCGACGATCGGGATCTGCACGGTCTCGCGGACCTGGGTGACCAGGCTGAGCAGGCCGATGCCGGTGTGGTCGGCCTGCGGGTCGTCCCGGTGCGTGGACTGGTGGCCGCCCGCCTCGACGCCCTGGACGCAGACGGCGTCGGCGCCCGCCCACTGGGCCGCCTGGGCCTCCTCGGCGGAGGTGACCGTCACGATGGTGTACGTCCCCGCCTTGGCGAAGGCGTCCAGCGTGTCGCGGGTGGGGCAGCCGAAGGTGAAGGAGACCACCGGGACGGGGTCCTCCCGCAGGATGGCGACCTTCGCCTCGTACGCGTCGTCGCCGCAGCCGTCGGGGTCGCCCAGCGGGGTCTCGTACCAGGCGGCCTCACCGGCCAACTGGTGGCGGTAGACCTCGACGGCGCCGGCGTCGGCGAGCGCGGGCTGCGGCATGAACAGGTTCACGCCGAACGGGCCGCCGGTGAGCCGGCGCAACTGTTTGATCTCGTGGTACATGCCGTCCGCGGTCTTGTACCCGGCGGCGAGGAACCCGAGACCGCCCGCGTCGGCGACGGCCGCGGCGAGCTGGGGTCCGGAAGCGCCGCCCGCCATGGGGGCCTGCACGATCGGATACCGGCAGAGATCGGTCAACGCGGAGGACATGACCGCATCGTGCCACGTCCGCCGCACAGGGCCGAATCAGCCAGTGGGCGGCCTGACCGGTTCTCCCACCGAACGCCGCACCGCCCACCGGTCGGTAACCGGTGGGCGGTGCGGTGAAAGGCGGAAAACGGTTCAGCGGCCGTTGAAGGCGTCCTTCAGCCGGGAGAAGAGCCCCTGCTGACCTGGCTGAAACTGGCCCAAGGGCCGCTCCTCGCCGCGCAGCTTGGAGAGCTCCCGCAGGAGTCGCTCCTGCTCGGCGTCGAGCTTGGAGGGGGTCATGACCTCGACGTGCACGATGAGGTCGCCCCGGCCGCCGCCGCGCAGGTGGGTGATGCCCCGCCCGTGCAGGGGGACGGACTGGCCGGACTGGGTGCCGGGCCGGATGTCGATCTCCTCGACGCCGTCCAGGGTCTCCAGCGGACACTTCGTACCGAGGGCGGCCGCGGTCATCGGGATGGTGACCGTGCAGTGCAGGTCGTCGCCGCGCCGCTGGAAGACGGCGTGCGGCAGCTCGTGGATCTCGACGTACAGGTCGCCGGGCGGGCCGCCGCCGGGGCCGACCTCGCCCTCACCGGCGAGCTGGATACGGGTGCCGTTGTCGACGCCCGCCGGGATCTTGACGGTGAGCGTGCGGCGCGAGCGGATGCGGCCGTCGCCGGCGCACTCCGGGCACGGCGTCGGCACGACCGTACCGAAGCCCTGGCACTGCGGGCAGGGCCGCGAGGTCATGACCTGGCCCAGGAAGGACCGGGTGACCTGCGAGACCTCGCCACGGCCGCGGCACATGTCACAGGTCTGCGCGGAGGTGCCGGGGGCCGCGCCCTCGCCGCTGCAGGTGTTGCAGACGACCGCCGTGTCGACCTGGATGTCCTTGGTGGTGCCGAAGGCCGCCTCGGCGAGGTCGATCTCCAGGCGGATCATCGCGTCCTGGCCGCGCCGGGTGCGCGAGCGGGGCCCGCGCTGCGAGGCCGTTCCGAAGAACGCGTCCATGATGTCGGAGAAGTTGCCGAAGCCGCCGGCTCCGAAACCGCCCGCGCCGCCGCCCCCGCCACTGGCGGAGAGCGGGTCGCCGCCGAGGTCGTAGACCTGCTTCTTCTGCGGGTCCGAGAGCACCTCGTAAGCGGCGTTGATCTCCTTGAACCGCTCCTGGGTCTTGGGATCCGGGTTGACATCCGGGTGCAGCTCGCGGGCGAGCCGACGGAATGCCTTCTTGATCTCGTCCTGAGATGCGTCGCGGCGCACGCCGAGTACGGCGTAGTAGTCCGTGGCCACTTACGACTCCGCCAGGATCTGTCCGACGTAACGTGCCACTGCGCGTACCGCTCCCATCGTTCCGGGGTAGTCCATGCGGGTCGGTCCGACCACGCCGAGTTTGGCGACTGCCTCGTCGCCCGAACCGTAGCCGACCGCGACGACGGACGTGGACGTGAGGCCCTCGTGGGCGTTCTCGTGCCCGATCCGTACGGTCATGGCTGAGTCCGTGGCCTCACCGAGCAGCTTCAGCAGGACGACCTGCTCCTCCAGTGCTTCCAGCACCGGCCGGATCATCACAGGGAAGTCGTGCCCGAAGCGGGTGAGGTTGGAGGTGCCGCCGATCATCAGCCGCTCCTCCGTCTCCTCGACCAGGGTTTCGAGGAGGGTGGAAAGAACCGTGGAAACCGTCCCACGGTCCTCGCTGTCGAAGGATTCCGGCAGCTCCCGCACCAGCCGGGGGACATCCGCGAAGCGGCGTCCGACGACCCGGCTGTTGAGCCGGGCCCGCAGATCCGCGAGGGATGCCTCGCCGAAGGGCGCGGGGCAGTCGATCATACGCTGTTCGACCCGGCCGGTGTCCGTGATCAGGACGAGCATCAGCCGGGCGGGGGCCAGCGAGAGCAGCTCCACGTGCCGCACCGTCGAGCGGGTCAGCGAGGGGTACTGCACGACCGCGACCTGCCGGGTGAGCTGCGCGAGCAGCCGCACCGTCCGGCCGACCACGTCGTCGAGGTCGACCGCGCCGTCGAGGAAGTTCTGGATGGCCCGGCGCTCGGGCGAGGAGAGCGGCTTGACTCCGGCGAGCTTGTCGACGAAGAGGCGGTACCCCTTGTCGGTGGGGATGCGCCCCGCGCTCGTGTGCGGCTGCGCGATGAAGCCCTCGTCCTCCAGCACCGCCATGTCGTTGCGGACGGTGGCCGGGGAGACCCCGAGCTGGTGCCGCTCCGTGAGCGCCTTGGAGCCGACGGGCTCCTCGGTGCCGACATAGTCCTGGACGATGGCGCGCAGCACTTCGAGTCTGCGTTCGCTGAGCATGGCGCACACCTCCAGCTGTCGTTCTCCGGTGTCGTGAACTCCGGTATCCGTCTGGCACTCGGTGCGTACGAGTGCCAGCTACCCACCGGTCAGTGTACGGGGGTGAGGTGGGGCGGGGGCAAGGGCGACCGGCCACGCCGCCGCCGAGCCGTGCGGGGCGTTGCCGATAGCGTCGTCCCATGGACGTGTTGTGGGAAGACTTCGGCTGGGAGCGGTTGGGTCACGGTATCGGGCGGCGGCGCCTGCCGGGCTGGGACGCCACGGCCGCGCTGGTGGCGGGGGCCGACGGGGTGCTCCTGTACGACACCGGCTCGACCCTGCGCGAGGGCGTCGAGCTGCGCCGGCAGGCCGAGGCGCTGCTCGGCCGGAGGGTGACGCATATCGCACTGAGCCACCCGCACTTCGATCATGTGCTGGGCACGGCGGCGTTCGCGGGGGCGCAGGTGTACGGGGCGGTGGGGATCGCCGCGCTGCTGGAGCGGTCGGCGGACGAGCTGACCGGGTCGGCCGTGCGCCACGGCCTCCCGGAGGAGGAGGCGCACCGGGCGGTGGACACGCTGGTGGTGCCGCACCACGAGGTGACCGGCGAGTGGACGCTCGACCTGGGCGGCGGCCGTCAGGTGCTGCTGGCCAACGTGGGCCCGGGCCACAGCGGCCATGACCTCGCGGTGCTGGTCCCGGGCGCGGAGGGCGAGCCTGAGGTGGTGCTCTGCGGCGACCTGGTGGAGGAGTCGGGCGAACCGCAGGCGGGCCGGGACGCGATCCCCTCGCGCTGGCCGGCGGCGCTGGACCGGCTGCTCGAACTGGGCGGCGAGGGCGCGGTGTACGTACCGGGGCACGGGGCGGTGGTGGACGCGGCGTTCGTCCGGGAGCAGCGGGCGGCGCTGGCGGGGCGGTTCGGGGTGGGGTGAGGTTGCGGTTCCCGGGCGGAGTGACGGTTGTCGGGCTCTCGGGTTCTCGGGTTCTCGGGTTCTCGGGTTCTCGGTCGGAGTGACGATCTTCCGGGCGGCGTGAGGATTATCGTCTGCGCATGCGCAGTTACCAGCCGGACCTGACCCCGCCGTGGAAGCGGTCCGCCCCCGTGCCCGAGGTCCCCGCCGAACCCGATCTGGTCGTGGAGGAGGTCGCCACCGGTTTCTGCGGGGCGGTGATCCGCTGCGAGAAGACGGCCCAGGGGCCGACGGTGACCCTGGAGGACCGCTTCGGCAAGCACCGGGTCTTCCCGATGGAGCCGCGCGCCTTCCTGCTGGAGGGCAAGGTGGTCACCCTGGTGCGCCCCGGCCCCGGCGGCCCGGTGCGCCCCTCCCGTACGGCCTCCGGCTCCGTGGCGGTGCCCGGTGCGCGGGCCCGGGTGGCGCGGGCGGGGCGGATCTATGTGGAGGGCCGGCACGACGCGGAGCTGGTGGAGCGGGTGTGGGGCGACGACCTGCGCATCGAGGGCGTGGTGGTGGAGTACCTGGAGGGCATCGACGACCTTCCGGCCATCGTGGGCGACTTCTCCCCGGGGCCGGACGCCCGGCTCGGGGTGCTGGTGGACCACCTGGTGACCGGTTCCAAGGAGTCCCGGCTCGCGGCGCAGGTCTCGGACCCGGATGTGCTGGTGGTGGGGCACCCTTACATCGACGTGTGGGAGGCGGTGAAGCCGTCGTCGGTGGGGATCGAGGCGTGGCCGGTGGTACCGCGCGGCCAGGACTGGAAGACGGGGGTGTGCCGGGCGCTGGGGTGGCCGGAGAACACCGGGGCCGCCTGGCAGCACATCCTGTCCAAGGTGCACAGCTACAAGGACCTGGAGCCGCACCTGCTGGGAAGAGTCGAAGAGCTGATCGACTTCGTGACCGCCGTCCCGGACTGACCCCCAGGGCCCAGGGGATTCAGCCGGGGCTCAGTCCACCAGGTCCCGCACCACCGCGTCGGCCAGGAGCCGCCCGCGCAGGGTGAGGACCGCGCGGCCCTTCTCGTACGGGACCGGATCGAGCAGTCCGTCGGTCAGCGCGCGGCGGGAGGCGGCGAGGCCGTCGGGTTTGAGCAGGTCCAGCGGGCAGCCCTCGCGGAGCCGGAGTTCCAGCAGGATGCGCTCCACCCGGCGGTCCTCCTCGGCCAGGATCTCCCGGCCCGCGCCGGGTGAGCGGCCTTCGGCCAGCGCCTGGGCGTACGCGCCCGGGTGCTTCACGTTCCACCAGCGGACGCCGCCGACGTGGCTGTGGGCGCCGGGGCCCGCGCCCCACCAGTCGGCGCCGCGCCAGTACAGCTCGTTGTGGAGGCAGCGGCCGGCCTCGGTGGTGGCCCAGTTGGAGACCTCGTACCAGTCGAACCCGGCGGCGGCGAAGGCCTCGTCCGCGATGAGGTAGCGGTCGGCGTGGGCGTCGTCGTCGGTCATGGGGATCTCGCCGCGCCGGATGCGGCGGGCGAGCTGGGTGCCCTCCTCGACGATGAGCGCGTACGCGGAGACGTGGTCGGGGCCCGCGCCGATCGCCGCGTCCAGGGTGGCCCGCCAGTCGTCGTCGGACTCGCCGGGGGTGCCGTAGATCAGGTCCAGGTTGACGTGGTCGAAGCCCGCCGCCCGGGCCTCCGCGACGCAGGCCTCGGGGCGGCCGGGGGTGTGCGTGCGGTCCAGGATCTTCAGGACGTGCTGCTTGGCGCTCTGCATTCCGAAGGAGACCCGGTTGAAGCCGCCCTCGCGGAGCGCCGCGAGGTAGGCCGGGTCGACGGACTCCGGGTTCGCCTCGGTGGTGATCTCCGCGTCCTCGGCGAGCCCGAACTCTTCCTTGATCGACGCCAGCATCCGTACGAGGTCGGCTGCGGGGAGAAGCGTGGGCGTGCCGCCGCCGACGAAGACCGTACGGACCGGGCGGGGGTCGTCGCCGAGGACCTTGCGGGCCTGGCGGACCTCCTCGATGAGGTGGGCGGCGTAGTTGTCGCGGGAGGCCAGGGCGCCGCCGGAGCCGCGCAGCTCGGTGGCGGTGTAGGTGTTGAAGTCGCAGTAGCCGCAGCGGGTGGCGCAGTACGGGACGTGCAGGTAGAAGCCGAGCGGGCGGTCGGCTGCGCCTTCCAGGGCGTGGCGGGGCAGCGCCCCGTCGTCGGGCACGGGCTCACCATCGGGCAGTACGGAAGGCATACCGTCCATTGTCGCTCGCGCCGGAAGCTTCCCCGACCGGCCTCAGTCCGCGTGCCGGTCCGCGTGGAGCACCAGCAGGGCCACGTCGTCGTCCGGCGGCTGCTCGGCGAACTCGTGGACCGCCCGCCGGATGCGTTCCGCCGTCGCGTCGGCGGGGAGCCCGGCGCATCCGGCCAGCACCCGGGCCAGCCCGTCCCCGTCGTCGAACATCAGCGGCCCCGACCGCCGCTCGGTCACCCCGTCCGTGACGCAGAGCAGGGTGTCCCCGGGCGCGAGATCGAAGACCTGGCTCTCGTACGCCACGTCCTCGACGACCCCCAGCAGCACCTGCGGCTCGGCCGCCGGGCGTACGGAGCCGTCGGGGCGCAGCAGCAGGGGCAGCGGGTGGCCCGCGCTGGCCACCGTGCAGCGGACTCCGCCGCCGGGGAGCGGCACGACCTCCCCGTACAGCAGGGAGAGGAAGCGCGACTGCGAGCCGTCGTGGAGCTGCTGGCCCCCGGCGGCGGCGACCATCAGGGCGGCGGCCTCGGCGGCCTCCATGGCGTCGTCGAGGAGGAGGCGGTTGAGCCGGTCCAGGACCTCGCCGACGCCGAAGCCCTCGCGGGAGAGCAGGCGGAGCCAGGGGCGGGCGAGGCCGGTGACGACGGCGGCTTCGGGGCCGCTGCCCTGGACGTCGCCGAGGACGAAGCACCAGCGGTCGCCGGGGCACGGGAAGATGTCGTAGAAGTCACCTCCCACGACGCCGTCGTCGCTCGGTTCGTAGACGAGGGCGCTGGTGACGCCGGGGATCTCGGCGACCTTGCTGGGGAGCAGGCCGCGCTGGAGGATCCGGCTGATGGTGGCCTGCCGGGTGTAGGCGCGGGCGGCGCCGACGGCGAGGCCGAGACGGCGTACGAAGTCCTCGATGAGCGAGGCGACGGCCTCCGGCACCTGGGCGACGCCCTCCCGGCCGACGAGCACGGTGCCGAGCGCCCGGCCGGCCGCCGTGATCCGGAAGGCGAGGGCGGCGCCGTCGCGGGCGCCGGGCTGCGGAGGCTCTTCGGTGGGCGGGTGCTCTTCGGTGGGCGGGTGTTCTTCTGCGGGCGGGTGCTCTTCGGTGGACGGGTGTTCTTCGGCGGGCGGGTGCTCTTCTGCGGGGTGCGCGGGCCAGGGCACGGGGACCGACACGGGGCCGGAGCCGACGCCGGCCGGGAGGCGCAGCGGCTCCCGCTCCAGGGCGGTGCGCAGGAGTTCCGTACCGGTCTCGTCGCTGTGCCAGACCCGGGCCAGCCGGGGTTCGGCGCCCGGTCCCCCGCCCTCGGCCTCCAGCCAGATCGCGCACCAGTCGGCGAGCCGGGGCACCAGGAGCTGGCCCGCTATGGCGGCCACCAGGTCCTCGTCGAGCTGCCCGGCGAGCAGGTCGGACGCCTCGGCGAGGAAGGCGGGGGCGCCCCGGCTGTCCCAGACCGCGTCGTCGCGTTCGGTGCGCCGGGCGGCGGGGGCGAGGATCTCGGCGGCGCGCAGGCCGCGCTGGAGGGAGTCCTGGTCGGGCGGGGCGGGCGGGCCGCTCCAGTCGTCGACGGGGAGGCGGGCCCAGACGGTCTTGAGGCCGGTGCGGTAGGTGATGCCCCAGGACTCGGCGAGGGTGGCGACGAGCTGGAGGCCCCGGCCGTACTCGGCGGGGTCGGGGAGGCCGGCGGGTTCCTCGGTCTCCGTACGGGCCGGATCCCCGGCCTCGTCGGCGCCGACCGGGCGGGCCGGATGGTGGTCGGTGACCTCCAGGACGAGGGCGGCCGAGGGCTCGTCGCCGCCCTCCTCCTCCAGCCGGAGGACCAGGTCGACCGTGGTCCCGGCGTGCACGACGGCGTTGGTGACCAGCTCGTTGGTGACGGTCACCGCGTCGTCGGCGAGCCGGTCGCTGAAGCCCACGGCGGCGGGCACCCCGAGCCCGGTCCACTCCGCGAGCGCCGCCCGCACGAACCGGCGGGCGGCGGACGGGGCGAGCGGTATGCCGGGCAGGCTGGTACGGCTGGCCAGGCGCGGGCCGTGCGCGTACCCGGCACGGGTGGTGCCGGGGCGCTGCACGGTGTCCCGCTGCACGGGGATGGGTGCCACGGTGCGGCTCTCCTACGGGTCCGACGACTCCGACAGAGTGACAGACCGGACGCGCCCATAAGCACCGAGTTACCGAAGTGGGCAGAAAATCGAGCAGATTCGAACGCCTGGTGTCAGGTTCCGTCGCGGCGATGAGCCGGCGGGCCTCCACGGGTCTACCCCTGGAGAGACCACCGACGCATCAGGAGCAAGCCATGGGCCTCATCCACATCGAGCTGTTCGCGACCCTCGACCTCGTCGGACAGGCGCCCGGCGGACCCGACGAGGACCCGCAGGGGTTCCCGTTCGGCGGCTGGCAGGCGCCCCTGCTGGACCAGGTCACCGAGGCGCAGATCGGTGGAGCGTACGAGGGCACGGACGCCCTCCTGCTCGGCCGGCGGACGTACGACATCTTCGCCGCCTACTGGCCTCACCAGGAGGGCGGCGAGGACGACGGGATCGCCACGCTCTTCAACAGGGTCCCGAAGTACGTGGCCTCCCGCGGCAGGCCCGACCTCCCGTGGGCCGGGTCGACGCCGCTCGGCCCGGACCTCGCCGCCTCGGTGCGCGAGATCCGCGACCGGCACGAGCACGTGAAGGTCGTCGGGAGCCTGAACTTCGTCCAGACCCTCCTGCGCGAGAAGCTCTTCGACCGCCTCGACCTCTGGCTGCATCCCATCGTGCTCGGCGTCGGGAAGAAGGTGTTCGACGGGGGTGCGGTGCCCACCAACCTGACGCTCCTCGCGCCACCGGCGGCCGGCCCGAAGGGCGCTGTGCACCTGCGCTACGGGCTCGCCGACGGCATTCCCGCGACGGGCGACATGAGCGCACCCGATCGCGGTGCCGGAAGCTAGCGTGCCCGGCCGGTCACGACAGGACACGCACGACAGGGCACGCACGGCGGACGGGGCGGCCCGACACCCGTCGGTGTCGGGC
>NZ_JBHXOX010000003.1:0-337427 GCF_042718795.1 Streptomyces cyaneofuscatus
ATCCTCCCCACCATCACCCACCCCTCCACCCTCATCACCCTCACCCTCACCCCCGAACACGGCGCCACCATCCACACCCAAGCCACCACACCCACCACCTAGCCCCACCCCTGCACCCCCACCCCACCACCAGGCACGCACCAAAGATCCAGCACATCCTCCAGAGCGTCCCCGCCGTCATCAGCCCAGGCCACGTAACCATCAGGCCGCACCAGCAACGCCCCCACCCCGATTCCCGCCACCGGCTCGGCCCGCACCGTACGCACCCAACGCCCCCGGCCGGGCCCGGGCACACCCGCCCCACCACCGAGCCCCGGCCCGAATCTCAGCAGCAACATCCGGCCCTCCCGCAACAGGCCCACAAGATCCGCAGGCCCATCCTCCGTACGCAGAGCCACATTCCGCAGAAACCGGCCCTCCCACGACGAAGGCCTCGCGGACCGCGCCGGCACAACGGTGTCCTGCCCACTCACCATCAGAGCAAGGCGCTCCGCACCACCCGCCCCGCCCGCGGACAGCGCCTCCCGAGCAGCCCGGGCCGACGGCATCCGCATCAGCTCCACCTGCGCCCGCACACTCTCGACCACCCGGGCCGCCGCTGGCCGCCGCTCCGCGTCATACGAATCGAGCAGCCCCTCACCCGCCGTCTCCCGCACCGCCAGCGCGAGCTTCCACCCCAGATTCACCGCATCCAGCAAGCCGGTGCTCAACCCCTGCCCACCCACGGGGAAATGCACATGCGCGGCATCTCCGGCCAGCAGCACCCGCCCCGCACGGTACGTACACGCAAGCCGCGAGAAATCACTGAACCGGCCCAGCCACCGCGGCTGCACCATCCCGACCTCCCGCCCCAGGATCCGGGAGACCTCCCCCCGGAGCTCCTCCAGGCCCACCGGACGGCCACGGTCCGCCACCGGCCCCGAACCATCCACCGTCCGCACCAGAACCTTGCCGTTCTCCACGCCCTTCACCACCACCCACCCACGCGACGTCCGATGCCACCCCGGCACCAACACCCCCCGCCCCTCCACCCGCACCACACCGGTCAACGCCGACACCGACGCCGCCCTCGTCTCGCACCGCACACCAGCCAGCTCACGCACCGCACTACGAGCACCATCAGCACCCACCACAAACCCCGCCTTGAAGACCCGGCACCCCCCAGGCCCCTCAGCCACCACCCGCACACCCCCACCAAACTGCCGCAGCCCCACCACCCGACACCCCCGAACCACCCGCACCCCCACACCCAGCGCCCGTACCTCGAACTCCCGCTCCAACTGCGCCTGCGCACACTTCAGAACCGGAACCGGCTCACCCGCCGGAACCCCGATCACCAACCCCGCAACACCCCCGAAATGAAACGCACCCCCCACCCCACCACCCACCGGTGACCACGCCCCCGGCACATACCCCCTGCGCACCAGAGACTGCACCGCCCGCGCATGCACCGTCGTCGCCCTCGGCCGCCCCGAGCCCCCCACCCCCGCCTCCAACACGACCACCCTCACCCCGAACCCACCCAACTCCGCAGCAAGCAACAACCCCACCGGGCCCCCACCCACCACCACCACATCAACCCGACCCAGCACCACCAGCCCCCAACCCCCGACACCCCGACACACCCGGACAACACCCAAGGAGCCACGGCCCAACGGCCACTCAGGGCCCACAACCATACCGGCCAACTGGTTCTTTTTTGGCTTACCCTTTACGAAAACTTTTCTCCCACCAACACCAACACCCCGCCAACACCACCCCCCAACCAACACAACCACCCCGGAATATGGCGCCACCCACCCAAACAACCCGCAAAGAACAAACCCACTGCCCCAGCGCATCCTCCATCGCCTCCATCACCGCGAGTTGTTGAAGGAAGCGATGGTTGAACTGATCCGACCAACACCAAAGCGGCATAAACGCTCAAGATCATGCTCGACAGGGTGAGTTGAAGAAATTCACAGAACCGGTGACCGGGTCAGTCAGCGGGACTGACCGGACGAAGTCGTGCTTGTCCGCGGCGGAACCGGCCTTCGGTGTTCATCACAGGCCCGATTCGCCTACTCGACAAGGCGCGGAGCGCCGGAGAGGACGCCCACCGCATCACCTCGTTGATCTTGACTTCCGAACGCTTGGTCAGAGCGCGCGCTCGGCGGCGACCTTGATGCGCCGACCGAAGTCAGGGGCGTCCTTGCGTGACGCGCCACCCGCCAAGGGGAGCAGGAGTTTGCCGATGCCGTGGCCCTCGAGGACGTTGAAGAGGCGCACCCGGGTTCCGCCGCCGGGATCCGGCTCGAGGTCGTAGCCGCCTTCTCGCACAGTGATCGAGTTGTGGGAGGCCTCACGCCGGCGGATGCGTGTCGGGGTGGTCAACTCTGTTATCTCGAAGTCCCGATGGGTCTTCATTCCCGCGTCCTTGACGGTGCTGTGAAAGACGGTACCCGCCCCCGTCGCTCCGTCCGGACTCTTGTCGATCTTGAGCACTCGTGGGCTGAAGTCGGGGTCGTTCCGCCCGTCCGTCAAGTAGGTGAACACAGCGTCGATGGGGCGGTCGATGGTGACGGTGGCCTCGAACTCAGTACTCATACGCCTCTCCCGGAAAGCGTGGTACCGGCCGGGACCGCAGCAGGCGGTGGTCCGGACCGCGTACGTCGGCTCCGGCACGGTCGGCGTCGGTCGCGTGAGGGGGAGCACCCACCCAGATCCGAACTCATACATCGGCGTGGATCGCGTGACCATGCGGGTGCGGGGCGGCACCGGTCGCCGTCCCCCAAGGATACCGCCGACGCCTCTGAGCGGCAGGAATGAACGATACGGCGGACTTCACCCGCAGTGCCGACGGGTCTCCAGGTCTCCGGGAACACACATGCCCCGAGGTGCCCAACCCGGACCTGCCGACGTCCATCAGGGAATAGGGCACCAACCCTTCGCCCGTCGGCTCACGGGTCCGGCTTGACGGCCTGGGCCCGTGATCGGTGATCGGTGAGCGGCGTGCCCGCAGTCGGAGCAATTCGGCGTCGATCCCGGGCCAGGAGCCAGGGTGAGCCGGGTGAGTAACGGCAGCCACCCATCAGCACGCCCCGACCGCCTGATCACGTTGTCGGACGGCATCTTCGCGATCGCCATGACCCTGCTCGCCCTCGATGTGAGGGTCCCGCCCAACCTGGACTCCGAGCAGTTCCACGATGCCCTGCGCGAGAGCTCCCCGCAGCTCGCCGCCTACGCGCTGAGCTTCCTCATCCTGTGCGTCTTCTGGCGCGACCAGCGGCAGATCCTGCTGATGTCCGCGAAGACGGGCGGCCTTTCGCAGCATCTGGCCCTCGCGGTGCTCGGCATGATCGCGCTGGTCCCCTTCCCCACCTCCATCCTCGCCGAGTACGGGGCACGCGAGCCGTGGGCGGTGGTGATGTACGCCGCGACCATCTGCCTCATCGACCTGCTGCAGCTCGCCATGTTCGCGACGCTGAGGGGCCGGCACGGTGTCCGCGCCGTGGGCGAGTGGCGGGACACCGCGGCAGACCTGAGCGCGACGATCGCGGTGTTCGGAGCCTCCGTACCCATCGCCTTCTTCGCCCCGCAGGCGGCCATGTGGTGCTGGCTCGCCCTCTTCCCCGTCAAGGCCGCCCTCGGCCGGCAGGAGGGGCTCCGGAGCGCCCGGCAGGACGGCTGAGACCCGGTGCGATGGGTACGTGCTCGTCCGCCGCGCCGCTACGGCGCGTCCACCAGGATCCGTCCGTCGGCCGGGGTGCGCGAGGCGAGGCCGTTGGCGTAGAAGGATTCGACGCGGGACTGCTCCGTGGCGTTCGGGACCGCGTTCCTGCAGCTGGTTCCGGCGCTCGAGCCTGACATCAGCTGGGAGCACGGGCCGGGTTTGGTGTCCGGCAGGCCCAGGCTGTGGCCGATCTCGTGTGCGGTGATGCGGGTCTTGTCGTGCCCCTGGGAGACCGCCTGGCTGCCCAGCTCCACCCGGACCTGGCCGCCCGGTCGGACCGGGCCGAGTGTGGCCTGCGGCCAGCCGCTGGTGGCCACGATCTGGATCTCGGCGCGTGCGCCGGGCGCGGCCTCGACCAGCCTGACGTTGTCGACGTTCGCGTTCCACGAGGCGACCCCTGCCGCGATCGCCGCCTCCCAGCCGCCCGCGCGGCTGTCGTCGTAGCGGAGTGTCACCACGGCTGCCGCGCTTTCCGTGTCGTACCGAGACGGCGCCTGCGTGGCGCTCGCCGCCGTGACGGTGGTCAGGGTGATCGCCGCGGCGATACCGGCCGCCTTCAGCGCTGTCGATTTCAGCATTGCTGTCCCTTCACTCATGGGGGCTCGGCTCCGGGCGGAGCCGAGAGTGCGGGAGGACGACTGCCGCCAACCTGCCTTTCCGCAGGGCCGGTTGGCGAACCTCCGGGAGCCGCAGAACCTATGCCCACAGAGAGCTATCCGTCATGCCCCTGTCATGCGAGACAGGCCGGAAACAGGCGGTACGGATCGCAACGCGGCAGCACCTACCCGCGCCGGGCTGCAACCGCCGCGCATGGCTCTGGCCGGATAGCGCTGGTCTCCCACGGGTCAGGGGCCGGGACGGTGCGCCCGTGGCGCGGTGGCGGCGCCAGGTGCTGGGGGCCGGCGGCCCGTTCCGTACGCTGGGGGCATGCGCATGCGCCCCACCCTGAGCTGGACCCCCACCGAGGAGCTGTCGCCGGGCACCACCGATCTGGAGCCGGTCGCCGACGCGCTGAGCGATGGCGGTGTACTGGTGCTGAGCGGGGCGGGCATCTCCACCGAGTCGGGCATCCCCGACTACCGGGGCGAGGGCGGAAGCCTGAGCCGGCACACCCCGATGACGTACCAGGACTTCACCGCCGACCCCCAGGCCCGCCGCAGGTACTGGGCGCGCAGCCATCTCGGCTGGCGCACCTTCGGCAGCGCCCGCCCCAATGCCGGGCACCGGGCCGTGGCCTCGTTCGAACGGCACGGCATGCTCTCGGGCGTGATCACCCAGAACATCGACGGCCTGCACCAGGCCGCCGGCAGCGAGGAGGTCGTGGAGCTGCACGGGAGCCTGGACCGGGTGGTCTGTCTCTCCTGCGGCAGCCTCAGCCCGCGCCGCGAGCTCGCCCGGCGGCTGGAAGAGGCCAACGAGGGCTTCGCGCCCGTGGCCGCCGCGATCAACCCGGACGGCGACGCCGACCTCACCGACGAGCAGGTCGGGGACTTCCGCGTGGTGCCGTGCACCGTCTGCGGCGGCATCCTCAAACCCGACGTGGTGTTCTTCGGGGAGGCCGTGCCCGTGGAGCGGGTCGAGCACTGCCGCGCGCTGGTCCGCCAGGCCACGACGCTGCTCGTCCTGGGCTCCTCACTGACCGTGATGTCCGGGCTCCGGTTCGTCCGTCAGGCGGCCCGGTCCGGACAGCCCGTACTGATCATCAACCGGGATCACACACGGGGCGACCGCCACGCCGTCACCCGCGTCGCGCTCCCGCTGGGGACGGCCCTCACCACCCTGGCCGGCCGGCTGGGCATCCCCGCCGACGAGGGGTCGGCCGGGACCGGGTGAGGTCAGCCAGGGACGTGATCCCGATATGGATGCCTTTGGGTGAGTTTCCCGTGCGCTGAGTCGGGAACTCGCAGGGAGGCGGAGCGCAGGGTTCCGCCTCGTGCAGCACCCGTCGTTCTGGAGCTTTCATGTCAGAGCAGCGCAAGAGTCCGTTCGCCACCGTCAATCCGTACACCGGGGAGACCCTCGCGGAGTTCCCGGCCATCGAGGGCGCGGAGGTGGACGCCGTCCTGGAGACCGCCGGCGACGCCTTCGACGCGTGGCGGCAGCGGAGCATCGAGGAGCGTGCCGCGCTGGTCGGGCGCGTCGCCGGGCTGATGAAGGAGCGCAAGGAGACCTTGGCGCGCCTGATCACCCTGGAGATGGGCAAGCTGATCTCCGAAGCCCGCGGGGAGGTGGATCTCGCCGCGTCGATCCTCGCGTACTACGCGGAGCACGGCCCCGCGTTCGCGGCCAGGGAGCCGCTCGACGTCGAGGAGGGCGAGGCGTTCCTCGTCAGTGAGCCGCTCGGGGTCCTGCTCGGCGTCATGCCCTGGAACTTCCCGCTCTACCAGGTGGTGCGCTTCGCGGGGCCCAACCTGGTGCTGGGCAACACCGTTCTCGTCAAGCACGCCGGAATCTGCCCGCAGTCCGCGCTCGCCCTGGAGGTGCTGTTCCGCGACGCGGGCGCGCCCGAGGGCGTCTACACGAACCTGTTCGTGAGCCACGACGAGATCTCGCGCATCATCGACAGCCCGGTGGTGAAGGGCGCCTCGCTGACCGGCAGTGAGCGGGCCGGAGCCCAGGTCGCGGAACGGGCCGGGCGCAACATGAAGCCCAGCCTGCTGGAGCTGGGCGGCAGCGATGTCTTCATCGTGCTCGACGGTGAGAACCTGGAGCGTACGGTCGGCGCCGCGGTGGCCGGCCGGATGGCCAACACCGGGCAGAGCTGCGTGGCGTCGAAGCGGTTCATCGTGCTCGCGGAGGTCTACGACGACTTCGTCGAAGGGATGCGCGGCACGTTCGCGGCACTCACGCCCGGCGATCCGTCCGACGAGGCGACGACGCTGGGGCCGCTCTCCTCCGAGCAGGCCGCCTCCGACCTGGCCGAGCAGATCCGCGAGACCGTGGAGCAGGGGGCTGAGCTGCTGATCGGCGGCGGCCGGATCGACCGCCCCGGGGCCTTCGTCCAGCCGACGATCCTCACCGGCGTCAAGCCCGGCATGCGGGCGTACGCCGAGGAGCTCTTCGGGCCCGCCGCCGTGATCTACCGGGTGGAGGACGAGGACGAGGCCATCGCGCTCGCCAACGACAGCCAGTACGGCCTCGGCGGGTCCGTGTTCTGCTCGGACGTGGACCGGGGCCGCCGGGTGGCCGAGCGGGTGGAGACCGGCATGGTCTGGGTCAACCACCCGACCTCGACCCAGCCCGACCTGCCGTTCGGCGGGATCAAGCGCTCCGGCTACGGGCGGGAGCTCTCGAAGCTCGGCATGCAGGAGTTCGTCAACCGCAAGCTCGTGCGTGTGCTGCCGCCGGACGCCGAGCTGAGCGGCATCGCGGGCTGAGCGGCATCGCGGGCCGAGGAGTTCCCGGGCCCGTCCCGCGCCCGGCCCCCGGTCCGCCTTCCCGCCTTCCCGTCGGCCCGCCTTCCCGTCGGCCCGTCGTGCCCGTCCGCAGGCGGACCGGCACGGCCACCCATCCCGTACACACCCCTCTCAGCGCCTTCCGAGGCGTCGACACCAAGGAGTCACCGTGCCCGCAGTACCCGACATCACCCTCAACAACGGCGTGACGATCCCCCAGCTCGGCTTCGGGACCTTCCAGATCCCGCCGGAGGAGACCCGCGAGACCACGCTGGCCGCTCTGGAGACCGGTTACCGGCACATCGACACGGCCGAGATGTACGGCAACGAGAAGGAGGTCGGGCAGGCGGTCCGCGACTCCGGGCTCGACCGCGCCGACGTCTTCGTGACGAGCAAGCTGAACAACGACGCGCACCGGCACGACGAGGCGCTGCGGGCGTTCGACCGCAGCATGGAAGAGCTCGGTCTGGAGTACCTGGACCTCTTCCTCATCCACTGGCCCCTGCCGGGTTCGGGGGACTTCGTGGAGACCTGGAAGGCCATGGAGGAGATCTACCGGTCCGGCCGGGCCAAGGCGATCGGGGTCTCCAACTTCCAGCCGAACCACCTGCGCCGGCTCCTGGAGGGCAGCACGGTGGTGCCCGCCGTCAATCAGATCGAGGTGCACCCCTACCTCACGCAGGACGCCGTACGGGCCTTCGGCGCCGAGCACGACATCGCTACGGAGGCCTGGTCGCCCATCGCCCAGGGCAAGGTGCTCTCGGACCCGGCGATCACCCGGATCGCCGAGCGGGTGGGCCGCTCGGCCGCGCAGGTGGTGCTGCGCTGGCACCTGCAGCGCGGGGACATCGTCTTCCCGAAGTCGGTGACGCTGAAGCGGATCCAGGAGAACTTCGCGCTCTTCGACTTCGAGCTCACCGAAGGCGACATCGGTGAGATCTCCGCCCTCAACCGTGACGAGCGCACGGGGCCCGACCCGGACACGTTCAACGGCTGACCTGGACGTCAGGTGGTGTGCGAGGGCCCGGCCGCGGGGAGCGATCCCGGGGCCGGGCCCTCTCGTACCCATGGACGCGCTACGAGGCGGACTTCCGCAGGTCCGCCGCCAGCGAGCTGATGGCCGCGGGATTGCGCGGGCTCTCGACCAGGTCCACGTAGTCGAGGACGACGATCCGGTCGTTCTTGATCGCGGAGACGTTCGCGAGCGGCTTGTAGGACTTCAGGAACGTGCGCTTCTGCTCGGCTCTGGTGTCCCCGTAGTTGTTGATGACGATGACCTCGGGGTCGCGGTCGACCACCGTCTCCCAGCCCACCGTCGTCCAACTGTCCTTGAGGTCCTTCATGATGTGGTCGCCGCCGGCCTTGGTGATGATGTCGTGCGGTCCGGCGTACGCGCCCGAGGTCAGCGGCTTGTCCTTCCCGTCGTCGTACAGGAAGACGCGCGGGCGGTCACTCCCCTTCGGCGCCTTCGCCTGGGCGTCGGCGACCTGCTTCCGGAAGGACGCGATGAGGGTGTCCGCGCGGTCCTCCACGTCGAAGATCTTCCCGAGGTTCCCCAGGTCCGTGTAGAGCGCTTCGAGGGGCGGCATGACTCCGCGGGCCTTGCCCTGGCCGTTGCGGCACGATTCGCTCAGCAGGTACGAGTCGACGCCGACGCGCTTCAGCTCGGCGGGGGTGAAGCCCTCGCCCTCGTTGAAGCCGTAGTTCCAGCCGGCGAAGACCAGGTCGGCGCGGGCGCCGAGGACCAGTTCCTTGTTGATGCGCTCCTTGGAGAGCCACGTCGTCTTCTTGTAGCCGTCCTTCCACGGGACGGACGTCATGTCGCCCTTGTCGTCGGGCATCACGTATCCGGCCATGTGGTCCTCGAGTCCGAGGGCGAACATGATCTCGGTGATGCCGACGTCGTTGGTCACGACGCGCTGGGGCGCCTTGTCGTAGCTCTTCCTCTCTCCGCAGTTCTCGACGGTCACCGGGTAGTGCCGGTCGGCCTTCGCGCTGTCGTCCTTCCCGTCCGACTGCGGCGTGACGTCCGCTCCGCAGCCGGTGAGGGCCAGGGCGGCGGCGAGTACGAGGGCTGCGGGACGTATGCGGTTCTGCATGGTGGGCGGGGCTCCTCAGGGGGTGGCGGGGCGGGCTCGGGGGAGGTCGAAGAGCAGTTGCAGCGCGCCGGTCTCGGGGTGGGCGACGCGGTGCGCCCGTACGCCGAAGACCTCGGCCAGCAGCTCGGTGGTCAGGACGTCGTCCGGGGCTCCGGAGGCGACGATCCGGCCGCCGTCGATGACGTGGACCAGGTCGCAGTGGAGGGCGGCGAGGTTGAGGTCGTGCAGGGCGGTGAGCACGGTGAGGCCGCTGCCGCGGACCAGGGCGAGGATCTCCAACTGGTGGGCGATGTCGAGGTGGTTGGTGGGCTCGTCGAGCACCAGGACCCGGGGCTGTTGGGCGAGCGCGCGGGCGATGAGGACGCGTTGCCTCTCGCCGCCGGAGAGGGTGAGGAAGCCGCGTTCGGCCAGGTGGGCCGCGCCGACCCCGGCCAGTGCCTCGGCGCAGCGGCCGCGGTCCTCGTCGGTCACCCGGGCCATCGGGCCCTGGTGCGGCATACGCCCCATCGCCACGATCTCCGCCACGGTGAAGTCGAACTCCGCGACCGCGTCCTGCGGGAGCGCTGCCAGCCGCCGGGCGCCCTCCCGGGTGCTCAGGGCGTGGAAGTCGTCACCGCCGATGCGGACCGTGCCGGACGAGGGGCGCAGGGCCCGGTAGACGCAGCGCAGGAGCGTGGACTTCCCGCTTCCGTTGGGGCCGACCAGGCCGACGAGCTGCCCCTCCCCCGCCCCGAGGGTCACCTCGTCCACCAGGCGTGCGCCGGCGGTCTCGACGGTCAGCGCGTCGATGTCGATCCGCATCAGATGCCTCCGAAGGAGTAGGACCTGCGGCGCATCAGCAGGATGAAGCAGGGCACACCGATGACCGCGGTGAGGACTCCGACCGGGAGTTCGGCCGGGGCCAGCACCACGCGGGAGAGGATGTCCACCCAGATCAGCAGCACGGCTCCCGCGAGCGGTGCGACGAGCAGGACCCTCCGGTGGTCCGCGCCGACCATCATGCGTACGGCGTGCGGGACCATCAGGCCGACGAAGCCGATCGCTCCGCTCACCGCGACGACTGCCCCGGTGACGGCCGCCGAGACCAGGAACAGCTCCTTGCGCAGCCTCCCGGGGTCGACGCCGAGGGCGGCGGCGGTCTCGTCGCCCATGGCGAGGGCGTTGAGGCGCCGGGCCGACCAGCCGAGGTGGGCGAGGCCCACGAGCACCGCGCCGGCGGCGATCGGTACGGAGGCCCAGTTGGCGCCGCTCAGGCTGCCGAGCAGCCACATCATCGCCGAGCGGGCCGCCTCGCCGCGCTCGGCCGCGAACACCATGAAGGTGGTGACGGCCGAGAAGCCGTAATACATCGCGGTGCCCGTCAGGACGAGCCGGAGCGGGGTCAGTCCGCGTTCGGTGCGGGCGACCGCGTACACGAGCAGCATGGCGAGCAGGGCCGAGACGAACGCCGCCGTGGACAGGGCCCAGATGCCCAGCGCTCCCAGCACCCCGAAGATCAGTACGGCGTTGGCGCCGACCGCCGCGCCCGAGGAGATGCCGAGCACGAACGGGTCGGCGAGCGCGTTGCGGACCATGGCCTGGACGGCGACCCCGATGGCCGACAGCCCGGCTCCGACGATCGCGGCCAGCACGGCGCGCGACAGGCGCAGTTCCCAGACGATGGTGTACGCCGACACCTCGTCGGGTCCGATGGCGCCACCGGTCAGGCCCGCCCACAGATAGCGCAGCACCTCGGCCCACGAGAGGCCCGAAGCGCCGAGTCCGGCCCCGCAGACGAGGGAGACGGGGAGGGCCAGGCACAGGACCGCCAGGAGGATCGGCAAGGGTATGCGCCGGGGTGGCGGCAACCCCGTACCTGCGGGGGACGGGCGCGCGGGCTTGGCGGGTATGCGGTCGACAGACGTGGCCACAGGCCGGTCGCTTTCGCCTCGGGCCGTACGTCTGCGCAAGGAGGAGCGGCCCCGGACGGCGGACGCCCGCGCAGCGCCCTTCGCAGTCCACGGCGAATTGTCAGGAGCCTTCTCCGCCACGGGTGATCGGGCTTACGGAACCGAGGTTCCGCCTACCGTTGCGGGTCAGCGCCGGACTTCGACCGGACTTCCCCCGCGGCGAAGTCGCAGCCTATCCGGTGGCCGCGCCTGCCCTGGAGGGAGGGCGAGCGGCGGGAGCGGGGTCAGAGGAGGCCGTCGCGCACGTACTGCGGGATGTTGTCCAGGATCTCGCGGAGCCAGGGGCCGCAGACCGGCGACAGCCGGACCAGGGTGTTCCGGAACACTCCCGGGTCCGCCCGGAACGGGTGAGGGGTGCGCGGCAGGGGCGGGTCGTCGCGGAGGACGCCTTCGGGCAGGACGTCCGACGCCGGGACGGGCGGGTATGGTTCCGGCGAGCCCAGCCGGAGCCATACCCCGAAGGGCAACGGGACGCGGTAGGCCGAGGCGGCGGGGCCGGTGGGCGTCCAGGTCTCCCCGTCTGCGGATGGAGGGGTACGAGGAGGATGTCGGCGTCCGCGCCGGGAACGGGCCGTCCCGGTCCGGCCAGGACCCCGCGCGCCGTGGCGCCGGACCGGCGGGCAGCAGCGCGTCGAGGGCGCGGCCGCCCGGGCTCCGGGTCGGCGGCGAAGGTACCCGGGTCCATGATCACCATGAGCCGAGCCCCGTTCCCGTACACCTGATGGGCGTGGACCGGCAGGGCAACCGGGGAAAGCCGGGCGGTCAATCCGGCGCCGCATCCCGCACACGAAAACGAACAAATGTCCTCCACCGGGGCGGGAGGCATGGTCACAGTCCGCTGGTGACCGGCCAACCCGCTTTCGTACAGCGCGGGTCCTGGGCAGCGTGCCGGTTCCGGCAGCGCGGACCGGGGCCGCTGCTCCCTCCGCCAAGTGTCGTACGGCAGGATGAGGCCATGAGCGTAGTCAAGATCAATGTGCTGACCGTCCCCCAGGAACAACGCGAGACGCTGGAGAAGCGCTTCGCCTCCCGGGCCCATGCCGTCGAGAGCTCCGACGGGTTCGAGTGGTTCGAGCTCCTCCGGCCCGTCGAGGGCACGGACGACTACCTCGTCTACACGCGGTGGCGTGACGAGGCGTCCTTCCAGGCCTGGATGGAGGGCCCGATGAAGGCCGCCCATCAGGGGGGTGGCAGCGGCTCCGAGGGCGGCGAGCGTCCGAAGCCGGCGGCCAGCGGGTCCACCGTGTGGTCCTTCGAGGTCGTGCAGCAGACCGGTCCGGCCGGCGCGTAGTGAGCCGTCGGGTGTCCTGCCCGGCCGCCCGGCCGGGCAGGACACCCGGCATCACCGGTCCGCGCGCCGACCCTCCCCGGTCGATGCCGGCCTGATACCCGCGTCTTCTCTCGCCGGGGTCCGGATCAGACTCAGGGTGCACGCAGATTCCTCCCGCCGGTTGATCCGCTGCGAGCGGGACGTTCCTAAGATCATTACTGGGGGCCGGTGACCGGCCGGGAAATGATCAGTGCGTGCGTCGCCGCGCGTACGGGGGAACGGACTGACGGACCGGTGGACAACGACATGACACTGCTGGATGTACTGCTGGGCTCGGTCCGTGAGGCTCCCGGGCAGGTCGTCGTCCATGTCCGCGGCGACGGCAGCGAGCTGACCGTCTCTCTGCGTGAGCTGCTGGACGATGCGTTGCGGGTGGCCGGGGGCCTCCGGGAGGCCGATGTCGCGGCGGGGACCTGTGTGCCGTTGCTCGTCGATCGCAGCGAGGACTTCCAGCCGATGTTCTGGGGCGCGCTGGCCGCCGGTCTCGTGCCCGTACCGCTGGCTCCCGACGCCCGGCGCGTCCTGCCGGTCTGGGAGCACCTGGGCCGGCCGCCCGTCCTGGTGGACGCGGCGAACGGGCCGGTGGCCGGTGCACTGGCCGGTGACGTACGCGTTCTGACGCTCGATGTGCTGCGGCGGGGGCCCCTGCTGCGGGAACCCGTCGTCGCCGGGCCGGACGACGTCGCCTTCGTGCAGTTCTCCTCGGGATCCACCGGTGCGCCCAAGGGTGTGGAGGTGACCCATCGGGCGGTGCTGGCCAATCTGGAGCAGATACGGAAGGCCTCGGCGCTCGGTGCCGACGACGTCCTGGTCAGCTGGATGCCGTACTTCCATGACATGGGGCTCATCGGTACCCACCTCGCCCCGCTGGCCGCCCGCGCCAAGCAGGTCAAGATCGGGCCGCTGTCGTTCGCCAAGCGGCCCAGGATCTGGTTCGAGGTGGCGGACCGGCACCGGGCCACCGTGCTCTCCGCGGCCAACTTCGCCCTGGCGCTGGCCGTACGGCGGGTTCCGGACGAGGCCGTCGCACGGCTGGACCTGTCGGCCGTACGGCTGATGCTGGTGGGCGCGGAGCCGATCGCACCCGCTGTGTGGCGGGATTTCGCCCGCAAGACCCGCCCGGCGGGGCTCGATCCGGCGGCCGCCCAGCCGGTCTACGGGCTGGCGGAGGCGACGCTGGCGGTGACCTTCCCGCCGCCGGGGGAGGTGGCCGAGCCGCTGGTCCTGGACCGGGTCTCGCTGAGCCGGGGTGTGGCGGTGGACTCGGTGGTGGGCGAGGGGGCCGTAGAGCTGATGGACGTCGGACTTCCGGTGGCGGGATGCGCTGTACGGATCGTCGACGACGAGGGCGCGGAGCTCGGGGACCGGCGGGTCGGGCACATCCTGGTGAGCGGTCCTCAACTGGCCCGCGGTTACCACGGCCTTCCCGGTGTGAGCGCCGAGGTGTTCGCGGACGGGTGGCTGCGTACCGGCGATCTGGGATTCCTGCGGGACGGGCGGCTGTGCGTCACGGGGCGGCACAAAGATGTGCTGTTCCTCAACGGCCGGACCTTCCACGCCCCGGACCTGGAGGCGGTCGCGGCGGCGACCCCCGGGCTGCCGGCCGGTGCTCCGGCGGTGATCGGCTCGACCGATCCCCTGACCGGCGGGGAACGTGTCGTCGTGTTCGTCCCCTGGGCGCGGCCGCCGGGCGAGGCGGCGGAGGTGCTCGAACGGGTCGCCGCGCGGGTGCGCGAGGCACTGCTGCACGACGACGTACGGGTGCTGGCGCTGCCTCCGGGGGCCTTTCCCCGTACGACGAGCGGGAAGCTGCAACGGCAGCGGCTGCGGGAGCGGTTCGAGGCGGGTGTCCACGGAGCGGGTGGTGCGGCTTCGGCCGGTGGTGCGGCTTCGGCCGGTGGTGCCTCTTCCGCTTCCGTACGGGCCGAGGCGCCTCGGTCGCGCGGCGAGGCCGAACAGGTCGTACGGGAGGTGTGGGCGCGTGTGCTGGGGCGGGCCGTCGAGTCGATCGGGCTCCATGAACCGTTCGGCGGCCTGGGCGGGACGTCGCTCAAGGCCATGGAGGTGCTCGTGGCACTGGAGGACGCTTTCGGGCTGACCCTGGCGCCTGCGGTGATCCGGGACCACGGCACCGTCGCCGCGCTGGCCGGGCATCTGCTCACGGCCCTGCCCGCTCCGGGCCCCGGGCCGGTGCGTCCCGCGCCCGCGCCTCATGACCCGCAGGACAAGGACAGGGCAGCCGCCGCGGCCGTCATCGGCATGGCGTGCCGGTTCCCCGGCGCCGACACGCCCGACGCTTTCTGGGGCCTGCTCATCGACGGGGACGACGCCGTCGCCCCCGTACCGGAGGGGCGATGGGACGACCCCGGGGCCCGGCCGGCAGCGGCCCGGAAGCGCTGGGGTGCTCTGCTCGACGACCCCGCCGCTTTCGACGCCGGCTACTTCGGTATCGGCGAGGACGAGGCCCGCGCGCTCGATCCGCAGGCGCGGCTCTTCCTCGAACTCGCCCATGAGTCCCTCGAACGTGCCGGGTACGCGGGGCCCCGGCGGCGCGGGCGCCGGATCGGGGTCTTCGCGGCCGTCGGGGAGAGCGGCTACCGGGAGGTGCTGGACCGTGCGGCTGCCGACGGGTCTCCCCTGCCCGCCACGCTCACCGGGAACCTGCCCAGCCTCATCGCCGCCCGCGTCTCCCAGTGCCTCGACCTCGACGGTCCGGCGCTCGCCGTGGACACGGCGTGCTCGTCGGGGCTGGTGGCGCTGCATCTGGCGCGGCGCAGCCTCCTTGACGGGGAGTGCGACCTCGCCGTGGTCGGCGGGGTCAACCTCCACCTGACGTCGACCGGTCACCGTCTGCTGGAGGAGGCGCAGGCCCTCTCCCCCACCGGCCGCAGCCGCGCCTTCAGCGCCGACGCCGACGGCTTCGTGCCCGGCGAGGGCGGTGCGGCCGTCGTCCTCACGCGCTTGGACGCCGCCCGCGCCGCCGACGACTCCGTACTCGCGGTGGTCCGGGGCACGGCCGTCAACAACGACGGCCGTTCGATGAGCCTCATGGCTCCCAATCCGCTGCGGCAGCGCGAGGTCATCAGCCGTGCGTACGAGGCGGCCGGTGTCGATCCCGCTTCGGTGACCTACGTGGAGGCCCATGGAACGGGCACGGCCGTGGGGGATCCGATCGAACTGCGCTCGCTCGCCCACGCGTTTCCCGTACGGGCCGACGGCGAGCCGCGACTGCTCGGTTCGGTGAAGACGAACACCGGGCATCTGCTCAACGCGGCCGCCCTGCCTGCCCTGGTGAAGGTCGTGCTGGCGCTGAGCCACCGCAGGCTTCCCCCGTCGTTGCACCATGCCTCTCCGTCACCGGGCCTCGCGCCCGCCGGATTCTCCGTGGTGACCGAGGCGCGGGACTGGACCTCTTCCGGACTGCTCGTGGCGGGCATCAACGCCTTCGGTTTCGGTGGCACCAACGCCCATGCCGTGCTGGAGGAGGCCCCGCGCCGCGCCTTGCACGCCGGCGCCTCGCGCGCCGGTTCCTCGTGCGAGGGTGCCTCGCGCGTCGGCTCCTCGTACGAGAGCTCCTCGGCCGGGCCGCATCTGCTGACGCTGTCGGCCCGGAGCGCGGACGGGCTGCGGGAGGCGGCGGACCGGTTGGCCGCCCACCTCGACGAGCACCCGGAGCTGCACGAAGGGGATGTCTGCCTGACCGCGAGCACGTCCCGGGACGACGGTCCCCACCGGCTCGCCGTGGTCGCGGACGGTGATCTGCGGGCCAGGCTCGCGGCGTCCGTGCCGGGCGTGGAGAGCATCGCCCGTTCGCGGCCGCGGCTCGTCTTCCTGTTTCCCGGGCAGGGCGCGCAGTTCCCCGGGCGGGACCGGGCGCTGTACCGGACGGCGCCGGTGTTCCGGGACACGCTCGACGAGGCGTCCGCGCTCCTCGGGCCGGTGTGTGGGCGCCCCCTGGTGGACTGGGGCCTGGATCCGGACGCGGACCCCGAGGTGCAGGCCAGGACGGAGGTGGCGCAGCCGCTGCTCGTCGCCTCCGGAGTCGCGCTCGCCCGGCAGGTGCGGGAGTGGGGTGTGGAGCCGGACGCGGTCGCCGGGCACAGTGTCGGGGAGATCGCCGCCGCCTGTGTCGGCGGGGTGCTGACCCTGCGGGACGCCGTACGGTTCGCTGCCGAACGCGGCCGTCTCATGGGCGCGTTCACCGAGCCCGGTGCCATGATCGCCGTACGGGGAAGTGAGGAGGCCGTCGCCGCGGTGATGGCGGAGGCCGACGGTGATCTCGCCGTGGCCGCGTACAACGGGCCGGGGCTTCAGGTGCTCTCCGGTTCCGTCACAGCGGTGGAGAGGGCCGCCCGCGATCTCGATGCCCTGGGCATTCCCGTACGTCGTCTGCGGGTCTCCCGGGCCTTCCACTCGCCGCTCATGCGCCCGGTCGCCGAGCGGCTCGCCGACGCGGCGCGTGCGCTCACCCTCCATGAACCGTCCGTCCCCCTGATGAGTACGGTCACCGCCGAGTGGCAGCCGGTCCTGGGTCCGGAGTATCTGCGCGAACACGCCCTGCGGCCGGTGCTGTTCGGGGCTGCCGTGGAGCGTCTGGCCAGGGAGGGGTACGACACGTTCGTGGAGGTCGGGCACGGGGCGACCCTGTCCGGCGCGGCACGCGCGGCGGCGGCCGCGGCTGCGGTACGTCAGGGGGCGGACGCAGACGCGGACGGGCGGAGTGGGGCGGCAGCGGGCCGGGACGGTGCCGTGCTCGTGGTGCCCGCTCTCCCGGGCGGCGGCGAGGGCGGCACCTCGGCCTCTGCCGGTGACGGGCGCCGGGCGCTCCTGGAGACCATCGGGCGGCTGTGGTCGCGTGGTGTGCCGCTGGACCGTACCGCGCTCGACGCGGACCACCACCGGGTTCCGCTGCCCACCTACCCCTTCCGGCGCGACCGGTACTGGGCGGATCCGCCCGTGAGTCCGCTCCTGCACCACGTGCGGTGGGAAGAAGCCGGCTTGCCCGGAGCGCCGACGGCGGCCGTGCGTTCCGTCCTGCTGACCGGTCCTGACGCCGCGTCCGTCAGCCGGCTCGCCGGGCAGCTCGCCGCCGAGGGCGTCCGGCCGCACACCGGGGGCGAGGAGCCGCCGGACGCCGTGGTGCTGGTGGCCGGTCCCGCGCCCGCCCAGGAGGACGCCGACGCGCTCGGCCGGGCGCAGGAGACCGCGCTGGCCGCCTTCGGTGAGGCCCTCGCCCGGCTGGACGAGACCCGGGCGCGCCGGATGCTGGTGCTCACGGAGGACGTCCACACCACCGGGGCCGCGCCCGAGCGGCCGCAGCCGGCCCATGCGGTGCTGGCCGGGCCGCTGCTGGCTCTGCCGCAGGAGACGCCGGGCTGCTCGGCCACCGGGGTGGACCTCTGCTCGCTGGACACCCCTGCCCAGCGGTTGGCCGCCGTGCTCGCCGAACTCCGGGCGGGCGGCGCCCCGGGTGGGACCACCACGGTCGCCTGGCGCGCGGGCCGCAGGCTCACCCGGGGGATCGCGCCGCTGGCGGTGAGGGATGCGGCGGCGTCCCCGTTGCCGCCCGACGGCACCTTCCTCATCACCGGGGGCGGCGGCGGGATCGGCGGTGCGCTCGCGCGGGAGCTGGCCGGAAGGGGCCGCCCCACGCTCGTACTCGCCGGGCGCTCCGCCCAGCCCCCCACAGGGCTCGTCGAGGAGCTGCGGGCCCTGGGCGCCACCGTGCGCTACCGCGTGGCCGACGTCTCGGTGGAACGGGACGTCGACACGCTCCTCGCCCGACTGCCCCGTCTGGACGGCCTCTTCCACGCGGCGGGGGTGGTCCGCCCCGGCACGCTGCGGAACAGGAGCGGGCGGGAGACGGCCGACGCCCTGGCCGCCAAGACGCGGGGTGCTTGGCTGCTCTCGCAGGCCCTGCGGCGGCACGGGCTCGCCCCGGCGGTCTGTGTCGCGTTCTCCTCGGTCTCCGCCCTGCTCCCCGGTCTGGCGGGCGCGTTGGGCGACTACGCCGGTGCCAACGCCTTCCTCGACGCGTTCGCCGCGTCGGAGCGACGGGCGGGCCGGCCCTGGCAGTCCGTGAACCTCGCCGCGTTCGCCGAAACGGGCATGGCCGCGGGCCTCGGCTCCGGGGCGGGACCGGGTTCCGCCGCCGTACAGCGCGTCGGCAGCCGGCCGGTGGCCACTGCTCCCGCGCTGGCGGCGCTCCGTACGGCGTGGAGCGTCGACGCGGCGCAACTGGTGCTGGCCGACCTGGCGCCGGCCGAGCCCCGTGTCGATGTCCCGGGGGCCGTGGCGTCGCTGCGTGTGCCGGGGGCGGTGCCCGGGTCCGTACCGGATGCGCAGCTTCTCTCCCCGCCGGTGGCCGCGGATGCTGTTACGCGTACGGGTTCGGGTACCGCCGCGCTGTTGCGCCGGCTCCTGGCGGCGGCGTTGCGGCTGTCTCCCGCCGAGGTCTCCGACGACGCGCCGTTCCTCTCGCTCGGCCTGGACTCGCTCGCCGCCGTCGACCTCGTACGGCAGTTGGAGCGGGAGCTGGGTGCCTCCCTGCCGGCCACGCTCTTCTTCGAGTACCGGACCGTCCGCGAACTCGCCGCGCACCTCGATGCCCCGGCCGGCCCGCCCCCGGCGGCCCCGACATCCCCCTCCCCCGTAACGGACGGGGTGCCGTTCACACTGGACGGGGTGCCGTTCCCGCTCACCCCCGTCCAACTGGCCCTGCACACCAGCGGGCGGCTCCACCCGGACATCCCGGCCCACGGATACGTACGCCAGACCGTCCGGGGCCCCCTGGACAGCGCGCTCCTCGGCCGCGCGCTCACCCTGCTCGCCGACCGGCACACCATGCTGCGGGTCCGCGTCGAGGACCGCACGGACGAGAACGGCACGACCGCGCCCCGGCAGTACATCGCGCCGCCCACCGCCCTGTCCGTCTGGTACGAGGTGCGGGAGGACGCCGGGCGTATCGAGGACCTCGAAAGCGCCCTGCGCAACCGGCCGTTCGACCTCTCCGCCGAGCCTCCCGTACGGGCGGTCCTCACCCGGGAGAGCCCGGACCTGGCCCATCTGACACTGGTCATCCACCATGCGGCCGGCGATGGCTACAGCCTCAACGTCCTCGCCGAGGATCTCTGGTCGCTCTACACCGCCCTCGCCCACGGGCAGGAGCCGGCAGCCGAGCCGTCGCTGCCCGCTCTCGGCACCGACTTCGCGCGGTTCTGCGCCGCTGCCGCCGAGGAGCGCTCCTCGGCGGCCGGTGCCCAGGCTCTCGCCGCCGACCTGCGCTACTGGTCGGAGCGGCTGGCCGGCCGGGGCGAGGCGCTGCGGCTGCCGTACGACGGTGATCCCGACGCCCTCCCGACCGCTCCCCTGGCGACCCATGGAAGCGCCCTCGACGCGCCGCTGACCGCCGCACTGGAGAAGCGGGCCGCCGAGCACGGCGTGAGCCTGTTCCATCTGCTGCTCGCCGCCCATGTGCGGTGCCTGGGCCGGTGGAGCGGACAGAGGGGGGTCGCGGTGAACGTGGCCCGCGCCCGGCGGGACGCCAGGCTGCCGGGTCTGGACCGGCTCGTGGGGCCGCTCGCCGACACCCTCCCGCTGCTCATCAGCAGGAGCGACCCGGACGAGTCGGTGTGGGAGCTGGCCGAACGGGTCGGACGGGTCTGGCTGGAGAGTGAGCGGCATGCGGCGCCCACCAGCCTCGACCTGGCCCGGCTGCTGCCGGGCGGGCCGAGCGGGGCCGGGCCTCGGACGGTGAGCCCGGCCGGGTTCAGCTTCGCCCGCTTCCCGGCCGCCCTCGACGCGCGGTGCCCGGTGGCCGTGCGGCCGACCGCCGCCGGGACCGGCACTCCGGCGACCCGCCTCAGCCTGCTGTGCTGGCAGGACGGCGAGGTCCTGCGCTTCTCCTGGAACTTCCCCGTCCGTCTCTTCGCACCGGAGACGGTGGCGCGTCTGGACCGCGACTTCCACGGTGAGCTGGCCGCCCTGACGGACGCCGAGGCCGCACACCCGGAGCCGGAATCCCGGTCCGCCACGATCGTGGAACGGCTGCTCGCGCGGTTCCGGGCCGCCCCGGAAGCGGTCGCCATCGACACGGGCGCCGAGACCCTGACGTACGGGGAACTCGACCGCGCCTCCCACGGCCTCGCGGCCCGCCTCCTGGCCCACGGCGTCACGCCGGGGAGCCTGGTCGGGCTCCTGACCGAGCCCGGCGCCGACGCCGTCGTCTCGGTCGTCGCCGTCCTGCGCGCCGGCGCGGGCTGGGTGCCGCTGGACTCCGGCCACCCGACCGCGCGCCTCGCGGACCAGCTCACCCGCTCGGGCGCCCGTACCGTGCTCTGCCACGCCGCCACCCGTGCGGCGGGCGAAGCGCTCGGTGATGTCACCCTGGTCTCCGCCGACGGGGCCGAACCCACCTCGCAGGGGGGTGCCGAAGAGCCGGTCGGACCCGTCGACGCGGAGGCGATCGCCTACGTGATCTTCACCTCCGGCTCCACCGGTCGGCCCAAGGCCGTGCCCATCACCTACCGTTCGATGGAGAACTACCTCTCCTGGGCCCTCGGCACCTTCGGGTACGACGAGCACGACCGTCTCGCCCAGACGGCGTCGCTCTGCTTCGACGCCTCCGTCCGCCAGGTCCTCGCCCCGCTGCTCGTCGGGGCGACCGTGGTGACGATGGACCGGGACCTCCTGCGCGACCCCGGCCTCCTGCTGACCCACGTCGAACGCACCCGGATCACCGTGTGGAGCTCCGTACCCACCCTCTGGGAACAGCTCCTCACCGCCGCCGAGGAGCGGGTACGACGCGGAGCGCCGCGACCGGATCTGACCGCCCTCCGGTGGATCCACGTCGGCGGCGAAGCCCTGTCACCCGCTCACGTACGCCGCTGGTTCGATCTCTTCGGCAGCGGACAGCGCATCGCCAACCTGTACGGGCCGACCGAAGCGACCATCAACACCACCTGCCACATCATCGGCGCCCGGCCCGGCGACGACGTACGGCAGCTCCCCATCGGCACTCCCGTGGCCGGAACGGAGGTGGAGATCGTCGGGCCCGACGGGGAGCTCCGGCAGCCCGGCGAAGCAGGTGAGCTCCTCATCGCGGGGATCGGCCTGACCGCCGGATACCTCGGTGAACCGGCCCTGACCGCAGCCGCGTTCACGAACCGGCGAGGACGGCGCTGGTACCGCAGCGGCGACCGGGCACGGGTCGCCGAGGACGGCACCCTGGAGTTCCTCGGGCGGCTGGACGACCAGGTGAAGGTCCGGGGCAACCGGGTCGAGCCCGGCGAGATCGAGGCCGTGCTGCAGGCGCATCAGGACATCACCCAGGCCGTCGTCCTCCTCCAGGACGGCCGCCTCGTGGCGTTCGTGACCCCGAGGACAGGGGCGCACGCGGCGGATGCGGTGGCGCTTCGGCTGTATCTCGCCGGGACGCTGCCGCCGTACATGGTTCCGTCCCGCATCATCTCGGTCGCCAGGATGCCGCTCACCGGCACGGGCAAGATCGACCGGCGCCGGCTGACGGCCCTCCCGGCGGGCGCGCGGAAGGAGGGCGGTGACGGTCCCGTGGAGCGCGCAGACGTCTCCCGTACGGCGCCACTGACGCCGACCGAGGTCCGGCTGGCCCGCATCTGGTCCGTGCTGCTCCAGACCGACGAGGTGTGCCGTGAGGACGACTTCTTCGCGCTGGGCGGCGACTCCCTGCTCGTACTGGAGGTGTTCGCCCGGCTGGAGAAGGAGGGCGGGCCGCTCCCCCGGCCGACCGTGATCTACCGTCACCGAACCCTGGCCGCCCTCGCCGGCGCCGTGGACGCGGCCGCCGCGGATGCGGCTGACCCGTCCGTCGCCGGGGCGTCCGCCGCCGGCGCGGAGACGGGAGGGGCGGAGACAGACGAGGCAGAGGCGGGTGGGCCGGGGCCCCTGCCCTTCCCTCTCACGCCGACCCAGCGGGGCTTCCTGCTGGCCGAGGCCATCGCGCCGGGTGAGTCATCGTCCTGGCTCACGCGGCTGCGCCTGCGGGGCCCGCTCGACACCACCCGGTTCCAGCAGGCGGTGGACGCCCTCGTCGTACGGCATCCCATGCTGCGCACCGTCTTTCCCGCCGGAACACGCCCGGCCGTCCAGCAGGAGCTGCCGCCGTCACTGCGCCTGCCGGTCGACTTCGAGACCGTCACCGCACCGCACGGCATCGAGGAGGCGACCGCAGCCGAACGGACGCGCCGCTTCGAACCCTGGGCCTGGCCCCTGCTGCGCCTGCGGGTGCTCACCCTCGCCCCCGAGGACCACGTCCTGCTGGTGCACGCGCACCACATCATCGGCGACGGCTACAGCGCGGCGCTCCTGATCCGGGAGCTGACGACCGTGTACGACGCGCTGTCCCGGGGCGAGGAGCCGGCCCTGGCCCCGCTGCGCAGCACGTTCCGCGACCACGCCGCCCGTCTCGCCGTACGGGCGGACGCGACCGCCACCATCGGTGCCGGTGCCGATGCCGTCACGACCGGGGTTACGGCGACGCGGGACGGGAGCCGATGGGCGCTGCTGAGCGCGCCCTACCCGAAGCCGGTGCTGAGCGGCGGGAGCAGCGATGAGGCGGGGCGTCACGCGCCGTTCCTCACCCACGGGTTCACCCTCGGGGCCGACCAGGTGGAGAAGCTGCGCGGGCTCGCCTCCCGCACCGGCGCCACCCTCTACGCCCCCGTGCTGACCGCCTACTACCGGGCGCTCGTGGCCGCGACCGGCCGGGAAGATCTGGTGCTCGGCCTCGCCGTCAGCGGCAGGGACCTGGCCCTGCCGGACGCCCACCGGGTGTTCGGCCCCTACGCCACGGCCGTCCCGCTGCGGCCGGCCGGTCCGGACTCCGGGCGGCCTTCGGGCGCGGACTTCGAGGACGATCTGCGGCGGATCGTCGCCGAGGCGACGTCGGCGCAGGTCCATGACGGTCCCGTGCCCTCGCTGCCCGACGGGCTGCCCCTGGCCTCACAGTTCTTCTTCACCTATCTGGACTTCTCCGCTCTCGGGCCGGAGAGCGGGCGGACCCCGGCGGTCGGCCGTCAGGACAGCGTCGGCGAGTACACCCTTCCTCCGGTCGGTACGGATGTGTTCCTGGCGGTCGGACTGGAATCCGGGCAACTGCGGCTCACCGTCCGCGCGTCGGCGTCGGCGTTCACACCGCGGGCGCTGGCCGCGTTCGCGGAGGCGCTACGGGACGCGCTGACGCACGCGGCGGCCGAGCCGGGGCGGGTGCCCAGGCCGGTGACGGTGCCCGGGCCGGTGCACGCAGCAGTGCCCGGGCCGGTGCACGCACCGGTGCCGGTGCCTAGGCAGTGGCTCGCCGGGAGCCGGGCCGTGACGAGCCCGAGTCCGGGCCCGGACGGGCCCGGCCAGGAGCCGCGCATGGATGCCGCGCTCATCGGCTACCTGCCCTCCCCGGCCCACCTCGCCCGGCTGGCCCGCCTGCCGGAGGCGGCGCTGCCCCGCGAGGAGCTGCGGACCCTGCTCTTCCCGGACGGGCGCCCCCGGCTCCTCGAAACCCTGAGCACTCCGCTGGGGCGTTCGGGCTTCGTGTGCGCCCCCCTGTTCGCGGACGAGCTGGCCCCCGGGCCCGCCCTCCTCGGGCACACCGCACACGGCGTGGAACTCGCCTCGTCTCTCGGCGCCCGATCCGTCTCGCTCGCCGGCATGATCCCTTCGCTCACCGGCTACGGGTTCGATGTCCTGCGCGCCATCGGCGGAAGCGGAGCCATCACGGCCGTGACCACCGGCCATGCGGCGACCGTCGTCTCCGTCGTCAAGACCGTCCACGCCGCGCTCGACGCCACCGGTCAGGAGCTGGGTTCCCTCACCGTCGCGTTCGTGGGGCTGGGCTCCATCGGCTCCTCCGCCCTGGAGCTGCTGCTCGGCCAGGCGAAGACCCCGCCCGCCCGGCTCCTGCTGTGCGACGTACCGGGCAGCGGACCCCGCCTGAAGGAGCTGGCCGAACGCCTCCGCGCACGCGGACTGGCCGACGCCGTCGACGTCACCGCGTCGGACGGAGGGCTGCCCGAGGCGGTGTACGGGGCACGCCTGATCGTCGCGGCGGTCAGCGGCGGCGGCACGCTCCTGGACGTCGACCGTCTCGAACCCGGTACGACCGTGGTCGACGACTCGTTCCCGCACTGCTTCGACACCGGGCGCGCCTTCGGCCGGATGGACCGGGCGAGGGACGTCCTGGTCGTGGGCGGCGGGCTGCTGAGCATCGGGACCGTCGAACGGCGGGTGGCCGACGGTCTGCCGGCCGCCGCGGTGGCCGGATACCTCGCCCAGCCCTCGATCCCGGGCACCATCGCCTCCTGTCGGCTGGAGTCCCTGCTCCACGCGTCCGGAACCGACGTGCCCCTCGTCCGCGGCCCGGTCGGCGCGGCCACCGGCCTGGCCTACTGGGCTGCGGCGGAAGCGGGCGGGACGGAGGCGGCGCCGCTCCATCTGCTCACCCGCACCATCGATACGGAGGTGGCCCGCCGGATCCGGCAAGGGGCATTCCCGGAATAGACGCAAGAAGTGTCCGCCCGAGCCCCTCCGGACGGCAGAAGGATCCGGATTGCGGGGCTCCGGAAGGGCGGATTCGCTTCCCGCAAGTCTCCGAGGCGGCACCGAACTTCCGCGCGCGAGATCTTCGGGCTCGACGACCTGGGCCAGCCGCTCCGGTACGTCCTGCCGCTCGGCCGCCACCGGGATTTGCCCGTGCCTTGGCCGCCACCCGGAGCTGCCCGTGTCGTAGAGCCCCGACCGCTCAGGCGAACGCGCCGAGGGCCACCTCGGCGGCCCCGGCGATCAGGGCGTCGTCGGTCTCGGCGTTCTTGGTGTCGCGCCGGGAGAGGACGGCGAGAGCGATCGGGGCGGCGCCGCCCGGGGGCCAGACGACGGCGATGTCGTTGCGGGTCCCGTAGCCGCCGGTGCCGGTCTTGTCGCCGACCTCCCAGCCGTTGGGCGTGCCCGCGCGGATGGTGTGGTCGCCGGTGGTGTTGCGCTTCAGCCAGTCGATGAGGAGGGCCCGCTTCTCGGCGGGGAGGGCGGACCCGAGGGTGTACGCCCGCAGATCGGTGGCCAGGGCGCGGGATGTGCTGGTGTCCCGGAGGTCGCCGGGGGTGGCGTCGCTGAGGGCGACTTCGTAGCGGTCGCAGCGGGTGACGCGGTCCCCGAGTCCGCGCAGGGCGTCCTGGAGGCCACGGGGGCCGCCCAGTTCACGGAAGAGGAGGTTGGCGGCGGCGTTGTCGCTGTACCGGATGGTGGCGTCGCACAGTTCCCGCAGCGTCATGCCGGTGGCGACATGCTTCTCGGTGATGGGCGAGTTGCTGATGATCTCCTCCTGGCCGTAGCGCACCAAGCGCTCCATCTGCGGAAGGGTCTTCCTGGCGAGTACGGCACCGGCGAGGAGGGCCTTGCAGGTGGAGGCGTAGGCGAACCGTTCGTCGGGGCGGTGGGCGATGGTCCGTCCGTCGCCCGTGTCGACCGCGTACACGCCCAGCCGGGCGTCGAACGTCCGCTCCAGTTCGGCGAAGGCGCGGTTGGTGCGGGGCAGGGCCGAGGCCGACGGCGCAGGCCTGCGGCCGGAGGGGCTCGGCCCGCTCCTCCCGTCGGTGGCGGTGTCCGGTCCGGCGGTCGAACAGCCGGTGAGCGGGAGCAGGGCGGCACCGGTCAGCGCGGCGAGTGCGGAGCGGCGTGAGACGTGGGCGTGCGTACGGGAGGGCACGGCGGAATACCTCTCTCTCGGCGGGTGGTCGTGAAGCCTTCTCGGCGGTGGGCGCGAGGCTCGGGCCGCGGCGTCGGCCTCAGCGGAGTCAAACCCGCGGCCGGTCCGCATGTCGAATACGATCTCGGCATCGGAGTGATTCATCGGCCATATCGCCGCATGCCAGGGAGTGGGAGTGCTGACGGAACGGCACCTGGAAATCTTCGTCGCGTTGGCGGAGGAGGAGCATTTCGGTGCCGCCGCCGGGCGGGTGGGGATCACACAGCCGCCTCTCTCCCAGGGGCTGCGCCGGCTGGAGGCGCTGCTCGGCGTCCGGCTGTTCGAGCGGGACCGCGGGGTGTTCCTCACCGAGGAGGGTGCCCTGTTGCTGCCGCACGCGCGGCGCGCTCTGGCCGCCCTGGCGGAGCTCCGGGAGACCGGTGCCCGCGAACACGCGGACGGCCGCCGGCTGCGGCTGGGACTGGCCCCCGAGGTGCCGGCACCGCTGGCGGCCGATGTGGCGGCCGCCCCGGTCCGGGCGGGTGACCGGGCCCGCATCGGCACGGTAACGGCGCCCACCGCCACCCTGCTCTCCGATGTGGCGTCAGGCCGCCTGGACCTCGCGGTGGTCCGGCACCCCTCCGTCCTGCACGGCCTGGCCGCCGGGCAGGTGATCCTGCTGCCGACCTGGATCCTCACCCCGGCCCGTCCGGCGGAGTCCGGTGATACGTCTGCGGGTGCGTGGCCACGGCGGCTGCCCGTCGCGGTACGCCCCCGTGGCGAGGCGCCCGCCGCCCATGACCTGTTCGTCGACACGCTGGCGAGCCGGGGCCGCCGGGTGGAGACGGTGGTGGTCACCGACGAGCGGGCCGGGCTGGCGCTGGTGGCGGCGGGCCAGGCCGTCCTGGTCACGGCGGACGAAGCGCTGACGGCCTCCCGGGTCGAGCGGCGGGAGGCGACCGACCCACCGCTCCCCCTGCGGCTGCGGGTGGTCTGGAACCCCCGGCGTTCCGGTTCCGGGGATCAGGCCGGGACGGCCCGGCTGCTGGAGGACGTCCTCGCCCGTCAGGCGGCACGGTGACCGGCCCCCGGCGCGGCGGCGGGGTGGAGCGGACCATCCGCTCCCTGTTCGACGACGCCGGCGTCCGGGGCTGGCTGCATGTGGCGGACCTGCACCGCCCCTCGGCCCGCGTGGTCGTCGACCCGGACGAGCAGGTGCCGATGGGCTCCGTCTACAAGGTCGTGCTCATGGCGGCTTTCTGCCGGCTGGCCGACGCGGGACGGGTCGACCCACGCCACCGGCTCACGCTGGAGGCCGCCGACCGCGTCCCCGGCCCCACGGGCCTGTCCATCCTGCGCGACCCGGTCACGATATCGCTGCGCGACCTGGTGGTGCAGATGATGAGCGTCTCCGACAACACGGCGGCGCACGCCGTGCTGCGTACGGTCGGCGCCGACGTCGTCGACGCGGTGTGCGCCGATCTCGGTCTGCCGCGCACCCGGATCCACGGAGGGGTCGTCGGTACGTTCGACCGGCTGCTCGCCGATACGGGCACCGGTTCCCTGGACGCGGCCATGGCCCATGTCGCGGACAACGACACCGTCGTACCGCCGGACGTCTACGACCCCGCGTACAAGGCGTCCTCCACACCGGCCGAGACCGCCCGGCTGCTCCGGGCCATCTGGACGGACGAGGCCGCCTCCCCCGAGAGCTGCTCCTTCATGCGCGCGGCGATGCTCACCCAGCCGTGGACGCACCGCCTGGCCTCCGGGTTCCCGTACGACGACGTGACCGTCCACGGGAAGACCGGCACGTTCGGCTCGATGCGCCACGAGGCGGGGGTGGTGGAGCTCGGGGACGGCAGCGTCTACACGGCCGTGGTCTTCACCCAGGCCGCCCGTGCCGACCGGAAGCTCCCGCGCGCGGACGCCGTGATCGGGGCGGCGGCCAGGGCCGCGGTGGAGGATCTCCGCGCGGGCCAGGGTGTCTGACCGGCCGCCGGTCGCGGAGGGCGGCATTCTGGGCGCAGGACATCCGCACGATGGAGGAAACACCTGCGGCTCTGACCCGTGACGAACGCGAACAGTTCCTGGCCGAACCTCATGTCGCCGCGCTGGCCGTGGACGCGGCGGAGGAGGGGCGCGCCCCGCTCACCGTGCCCATCTGGTATCAGTACGCACCCGGCGGCGACCTCTGGATCATGACGGGCCGCGACTCCCGGAAGGGCCGGCTGATCGCCGGGGCGGGCCGGTTCTCCCTGATGGTGGACCGGGTCGAACCGACCGTCCGCTATGTGTCCGTCGAGGGCCCCGTCGTCGCGACGCTCCCCGCCACCCGTGAGCAGTTGGTGGAGATCTCGTCCCGCTATCTGCCCGCGGAGAAGGTCGACGGCTATGTCGACTTCGCCTGGCGGGAGCACGGTGATCAGGTGGTCATCCACATGCGGCCCCAGCGCTGGCTGAGTTCGGACCTCGGCGGGTTCTGAGCCGTCGGCGGACCGGCGACACGGACAGGGCCCGCCCCCGGGAGGGGCGGGCCCTGTTCAGCGCTGGACGATCAGCGTGTCGTAGCCGGGGGTCAGCGGCGGCCCTGCAGGTACTGGGCGTAGAAGTAGCCGTGCTCCGCCGCGATGTGCTCGCGGCTCTCCGTGGCGTGGGTGATGCCGTACGGGCCACCGAGGTTGGTGTACTCGGCGGTGCCGCGGTGTCCTTCGACGGCCCCGTATTCGGCGCCGGCCTTGCCGCCCTCCCACTCGTCGGCAACGGCGGGCGTGGCCGCCATGAGGCCGGCCGCGGCGACGGTCGCAAGAGTGACGGCGATACGACGAAGCATGGGTGCTCCTTCTCAGCAACTGCGTAACGGATGGTGCGGAGCCCAAACCATTACGCAGGTGGGGCGCGGCGACCGGGCGGACACGCACATGCCACGGGCAATACACCTGGACGGCCGCACTCCCCCTCCCGGCGAACCGAGCGGGCCTCCTCGCCACAAAAAAACCCCGGTGCGCAATTGCGCACCGGGGTTTTCGCCGCGTATATTTGATTCTTCTGTGTTCATGCAGAAAGGCCCCACGCGGAGGCCTCATAAGAAGAACTATATCCGTCAGGGAGCCGTTTTGTCAAACCGGGAAGCCGTCGAATTGCGGGAAGAGCAGGAATTCGTCGACCGTGTCCATACGCGCGTCGACGAGCTGCGCGGGGTCACGGCCCGGCATGTCGCGGAGGCGCTGACGCCGGTCGGGACCGGTCTCCAGGCCAAGCTGGAGCGGGATGTGCTCGTCACGGAGCGGTCGGGGCTTCTCGCCGCGCTCGACGCGGTGGACGGCTCACTGTGTTTCGGGCGCATCGACCTTTCCGACGGCACCGCGCACCATATCGGGCGTATCGGGATCCGTGAGGACGACAGCGAGCGCACGCCTCTTCTCATCGACTGGCGCGCGCCGGTCGCCCGGCCTTTCTATCTGGCCACCGGACACGTGCCGATGGGGCTGCGGCGGCGTCGGCACATCACGTCCGAGGGGCGTACGGTCACCGAGCTCCACGACGAGATCCTGGACCTCGGGGACGACGACCGCACGGGTTTCGAGGACCCCAACGGCGACGCCGTGCTGCTGTCCGCGCTGAATTCCGCCCGCACCGGCCGTATGGGTGACATCGTGCGGACCATCCAGGCGGAGCAGGACCGCATCATCCGCGCCCCGCACCGCGGTGTCCTCGTCGTCGAGGGCGGGCCCGGTACGGGCAAGACGGCGGTCGCACTGCACCGGGCCGCCTTCCTCCTGTACGAGCACCGCGAGGTGCTGGCCAAGCGGGCCGTGCTGATCGTGGGCCCCAACCCGGCCTTTCTGAGGTACATCGCGGAGGTGCTGCCCGCCCTCGGTGAGACCGGCGTCCTGCTCGCCACCCAGGCCGAACTCTTCCCCGGCGTCCACGCCACCGGCACGGACACTCCCCGCGCGGCCGCCGTCAAGGGTGGCGCGCAGATGGCGGAGGCGCTCGCCCTCGCCGTACGTGACCGCCAGCAACTGCCCGAGCCCGGGGCGCCGTTGGTCATCCCGCACGACGACGGGGATCTCGTCCTGGACTGGGAGATCGCGTACGAGGCCCGGCAGGCGGCCCGGGACACCCTGCTGCCGCACAACCTCGCCCGGCCGCACTTCGCGTTCCGGATCATCGACGCCCTCACCGCGCAGCTCACCGAGCGCATCGGCGCCGACCCGTACGGCGGGCCCAACTTCCTCGGGCCGGACGACATCGCGCATCTCGGCAAGGCCGTCGCGATGAGCGGGGAGGTCCACGAGGCCATCGAGTCGCTGTGGCCCGAGCTGGCTCCGGAGGAGTTCCTCGCCGGATATCTGGCCGAGCCGGTGTACGTGGGCGACGCGGACGCCGACGCCCTGCGGCGGGCCCCCGGCAGCGGGGCGTGGACCCCGGCGGACGTGCCCCTGCTCGACGAGGCGGCCGAGCTGCTCGGGGCCGACGACAGCGCCGCGCGGGCCGCCGCCGAGGCCGAGCGGCAGGAGCGGATCGCTTACGCGCAGGGGCTGTTGGAGCTGTCGCGGGGGTCGGAGACGTACGAGTTCGAGGACGAGGAGTCCGAAGTCCTCGCCGCCCACGACATCATCGACGCCGAGCGCATGGCGGAGCGGCACGAGGAGGCCGACCACCGCAGCGCGGCCGAGCGGGCGGCGGGCGACCGTACGTGGGCGTTCGGGCACATCATCGTGGACGAGGCGCAGGAGCTGTCGCCGATGGCGTGGCGGCTGCTGATGCGGCGCTCGCCGACCCGTTCGCTGACGCTGGTCGGCGACCCGGCCCAGACCTCGGAGGAGGCCGGCGTCGGCTCATGGGAGAAGATCCTTCAGCCGTACGTCGGTGACCGCTTCGAGCATGTGACGCTCGGCGTCAACTACCGTACGCCCGCCGAGATCATGGAGCTGGCCGCCCGCGTCGTACGGGAGCGGAACCCCTCCTTCGTGGCGCCCGGTTCGGTGCGGTCCACCGGCGAGGAGCCGTGGGTGCGGGACGCCGGGGAGGATCTGGCGGGCGCGGTGGCGAAGGCTGTCGACGAGCTGACGCCCGAGGAAGGGCGCCTCGCGGTGATCGCTCCGCGCGCGCTGCACGAGGAGATCGCCGCGCCGCTGGAGGAGGTCACCGCCGGGGCCGAGCCCGACCTCACCCGCCCGGTGGTGCTGCTCGACCCGCGGCAGGCCAAGGGGCTGGAGTTCGACCATGTGCTGGTCGTGGAGCCCGGCCGGTACGGCACGAGCGACCTGTACGTGGCGCTGACCCGGGCCACCCAGCGGCTGGGCATCATCCATCGGGAGGCACTGCCCTCGGCACTGCGCTGATCACTGCCGCCCCCCCCTTCCCCCCTCCGTTCCCCCCACCCGTTCCCCTTCCCGGCGTCACGCCCCCCGGTCCGCACCGGGGGGCGTTTCCGTTCCTGTCGCGCATGCCCGCAGCCCGCACTGCTTGATAATGCTCGAAACGCGGGCCTAATATGCAGCTTCGAGCATCCACAGGGCATGGGGAGATCAGATGACGCATGTGGCACGGGAGTTGGCCAGTCAGCCCGAGTGCTGGCGGCGGGCGGCGGGAATGGCCGGCGGACTCGCGGGGCAGCTCCCCGCTTCCGGCGAGCGCATCGCCGTCGTCGGCTGCGGCACCTCGTACTTCATGGCCCAGGCCTACGCGGCCCTCCGGGAGGGCAGTGGCCAGGGCGAGACCGACGCCTTCGCCGCGTCGGAGTTCCCGGCCGGCCGCCGCTACGACCGGATCGTGGCGCTGAGCCGCTCCGGCACCACGACCGAAGTGCTCGGCCTGCTCACCCAGGCCAAGGGGACGCGGCGGACCGTGATCATCGGGGATCCCGACTCCCCCATGGCGACGATGGCCGACGACACCGTGGTCCTCGACTTCGCCGACGAGCGGTCGGTCGTGCAGACGCGGTTCGCGACCTCGGCGCTGACCCTGCTCCGCGCCCACCTGGGCCTGCACACCGACGCGGTGGTGGAGGACGCCCAGGTCGCGCTCGCCGAGCCGCTGCCGGCCGGTCTGGTGGAGTGCACCCAGTTCACCTTCCTCGGGCGGGGCTGGAGTGTGGGGCTCGCCAACGAGGGGGCGCTGAAGATGCGGGAGGCGGCGCTGTCCTGGAGCGAGGCGTATCCGGCGATGGAGTACCGGCACGGCCCGATCAGCATCTCCACCCGTTCCACCGCCACCTGGATGCTCGGCGACGCACCGGCCGGGCTGTCCGACGAGGTCCACGCGACCGGCGCCCGGTGGGTGGCCGGCGGGCTCGACCCGCTGGCGGAGCTGGTCCGGGTGCAGCGGCTCGCGCTGGCGATCGCTCAGGCCCGCGGCCTCGATCCGGACCGGCCGCGCCACCTGACGCGCTCGGTCATCCTCAGCACGGCCTGACGGCCCCTCACCCCGGAGTTGCCATGCCCATCGCCGCCACCGGCGAGCTGATCGCCGACGCCGCAGCCCGGCACGGTGCGGTCGCCGCGTTCAACGTCATCACCCTGGAGCACGCGGAAGCGATCGTGGAGGGAGCGGAGGCCGCGGGGTCGCCGGTGATCCTCCAGATCAGCGAGAACGCGGTCAAGTACCATGGCGGCCGGCTGCGGCCATTGGCCCGCGCCGCACACGAGAGCGCCCGGGCGGCCGCGGTTCCGGTCGCCCTCCACCTCGACCACGTCCACTCCCCCGAGCTGCTGCGCCAGGCCGCGGAGTGCGGGTTCAGCTCGGCGATGTTCGACGCCGCCCGGCTGCCGTACGCGGAGAACCTGGCGGCCACCCGCGCCGCCGTCGCCTGGGCGCACGGGGAAGGGCTCTGGCTGGAGGCCGAGCTCGGGCAGGTCGGCGGCAAGAACGGGGAGGCTGCGCTGGACGCGCATGCGCCCGGCGCCCGTACGGACCCGGAGGAGGCGCTCGCCTTCGTCGCCGCCACCGGGGTCGACGCGCTGGCGGTGGCGGTCGGCACCTCCCATGCCATGACCTCGCGGGACGCCCGCATCGACCACGGCCTGCTGGCCCGGCTCCGCGACGTGGTGCCGGTGCCGTTGGTGCTGCACGGTTCGTCGGGCGCTTCGGACGACGAGCTGGCGCGGGCGGTCGCCGGAGGGATCGCCAAAGTCAACATCGGCACCGCGCTGAACATCGCGATGACCGGAGCGATACGGGAGCGCCTCGCGCAGGACGAGCGGGGCGTCGATCCGCGCGCGTACCTCGCGCCGGGGCGGGACGCGATGGCGCGGGCGGTGAACCGGCTGATCTCCGTGCTGCCCGCGCCCGCGGCGCAGGCAACCGCCTAGAAGACCGTGAGGTGCGCAAGGCTCTCCAGCACTCTGCGGCCCGGGACCGCGCTGACCGGGGTCGCGGAGGGCACGGCCACCACCCGGCAGCCCGCCGCCTCGGCCGCCGCGATGCCGGTGGGGCTGTCCTCGACGACCAGGCAGGCGGCGGGCGGGAGGTGGAGGCGGGCCGCCGCTTCGAGGTACGGGTCCGGGTGGGGCTTGGAGCGGTCCGTCTCGCCGTCCGCCACCGTCGTACGGAACACCTCGGCGCCCAGCGTCTTGAGCACCGCGTCCACGACCCGGCGCGGGGAGGCCGAGACCAGGGCGGCGGGGATGTTCCCGTCGGCCAAGCGGTCCAGCAGCTCGCGGGCGCCGGGGCGTAGCCGTACCCCCTTCTCGACCGCCGTGAGGAACGTGTCCTCCAGGTCGGATTCCAGGACCCGTTCACTCACGGCCCCTGGGCTCAGCGTCGCCAGGTAGGCCGCCGTGTCGGCGCAGGTGCGGCCGAGGACGCCGGCACCCTCCTCGTCGGTCAGGGTGTGGCCGTGGGCGGCGGCGACCTCGCGGGCGGCGGCGAGCCACAGGGGTTCGGTGTCCACCAACGTGCCGTCCATGTCGAGGAGGACGGCCTGCGGCACGGTCGGTACGGCGGTGCCGTCGAGGGTCCAGTGCGCGTCGGGGGTCCGGTCGAGCGCGGCGTACACCTGGGCCGCGACGTCCTCGTGCCGGACCGGGCGCAGCGGGCGGGCGCCCGCCGTGATGTCCGGGCCCGCGCAGGCCAGCCATGCCGTGCGTTCGGCCTCGCTCGCACCGCCGTGGCCGCCCTCGTCCCGGTGCCCGTGGTCGGTGACGACGAGGACGGTCCAGGCCTCGTCGGCGTACGTCGGGCGGGCGCGCAGGGCGGTGAGGAGGCGGCCCAGGCGGCGGTCGGCCGACGCGATGGACTCCTCGTACGCCGGTCCGCAGCCGAGGTGGTGGGCGGTCTCGTCGGGGGCGCCGAGGTAGACGAAGGAGGCCTCGGGGTCTTCGTGGGTCAGGACGGTGACGGCGTCGCGCACGGTGGCCTCGTCGGCGTCCTCCCAGGCCTGCGGGGTGTCGGCGGCCGGTGCGTGGTGGGTGAGCCGGGTGGGGCGGCGGAACATCGGCCCGCCGTCGGCCACGGTGACCAGCGGTTCCCAGGCCGCCGCGACATAGGTGCGGCGGCCGTCCTGGCGGGCCAGGCGGGTGGTGAAGTCCGGGAAGACGCCGAGGCGGTGGCCGGTGAAGTCGTTGGACCACACGGCGTGTTTGGTGACCCGGACGCCGGTGACGATGGTCGCCCAGCACGGGCCGGACATCGTGGGGGTGGACTCGGCGACCGTCACGGGGGCCAGGAATCCGGAGTCCGCGACCGTATCGAGGTGGGGGGTGGGGACACGGGCGAGGGTGTCGAGGCGTACGCCGTCGATGCCGACGACGAGCACACGGCGGGCACGGGGCATGGAGTGCCGTCCTTGAGGGGTCAGGCCTGCTGGTGCAGGGTGCTCGGGTCCACCGCGTGGGCGAACGGCAGCCCGTGGGCGTACCGTTCGAGCTCGTCGACCGCCGCGTCGGCCAGCCGGTGGAGCTCACCGCCCTGGGAGCCGGCGATGTGCGGGGTGAGCAGCACGTTCGGTAGGTCGTACAACGGCGAGTCCGGGGGCAGCACTTCGGGTTCCGTGTGGTCGAGTACGGCGTTCAGCCGGCCGGTGACCAGCTCCTTGACCAGCGCGTCGGTGTCGACCAGCGAACCGCGTGCCGTGTTGACGAGGGTCGCGCCGTCCCGCATCAGCGCGAGGCGTCCGGCGTCGAACAGGTGCCGGGTCTGCGGGAGTTCGGGGGCGTGGAGGGTGACCACGTCGCTCTGCGCGACGAGCGCGTCCAGATAGGTCAGTTCCGCGCCGAGAGCCCGCGCGCCCTCCTCGTCCAGATACGGGTCGTGCACCAGGAGGCGCAGGTCGAAGGGGCGCAGCAGTTCGGCGACGCGCCGGCCGATACGGGAGGCGCCGACGATCCCCACCGTACGGCGGTAGTTGCCGATGGAGGGGAACTCTCGCAGGAGGTTGACCCGGCTCCTCGCCTCCCGGTAGACGCGGGCGCTCTCCAGAACGTGCTTGTTGGCGAAGAGGATCGCCGCCACCGTGTACTCCGCGACCGGGAGGGAATTGGCGGTGGCGGCCGTGGAGACGGTGATACCCCGGTCCCAGACGTCCTGGGTGATGTGGTGCTTCACCGAGCCCGCCGCGTGCACGACGGTCCGCAGGCGGGGCATGGCGCTCAGGGCGTCGGCGGTCAGGGGCGGGCAGCCCCAGCCGGTGAAGAGGGCCTCGGCGTGCTGGAGTGCCGTGCGCTGTGCCGGGTCGTCGGCGCCGAAGTCGGTGACGAGCAGGGCCGGTTGGACGTCGGCGACCTGCGCGAGGCGCTCCAGTGCCTCCGGGCGGAGGATCGCGTCACGGGTCTCCCCGCTCATCGCCAGGACGGTACGGGGGCGGGGGCGCGGCCGGCTGGAGGAGGGGGCGGGGCGGCTCACTTGACGGCTCCTGCGGTGAGGCCCGAGCGCCAGAAGCGCTGCAGGCAGAGGAAGGCGACGATCAGCGGGACGACGGCGACCAGGGAGCCGATGATGACCAGGGGGTACAGCTCCGGCTGCTGGTAGACGTTCTGGTTCCACATGAACAGGCCCAGGTTGACGGGGTAGAGCCGCTCGTCGTTGAGCATCATCAGCGCGCCGTAGAAGTTGTTCCAGTTGGCGGTGAACGAGAACAGGAAGATGGTGACGAAGCCGGGCGCGAGCATGGGAAGGGCGACCTTCGTGAAGGTCTTGAGCTCCCCCGCTCCGTCGACCCGCGCGGCTTCCAGGACCTCGCCGGGTACGTACCCCTCGGAGAAGACGCGGGCCAGGTAGACGCCGAACGGGTTGACGAGGCTCGGGATGAGCACGGCCCAGTAGGTGTCGACGAGGCCGAGCTCCGAGGCCATCAGGTACAGCGGGAGCTGGACGACGGTGGAGGGGATCAGGACGCCGACGAGGACGACACCGAACAGCTTCTCCTTGCCCCGGAAGACGTACTTGTCGAAGGCGTAGCCGCAGGCGACGGAGACCAGGGTGGAGAGGACGGCCGCGACCAGCGTGTAGAGGAGGCTGTTGAGCAGCCAGCGGCCGTACAGCCCGTCGTTGTACGCGAACAGGGCCTCCAGGTTGGACAGGAGGTGGAAGTCGCCGAGGCTGAACGGGTTGGTGGCGAACAGGTCGCGGTAGTTCTTGGTGGCGGCGATGAGCAGCCAGGTCAGCGGCATCAGGGTGTAGACGGCGACGACTGCCAGGACGGCGTTGACCGCGACCTTCGAGGTGAGTCCGCCGGTACGTGGCGGGCGCCGGGGCGGGGAGGGCCGGCGGGCGGGTACGGGCGCGGGTGGTGCGTCGGGGGTGGCTGTCTGGGTGCTCATGAGGCCTTCCACCGGTTGCCGAGCTTGGTGACGACGAAGGACAGCAGGCCGGCGACGAGGGCGAGGATCAGGGAACTCGCGGCGGCCAGGCCGTAGTCGTGGCCCTTGAAGGCCGCGGTGTAGATGAACATGGTCGGCGACCAGTCCTCGCCCATGGTGTTGGCCCGGAGCTGGACGAGTTTGGGGGCGTCGAAGAGCTGGATGGCGCCGACACAGGTGAAGAGCAGGGTCAGCACGACGGTGGGCCGGATCATCGGGAGCTTGACCTGGAGGGCGGTGCGCAGGGCACCGGAGCCGTCGACGGTCGCGGCCTCCAGGACCTCGCGCGGGACTGCCTGGAGCCCGGCATAGAAGATGATCATGTTGTAGCCGGTCCACTGCCAGGCGGAGATGTTGACGACGGAGTAGATCGCCTCGTCCTGGCCGAAGAAGTTCCAGTTCGCGCCGAGGGCGTCGAGGCCGTCGGTGACCGGGCTGAGGCCCGGCGTGTAGAGGTAGAGCCAGATGAGCGAGGCGATCAGCCCGGGCACCGCGTGCGGCAGGAAGTAGGCGATCTGGAAGAAGCGGCGGGCCCGAGCCATCGCGGAGTCGACGAGCAGGGCGAGGATGAGCGCGCCGCCGACCATGGCGGGGATGTAGAGGACGCAGTAGAAGGCGATGTGGCCGAAGGAGCGGAGGAAGGCTTCGTTGCCGAGGGCCTCGGTGAAGTTGCCGAATCCGGCGAAGACCCGTTCGGTGCCGCCGAATCCGAGGCCGGAGGACTCCTCGCGGAAGAGGCTCATCCAGGCCGCGTAGAACATCGGCAGGACGGTGACGGCGGTGAACAGGGCGAAGAACGGCACCATGAACAGGGCCACGGCCCGGCGCTGTCCGCGCCGCGCGCCCGGGTCGCCGGGGCTCTTCGGCGCGACGGGGCCGCCCGACGGCGGGGCAGCCCGGCGGGGTGGTGGGGTCGTGACCGGCCGGGTGAGGGGGGCTGCCACTGGTGCTCCTTCGGCAGGATGAGTGGGGAGGGGAGATGCGGGCGGCCGGGGCGGGGCGGTGGAGCGGGGCGGGGCGGCGGAGTCTCCTGGCTGCCGAACTCCGTCGCGCCCCGCCGGCCGGGCGCCGGTCCGGGCTACCGGGCTACCGGGCTACCGGGCTACCGGGCTACCGGGCTACCGGGCGAGCTTCAGGCCGCGGTCCGTGACCGCGCTCTCGCCCTTCGCCTGTCCGGCGCTCAGCATCTTGGTGTGGTCCCCGCCCGCGGCCATCTGCGCCGAGGTGACCTGCTGCTGGACCGGGCCCCAGGTCCAGCCGGGCACGATGGTGCCGGCGGCCTCACCGGCGAGCCGGTAGACGTCCTGGTCGCCGAAGTAGGAGCTGTCGAACTCCTTGGCCGCGGCGGCCCGCATGGACTCGTTGGCGGGCAGGGCGCTGCTAGGGGTCTTGAGGGAGGAGAGGCGTGCGGTCATGGCCTTCGGGTCGGTGGTGACCCACTTGATGAACTCGGCCGCCGCCTCGGTGTGCTTGCTGCCCTTGGGGACGATGTAGGAGGTGCCGCCGTACATGCCGGTGCTCGGTGTGCCGTCCCAGGTCGGGAGCGGGGCTATGGCCCACTTGCCCTTGCTGTCGGGGTAGCTGACGGGGAAGTTCCCCGCGCTCCAGGCGGCGCCGATGATGGTGGCGACCTTGCCGGTGGCGCGCTCCTTGGTCTCGCCCTCGCCCCAGAGCGGGGTCTTCGAGGCGAGGCCGTCCTTGAGGAGGCCGTCCCAGTAGGCGGCGACCTTCCGGGACGCCGGCTCGTCGATGTTCACCTTCCAGGCGTCGTCCTTGGTGCCGTACCACTGGGCGCCGGCCTGCCAGGCGAGGCCGGAGAGGAGGGCCGGGTCGCCGCCGCCGAAGTTGGTGATGGTGAGGTCCGGGTCGCCCTGGTGGATCTTCTCCGCGGCCGTGCGGTACTCCGCCCAGGTCTTGGGGACCTCGACTCCGTACTTCTTGAAGAGGTCCTTGCGGTAGTAGAGCTGGATGGGCGTCACGTCGAAGGGAACGGCCCAGGTGGAGCCGCCGAGGTTGACCAGCGACTGCACCGCCTCGGGGAACTCCTTCTTCACCAGCTCGCCGGAGCTCGGGGTGAGGTCCTCCAGGTTGCCCTCGCTGGCGTACTCGGGGAGGGCGGAGTAGTCCATGGTGGCGATGTCGGGGGCGTTGCCGCCCTTGACCGCGTTGGAGAGCTTGGTGACGCCCTCGGGGCCCGCCGGGACGAGCGAGAACTTCACCTTGATGCCGGGGTGCGTCTTGTTGAACGCCTCGGCCGTCTCCTTGGCGCCCGCGGTGGCCGACCAGAAGGTGAGCGTGGCGGGCTTGCCGTCGCCGGGGTCCGAGGCGTCCGAGCCCGAGCCGCCTCCGCAGGCGGTGGTGAGCAGGGCCAGTGAGGCGGCGGACGCCACGAGGGCGAGGCGGGTGGTGCGGTGCGTACAAGGCATGGACCGGCTCCTACGGGACCTCGAACTGCGGGAGATGAGGCGAACGGCACACATCATTTTGCGCAGAACCGATCACCGTCAAGAGCAAATGACCAATTCAATCGAATCGATCATATGGCGATGTGCGGGCGGCCCGCCTGTGTGGTGCGTCCGGGCAGACGAAAAGCCGTACCCGCAGGGCCTGTTGACCCGGGGTACGGCTGGGGTGCGTCAGGTCAGGCGCCGGCGGCGGCCGCCCCGCAGGAGACCCGGACGCGCAGCGTGGGCAGGATGTCGAGGTGGCGGCGGGCGGTCGGGCCCTCGTCGGACACGCCCAGCCGGGAGAGCAGGAGCCTCGCCGCCGCCGCGCCGACCGCGTGCTTGTCCGGCGCCACGGCGGTGAGCGGCAGGTCGGCCAGGCTCGCCACCTCGTCGTCGTACGCGATCACCGCGAGGTCCTCCGGGACCCGCACGCCCCGGGCCTGGAGGCGCGGGATGAGCACGATCGCGTCCGCGTCGCTGTGCACGATCGCGGCGGTGACGTCGCCGCCCGCCACCCCCTCACTGAGGTACTCCAGCGTCCGCTCGAAACGGTCGGTCTCCGAGCGGGACGGCACGTCCTGAAGCGGCGAGGCGGCGACCGGGCTCAGCCCGAGGGCTGCCACGGCGGCCGCGTAACCGGCCCTGAGCCGGGGGGCGGTGGGGCTTTCCTGCACGGCGAGCGCGATGGACCGGTGGCCGAGTCCGGCCAGGTGCGCGACCGCCTCCGCGGCGCCGTGGGCGTGGTCCGAGCGCACCCGGTCGAGCCCCGCCACCGGGTGGCCGAGCGGGGCCCAGCGCTCCACCAGCACGACCGGGGTCTCCTGCCCCGCCACCCACAGCCCCTCGCCCGGCTCCGGGTGGCCCCGCTCCCAGCTGGGCGTCAGGAGGAGGCCGTCGGCGCCGGTGGAGAGCAGGCGGCGGGCCTGGGCCTCGTCCTCGTCGGGGAGGTACCGGGAGAGCCCGATCGTCAGGCGCGCGCCCGCCGCCTCCACCGCTTCCCGGGCACCGCGCACGACGTCCGCGTAGTAGTACTCGGTGGTGGGCACGACCATGCCCACCACCAGACCCTCGACGGAGGGCACGGCGGCGGGGGCAGGCCCGGGCGTCCCGGAGGGCCGGACCACCGCGCCGTGCAGCCGCTCCACCAGCCCCTGGGCCGCGAGCGTCTCGACGTCCCGGCGCAGGGTGACCGCGGACATGCCGAGCTCCTCGGCGAGTTCGGCGACACGGAGGCTGCCTCGTTCGTGGACGAGCTGGAGCACCCGCTCGTGGCGCTGGTCGACATGGAGTCGCATGGATCCCCTTGGTCTCTCGTCGGTCATCCGGGACGGCTGTGACGGCACCCCTCAACCATATCGATCACATCCGCTCGAAACGATCCCACCGTCGGCTTTGCCTCTGCCGGGCGCCAGCACGGCCATGCGCCCGAGTCAGCGCTGTACACCCCCACCGAACCGATCGACACGATCAATTCAGTCAGAGTTGTTGAGCGGATCGCCGGACGGCTGTTAGAAAGTGCCTGCCCGCTCAGAACAGTCGGATCCAGCCCGGAGCTCCCCCATGACATCTGCCTGGTCCCGCCGTACGTTCCTCGCCACCTCCGCCGTGCTCACCGCCGCCGGCGGCAGCGCCTTGGTGCTGGCCGCGCCCCGCACCGCCACCGCGGCGGACGACGATCCTTACGCCGCTCTGCGCGCCACCTGGAGCGCCCTGATCCTCGGCGAGGGGTTCAGTCCGACCGCCGAACCCTTCAGGAGCCGGCTGGCCGCGCTCGGCACCCAGGCCCGGTCGTGGCTGGACACCATGGCTCCGGCGAACGGGGCGCTGTGGCCGGACGCCGTGTACGCGGACCCCGACCCGGACACCGACCCCGAGTCGTACGGCTACTCGGCGAAGATGGCCGACAGCTTCCTCCGCCTCAACACGATGGCCCAGGCCTACCGGCAGCCGGGCACCGGGCTGACGGGGAACACCGGCCTGCGCGACGCGATCGTCACCGGCCTCGAACACCTCAACAGCCAGGTCTACAAGGCCGGGCAGACCCGGTACGGGAACTGGTACAGCTGGCAGATCGGCGCGCCCCAGGCCCTGCTGGACGTGTGCGTACTGATGTACGACGCCCTCACCCCGGCGCAGCTCGGGCGCTACTGCGCGGCCGTCGACCACTTCGTACCGGACTCCGCCGTGGCCTCGTACACGGGCACGAGCACCGGGGCGAACCGCGTCGACCTGTGCCGGGTGCTGGCCCTGCGCGGGGTCGTCGGCGGGACGGCGGCCAAGATCGCGCTCGCCCGGGACGCCCTCTCCCCCGTCTTCCCGCTGGTCGGCAAGGGCGACGGGCTCTACGCCGACGGCTCGTTCATCCAGCACACCACCGTGCCCTATACCGGCAGCTACGGGTCGGTGATGCTCGGTGGGCTCGGGCTGCTGTTCGCCCTGCTCAAGGGGACGACGTGGGAGGTGACCGACCCGAAGCGGCAGGTGGTGTTCGACGCGGTGGAGAACGCCTGGGCGCCGTTCCTCTACAACGGCCTCGTCATGGACTCCGTCGCGGGCCGCGCGATCAGCCGCGGCGAGGTCGACGACCACCGGCGCGGCCACCCCATCCTCGCCTCCATCGTGCTGCTCGGGCGGGGCGCATCGGCCGCCGAGAACGCCCGGTGGCGCTCGCTCGTCAAGGGGTGGGCGCAGCGCGACTACTACAGCCCGCCGCTGAGCAACCCCTCCCTCAACCTCACCGCCCTCTCCCGCCTCAAGTCCGTCCTGGACGACACCTCGCTCACCCCGCTCCCCGAACCGGAGGGCCACCGCCTCTTCCCCGACATGGCCCGGGCCACCCACCGCCGCCCCGGCTGGGCCGCCGCGCTCTCCATGGCCGACAAACGGATCACGTACTACGAGAGTGGCAACGGCGAGAACCTGCGCGGCTGGCACACCGGCTCCGGGATGCTCTACTGGTGGGGCGACACCTTCGCCAACGGCCAGTACAGCGACGCGTTCTGGCCCACCGTCGACCCGTACCGCCTCCCCGGCACCACCGCCTCGCGCACGCCGCTGGCCGACGGGGCGGGCGGCGACTGGGGCGTGGCGCTCCCGGATGTGAACTGGGTGGGCGGGGTCACCGACAAGAAGCGGGCGGCGGTGGGGCAGTACCTCAAGGGGCTGTCCAGCACGCTGCTGGCGAAGAAGTCGTGGTTCTTCCTGGACGACACGGTGGTCTGTCTGGGCGCGGGTATCCGCTGCCAGGACGGCGCGGCGGTGGAGACCACGGTGGACAACCGCAATCTGGGTCCGACGGGGAACGCGCCCTTCACCGTCGACGGCTCGGCGAAACCCGTCACCCGCCCGTGGTCGGCGACCCTGACCGACGCCTCCTGGGTCCATCTCGGCGGGCACGGTGGCTATGTCTTCCCGGGCAGGGCGACCGTCAAGGCGCTGCGCGAGAACCGGTCCGGCCGGTGGCGCGACATCAACTCCGGGGGCTCCACGGAGACGCTGACCCGCACCTATCTCACCCTCTGGGTCGACCACGGCCAGAACCCGGCGGACGCCTCGTACGCCTATCAGCTGCTGCCCGGCGCCTCCGAGCAGCGGACCGCCGCCCGGGCCGCCGACACCGGCTGGCTGCGGGTGCTCGCCAACACCGATGACCAGCAAGGGGTTTCGGTGCCTTCGCTCGGGCTGACCGCCGTCAACTTCTGGTTCGGCGGAAGCGTCGGGCCGCTCAGCGCGGACGCCCCCTGCTCCGTCATGGTCACCGAGCACCCGGACGGCACGGCCACGCTCTGCGTCAGCGACCCCATGCGGATGCGGACGAGCCTGACCTTCACCTGGAACAGGGCCGTCGCCTCCGTCGTCTCGAAGCCGTCGACCGTGACGTCGGCGACCACCGGGACGTCGCTGCGGCTGGTGTTCGGCGATCTCTCGGGGACGCGCGGGGCCACGCAGACGGTGAAGGTGCGGCTGGCCTGACGGCCGGAGGCGGGGGGGGCTGGCCTGACGACCGGAGGCAGGGGGGCTGGCCTGATGACCGGAGGCGGGGGGGCTGGCCTGACGACCGGAGGCAGGGGTTGGGGATACTGACCGCCGGTACAGCGGAATGAGGGATGCGGCCATGACCGATGATCACCGAGTGGGACCCCCGTCCCTCGGCAGCGAGCGCGAGACCCTCCGGGCCTTCCTCGACTACCACCGGGCGACCCTCGCCATGAAGTGCGAGGGGCTGACCGACGAGCAACTGCGCGAGAAGTCGATGGAGCCGTCGGCTCTGTCGCTGCTCGGCCTGGTCCGTCATATGGCGGAGGTGGAACGAGCTTGGTTCCGACGGACGTTCGAGGACCGGGACGCCCCGATGGTCTGGTCGGAGAAGGTCGACTTCCAGGCGGCGTACGACGCGAGCACGTCGACCCGGGCGGAGGCGTTCACCGCGTGGGAGGCCGAGGTCGAGACCTCTCGGCGCATCGAGCGGGAGGCCGGCTCCCTGGATCTGGTGGGCTACCAGCCCCGGTGGGACGAGGAGGTGTCGCTCCGGATGGTCATGGTGCACGTCCTTCTGGAGTACGGCCGCCACAACGGGCACGCGGACCTGCTGCGCGAAGGGGTGGACGGGACGGTGGGCGCGTGAGGCCGTACGGAGGTGGGACGGTGGGTGCGTAAGGCCTTCGGGGCGGTGGTGCGTAAAGCCTTACGGAGCCGGTCACGGGCCTGGTCGGCGGGGTTTCCGGGCCCCGTCGTCGCCCGGCACCGGGCTCGTAGACTCGCCCGCATGACCCAGCAGCAGATAGCTCCGGCCCTTGTTCCCGCGTTCGCGCCCGACGGCACGCTGCGCGCGTCCATCAATCTCGGCAACCCGATCCTGGCCAACCGGAACCCGGCGGGCGGCGACCCTGTGGGGGTGTCGGTCGACCTCGCGTACGCGTTCGGGCGGCGGCTCGGGGTGCCCGTCGAGCTCGTGGTCTTCGAGAAGGCGGCCGCCTCGGTGGAGGCGGTGAAGGCGGAGCAGGCGGACCTCGGCTTCTTCGCCGTGGACCCGGCGCGGAGCGAGGGGCTGCTGTTCACTGCTCCCTATGTACTGATCGAGGGCAGCTATCTCGTAGGCGAGTCGTCCGGCCTGGCCGGCAACGGGGAGGTGGACGTCGAGGGGACCCGTATCTCGGTCGGCTCGGGCAGCGCCTACGACCTCTTCCTCACCCGGGCGATCGAGCACGCCGAGATCGTGCAGCTGCCAGGCGCACCCGCGGCGCTCGCCGCCCTGCGGGAGGGTGAGGTCGAAGTGGCCGCCGGGATCCGCCAGTTGCTGGAGGGCGAGGCCCGGCGCGCTCCCGGCGTACGGGTGCTGCCGGGGCGCTTCATGGTGATCCAGCAGGCCATGGGCATCCCGGCCGCCCGGGGTACGGCGGCGCAGGAGGTGCTGGCGTCGTTCGTGGAGGAGATGAAGGCGAGCGGGTTCGTCGCCGACGCGCTGGAGCGGCACGACATCGACGGGGCGCTCGTGGCCCCCGCCGCCCCGCTCCCCGTCTGACCCGCCCCGCTCCCCCTCCGACCCGCACCTCACCGCGGCGAGGTGCGGGTCAGCTCCTCTCCTGGCCCGCCGCCTCCTCGCCGAGCAGGCGGCGGGCCTTCTCCCGCAGGCGCTGCCGGTGCTCGGGGTCGGTCGCCCGGTCGGCGGCGCGGCCCAGTTCCTCGGCGCGTTCGCGGGTGCGGCGGGCTCGTTCCAGGGGGGTGTCGGGCAGGTTCATGGGGTGTCCTCCGTCGTGGTTCCTCCGTCGGCAACAGGGTGTTGCGTGCGCGGTCGGAGCCCCAGCGTCACCGGAGTCCGGCCGGATCGCATCTCCTGGGGTCACGTACGGTGACCGCGCACGTAACAGGGCCCCACCGGGCGGTGGGGCCCCTGGTGCCGCCGCCGGTCAGTCCAGCGGGCCGCGCAGGGCTGTGGAGTTGCTCCGCCAGGCGGCGAGCAGCCGCGTAGCGAGGCGGTCCTCCAGGAGTCCGGTGGCCTCGATACCGAAGGCGATGTCGGGTTCCAGGTGCGGCTCGTCGGCGAGCAGCCCCCCGATGACATCGCGGCGTACGACCTGTTCGTGCACCGCGTCGGCCTCCACGTGTTCGTCGTAGAACCGCTGGGCCGCCGGTCCCGCGCCGACGCGTTTCAGCGCTGCGGCGAGCCGGCGCGAGCCGGGAGAGGAGGTGACCTCGACGGCGGCGAAGTGGCCGACGAGAGCGCCCCTGAGGGAGCGGTGCAGCCCGAACAGGGACATCAGGTTGACGGTGGCGAGCACGTCGGCGGGGGCGGCGTCGAGGTAGTGACCGTACGCCGTCTCCAGCGACAGGTCGCTCATCAGGTCGGCGTACAGGCGGGCGTGGATGTCCGCCTCCCGTCCCGCGCCGAACTCGTCGAACTCGACCGCCACCATGGCTGCCTTGGCCCGTCCGTACAGCCGGGGGATCACCCAGGCGTGCGGGTCGGCCTCCTTGAGGTGGTAGAGCGAGCGCAGGGCGGCGTACTCGCGCAGGTGCCACAGCTCGCCGTCGTGCTGAAGGAAGTGGCTGACGCTGTGGCCGTCGTCGCCGACGGGCTCGACCAGCAGACCGGCCAGCGCGGTGTCCGCGGTCCCGTCCGTGCGGGCACCGGCGCGGAGCGCGGCGAGGAAGGGCTGCTCCAGGGAGCGGCGCAGTCCGAGGAGGGCGGGGTCCCACTCGTGTTCCTCGTCCACGTCCTCGAAGCCCTGGTAGTGGAGTTCGTACAGGACGTAGAGGGCGAGCTGGAGGTCGTCGCCGAAGGGGTCCGCGTCTCCGGCCGCGTGGGCCCGGGGGCTCTCGCCCGTACGCAGAGCGGCGATGACTTCGCCCGACAGCGGTCCGCGCGGGGCGGGCAGCGGGGGGCTCCGGCGCCTCGGCTCACGGTGGGCGGGCATCAGGCGGCTCCATCGCTACGGTCGGTCGCGTCGTCCGGGTGCGGTTCCGGCTTCACCCGGCGGCGGTGGCTGGTGTCGCACCAGGGGTACGTACGGGTCTTGCGGCAGGTGCAGATCGCGGCGGTGAAGCGGCGGGAGGTGTACAGGGTGCCGTCGTCGCCGACCACCTCGACGGGCCCCTCCACCAGGAGCGGCCCGTCGGAACCGAGGGTGATGCGGGCGGGACGGCCGGACCGTTCAGGGCTGCTCGGCACGGATGACCACCAGCTTCTCCTCGTCGGTGTGGGCGTCCAGCAGGCCCCGGCCCCGCAGCCACGGGAGCCGGGAGAGCAGGACGGGCCCGAACGGCACGCTCGCCGTGTCGCTCACCTCGGCCGTCAGCCCGCCGCGTGACAGGTGCCGCAGGGTCGCCTCCGTACCGGTCAGGTCGGAGTGGACCATGAGCAGGACGCCTCCCCTGCGCAGGAGGTAGGGGGCCGCGTCGCAGATGCGGTCCACCACCGCGCGCCCGTCGTGCCCCGCGTCCCAGGCGCGGGCGTTCCCGCGCCGGGGCGGCGGGCCCAGCGGCGAGGGGACGTACGGCGGGTTGCTGAGCACCAGGTCGTACATCCGGCCCGGCACCGGGTCGGCGAGGTCGCCGCGGTGGACGGTCACCCGCTGCCCCGCGAGCCGGGCGTTCAGGCGGGCGGTGAGCACGGCACGGCGGCCGACGTCGATGGCGGTCACGTGGGCGCCCCGGCGGGCGGCGGCCACCGCGAGGAGGCCGCTGCCGGTGCCGAGATCGATCACCTCGGAGCCGGGGCGGAAGGTCTCGCGGGCCAGGGCCCGCAGCAGCAGGTGGGTGTCGTGCTGAGGCGCGTAGACACCGGGCAGGGTGCGGACGCCCTGCCGCCGGAAGGCGGCCGACGTGTTCACAACAGCGGTCACGGATACCTCCTGCACGCGTCGGGCGCGTGGATCGTGGGTCGTGCCACCCGTCAAGGCTCCGCTTCTTCGGTCCGGGGCGCCAATCGTGAGCTCGCGGAGCGTGACCGGGTCCCGGACCCGGCCGAGGGGGCGAGTTCCCCTGCCGCACCCCTTCACACCTGCGAAATCCTGTCGGCGGCAGGGCGGCGGGAAAGGACACGGCACATGACAGGGCGGGGCCCCGTACACGCCTGTACGGGGCCCCGCCCTGACCAGCTTTCCTCCCGCGTCAGCGCCTGCGCGACGACCCGGTGCGCAGGCCGGAACCGACCCCTGCCACATGCAGGGCGAGCAGCGCCAGACCGATGAGCATGACGTTCGTCGACGCGAACACATCGTTCGTCGAGATGTCCGCCGCATTGATCAGGAAGGCGATGAAGAACAGAACGGCCGCGGCTATACCGAGCATGATGGTTTTTTCCTTCCGAAGTGTGGTGAGAGCCATGTGCCCATGAATCGCGGGGTTAGACAGCCGAGGGCGCACCAAGGGGGCGTGAACACGTCACGGCAGTGACCCGTTCGCCATCCCGCGCGCCCTGCCGGGGATCACGGGCCACGGCCAGGATGAGCCGACCGCACAAGATCCCGGCGCATCCGCGCACCCGCCCCAGTGGCGGGTGGCCCTGCGGTGGAAGGAATCCACGTTGCTGCTTCTCATCTCCCCCGACGGTGTCGAAGAAGCTCTTGAGTGCGCGAAGGCGGCGGAGCACCTCGACATCGTCGACGTCAAGAAGCCCGACGAGGGCTCACTCGGCGCGAACTACCCGTGGGTGATCAGGGAGATCCGCGGCGCGGTCCCGGCGGACAAGCCGGTCTCCGCGACCGTGGGGGACGTGCCGTACAAGCCCGGCACGGTGGCCCAGGCGGCGCTCGGCGCGGCCGTCTCCGGCGCCACGTACATCAAGGTCGGCCTCTACGGGTGCACGACGCCCGACCAGGCGATCGAGGTCATGAGCGGGGTGGTCCGGGCCGTGAAGGACCACCGGCCGGACGCGTTCGTCGTCGCCTCGGGGTACGCCGACGCCCACCGGATCGGGTGCGTCAACCCGCTCGCGCTGCCGGACATCGCGCGCCGCTCCGGTTCCGACGCGGCGATGCTCGACACCGCGGTCAAGGACGGGACCCGGCTCTTCGACCACGTCTCCCCGGCCGCGTGCGAGGAGTTCGTCCGGCTCGCCCACGAGGCCGGTCTGCTCGCCGCCCTGGCGGGCAGTGTGAAGGCGGAGGACCTCGCGACGCTGACCCGCATCGGGACGGACATCGTGGGCGTGCGCGGCGCGGTCTGCGAGGGGGGCGACCGCAACACCGGCCGGATCCAGCCGCGGCTGGTGGCCGCCTTCCGGGCGGAGATGGACCGGCACGCCCAGGCGCACGCGACGACCGTGGCCGCGCTCTGACCGCCGGCGTGCGCCACCGTGAACCCGGCGCCGGGGCCCCCGGCGAGCGCTTCGCCGTCCTTGATCCGGCGACGGGCGAGGCCTTCGGCGAGGCGCCCGACCAGCGGCCGGACGAGCTGGACGACGTCGTCGCCCGCGCCGACGAGGCGTGGCGGGGCTGGCGGTCCGACCCCGCCGCCAGGGCCGCCGCCCTGCTCGCCTCGGCCGACGCCGTGGAGGCGGCCGGGGCGGAGCTCGCGCCCCTGCTCACCCGCGAACAGGGCAAGCCGCTGGCCGAGTCGTACGCGGAGGTCGCCCGTGCGGCGGCCCGGCTGCGGCACTTCGCCGGTATGGCCCCCGAGGTGCGGACGATCGCCGACGGCAGGCCGGTGCACAGCGAGATCCGCTGGCGGTCGCTCGGGCCGGTCGCCGCCGTCGTCCCGTGGAACTTCCCGCTCCAGCTCGCTTCGGCGAAGTTCGCGCCCGCGCTCGCGGCGGGCAACACGGTGGTGCTCAAGCCCTGCCCCTTCACCCCGCTCGCCACCCGGCTGCTGGGATCGGTCCTCTCCGCCGCCCTTCCCGAGGGCGTGCTGAGCGTCGTCACCGGCCGTGAGCCCCTCGGCGCCCTCCTGGCGTCGCACCCGGGGATCCGCCATGTGACGTTCACCGGTTCGGTGCCCACCGGGCGGGCCGTCGCGGCGGCCGCCGCTCCCGGCCTCGCCCGGGTCACCCTGGAGCTGGGCGGCAACGACGCGGCCGTCCTGCTGGACGACGTGGACGTGGAGCGGATCGCGGACCGGCTGTTCTGGGCGGCGTTCCGCAACTGCGGGCAGGTGTGCATGGCGGTCAAGCGCGTGTACGCCCCGGCGCGCCTGCACTCCCAGGTGGTCGAGGCCCTCGCGGAACGGGCGAAGGCCGTCGTCGTCGGGGCCGGTGTCGACCCGGGTACGGAGCTGGGGCCGCTCAACAACGCCGCCCAGCTCGCCCGGGTGGAGCGGTGCACGGACCGGGCTTTGGCTGACGGGGCCCGTGCCGTGGCCGGTGGCCACCGGCTGGACCGGCCGGGCTATTTCTACGCCCCGACCGTCCTGGCCGATGTGCCGCCCGACAGCCAGGTGGTGACGGAGGAGCAGTTCGGCCCGGTCCTGCCGGTGCTGCCGTACCGGAGCCTCGACGAAGCCGTCGAGGCGGCCAACGCCACCCGCTTCGGGCTCGGCGGGTCGGTGTGGGGGACCGACCTGGACCGGGCGGAGGAGGTGGCCGACCGGCTGGAGTGCGGGACGGCGTGGATCAACCACCACGCCGAACTGTCCCTCGCCCAGCCCTTCGCCGGCATCAAGGACAGCGGGGTCGGCGTCGCGGGCGGGACGTGGGGGCTCTACGGGAACCTCAGGCCGTTCGTCGTGCACCGGCCACGGGAGGAGGGCCGATGAGGTTCGGTGCGGCGGTACTGCGCTCGTACGAGGACCCGTTCACCGTGGAGGAGGTGGTCCTGAGCTCGGGGCCGGCCGAGGACGAGATCCTGGTCCGGATCGCGGGGTGCGGGATGTGCCGGACCGATCTGGCCGTCCGGCGTTCGGCGGGCCGCTCACCGCTGCCGGCGGTGCTCGGCCATGAGGGGTCCGGGGTGGTGGTGGAGACCGGCGGCCCGGACACCGGGCTCGCCGTCGGCGACCATGTCGTGCTGAGCTTCGACTCCTGCGGGCACTGCCGGAGCTGCCTGGGCGCGGCCCCCGCCTACTGCGACCGGTTCGCCCCGCTCAACCTCTTCGGCGGGCGCCCGGAGCACGCGGCCCGGTTCACCGACGCGGCCGGGGGCGCTCTGGCCCCCCGGTGGTTCGGCCAGTCCTCCTTCGCCGCGTTCGCGGTGGTCCCGGCCCGCAACGCCGTACGGGTCGATCCCTCGCTCCCCCTCGCCCTGCTGGGGCCACTCGGCTGCGGCTTCCTCACCGGGGCCGGAGCGGTCCTCAACTCCTTCGGCGCGGGCCCCGGCGACACCGTCGCGGTCTTCGGCGCGGGGGCGGTGGGGCTGGCCGCGGTGATGGCGGCGACCGCCGCCGGGGCGGTGGCCGTGGCGGTCGACCGGCATCCGGAGCGGCTGGCCCTCGCCGAGAAGCTGGACGCGGTCCCGGTGCACGCGGACTCCGCCGATCTGCCGGGCCGCATCCAGCGGCTGACGGACGGCGGCGCGCAGTACGCGCTGGACACCACGGGTTCCGCGCCGTTGATCAACGACGCGTTACGGGCCCTGCGCCCGAGGGGCCATCTCGGCCTGGTGGCCCGGCTGCACACCGCGCTGTCGCTGGAGGCGGGGACCCTGGACCGGGGCCGGAAGCTCTCGCACATCTGCGAGGGCGACGCGGTGCCGGGGCTGCTCATCCCCCGGCTGACCGGGCTGTGGCAGGCCGGGCGGTTCCCCTTCGACCGGCTGATCCGTACGTATCCGCTCGCCGACATCAACGAGGCCGAACGCGACTGCGAGGCGGGCCGGGTGGTCAAACCGGTGCTGATTCCGTGAGGCCCGCGAATTCCACGTACCGAGGGAGTGTACACATGGTCGACACAGCGCGCCGGAACACCGGCGCGGAAGGCGGCGTGGCCGGAGGGGTCGGTATGACGGCTCTGCTGGTCGCCGCGGCGCGGGCGATCGAGACCCACCGCCCCGACAGCCTGGCCCAGGACGTCTACGCGGAGCACTTCGTGCTCGCCGCCCCGGCGTCCAAGGGCTGGCCGGTCCGCCCGAGGGAGGTCCAAGACGGGGACCGGGACCCGTTGTGGGGGCGGTTCGCGCGCTACTTCGGGCTGCGGACGCGGGTCCTTGACGACTTCCTGCTCCGGTCCGTGCACGCGGGGAACGTGCGCCAGGTGGTGCTGCTCGGGGCGGGGCTGGACGCGCGTGCGTTCCGGCTCGACTGGCCTCCCGGCTGTGTGATCTTCGAGATCGACCGGGGGGAGGTGCTGGCGTTCAAGCACCAGGTGCTCGACGGTCTGTCGGCCACCCCGAAGGCGACGCGCGTACCGCTCCCGATGGATCTGCGCGCCGACTGGGCGGGCGCCCTGCCCGGCGCGGGCTTCGACCCGGCCGCGCCGAGCGTCTGGCTGGTCGAGGGGCTGCTGTTCTACCTGCCTCCGGCCGCCGAGACGTATCTCATCGACACCGTCGACCGACTCAGCGCCGGAGGAAGCGCGCTGGCTTTCGAGGTCAAGTTGGAGAAGGACCTCCTGGCGTACCGCGACAGCCCGCTCTACACGTCCACGAGGGAGCAGATCGGCATCGACCTGCTCACCCTCTTCGACCTTGCTCCCCGCCCCGACTCCGCAGGCCGTCTGGCGGACGCAGGCTGGTCCACCGCCGTCCACACCCCCTTCGACTTCACCCACCGGCACGGACGCGGACCGCTGCCGGAGGAGAACGACGCGCTGGCCGGCAACCGCTGGGTGTTCACGGACAAGCCCCGGCCGTAGACGGTCGCGTACGCGGCGTCCCGAGGCGATCCGTCAGCGGGCGTCGCGCAGGTGAAGGAGGTACGTGGCGGTCAGGGCGACGGCACGGTCCGCGTCGTGCGACAGCTCCCCGAGGGCGCGGTACGCCTGCGGGCCCGGGATGCCCGCCAGCGCCTGGGTCAGCCGTCCGCGGGCGGGCGCCGGGGTGGTACCGCGGGCGAGGCGCTCGACGAGCCGGTGCGCGATCCGGTCCGCCGTCACGGTGTCACCTGCCAGCACGCTCAGCGCGTCCGCCGCGTCGGTGTCGTTCCTTCCGTCCGCGACCAGGTCGACGAGCGTCGGGACGGCATCGGTCTCCCCCCGCGCCCCCAGCGCCAGAGCCGCGTGACCCCGGACCACCGGGTCGGCGTGCGCGAGGGCGTCCCGCAGATGGCAGGCGGCCTCACCGCCGGGCAGCACGGCGAGGGAACGGACGGCGCGTTCGCGCACCGCGGCCACCGGTGAGCCGATCCCCTCCGCCAGCAGGGCCGAGGCGCCGCCGCCCGATCGTGCCAGCGCCCAGCGAAGGGCCCCGGCGACGTTCGGATCGCTCTCGCCGAGCGCCGCCTCGACGAGGGCCTCCACCGGCACCGGCACCTCGTCGGCCGAGGAAGCCGAGGAAGCCGACGAAGCTGAGGAAGCCGAAGAGGCCGAGGCGAGTGCCGCACGCTGGCGTGCGTCGGCGCTCTTCGATCCCAGTGCCTGGAGCAGCGTGACGACCTGGAGGGCGTCCTCCCAGCCGGCGGGCTCGGCGGCGTGGATCCGGCGCAGCCGCGTGAGCAGCTCGGTCTCCGCCGCGATGCGTTCGCGCGTCCGGCGGATCAGGTCGTCGACGAGCGCGGACGGCGTGAAGTCCGCGTCGTCGAGCGCGCGCTTGACCTCACGCAGCGAAAGACCCAGCGCCCGCAGGCTCTCGATGTGGAAGATCCGCCGGATGTCCTCCTCGGAGAACTCCCGGTAGCCGGAGCCGGTACGGCCCGAAGGGCGCACCAGGCCGAGCGACTCGTAGTGCCGGAGCATGCGGGCACTGACCCCGGACCGTCGCGCCACCTCACCGATCAGCACGCCCTACCGTCCGTCCTCCTGGCCGGTGCCGCCGAGGGCGACGACGCGCTTCGCCTCATCGATCGCGAAGGTGAACCCGGTGTCCGGGTCGCGCAGCAGCCGTTGCGTGGCGAGCGCGTGGACGCGGACGCGCGGGTCGGGGGCCGTCGTCGCGGCGAGGACCACGGGCTCCATCGTCTTCCCCAGCGCGACCAGTGCCCGGCTCAGGCTCAGCTGTGTCTCCCGTTCACCGCGACCGAGCTGCGTCGTCAGCACGCCGGCCAGCGCGGCCTCCTCGCCCTCCGGTACGAGCACGGCCGCGGCCCGCCAGGCGCTCCGGGCCACCTCGTCGTCGGCGTCGGTCAGCAGCGACCGGGTGATCGCCGGCCACGCCCGCCGGTCCCCGATCTTGGACAGTGTGTGCAGGGCCTGGCTCCGTGCCTGCGCACGCTCCGAGCGGAGTTCACGGAGCACCACCGGGAGGGTCAGGTGGACCGGGTGGCGGGTGAGCGCCCAGGTCAGCAGGTCCCGTACGAAGAACTCGGTCTCGATCGCGCAGCGCTCGACGAGCCGGTCGACGTAGCGCGGGTCGGGCGCCGTCCCGACCGCCAGGGCGGCTCGCAGCCGTACGGACGTCACGTCGTCCTCCAGTGCCCTGAGCGCCCGTGCCGCCGCTGTGTCCTGTCCTGTGACCGTCATCGCGACCACCTCCTCCGCTCGCAGTGAAGACCTTGTCACGGTGTCAAGGTCAAGCGGAGTGGACATCGGGCACCTGGCGGTGACATTTAGGTAAGCCTCACCTAATATGACGACTGTCGTCTTCGGGCCCCCACGCGAGAAGCCGGTATCCCCCCCCTTCTTTGTCATTCGTCCAGGCACGGCTGCCCCCAACCGCTGTGCCGTGCCCTCCCCCGAAGGAGACATGCAGAGCATGTCCATGCCCCGCCGCGGCCACCTCGCCGCTCTCGCCGCACTCACCGTCGTCTCCCTGGGCACCGGCGTCCTCGCCGTTCCCGCCGCTGCCGCCGCCCCGGGCGCCGTCGTCGCAGCCCAGGCCGAGCAGGCCGGGACCACGTCGGCGGCCGCCCCGATCCTGGTGTCCGGTGGAACCTCCTGGGGCCTCAAGAAGTCCTGGTTCGACTACGTGACGCGCTTCGACGGCTCGGTGACGGTGGCCGGCGGCGCCACCAAAAGCGCTGCCGGGGTGATCGGTTACCCCGTCAAGCACGGTTCGGTGGACCCGGCCAAGCGCAACGCCGATGTCCGCTTCGGCGGCTCGGTCACCTACTCGGTGCCCGTCCACAAAATCACCGCCATCACCCTCGCCAACCCCCGGATCGTCCTCAAGAACGGTGTGGGCTCGCTCTTCGTGGACCTGACCACGGACCTGGAAGCCGGCAAGGACCCGGTCACCACGGCCGGAGTGGAACTCGCCGAGCTGCGGGCGTCGGCCGGCGCCCTGAACGGGGCCGCGCTCGACTGGACCGGGATCACGTCGAAGCTCACCGCCAAGGGCGCGGAGATCTTCGCCTACCAGGGCCAGCCCATGTACGAGCCCGGCTCCGCGCTGGACCCCGTCGCCATCGCCGGCACCACCAGTGTCCCCACCCTGACCGTCAGCCAGGTCACCAAGCTCGGCGCGGAGACCCAGGTCACGGTCGAAGGCAAGGGCTACCAGCCCGGCCGCGGCGTCTACCTGGCGCAGTCCGTCGCCCTGGACGGCACCACGTACCCCAGCCTCTACGGCAACGCCGCCTGGGTCCGCGAGGTCGGCGTCGACGGCACCTTCACCGTGACGGCGAAGCTCACCGAGACGTTCACCTCCGGCACCACCACCGTCGACTGCCGGACGACCGCCTGTTTCGTCACCACCTTCAACTCGCACGACCGCAACGACCCGACCTGGATGCCCTCGCGCGCCCAGGACGTGGCCCAGCAGCTCTGGTTCGGCGACGCCGTCCCGGCCGCCGTCGTGACGCAGCAGCCCCTGTCGCGTACCGCCCGCTCGGGTGCCGACGCCGTCTTCACCGCCGCCGCCACCGGTTACGACTCGGTCCGCTGGGAGCGCAGCGCCGACGCCGGCAAGACCTGGAGCACCGTCTCCGGCGCCACCTCCACCACGCTGACGGTCAAGGCGAGCGCCGCCCTCAGCAAGCACCGCTACCGCGCCGTGTTCGTCAACGCGTCCGGCGAGACCGCCACCTCGGCCGCCACGCTCACCGTGTCCGCCGTGCCCGCCCGGATCATCTCCTTCAACGCCTCCCCCGAGCCGATCGGCAAGGGCAGCAAGCTGAAGATCGCCGCCACCCTCCAGACCGCCGGCGCCACGAGCAACGCCTGGAGCCCGCTGGCGAAGGCGTCCGTCGTCATCGAGTTCCAGGCGAAGGGCGCCAAGTCCTGGAGCAAGGCCGCCACGGTCATCACCAGCACCAAGGGCGCCATCGCGACCTCGGTCACCGCCAAGACGGACGGCACCTGGCGCGCCCGTTACGCGGGCACCGCCGACCGCGCGGCGGCCGTCAGCGGCGCCGACTACGTGGACGTCAAGCTGCGGACCACCATCTCCGGCTTCAACGCCTCCCCGGAGCCGGTCCGCAAGGGCCGCACCATCACGGCCAAGGGCACCCTGCGCAGCCTGGACGGCACCTGGAAGAACACCTCGGGCCAGTCCGTGAACGTCCTGTTCCAGGCCAAGGGCTCCAAGAAGTGGAGCACGCTGGCCACCGTGCGCACGAACGGCAAGGGCGTCTTCAGCAAGGGCTTCACCGCCAAGAAGGACGGCACCTGGAAGGCCGAGTTCAAGGCCACGGCCGCTCGTCTGGGCACCACGGGCCCGGGCGACTACGTCGACGTCCGCTGACCCGCACCCGCCGTACACCCTCCCCGTACAACCCTCACCGGACGGCCGGTCACCGCAGGCAACTCGCCCGCAGGTGACCGGCCGTCCGGCCGTTCGCCCCGCCCCGCCCAGCCGGACCCGCACAAGAACCACGAGCCGCTCCCCCGCCTTCCGCGAGCCACTTCCCGTAGGCCGAACGGGCGGGCCGTCGCCTCCCGGGGCGTCTCCCCGGGTGTTTCTCCGCCGGGAGCGTGCCGCTGTCGTGATCGTCTCTGTCCACCACCTCCTTCCCAGCGCGGCCGACGCGCCCGATCAGTCCTGCCTCACCGCATCCGAACGGGGTACGTGTGCGGAAGGAGTGGCGAACGGTTCGCCGCCCACCTGACCGGAAGGACGTGAGATGGCCCGCATCCCGGCCGTGGAACACTCCTTCGCCGCCTGCCCGCTCCCGCCGTCCCCCGGCCCCTCGGCAACGACGGCCGGGGCCGTCGACGCGGACGTGGCCGCCGCCGTCCTGCGTACCGCACGGGCGGTGCTCGCGGAACGGGTCGCCCAGGCGTCCGAGATCGACGCCTCGTTCGCCGGGGACCTGGCCGGGCGGGTCGCCGACTTCACCCTCGACGGGGGCAAGCGGATGCGGCCCCGGCTCCTGTGGTGGGGGATGCGGGCCTGCGGTGCGGCGGACGCCGGGTCCACGGCGGCCGCGCTGCGCCTGGGGGTCGCGCTGGAGCTCATCCAGACCTGCGCGCTCATCCACGACGACGTGATGGACCGCTCGCGGCTGCGCCGGGGGAAACCCGCCGTGCACATCGCCCTGGCCGGCCGGGCGGGGCTGTCCCCGGACTCGGAGCGGGGCTCCGCGTTCGGCACCTCCGCCGCCGTGCTGGCCGGGGACCTCGCGCTGGCCTGGGCCGACGACACCGTAGCGGAGACGGCGCTGCCCGCCCCCGTACGACGGCGGATCGGGGCCGTCTGGCGCTCCCTGCGGACCGAGATGGTCGCGGGTCAGTACCTGGACCTGCACGGCCAGGCCACCGGGGGCTCCTCGGCGGCGCGGGCGATACGGACCGCCTGTCTCAAGAGCGCCCTGTACTCCGTCGAGCGGCCCCTGGCGATCGGGGCCGCCCTGGCCGACGCCGACGAACACACCACGGCCGCCCTACGTTCGGCCGGCCGGTGCGCCGGGATCGCCTTCCAGCTCCGGGACGACCTGCTCGGGGTCTTCGGAGACCCGGCGCGGACCGGGAAGCCGTCCGGCGACGACATCCGCGAGGGCAAGCCGACCTACCTCCTCGCCGTCGCCCGGGAGCGGGCCGAGGCCGCCGGCGACGAAGGGGCGCTGGCCGTCCTCGGCCACGCCGTAGGCAACGCCGACGTCACCGAGCGGGACCTCGCCGACGTACGCGCGGTCTTCGAGTCGTCCGGCGCGCGCGCCCATGTGGAGCGCAAGGCGGAGCGCCTCCGCGACCACGCCGTACGCCGGCTGGGCGAGGCCGTCGACCTGGACGCGCACGGCGGGCGGCAGTTGCTCGGCTTGCTGCGCACGGTCTCCGGGGACCCGTCCGGGCCCGGCTCGCCGGCTCCCGACGACACGGGCGGGCACCACAGCCCGGCAGCAGCAGGGGTTCTGTCCGCGGCCGAAGGGGGACATGTCCGGTGATCACGGTGAAGGGGCCCGTCGACCATGTGGTGGTGGTCGGTGCCGGTCTGGCGGGGCTCGCCGCGACGCTCCACCTCCTCGGCGCGGGCCGCCGGGTCACGGTGGTCGAGCGGGACTCCGGGCCCGGCGGCCGGGCCGGGCTGCTGGAGTCGGGCGGATTCCGCATCGACACCGGCCCCACGGTCCTTACCATGCCGGACCTGGTGGAGGAGGCCTTCGCCGCGGTCGGGGACAAGCTGGCCGAACGGCTGGAGCTGATCCGGCTGGACCCCGCCTACCGGGCCAGGTTCGCCGACGGCTCCCAGCTCGACGTGCACACCGACGGGGCCGCGATGGAGGCCGCGGTCGAGCAGTTCGCGGGGGCCCGGCAGGCGGTCGGCTACCGGCGGCTGCGGAGGTGGCTGGAGCGCCTCTACCGGGTGCAGATGCGCCGTTTCATCGACGCCAACTTCGACTCACCGCTCCAGCTCGCCCACCCCGACCTGGCCCGCCTCGCCGCCCTCGGCGGCTTCGGCCGGCTCGACGCGCGGATCGGACACTTCGTCTCGGACGAACGGCTGCGCAGGGTCTTCTCGTTCCAGGCGCTGTACGCGGGTGTCCCGCCGGCCCGGGCGCTCGCCGCGTACGCCGTCATCGCCTACATGGACACGATCGCCGGGGTGTACTTCCCCAAGGGCGGGATGCACGCGTTGCCCCGGGCGATGGCGGACTCGGCCGCCGAGGCGGGGGCCGCCTTCCGGTACGGGCAGACCGTGACCCGGCTGGAGCGTTCGGGTGAACGGGTCACCGCCGTCGTCACCGACCGGGAGCGCATCCCCTGCGACGCGGTGGTCCTCACCCCCGACCTCCCCGTCACCTACCGGCTGCTCGGCCGCAGCCCCCACCGGCCGCTGCGCCTGCGCCATTCGCCGTCCGCGGTGATCCTGCACGCGGGCACGGACCGCACCTGGCCGGATCTGGCGCACCACACCATCTCGTTCGGCGCGGCCTGGAAGAGCACCTTCCGCGAACTCACCCGCACCGGGGAGCTGATGTCGGACCCCTCCCTCCTCATCACCCGGCCCACCGCCACCGATCCCTCCCTCGCCCCGCCCGGCAAGCACCTCCACTACGTGCTGGCGCCCTGCCCGAACACCGAGGTCGGGCCCGGCGTACGGGAGTGGCGGGAGCTGGGGCCCCGCTACCGGGACGAGCTGCTGGCCGAGCTGGAGCGCCGCGAGATGCCCGGGCTCGGCGCGGCGATCGAGGAGGAGGGGCTGGTCACGCCGGTCGACTGGACCGCTCAGGGGCATGCGGCGGGCACCCCGTTCTCCGTGGCCCACACGTTCCCGCAGACCGGCCCGTTCCGCCCGCGCAACCTGGTGCGGGGCACGGTCAACGCCGTCCTCGCGGGATGCGGCACCACGCCCGGCGTCGGCGTGCCGACCGTCCTGATCTCCGGAAAACTGGCCGCTCAGAGGATCACCGGCCCCCGTAACGACTGGAGAGGCACCGCTGCATGACCGTCCGTGAACTCGACGCCGCCGGCATCCACGAGCCCGCCCTCCGCACGGCGTACACCCACTGCCGGGGGCTCAACGCCCGCCACGGCAAGACGTACTTCCTGGCGACGCGGCTGCTGCCCGTCGACCGGCGCCCGGCCGTCCACGCCCTGTACGGCTTCGCCCGCTGGGCCGACGACATCGTGGACGACCTCGACTCCTCGGCCACCCCCGGGGAGCGCGGCCGCGCCCTGGTCGCCCTGGAGACCCAGTTGGAGGCAGGGCTGGAGGCAGGGCTGCGGCGGGACCGGGCCAGGGCCACCGAACCGGTGATCCGCGCGCTCGCCGACACCGCGCGGCGGTACGGCATCGACCGCGTCCACTTCACCGACTTCCTGGCCTCCATGCGCAGCGATCTGACGGTCGGCGGGTACGCCTCGTACGAGGAGCTCGGCCGGTACATGCACGGCTCCGCCGCCGTGATCGGCCTCCAGATGCTGCCGGTGCTCGGGACGGTGGCGCCGCGCGAGGAGGCCGCTCCCCACGCGGCCGCGCTCGGGGTCGCCTTCCAGCTCACCAACTTCCTGCGGGACGTGGGCGAGGACCTGGACCGGGGCCGGCTCTATCTGCCGGCCGAGCTGCTGGCCGCGCACGGGGTGGACCGGGAGCGTTTCGAGTGGAGCCGGCGGACGGGGGCCCGGGACGCGCGGATCACCGACGTCCTGCGGGCCGCCGCCGCCCACAACCGGGCGGTGTACCGGGACGCCCTGCCGGGGATCGCGATGCTCGCCCCGGTGTCACGGCCCTGCATCCGTACGGCGTTCGTGCTGTACAGCGGCATCCTCGACGCGATCGAGGCCGACGGGTACGCGGTCCTGCACCGCCGGTCGGTCGTCCCGCGCCGCCGACGGGCGGTGGTGGCGTTGGACGGGCTGGTACGGGCGGTCGCCGCCCGCGCGGGGGGCCGCCGTGGCAAGGAAGCAGCGGTCGCGGGCCCCTCCTGCGCCTCCCCGTCGCCCCGGCCGCGCGTGGCCCCCGTACGCGAGGAGGCGCTGTGAGCCCCGCGGCAGGGCGCCCCGGCCGTATTCCGTTGCGGCTGCGGCGCACGCCCGTCCCGTGGGACCGGCAGGCACCCACCTGGCGGGAGGCGAAGCCGGGGCTGATCGCGGACGCCCTGAAGCGGGCGCAGAGCAGGCCGTCCGGCAACTGGTACGTCATCGGCGCCTCTCGCGACCTTCCTCCGGGCCGGACCCTCGGCGTCACGGTCGGCTCCACCGAGGTGGTCGCGTGGCGGGACGCCGAGGGGAAGCTCCGTACCGGACCGGGGGCGTGCCCGCACCTCGGGGCGCCGCTGCGCGACAGCCCGGTCCGCTGCGGCACGCTGGTCTGCCACTGGCACGGACTGGCCCTGGACGGCGGGCCGTTCGCCGGGTGGGAGCCCTTCCCGGCCTTCGACGACGGAGTCCTGCTCTGGGTGCGGCTGGACCGGGTGGGCGGCGAGACGCCTTCGGAGCGGCCGTACGTTCCGGTCCGGCCGAGGGTCCGGGAAGCGGTGGAGGCGGTCTACGCGGGCGTGGGCCGCTGCGAGCCGGAGGACGTGGTCGCCAACCGGCTCGACCCGTGGCACGGGGCGTGGTTCCACCCGTACTCGTTCGTGGATCTGACGGTCACCGGAACGCCCGCCGACTCCCCGGCCGATGCCCCGGCCGGCTCCCCGGATGACGACGAGGGGTTCATGGTCGACGTGTCCTTCAAGGTCGCCGGGCGGCTGGTGGTCCCGGTGCGGGCCCGGTTCACGGCGCCCGAACCCCGTACGGTCGTCATGCACATCGTCGAGGGCGAGGGCGCGGGGTCCGTGGTGGAGACGCACGCCACTCCCCTGGCCCCGGACGAGCGGGGGCAACCCCGTACGGCCGTGACGGAGGCACTGGTCGCGGCCTCGGACCGCCGCGGTTTCGCGGTGGCCCGGGCGGCCGCGCCGCTGCTGCGCCCGCTGATGCGCGCCTCGGCCGGCCGGTTGTGGCGGGACGACCTGGCGTACGCGGAGCGGCGTTGGGAGCTCCGCGACAGCGGGCGGTTCCCGGGCTGAGTCCCCCGACGCCCCGTCCCGCGACGCCCCCGCCCCTCAGTCGGCCCCCAGCGCCGCGAGCCGGCGCAGAGCCGCCGAGCGCCCCGAGCGCGGGACGGTCCAGAGCGCCTGCCCGCGTACGCCCCACCGCTCCAACAGGGCGTTCGCGGCGAGGAATCCGCTGGTGGCCGCGCGTTCCATCAGCGCCACCGGCAGCCCGGTGCGGACCATGTCCCCGGCCACCATGACGGCCGGGTCGGGGCTGCGCACGCCGGGCCGGTCCCGGTAGCCGCCGACGGGGAACATCGGGCAGTCCGCCCGCCATTCGTGCCGTTCGTCGACGATGCGGGCGCTCTGCGTCTCCGGGTAGACGCGGTGGAGTTGCCGCAGCGCCTCCGCCTGCACGGCTCCCCGGTCGGCGTCCGGTGCGACGGCGTACGCGTGCAGCTCGACGACCGACCCCTTGGTGCGCCGGGCCCAGCGCGCGGCCTCACCCTCCCAGCGGTCCAGGACGCTCACGTTGTCCAGGGGCCCGTAGCCGCTGGTGCCGAGGAAGCCCGGCCGGTCGTACGCCACAGGCCGGTCGAGCCAGAGCCGGGAGACCAGGAACGGCGGGGCGGTGCGCAGCCGTTCGATCCGGTCCCGCCACCTGGCGTCACCCAGCTCCGGGGAGGCGCCGACGACACGGCGCAGCCCGCCGCTGTCCAGGGCGAGGACGAGGGCGTCGTACCGCGTGGTGCGCTCGTCCGTGGTGACGTCGAGCCCGCCGTCGGGCAGCGGCCGCACCTGCCGGACCGGTGTCCGGGTCCGTACGTCGACGCCGTGGCCGGTCAGATAGCGGTGGAGGGGGTCCCACAGGGCGGTGGGGAACGGCTCGTCGGGGACGTCGAAGAGCAGGCCCTCGCTGGAGCCGAGGAAGTAGATGTGGAACATCAGCACCAGTTCCGCCGCCGACAGTTCGCGCGGGTCGGCGAAGAAGCTGCGGGAGAACACCTCGAAGGCCAGGTGGTGGGCGGCTTCGGGGAAGCGGATGCGGGAGAGGAAGTCGTGGGCGCTGACCCCGTCGAGCCGGTCGTAGACCTCGGGGACGCGGACGTCCAGCAGCGGCAGGGCGGCGCGCGGGTTCATCCGGGCCAGGTCGCGCACGCCGAAGGTGGGGCTGAGGGCGACGAAGCCCAGGGCGCTGAGGGGAGGCGTGCGCGGCACCCGGGCGAAGCTGTCGTGGAGGCCGGAGCTGTGCCGCAGCGGGTAGTCCGGCAGCCGGGTCAGCGAGTCGAGGCCCGGGTCGACCCGGCGCAGCAGGCCGCGCAGGTTGTAGTACTGCCGGAAGAAGGCGTGGAAGCCCCGGCTCATGGTGACGTCCGTGCCGTCGGCGAGCTCGGTGGGCCAGCCGGACAGCCGCCCGCCGAGGGCCGGTTCGCGCTCGTGGAGGGTGACGCGTACGCCGCGCTCCGCAAGGAGGGTGGCCGCAGCGAGCCCGGCGATGCCGCCGCCGACGACCGCCGCGGTGGGGGCGTCCTGAAGGGTGAAACGGGCCCGGCCGTCGGGGGCGGGCACCACGGCCGCCCGGCGGTCCCGGCCGCGCCGGTGGCCTGTGCCCCTGCCCCTGTCGCTGTGGCTGTGGTTGTCGCGCAGGAACATCACGCCCCCTCTCCCGCGCGGCCGACGAAGGTGTGGGTGATGCCGGTCTGCCAGCCGGGCAGCGGGAGGATGCGTACGCCGGTGAACCCGGCACGGCGCAGCCGCCCGGCGAACGCGGGCGCGGTGTCGAACTCGTCGACACTGCGCCGGAGATGGCGGTAGAGCTCGGCGTCCCCGGCGAGGCGCCCGGCGGGCTGGATGACGGCGGCGCAGACCGTGTTCCACACGACGCGGTGGACCGGCGATCCCCCGAGCGTGTACTCGTGCACGGCGAGGCGGCCGTGCGGGGCGAGCAGAGCGCGTACGAGGTCGAGGGCCTTGTCGGGGTCGGCGAGGTTGCGGAAGAGGTAGCCGGCGAACACCGCGTCGAAGGAGGCGGGCCGCAGCCTGCCCGCCAGCTCCTCGACCGGGGCGTGCACGAAGTCGACACCCTCCGGCCAGCTCTTCGCCGCCGCCCGGTCCAGCATGCCGGCGGAGGCGTCGACGCCGGTGATCCGGGCGTACGGGGCGGCGGCGAGGAGCGCGGCCGTCGAGGCACCCGTACCGCACCCCAGGTCCAGCACGCGCAGCCCGTGTCCGCCGCCGGGCAGCCCCAACCGGCGGGCGGAGCGACGCAGATGGGCGTGGTAGCCGGGGCTGGCCGCGACGAGCCGATCGTAGGCGGCGGAGCCGTGGTCGAAGGCCGCGGACAGTTCGTCGTCGCGCAACAGGGTCATGGGGTGCTCTTCTCGTGGCCGGTCGGTGGAGGCAGGGGGTGGGGTGGTTCGCGTCTGGTCAGGAAGGGGAGTTCGAGGACGGTCCGCAGCATGGGGGCGACCGGGGTCCGCAGGCCGATCAGCAGGTCCTCGTGGAGGTGCGAGCCGCCGTCCAGGAAGCGGAGCAGCCGGGCGGCCGGGACACCGCGGAAGAGGCGGGTGAAGAAGTCGGAGCCGTCCACCCGGCCGCTGTCCAGCGCCCGCAGCATGACCGCGTCCATCGCGCGGGGCCGGGCCCCGTACGGCGCGGGCATCCGCAGCTCCCGGCCGGCGCGGAGGCGGTCGGCGACGGACCGGCTCTGCCGCTGCACGGCCGCGAAGGTGTACCCGGTGGAGGGGCGGGTCGCGCCTCCGGCGGTGCCGATGCGGTGCACGGAGCGCCCGTCGCGGCGCGGGAAGTGACCGTCCGTCATGGGGATGACCCCGCGCTCCTGTGCGGTGACCCGGAACTCCCCCAGTTTCAGGACCTCCTGGGTGTAGTGGCGCAGGGCACGCCGGTACCCCTCGGTGGACAGCGGGGCGGGCGAGAACTCGGTGTACTCGACCAGGGCGGTCTGCGGGTCGAGCGGCAGGACGTAGCCGAAGGAGAGTCCTCGCGCGGGCTGCGGCGTACGGAAGTCCATCAGGTCGGCGGTCGCCGGGTCGAAGGCGGGGCGCTCGGTGCGGACGAACCAGCCCGTGAAGTGCTGGAGCAGGGTGGTGCGGGCGGGCGGCAGGCGGCGGGGCGGGCGGGAGTCGAAGACCCGGCGGCCGCGGACGAGAACCCGTCCGCCGTGGCCCAGGACTTCGCCGCCGCCGTCGGGTGCGTCGCGTACGGCGGTGACCGTGGCCTCGATCCGGCGGAAGGCCGGCGCGTCGGACAGCCGCCGGGCGACCAGGGCCTCGAAGGCGTCGGACCGCAGCATCTTGTAGCGGTAGGGGGACGGGTCGGTGACCGTGTCCGTCCCGTCGGCCGCCCGTACCCGCAGCCGGGGCCAGGAGGTGGCGAGCGCGGAGTCGTAGGCGCCGCCGGGCGGTTCCCAGTAGCACCAGGTGCGCGGCGGCGGCCTCAAGGGGCCGGGCGGGGCGTCGACGAGGACGACCGACAGAGGCACGGCGCCGCCCGGCGCGCACAGGTGGTACGCCAGGCTCAGCCCGGCCGCTCCGGCGCCCACGATGACGACGTCGGGGTCAGGCACGGCTCCGCTCCCCTCTCGGTCGGACGGTCCTCGGTTGTACGGTTACGGATCCCAGCGGCTGGACAGGTACGGAATCCTTCCGCACCGGAGGGCCGGACGGATGCGTGCGACGCGCCGCGAAACGGACTGCCGCGACACGGATTCAGGTGGCGCTGTGGTCCGGGTGCCCCCGCGTGCGGCGGGCTTCCTTCATCTCGGCCTCGTACAGATGGTCGCGGCCCTCGGCGAGTTCGCCCCGGATCTCCTGCTCGACCGTCCGGAACACGTCGTAGTAGGTGGCGTTGTACTCCTCGACGATCTGGAAGGTCCAGTGTCCGGGGATGACGTTGCGGCCGAGGATCTCCCGCTGGACCCGGTCGGCCTGCTCCCCGTGCCCCGCCTCGCGGAGCAGCCGTACCGCTTCGTCCAGGCCGAGGTCGGCGCCGCCGGTGAGCTGGTGGAACGCGTAGAGGGCGCCGCGGGCCCGTTCGGTGGTCTCCAGCGCCTTCGAGAGGGCGCCGAGCGCCTCGACGGTCGTGTCGGTGACTCCGTCGGGGCGCTGGTGCGACGGGTCGAGGGGCCGGGGCTGCGCGTTCATGGATCTCCTCGTCGACGTCGACGCGTCCGAGCGGCGGTTCACACCCTCCACCTTCCTCGTCAGCGGGCCGGCACACCTGCTGTGACCTCCACCCGGAGCAAGGGGTTCTCATTTTTCCCTACCGCTCCCTATCCTCCCTTCAAGAGGGAATTTTTGAGTAATATCCATCCCCATGGAGAGTGGTGAACATGAGCTGTACTCGATCGGCGAGGTGGCCGAGCGGCTGGGTCTGCATGTGCGGACCGTCCGGAACTATGTGCGTGACGGGCGGCTCAAAGCCGTCCGGATCGGCAAGCAGTACCGGATCAGCCGGGCGGACTTCGAGGCGCTGACCGGCAGTCCGAGCGCCGCGCCGGCCGACGCGGGACGGGCGCACCTGGAGGTGTCGAGCATCGTGCAGATCGACGCGATCGGCCCCGAGGCCGCGCACCGGCTGAGCACCTTCGTCACCGCGAGCGCCCGATCCCCCCGGGACGCGCCGGATCCCCTGCGCGTCCAGACCGTCCACGACAGGGAACGAGCCCGGATGAAGATCGTCATTCTCGGCGGAGCCGCGGCCACCGCCGAGCTGCTGCACCTGATCGACGGCGTACTCGGCCCGGAGAACGGGCTGCTCGACGACGGACCGGAGGCCCACCATGTCTGACCTCCTGGTGGACCACCACGGCACACCGGTGCTGGCCTGCGCTGCCGACGGCCCCTCGATCGCCACCGTGCAGGACGCGCTCGACCAACTGATCGGGCCCGCCTTTCAGGGCGCCGAGGTGGTCGCGGTCCCGGCGGAGCGGCTGGACGACCGGTTCTTCGACCTGAGCACCGGGGTGGCCGGCGCGATTCTGCAGAAGTTCGCCAACTACCGGCTCCGGCTGGTCGTCGTCGGGGACATCACCCGTCATCTGGCCGCGAGCGCCGCCCTACCCGACCTGGTGCGCGAGGCAAACCAGGGGCGGGACATCTGGTTCGTGGCCGACCTGGACGCCCTGGCAGCCCGTCTGGCCGGGTAGCGCGCCCTGCCGGTGCGGCGGCCCCGCGCGGACGGAGACCCCGGTGCGGCCGTCGGCGCGGGGCCGCACCCATGAACTACTCCTCCTCGCCGCCCTCCCCCTCGTCGTCGTCCTCGAAGGCGTCGCCGATCTCGTCGATCACCTCGGCGGCGACCATTCCGCCGACGACCCCGACGGCGGCGCCCGCCGCGACTCCGGCCGCCACCGCCCCGGTGCCGGGGCCGGAGCGGTGGTGGTCGTCGTGGTGGTTGTGGCCGCCGCCCTGCGCGTACGGGTACGGCGCCGCGTGGGCGCCGATCACCTGTTGCAGCCAGGCGTCGACCTCGGCGTTGCGGTCGGCCTGCTCCACGGCGTGGTGCGAGGTCGTGAAGCGGTGCACCGTGTCGTGGCCCTCGGAGAAGAGCCCGGCCCGCTTGTCCGCCTCGATCACGACCTCCAGGCCGTCCGGCGCGGCGAGGAACGTCACCTCGATCTCGTTCACCGCGTGGGCCTGGCCTGCGGGCGGCACGATCTCGATCTCCTGGTAGCAGGGCAGCCGCTGCCCGGTCCCCCGGATGTGGCCGAGCTCCAGATCGGCCGACTTGAAGCCGTATCCGAGCTGCCCGAAGGCTTCCAGGATCGCCTCCTGGGCGGGCAGCGGGTCCACCGCGAGCGCGTCGAGGTCGCCTTTGTCCCGCGCTCCGGCGACTTCCAGTTCCGTACGGATCCCGAGGACGGGGCCCAGCGGCTGGCCATGGAGCTGTGTGACCGGGGTCTCCCAGGGCAGGGTGACGGTGAACGGCACGGTGTGTTCGGCGTCCTCCGCGAGCCGGAATCCGCCGCCGACGGTGAACCGTTCGAGGACGACCGTGGAGTCGTGCTCCTCGTCATGGCCCTCGACCTCGACCCGGGCGACCAGGAGGAGGGAAATCTGTTCGACCGTCACATCCGTCCCGCCGCCGCGCAGCCGGACCTCTCCGGAGAGCGGTCCGCCGGGGAGGGCGGGGGCGGGCTGCAGGACGGTGTCGACCGAGGGACCGCCGACCCCGAGGGCTCCGAGCAACTTCTTGAACACCATGTCCGGCGTCCACTCCTTCTTCGTGTGACTTCCTGTGGTGAAAACACCTGCCTACCCATCCGACCACACCTGTGACGCGCGCCACTCCCCTTTGCTTTGCGCCCCCTTTACTATCTACAAGGCGGGTTTCCACCCGCCGCCAGACGTCGAACCCGACGACCGAACAGAGAAGGAGCTGCGGTACCGCAATGGGTGAGCCTCCCAGTACGAACCGTGTCATCCCCACCCCTGCTCACCAGGGGACGGAGGTGACACGGTGAGCGAAGTACTCCTGCTCCTTCTCGCCCTCGGTCTGACTCTGGCGTGCGCGGTGTTCGTCGCGGCCGAGTTCTCGTTGACCACCATCGAGCGCGGTGAGCTCGAACGAGCCGCGCAGGCCGGTGAACGCGGGGCCGAAAGCGCGCTCAAGGCCGCCAAGCGGCTGACGTTCCAGCTGTCCGGCGCCCAGCTCGGCATCACCGTGACCTCGCTGGTCATCGGCATGCTGGCCGAGCCGTCGCTGGCCGTGCTCCTGCGCTCGCCGCTGGAGTCCGTCGGCCTCCCGGCCGGCGCGGTCTCCACGGTCGCGACCCTGCTCGGCGTGGCGCTGTCCACCGTCGTCCTCATGGTCGTCGGTGAGCTCGTCCCGAAGAACTGGGCGATCTCCAGCCCGCTCGCCGTCGCCAAGGTCGTCTCCGGCCCGCAGCGCGCGTTCACGGCCTGCTTCGCCCCGCTGATCCGCCACCTCAACAACACGGCGAACCGCGCCCTGCGCCGGTTCGGCCTGGAGCCGGCCGAGGAGCTGGCCTCGGCCCGTACCCCGCAGGAGCTCATCGCGCTCGCCGAGCACTCGGCCCGCCAGGGCGCCATCGAGCAGGACTCGGCGGAGCTCTTCGTCCGCACCCTGAACCTGGCGGAGCTGTCCGCCGAGAACGTGATGACCCCCCGCGTGGACGTGCGGGCCCTGGAGGCCCACGCCACCGCGGCCGACGCCGCCAACCTCACGCTGGCCACCGGCCTGTCCCGCTTCCCGGTCTACCGCGACAGCCTGGACCACGTCATCGGTACGGTCCACATCCGTGACGTGCTGGCCCTGGAGGAGTCCGAGCGCGCCCGGACCCCGGTCACCGCCCTGGCCACCGAGCCCCTCCTCGTACCGGACTCGCTGCCCGTGGACCGGCTGCTGGCGCAGATGCGCCGCCACCGGACCATGGCCGTGGTCATCGACGAGTACGGCGGTACGGCGGGGGTCGCCACCGTCGAGGACATCGTCGAGGAGGTCGTCGGAGAGGTCCGCGACGAGCACGACCCGCACGAGCGCCCCGACCTGGCACCGGCCGAGCCGCTCGGCGACGGCCGCCAGGTCTGGGAGGCCGAGGGCAGCATCCGGCTGGACCAGCTCGACCGGATCGGCTTCCCCGCGCCGGACGGCCCGTACGAGACGCTCGCCGGGCTGCTGGCCAACCACCTCGCCCGCATCCCCGTCCGCACGGACCGGGTGGAGGTCGAGGGCTGGCAGTTCGACGTCCTCGACATCGAACACCACCGGGCCGACCGGGTGCGGATCACCGCCCCCGCCCCGGCCCTGACCCTCGTGGAGGAGGACGCCCGATGACCACCGTCCAGCTTCTCATCGGCGCGTTCACGCTCCTCACGAACGCGTTCTTCGTCGGCGCGGAGTTCGCCCTGATCTCCGTGCGCCGCAGCCAGATCGAGCCGGAGGCCCTGCGCGGCAGCCGGCGGGCGAAGAGCACCCTGTGGGGCATCGAGCACCTGTCGGCCGCCATGGCCACGGCCCAGCTCGGCATCACGATCTCCTCGCTGGTGCTGGGCGCCGTCGCCGAACCGGCCATCGCCCATCTGCTGGAGCCCCCGTTCGACGCGATCGGCGTCCCGGACGCGCTGGTCCACCCGATCGCCTTCGTCATCGCGCTGACCCTGGCGACCTATCTCCACATGCTCATCGGCGAGATGATCCCGAAGAACATCGCGCTCGCCGCGCCCGTCGCGACGGCCCTGGCGCTGGGCCCGTCCCTGGTGGCACTGACCAGGGCGCTGCGCCCGGTCATCTTCGGTATCAACGCGTTCGCCAACATGCTGCTGCGGCTGCTGAAGGTGGAGCCGAAGGACGAGGTCGCCTCGGTCTTCACCGACGACGAACTGGTCCGCCTGGTGAAGGACTCCAGCGACGCCGGTCTCCTCGCCCAGGCCGACGGCGAGCGGCTGCGGGACGCCTTGGAGCTGGGCACCCGGCCGGTCGGCGAGGTGCTGGTCCCGCTGAACCGGACCGTCACCGTCGACCTCGGCATCACCCCGCAGCAACTGGAGCGGGCCGCGGTCGCCTCGGGCTTCTCCCGGCTGCCGGTGACCGGGCCGGACGACGGGGTGCTGGGCTACCTGCACATCAAGGACGCCCTGGGGGTCGCGGAGCGCACCAAGCCGCTGCCCACGAGCGCGATCCACCCGGTCATCCGGGTCGAGATCGACACCCCGCTCGACGACACCCTGACGGCGATGCGTGCCGCCGGTACGCACCTCGCCGCCGTCGCCGGGGGCAAGGGGACGGTCATCGGCTTCGTGACGATGGAGGACGTCCTGGAGGAGCTGGTCGGCCCCGCCGCGGTCTGACCGTACGAGAGCCCGCCGGGGAGGCGGTCCGGTGTTCCGGGCCGCCTCCTTCGCTGTCCGGACGGGCTGCCCGGCGACCACGTAAGCTCGGCGGATGGCCAAGTACTTCGACGTGCACCCCGAGAATCCCCAGCCGCGCACCATCAGCACGGTGGTCGACAGCATCCGTTCCGGTGCGCTCGTCGCGTATCCGACCGATTCCTGCTACGCGCTGGGCTGTCAGCTGGGCAACCGCGACGGCATCGCCCGGATCAGGTCCATCCGCAACCTCGACGACCGCCACCACTTCACGCTGGTGTGCCACGACTTCGCGCAGCTCGCGCAGTTCGTCCGCGTCGACAACGACGTGTTCCGCGCGGTCAAGGCGGCCACGCCCGGCAGCTACACCTTCATCCTCCCGGCGACGAAGGAGGTGCCGCGCCAGCTCCTGCACCCGAAGAAGAAGACGGTCGGCGTCCGTATCCCCGACCACGTCGTGACCCAGGCGCTGGTCGCCGAGCTGGGCGAGCCGCTGCTGTCCAGCACCCTGCTGTTGCCGGACGAGGAGGAGCCGCTGACGCAGGGCTGGGAGATCAAGGAGCGGCTCGACCACGAAGTGGACGCCGTCATCGACTCGGGCGAGTGCGGCACCGAGCCCACCACGGTGATCGACTTCTCCGGTGATGAGCCGGAGATCGTACGGCGGGGCGCCGGCGACCCGTCGCGCTTCGAGTAGGCGGCCGTGGTGGGCGAGCGGTTGCGGTTCGACGGCTGGATCGCCGGTGTGGGGACGTCCTCGGGCACCCGGCTGGTGGTCGGGCACTGGCCGCGTTCGCCGTTCGGGGCGTTCAGCGACGTCATGATCGAGCATCCCGACGGCGAGCGGGTCCTGCTGGCGCCGTCCCGGCCGGTCGCGGACTTCGTCGCCGCCACGTACCGCTTCGACCGGGTCGAGGTGGTCCCGGTGTCCGTCACCGGCTCCGTCTCCCGCAGCGGGCACGTCTGGGTCGTCGCGGCGGGGCCGCTGCGCCTGCGGCTGTCGGCCGGACGCCGCACCGCCATCGGCAGGCTGCTGTCGGCCGTACCCGACCCGCTCGTCCACAGCCCGCTCTGGGCCGCGCTGTGCGACGTACCGGCCCGGCTGCTGATGCCCGGCGTCCGTACCCTGGGCCGGGCGGGCCCGGGGCGGCGGGAGTGGTACGGGGCGCGGGACCTGCGGCCGGTCCTGGCCGCCGAGGCCGTCCTGGACGGCGTGGGGCTGGGGCCGCTCGCCCCGCTCGATCCGCCCGTCGCCTTCGGGTTCGGCTCCGCCCCTCGCGCCCCCTCCCTGGTGCGCGTCACCACAACGGTGGACATCGAGGCCGCCCCGCTGTGAGGGCCACCCCCGGGCTCTGGCAGGGTCCCGCCCTTCCCGGCGGGTCCACGGCCCGCTCGTGGGGAGCGCGGGCAGCGGATGCGCGGGGGCAGGGCGCGTCGCAGGGTGGACCCATGGCAAATCCCCCGATCGTCATCCACCGGCCGACCCCCTCGGGCGGCCGCCGGGTGACCGTGCACTACGAAGGCCGGGACGAGATACTCGGGCTGGCCCACAGCGACCACGACGTGATCGTGTTCCTGAACGAGGCCGGCCTCGAAGAAGCGGACCGGATCCTCGACAACCCGGTCTGGGTGGAATGGCGGGGCGGACGGGCCCACCACTACGAAGCAGCCTGACCACGACCCGCACCCACCAGGGCCGCCGCGCCCGCGTCACGCCGGAGAGGTCTCGGAGCCGGCGAACAGTTCCCGTACCCCCTCGGCATCGGTCTCCCGCAGCTCGTCGTCCAGCAGGATCCAGCGGGTGATGCCCACGGACTCCAGGAACGGCAGGTCGTGACCGGCGATGACGAGGGCGCCCTCGTAGGACTCCAGGGCGCTCGTCAGTTGCCGCACGCTGGCCAGGTCGAGGTTGTTCGTCGGCTCGTCCAGCAGCAGAAGCTGCGGGGCGGGGGCGGCGAGCATCGTCGCCGCGAGCGCGGCCCGGAAGCGTTCACCGCCCGAGAGGGTGCCCGCCTGCTGCTCGGCGCGGGTGCCCTTGAAGAGGAACCGGGCGAGCTGGGAGCGGATCTGGTTGTCGGTGGTGCCGGGAGCCGTGCGGGCGACGTTCGCGGCGACGCTCACGGCGTCGTCGAGGACGTCCAGCCGCTGCGGGAGGAACTTCAGCGGCACGGAGACGGTGGCCTCGCCCCCGTCCGGCGCGAGTTCCCCGGCGACGGTGCGCAGGAGCGTCGTCTTGCCCGCCCCGTTGCGGCCGACCAGGGCGATGCGCTCGGGTCCCTTCACCTGGAGGCTGCCCTCGCGCAGCCGGCCGTAGGGGAGGCTCAGGTCGCTGAGGGTCAGGACGGTGCGCCCGGCCGGTACGGCGGTGTGGGGCAGGCTCACCTTGATCTCGGCGTCCCGGCGGACGGCCTCGGCGGCCTCCTCCCGGCGTTCGCGGGCCTCGTCGAGGCGGTCCTCGTGCAGCCCGCGCAGCCGGTCCCCGGACTCCTGGGCGGAGCGCTTGCGCTCCCCGGCGACGATGCGCGGGGCCTTGCGCTGACCGTCCAGCTTCTTGTCGTGGCGCCTGCGACGGGCCACCTTGGTCCGGGTCTCCTCCAGCTCGCGCTGCTGGCGCCGCACGTCGGCCTCGGCGGAGCGCAGCATCCGGCCGGCGGCCTCCTGCTGGGTGGCGAGGGCCTCCTGGTAGGCGGACCAGCCGCCCCCGTACCAGCTCACCGCCCCCGATCGCAGCTCGGCGATGCGGTCGACCCGCTCCAGCAGGTCCCGGTCGTGGCTGACGACGATGAGGATGCCGGTGCGCCAGGAGTCGACGGCGTCGTAGAGCCTGCGGCGGGCGAACAGGTCCAGGTTGTTGGTCGGCTCGTCGAGGAGGAGGACGTCGGGGCGTTCCAGCAGGAGAGCGGCCAGGCGCAGCAGGACGGTCTCCCCGCCGGACAGCTGCCCGACGGTACGGTCCAGTCCGACGGCGCCGAGGCCGAGGGAGCCGAGGGTGGCCAGGGCGCGTTCCTCGACGTCCCAGTCGTCGCCGACCGTCGCGAAGTGTTCCTCCGTCACGTCTCCGGACTCGATGGCGCGCAGGGCGGCCCGCCGCTCGGCGATGCCGAGGGCCCCGTCGACTCGCAGCTCCGTGTCCAGGGTGATGTTCTGCGGCAGGTAGGCGAGGTTTCCGCCCACGGTGACGGACCCCTCCGAGGGGCGAAGCCGCCCGGCGAGCAGCCGCAGCAGGGTCGACTTGCCGGTGCCGTTGGTGCCGACCAGGCCGGTGCGGCCACGGGGGACGGTGAGGGAGAGCCCGTCGAAAAGGCTGGTGCCGTCGGGCCACCGGAAGGTGAGGTGGGAGACGGCGACGGAGGCGCTGGGCGCGGTGGGATGGCTCATGGTGGGCAGCTCGCAGTCGGAAGCGTGGGGAACGGGGGGCTTCGTATGCGAACAGCACGCGGCGACCCGGCTCGGTGGCCGGAGAAGGGTGGGGAGTCGGTCCTGCGAAAGTGAGGGACGGCTCGGCACCGAGGTCGCATCCACGCGGAAGTCACGGGCGGCAGACATGCCGACAGCGTCGTGACCGGTGTACGGGCCAGGCCGTACCGCGTGATGATCGCGGACCTCAGATGCGCAACGTCCACCTCTATCGGAGACAACAGGACGTGATCAGCGTACCGGAGGCCCGCGTGGGGCGTCGAGGGATTATCTACGTGGTGGCCTGCGGGGCCTCGGTGCTCAGCGGGGCGTCCAGGTCGCCGCCGCGCGGTCCGGGCACCCGTGCGGTTTCCGGGAGGAAGGGGGCGCGGCGGATGACGAGGGTGGCGACGAGGGCCGCGATGGCGGCGAGGGCGAACCCGTAGGGCGGGGTGGCTCCGGTGGGGTGGGTCTCGTAGACGAGTGCCGCCGACAGCACGATCAGGATCGCGGGGATGCGGCCGTGCTGCTGAGTGGCGGCCACGACCACGAGCCCCCACAGCAGGTACCAGGGCTGCACCATGGGCGAGAGCGCGACCAGTACCAGCAGCCCCAGACCGAGGGCGTGGACGGGTGGCAGGTGGCCCTTCGTCGACCTCCACGCCAGGACGAAGATCAGGATGACGGCCGCCGCCAGGCCGAGGGTCTGCACGGCGGACTTGAACGGTTCGGGGTCGGTGCCCAGCAGCAGGCGGCCCAGCTCGCCCAGGCCCAGGCCGAGGTCGCTGACGACGGAGAGGGCGGTATGGATGTTGCCGGCGACGCCCTGGGTCCTGAGCCAGCCGAAGCCGGTGCCGCTGACCAGGGTCGCCGATCCGGCGACGGCACAGGCGACGAGGCCGGGCGCGAGGAGTCCCTTGGCCCATCGCCGTAGCTGCGGTCCGGTCGCCGACGCGTGCACCATGACGCCGATGAACAGCAGCGATACGGCCGCCGGGGACTTGACCATCATGGCGAGCCCGACCAGCGCGCTGCCGGCCACCCATCGGCCGCGCAGCGCGAGCGCGAGCCCGGCCAGCATGAGGCCGATCATCAGGCCGTCGTTGTGCATGCCCGCGACGACGTGCATCAGCAGGAGCGGGTTGAGCGCCCCCAGCCACAGGGCGCGGCTCTCGTCGGCGCCGTGGACCCGGGCCAGCCGACGCAGGGCCCAGACGATGAGGACCAGTGAGGCGAGCGCGATGAGCCGCATCGCCAGGACGGCGGGCACGATGGTGCCGCCGGTCGTCTTCGCCACGGCGGCGGACAGCAGGAGGAAGAGGGGGCCGTACGGGGCCGGGGTGTCGCGCCAGTGGTTGCCCACGCTCGCCGCCGCGTCGCCGCCGATTCCGGCGGGATCCAGGCTGGAGGGGCCGACGGTGTAGACGTCGTGGCCCTCGATGACCATGGCGCCCTGGGCGATGTAGCTGTAGACGTCGGCGCTGTAGAGCGGGGGCGTGAGCAGGAACGGCGCGGTCCACCAGGCGAGGGTGGTGAGCGTCTCGCGTGCGGAGGAGGCGGTTCTGCCGTACTGCCACCAGGTGACGACGAGCACGGTGAGTCCGGCGTAGGCGAGGACGGCGGCCGCCGTCCGCACGGTGGAGCCGTGGTCGACCCAGAGGCCCCAGGGGTCGTGGGCCGGCAGCTTTCCGGAGATCCAGCCGCCCACGGCGGTCGCCAGGGCGGCCGCCGCACCCAGCCGACGGTATCCGACAGCGCTCAAAGCCCACATGACCGGAGAACCTATCGGACGCCGTGGACCTCCCTCTCCCCTCCCCCGGTCCACCGGTGCGCGGACGCTGCCGGGTTCTCCTAGCGCACGTCGCCCCGCCAGTCCCACTGGTGGCCGTCGATCGAGCGGGGCCCGTACTCGGCGCGGCCGCCCGGTCCGTAGGCGCCTATCTCCGTGACCAGACCGGCCCCCTCGCGCAGGGCCGTCTCGCTCCAGCCGGTGACGTCCAGGAGCAGCCCGTCGAGCGGACCGCCGACCAGCTCCCGGTAGTCGTGGCCCGGCCTGGGGCCGGGGTGCGGATCGTCGTGGTCGGCGCCGTACACCCGTCGCTGCCTCATCAGCTCGTCCATGCAAGGCAGCATCCCACCGGCCACTGACAACGGCCCGGCGTGCGGGGCCATCCGGCCACCGGCGTGCGCCCGTCCTCGGCGTGCGCCGGTCCTCGGCGAAGTCGCCGCCGCGAGGCGGGCACCATATGATTCAGGGACTCACGCACCGCGGAGCAGCCCATGAACCGGCGTCGGACTCCCCGCTCGGTAAGCGCCGAGGATCTGCTGACGACGTTGCAGAGCCTCACTGCCCGCGCCCGGCGGGAGGTGGAATTCCACCAGGCCAGAGTGGAACTCGCGCAGGCCCTCCAGCGCGACATGCTGCCGGCGGCCCTTCCCGAGCTTCCGGGTCTGAGGTCCGCGGCGCGGTACGCGCCCGCTCGTGACGGCCTGGACATCGGCGGTGACTGGTACGACGGGTTCGCGCTGGCGGACGGCGCCCTGGGGTTCGCCATCGGTGACGTGCAGGGTCACGACGTTGAGGCGGCCGCCTTCATGGGGCAGGTCCGCATCGCGATGCGGGCGATCGCGGGGACGGTCTCCGACCCGGGTGAGGTCATGGGCCGGACCAACGACCTCCTGCTGTCGGTCGACTCCGGTCTCTTCGCGACCTGTACGTTCCTGCGGCTGGACCCGCATACCTGGGAGCTGCACAGTGCGCGGGCCGGGCACGTGGCCAGCATCTGGGCGACCGTGGACGGGCGGTCGGGCGTCACGGAGGACCCGGGAGGCCTGCCGCTGGGCATCCAGACGGGTGAGAAGTACCCCGTCACCCGCCGGACCCTGGACGCGGACGGCGCGATCGTGCTGCTCACCGACGGTGTGATCGAGGGCCCGTCCCTGCTGATCGAGGACGGCCTCGACCGGGTACAGCGGCTGGTCGCCGCCCATGCCGGGGAGAGCGCGGACGCGCTGGCCGACGGCGTGCTGGGGGCGGCGGAGCTGACGGGCCACGAGGACGACGCGGCGGTACTCGTCCTGCGGCACGCCCCGGCCCGGGCGCGGTGACGCCGGGGGTGGCAGGGCGCGTGTCACCGGCTGCCTCCTCCGCGCGGCCGGTGTCTGATGAGTGCTGTGATCCGCAGCAAGGAAGCCAGACGTCGGGCCGTGTACGTGGCGCAGGTCCTGGGCGTGACCGGTGCCTACTACCTCTCGGGACGGCTCGGGCTGACGCGCCAGGTGGTGGTGGACGGCGCCGTGGTCACCCCCCTCTGGCCGCCCACCGGGATCTCGCTCGCCGCCCTGCTGTACTTCGGCGCCCGGATCTGGCCGGGCATCGCCTTGGGCGCCTTCTTCACCGTCTCCGCCATCGGTGACGCGTTCACCGTCTCCCGGCTGGGCATCGTGCTCGGCAACACGCTCGCGCCGCTGGCCGCCTACGCACTGCTGCGCAGGGTGGGCTTCCGCAGCGAGCTGGCCCGGCTGCGGGACGGGGTCTGCCTGGTCTTCCTCGGCGCGTTCGCCGGGATGCTGATCAGCGCCACCGTCGGCAGCGTGACGCTGATGCTCGACGACAAGGTTCCGCCGGGGCGGTTCTGGCTGGTCTGGTCGTCGTGGTGGGCCGGGGACGCCATGGGGGTCCTCGTGGTCACCCCCGTACTGCTGGTGCTGAGCCGGGCGCGGTGGCCGCGGCTGTCCGACCGGTGGCCGGAGGCGTGCCTTCTCGCGGTCGTCGTGGTCGTGGCGGGGTTCTTCTCCACCCGGAGCTCGCTCTCGATGATCTACCTGGTGTTCCCGGTGATCATCTGGGCGGCGCTCCGTTTCCAGCTCCCCGGCAGCGCGCCGTGCGCCCTGGTGGTGTCGGTGCTGGCGATCACCGCCGGTACGGACGGGCTGGGGCCGTTCGCGGGCCATACGCTCATGGAGATCATGGCCAACCTGACCGTGCTCAACGGATGCGTGGCGCTCACGGCGCTGCTGCTCGGGGCGATCGTGGCCGAGCACCAGAACATCCGCCGTGAGACGGAGCACGCGGTGGTCGAGCTGGAGGCGCTGGTGGAGCAGCTCGCGCCGCCGCCGGGACCGCTTTCGGCGCGGTACGACGACCCGCCGCACTCCGGTCGGTGACCGGCCGCCCGTGCGCACCCGGCCCCGTACGCGCTCAGTAGGGCAGCGGCCGACCGGAAGGGGTCCGCAGGTCGAGCGGGGGCGGGCCGGACGGGGGCGGGGGTCGACGGACAACGATGCGGATGCGGCCCATGGCCACCACCTCCTCCAGGTGACCGGTATCTGCCCAGTCGGCTCGGCTTCACACTTCCCGTCCACCCTGCGGACTCCTCGGGCGCCCGGATGCGGGCCTGGCCGGGTGCGGCGACCCTTGATGGGTGGGGGCGCAGAAGCGAGGAGGATCAGGCATGTCCGCGATGGACAAGATCAAGAAGATGCTCAAGGGCCACGAGGACCAGGCGGGTAAGGGCGTCGACAAGGCGGGAGACATGGTCGACGACCGCACCAAGGGCAAGTACAGCGGCCAGGTCGACACCGCCCAGGACAAGCTCAGGCAGCAGTTCGGTACGGAGCGCGACCAGCGCGACCAGGACGGACCGCCGCGCTCCTGACCGTCGCCGCCGGTGACCGGCACCGGGTCCGTGCCACAGGACACGCTCTGTGGCACGGACCCGGTGCGTGCGGCCGAAGAAATTCGGGACAGAAATTCGGGGCGATTATCAGATTCTTGTTATTGTCCGGCCCGCACCGCATCTCCCGTGTGTGGGAAGTGACAGCACCGGACCCCGGAAGAGTGAGCACAGCATGGGCAAGGATCACGGGACGGCCTTGATCGCGGCGGCGCGGAACGGCGACCAGGAGGCCAAGGACCGGCTCGTCGCGGCGTATCTGCCGTTGCTGTACAACGTCGTCGGCCGGGCGTTGAACGGGCACGCCGACGTCGACGATGTGGTGCAGGAGACGGTGCTGCGCATGCTGCGCAGCCTGCCGGAGCTGCGTGATCCGGAGAGATTCCGGTCCTGGCTGGTGGCGATAGCCATGAACGAGATACGCCGGCACTGGCGCGAGGGCCAGACGGGGACGGTCTCCGCCGGGCGGCTGGACGACGCGTACGACCTGGCCGATCCGCGCGCCGACTTCGTCGAGCTGACCATTCTGCGGCTCGGGCTGACCGGGCAGCGCCGCCAGGTGGCGGAGGCGACGCGGTGGCTGGACGAGGACGACCGCGCGCTGCTGTCGCTGTGGTGGCTGGAGACGGCCGGCCAGCTCTCGCGGGCCGAGGTCGCGGCGGCCCTGGAGCTCTCCGCCCAGCACACGGCCGTACGCGTCCAGCGGATGAAGGCGCAGCTGGAGGCGGCCCGGGTCGTGGTGGGCGCGCTGGCGGCCGACCCGCCGTGCGTGCTGCTGGAGGACATCCTGGCGGGCTGGGACGGGATCCCGTCCGCCCTGTGGCGCAAGCGGCTGGCCCGCCACGCCCGTGAGTGCACCGTCTGCTCGGGCCACGGATCGGGGCTCGTACCGGCGGAGGGGCTGCTGGTCGGTCTCGCGCTGGTCCCGGTGGCCGGGGCCGCGGGAGGGGCGGTGGCGCCGGAGCTGCTGACGACGGCCGCGCACCTCACCGTGGACTCCGCGGCCGGGGCCGGCCGGGCCGAGCGCAGGCGCGGCCAGGTACGGCGGCGGCGCCGCAACTCGGCCATCGCCGCCGTGGTCGCCGTCGCGGCGCTGGGGACCGGCGGCGCGGCCGTGCACCTTTACACCGACGGTGAGGAGCGGGACGCGACGACCCTGAGCGCCGGGGTTCCCACCGATGGCCCGACCCTCCCCACGACGGCCGCCCCCTCCCCCACGCCGACGGCACCGTCACCGTCGGCCTCGGCGTCGTCCGCCTCGCCCTCGGCGAGTGCCTCGCCGTCGAAGAGCCCTGCGCGCAAGCCGAAGCCCAAGCCCTCACCGACGAAGAGCACCCGGCCCCCCGCCCCGAGCACGGCCGCCCCGGCCCCGAAGCCCCCGCCGCCGCCCGCACCCGCACCGGCGCCCCCGGCGTCGGAGAGCGGCCAGGTCCTCCAGATCGTCAACACCGAGCGGGCGAAGGCGGGCTGCGGTCCGGTGACCTCCAACGACCTGCTGGCGACGGCGGCGCAGCGGCACTCCGCCGACATGGCCTCCAAGGACTACTTCTCGCACACCTCCCCCGACGGCACCGACCCGGGCGACCGGATCACCGCGGCCGGATACCGGTGGAGCACCTACGGCGAGAACATCGCCAAGGGGCAGCGGACCCCGGCCGATGTGATGCAGTCGTGGATGGACAGCCCGGGCCACCGGGCGAACATCCTGAACTGCTCCTTCAAGGAGATGGGCATCGGAAAGGTGGACTCCGGCGGCGGGCCGGTGTGGACGCAGAAGTTCGGCGCACGTTGAGCACAGCGCACTGAGCACCGCGCGGTGATCTTTCATCCGGCGGAAACGCGGGAGAAGCACCGCCTCCACCTCGGTGTTCCAGACTGGTAGCAGCGCCCAGGCCGATGGTGTCCGCCGGCGGATCCCCCTTCCCCTGCGGACCGGAGCCCGGTCGTGTCACCCGCTTTCCCCCTCGCCGCCCGGCCGTTGCCGCTCTGGCTCGGTCATGTCCTGCGGACCCAGCGCGGGCCTGTCCACGGTGGTGCCGTGGTGCGCGGGGTGCTCGCCATGCTCCCGCTGCTTCTGGCGGTGGCCGCCGACCGGCCGACTGCAGGTGTTCCGGCGGCGCTGGGGGCGATGTTCGCCGGGATCAACGACCGCCCGGGCGGTCGCCGCTCGTCCGTGTCGCGGATGGGGGTCCCGGCGCTCGCGGGCGCCGCCGGACCGCTGATCGGCTCGCTGCTGCCCGCGGTCGGTCCGCCCGGGGCCGCGATGTTCGTCCTGCCGGTGCTGCTCGGTGTGCTGGGGCTGCTCGCGGGGGCGCTCAGCTCGACGGGCCCGGTCGCTTCGGCGTGCGGTACGCAGTTGCTCGTCGCGGCCGTGATCGGGGCGGGCATGCCGCTGCCGGAGCCGGGTGGGAAGCGGGCACTGCTGTTCCTGGCGGGGGCGGGGTGGGCGCTGCTCCTGCGGCTGGTGCTGCCCACGCGGCGTCGTACCTCCGGCGGCCCGTACCGGTACGACGGTGAGCGCGAGGCGGTGGCCTCGGTGTACGCGGCGGTGGCCGCGCTGCTGCAAGCGGCGGGCGGTACCCGGGCTCCGGCCCGCCGGGCGGCGCTCACGGCCGCACTCGACCAGGCACAGGACGCCCTGTCCGGGCCCCGGCTGCGGCGGTACGCAAGCTCGGCGGCGGAGCGGCGGCTGCACGCCCAGTACGCGGCGGCGCTGCCGCTGGCCGAGGCGGCGACGGCGCTGGCCTGGGCCGGTGAGCCGCTGCCGAGCCGGGTCGCGGAGGGGCCGCTGCGGCTGGCGCACGCGGTGCGTACGGGGAACGCCTGCGGGCCGCTTCCCGCGCCGGTGCGGTCCGGGGCGGGGCTGCGGGCCCTGGACGAGGCGCTCCTGGCGGCCGCGGAGGTGTTCGACCACCGGCCCGGACAGTCGCTGCGGACCGCGCGCGGGCGCCCGGGGCTCGTCGCGCTGCCGCGCAGGGCATTCGGGACTGCGGGACGTGAGTACGGGTTCCGGGTGGCGCTGTGCTGCGGGGTCAGCGCGGCGGTGGCGCTCGGCCTGGACCATGAGCACTGGTACTGGATGCCCGCCACGGCGGTGTTCCTGGTGAAGCCGGATCTGGGGCCGCTCGTCTCCCGGGTGCTGAGCCGGGCCGCGGGGACGGTGGTGGGCGCCGCCGTCTTCGCCGGGTTCTTCGCGCTGGTGGCCGGTCCGCTGCCCCTGATGGCCGGTCCGCTGCCCATGGTCGCGGCCGTCGCGCTGTGCGGGGCGCTGGTCGCCGTCGCCGCCCGCCACTTCGCGGCCCAGACCGCGGTCGTCACCGTACTCGTCCTCTCCCTCGTCCTGCTGGCGGGTGAGCCGCAGGCCGCGTGGGGCCGGGTCGTGGAGTCGCTGACGGCCTGCGCGATCGTGCTGCTGGTAGGGCATCTGCCGCTGCCCGGGCAGCGGGGCAACCGGGTGCGGGGCGCGGTGGACACGGCGGTGGCCGCGGGTCACCGGTATCTGCGGCACGTCCTGGCCCACCGTCAGGACGGCGCGGGGCGCGGGGTGCTGCGCCGCGACGCCTACCGCTCGCTCGCCGTGGCGCGGTCCGCGCTGGACCTCTCGGCGGCCGAACTCCCGCCGGTCGCCGGGCGCACGGCGGAGTTCGAGGAGGTCGCCGGTGCTCTGGAGCGTCTGGTGGACACGACGACGGCCTGCGCGGTCCACCTCCACGGCCCCGGAGCCGCCCTTCCCCCCTCGCACGCCGAACGGATCGCGGAACACCTGGCCGCTCTCGATGCGGCGCACCGCGCGTCCGAGCGTTCCGGGGTGCTGGTCTGACGGGTTCCGCCGGCCGCTGTCGCGGGCGGGACCCGGTGCGGCCGCGGCCGGGCCGCACCGGGTCCCGGCCGGTTCAGCGGAGCAGCAGGGTTAGCGACGTACCGATGGCGGTGACCGCGCCCACCGCCACGACCGAGAGCGCGACACAGCGGGCCCGGAGCCGCTCGTAGCGGGCGGTGTACTCGCCGCGCAGTTCGGCCGCCCGGTCCCGGACTCGGGTGAGTGACTCGCGGGAGACGGCGACCCGGTCGGCGAGGTAGACGCGTTCGACGTCCTCGCGCTGGGCGGTGGTGAGCCAGGGTAGTTCGCCGGTGAAGCGGCGCGCCTGCGCCCGCGCCCTCTCGACCTCGGCGTTCCACAGCAGGTAGCCCTCCAGTTGGGCCAGGCCGCGGGCGCTGTCCTTGTCGGGGTTCACACGTCCTCCTCTCGTCGGGCTCTCCGGGTCGGGGCGGGCCACGGTCACTCCTGCTTGTCCCCCGGTGCGACGGTGGCGGAGGTGTCGGGCCGGTTGGCGGTCTCGTCGATCGCCCGCAGCGACGGGTGGTGCAGGTCGAACGCCGGGGATTCGGACCGGATCCGCGGCAGGGTGACGAAGTTGTGGCGGGGCGGCGGGCAGGAGGTCGCCCACTCCAGCGAACGGCCGTAGCCCCACGGGTCGTCCTCCACGATCTGCTTGCCGTACTTGGCGGTCTTCCAGACGTTGTAGAAGAACGGCAGGAGGGAGAGGCCGAGCACGAAGGAGGAAATGGTGGAGACCGTGTTCAGCGCGGTGAATCCGTCGGCGGCGAGATAGTCCGCGTAACGGCGGGGCATTCCCTCGGCACCGAGCCAGTGCTGCACCAGGAACGTGCCGTGGAATCCGACGAACAGCGTCCAGAACGTGACCTTTCCGAGCCGCTCGTCCAGCATCTTCCCGGTGAACTTCGGCCACCAGAAGTGGAATCCGGCGAACATCGCGAAGACCACGGTGCCGAAGACGACGTAGTGGAAGTGCGCGACGACGAAGTACGAGTCGGAGACGTGGAAGTCCATCGGCGGCGAGGCGAGGATGATGCCGGTCAGACCGCCGAAGAGGAAGGTGACCAGGAATCCGATCGACCAGAGCATCGGGGTTTCGAGGGAGATCGACCCCTTCCACATGGTGCCGATCCAGTTGAAGAACTTCACCCCGGTCGGCACGGCGATGAGGAATGTCATGAACGAGAAGAACGGCAGCAGGACCGCGCCGGTGACGAACATGTGGTGTGCCCACACCGTCGCGGAGAGTCCCGCGATGGCGATGGTGGCGGCGACCAGACCGATGTAGCCGAAAACCGGCTTACGGCTGAAGACCGGGAAGATCTCGGTGACGATCCCGAAGAACGGCAACGCGATGATGTACACCTCGGGATGGCCGAAGAACCAGAACAGGTGCTGCCACAGCAGCGCTCCCCCGTTGGCCGCGTCGAAGACGTGGGCGCCGAATTTGCGATCCGCCTCCAGGGCCAGCAGGGCGGCGGCCAGGACCGGGAAGGCCAGCAGGACGAGCACACCGGTCAGCAGGACGTTCCACGTGAAGATCGGCATGCGGAACATCGTCATGCCGGGGGCGCGCATGCAGATGATCGTGGTGATGAAGTTGACCGAGCCGAGGATCGTGCCGAAGCCGGAGAAGGCCAGACCCATGATCCACATGTCGGCGCCGATGCCCGGCGAGCGGACCGCGTCGTTCAGCGGCGCGTAGGCGAACCAGCCGAAGTCGGCGGCCCCCTGCGGCGTGAGGAAGCCGGCCACCGCGATGAGCGAGCCGAAGAGGTAGAGCCAGTACGAGAACATGTTCAGCCGCGGGAACGCCACATCGGGCGCGCCGATCTGCAGCGGCATGATCCAGTTGGCGAATCCGACGAACAGGGGTGTCGCGAACATCAGCAGCATGATCGTGCCGTGCATCGTGAACGCCTGATTAAATTGTTCGTTCGAAATCAGCTGGGTTCCGGGGCGCGCCAGTTCGGCGCGCATCACCAGGGCCAGCAGTCCTCCCACGCAGAAGAAGGCGAAGGAGGTGGTGAGATAGAGCGTGCCGATCGTCTTGTGGTCCGTGGTGGTCATCCACTTGATGACGACGTTGCCCGGCTCCTTGAGCCGTACCGGCAGTTCGTCCCCCTCTGCCGCATCGGTCTCCACCGGTTGCGAGATGCCCCTCGTCGTCACTGCGACGCTCCTTCGGTCAACGGCCCGTATGGACTCGGCGACCAGGATGGACCCGCGGTGATCGGTCCGGTGGGACATCCTTCCCCGTCCCGCGCGAGCGCCCGGCAAGGACACTCAAATGGCCCACACGGCCCGGAATAGCTCCTCGGGCAGCGGAGTTGGTGAAGCGGCAGAACCACTTCTTCCCACGCGGCAGGAATCGGAAGGTCGGATCCATGAAGATCGGCATTATCGGAGCGGGCAACATCGGCGGCAATCTCACCAGGCGGCTGACCGCACTCGGACATGAGGTGTCGGTCGCCAACTCCCGCGGCCCGGAGACCCTGAGCGCCCTGGCCGAGGAGACGGGAGCCACTCCGGTGACCGCGGCCGAGGCGGCGCGGGGCGCCCGTATCGTCGTCGTGACCGTCCCGCTGAAGGCGGTCCCCGACCTGCCCGCTGGGTTCCTGGAGGGGGCGGCGGAGGATGTCGCGGTCATCGACACCGGGAACTACTACCCGCAGCAGCGCGACGGCCGGATCGCCGCCATCGAGGACGGACTGCCGGAGAGCCGGTGGACCGAGCAGCGGATCGGGCACCCGGTGATCAAGGCGTTCAACGGGACGTATGCGCAGGACATCCTGGACGCGGGCGCTCCGCAGGGCAGCCCCGGGCGGCAGGCGCTGCCGGTGGCCGGGGACGACCCGGCGGCCAAGCAGGCCGTCCGCGACCTCATCGACGAGCTGGGCTTCGACACGGTCGACGCCGGCGGCCTGGACGAGTCGTGGCGCCAGCAGCCCGGGACGCCGGTGTACGGCAACCAGGGCGACGCGGACGCCATCGTGAAGGCACTGGCGGAGGCGTCACCGGAGCGCACGGCGGAGTGGCGCGCCTGATCGGCGCGGTGGCGGAGGCCGGGCCGGTCGGGAGGTGACCCCGGGCGGCCCGGCCTCGGTATTCCCTTGCCGTAGGTTTCCGGATGCCAGGGTTCTGACTCGCACGCCGTCCGCCCCGGGCGCACGGCCGTCGTCCTCCCTCGCCGCCTCCCCGGGACGTCCGGTCTCCGTCCCCCCTCGTTGTCTTCGCCCTCTCCTTCTCCCCCGCCGGTTTCCGGAGCTCAGACCACCCCCGTCACCGTCACCCGCACCGAGACAGACGGCTCGGCACGGACGGCGGCCAGTGTCGCGGTGTGTACGGCCCGGGTGACGTCGAGGGCGCGGTGGCCGCGGTGCAGGACGAGGCGGATGTCGATGTGCCAGGCACCGGTGGCCTCGTCCTGGGTCACCCGCACCCCCTGCGCCCGCGCCCCGGGCCCCGCCGCGAGACGCGGGGCCCGGTCGGCGACCCGCGTGCGCAGCAGGTCGACGACGCCGGGGCGCAGGAAGGCGACGCCGGGGACGTCCTGAGCGGCGCCGGCCGCCGCTTCGGCGAGCCGGTCCCGGAGCCGGGGGGTGTCGCCGGCCATCACGCTGCTCCTCCTGTGCCGTGGCGCCCGTACTCGGCGCCGTCCTCGTCCTCTTCTTCGTCGTCGTCGTCGTCGAGGATGTCCACGACGAGGACGTCGGCCGCGCCGAGGCGGATGCCGATGTCCTGGTCGGTGACCTCAGCGATCCGTGCGCGCACGGCGTCGGCCAGATCCGGCAGTGACCGGTCCAGGCTCGCCGCGACCTCGACGCGTACGTGGACCGGGCCCGTCGGGTCGGCCGGGTCGAGCGGGGCGATCCGGCAGCTCCCGGCCCGTACCCCGGGCAGCGCGTCGACCGCCGCCCGCAGGAGCCGCGCGGCCGCCGCCTCGACGATCCAGTGGTCCTCCTCCGGTTCCCCCAGGGGTAGCGGGCGCCCGGGGCGCAGTTCGAGGCGGACGAGGTCCATCACACGGGCCGTGACCGCGGCCGCGGCCGCCTCGGGCACTCCGGGCTCCTCGGCGCAGGTACGGCGCACGGCGTCGCCAAGGCCGGTGAGTTCGGCCAGGGCCGCCGAGCAGTGCGGGCAGGTCGAGAGGTGCGGGTCGTCGGCTGTCCGGCCGGCGTCCCACGCGTCCCAGACATCGCTCAGCAGGCGCCCGCAGGCGAGCCGGTCCTCCTCTTCGTACCGGCTCTCTTCCGGCCGGATCTGCTGCGACCGGCTCTCTTCCGGCCGGTCGGGGTTGGCGCTCATCGCCATGCGCTCATCGCCTCCGTCAGGTAGCGGCGGGCCCGGAAGACCCGGCCGCGGACCGCCTGCAGACTGATTCCGACCGTGTCCGCGATGCTCTCGTACGACAGCCCCTGCATCTCGCGGAGCACCCAGCAGACACGTTGTTCGGGCGACAGGCCCGCCATCGCGGCCGCCAGTGCGTCGGCCGCGGCCCGCGACTCGACGGCGCGGGCGGGGGACGCCTGGTGCTCCGGGGCCGCCTGTTCGGGCACCGAGTCGAGGTCCGCCGCCGGTCTGCGGGACCGGAGCCGGTTGAGGCACCGGTTGGTGACGATGCGGTGGAGCCACGTGTGGAAGGAGGCGTCCCGGCGGAACTCGGGAAGCTTGCGCCAGGCGCTGACGAAGGCGTCCTGAACGGCATCCTCCGCGTCCGCCCGGTCCCCCAGGAAGCGCGTCGCGAGTTGCAGCATGGCGGGGCTGTGCCGCCGTACGAGCACCTCGAACGCCTCCTCGTCGCCCTCCCCGGCCCGTACGACCAGCAGCGCCTCGTCGGAACGGACGGCCTCTTCCGGCGCCCGTTCCGTCATCTGATTCCCGTTGCCGGGCACGGACCAGCCCCTCCCTCAGTCGGTTGCACGACACCCTCTCGGTCTGCTCGCTTCTTCCCGTTGGACACCTGGAACCGGAGAACGTCACGCACCGGTCTGCCGCGGACCGCGCTGCGTGATCAGGGATCGGCGGAAAGTTTCCGGGAACTCGCGTGACGATTCGGCGGACGGTGTGTCCAACGAGATGTCAGGCGATACGAGCCGAGCGATACGCGAGGAGTTTCCATGACCACCACCCAGACGACCGCAGCCGTTCCCGCCGTGGGTACGGGAGCGGGTTCGGGCGGACCGAAGCAGAGCGCCGGAGTCGGGGGTACGACGACCGTCGGACGCGGAGCCACCGGCGCGTCCGAGCCCGCGGCGACGCGGGGCCGCACTTCGATCGCGGACACCGTCGTCGTGAAGATCGCGGGGATGGCGGCCCGGGAGATCCCCGGTGTGTACGACATGGGCGGCGGCCTCTCCCGGACCCTGGGCGCGGTACGTGACCGGGTGCCGGGCGGCCGGCCGAACGTCGGACGGGGCGTCAAGGTCGAGGTGGGCGAGCGCCAGACGGCCATCGACCTGGATCTTGTCGTCGAGTACGGCGTCGCGATCACCGATGTGGCACGTGACGTGCGCGAGAACGTCATCGCGGCGGTGGAGCGGACGACGGGCCTGGAGGTCGTCGAGGTCAACGTGACCGTCAACGACGTGCACCTGCCCGAGGACGACGACGAGGCCGCCGTCACCGAGACCCGCGTGGCGTGATCGCGTGACACGGAGGGTGGACGGGCCCGGTCCGGCGGAGGGTGTGCCGGGCCGGGGCGTGATCGGGGCGGCGGCGGGCATGGCGCTGGGGTTCGCGGGCTGGTTCGGCGGGTTCGGGGCGTTCCTCGTGGTGGCCGCGCTCGGCGCGCTGGGATGGCTCGCCGGTCACCTGGTGGACCGGGGCACCGGTCTGCGGGAGTTCCTCGACTCGCTGGCGGGGAGGCGGCCGTGACGGTCCCGGCCGGTGAGCGCGGTACGACGACGGTGGCGCCGCGGGCGGTCCGGCGGATCGCCGAGCGGGCCGCCGCCGAGGCGCTGCCCGACGGCGGGTCGGTGCTCCGGGGTTCGGCAGGCGTGCGCGGGACCTCCGCGCGGATCTCGGTCGGCGTACGGCTGCCCTATCCCGTGCGGGCCGACGAGGCCGCGCGGCGGATCCGGGAGCGGGCGGCGGCACGGACGGCGGCCCTGACGGGGCTGTCCGTGCCCCGCGCCCAGGTGCGCGTCGACGCACTGTCGGCGGGCCCCGCGCCGGTGGTTCCGGAGGCCGTGGAGGTCGTGGCCCCGGGGCTTTACGGCGGCCGTCCTGGCCACCGGATCAGGGCGGAGCGGCGTGTTCCGGCGGCGGTCCTGGCGGCCGTGGGAGCCGTTGCGTGCGGGCTGGTGCTGGCCGATGTGGTCGCGGTCCGGTTCGGCGGCGCCCCCGCCGGCTGGCGTACGGCGGCGCTCGACTGGGCGGCGACCCATGGTCCGGAGGACTCTGCGGTGCGGATCGGTGGGGCGGTCGCGGCGGTCGCGGGCGCCTGGCTGCTGGGGTGCGCGCTCCTGCCGGGGCTGCGGCGACGGCAGCGGATGACGGCGCCCGGCCCGGAGGTACGGGCGGCGCTGGACCGTGAGGCGGCGGCCCGGATCCTGCGGGAGCGGGCCCTCGGCGTCCCCGGGGTCGTCCGGGCGCGGGTGACCGTGCGCCGGCGGCGGGCGGTGGTGCGGGCCGGCGTGGGGTACGGCGACCCGGCGGAGGTACGCGCCGAGGCGGTCCGGGTGCTGGGCGCGGCCCTGCCGGAGCTGGGCCTGGCCCGTCCGCCGGTGCTGCGGGTCCGGGTACGGCGCGAGGCGGGCCTGCCGCCGGTGGAGCCGGTCGCGGTGGAGCCGGTCGCGGTGACGGGGCCGGACGTGGCGGGGCGGTCGGACGCAGCCGTGGACGGCGCTCCGGGTACTGCGGCCGGTCCTCGGGACGGCGGAGAGACATGGGTGACGTGAGGGACGGCGGCGAGAGGATGTGGCGAGCGTGTCGGTGAACGGGCGTGGCGCGGTGAACCGGGTGCTGCTCGGGACGGTCGGCCTCGCCCTGCTGGGCGGCGGGGCTCTGCTGGCCGTCGGGGACGGTTCGGGGCTGGGCCGGGTGGGGCGCGAGGTGCCGGCCTGGTGGTCCGGGCGGGCGGCCAAAGGGGTGCTGCTGGACCGCGACGGACTGGCCCGGGTACGCGAGACCGGCTGGTGGACCCCTGCCGTGATCGCGGGGCTCGTCCTCGTACTGGCGCTGTTCCTCCGGTGGTTCGCCCGGCAGGTGTCGGCGTCCCGGCCCCGGCGGGTGGGCCTGATGGGCGCCGGGCTGACGCTGCGGCGACGGGCGTGGGAGCGGGCGATGACCGCGCAGGCGGCGGCGGTCGACGGGGTGGCGCACGCCCGGGTACGCGTGGCGGGCCGCCCGCTGCGGGCGGCGGTGACGCTGGTCGTCGAGCCGGAGGCCCGGCCTGCGGAGGTGGTGCGCCGGGTCACCGCCGGGGTGGTGGCGGACGCGCGTCGTTGCGCGGGCGTACGCGGCCTGCCGACCGACGTACGGGTCAGGGTGGCGAACCGGCGGGAGCGGCGCACGCGCTGAACCGCGTCCCTGTTCCCGACCGCTCCCGCCACTCACCACACTGCCTACTCGCGAGTAAGGTGTGGGCCCCGGGACGCGGCGCCACGGTCCGTCCGGTCCCGGGACCCGGCCCGACGACGACCGTGGACAAGGAGTTGCGTCATGCCCCGCACCATGTCCGTGGCGGACAGCATCGTCATCGACGCCCCGCCGGCATACGTATACGAACAGCTCAGCGACCCGACCACGATGGGCCGTTGGAGCCCCGAGAACCGCGGGGCGACCGTGCGGGGAGAGCGACGCGGCGCGTACGTCGGCATGGTCTTCGAGGGCCGGAACAAGCGCGGGGCCGTGAGCTGGACGACCCGGTGCACCGTGACGGCGGCCGATCCGGGCGAGCGCTTCGCCTTCCGGGTCCACGCCATCGGCGTCCGGCGGCCGCGCCTTCCGGGACCCATCGCGACCTGGGAGTACCGCTTCGAAGCGGTGGACGGCGGGACCCGGGTGACCGAGACCTGGACCGACGACCGGCGCTCCTGGCCGGACTTCCTGGCCAACGGTTTCGACCGCGTCGCGACCCGGGGGAAGACCTTCGGGCAGTTCCAGCGCGGCAACATCCGGACCACCCTGGAGCGCCTCAAGGCCGCCGTGGAGGAGGACCTCCGAAAGGCTGCCTGAGCCTGCCGAGCCGCTCGACACCGTCCGGTCCGGGCGACGGGCGTTGTCAGTGCCGCGGTGCACACTGGATCACGTACGCGCCAGGTCCGGGCTCAGGGCACGTAGGGGGACGTATGGGCAGCGAGGAGGGGGCCGGCTTCGAGCCCGCGACCGGGGACGGGCCGCCGCCCATCGAGGCCGCCGAGGTGCGTGCCGCCTCGGTGCGGACCGCCTTCGAGGGGCTGCTGCAGATCCGCCGGCTGACCGGTGACGGACGGGCCGGCCCTCCCGAGGCCGCGCCGGCGCCGTGGGAGCTGCACCGGCCGGTACGGGCCGTCGCGTTGGCCCTGGAGAGTTCCGGAGCCACTCCGTCCGCCGTCGACGCGTCGGGGCGCCCGGTGTCGGCCGGGTACCGGGTGCGTACGGGCGAGCAGGCCGGGTCGGTACGGGTCGACTGGGTCGGGCCGCCCGGCAGCGGCGCCGCGCACCACGAGGAGGAGGCGCTGGCCGAGTGCGCCGAGGTGCTGCGGAGAGTCGGCTGGACCGTGCTGCTCTACCGGGGTTCTCGCAGGCGGCGGTATCTGGAGGTTGAGCCACCGGCGGGAGTTGGCGGGGTGCGGTAGCGGCTCGGAGGGGCGTTGTCAGACCCGTGCGAGATGCTTGACGGTCCGACACCTTCGACCAGGAGACGCTGAGATGGACAAAGACGAGCTCGCCGCGGCGCAGGCGTATGTCCGCCTGCTGGAGGCCACCCGGGCCGCGCTCTCGGACCCGGAAGACGCGCCCCTGTACCTGCCGTTGCTCACCTCACCGATGCGGGAGGCCGACCGGGCCCTGCGCGGCGCGGGGCTGACGGGGAACGAGGACCGGCTGTTCGCTCTGGTAAGGGAGTTGCAGCCGAGCCTGTCCGGCAGCGACAGGTAGCGGGGAGGCAGCAGGGGGAACACCGGCCGGGGGCCCGGTCTCAGCTCATACCGTCGGCGGTGGCGCCGGGAGCGGGGGCGAGGCCGAGCTCCTGGTCATCCGGGCCGAGGGGGGCGAAGAAGCGGGCGACCGTGCTGTCGTCCACCTCGGCGAGGGCGGCCGGTTTCCACTGCGGGCTGCCGTCCTTGTCGATGATCCGGGCGCGCACCCCCTCCACGAAGTCCGGTTCCTCACGGATCCGGCCGGAGACGCGGAACTCCTGGTCGAGGACGGCTTCCAGGCTGCCGAGCCGGGCAGCCCTCCGTACGGCGGCGAGCGTGACCTTGAGCGCCAGGGGCGACCTTCCCGCGAGTTCCGCCGCCGCGTCGGCCGCCTCAGGTGCGGAACACGCCCGGAGCCGTCGGACGATCTCCTCGACCGTGTCCGCGGCGTAGCAGGCGTCGATCCAGTCGCGCTGCGCGGCGAGCTCACCGGCGGGTGGCTCCTCGGCGAACCCCTGCACGGTCCGCGCCACCTCGTCGGCGCTCGCAGCCCGGGCCAGGACTCCGGTGAGCTCCGGCAGGAGGCGTGAGGGTACGTGGTGGTCGGCGAGGCCGCAGAGCAGGGCGTCGGCCGCCCCGACGGAACGGCCGGTGAGTGCCAGGTGGGTGCCCAGCTCACCCGGGGCGACAGCCAGCAGATGGGTGCCGCCGACATCGGGCACGAACCCGATTCCGGTCTCGGGCATCGCCGCACGGGTGCGCTCCGTGACGATCCGGAGCGAGCCGTGGGCCGAGACCCCGATTCCCCCGCCCATCACGATGCCGTCCATCAGAGCGACGTACGGCTTGGGAAACCGGGCGATACGGGCGTTGAGGCGGTACTCGTCGCGCCAGAAGTCCAGCGAGGCACGGCCTCCGGCCCGGGTGTCGTCGTGGAGCGCCCGGATGTCACCGCCCGCGCACAGGCCGCGGTCGCCCGCTCCCGCCAGGACGACCGAGGTGACCGTCTCGTCCTGCTCGGCGCCGGCGAGCGCCTCGTCGAGAAGCCGCACCATGGTGTGGGTGAGGGCGTTGATGGCGCGGGGCCGGTTGAGGGTGATGTGGAGGGAGCGCCCTCGGGTCTCCAGCAGGACGGGCCGGTCTTGATTCATGTACGCACTCCGCTCACTGGACACGGTGGAGACCTGGTGGGGCCGTCCGTCGCCGCCGGACGGTCCCCTCCCGCCCATTCTGCGACCCGCGTGGGCCGCCTTCCGGACCGGGGGTCGGGCCAGGGGTCCGGGCGTGGGATGCGGGCGTGGGATGCGGGCCTGGATCACGGCCTGGTTGCGGGAGAAACTTCGGTGGTGCTCCGCTGTGGCACTCCGGTGCGAGCAGCTCGACAATTGAGGCCTACGGGGCGCGTCGCCGCGCGCCCCGCCGGACGACCTCCGGAGCATGCATTGACCGACCACGAACGGCGGCAGGACACCGAAGCCGCTCCGCTCCGCCGGATCGACCGGAGGACCAACGGTGAGATCGGGCCGACGGAACGCCTCGCCATGAACCGGACCGGCAGCTTCGACTGGGATCTCGACGCGCGGACCCTGGACATCGACGACGCGGGGCTCGCGGTCTTCGGCGTGGACCCGGCGACGTTCGACTCACGGCCCGGTGCGCTGGTGGAGCGGCTGGAGCCGGCGGAGCGGGCTCGGCTGGACGTCACGATCGACGAGGCCATCACGGGCGGCAGCAACTCCTACAACGTGCACTTCCGGGTCCCGCTGGACGACGGGACGACCCAGTGGACCCATGTCCAGGCCCGCATCCTGCGGTCGAAGGACGGCAAGGCCCACCGGATCGTGGGGGTCGTCCGGGACGCGACGGCGGAAGTCACCCATTCGGCCTTCGTCCTCGATCTGGAAAAGCGCAGGCAGCGTCAGACCAACATCGTCGAGCGCACGACCAGCGCGATGTCACGCGCGGTGACCGTCGATGATGTGACGGCCGCGCTCACCGGGCCCGGCGGACTGGCGAGGCTGGGGGCGGACGGGCTGGCGCTCGGGCTGGTGGAGAACTCCGCGCTGAACATCGTGGCGCTGAGCGGCGAGTCGCTGGAGGCGCTCGACGGGCTCGGCTCAGGAGACCTGGAGCGCAACCTTCCGCTGGCCGACGCCATCCGCAGCGGGCGGCCCCGGTTCATCACGTCCCTGGCGGCGCTGGCCCGGCGCTATCCGGTGCTGGAGCCGCATCTGGGCAGGCTCAGATTCCGGGCCGCCGCCTATCTGCCCCTGGTCGCCCAGGCCAGGTCGCTCGGCGGGCTCGCCCTGTTCTACCGGGAGCGCACGATCTTCAACGCCGATGAGCGCATCCTGTGCCTGGGCCTCGCGGCCATCGTGGCGCAGTCGCTCCAGCGGGCGATGCTCTTCGACGAGGAGCGGGAGTTCGCCACCCAGCTCCAGTCCGCGATGCTCCCGCCGCGCATACAGGACATCGAGGGCGGCGAGATCGCGGTGCGCTACCACGCCGCGTGGAGCGGGCGGCAGGTCGGCGGCGACTGGTACGACGTGATCGCCCTGCCCAAGAACCGCTACGGGCTCGTCGTCGGGGATGTGCAGGGGCACGACACCCATGCCGCCGCGATCATGGGCCAGTTGCGCATCGCCCTGCGCGCGTACGCCGCCGAGGGGCATCCGCCGGCGACCGTGCTGGCCCGGGCCTCGCGCTTCCTCTCCGAACTGGACACCGACCGCTTCGCGACCTGCACCTACGCGCAGGTCGACCTGGCGACGGGGGCGGCACGGGTGGTCCGTGCCGGACACCTCGGTCCGCTCATCCGGCACGCGGACGGTCGGGTGGGCACCCCGCAGGTGCGCGGTGGTCTGCCGCTAGGCATCTCCACGGAGTTCCAGGACGAGGAGTACCCGGAGACCCGGCTCGATCTGGTGCCCGGGGAGACGTTCGTGCTGTACACGGACGGTCTGGTGGAGGAGCCGGGCGCCGATCTGGACGCGGGGGTGGACGCGCTGCGGAACGAGGTGAGCGCGGGGCCCGCCGGAGCCGAGGCGCTGGCCGACCATCTCTCGGACCGGCTCTGGGAACGGTGGGGGTCGGGGGACGACGTGGCGCTCCTGGTCCTGCGGCGCAGCCCCGATGTGGGGTCCTCGCACGCGCCCCGGCTGCACCAGTACATCCATCAGGCGGACCCGGAGGGGCTGTCGGACGCGCGGGCGATCGTGCGCCAGGCGCTCGGCGACTGGGACATGGCCGAGTTCGCCGACGACGCCGAACTGGTCACGGGTGAGCTGCTGGTGAACGTTCTGCTGCACACGGAGGGCGGGGCGGTCCTGACCCTGGAGGTGCTGCCCGAGCCGGTGCGGCGGATCCGGCTCTCGGTGCAGGACCGGTCGAGCGCCTGGCCCCGGCGGCGTACCCCGGGAGAGACCTCGACGTCGGGCCGGGGGCTGCTTCTGCTCGACGCGGTCGCCACCCGCTGGGGGATCGAGCCCCGTGGCGAGGGCAAGGCCGTCTGGTGCGAGATCGGTCCTGCTCCCCCTCCGGCCACCGCTTCTCCCTCGGGCGCGGTGGAGCAGGTCCCGCCCACCGGGCGGCGTTGACCCGGCAACGATGAGGGGCGTGCCGCATCACCTTCCGTGATGCGGCACGCCTCTCGAACCGGCGGCTCCGGCGCCTCGCGCGACCCGGGCGCCGCTCACCGCCTCATGCGGGAGCGGCGCCCGGGCGTCAGGCCTGGGTGGTACGCCGCTTACGGACGGCCCACAGGATCCCGCCACCGGCGAGCAGCACCGCGAGAGCGGCGCCATCGATGACCGGCGTGGCGGACGACGAACCGGTCTCGGCCAGCGGCGGCGCGCTCTCGCTCGGGGCGGGCACGGCCGGCGCGGACTCCGAGGGCTCAGCGCTGGAGGTGTCGCTCGGCTCGGGAGTCTGGGTGCCCGGGTTCTCCGAAGGCTCCGGCTCGGCCGGGGTCGGCTCCGCGGGGGTGGGCTCCGCGGGAGTCGGCTCGGACGGCGTGGGCTCGGACGGCGGCGGCGTGGGGGGCTCCCCCTCGCACACGTCGGCCCTCTTCTCGCCTTCGTACGAGTACTTGCCGTCCTTGCCACCGTCCTTGACGACCAGTCGCACGGTCAGCTTCTCGGAGTGCTCGGGAAGCGTGAGCTTCTTGCTGAACTCCTTGCCGAACGTCTCGGTGGGCAGGAGGTCCTTGCCGTCCACCGTGACGGTCACCGTGTTCGGGACGTCCGGCGTGTACTACTTGAGGTCGACAGTCACCTCGGAGCAGGTCACATCCCAGGTGGGGGTGTGAGCCGCGGCCGGACCGGCGACAAGGATGCTTCCGGTCAGACCGACGACCGTGGCGGCCACGAGAGTTCCTGCGGCGCGCCACGATCTCCTGGGTATGGTCATGGGTACTTCCTCCAGCTGAATCTCATCGCCCCGATGGCGATGGGGCGCACAGTACTGTCATCGCCCCGGAGGAGTGCACCCGCCCCACAGATCTCCTCCCGAACCAACTACGGTGATATCTCCGCCTCATGACACAAGGTGGACATCGGCTTCAGGCCACCGTCCGCCGACGACGGACCGGCCGGTGGCCGAAGCCGCGGCCCGGCGGTGGTCAGAGGGGCTTGTGCATGATGTGCAGGCCCACGTAGCCCTCGGCCGGGTGGTCGAACCCCTCGGGAAGGGTGCCGATCACCTCGAAACCGAGGGACTCGTACAGCTTGACCGCGCGGGTGTTCGTCTCGACCACCGCGTTGAACTGCATCGACCGGAAACCCGACGTGCGGGCCCATTCGACCGAGTACGCGCACAGGGCACGCCCCACGCCCTTGCCGGAGTGGGCGGGGTCGACCATGTACGTGGCACTGGCCACGTGGGAGCCGTTACCCATGTGGTTCCGGTTCATCTTCGCGGTGCCGAGGACCGCTCCCGCCTCGTCGACGGCGACGACCACACGGTTCGGAGCGGCGACGTACCACCACCCCTGTGCGTCCTCCTTTCCGAGGTCCAGCGGGTAGGTGAGGGTCTCGCCCGCGGCGATGATTTCGTGGAAGAACGGCCAGATGGCGGGCCAGTCCTCGGTGGTTGCTTCCCTGATCAACATGCGGACATGATGCAGGACTCGAACGCCCGTCCGCGAATGGCTATCCGTCGCTCCGCCGGCGCCATCCCAGCCGGGCCAGCAGCCGTTTTCCGCCAGGCTCCCGCACACCGGAGGACGTTTCCTCTGCGGAGGACGCCAGGGGCGGCGCCGTCTCCACGACGGGCAGGGCCTGTGGTGGAGCCACCCGGGAGGTGGAGTCCGGGGCCGGCGCCATCCGCGCCCCGGGGTCGTCGCCTGGATGTGGGGCCGGCCGTTCCTCACGGGCCAGGTCCAGACCGAGCGTCAGGTTGATCCGCCGCCAGAGGATCTCGTCGGGATCGTCCGCCAGCATCAGCTCCCCCATGGTCTCCTTGGCTGCCACGGAACCCGGCCGTCCGAAGACGGGCTCCGGCCTGACCCGGGCGAGATAGGCGCGCTCATACGGGTCCTCCACCACCTCCGCCAGATGCGCGGAGTCCAGTGCGGACGCCTCGACCGCCGCTCGCGCCCAGGGGTCGGTGGTGCGCTTCAGCAGTCGGTCGATGCGCTGACTCCGCCAGTTCCGCGCTCGCCGGTCGCCGCCCGCCTCCAGCAACGTGCGCATCCAGAGAGGCGTGCGGCCGGCGAGCAGCTCGGGTTCCCGCACGGCGAACGAGGCGAGCTCGTCCGCGAGATAGAGCCACACCACCACGCGGTAGCGGTTCAAGTAGAACGTGACCGGTGAGACGCAGCCCGCTCGGGCCAGCCGGGTGAACCGCGCGGGGACGATGCCGAGCAGAGCGGCACCCTCCGCGGTGCCGACGGTGCGGACGCGCTCGCCCAGCCCGTCGGGAAATCCCGGATCTTCGCGCAGCCGCGCGACCTCCCGCTCGTGCACCCGCGGGCGCCCGCCACCGGGACCGGCGGTGACGGCGATCAGCCCCAGGTGCACGGCCAGCTCGAATTCGCTGCGCCTGAGCCCCAGTTCCTGCGCCGCACGGCCGACGGCCACCGTGGCCGGCGTGTCCACCGTGCCCGCCTTGGCCGGCGTGTCCGGTGTGTCCGCTGATGTGCCGGGCGAGGTGTACTCGCCCTCGTCCCGGCTTCCGTCGCCGCCCCGGACTTCGTACGCGCTCCCGGTCCGCGCGCGGACCGCTTCCTTGACCGTCATGGCCGTCCTCCCCGTGAGCCTCGAATACTCTCCGTGATCACGGTAGCCCGGCGGGGTCACTTCCGGTCCGGCCTGTGGATAACTCTCCTTGACGGGAGGAAAGTCCAGTTCAGAAGGGTCTGGAAGGAGTCAGAGGGGTTTCGTGTCATCCGGGTCGCTCTGGCGGACGGATACGCCGAGGTGCTCGCCGACCCGGTTCACGAGCAGGGTCATCTCGTAGGCCACCTGCCCCACATCGGCTTCTGCGGCGGTCAGTACACACAGGCAACTGCCGTCGCCCGCGGCGGTCACGAAGAGTAGCGCCTCGTCGAACTCGACCATGGTCTGGCGGGCCCGCCCCGCCCGGAAGTGCCGCCCCGAACCACGCGCCAGGCTGTGCAGACCTGAGGAGACCGCAGCCAGGTGTTCGGCGTCCTCGCGGGCCAGTCCGGTGCTGGCCCCGGTGACCAGGCCGTCGTTCGACAGCACCAAGGCGTGCCGTATGTACTGCACCCTGCTGGTGAGATCGTCCAGGAGCCAGTCAAGTCCCCGGTCAAGCGCCATCTGCTCGTCCTCCCCGTGCCTTCGTTCCCCGTACCCCGCTACGCGCGTAAGCCTTGCGCACCGCCTCCGTACGGGCAAGCGCCCCCTGCCTCCCGGGGCGTCGCTTCGCGCCACGCGAGCAGCGGGCCCAGGATGGGTCCATGGCACATCACATGACCGATGAAGAGTGGCGGGCCTTCCTTGCCGAGGGCACCCGCACCGCGAAGGTTTCGACCGTGCGGGCCGACGGCAGTCCGCACGTCGCGCCCGTCTGGTTTCTGCTCGACGGCGATTCGCTGGTCTTCAACACCGGCAGAAGCAGTGTGAAAGGCCGCAACCTGGAGCGCGACGGACGGGTCTCCCTGTGTGTCGACGACGACCGGCCACCGTACTCGTTCGCCGTGGTACAGGGGCATGCGGAGCTGAGCGAGGACCCCGAGGAGCTGCTGCGGTGGGCGACGCGGATCGCCGGGCGCTACGTCGGACCGGAAGCCGCCGAGGAGTTCGGCCGGCGCAACGGTGTGGCCGGTGAACTGGTGGTGCGTGTGCGGATCGACAAGGTGATCGCCCTGGCCGGCCTGGCCGACTGAACAGCCGCTCGCCGTCGGCGGGCGGTCAGCCGACGGCGTCGAGGAGCCGGGCGGTGTGCACCCGCCCGGCGTACTCGACCGTACGGATCAGGACGTCTTTCCCGGAGTCCCGGTCGCGCGCGTCGCACAGCACGACGGGAGTGCCCCGGTCCAGGTCGAGGGCGTGCGACACATCGTGGGCCGCGTAGGCGCGCGCCCCGGGGAAGCAGTTGACGGCGATGACGAACGGTATGCGCCGGCGCTCGAAGTAGTCGACGGCGGCGAAACAGTCCTCCAGCCGCCGGGTGTCGGCGAGGACGACCGCCGCCAGCGCGCCTTCGGACAGCTCGTCCCAGAGGAACCGGAAGCGGTCCTGCCCCGGGGTGCCGAACAGGTACAGGGACAGACCGGCGTGGATGGTAATACGGCCGAAATCCATCGCTACGGTCGAGGCGGTCTTCCGCGCCACCCCTTCCGTGTCGTCCACTCCGCGCCCGGCCGCGCTGAGGGGTTCCTCGGTCCGCAGCGGCCGGATGTCGCTGACCGCGCCGACCAGGGTCGTCTTCCCGGCTCCGAATCCGCCCGCCACCAGGATCTTCAGGGCCATCGTGTCGTCCCCTTGGGCGTCGTGCGTGCTGTGCGCGTTTCCGACGTGCTCAAAGGACATCGATCACTTCTCCTGCGAGAGATTCTCCTGCGAATGAGCCGCACACCTCCGGCGAAGCCCGGTCCGGCCGTTCGGACATCGCCTCCGACGTCGCTCCGATCGATCGGGCATCGCCGTCGGGACAGCATGGCAACCGTCTGTACGGCCCGAGAGGGTTGATCGTTCTTGATCGATGCGGACCTCGCCTGCGCACTCCTGCCGTATCTCGCCGCTGTATGACGCGGCCTCTACACTGGTTTCTTTCGGTCGCGGCAGGGAGAGAGCAAGCGTGTCGACAGGTACCGGCGGCGGTTTCCAGGATCCGCCCGCCGAGGTGCTCGCCGAGGCCGCCGCCGCGTTCGGGCTCCTGGCGACACCGGCGAGGCTGCACATCGTGTGGGCGCTGGCCCAGGGCGAGAGCGATGTGACGGGCCTCGCCGAGCGGGTGGGCGGCACCCTCCCCTCAATCAGCCAGCACCTGACCAAGCTCAAGTTGGCCGGGCTCGTGCGTTCGCGGCGTGAGGGCCGCCGGCAGGTCTATCTGGTCGACGACCCCGACGTGGTGACGGTCGTCCGGCTCATGATCGGCCAGCTCGCCGAGCGCGCGGGCCACCCGGCCCAGGTCCCCGTCCGCCTGCGTGAACTCGGTGCCTGAGAGCAGCGCAGCGGCGGGATCCGGCCGGACCACCCCCGCCGCACCCACCCCGGTGCCCCCGCTCCCGGCCGTCGGTGCGTCCGTGCCGGAGTCCGTGAGGACCTCCCTCCAGATACTGCGCTCGCTGGAGAGCGGACCGCGCGGCCTGGTGGAGGCGCATGCCGAGGAGCGGCTCGCCCGGTTCGGCGAGAACGTGCTGCCCGCCTGGCGGCCGGTTCCCTGGCCCCGGCGTTTCGTCCGCAGTCTCCGGGACCCCTTCACCTCCGTACTCCTCTGTCTGGGGCTCGTCTCCGCCGTCGTCTCCGCCTGGGGCACGGCCTGCGTGATCCTGGCCCTGGTCGCGGTCAGCTGCCTGCTGCGCTCGACCGAGGAGCACCGTGCCGACCGTTCGACGGCGGCGCTCAGGGAGCTGGTGGCGACCACGGCGACCGTCGTGCGCCGGACCTCGGCGGATGCGCTTCCGCGGGAGCGAGAGATTCCGGTGGCCGACCTCGTACCCGGCGATGTGATCCGGCTGGGGCCGGGCGACCTCGTACCGGCGGATGTGCAGGTGCTGCGGGCCAGTGGGCTCACGGTGCACCAGTCGGCCCTGACCGGGGAGTCGGCGCCGGTGGCGAAACATCCCCTCGACGCACCGGACCCCGCGATCGCCGGGGCCGGGCCCTTCGCGCAGCCGCAACTGTGCTTTCAAGGCAGCAGCGTGACGTCCGGCAGCGGTACGGCGGTGATCACGGCCACCGGCGGGGCGACCCGGTTCGCCGCCGCGTACGACGGCCGGGCCCGGCAGCGGGGTGCCAGCGCCTTCGACCGGTCGGTGCAGGGCATCTCCTGGACGCTGATCCGGTTCATGCTGCTGACCCCGCCGCTGGTACTGATGGCCAACGCGGCGCTGCGGGGCCGGGGCCTGGAGACGCTGCCGTTCGCCGTCGCCGTCGCCGTGGGGCTCACGCCCGAGATGCTGCCCGTCATCGTCACGACGGCGCTCGCACGGGGTGCGGCCCGACTCGCCCGCACCAGCGGAGTCATCGTCAAACGGCTGCCCGCCCTGCACGATCTGGGCGCCGTCGACGTGCTGTGCCTGGACAAGACGGGAACGCTGACCGAGGACCGGCCCGTCGTCGAGACGGCGGTCGACGGTTCGGACCTGCCCGATCCCGGCGTTCTGCGATGGGCGGCGCTCAGCGCGCTGTGGACGCTCCACCTGGCGGAGCTGCCGGCGCCGGACGCCCTGGACGAGGCGGTGCTGGACGCCGCGGAGGCGGAGCTTCTGGAGGCTTCGACGTACGAGGGGGTGACCGCGCTGCCCTTCGATCCGGTGCGGCGGGTGGCGACCGCGGTGCTCCGGCGGCCGGGCCGGCTCGGCGTCCACACACTGGTGACCAAGGGGGCCGTCGAGGCGGTTCTCGAACGGTGCGCGCTGGACGGGGACGAGCGGGAGCGGCTGCTCGCCCTCGCCGCCCGCAAGGCGGAGTCGGGGCTGCGCCTGCTGGCCGTGGCCCGGGCCGACCGACCGGCCCGGCATGGCGCCTACAGTCCGGCGGACGAGCGCGGTCTGACCTTCGTGGGCCTGGTCGCGCTGCGGGACGTGCCCGCGCCGAGCGCCGCCGACGCCCTCGACGTACTGGCCCGGCGGGGCGTGACCGTCAAGGTGCTGACCGGCGACCACCCGGGTACGGCGGCCCGCGCCTGCGAGGACCTGGGCCTGCGCACGGACGCGGCGGGCGGGTTCGGCGACGTGGTGACGGTCGAGCTGGTGGACACCCTGTCGGACGCCGAGCTGGCGCGGGTCGCGGACCGGGCGACCGTGTTCGCACGCTGCACCCCTGAGCACAAGGCCCGGATCGTCTCGGCGCTGCGGGCCGCCGGGCACACCACCGGGTTCCTCGGTGACGGCGTCAACGATCTGCCCGCCCTGCACGCGGCCGATGTCGGTATCTGTCCGCGCAACGCGGTCGATGTGGCGCGCGAGGCGGCCGACGTCGTGCTGGCGGAGAAGGACCTCACCGCGATCGACCGGGCGGTGCTGGCGGGGCGGCACAGCAGCGGCAACATCGCCACCTATCTGCGCATCACCCTCTCCTCCAACCTGGGCAATGTCATCGCCATGCTGACGGCCGGGCTGATGCTGCCCTTCCTCCCCATGCTCCCGGCACAGGTACTGGTGCAGAACCTCTGCTTCGACGCAGCGCAGCTCGCCTTCGCGTTCGACCGCCCGGGCGCGTCCGCCCTGCGGCGGCCCGCGGTTCTGTGCTCACGTGACTTCCTCCGCTTCATCACCGGTTTCGGACTGCTCAACGCCGCCGCCGACCTCGCCACCTTCGGGGTCCTGGCCCTCGCCCTCCACAGCGCGGCCGGGACCGACGGCGAGGCCGCCTTCCACGCCGGCTGGTTCACCGAGAACCTGCTGACCCAGGCCCTCGTCATGGTCCTGCTCCGGACCGGTCGCAGCGCCGCCGAACGGCGGGCGGGAGGACCTCTGCGGGTGGTTGCGGCCGGACTCGCGGTGGTCGGCGTCCTGCTCCCCCTGACCCCGCTGGGCCCCTTGCTGGGGATAAGTGCCCTGCCGCCGCTCTACTACCTGCTGCTCGGTTCGGTGCTGAGCCTGTACGCGGTGGGGCTCACTGCGGCACGGAGGCGTTACGAGCAGCGCCACTGAGGGGGTGGCCGTCCGGCCCTCGGGCGACACTTGTACAGTTGCGCAATGCGGCAACTGTTGTCGCGTGGACGGAGAGAGGGGCGGGACCAGAATGTTGCGCAACGGCCTGGAGCCCTGGCACCTGTTGATCCTGGCCGTCGTGGTGATCGTGCTCTTCGGCTCGAAGAAGCTGCCCGACACCGCCCGCGCCCTGGGGAAGTCGGTGCGCATCCTCAAGAGTGAGGCGAAGGCCATGAAGGACGACGAAGCGCGCTGACCCCGCCTCGGGGCGGGAGGTCCGGCGGCCCGGACCGGGCGCTCGGCGACGGATCGTTTCACGGCCGCCGCTCATTTCAGGGCTTGCGCAATCCGGGAACCCTGAAGGCCGCGTGGGGCGTTCGTACCAGTAGCGTCCATATGTAGTGACAACGAAGCAGCACGGATCGCAGGATCAAGGGATCGACCGATCAGACGTGCGGACCGACGGAACACTGGAGGACATTCATGGGTGTGAGCCTGGCGAAGGGCGGCAACGTCTCCCTGTCGAAGGAGGCCCCCGGCCTGACGGCCGTGACGGTCGGCCTCGGCTGGGACGTACGGACCACCACCGGGGCCGATCACGACCTGGATGCCAGTGCGCTGCTGTGCTCCGCCGCGGGCAAGGTCCTCTCCGACGCCCACTTCGTCTTCTACAACAACCTCAACAGCCCCGACGGCTCCGTCCGCCACACCGGTGACAACCTGACGGGCGAGGGCGAGGGCGACGACGAGTCGGTCGAGGTCGACCTGGCCTCGGTCCCCACGGAGATCGCGAAGATCGTGTTCCCGGTCTCCATCCATGACGCCCAGAGCCGGGGCCAGAGTTTCGGCCAGGTGCGGAACGCGTTCATCCGCGTGGTGAACCGGGCCAACGGTGTCGAGCTGGCCCGCTACGACCTGAGCGAGGACGCCTCGACCGAGACCGCGATGGTCTTCGGTGAGCTGTACCGGCACGGCGCGGAGTGGAAGTTCCGCGCCGTCGGCCAGGGGTACGCCTCGGGGCTCGCCGGTATCGCGTCCGACTACGGCGTCAACGTCTGAGCAGGGCGTTCCGTCCGGGCGCCGACTGCGCGATCATGTCCGCATGGCCGATGACCACACTCATGTCCTGGACTTCTTCACCCCGCGCGCGGCCGGCTGGGACAGCCGGTTTCCCGACGACGGCCCGGCCTATGCCGCCGCGGCCGGTCTGCTCGGGCTGCGGCCGGGGGATGCCGTGCTCGACGCGGGTTGCGGTACGGGCCGGGCGCTCCCGGCCCTGCGGGCCGTGGTCGGTCCGCGCGGCACCGTGCTGGGCGCCGACCTGACGCCCGCCATGCTGGAGGCGGCCGTGCGGGCGGGGCGAGCGGAGAGCGGCACGCTGATCCGGGCCGATGTCGCGCGGCTGCCGCTGCGTGACGGGGCGTTGGACGCGGTGTTCGGGGCCGGGCTGATCTCGCATCTGGCCCGCCCCGAGGCCGATACGGCGGAGCTCGCCCGGGTGGTGCGGCCCGGCGGGGTGCTGGCCCTGTTCCACCCGATCGGCCGCGCCGCCCTGGCCGCACGGCACGGGCGCACCGTCACCGATGACGACCTGCGGGCCGAGCCCAGGCTGCGGGCCCTGCTGGCCGGTTCGGGTTGGCGGCTGGACTCCTACACCGACGAGGACGACCGGTTCCTCGCCCTCGCCGTACGTCAATCCTGACGGACCACGGTCCCGGGCCCGTTACCGTACGCACGCTCTGTCAGCGGTACGGGGCCCGGCGCCCCACAGCCTCACACGGTGCCGCCCGCGACGGCGGCCACCAGCACATCAGGGCGGTCGAACATGACGTTGTGCCCGGCACCGGTCGCCTGGATGACGCGCACCCCGGAGGCCACCAGCTCGGCGGCGCCGGGCAGTTCGCCGCTCAGCGTCCCCTGGAGGAAGCTCCGCTCCGCCGGTGACTCCATCAGCATCCGCCGGACGCTCGGGGCGGTACCCCGCACCAGTCCGGTGGCCGAGCGGTGCAGGGCCAGGGGGTCCGCCAGGCGCATGGTCGCCGCCCAGATGGCACCGAACCGCCCCAGGACCTCGGCGAAGCCGCCGCCCCGGACGAACTCCTCCTCCGAATAAGCGGCGATGGAGCTGCTGGCGGCGGTCCGCGACGGAGCCGGGTCGAGGTTCGCCTCCGTGAGGACCAGACCCGAGACGAGGTCGGGGCGCCGGTGGGCGAGGACGACGGACACCGCGCCGCCCATGCTGTGCCCGACGATACGGGCACCGTGGACACCCGCCGCGTCGAGGGCCGTGGCGAGCGCGTCGGCGTGGTCCTCCAGCGTGTAACCGAAGTCGGCGGGACAATCGCTGATGCCGTGTCCAGGGAGGTCGACGAAGAGCGACCGGCGGCCGGACAGTGCAGGGTGGGCCGCCACATGGGCGTGGTAGACCGCCGACATCGCGCCGAGCCCGTGCACATAGACGGTGGCCGCCCCCTCGCCGCCGCCTCTCCCGCTCCCGGCCGCCTCGGTCCATCTGATCCGGCTGCCCTGCCCGTCGAACTCAGCCTCGTACACCGCGATCTTCCTTCCTCTCCCGCCACCGGTCGCCCCGTGCGGCATCGGTCCGGCTCCGCCGTCGAGCCGCGAACATACATCGACATCGAGGTACTACGCCACCGGGGTATAGGCGATAGGATGCGGGCATGCTGGAACTCGCCATCCTCGGATTCCTCTGCGACACCCCACTGCACGGCTATGAGCTGCGCAAACGCCTCACGGCGCTGATCGGGCACGTACGCCCGGTCCCGGAGAGCACGCTCTACCCGGCGATCAGGCGGCTGGAGAAGGCGGGGCTGCTGGCCCGGGAGACGCAACCGGGCGCCACAGCGGCACCGCGGCAGGTACTGACGCTCACCGGGGCGGGCCGGGCGGAGCTGCGCGACCGGCTGGCCTCCCCGGAGCGCGCGGACATCACCGACGAGAACCGGTGGTTCGTCCTGCTGGCCTTCCTCCGGCACCTTCCGGAGCCCTCGGCGCAGGCGGAGGTGCTGCGGCGGCGGCTGGTGTTCCTGGAGGAACCGGCGAGCTTCTTCTACGACGGCGACCGGCCGCTGCGCGCCGAGGAGTTGGAGGACCCCTTCCGCAGAGGCGTCCTCACCATCGCGCGAGCGACCGGGGAAGCGGAACTCCGATGGCTGCGGACCACCCTCACGTCACTCGACGGGCGCCTCTGACGGCGGCCGGTGACCGGGAGCCGGGCAGCCACGGACGCCCGGTGTGGGGAACGTGCCGAGCGCGGCGACCTCGTAGCCGTCCGGGTAGCCCTTGATCTCGGGGTTCTGGCGCGCGTAGTGCGGCGTGCGCCGGGGCGGCAGGAGCCGGACAGCGCGGGCCCGCAGCCGCAGGGCGCCCCGGGTCAGCCCACGGGCCACGGCTCCCGGGCGCTCGTAGCGGAACGCCCGCAGCAAGGAGTCGTCGAGGAGCGCGAGGCTGGCGCCCCGGACCAGCGGGGCGAGCGGTGCCGGGTACCAGGAGGCCATGAGCGCCAGCGTGGCGTCGGAGACCCGACGGGCTCCCGCGTCCCAGCCGAAGTGCTCGCGCTCGTAGGTGTCGAGGGTGCGCTCGAAGTCCTCGTAGCTCTGCGGGACGTCTTTGATCCCCATGCGGGCGCCCAGCGTGCGGTAGTAGGCGGCGAAGGCCCGCAGCTCGTGGTCGGAGAGCCGGCGCCAGCCGTAGTCGTCCAGCCAGCGCTTCGGCGTGACGACGAAGGTGCACAGGACGTACCGCATGTCGTCGTCGCTGATGTCGTAGCCGCGGTGCATCTGGTTGATCCGGCGGACGGCCGTGCGGCCCTCCTCGGTGTCGAATCCGTGCTCCACCACGGTGTCCAGGAGCAGGGCGGTGTCGTCGTACCGCTTCTGCGAACGCTCCGTCAGCTCCGCCGTCTCGTCCAGGAGCCGGCCGATGCTGGGCACGGCATAGGTGCGGTAGAGGGCCAGTTCGAGGGCGCGGGTGATGTCCCAGGGGAACTCGTAGGTGACGGTGAGGCGGTAGATCTCCAGGAAGTCCCGCTCCGGGTCGAGTCGCTGAATCTCCTTCAGCCGGTCGTACCTCTGCACCATGCTCGTCCCCTCGTCCGTCTCGTTCGTCCGGAGTTCCGATGCTACGGGGACCTCCTCCTACGCCCCGGTGCTTCACGGCCACGACGACCCGGTCGAGGGACCGGCGGACCGGGTTCGGCGGTGCCTGCCAGGGCCTCGACGGCGGGGTTACCGAGTAGTTAAGGTGCGCCGACGGACGACGCGAAGCGGCCCGGGGCGACGGGTGGCCGAGCAGGGGCCAGGGACGAGGAGGACACTGTGTCCGGTGCGGACGACGACGACGCGCTGCTGGTGCTGACCGCGATGCTGCTCACTCCTGCCCGGTTCCCGAGCGTGCTGGGCGATGACTACGTGGCGGCGTGCGGCGCGCTCTCCCTCGAACCGTACGAGGAGGGCTACGGTCTCGTCCTCGGGCAGGACGGCGACGGGGCCCGCTGGACGGTGGTCGTCGAAGATGTCTCGGTGGTGGCCGTGGCCATCGCCGCGTGGGACTGCGGCATGGAGCACGACCTCTCCCCCGACGACCGCTCCGTGGTGTGCGCACTGCCCGGCTGGCCGCTGGCCCTGACCGTCGCCGCGCCCGGTGTGCCCGCCCCGCACGACCCGGAGACGGGTGGGGTGGGCCCTGCTCCGTTGACTCCCCCGGACACGGGGTCATGGGGTCCCGCGCAGCGGCGGCTCGGGGCCGACGAGGTCGCGGAGCAGTGGGCACGGTGGCGGGAGCAGATTGACGACGCGCAGTTCGTCCGGCCGGGCGGCGAGCCGCCCGGAAAAGCAGAGAACGGTGAGCCGGGAGACGGGGGCACCGCCGTCGAGGGGGACGCGGAGCCCGGTGCCGCTGCGACCGGTCAGCACCCCGGCGTACGACGGGCCCTGGCAGAGGCCCTCGCCTACACGAGGACTCCGCCACCGCCCGGCCGGATCCGCTCCGGCTTCGCCACGGCCGACGCACGCACCCTGCGGGTCGACGGCCCGGGTTGGTCGATGGTCGCCAGGACCGACGACATAGCGCTGTTCCTCCTGGACGAGGAGCCTGGCGAGGTGCTGCCCGTCGGCCGTGGGCCCGCACTGCCCGGTCTGCTGAAGGCTCTGGACGCACTGGCTCCGCATTCGGCGTGACCGCGATGCGGAGCCGGGCTCAGCGGCCGATCTGCTTGCGGTTGATCCTGCGGAGCCTGCTTCGCTGGGACGGGTCCAGCAGCAGATAGCCCGCGACGGGGACACCGATCACCACCAGCAGGGCCCACCAGAATCCGAGCAGGGCCCACAGGGCGACCCCGGCCACCACCCCCGCGACAGCGACCTTCGCACCGTTCGACATGGTTCACGCCTCCTTCGCGGCCGGCGCCGCTTCTGTCCTGTCAACGCGTCCATACGTCCTTACGTTCCCCCGCGCACCTCCCCCTGTCATCCCGTGACCGCACGCCCTGCCCCTCTCCGTGGAGCCCGTCATCGCAGCGGCTCACCGACCTCGCGCATATGGGCCAGCGCCTGCCGGTAGGACTCGACGAGTCCGGTTTCCGCGTACGGCATACCGATGCTCCTGCAGTACTCCTTGACCAAGGGCTGGGCCAGCCGCAGGTGGGGCCGGGGCATGCTCGGGAACAGATGGTGCTCGATCTGGTAGTTCAGCCCGCCGAGGAACCAGTCGGTGAGGAGCGCGCCACGCACATTGCGTGAGGTCAGGACCTGACGCTCCAGGTGGCCCCAGCGGTCCCCGTCCGGGTCGGGCATCTCCATGCCCTTGTGGTTCGGGGCGAAGGCCATTCCCAGGTGAAGTCCGAACAGCGCGTGCAGCAGCAGGGCGAAGACGAGGGCCTTGGCCGGTGACAGGACGGTCAGCAGCAGGGTCGTGTACAGCGCGAGGTGCGCGGTCATCAGCAGGGCCGACACCGCACGCTCCCGGGGCGGCTGGTGGCGCAGGAACCGGAACCCGTAGATCTTCAGGGCTATGCCCTCCAGCAGGAGCATCGGGAAGAACAGCCGGGCCTGGTTGCGGGTCAGCCGGCGGGCGAATCCTTCGCGCCGCGCCGCCTGCTTCTGGGTCCAGACCAGGGCGCCGACGCCGACATCGGGGTCCTTGTCGACATGGTTGGGGTTGGCATGGTGGCGTACATGCTTGTCGTTCCACCATGCCTCGTTCATCCCGAGGAGCAGGTTGGCGTGGACCAGGCCGATCAGCCTGCTCGCCCTGCGGTCACCGGATATCTGGGAATGGCCCGCGTCATGGGCGATGAAGGCCGTCCGGGTCCACACGACCGCAAGCGGAAGGGCGAGGAACAGGCTCCACCAGGTGTCGCCCAGCAGAACGAAGGCGTCGATCACCCCGCCCAGGGCCGTCAGGTTGGCGGTGATACTGATCGCGTACCGCCCGGTGCGTCGTTCGAGGAGGCCCTGCCCCTTCACCGCACGCAGCAGAGGGGCGAAATCACTGCCGACGGCCGGGAGGCCGGTCCGTTCCGAACTGCTGCCACCGGCGGGATCCGCAGCGGTGGCTGTTGCCTGGGACATGAGGTCTCCGGTCTCTCCGACATAGGCGCTGACCTCGTTGAACGTACGGATCGGAGGCTCTCGGCAGCCATGGCGCCACCACCCCGATCGTCCTGGGGCAGACCCCCGTGTCCCGTGGTGGTGCCAGCCGCACCTCTCGCACGGAAGAGCATGACGAGGTGAGACAGATCACAGACAGGAGCCGCACATCGCGGCTCCGCGTGGAGTACCCTCGGCGACCCCGCCCACTAGTCAAATTTGAGGAATCTGACATCGCTGTGCACCGGCCCCCCGCGGCAACGCCCTCCGAGATCTCAGAGCTGTCCCGCTGCTCCGCGGTGTTCATCCCCGCAGATCCGTCCCGTACCGGCCTGATCGCCTTCTGGAACCCGGACGGTAGCACCCCTCCCGACGCGCCCGGGATCCTGTCGGAGCTCACCGTGGCCGAGGCCGGCCTCCGGCGCCGTACCGTGCCCGGCCTGCACCTTCCCGTACGGGAGGCCCTGCCGGTACTGACCCGGGCGCGGGCCGGCGGCCGGGCCTCCCCCGCGACCGCCTTCTGGGGCGCCGCCGCGCTGCTCGGCCTGCAGTTCGTCGCCCGCGGCCTCCTGCTGCCCGGCCTGAGCCCCGCCGACCAGGACACCTGGCGGGTCGGGCCGTTGGGCGCCGGGGACCTGGAGCGGATCCGGGAGCTCGCGGCGTCGATGCCGCCCACCGCCCACGCGACCCCGCTGGAGACCGGTGCGCCGGTGGACGGGCCGCTGCTGCTGCCCGACCCGGAGCGGCTGCTGCGGGCGTTCCTGGACGCGGTGGCGGACGGGCTGCCCCGGACGCCCGCCGCCGGATTCGCGGCCGCGAGCCCCGCATTCGCCGCCCGGGAACCGCAGCACCTGCCCCAAGGGCGCTCCTGGGCCGCTGACGTGGCGGCCGGTCACGACGCGGGAGTACGGCTCTCGTTGCGTATCGAGATCACGGAAGCGGCCTCTCCGGCCACCAAAGCCACCGAGGCCACCGCAGACCCTCTTGTTGACGACGCGGCGCCTTCCTTCCGTGCCGTCCTGCAGATCCACAGCGTCAGCGACCCCTCCCTGGTCGCCGATGCGGCCGAGGTCTGGGCGGGCGGCACCCGGAGCGCGGCGGCGTTCGGGCCACGGGCCCGGATGGACGCCCTCCTCGCCCTGCGCCGTGCCGCTCGCGCCTGGCCGCCCCTGGCGCCGCTGCTGTCCGCCGCCGTACCGGACGCGGTGGAGCCGGCCGACGAGGAGATCGCCGAACTGCTGGGGCCCGCCTCGCGCGCCCTGGCCGCCACGGGCGTGCAGGTGCACTGGCCCAAGGAGCTGGCGCGGAAGCTGACCGCCCGCGCGGTGATCGGCCCGGCCGACGGACAGCAGGACGACAGCGGCGAGGAGGGTGGCGGCCGGCGGGGGCGGACCGTCGCGGACACCCCGTCGTTCCTCTCCGCCGACGCCCTGCTCGCGTTCGACTGGCGGTTCGCGCTGGGCGACCGGCAACTGAGCCGCGCGGAGCTGGAGCAGCTCGCGGAGTCCAGCAGACCGATCGTGCGGCTGCGCGACCAGTGGGTCCTCATCGACCCGGAGGAGGCGCGCCGGGCCCGGGAGGCCCATGACCGCAAGGTCACCCCCATCGACGCCCTGGGCGCGGCGCTGACCGGCTCCACCGAGGTGGACGGCCGCCGCGTGGAGGTGGCGGCGACGGGCTGGCTGGAGGGGTTGCGCAAGCGGCTGGCCGATCCGGAGTCCGCGGCTCAGCAGACGATCGGGCAGCCCGAGGCGCTGACCGCGACCCTGCGCGACTACCAGCTGCGCGGTCTGAACTGGCTGAACACCATGACCTCGCTCGGCCTCGGCGCCTGCCTCGCCGACGACATGGGCCTGGGCAAGACGATCACGCTCATCGCCCTGCATCTGCACCGCCAGAGCGACCGCGACGCGTCCGGACCGACGCTGGTGGTCTGTCCGACGTCGCTGATGGGCAACTGGCAGCGGGAGATCGAGAAGTTCGCCCCGGGCACCCCCGTACGCCGTTTCCACGGCGCGTCGCGTTCCCTGGAGGGGCTGGCGGACGGCGAGTTCGTCCTGACGACGTACGGCACGATGCGGCTGGACGCGCCCCGGCTGGCGGCCGCCTCCTGGGGCATGGTCGTCACCGACGAGGCGCAGCACGTGAAGAACCCGCACTCGGCGACGGCCAAGCAGTTGCGCACCATCGGCGCCCGGGCCCGCGTCGCCCTCACCGGCACTCCGGTGGAGAACAACCTCTCCGAGCTGTGGGCGATCCTGGACTGGACGACACCCGGGCTGCTGGGTCGGCTCGGCACCTTCCGTACCCGGTACGCCGCCGCCGTCGAGGGCGGCACGGACCCGGCGGCCGGCGAGCGGCTCGCGGCCCTGGTCCGCCCGTTCCTGCTGCGCCGCCGCAAGTCCGACCCGGGGATCGCCCCGGAGCTGCCGCCGAAGACGGAGACCGACCGGGCGGTCTCGCTGACGGCCGAACAGGCCGGGCTGTACGAGGCGGTGGTCCGCGAGACCCTCGCCGAGATCGCCGGCGCCGACGGGTTCGAGCGGCGGGGGCTCGTGATGAAGCTGCTGACGGCGCTGAAGCAGATCTGCAATCACCCGGCGCAGTACCTGAAGGAGGACCGGCCGCGGATCGCGGACCGGTCGGGGAAGGTCGAGCTGCTGGACGAACTCCTGGACACGATCCTGGCCGAGCAGGGTTCCGTACTGGTGTTCACGCAGTACGTACAGATGGCGCGGCTGCTTGAGGAGCACCTGGCCGAGCGGGGGGTGCGTACGCAGTTCCTGCACGGCGGTACGCCGGTGGCGCGGCGCGAGGAGATGGTGAGCCGGTTCCAGGCGGGCGAGGCTCCGGTGTTCCTGCTGTCCCTCAAGGCGGCGGGGACCGGGCTCAACCTCACCCGGGCCGGTCATGTCGTGCACTTCGACCGGTGGTGGAATCCGGCGGTCGAGGCGCAGGCGACGGACCGGGCGTACCGGATCGGGCAGACGCAGCCCGTCCAGGTGCACCGGCTGATCGCCGAGGGCACCATCGAGGACCGGATCGCGGAGATGCTCGCCCGCAAGCAGGGGCTCGCGGACGCGGTGCTCGGCTCCGGGGAGGCGGCACTGACCGAACTGACCGATGCGGAACTGGCCGATCTGGTCGAGCTGCGAGGGGGCGCGCGATGAGCGACGAAGACGAGTACGGGACGGACGCGGTGGATTCCGGCGGTGGAGCGGAGCGTACGTTCGCGCCGCTGCCTCCTCCGCCGGGCAGGGGTTTCGCCACGTCCTGGTGGGGCCGCGCGTGGCTCCAGGCGCTGGAGGACACCGCGCTGGACGGCCAGCAGCTCAAGAAGGGGCGCCGGCTGGCCCGGGAGGGCGGCGTGGGGGCGGTCTCCGTACGCCCCGGCCGGATCACGGCCGTCGTACGGGACCGGGACGGCACGGGCCACCGGAGCGATGTGCTGCTCCAGGAGCTGGGCGACGAGGCGTGGGACCGCTTCCTGGACATGGCCGTGGAGCGGGCCGGGCACATCGCGGCGCTGCTCGACCGGGAGATGGAGCCGCATCTGGTGGAGGACGCGGCGGGTGCCGGGGTGGATCTGCTGCCCGGCATCGGGGACCTGGAGCCGGAGTGCACCTGCGGCACCTGGGACCACTGCCCCCATACGGGCGCCCTGTGCTACCAGGTGGCGCGGCTGCTGGACGAGGACCCGTTCGTCCTCCTGCTGCTGCGGGGGCGCGGGGAGCGGCGGCTGCTGGACGAGCTCCAGGTCCGCAGCGCCGCCCGTGCGGTGCGCGGTACGGAGGGCGACGCGCCGGAGGAGGCGGGCGGGGAGGCGTACGGCGTCCCGGCCGACGAGGCGTTCGCCGCGGGCTCCATCCTGCCGCCGCTCCCCGTGCCGCCCCCTGTGCCCGAGGAGCCGGGGCAGCCGCCGTCGCTGGACACGGAGGCGGGCCCGCCGTCCGGCATCGACCCGGCGGCGCTGGAGGTCCTGGCCGCCGACAGCGCCGTACGGGCCCACCGGATGCTGCTGGAGGCGCTGGCTCCGGGGCACGGACGGCAGCCGGTTCCGGCGGAGCTGACGCCGGAGCAGGACGCGGTACGGATGGCCGCCGATGCCCGCCCCGAGCCGTGGATCGCCAAGCGGCTGGCCGAGGGGAGCGGCCGGCCGCGTGCCGAGCTGGGGGCGGCGGTGAGCGCCTGGCGCTACGGAGGGGTCGCCGCGCTGGCGGTGCTCGACGAGGAGTGGGACCCGGACGCGGACTCCCTCGCCCGGGCTCGCGCGCTCATCGCGGCGGCCTGGGAGGAGGGTGAGCGGCCGCAGTTGCGGGCGGCGCGGGCCCGCTGGACGGTGGCGGGCGCCGATGTCCAGCTCCGGTACGACCGCGACGGCCGGTGGTGGCCGTACCGCAAGGAGCGCGGCCGCTGGGTGCCCGCGGGACCCGCCGACGACGACCCGGCGAGTGCGCTGGCCGGGGCGTCGGCCGGGGGCTGAGTTCCGTCGACGGGCGTGGGGAACCGGAGCCCTCTTCCGTACGTCATCAGCGGAAGACGGCTTCGGCCTCCTCCTCCTTTTCCTTGCGCGTCACCCTTACAGCGCCCCCGGCACCCATAGGAGTGCGATGCACCGCAGAAGGCTCCTTCAGGGGGCCGCCGTCACCGCCGCGGCGGCGCTGGTTCCGGCGTCGGCACGTGCCGTGACACCTTCGACCGCAGTCGCGGACCATCCGGCGGCTCTCTGGGCACCGGCCCACGGGGCGAACTACACCGTCCCCGCGCACCCTTCGGAGCGCCGGGTCGACCGCGTCGTCATCCACGTGGCCCAGCAGTTGTTCACCCCGACGATCGGCATCTTCCGCGATCCGGCCAAGCAGGTCTCCGCGCACTACGTGGTGCGCTCCGGTGACGGTCATGTCGCGCAGTGCGTACGGGAGAGCGACATCGCCTGGCACGCGGGCAACTGGGACGTCAACGTCCGCAGCATCGGCATCGAGCACGAAGGATGGGTGGACCGGCCGGAGTTCTTCACCGACGTGATGTACCGGCGCTCGGCCCTGCTCACTGCGGCGATCTGCGAGCGGCACGGCCTACCCAAGGACCGGGCGCACATCATCGGCCACCATGAGGTGCCGGGCAGCGACCACACGGACCCCGGCGTGCTCTGGGACTGGGAGCGCTACCTCCGTCTCGTCGACCGCCCCTGAGCCCGCGCCCGTCACCCACCGCAGCCGGGTTGTCGCGGAGGCCGGTGGCGGCGACGATGGGGAGGCAGGACGGCCCGGACGGAGGGCGAGTTGACGGACCCCTGGGTGGCCCTGGCCGCTGATACGGACCCCGGTGAGCGGATGGGCGCGCTGCGCCGCGCGCACGAGGTGTTCACCTCGGCGGGGCGGCTGGAGCGGCCGGTGCGTACGGTGGTCGGCGAGTCGTGGCTCCGCTCGGCCCGGGCCCGGGTCAGCCCGGACGGCGCCCCCGTGGTGGAGTTCGGCGCGGACGAGCTGGGCCCGTACCGCGAGGCGCATCCGCTGGCCCGGGCGATGCCCGTGATCCGGGAACTCATGGGCGCGTACGCGACGGACGGGGAGCACCTGCTGGCCGTCTGCGACGCCCACGGCAGGCTGCTGTGGGTGGAGGGTCACGCGGCGGCCCGGCGCCGGGCGGGGGCGATGAACTTCGTGGAGGGCGCCCGCTGGGCGGAGAGCGTGGCCGGGACCAACGCGCCGGGCACGGCTATCGCGGTCGACCGGCCGGTGCAGGTCTTCGCGGCCGAGCACTTCCTGCGCCCGGTGCAGCAGTGGACGTGCGCGGCGGCCCCGCTCCACGACCCGCACACCGGCCGGGTGCTGGGGGCGGTGGACATCACGGGCGGCGACCGGCTGGCGCACCCGCACAGTCTGGCCTTCGTCCAGGCGGTGGCGCGGGCCGCCGAGTCCCAGCTCGCACTGCTGGCACCGACGGTGGCGGACGGTCATTCGGTGCGGCTGAACGCGCTGGGCCGGGACGAGGCGCTGCTGGTGGCCGGTGACCGCAGGATCCGGCTCAGCAGGCGGCACAGCGAGATCCTCGTCGCCCTGGCCCGCCGCCCGGAGGGGCTGAGCGGGGACGAGCTGCTGATCGAGCTGTACGAGGACGAGTCGGTGCCCCCGGTGACGCTGCGGGCCGAACTCTCCCGCCTCAGAAGGCTGCTGGGCCCGGACCTGCTGCACTCACGCCCGTACCGGCTCGGCGTGCCGGTGGACGCCGACTTCGACACGGTGGCGCGGAGGCTGGGGTCGGGCGCGGTGGCGGCGGCGCTGGGCGCGTACGCGGGCCCGCTGCTCCCGGGTTCGCGCGCCCCCGCCGTCGTACGGCTGCGCCACCGCATCGCGGACGAGCTGCGGGCGGCGCTGATCGCCCGGGGTGATCCGGGGCTCCTGGCCGACTGGGCGTACAGCCCGTGGGGCGAGGACGACCTGGCGGTGTGGCGGGCGCTGGCGGGGGCGGCCCCGGCGGAGCGGCGGGCGGCGCTGCTGGCGAGGGTGCGGGGGCTGGACGCGGAACAGGGGGCTGAGGGGGCCCCGGGCGCTGGTCAGGGTGGGTGCAACCGGCAGCCGGGCGAACGCCCCCGTACCGCAACGGCGTTGCAACGTCCGGCCTCCTAGCCTCGCGCCGAGGGCCGTCCGACGGCGGGCGGCACCGGATCCGGGAGGCCACAGAGATGACCCGTTACACCGCACCAGGCACCGAGGGCGCGATCGTCACGTACGCGTCCCGCTACGACCACTGGATCGGCGGCGCGTACGTCCCGCCGGTCCGGGGCGGGTACTTCGAGAACCCCAGTCCCGTCAACGGCCGCCCCTTCACGGAGATCGCCCGCGGCACCTCCGAGGATGTCGAATTCGCCCTGGACGCGGCGCACGCCGCCGCGCCCGCCTGGGGAGCGACCTCGGCCGGTGACCGGGCGGCCGTCCTGAACCGGATCGCAGACCGGATGGAGGCGCATCTGGAGGAGCTGGCGGTCGCGGAGAGCTGGGAGAACGGAAAGCCGGTGCGCGAGACGCTGGCCGCCGACATCCCGCTGGCCATCGACCACTTCCGCTACTTCGCGGGGGTCCTGCGCGCCCAGGAGGGCTCGCTCAGCGAGCTGGACGAGGACACCGTCGCGTACCACTTCCACGAGCCGCTGGGCGTGGTCGCCCAGATCATCCCGTGGAACTTCCCCATCCTGATGGCCACCTGGAAGCTCGCCCCGGCTCTGGCAGCGGGCAACGCGGTGGTCCTCAAGCCGGCCGAGCAGACCCCGGCCTCCATCCACTTCTGGATGGGCCTGGTGGCCGACCTGCTGCCGCCGGGGATCGTCAACATCGTCAACGGCTTCGGCGAGGAGGCCGGCAAGCCGCTGGCCTCCAGCCCGCGCGTCGCGAAGATCGCGTTCACCGGGGAGACCACGACGGGGCGGCTGATCATGCGTTACGCCTCCGAGAACCTCAAGCCGGTGACGCTGGAGCTCGGCGGCAAGTCGCCGAACATCTTCTTCGACGACGTCTCCCGCAGCGACGACGACTTCCTCGACAAGGCCCTCGAAGGGTTCACCATGTTCGCACTCAACCAGGGCGAGGTGTGCACGTGCCCTTCGCGCGCCCTGATCCAGCGGGGGCACTACGGCGCCTTCCTGGAGGCCGGGATCGCCCGTACGGAGAAGATCCTGCCGGGCGACCCCCTGGACACCGACACGATGATCGGCGCGCAGGCGTCCGACGCCCAGCTCCAGAAGATCCTCTCCTACCTGGAGATCGGCCGACAGGAGGGAGCGAAGATCCTCACGGGCGGCGAGCGCGTCGAGCACGGCGGCGAACTGGCGGGCGGCTACTACGTCCAACCGACGGTCTTCGAGGGCGACAACCGGATGCGGGTCTTCCAGGAGGAGATCTTCGGCCCGGTCGTGGCGGTAGCCTCCTTCACCGACTTCGACGACGCCATCACAACGGCCAACGACACGCTGTACGGCCTCGGGGCCGGTGTGTGGACCCGCGACACCAACACCGCGTACCGGGCGGGCCGCGCGATCAGGGCGGGCCGGGTCTGGACGAACTGCTACCACGCCTACCCGGCGCACGCCGCGTTCGGCGGCTACAAAGAGTCGGGTATCGGCAGGGAGAACCACAAGATGATGCTGGAGCACTACCAGCAGACGAAGAACATTCTTTGTTCTTACAGCCCCCAGAGGCTTGGCTTCTTCTAGAGCCTGGCGGGACCTGCCTCGCTGCTTCGCTAGCTGGAGGACGGTTCACGATCGTCGTCGCAGGTGGTCGTCGGACGGCACGTGGGAGAGGATTTTGCGGGCCGTCCAGGCCGATGCGGATACCGATGCCGATGCCGAGAGTCGGATCGACCGGAGCATGGCCGGAGCGTGGTCAGCGTCGATTCCAGGACGTGCCGCGCTCATCAGCACGCGGCCGGCGTCTCCACCCTCGCCCTCGCCCTCGCCCTCGCCCCGACAATCCCGGGTCGGCGGAGGAACCCGGCGCGTCACCGTCTCGATGAGGCCCTGGGACGCTCGCGAGGCGGGCTCACGAGCAGGATCCACCTTGCTGGGGAAGGTGGATGCCACCCGCTCGGGTTTGTCCCTCGCACCATCACGCCCTACGGAACACCTCTGCCGGGCCTGCACCCCTCGGGTAGCTGTTTCCAAGGACGTTTTCGGGCTCCGGTCGACGGAAGTCTTCTGGCTCCATGGTTGGGCCGGAGGGGGCGCGAGGCAGTGTGATTCACGCCCCGGTAGCAAGGTGATGTGGCCCCACTTGGATCGAGTGGTTCCGGTGGCCTGGGGGGGGTGGGGTCTCGCGGTAGCTTGGGAGCCCCGGTCAGCTCTCGTCAGCGTGCCCGGTGGCCGGGCGGAACGCCTGGGCGTGCTGATGTCCCGGATGCGGGGGATCATCGGGGCATGAGTGGTGATGGTCTCCTGCCGTCGTCCGGAGAGTGGGGCGGGCGGAGGCGATCGGCGTCGGCGGCAGACGATGCTATGCCGCCGGCCTGGATCTCGGGCCCGTCGGCCCAACGGCGGAGGTCGCGGCCGTGAACGAGGAGCGGCTCCTGCGTCGGTACCGGGCACTCATGGGGGCCGTACCGCAGTCGGTGTGGGTGATGTCGCCCAGCGGTGACGTCTCCGTGTTGTCCCGAGGCGGGATCGCCGAGCCGCTGTGGACTCCCGGCACCGATACCTCGTGGATGGACGCCGTGCATCCCAAGGACCGGGACTGGTTCCAGCGTGCATGGCGCAGGGCTACGCGCGAGCGGTCCCCGCTCGACGCGATCGTCAGGGTGCGGCTCGACGGAGCCGTTGACCGCTTCCGCCATGTCAAGATCATTGCTGCGCCCGCCATCGACGAGAACGGGGAAGTGGAGTTTGTCGGAACTGCCGCCGACGCCGAGGAGCACTGGCGTGCCCGTATGCGGGAGAAGTTGCTGGCGCGTATGGCGGCGGTGCCTGCGGCCCGCGATCTTTCGGAGGCCTTTCTGACGACGGCTGCGGCCGTCGTGCCCGAGATCGCTGACGCGGTGGCCATCTTTCGCGTAGTGGACGGTGTCGAAGCGGGTGCGAGACCTTCCCGCGCATTCACCCCAACGGCGCCGGAGCGTGTGGGGCTTGCCCCCGGCCTGCCTTCCCTGCCCCCTTTGGACGCCGATTTCATACTGGGGCCGGTCGCCCAGCGGGCCATCAAGAGCCAGGAGGCTCGACTGCTGGTCTTCCCGCCCGACGGACCTCCCGACGAAGGGCTCTCGAACGTTTCCGTACGGTGGCTGCGAGCGGCCGGAGCCACCGGCATGGCGTTGGTGCCCGTGGTGGTGGACGGCCGGACCGTCGCGCTGGCGACGATCGCGACCTGCCGGGGCAACCCGCCCCCGGACGAGGCCGACCTCTCCCTGCTGCGGGACGTCTTCCAGCAGATGAGCGGGCCGTTGCGCCGGACGATGGAGCTGCAGAGCATCCGCGGCAAGGCACTCGCGCTACAGCAGTCGTTCCTCGCGGCCCCGCCGGTCATCGACGGTCTCACGATCACCGCGCTCTACCATCCGGCGGACTCGGCGGCGGAGGTCGGCGGTGACTGGTACGACGCCGTCCGGCTCTCCGCCGATGCCCTCGCCCTGTCCATCGGCGATATCGCGGGGCACGACCTCGACGCGGCCATGGCGATGGGACGCGTCAACAGCATCCTGCGGGGACTCGCCTACGACTGCGGCCCGGCTGCCAGTCCAGCTTCTACGCTGGGGCGTCTCGACCGCATCGTGCAGGCGCTCGACAGTCCGTCGATGGTCACGGCGGTGCACGCGGTCCTGCGCCGCCGGACGTGCGGCAGCTGGCACATCGCCCTGTCCAACGCCGGGCATCCGCCGCCCCTGGTCATCCCAGCGGACGCCCCATCGCAGTATCTGCACGGCCTGACAGCCCCGGACCCGCCTTTGTGCGTCACCGACTCCCTCGCTCGCACCACCCTCGACGCGGACCTGCACGCAGGGGACATCCTGGTGCTCTACACCGACGGGCTGGTGGAGACGCGAGAGACGGACATCGGTGACAACCTCCAGCGGTTGCGTGAACGCTCCGACGTGCTGGCCCGTCAAGGCATGCCCCTGTCTTCCTTGATCCGCAGCCTTCTGCCACCTCTGCACCACCGCCGGGACGACATCGCCATCATCGCCCTGCAAGCCCGGCCGGACTCATGACCGCGCCTCTCGCGAATCTCACCGTTTGCACCCGGAAGAGTGTCTCCATACCGTCGAGAAAGCCCGTCCTCGGATGAGAGAGGCACCGCATGAACACGCCGAACGACCATCAGGGCAAACTAGCGACCTCACGCGCCCACTCCGCCCGGGTGTACGACTACATCCTGGGTGGCAAAGACCACTACCCCGTGGATGAGGAAGCGGGCGACGCCATGTGCCGACACTGGCCCGCTCTGCCCGTGCACATGATGGAAAACCGCCGGTTCATGCACCGCGCGGCGCGCTTCCTGGCAGAGGAGCGAGGCATCCGCCAGTTCCTCGACATCGGAACCGGTCTTCCGACGTCCCCGAACCTGCACGAGATCGTGCAGGAAGTGGCCCCGGAATCGCACGTGGTCTACGTCGACAACGATCCCATCGTCCTCGCTCACGCCCGCGCCCTGCTGCAGAGTTCACCCGAGGGCGCAACCGCCTATGTGGACGCGAACATGCACGACCCCGGCACCATCCTGGACAGTCCCGAGTTCCGCGAGCTCATCGACCTGAACCGGCCCGTCGGCCTCATGGTCATCGGCATCATGCACTTCATCCTGCCCCCTGATGACCGGCGTCTGGTCCAAGACCTGCTGAACCCGCTGCCCTCGGGCAGCTACCTGGCGATGACCATCGGCACCGCGGACTTCGCGCCCGAGGAGGTAAACCGGGTCGCCCAGGAGTACCGCGAGCAAGGTATGCCCTTTGTCCTGCGAGATCTACGAACCGCCACCTCGTTCTTCGACGGCCTGGAACTGCAGGACCCAGAGGTCACCCAGGTGCATGCCTGGCGCCCCGGCCGGGAGCAGAACGACATCGACGGCCGCGACATCGCCATGTACGGAGCGGTCGCCAGGAAACCCTGAAGTAAGGCGGGACACGAGATGACCGGGTGCGCTGCACTCGCGATCACTACTCGCGGCACAGCAATTCAGCTCTCGCCGAGGGGAAATCTGATGGCAGTTCGCTGACTGGCCGAGCACGGCTTGGACCCGTTCGCACCGGGCTGCGATGTCCACGTGTTGAGATCTCTCATGTGAGACAGCAAGGATTCGATGCTGCGGATGCGGTTGACGCACCGAGCAGGCTGTCCGCCGCGAGAGGACCACACTGGTCGCGGTCCTCAACGAATGGCTGTGCCCAGCACGGTGGCAACATCGCTCAGTTCTCGATGTCGGGCACTGTGCCCTGGGATCAGCCTGTACGGGTGGCAAAGCATGAACGCTTGCTGCCTGCCGGGCCGGTCGTGGTGATCGAGGTGACGCCGTGGGGATGCTCCGAGCAGGGAACGAGGTAGGTGATAGGAGCGATCCAGGCCGGGCCGATCCGCGAGCCAAATCAGGAGGACCGGGAACGAGCGCCGGAGCACCATCTCTGAACAGGCCATCCAACGAGGGTCACCCGGAGGTGCCGCCGCTGTTTCCGGTGCACACTGGGCACCAAGAAGCGTCGAGTCCTGCTTTGGAGGCAGAAGAGTGAACGCCGGCAGTGGCAAACGACGCCGGTCCTACCGGGGCTCCACCGGAGGGCGCTCGGTCGGCGCGAACGTGCGGTTCCGCCGGAGCAAAGGCGTCCTGCCACCCGACCGGTTCACCACCCGTAGCCGACTTGCCTGGCTGAACTCCGCCAGCTCCCGCATCGGCACGACTCTAGACTTGGAGCGCACCGCTCTGGAACTCGCCGAGTTCACGGTGCCCAGTTTCGCCGACGGAGCGGCTGTGGACATCCTCGAAAGTGTCCTGCGAGGTGACGAGGGCTCCCGGAAGACCGAACCCGGCATCCCACAGATGCGAGCCATGGCGCTGTGCGCCATTGAGGAGCTCTCCAACCTGGAGCCGACCCCGGTGGGCGAGACCTTCCTGCACGCCAAGGAGCCGCACGAGACGCTGCTCCACCGGTACGTCCTTCGGCAAGGCAGACCCGTGCTGCTGAGCAGGATACGCGACGACGATTTCATCCGCGTCGCGCCCACCGCGAGCGCCGCCGCACAGCTGCGCGCCGCCGGCGTGCACAGCTACCTGGCCGTGCCTCTGATCGCCCGTGGGCTGCTGCTCGGCAGCGCCGACTTCGTGCGCGGCCCTGGAACTCCGCCGTTCTCCACGACCGACGTGGCGCTGGCGGAGCAGCTCGCTTCCAAGGCGGCGGTCTTCATCGACAACGCGCGACTGTACGGGCGGGAGCGTGAGCACGTCGTCTCGTTGCAGCGTTCCTTGTTGCCGCGCGTTACTCCGGCGACGCCGGGCCTGCTGGTGCACTCCGAGTACGCGCCCGCGGCGGCACATCACGGCGTAGGCGGGGACTGGTACGACGTGATGGCCCTGCCCGGCGGACGGACGGCCCTGATGGTGGGCGATGTGATGGGGCACGGGTTGCCGGCCGCCGCGACCATGGGGCGCCTGCGGACGGTGGCCCGCGCACTGATGACTCTGGACATGGCCCCTGAGCGGATCCTCGCGCGGCTCGACCTGGCCACCCGCGACCTGGAGGACGAGCAGGTCTCCACCTGCCTGTGCGCGGTCTACGACCCCGCCGACTCCTCCTACACGCTGGCGAGCGCCGGGCACCTGCCACCGCTGCTCCTCGACGGGCACGGCGCCGCCGACCTCGTCCCGGTGCCGATCGGCGCGCCGCTAGGGGCGGGCGTGATCCCGTACGACCCCTTGCGGCTGCGCGTCCCTGATGGTGCCCACCTGGTCATGTACACGGACGGCCTGATCAAGTCCCGGGACTCCGACGTGGACGCCCAGTTGGACCGGCTGCGTACGGCAGCGCTAGGCCTTCCGCCCGGATCGCTTGAGAAGGGGGGTCTGGTGGAGCGTGCCCCGGCCGCCGCCCCCCGGTTCGATGAGGCCGTGCTCCTCGTCACCACGAGCGCCACACTCCCGGCGGGGGACCTGAGGGTGTGGGAGCTGCCGCAGGACGGCCGGTCCGCCTCGGCCGCCCGTGGTCTCGTCACCGGCCAGCTCGCGTCATGGGGCCTCGAGGAGCTCGCCGACGTCTCCGAGCTCGTCGTCTCCGAACTGGTCGGCAACGCACTGCGGTACGGGAACGGCCCCGGCACACTACGGCTGCTGCGCGGGGAACGCCTCGTCGTGGAGGTGTCGGACACCGGCCCCGACCTGCCCCAGATCCAGCACGCGGGCCTGAGCGACGAGGGTGGACGGGGCCTTCAACTCATCAACATGCTGTGCCGCCGCTGGGGTTCATCCCGCACAGCCACAGGCAAGATCGTCTGGGCGGAACAGAACATGCCGTCATGGGTCGTGGCTGCGCACCAGGCGTAGCCAGGTGCGGACGCTCAGCGGGACGGGTGTGCGGCGGGGCCATGGTGCGTCTACCCGCTCCGAGGTGGCAGCCCGAAACGCTTTCGCCAGCAAGCCTCTCGGATACGTGCCGAACTCGGATCATTCCCAGCGGTAGTAGGAGGACCAGAAGCTCACCACACGTCGTTCCGTGCGGGCGAAGAACACAGGATTCCGAGCGATGAACTCCCCACGGAGTCCGCGCTGGACCGAGTCCGGGACGCCGCGTCCAGCCTCACGATCTGTTCGAGGTGACGCTGACGGACACTGCCATCGCAGTGCCGGGAGTACAGGCAGAGCAAGATCACCTGCTGGATACCGGGCAGTGAACGCACCACGTCGGCGGTCGGCTCATCGTGATGGATCTGCGAGGGAATGGTGACGCTCTCACCCCACACCTCAACCTGAAACGGTTCCTGGGCGGTCCTCACGATCCTGCAAGAGTCCACGAATCCGTCCACAGGACAGAGCTTCTACAGGCCGCTTCCCGTGCGACCGGTAGTTGAGTAGCTCGACTCCGCGAGCCTGAGCTGACGTTTCCGTACACCTTGGAGCCGGAACCGCAGTCCCGCTCCCCCGCCGGCTACTTGCCACCAAGCCCTGGGCCGCCGGCCTCGACCAGCCCAGGATTCTGGCGGTCGCACTCGAGATGACCGTCCGAGCGCTGGCCGCACCGGAACTTGAGGCCGGGTCTGGACGGGCCTCAGGCGAAATCGTCGGGGACGATGTGCATCTTCTCCGCGATCCGGGCCAGGGCCCTTTGGTCGGCGGTGCTGAGGGAGTCCAGGACCAGAGCGCGTACGGCACGTAGATGGGTGGGAGCCGCCCGGTCCACGATGTCGACGCCTGCGGCGGTGAGTTCGGCGAGGGTGTAACGCCCGTCGGCCGGGTCAGGGCTTCGGACGACCCAGCCGCGTTGTTCACACCGTTTGATGACGTTGGACAGCCGGGAGAGGGATCCGCTGGCGAGGAAGGCGAGCTCACCCATCCGCAACCTCCGCCCCGGCGCCTCGGAGAGATGGCTGAGCACGAGGTACTCGAACAAGGTGATGCCGTGCTCTTCCCGCAGCGGCGATTCCAGCTTGCCCGGCAGCAGCAGGAGCAGAGAGATCAACCCCGTCCAGGCCGCCTTCTCCTGGCTGTTGAGCCAGCGCACTTCCTCGTCACTCCCACGTTCGCCGCTGTCGCTCACAAACCCTCCTCCTGGGGACACCCTATCCTCGGGAAGACCTCTTCTTTACTTTGCACTTGAAGTCATCCCCTGCTAGGTTAACTTTACGCATGAAGTCATATCAGGGCAACGTGCGGCCCTGGAGAGAGGGAGATGGAGCATCATGGACACGGTCACTTTCGGCATCGTTCCGGGCTATGGCGAGAAGCTTCACGATGCCCTGGGCTACAGCAGCGCCGTCCGCGTCGGGGACCGGGTCGAGATTTCCGGCCAGGCAGGTGTGGACGACGATCTGAACATCCCGGACTCGCTGGAGGAGGAGATCGTCCAGGCCTTCGAGAACGTGGGGCGCGCGCTCGCCACGGTCGGCGCCGCCTGGGGGGACGTCATCCACGTCAACTCGTACCACAAGGTCGCCCCCGGGGAAGAGGCCATCAGCGAGGACGTCAACCGCATCATGGCCGAGCAATTCCGCCTCCGCCTGGATGGCCGCGCGCCGATCTGGACCGAAACCGGCGTCACCGTCCTCGGCCTTGCCGCCATGCGCGTGGAGATCCGCGTCACCGCAATCGCCGGCTCCGGCAACTGACACCTCACCCCGTCACCCTTCGCTCACTCATCAGGTATTCGTCGTTCAAAGCGGCCCCCGCCGCGGGGCCGCTCCGCTGATGAGGGACTACTGGACGTTGACCACATTGAACCGCGCTCACCAGCACCGACGGCGGAGGTCAGGCCCTACCCTGCCTTGCCCGCCGCAGGGTCGGCGTCCTGTTCGCAACGCTTCGCGACGGAACCTTCCGCTACTCGCCGACGGCCACCCAGATGCCATGCTGACAAGGTCGGAAGTCCACAAGAACTACCCGGCGTCCGTCAATGGTCGGGTCCTCGACACGCGACACGACGCTTTCCGGGCCCTCGTCACAGATCGGACATGACACGAGCGCGGGATAGTCGGGTCGCTGAAGGACTCCAAGGAGCACCTCCTCTTCCCTACACAGCAAAGCTGCCCTGAGGTCAGCCAGCCAGGCACCTGTCATGTGAAAGCGATCCATGTCTTTCCCCTCCGGGGCTGCCATAGTGCCGGGCGAATGCGGGGTCACGGGGTACGGGCCGGCTGGTCGTCCTGCCATACCCAGCGGCCGTGGGTGTCGGGTGCATGGACGCTGCTGCCGCCAGGGTAGGCGTAGCCGTCGTTGGGAAGCCCAACCCAGGGGTCCTCATCCGTGAGGGTCACGGGGGTGGTTTGCCCATCCAGCGGTCCGCCGTGCAGTTCGACTGTGATCGAGATGCTGTTGTCGCTCATAGCACTCTTCTGCCCCGACAGGTACAGACCAATTGCGGTTGCCTGTCAGCCGCGATCTGCCCCGCCGATCATTCGCCTCGTCAGGGTGGCCCCCTAGCAGGGAGGTTGAGCGCAGCACAGGTGAGAGGGACACGGAAACCGGAACACCTCCGCGGACGCGGCGCCAAGCCTGTCACGAAGCGACTCGCCAGCTCGCCGCCGCCACGGGCCGACGGTCGGGGGTGCGCTCCGCGCCGACCAAGATCCGGTCCATACGCGGACCAGCCGCCTACAGCTTGGCCGCATGGTGGCCGTTTCCGCTGTTCAGGGGCCATGCGAGGCGTGTATCACCATCGGCTTCCAGGCAGCCCGACAAGGGAACCACCATCTGTAGCTGATCCAATACGTCATGCCACCACTAGACCTTCCATTGAACGCGTCCCGGCCGTCGATCGGCCTTGAGGGTGGCGTCCACGCGTCACCCGTACGGTGCGCGGCACGGTCCAGGTGGGCGCGGTGCTGGTGCCGGCCTGTGGGCGGCTTCGACCAGCGTGACCGCCGTGGCCAGAACCTCCCCCAGGCGAGGCGGCGGCAACCACTGGTGGAGCTGCGACACCCGGCGACCGTCGTCAAGGCCGTCGGCAACGGCCTCAAGTAGCCTCCGGTACGGCATCGAGCCCGTCGGGGGCCCCGCCTCCAGCAACAGGACGCGCTGGGCGGCGTTCTCGCTCAGCCTGGCGGCGAGCACACTGCCCGCCGCCCCTCCGCCGACGACGATGTGGTCGTACGAGCCCCCGGGCGCGGGGGTCGCCACCGTGTGTTCGGGCATGAAAGCACCCGCCGTTCGGGATCAGCCGGGCACGGATCGGAACATGGCGGCGCACCGGGCACGGTCCATGGGGTACCGGTGAGCGCCTCGGAGGCGGATGCGGAGCTGTTTCCCGCGCATCCTCCCGCACGGTCGCCACTACCCCCGAATGTGCGACGACACCGCCCGGGGGAAATTGCCCGGCCCGATTCCGGCAGCGCCGCCAACTGTGCCGTAACGTCACCAGTTTCGCCGCACGAGCAGGAGGTAAAAGTGCCGATGTGCGAAGGGCGGGCCGGTGCGGGAAAGGCTCCGCGCCCCGGTTCGGGGGAACGGAACCGTTCGTCGACGCACAGCAGTGGAAGGGGCGCCACTCGCGCTCTTTTCGTGACCGCTCCTTCGTGAGATGGAGCCTTGTGACGGCAAAGGATTCATCGTGTCGATGACGCTCGCCCAGAAGCTCTATCTGTTGTGCTATTCGGTCCCGCGGGAAAAGTTTCCGCTCGACGACATTCAGGGGCGCGGCCAGCTCCTGCGGGCCGGAGCCCTCACCGAACTGGCCCGCAGCGGGCACCTCGACGCCACCGGGGGCAAGGTGAGGCGGCTGCCCGGCACACCACCGCAGGACCCCTTCGCGGCTGCGGTCTGGCAGGACCTGCCCGATAACGCGCCCCGCGGCTGGCTCAAGTTCCTCCACGACAAGGCGCACACCGCCGAGACCCCGGTCCGCGACCAACTGGCCGACGCCGGCCGAGTCACAGTCAGCCGGGAGAAGAAGCTCGGGCTCATACCCCTCGACCGGGTCGGCGTGACGCACCCGGAGGAGGTGCAAGCCGTGCAGGACCAGGCACGCTCCGGTGTCCTGGACGGCGGCGCACCCCCCGAGGCGCTGACCGACGAGCTGGCCATGGCCGTCTTCGCGGTGGAACTGGAGCTGTCCCCGGTCTGGAGCAAGGAGGACCGCCGGTCCCACCGGGCGGAACTGACGGCTTACGCCGCGCGCTACGACGAGTTCGTCCCCGGGCTGCGGAAGGCGCTGCGCGACTCCTACCTCGCCAGCCGGGCCGTCGGAGGCGGCTGGAGCGCCTGAACCCACGCCGCCGGCCGTCCCCTTGCCCGGCCGGCCGGCCGGCTGCGCCGCGCCGTCGGCTGCCGAGCGGTGCGGTACGCCGCCGGGCACCGCCTGCCACCCAGCGGCGCGGTACGCCACTACCCCCTCCGCTCGCCCACACCTTGGGAGTACCGTTGTCCCTCCGCCTCTTACCACTCCGGCCCGTCCTGACCGCGGTGGCCGTCCCCGTCCTGCTGCTCGTCGGCGCGTGCAGCCCCTCGCCGCCCGAAGCGTCGGCCGAGAAGACCCCGGCCGCCGACCTCGACCGCTTCCACCGGCAGGCTCTCTCCTTCGGCTCCTGCGAGGGGTACGCCACCACTCCCGCCGACGAGAAGCTTCTCGCCGCGCCCGGTCTCCAGTGCGCCCGCCTCGCCGTGCCGTTGGACTACGCCGCCCCCGACAGGGAGGAGGCCCGGATCGCGGTGTTGCGGGTCCCCGCCCGAGGCACGTCGAAGGGCCCGCTGCTCCTCAACTCCGGCGGACCCGGCGGGAGCGGCCAGAACTTCGCGGCACAGACCGCGATCGCGCTGGCCGGGAGTCCGGTGACCGAGAACTTCGACCTCATCGGCTTCGACCCGCGGGGTGCGGGGGCGAGCGAGCCGTCCATCCACTGCTTCGAGCCGCGAGACCACGTGGCCGGGGAGGCCAGGACGGAGTTCGTGCTCACCGCGGGGCGGTTCTCCGCGCGGGACTCGCGCGCCCTGGTCGACAAGTGCTCCCGGGGCTCGGGCGGCGCGAAGGCGCTGAAGGCCGTCGGTACGCGCGACACGGTCCAGGACATGGACATCCTGCGCTCCGCTCTCGGCGGCGGGAAGCTGAACTTCCTGGGCCAGAGCTACGGGACCCGCGTCGGGGCCCTGTACGCGCAGAAGTACCCGCAGCGGGTGCGCGCCATGGTCCTCGACGGCGCGGTGGACCCGCACCTCGGGGGCGAGAGGCGGCTGTCCCAGTACGCCGGCTTCCAGTCCTCGTTCGACAAGATGGCAGCCGCCTGCGCGAAGGACGAGAGCTGCCCGCTGGGCACCGATCCCGAGCGGGCCACGGAGGCGTTCCAGGCCATCGCCCGCCCGCTGCTGGACGAACCGATCGCCTACGGCGACGGGCTCACGTTCGGCTACAGCGACCTCGTCGACTCCGTGATCGCCGGTCTCTACCACCGGGCCGTCTGGCCGAAGATCACCCAGGGCATCGCCGACGTCGGCAAGGGCGACCCGCGCCGGCTGGCAGCCCTCTCGCAGGCGTTCGGCGGACGGGACGCGAAGGGGGAGGGCAGCAACTTCGGCGAGGCCAACTATGCGATCACCTGTATGGACGAGGACCGCATGACGGCCGAGGAGGCCGTCGCCATGCGCGGGAAGACCTACCGCGCGGCACCGTTCGCGGACCCCGGCACCGGAGCCGAGGGGGCGCGCGACGCCTGCGAGTTCTGGCCGGCCGAACCGAAGACGACCTACCCCTTCCCCGACCGGGTCGACGGGCTCCCCACCACCCTGACCATCTCGATCACCGGTGATCCGAGCACCCCGCACCAGGCCGGCGTCAACCTGGCGAAGACTCTCGGCGGAAGCCTGCTGACCGTCGAAGGGGAGCAGCACACCATCGCCTCCGCCGGGACCAGCGCCTGCGTGAACCAGGCCGTGGCCGCCTACCTGGTCGATCTGCGGGCGCCGTCGGAGAAGAGCCGCTGCACGCTCTGAGTCCGCGGCAGGGGTAGCTGTCCGCCGTCAGCCCGCGACGCCGCGTACGTATCCGGCCCACCGGGAGTCTCCCCTGGCCGGACACGTATGCGCGTGGAAAGCCCCTTCGGCGCCGCGTGGACCTCACTCCGTACGTTCCGGCTCGGCCAGCAGCCGGCCGAGGCGGCCCATCACGTCGACCTGGGCGGGGTTGTAGAGGTGGGTGAGCGCCTCCCCGATGGCACGGGAGGCGTGGCGGCGGCCCCTGGGGGCGTCGGAGGTGAGATCGCTGAGTCCGCCGTGGCGGGCACGCAGTGCGCGCACATACGGGACGAGGCGGTCGGCCAGGGATCTGCAGGTCTCCTCGTCGGCGTCGTCCGGGAGGTCGTTGAACTCCAGCGCCACCGCGTCGGGACTCTCATCGAGGAGATCCGCGTACGCGCCGAGCGCCCCGGGGCCGAGCACCGTGTCCACCACGGTGAGGAAGCCGCGGTCGGCCTCGGGAACGTCGCTCCTTCCCTCCACCGTGATGAAACGGAGCGGTACGTCACTGCGGCCCTTGCGCCGCAGGAGCGCACCGACCTCGGCGCGCGCCTGCCGAAGCCGAGCGATGGTGGCCTCCAGTTCCTCGTCGAGCGCCCTCAGTTCACTGAGGTCCTCGCGGGAATCCCCGTCGTCGTGCATCTCGCCGATCCGGCTCAAGGGGAAGCCCAGGGCGACGAGCCGCTTGATGCGCAGCAGTCGGACCAGGTGATCGACACCGTACTGCTTGTACCCGTTGGAGAGTCGATCGGGCTCGTCGAGCAGCCCGATGTGGTGGTAGTGCCGGACCGCCCGGAGGCTCGTTCCGGCCAATTCCGCGATTTCCCGGGTACTCCAAGGCACTGGTCAGCTCCTCAACGACGGGCCGCTTCACGGATTTTGCGCGTGGGAGCCATTGAAGACCATGACGCAACGGCACAGTTGCGCAGGTGGGGCCCGCGGAAATGCCGGGCCCGCAATCTCGGCCCGGGAATGCGCCGGGTTTCGCGGGTATGCCGCAACGTCACACGTTTTCGGCGTCGGCGACGCGGTAGACGAGCAGCAACTCGACAACCGAGGGGACGCGCCACCCCACGGCCGACGCCTTGGCGCCGACGCCTTCGGGACGGCACAGCAACCCCGGAACCCCGCAGGACACGTCCTCCCCCGCGTTTGCGGCTCCCACCGTCCGCGGACCGTACCCCCCAGCACGCAGGAGAACTGATGAGGAAACTGTCGTCCACGACCCGCACCGCCCTGGCCGCGGTGCTCGCCCTCACCGTCACGGGAACGCTGGTCACCGTCGCCGTCGCCACCTCACGCGACGATCCGAAGAGCACGGGCGGCAGCCGGACGGCCGCGGTCGCCACCGACAAGCGCTCGGTGACGCACGACCAGAACAAGCGGGTCCCCAAGGGCGCGCGCTGGACCCAGCACTACTTCCCCTCGGCCGACAAGTCGAAGACGGAGCTGCACGCGGATGTGCTCCTGCCGGAGAAGCTGCCCGAGGGCGAGAAGCTGCCGGTCATCCTCATGGTCAGCTCCTACTTCGGGCACGCGGGCGAGCTCAAGGACGAGCGGCTGCCGCACACCGGCCCCTCCGGCCGCTTCGCCGACCTCTTCGAGGGCGCCGACCTGTTCCGGCAGGGGTACGCCGTGGTGATGGTCGATTCCCGCGGCTTCGGCGGTTCCAGTGCATGCTTCGACTACGGCGGCCCCGGCGACCTCGCCGACGTGTCGGCCGCCATCGACTGGAGCGCCGGACAGTCCTGGTCAACGGGTGCCGTCGGGATGTACGGCAAGTCCTTCGACGCCTGGACGGGGCTGCTGGGCAACAACGCCAAGAAGAAGGCCCTCAAGGCGGTCGTCGCCCAGGAGCCCATCTGGGACCTCTACCGGCACTCCCACTCCAACGGCGTTCCGCGCCCCAACGGCATCATCGCCCCGACCACTTACAACGAGATAGCCACCATCCCTCCGCTCCCGGACGACGACAAGCGCTACCGGAAGAACGCCGCGTACGAGCAGAAGCACCCCGAATGCGCCGCCACACCGATCCTCGCGGGCACGGTGGATCCCGGGGACCCCTTCTGGACGCAGCGCGACGCGGTCGCGGGAGCCAAGGGCACCGACACCCCGCTGCTGTTCACCCAGGGCCTCACCGAGAACAACACCAAGCCGCTCGGCATGGAGGAGTACCTGGCCAACCACCGGGGCGTCGAGAGGGGCTGGATCGGCCCCTGGGACCACGTACGCGGCAACGAGCGCGGCGCGGACGGCAAGCTGGCCATGGGCCGCGCGGGATGGCTGAAGGAGACCATGGCCTTCTTCGACGAACACCTCAAGGGCGAGAAGCCCGCCGAGCCGCTGCCGAACTTCGCCGTACAGGACAACTCCGGCGTCTGGCGGGAGGAGAAGACCTGGCCCAACGCCACCACCTCCCCCACTCTCGACCTGGGCGGCGGCAGCTACACCGACATCGGCTCGGGTTCCGACCCGGAGCGGGACGCCGAGCGGGCCGCCCGCCTCGGCGCCCCCGGCTTCCTCATCCGCTCCGAGCCCGTCGCCCAGGACGTCCGGGTGACCGGTGCCCCTTCGATCGCCATGACCGCGTCCGGGACGGGCAACGTCATGGTGAGGCTGTACGACGTGGCGGCGGACGGGACCGGGGTCGCCTTCAACGAGCAGGTCGCACGCGTGGACGGGGGGCGGTTGGCGCTCGACCTGAAGTCCTCCGACTGGACGCTGGAGAAGGGGCACCAACTGGCCGTCGAGATCGGCACCGTCAACGCGCCGACCTGGATCGACAGCCCGTCCGAGGAGAAGATCTCGATCAAGGGCGCGAAGCTGGTGCTCCCGCTGGCCGACCCGTCGAAGGATCGCGGCACCCAGGGCGACCGGGCCCCCTTCCTCGATCAGTACAAGAAGCTCAACACGACCGAGCTGAAGAAGTCTCCGGCCTCCTTCTCCCTCCCGGCGGTGAACAGCGCCGGTTGACAGCACCGTCGCACTCGTCCCGGGCGCCGCTCCTCGTGAGCGGCGCCCGTTGCGGTGAAGGCACGGGCCCTCCGCGCGGAGGTGTTCGGCACTCTCGCCGGTACCGCTGCCGCCGGGACCGGCGGGGCCGACACCCCGGCGTCTTCCTCTATTACGCCCGGCGGCGACACGTCGACTGCAGCGGCCAACTCCAGGTCACCCGGCACGTGCCCACTCCGGAGGAAACCGCGAGCCGCGAGTATCCGTCCCTGAGAAGATCGTCAGGCGAGCCGCCGGCCTCAGATCCCAGGCCAGCGTTCCTGCCGGGTGATCCATTCCCGGCGTGCGTAGACGCGGACCGCGTCGCGGTCGCTGTCGGTGCAGCCGTCCTCCAGCGGGGCGGGGATGTCACCGGTCGTGCTGGTCCCGTACCGCAGGTCGTGGCGGGCGAGTTCATCGGCCACGTCCGAGGCGTCGGTGCGCAACTCGACGTCCCTCGGGGCGGGGATGATGGCCTCCTGGTAGGGGCGGGGCAGGTAGCTGCCGTGCCCTCGGCACAGGGCAAGGGCATCCAGGACGACCGCAGCCTCCAGGAGGTCGTCGCGGCACTCCATCGCGATGCTGACAACCTGGGCATCGACCACGTCCTGGCGGCCGGCGTTGTGCGCGGCCGCGAGGCCATGGCGGTCCATCACGTACATGTACAGCACAGCTGGAATGAGGTGCCCGATACGCGCCAGGTGCTCCCCGTAGACAGCCCGCGCCGCCTCACTGGCCGTCCACCCGGGCCGGGGCTCATCGGGTGAGGGCTGCTGACTGCTCATATCTGCTCGCTCTCCCTCGGGGACGCCTCCGTCGTCCCTGATCATCGCAGTTGGTGATCGCGCCACACCGTATGACCGCGGGAGTTGGCCGGATCATCCACACCCGGCCGGGAAACCACCAGCGACGTGCCCCTGAATGCGCGTTCGTCCAGGATCCTCGCAGGTGGAGGCAGTCCCGGCCAGGGGGACTGAAAGCGGCGCTTCACATGGAGCACCTAGCTGTACGCCTTCGGTGCTCCAGCTCCCGGGCGGCCGGAGCGAGCGGATACAGCCGGCCCTCGGAGGCGGCGGGCAGCGGCTGGCTGGCAGGCGAGAGATTCGATGGTGGCGGCCGCCACGTCGTGCCGGATGCCGACAGCACGTACCGGTAGCCACCGGCGACGCAAGTCGTGGATCTGGAGCGTTTCGACCTGGTCCGATCCGACCCCGTAGGCCCTCCCGCACAGAGTGCGCTGCGGGAGGCCGGGCCGCCTACGGTTTGGGCGGCCCGGCTCCGGATCACGGAGTGACCACCGAGGGCAGCGGCAGGAAGCCTGTGCCGTGGAAGTACGTCAGGTAGCGGTTCAGGACCTCGTCGGTCAGCTGGGGCAGGTGCACCCCCAGGTCGGCCGCCGCCTTGGCCGTCCGGGTGGAGTCGAAGCGCCGATGTCCGACCGTCGCCTGCCGGGCCTGGTCCTCGCTGCCGAGGAAGAGCTGCGCGGCGTTGTCGTGCTGTGCTGCCACCCGGGCCTGCCAGTCGGCCGCGGTGACGGTACGCAGCTCGTGGCCGAGACGAGCGGCCGTCTCGAAGACACGGTCCAGGGCCGGCGCGTCCGGATTGGTGAAGTGCCAGGTCTCCGTGCCCGTCCGGCCGGAGGTGGAGAAGGCCACGATCGCCGCGCTGACGTAGTCCACGGGCACCCAGTCGGTGGACCCGGGCGGCAGGTCGGGTATCGCCCTGGCCTGGAGGCAGCCCTTGATGAGCTGCCACAGCAGGTCGCGGTCCTGGCAGGCTCCCGTGGCGGTGTCCCCGCTGATACGGCCGGGCCGGTGGACGGTCACCGGCAGGCCGCGCTCGCGGGCCAGAGCGATGAGGCCCTCCGCGACCCACTTGCTCTGCGCGTATCCGTCGGGGAGTGCGGACGCGGGACCCGTCGGGGTGGTCTCCGTGACGGCGGCCGGGCCGGGGTCCGGTGTGGGGGCGTAGACGCTGGTCGTGGAGATGTAGTGCATGCCGGGTGAGTCGGATTCGGCGAGCAGGCGCAGCAGTTCCTCGGTGCCGGCCACGTTGGGGGCGCGCAGATCGCCGTAGGCGGCGGCGAAGTTGACGCGAGCGCCGTTGTGCAGGACCGGGCCGAGCCGGCGGGCCAGGGCGGCCCGGACATCGGGGGACAGTCCGAGGCCGGGGGCCGCCAGGTCGCCGGGGACGGGACGGATCAGTTCCGCGTACCGGGGGTGCCAGAGGCCGTAGTGCTCCAGGTTGGCCCGCAGCCGGTGCGCCGCCCTGCGCTCGTTCTCGGCTCGTACGAGGCAGTCGACCGGGCCGCCGGTGACCTCGATGAGGTCGCGCAGGAGGAAGGCGCCGAGGAAGCCGGAGGCTCCGGTTAGCAGGGGCCGCCTGGACGGGCGGAGAGGCCGGCTGCGGGTGGGTGCGGGCAGCGGGGTCGCGCTGCCCGCCGGGATGTCCCGGTCGGCGCCCCTGATGTCCGCGGCCAGGTGGACCTCGGCGGCGAGGTCGAGGGTGGCGGTGTGCTCCGCGTCCCGCTCGCCCGCGACACGTCCCAGGAGGTGGTCCATGCCCTCCACGGTGGGCGCCGCGAACAGCTCCCGCAGAGAGGGGCGTCGGCCGCACCGCTCACCGATCCGCTGGGCGAGGGTGACGGCGAGCAGCGAGTGGCCACCCAGGGCGAAGAAGTCGTCCGACACCCCGACCTGGGGCACACCGAGCGTCTCGGCGAACACCTCGCACAGCGCGCGTTCCCGGTCGGTTCGGGGCGGACGGCTCCCGGTCGGCGCGGTCACCTCGGGTGCGGGCAGGGCGCGCCGGTCGGTCTTGCCGTTGGGGGTGACGGGCAGCGCGGCGAGCCGGACGAAGGCGGCGGGGATCATATGGCTGGGCAGGGTGGTGGCGAGGTGAGCGCGCAGCTCCGCCTCGTCCGGGGCCGCCGCCCCGTCCGCGGACACGGTGTACGCCACCAGCCGCCGGTCGCCCGGCCGGTCCTCGCGGACGACGGCGCAGGCCGCCCCGAGGCCGGGCAGGGCGGTGAGGGCGGCCTCGATCTCGCCGAGTTCGATGCGGAAGCCGCGCAGTTTGACCTGGTCGTCGACGCGGGAGACGTAGACGAGCTCCCCCTCGGCCGTCCAGCGCACCAGGTCGCCGGTGCGGTACATGCGGCCTCCCGTGCGGTCGTACGGGTCGGCGACGAACCGCGTCGCGGTCAGGGCGGCGCGGCCGTGGTAGCCGCGGGCCACTCCCGCACCGGAGACGTACAGTTCGCCGACGACGCCGGGCGGCACGGGCGCCAGCCGGTCGTCCAGGACGTGGACGCGGGTGCCGTCGACGGGAACGCCGATGGGCACGGTGCGGTCGGGGGCGAGGGGCCCCTCCGCGTACTGGAAGGTGCTCATGGTGGCGCAGACGGTGGTCTCCGTGGGGCCGTAGGCGTTCACGAGGAACCGGTCCCGCGCCCACGAGCGCACCAGCGCCGGCGTGCACGCCTCACCGGCGAGGACGATCGTGGTGCCAATGGGCAGGGAGCCGGGCGGCATCACGGCGAGGGCGGCGGGCGGCAGGGTCAGGTGGGTGACACCCCGCTCGCGGATCAGGGCGGCGAGGGCCGGGCCGGGATGCAGGGCGTCGCGTTCGTCGATCTCCAGGCAGGCCCCGGAGAGCAGCCCCATGCAGAGCTCCCAGAACGCCGCGTCGAAGCTGACGGAGGCCATGTGGAGAACCCGGCTGCCCGGGGTGACGCGCAGCCGCTCGCTCTGGCTCCTGGCCATGGCTCCGGCGCCCTGGTGGGTGACCACGACGCCCTTGGGGCGGCCGGTGGAGCCGGAGGTGTAGATGACGTACGCCGGATGCGCGGGGCGCGAGGGCCGGGCATGGGCGGTGGGGGCGGCGCTGTCCGCGAGGCCGTCGAGGTGCAGGTGCGGCACCGGCGAGGCGGGGAGACGGCGGTGGATGGCGGGGGTGGTGAGGAGCAGGCGCGGCCGGGCGTCGTCGAGCATGTAGGACAGGCGCTGGGCCGGGTAGTCGGGGTCGAGCGGCACGTAGGCCGCTCCGCTCCGGAGGATGGCGAGGAGGGCCACGACGAGTTCGTGGGTGCGGGGCAGGGCGACCGCCACCCGGTCCTCGGGGCCGATGCCCCGGGCGGTGAGGTGGCGGGCGAGGGCGTCGGCGCGGGCGTCGAGCTCGGCGTAGGTGAGGGTGGTGTCCGCGTCGCGGACCGCCGGGGCGTCGGGGGTGCGCCGGACCCACTGGTCGAAGAGTTCGGGGACCGTGGAGCCGGGGGCGTCCTGGCCGGGGCCGGTTCCCCAGGCGGTCAGCCGGGTGCGCTCGGCGGTGGTGAGCACGTCGTAGTCGCGCAGCGGACGGTCGGGGTCGGCGGAGACGGCGCCGAGCAGCAGGGTGAGCCGTTCGGCGAGGTCGCGGACGGTGGCGGGGTCGAAGAGTTCCGTCGCGTAGTCGACCGCTCCCCGCATACCGCTCGGGGTCCCGCTGCCCTCGTCGGGTATCTCGGTGAAGGTGAACGACAGGTCGAACTTGGCCACCTCGGGGTCCGCCGCCACACCGGTGACGGTGAGGCCGGGCAGGTCGAGGGGGGCGGCGGGGGTGTGGTTCTGAAGGATGAGCATGGTCTGGAAGAGCGGGTGGTGGTTCTGCGAGCGCGTGGGGTTCAGCAGCTCGACCAGGCGCTCGAAGGGGACGTCCTGGTGGGCGTAGGCGGAGAGGTCGAACTCCTTCACGCGGTCCAGGAGTTCGAGGAAGGTCGGGTCGCCGGTCAGGTCCGTGCGCAGCACGAGCGTGTTGACGAAGAAGCCGACGAGGTCGGAGGCGGCCTCGTCGGTACGTCCGGCGACGGCGGTGCCCAGCGGGATGTCGTCGCCGGCGCCGTGCCGGGAGAGCGCCAGCGACAGCGCGGCCTGGAGCACCATGAAGACGCTGCATCCGGTGGCGCGAGCGAGGTCGGTGATCTGACGGGTGGTGGTGGGGTCGAGGGTGAAGTCGTGGGTGGCGCCGGTGTGCCGGGGTACGGCGGGCCGCGGCCGGTCCCACGGCAGCTCGATCATTTCCGGCAGCCCGCCCAGCGCGCCCTTCCAGTGGGCGAGTTGGCGGGATACGACGCTTTCGGGGTCGTGTTCGTCGCCGAGGAGACCGCGCTGCCAGAGGGTGTGGTCGGCGTAGTCGACGGGGAGTTCGTTCCAGGCCGGGGGTTCGGCGTGGGCGCGGGCCCGGTAAGCGGTGGAGAGGTCTCGGGTGAGGGGTGCCAGGGACGAGCCGTCGGCGGCGATGTGGTGGATCACCAGGACCAGGATGTGGGCGCCGTCGGCCAGGCGCAGCAGGGTCGCCTGGAGGGGAAGGCCCTGCTCGATGTCGATCGGTTCGGTCGCGGCGGCCCTGATCCGGTCGGCGGCATCGTTCGCCTCGACGGCTTCGAGGACGAACGGCAGGCGGACGTCGTCGGGCGCGGTGATGTGCTGGCGCGGTCCCCGGCCCTCCTCGGGGAACGAGGTGCGCAGGGCGGCGTGGCGGGTGATGACGTCGGACAGGGCTCGGCGCAGGGCCTCGGTGTCGAGCGGGCCGTCGATGCGGGCGGCGAAGGGGATGTTGTAGGTGGCGGAGGGCCCTTCGAGCCGGTGGAGGAACCACAGGCGCTGCTGGGCGTACGAGAGCGGGAGCGCGATGGGGCGCTGCTGCGGGACGAGGGCGGGGCGCGCCGGGCGGTCCGCCTCCTCCAGGGCGGCGGCGAGCGTGGCGACGGTGGGGTTCTCGAAGAGGGTGCGGATCTCGGTCTCGGTGTTCAGGGCGGTGCGCACGCGGCCGACGAGGCGGGTGGCGAGCAGGGAGTGGCCGCCCTGGGCGAAGAAGTTGTCGTCGGCGAAGACGCGGTCCACGCCGAGCACGTCGGCGAAGAGCCCGGCGAGGATCTCCTCGCGGGCGCCGCGCGGCGCCCGGCCCAACGTGCCGCGCGAGGTGGTGGGCGCGGGCAGGGCCGCCCGGTCGAGTTTGCCGTTGGGGGTCATCGGCAGGGCGTCGAGCGGCTGGATGGCGGCCGGCACCGAAAAGGCGGGCAGGTGGCGGCCGAGGTGCGCGGTGAGCCGGTCCGGGTCGGGGATGTGCCCGGGTGCGGGGACGACGTAGGCGGTGAGGGTGCGGTCGCCGGGCAGGTCCTCGCGGACCAGGACGCAGGCGGCGCGCACGGAGGGGTCGGAGAGGAGGACCGCCTCGATCTCCGCGGGTTCGATGCGGTGGCCGCGGAGTTTGATCTGCTGGTCGGCCCGGGCCACGTAGTGCAGGGTCCCGTCGGCGCTCCGGCGCACGAGGTCGCCGGTGCGGTACATGCGCTCCCCGCTCCCGGCGAACGGGTCGGCGACGAACCGGGTGGCGGTGAGGCCGGGGCGCCCCAGGTAGCCGCGCGCGACCCCGGCCCCCGCGATGTACAGCTCCCCCTCGGCGCCGGGCGGTACGGGCCGCATGCCGGCGTCCAGGACATAGGCGCGCATGCCGTCGAGCGGTCGGCCGATCGGGGGCACACCCTCGGACGGGCGCTCGGGGCGGACGCGGTGGAGGGTGGCGAAGGTGGTGGTCTCGGTGGGCCCGTAGACGTTGAGGACGCTGGTGGCGGGGTGTGCGGCGGCGAGCCGCTGGAGGACTCCGGGCGCGGCGGCCTCTCCCCCGGCTGCGGCCAGGCGCAGCAGGCCGAGGGCGCCGGGGTCGGTCTCGGCGATGACGTTGAACAGGGCCGTCGTCAGGAACGCCGCCGTCACGCCGTGCCCGGCGACGAGGTCCCGGATCACGGCGGGTTGCAGGACTCCGGAAGGGGCCACGACCACCCGGCCGCCGTTCAGGAGGGGCGCCCAGATCTCGAAGGTGGAGGCGTCGAACACGTACGCCGAGTGCAGCAGCACGGCGTCGGCCACCCCGTCGTCCCAGGTCCGGTCGGCGGCCAGGGCGGTGATGTCGCCGTGGGTGACGCCGACGCCCTTGGGCAGTCCGGTGGAGCCGGAGGTGAACATCACGTACGCGAGCCGGGCGGCGCCCACGGCAACCGGGAGGGGGCCGGGGCTGTCCGGTCCGCCCTGCCGGAGCCGGCCGGCGGCGTCGACGGTCAGCACGGCCACCTCGGGGCCCAGTCGCCGCACCCAGGGGTGGTCGCGGGTGGTCTCGTCGACGATCAGGGCGCGCAGGGGGGCCACTTGGGCGACCCGGGTGAGCCGGTCGGCGGGCCAGGCCGGATCGAGGGGCACGTAGGCGGCTCCCGCGCGCAGGGCCGCGAGGGAGGCGGTGACCAGGGCGGCCGAGCGGCCCAGGAGAATGCCGACGCCCTCCTCGGCGACGGTTCCGTGGCCCGTCAGGGCACTGGCCAACTCATCCGACAGTAATTGCAGTTGCTGGTACGTCAGGGGCTCTCCGGTGCCGGAGACCGCCACCGCGTCCGGGCGGGCGGCGGCATGCCGGGCGAAGGCGTCCGGAACGCTCAGCTCCGTCGTCCCGTCGGCGAGTCCGGCACCACGCCCCTGGGCGAGCAGCGCGTCGCGTTCACCGTCCAGGAGTACGGGGACGGTGTCGGCGCGGAGGTCCAGCCCCTGCGCCATCGTGGTCAGCAGGCGCCGCAGACGGGCGACCGTGCGGGCCACCTCGTCCCGGTCCAGGGCGGCGGCCCGGTATCCGAAGGTGATCCTCAGCGCGTCGCCCGGGGCGACGGTGAGGGTGAGGGGGTAGTGGGCCGCGTCCGTACCACTGAACCCGGTGACGCTGAGACCGGGCAGCTGTCGCTGCGCGGTGCGCAGGGCCTCGGCGTCCATCGGATAGTTCTCGAACACGACCAGGGTGTCGAAGAGTTCGTCCAGTCCGGTGACGCCGGCTATCTCGGTCAGGCCGACGTGCTGGCTGCCGAGCAGGCGGCCCTGCCCCTCCTGGAGCCGGGTCAGCAGCGCGGCCAGGGTCTCGCCGGGCTCCGGGCGGAGCCGTACGGGCACGGTGTTGATGAACAGCCCGACCATCGACTCGATGCCGGGCACCTCCGGCGGGCGGCCGGAGACGGTGGTGCCGAAGACGATGTCGGAGCGTCCGGTGAGGCGGCCGAGCAGCAGGCCCCAGGCGCCTTGGACCAGGGTGTTGAGGGTGAGCCGGTGGGCGCGGGCCGTCTCGCGGAGCAGCCCAGTGGTGGCCGCGTCCAGGTCCAGGACGAGGGTCTGCGGCAGTTCGCCGGTTCCCGGCGCGTCGGGGGTGGAGCGCCCGGCCAGCAGCGTGGGCGCCTCGATCCCGTCCAGGGCGGTGCGCCAGGCGTCCAGGGCGGCTTCGCGGTCCTGCTGGGCCAGCCAGGCGAGGTAGGTGCGGTAGGGGGCGACGCGGGGCAGGGAGCTGTCATCGCCGCCGCGTGCGTACAGTTCGAAGAGTTCGGTGACGAGCAGGGGCATCGACCAGCCGTCGAGCAGGATGTGGTGGCTCGTCATGACCAGCCGGTGCTGCTGCGGCCCGGTGTGCACGAGGGTGAACCGCATCAGTGGCGGGGTGGTGAGGTCGAAGCGGCGGGTACGGTCGGCGGCCAGGAACGCGGCGAGCCGCTCCGCCGGCGTGCCGGTGCCGCCGGCCATGGTCAGGTCGAGCTCTTCGAGCGGCACCGGCACCTCGGCGGCGACGGCCTGCACCGGCTCGTCGAGGTCCTCGTGGAGGAAGCCGGCCCGCAGGTTGGGGTGGCGGCGGAGCAGGGTGCCGACGGCGGCGTGCAGCGCCGGGACGCTGACGGGGCCTTCGAGGTCGAAGACGAACTGCGCGGTGTAGACGTCCACGGCGTCGGAGTCGTACAGCGCGTGGAAGAGCATGCCCGCCTGCAACGGCGTCAGCGGTAGTACGTCTTCCAGTTGGAACCCGGTCACTTGCGTCCACCCCACTTGTTCTGAAGTCGGTCGATCTGGGCCTGGTTGAGCGAGACCAGGGGAAGGTCGGAGGGCGTGTAACCGCCCGCTTCGGGTCGTTCGGCGTGTTCGGCGATGGCCCGCAGGGCGCGGACGAAGGTGTCGGACAGGATCTCCACGTCCTCCTCCTTGAGGAGGTCGACGGGCCAGGTCCAGCGGATCACCAGGCGGGGGCCCTCCGGCAGGTCCTCGGTGTGCGCGTTGATGTCGAGGACGTGGTGGACGGGCATGTCCGGGTCCTGGCTGGGCGGCCCGCCGCCGTCGAGCAGGACCTCCCAGTCGGTGCCCGGGTCCCCGTCTCCTCCCGCCGCCCCGGACACAGCGGCGTACCGGCCCAGGTAGTTGAAGCCGATCTGCGGCTGTGGCGCGGCGGCGAGCCGGGGGCGGGTGGCCGGGTTGAGGTGGCGGAGCATGCCGTAGCCGACGCCGTGGTCGGGGACGGTCCGCAGCTGTTCCTTGACGCGTTTGAGGGCGCGTTCCACCAGTGCGGCATCGAAGTTCCCCGGCTGGCGGGCGTCGACGGGCCCGGGGTCGAGCCGGACCGGGTAGAGGCTGGTGAACCAGCCGACGGTGCGGGACAGGTCGATGTGGTCGGCGATCTGCTCGCGGCCGTGCCCTTCCAGGTCGAGCAGCAGGCCGCTCTCCCCCGTCCGGTCGCCGGCCCGCTGCGCCCGCCAGGAGCTGACGGCGAGGGCGAGGCCGGTGAGCAGGACGTCGTCCACCCCGGCGTGGAAGGCGGTGGGGACGGTGGTGAGCAGGGGCCTGGTCCAGGTGGCGGGCAGGCGGGCGGTCAGGGTGCGGGTGCGGTCGGCGGTGTCCGTGCGCGGGTCGAGGGCGCGGTACCCGAGCTGCGGGTCGGGGGTGCCCAGCGCCGTTTCCCACAGCGGGAGTTCGGTCGCGCGGGCGGTTCCGCGCGCCTGCGAGGCGAGGAGGTGCGCCCAGCTCCGGTAGGGCGTGGCGACGGCGGGCAGCGCGGCGGCCGTCCCCTCGGTGACGCCCTGCCAGGCGGTGGCGAGGTCGGCGGCGAGGATGCGCCAGGAGACGGCGTCGACGGCCAGGTGGTGCACGATGAGCAGCAGCCGTCCGCGTGTGTGCGGCCCGGCGTCGCACCACACGGCCTCGATCACCTCCCCGTGCGCGGGCCGCAGCCGCCCGCGGGCCGCTTCGCCCGCCTCGGTGAGCGCGGCGCGGACGGCGTCGGGCCCGAGGCCCGCGACGTCGACACGGGTGAAGCGGCGGCGGGCCGGTACGGCGCCGGGCGGCAGGGCTTCGAGTACGGGCTCCCCCTCGGCCGGGCGGGTGACCTTCAGGCGGAGCATGTCGTGGTGGTCGATGAGGAGTTGGAGAGTGGCGACGAGCGAGTCCTCGTCGGCGCCCGCGGGTGTGCGCAGCACCCCGGACTGGTTGTAGCCGTCGGTGGGGCCCGGCCGCTCCAGCAGCCAGGCGATGATGGGGGTCGGCGGCATCTCGCCGGTGCCCGGTTCGGCCGGAAGGGCGGTGTTCTGGTCGAGCGCGGTGGCGGCGGCCGCGATGGCCTCGGGCGTGCGGTGGACGAAGACGTCGCGCGGAGTGACCCCGAGGCCGGCCGCGCGGGCCCGGCTGACCAGTTGGATGGAGAGGATGCTGTCGCCGCCGAGCGCGAAGAAGTCGTCGTCGGCACGGACGCCGGGGGTGCCCAGGACCGAGGCGAACACCTCGCACAGGACGCGTTCCCGCGGAGTGCGCGGCTGGCCGCCCGGGCGGGTGGCGGCCGGGCGCGCCGGGGCGGGCAGGGCGCGCCGGTCGGTCTTGCCGTTGGGCAGCAGCGGCAGCGCGTCCAGGGTGACGAGGACGGCGGGCACCATGTACGGGGGCAGGGCCGATGTCAGGAGGGCCCGCACTCCGGCGTCGGTGAGGGGTTCGGTGCCCTCGCTCCGGGCGGGGACGGTGTAGGCGACCAGGCGCCGTTCGCCCGGCCGGTCCTCGCGGACGACGGCGCAGGCGGCGGTGATGCCGTCGAGCGCGGTGAGCGCGGCCTCGATCTCGCCGAGCTCGATGCGGAAGCCGTGCAGCTTGACCTGGTCGTCGGCCCGGGAGACGTAGCTGAGCAGGCCGTCGGCGTCCCGGCGGACCAGGTCGCCCGTGCGGTACATGCGGCTGCCGGCGGGGCCGAACGGATCCGCGACGAACCGGGCGGCGGTCAGACCGGGGCGGCCCAGGTAGCCGCGGGCGAGGCCGTCGCCCGCGAGGTGGAGCTCGCCGGTGACGCCCGGCGGCACCGGCTGGAGGTACGCGTCCAGGACGTAGGCACGGGTGTTGTCGACGGGGCGGCCGAGCGGCACGGTCCCCTCCCCCGCCGAGGTCTCCACCTCCTCACCGCGGTGGTGGTGGGCGGTGGCGTCGATGGTCGTCTCGGTGGGCCCGTAGAGGTTGTGCACGTCGGTGCCCCAGTCCGCTCCGACCCGCTCCGCCAGCGACCGGGCCAGGGGCTCGCCGCCGCACAGGACGGCCCGCAAGGTGGCGGGCGCCTGGTCGGGGCGGGTCTCGGCGAGGACGACCGCGAGGTGCGAGGGCACGAACTGGGCGACGGTCACGCCCGCTTCCCGCATCCGGGCCAGCAGCGCGGCCGGGTCGTGATTGACGGCGGGCTCCACCGGGCAGGTGGAGCCGCCGTGCAGGAGCGGCAGCCAGGTCTCCCAGACCGACGCGTCGAAGCTCGGCGAGGTGCGGGCGAGGATCCGGTCGTCGGCGGTGAGTCCGAGGTGTCCGGCCATCCAGGCCATGTGGTTGGTCAGCGAGGCGTGCGGGACGAGGACGCCCTTGGGGCGGCCGGTGGAGCCGGAGGTGTAGATGACGTACGCGGTGTCGCGCGGGTCCGGCGCGACGCCGGGCGGCGCAGCGCTACCGGTGGACCAGGCGGCCCGGTCGTCCAGTGCGAGGCAGGGGACGGATGAGGCGAACCGCGCGGTACGGGCGGTGCCGTGGGTCAGGAGCAGCGCCGGCCGGGCGTCCTGGAGCATGTAGGCGACGCGCGCCTCGGGGTATTCCAGGTCGACGGGCAGGTAGGCGGCTCCGGCCTTGGCCACCGCGAGCATCGCGACGACCTGGTCGGCGGTTCCTTCCAGGGCGAGGGCGACGAGGTCGCCGTGGCCGATGGACCGGCTGTGCAGATGGTGGGCCAGGTCGTCGGAGAGTGCGTCGAGCTCGCCGAAGGTGAGGCGGTGCACGCCGTCCCGTACGGCCACCGCGTCGGGCGTCCGGGCGCACTGCGCGCGGAAGGCCTCGGGTACCGTGCGCGCGGCGACCGGCCGGACCGGGCCGTGGGCGGTCCGCTCCAGGCTCCGGCGCTCGGCCTCGTCCAGGATGTCGACGGCGTGGACCGGGAGCTCGGGGTCGGCGGCGAGGGTGGCGAGCAGGCGCGTCAGCCGGGCGGCCAGGGTGTGCGCGGTGGTGTGGGTGAAGAGGTCGGTGGAGAACTCCAGATGGCCGTCCAGTCCGGCGGGGCGGCCCGCTTCGTCGTGGGTCTCGCTGAAGGTGAAGGTCAGGTCGAACTTGCTGATGCCGGTGTGCACGGGCTGTCCCGTCACCGTCAGGCCGGGCAGGTCGACAGTGGCGTCCGCCTGGTTCTGGAGGACGAGCATGGTCTGGAAGAGCGGGTGGTGGTTCTGGGCGCGGGTCGGGTCGAGCGAGTCCACCAGCCGCTCGAACGGCACGTCCTGGTGGGCGTAGGCCGACAGGTCGAACTCCCTTACCCGGTCCAGGACTTCACCGAAGGTGGGGTCCCCGGTCAGGTCGGTGCGCAGGACGAGGGTGTTGACGAAGAAGCCCACCAGGTCGTCCAGCGCCTCGTCGGTGCGTCCGGCCACGGCGGTGCCGAGCGGGATGTCCTCCCCGGCGCCGTGCCGGGCCAGCAGCACCGACAGGGCCGCTTGGAGCACCATGAAGAGACTGCATCCACGGGCCCGGGCGAGCGCGGTCAGGGCCTCGTGGGTCCGCGCGTCCACAGGGAAGGCGAACGCGTCACCCCGGTAGGCGGGGATCGCGGGGCGCGGGTGGTCCAGAGGCAGGTCGAGCAGTTCAGGGGCCCCGGCGAGCGCGGTGCGCCAGAAGTCCAGCTGGCGGGCGGCCTGGCTGGCCGGGTCGCTCTCGTCGCCGAGCAGGGCGCGCTGCCACAGGGTGTAGTCGGCGTACTGGACGGCGAGCTCCGTCCAGCCGGGTTCCTCGCCCTGCGTCCGCGCCCGGTACGCCTCGCCCAGGTCGCGAGCGAGCGGGGCGAGGGACCAGCCGTCGCCCGCGATGTGGTGGACGACCAGCACGAGGACGTGGGCCTCGGCGCCGAGCCGCACCAGCCGGGCGCGTACGGGTATCTCGGCGGCCACGTCGAAGGCGTGGGCCACCTCGGTGGTCAGCAGTTCGTCCAGGCGGGCCGGGTCGGTGTCGACGGGCGTCAGATCGAGATCGGCGTGACCGGAGTCCAGGACGAGCTGGCGTGCCACCCCGTCGGTCTCGGGAAAGACCGTGCGCAGGCTCTCGTGCCGTTCCACCACGTCCGCGAGGGCGCTCTCCAGCGCCTCCGCGTCGAGCGGCCCGTCCAGCCGCAGCACCAGGGGCACGTTGTACGTCGCGCTGGGCCCCTCGAGCCGGTTGAGGAACCACAGCCGCTGTTGCGCGAAGGACAGCGGCAGCGGATCGGGACGGGACCCTGTGCGCTCCAGGGGGCTCCTGGCCTCCTCGGCTCCCTCCAGTGCGGCGGCGAGCGCGGCCGGTGTGGGGTGCTCGAAGAGGGCCTTGACCTGGATCTCGACGCCGAGCGCGGTGCGGATGCGGGCGGCGAGGCGGGTGGCGAGCAGGGAGTGGCCGCCCAGGGCGAAGAAGTCGTCGTCCACGCCGGTCCCGTCCAGGCCGAGGATGTCGGCGTAGAGCCCGCACAGGATCTCCTCGCGGGCGGTGCGGGCGGCGCGTCCGCGGACCGGGGCGTGGTGGTCGGGCTCCGGCAGCGCGCGGTGGTCCACCTTGCCGTTGAGGGTCAGCGGCAACGCGTCGAGCAGGACGAACGCCGAGGGCACCATGTAGGCGGGCAGGGACCGGCCGACAACCCGCGCGAGGTCGCCCGCTTCGAGGTGGGCGCCGGCGGCCGGCACCACGTACGCGACGAGGCGCCGGTCGCCGGGGATGTCCTCGCGTACGACGGCGAAGGTGTCGGCGACCCCCTCGCAGAGGGCCAGCACTCCTTCGACCTCGCCCAGTTCGATGCGGTAGCCGCGCAGCTTGACCTGGCCGTCGGCGCGGGTGACGTAGGCGATGTGGCCCTCGGGGGTCCACCGGACGAGGTCGCCGGTCCGGTACATCCGGCCGCCGACGGAATCGAACGGGTCGGCGACGAAGCGCGTGGCGGTCAGCCCCGGGAGTCCGGTGTACCCGCGTGCCACGCCGCGTCCGGCGAGGTACAGCTCGCCCACGACACCCGGCGGGACCGGGACCAGGGAGCCGTCCAGGACGTAGCAGCGCATGCCGTCCAGGGGGCGCCCGATGGGCGGTGGCCCGGACGGCAGGCCGGCCGTCACGTGGTGGCGGGTGGCGAAGGTGGTGGTCTCGGTGGGTCCGTACACGTGCAGGACGCGCGTGCTGGGGGCGGAGTGGGCGACCCGCTGCATCGCGTCCGGGGAGGCCAGCTCTCCCCCGGCGCAGAGCAGGCGCAGCCCGGTGAAGGCGCCCGGGTCGGTCTCGGCGATCACGTTGAACAGGGCGGTCGTCATGAAGACGGCGCTCACCTTGTGCTCCTGGACGGCCTCTCCGAGAGTGCGGGCCTCCAGGACGCCGTCCGGGGCGACGACGATCCGGCCGCCGTTCAGGAGCGGGGCCCAGATCTCGAACGTGGAGGCGTCGAAGACGTACGCCGAGTGCATCAGCACCGCGTCGGCGGCGCCGTCCTGCCAGGCGGAGTCGGCGGTGAGCGCGACCACGTCGGCGTGCGTGACGCCCACCCCCTTGGGCAGGCCGGTCGAGCCGGAGGTGAACATCACGTAGGCGAGGGACGCGGTGCCCGGCACCACCGCCGGGTGGCCGGGGCGCTCGGGTGCGCCGCGCAGGATCCGGCCGAGCCGGTCCACGACGAGGACCGGAATCCGCGCGGCGGTCGCGGCCACCCAGGGCGAGGTGAGGGCCTCCTCGTCGACGACGAGGACTTGTAGGTCCGCCACGCCGGCGACCTGGTCGAGCCGTTCGGCGGGCCAGCGTGCGTCCAGCGGGACGTAGGCACCGGCGGTACGGACGGTGCCGAGGGAGACCGACACCACGGCCGGCGACCGGGCGAGCAGCACGCCGATCCCGCGCTCGGGGCCGGCACCGAGGCCCGCCAGCGCACGCGCGAGGGCCTCGGAGATCTCGTCGAGTTCGGCGTACGTCAGGGTGTCGCCGTCGCCGGTGACAGCCACGGCCTCCGGGGTGCGGCGCGCCTGGTCCGCGAAGAGCGTGGGCAGGGTGGCGTCCGGCTCCGCGGGCAGGGCGCGGCCGCTGCCCCAGCGCGTGACCCGGGTGTGCTCGTCGGCGTCCATCAGGTCGTAGGCCGCCAGGGGCAGGGAGGGGTCGGCGGCCACCTGCTCCAGGAGGCGGACCAGTCGGGTCGCGAGGGTCTGGACGGTGGTCCGGTCGAAGAGGGCCGTGGCGTACTCGATCCCGGCGGTGAGGGTGCCCGCCCCCTCCCTCTCGGTGGACTCCTCGGTGGACTCCTCCGTGAAGGCGAAGGTGAGGTCGAACTTGCTCAGGCCGTTGTGGACCAGCCGGCCTTCGACGGTGAGACCTGGCAGGTCGGGCTGGGCGGTCTCCTGGTTCTGCAGGACCAGCATGGTCTGGAAAAGCGGGTGGTGGTTGCGCGCCCGGACCGGGTTGAGGCTCTCCACCAGGCGTTCGAAGGGCACGTCCTGGTGCGCGTAGGCGGAGAGGTCGAACTCGCGTACCCGGTCGAGCAGATCGCGGAAGGTCGGTGCGCCGGACAGGTCCGTGCGCAGCACGAGGGTGTTGACGAAGAAGCCGACCAGCTCCTCCAGCGCCTCATCCGTGCGGCCGGCGACGGGCGATCCGAGCGGGATGTCGTCGCCCGCGCCGTGCCGGTGCAGCACCGTGGCCACGGCGGCCTGGAGCACCATGAACAGGCTGCTCCCCGACTCACGCGCCAGGAGCAGGAGCCGGGCGTAGAGGGGCGACGGCAGATCGAAGGTGTGGACGGCGCCCCGGGGGTCGGTGGTGACCGGTCGCGGCCGGTCCAGCGGCAGGTCGATCAGGCCGGGCAGCCCGGCGAGGGCGGTGTGCCAGTGGTCGAGCTGCTGCTTCAGGACGCTCTCGGGTGCGGTGCCGTCGCCGAGGGCGGCGTGCTGCCAGAGGGTGTAGTCGGCGTACTGGAGCGCGGCGCCGGACGTCAACTCGGGGCTGTCTCCCGCGAGTCGGGCCCGGTAGGCCTGGCCGAGGTGACGAGCGAGCGGTGCGAGGGACCAGCCGTCTCCCGCTATGTGGTGCAGGACGAGCACCAGGACGTGGTGGTCGGGCGCGGAGCGCAGGAGCAGGGCGCGCAGCGGGAGGTCCGTGGTGATGTCGAACGGCTCGCGCACCGCCTCCAGGACGGCCGCCTCCAGCTCGGCGGGGGACGTGGACACGACCGGCAGCGCGGGCGTGGCGGTGGCGGCGGGGAGGATCAGCTGGTGCGGGGATCCGTCCTGTTCGGGGAAGAGGGTGCGGAGCGCCTCGTGCCGTTCGACGACGTCGGCCAGGGCGGCGCGCAGGGCGTCCGGGTCCAGGGAGCCGTCGAGTTCGAGGACGAGCGGGATGTTGTAGGTGGAGCTGGGCCCTTCGAGCCGGCCGAGGAACCACAGGCGCTGCTGGGCGAAGGAGAGCGGCAGCGGGTCGGGCCGTCCGTCCGCGGGCACCAGGGCGGGACGCTCCCGGCCCGGTGTGTCGAGGGCGCGGGCCAGCCCGGCGACGGTCGGGTGCTCGAAGAGCGTGCGTACGGCGATCTCGGCACCGAGGACGGTACGGACGCGGCTGACGACGCGCATGGCGAGGAGCGAGTGGCCGCCGAGGTCGAAGAAGCTGTCGTCCGTGCCCACGTGGGACCGGTGCAGGACGTCGGCGAAGATCCCCGCGAGCAGGTCCTCCCGCAGGGTGCGCCGACCGGTCCCGGAGACGGCGTCGGCACCGGAGTCCGGATCCGGCTCGGGCAGGGCCCGGCGGTCCACCTTGCCGTTGGGCAGGAGCGGGAGGCCGTCCAGGACGACGACGGTGCCGGGCACCATGTAGTGCGGCAGGGTCTCGGCCAAGGCGTCGCGCAGGGCCGTCGGGCGCGCGCCGGGGTCCGCGGTGACGGCGTAGGCGACGAGGCGGGCCCGGCCGGGTTCGTCCTCGCGGATCACCGCGCAGGCGGCGGTGACCCCGGGGCGGGCCAGCAGGGCGGCCTCGACCTCGCCCGGTTCGATGCGGAAGCCGCGGAGTTTGACCTGGTCGTCGGCGCGGGAGACGTAGGCGAGCAGCCCGTCGGCGTTCCACCGTACGAGGTCGCCCGTCCGGTACATCCGAGCGCCGGCGGGGCCGAACGGGTCGGCGACGAAACGGCCGGCGGTCAGGCTCCGCTGCTCCAGGTAGCCGTGGGCGAGGTTGGGCCCCGCGAGGTACAGCTCCCCGGTGACGCCCGGCGGTACGGGCCGCAGCCGGCCGTCGAGGACATAGGTGCGCATGGTGTCGACCGGAAGGCCGATCGGGACGGTCTCGGAGGGCGTACCGGCGGTGCGTCCGGTGGTCACGGGGTGTTCGCAGGCCGACGCTCGGCCCCCCGGCCCGTCCGCGCGGTGCGCGGTCGCGTCGATGGTCGCCTCGGTGGGACCGTAGAGGTTGTGGACCTCGGCCCGCCACAGCCGGGTCACGTCGTCGGTGAGGGCGCGCGGCAGCGGCTCGCCGCCGCACAGGACGGCACGCAGGCCGGGAAGCGGTGCGGCGTGCGCCGCCTCGGCGAGGACGAGCGTCAGGTGCGAGGGCACGAACTGGGCGACGGTGACATCGAACCGGCTCATCCAGGCGACCAGGGCGTCGGGCTCCCGGTTGGCCTCGTGCGGCAGCACACAGGCTTCGCCGCCGTACATGAGCGGGAGCCACAGCTCCCACACGGAGGCGTCGAAGCTGGTGGAGGTACGGGCGAGGATCCGGTCCTGCGGGGTGATGACCAGGTACCGCGCCATCCAGGCCATGTGGTTCGCCAGCGCGCCGTGCGGCACGACGACACCCTTGGGGCGGCCGGTGGAGCCTGAGGTGTAGATGATGTACGCGGGCTCGTCCGGCCGGGGTGGGGCCGGAGTGGGCCCCATGGGGTCCACGACCCGCGTGGCCGGGTCGTCCAGGGCGAGCCAGGGGACGTCACCGGCGGGCAGGTGGCGGTGGACGTCCGTGGTGGTGAGCAGCAGGGCGGGCCGGGCGTCCTCGAGCATGTGGCGGACGCGGGCCTCGGGGTATTCCGGGTCGACGGGCAGGTAGGCGGCGCCGGCCCGCAGGACGGCCAGCAGGGCGACGGCGGTGTCCACCGACGGCGGTGCCGCGAGGGCCACCCGGTCCCCGCGCCCCGCTCCGCGCTCCCGCAGGAGTTGGGCGAGGCCGTCCGCGCGGGCGTCCAGTTCGGCGTAGGTGAGGCTCGTGTGCGCGTCGCGTACGGCGACCGCGTGCGGGGTGCGCTCGGCCCATTCCCGGACCGCTTCGGGGGCGGTCCGCAGGGGCAAGGGCCGCTCCTCGCCGTGCCCCCGGCGCAGGAGAAGCTCCCGCTCGCCCGGTGCGAGCGGGTCGAGGTCGCCGATGTTCCGGTCGGGGTCGGTCACGGCCTGGGTGAGGACGTGGGCGAACCGGGCGCAGAGGGCGTGGGCGGTGGCGGTGTCGAAGAGGTCGGTGGCGTACTCCAGATAGCCGCCGATCCCGCCGGGGGCGCCGGCGGACCCCTGCTCCGCCGGATCGGTGACCTCGGTGACCTCGGTGAGCGAGAACGTGAGGTCGAACTTGCTGATGCCGGTGTGCCGGGACCGGTCGTGGACGGTGACGCCCGGCAGTTCGAGCGTCGCACGCTCCTGGCTCTGCAGGACCAGCATGGTCTGGAAGAGCGGGTGGTGGTCGCCGGACCGCTCGGGGTTGAGCGCCTCCACCAGCCGTTCGAAGGGGAGGTCGCCATGGCTGAAGGCCGCTATGTCGAACTCGGCTGTCCGGGACAGGAGTTCACGGAAGGTCGGATCACCGGAGAGGTCCGCGCGCAGGACGACGGTGTTGACGAAGAACCCGACGAGATCGTCCAGGGCCTCGTCGGTGCGTCCGGCCACCGCGGTGCCCAGCGGGATGTCGGTACCGGCGCCGTGGGCGTGCAGCGTCACGGCGAGAGCCGCCTGGAGCACCATGAACGGGGTGCAGCCGGCTGTACGGGCCAGCCTGATGAGCGCGGCGTGCGCAGGAGCGGGCAGTTCGAAGGCGACGGCGTCGCCCCGGTGGCTGGGCACGGCCGGGCGCGGCCGGTCGAGAGGCAGGTCGAGCAGATCGGGGGCGCCGTGCAGCGCTTCGCGCCAGAAGGCGAGCTGGCGGGCGGCGAGGCTGTCCGGATCGCCGTCGTCGCCGAGCAGGTGGCGCTGCCAGAGGGCGTAGTCGGCGTACTGCACGTGCAGCGCGGGCCAGTCGGGGGTGGCCGAATCCTCGGTCCGGGCACGGTAGGCGGCGCCGAGGTCCCGGCTGAGCGGGGCGAGGGACCAGCCGTCGGCGACGACGTGGTGCAGGACGAGGGCCAGGACATGGCGGTCCGGTCCCAGGCGGAGCAGATGGGCCCGGACGCCGAGGTCACCGTCGAGGTCGAAGGGCAGGGCGGTCAGCCGGTGCACCGTCTCCTCGGCCCAGGCGTCGGGGGCCGCACCGTCCGGGGGCAGTTCGACGACGAGGGGGACGAGCGAGGCGGCGTCGGCCGGGTCGAGGACTTCCTGCCGGGCGATGCCGTCCAGTTCGGCGAAGACCGTGCGCAGGCTCTCGTGCCGGGCGACCACGTCGGCCAGCGCGGCGCGCAGCGCGTCCGGGTCGAGGGGCCCGTCCAGTTCGAGGACGAGCGGGATGTTGTAGGTGGAGTTGGGGCCTTCGAGGCCGCCCAGGAACCACAGCCGCTGCTGCGCGAAGGAGAGCGGCACGGCGGCGGGCCGCTGCTGCCGGGTGAGGATGGGGCGGGCCGCGCCGGAGGTGTCGAGGGCGGCGGCGAGGGAGGCGACCGTGGGGTGGTCGAAGAGGGTACGCAGGTCCAGTTCGGCGCCCAGGGCTGCCCGCGCCCGGCCGATGAGGCGGGTGGCGAGGAGGGAGTGGCCACCCAGGGCGAAGAAGTTGTCGTCGACGCCGACGGCCACGCCCAGGACATCGGTGAACAGGCCGGCCAGGACCTCCTCGTAGGCGGTACGCGGGGCACGGTCCTGGGTGGCGGCGACGCGGGGCGCGGGCAGGGCACGGCGGTCGACCTTGCCGTTGGCGGTCAGCGGCAGCTCGTCCAGGGACACGAACGCCGAGGGCACCATGTACGCGGGCAGGGTGCGCCCGAGGCGGACGGCCAGGGCGGTGTCGTCCGGCCGGGCGCCGGGCGCCGGTACGACGTAGGCGACCAGCCGGCGGTCGCCGGGGGTATCCTCCCGGACCAGCACGCGGGCGGCCCGTACGTCCGGATCGGCGAGCAGGGCGTTCTCGATCTCGGCGGGTTCGATGCGGAAGCCGCGGAGCTTGACCTGTCCGTCGGCCCGCCCGACGTACTCGATGTCGCCGCGCGCGGACCAGCGCACCAGGTCACCGGTGCGGTACATGCGGCCTCCGCCCGCCTCGTACGGGTCGGCGACGAACCGGGTCGCGGTGAGTGCGGGGCGGCCCTGGTAGCCACGGGCGACACCGCGGCCGCCGACGTACAGCTCGCCCACGATGCCGGGCGGCACCAGGGCGAGACCGGCGTCGAGTACGTACAGGCGCATCCCGTCCAGGGCCCGGCCGATCGGCGGCGCGCCCGCCGTACCGGCGTCGACCTGATGTCGGGTGGCGAAGGTCGTGGTCTCGGTGGGGCCGTACACGTGCAGGACGCGGGTGGCGGGTGCGGCGGCGGCCACGCGCTGCATCATGCCGGGGGTGGCGGCCTCGCCTCCGGCGGCGACCAGGCGCAGTCCGGCGAAGGCGGCGGGGTCCACCTCGGCCACCACGTCGAACAGGGCCGTCGTCAGGAAGGCCGCGGTCACCCCGTGCCGGGCCACCAGGTCCGCGAGGGTCCGCGCCTCCAGGACACCGCCGGGCGCGACGACCACCCGGCCGCCGTTGAGGAGCGGGACCCAGATCTCGAAGGTGGAGGCGTCGAACACGTACGCCGAGTGCATCAGCACCGCGTCGGACACGCCGTCCGTCCAGGCGGTGTCGGCGGCCAGCGCGAGGACGTCGGAGTGGGTGACCCCGACCCCCTTGGGCAGGCCGGTGGAGCCGGAGGTGAACATCACGTAGGCCAGCCGGTCGGCACGCTCCACCGTCGGCAGGACTCCCTGCCGCGCCGGGGCGCCGCGCACGATCGAACCGGCCCGGTCGACGACGATCACCGGCAGGTCGGCGGCCCGCTCCCGCACCCACGGCTGGGCGGCGGCAGCCTCGTCCACCACCAGAGCGCGCAGGTGGGAGACCTCCGCGGCCCGGTCCAGCCGCTCGTCGGGCCAGGCCGGGTCCAACGGTACGTACGCGGCGCCCGCGCCCACCACACCGAGCGTGGCCGTGACGACGGCGGCCGAGCGCCCGAGGAGGACCCCGACGCCGTCCTCGGCGCCGATGCCCCGGCCGGTCAGTGCTCCGGACACCTCCTGCGCCGCCGCCGCCAGTTCCCGGTAGGAGAGGGTGAGGGCTCCGTCCACCACCGCCGGGGCGTGCGGGGTCCGGCGTGCCTGCGCGCCGAACGCCTCCGGCAGACCCGTATCCGCCGTTCCGGCCGGGAGGACGGCGCCGCGCCCCTGCGCGAGCAACTCCTCGGCCGAGTCGTCGTCGAGGAGCGGCAGGTCACCGAGGGGGGTGTCGGCGTCCGCGCCCGCCAGAGCCGCCAGGAAGGCGACGGTGGCCCGCTGATGCAGCTGTACGTCCTCGGGGTGGTACAGGTCGGGGTTGGTGTCGAAGCCGATCAGCGGCCCCTTGCCCTCGGACCGTTCGGAGATGAAGAAGGACACGTCGTCGACCGGGCCGATGGAGAGCAGCCGGGAGGTGGCGGGGCTGCCCGCGAAGTCGAGGTCGTAGTCGTAGCCCATCACGTTGACCACGACGCCGGTCAGGCGCGCCGCCTCGTCCGCCATGTTCAGCTCGCGGGCGAGTTGTTCGCGGGAGAAGCGGCGGTGCCGCAGGGCTCCGCGCATCTCTGCGGTGACGGCGCGCACCAGGGCGCCGACCGTCAGGTCCGGGGTGAGGGCCAGGCGGAGCGGCAGGATGTTGGAGGTCATACCGACGATGTGCCGCAGCCCGCCGTGGCGGCCGTTGGAGGCGAGGCCGATGGTGACGTCCCGGTCTCCGGTGACCCGGCTGACGTAGGCCGCGACCGCGCTCACGAGGACGGCGCTCCAGCTGGTGCGGTTCTCGGAGGCGAGCCGGCGCAGGCCGTCCAGGACGGAGAGGGGCAGGGTGTCGCCGGTGTGCAGCGAGACATCGGTTGCGGCGGTCGCGGCCGGCGCCGGGACGTCGGTGCGCTTGGAGATGAGCGGCGTGCCGCCGTGCGCGTCCGCGTGAGGCCCGTCGGCGCGTCCGTCAGGGGCGGTCGCGCCGTCGGCCCGGTCGGTGAACTTGCCGGTCCAGTAGGCGCGGTCCGCCTCGTACCGGTCCGAGCCGAGGTACTCCGCCTCGTCGGTGAGGAGATCACGCAGAGGTGCGGCGGGCAGTTCGGCCGCGGCGAGGTCCTCACCGCGTGCGGCACGGGTGTACAGGTCGGCCACCGTGCGGGCGAAGACGGCACCGCCGAGGCCGTCGACGGCTATGTGGTGGTAGCGGATGTACCAGTAGTGCAGCCGCGGGCCGAGGCGTAACAGCGCGAAGTGGTGGTGCGGGGCGTCGAGCCTGTCCACGGTGGCCATGTCGTCGGCCATGTAGCGTTCGGCGGCGGCGACGGCATCGGTGGAGCGGTCGGAGAGGTCGACCACGCGGAGCCGGTCGCTCTGGTCAGCCGGGCGATCGACCACCCGCTGACGGACCGTTTCGCCATCGGTGACGAACTCGAGGTTGAGACCGTCGCAGAGGGCGACCGCCCGGCCGAGCGCGCGGGCGAAAAGCCCTTGGTCGAGCTCGCCCTCGATCTCGAAACACTCCCCGATGTTGTACTTCGGGGAGTGCTGGTCGATGAGTTGCCCGTACCACACCCCCTGCTGGGCGGCGGTCAGTTCGAAGGACTCCTCGGACGCCACTTCTGATGGAAGAGAACGATTTTCGCGCATGCCTGACGACACCTTTGGGGAGAGTTTTGGGGACGGCAAAGAAGGCGCACGGGGCGATCACGGAATTCACCGCCGTCAAGGAGCAGCGGGACCGTGAAACCGGATCGGAACACCCATGCACCGGGCGCCGGGGATGTGCCTGAGCCATTGGGGATGGCGGGGCCTCACACCGGGGGCGATGCCCCGGCATGAAACCGTTTCACCGTTGCATCAGGCGCGGAGTATTCACCTGTGCCACATGAGTGGCACAGGTGAAGGGGAAAAGTTCATTGCCTGTCATAATTTGACTACCGCGCGATCACGTTTGATCGATTTTGATCGAAACGAAGTCCCATGACATGACAGGAAAGGCTCGGGGCGCCGTCGAACCTGAGCGGAGCTGCGACGGCGGGGAACCGGCCTAGCCGGCGTCAGCCTCCATCGCCCGCACCAGGCTGGCGGGACGCATGTCGTGCCAGGCCGCTTCGATCACGTCAAGACATTCCTGGCGCGACCCCTCCGGGCAGGCAACACGCCAGCCGCCCGGGATATCAATACCCGCAGGCCACAGCGAGTACTGCCCCTCGTCGTTCACCAGCGCCACGAACCGCTCCGACTCGTCGTCGAAAGGATTAGCCATGACTCCCCCACTCTCTTCGCAGTACCTTCACAGCGTACTCGCCGAACGCTTCCAGACATGCCGATTCAGCATTTTCCGTCTGCGAAGCAGAAATCCAGCCACTCGGCACGATACCGATCACGCGAGGTGGCGACAGATGTACCGGCAAGTAACAAAAACTTCCGGAGCGGAGTAGCCAGTATCCCCATGAGGCCACTCGCGCCAGACGGTCACACTAGAGGACCAGCGTCTACCCAGAGACAAACGAAGCTCACACGATCGAGGGAGTTTATTTAAATGACACACATCACATGCTTAAGGCATATGCCGTATGCACTCTTCCAGAGATATTCAGCCGCTCCAGTGACTCCGTGTGCAAATGTGGCCGGTTTCAGCCGCATGGATGCGACGCAGCGCCAGAGGCATATTCGCCTGACACCTCCTGACAGCTAGGCACGCATAACCATGCCGCGCTTCTGCGCCGCCCGAATGCACCCCCACGGGGGCTTGCTCGGCCCGGTGCCCAGGACGTGCTGAACCCGACCGTCTCCCTCTCGTCCATCAAAGCCGCATGTCGTATGACGAAGCTGCTTCAATCCCGGGGGGAGGAACGGTCGGCGACAGCCGGGCGGCGATCGGCCGCGGCACGGTTCGCCGCGGGGTCCCGCTCCCGCCGGCCCTTCAGAGGTGAGCTCTGCGCCCCCTCTCCCCCCGTCGACGGCGTCGGCTCCCGGTCCAGCAGCAGCGGAACGGCCAGGACCGGGAGGAGCCAGACGAACACGATGAGGCGATGGCCGAGAAGCTGGTCCAGGTTCGGGTGGCCCGCCTGGTTGAGGATGCCTGCGGACGCCGCCGCCAGGGCGACCGGCAGGACCGCCGAACGCCGCCTCAGCAGCGCCCAGGCCGAGAGCGCGAGCAGGACGGGGAGCACGGGATAGGTGGCCTGGCGGCGGAGCCACGCCGTCCAGAAGACCCGTTCCTGGACGAGGAACTCCGGCCAGGGGTTGGGCAGATCGGGACGCCGGTAGTGGTCGGTCAGCAGATCCTGGGCGCTGTCCTGACCCGTGGGCCAGGACAGGAGGTGCGCGCCCGCGTAGACGGCCACGGCCAGGGCCCCGCACAGGACGGCCGCCCGTCCCGTACGCGCCGACGGCCGCCGGTATCGGCGCAGCCACGCCCACCGGAGGGCGAACCCGGCCGCGAGCGCGACCGCCAGAAGCAGCGCCTGCGAGTAGCGCACCGGGAACATCAGGGCCAGGCCGCCCACGACGAGCGCCACTCCGGTACGGGGACGGTCCAGGGAGAGCAGCGTGCACCCGAGGACGACCGCCGTGCCCAGAGCCAGCGAGAGCCCGTCGCTCAGCGGGTTCATGGCGACCGTCCCGGTGGGCAGCGCGAGGTACAGCGCCTGACCCGCCAGGCCGGCGCGCCGGGAGGCGCCCGCGCGACGCAGGGTGAGCAGGACGCAGACGCTTCCGGCCAGCGCGACGACCAGGCCCGCGAGCCAGAGACCCCACATCGCGCCGAAGAGGGTGACGAAGGGGACCAGGAAGAGCGGATACCCCGGGCGGGCCTCGAAGATGGCCATGAAGCGGTGGTTCGCGAAGGGCGCGATCATCCCCGAGGTGTTGCCGTTGCGGGACCAGTGGGCGACCGACTCGTTCAGTCGGCGCACGCACTGCTCCTCCGACTCCCCGGCGGTCTTCCTGCTGGTCCAGGGGATGGAGTCCAGGGGACCGTGCTGCTGGCTGGCGCAGGAGTAGGCGATGGCCCGGCGGCCCGCTTCGGCCCGGCTCTCGCCGCTGAGGGACAGGGCGTAGGAGAGGTAGTTCTTCGTGTCGGGCGAGGCCCGCCCGGTGACGGCTGTCAGCTGGAGCCCGGCGAAGGCCACGGCGATCAGCAGCATCCCGATGAGGCCGAGGTGCTTGGTACTGCGGATGCTTCGCATCGGAGGGACGCTCCCCAGAGGTACGGCGGTTACCTCACCAACGAGAGCGCCGCCTCGGGGTGGCGTTCCCCGCCGGACCAGGAGTCGCACCACGAAGACCGGCCGACAAGCGTGGGATATCGCCGATATCTCTCACACACGACCATAGTGGGGCACTATGAGTACGGAGAACGCTCACGTGCCCCCCGACCGATCCCCCTCCGGCGGCGCCGGTCCCGATGCGGCTCCCGGGACGGACTCCTCGCCGGACCGCGTGGTGGTGACGATCGGAGCGCTGGGCGTCATCGGGGTCGTCCTATGGGCGGCCTTCGGCAAGGACACCTTCGAGAACGCCTCGGACGCCGCTCTTCCCTGGGTGCTCGACAACTTCGCGTGGCTCTTCGTCATCGCCGCCGATGTCTTCCTGGTCCTCTGCCTGGTCATCGCCTTGAGCCGCTACGGCCGGATCCGCCTCAGCAAGGACGACTCCCCGCCCGAGTTCTCGGACTTCTCGTGGATCGCCATGATGTTCAGCGCGGGCATGGGCATCGGGCTGATCTTCTACGGTGTCGGGGAACCCGTCGCGCACTATCTGAGCCCGCCGCCCTCCAGCGGGGCCGAGCCCCAGACGGCGGGCGCCGCGAGCGCGGCCATGGAGTACTCCTTCTTCCACTGGACCCTCACCCCGTGGGCGATCTACGGGATCGTCGGCCTGGCGCTGGGGTACGCGAGCTTCCGCAAGGGCCGGGGCAACCGATTGAGCGCCGTATTCGTGCCCCTCATCGGCGCACGCAGGGCGAACGGCCTCCTCGGCAGGGTCCTGGACCTGCTCGCCGTCTTCGCCACCGTCTTCGGCACCGCGACGAGCCTGGGACTCGGCGCTCTGCAGATCGCCATCGGGCTCGATCTGACGGCGGGTCTCGACCAGAGCACCGGTGCCCAGTTGGTGATCATCGGTGTGCTCAGCGCGGCCTTCGTGGTCTCCGCCTTCACCGGGCTGCACGGCGGCGTGAAATGGCTCAGCTCGATCAATCTCGTCGTCGCCGCGGCTCTCATGGTCTTCGTCTTCGTAGCGGGTCCGACCGTCTACCTCCTGGACGTGCTGCCGTCCTCGGTCGGCGGCTACCTGGACCAGCTCCTCCCCATGGCCTCGCGCACCGGCGCCTTCGGCGACCAGAGCTGGCTGGGCGCCTGGACGATCTTCTACTGGGCCTGGTGGCTGTCCTGGGCCCCCTTCGTGGGTACGTTCATCGCGCGCATCTCCAAGGGCCGTACGATCCGCGAGTTCCTCCTCGCCGTGCTCCTCGTACCGAGCGGCGCGACCGCTCTGTGGTTCGTGGTGCTCGGCGGAACCGGTATCCGCCTCGCCGAGACCGGCGTCGTCGACATGGCCGAGAAGGCGGAGGAAGGGACGGAGGCGACGCTCTTCGCGATGCTCGACGCCCTGCCGCTCAGCACGGTGACGGCATGGGTCGCGATGATCCTGATCATGATGTATTTCGTCACCAGCGCGGACTCCGCCTCCCTGGTCATGGGTTCGCTGACCAGCAGGGGCGCTCTGCACCCGCGGCGCTGGCTCGTCGTCACCTGGGGTCTCCTCATGGCGTCGGTCGCGGCGGCGCTACTGGTGGCGGGTGGGCTGGAGTCCCTGCAGAGCGCGACGATCCTGGTGGCCCTGCCATTCGTCGTGGTGATGCTCTTCCTCTGCTGGTCCCTGCTGCGGGAGCTGCGCACGGATCCCGGGGCCGGCCCGGGGCACGCCGGGGGCCTCCACGGGATGCGCGACGCGGTGCGCGTGATGGTCGGCGAGGAGCTGGGCAACCAGCCGGCGGCCCGCCACCGCCATCTGCGCCGCGCGGCCGCGGCCCGCACGACGAACACCGACGACGACCGGGGCGGGGAGACCGAGGACGAGGACGGGCGCGCCGGGCGGGAGAGTTGACGCCCGGCACGACGCGAGGCCGAGGGCGCCGGCCGGGGTGACGGTACCCGGCGGCGCCCTCTGGGTGCCCGGGGCGGCGCCCTCTCGGTACCCGGCCGGACGTTTCCTGCCTTGCCGAGGTGCGCGACGTACACGCGCCCGGGGCCGAAGACCGGAGTCGCGTCCGCAGGCCGTCTCCGCACGACCTTGCCGCTCTTCTGGTCGTAGGCGGTGACCGTCACGTCGGCACTGGCGTCGCTGCGCGTCCAGGCCGCTCCGGCGCCCAGCGCGACAGGAAGTCCGTACGCGCCCCAGACGCCCGGTACATGGAAGCTGTGCAGCTCTGCACCGGTCGTCAGATCGAGGTGGTGCCGGCCGAGGCCGTCGAAACCGATCCACACACCCGAGGCGTCGACCACGGTCGGGGCCACGGACTTCGCGGAGACCGGGGCCTCCCGCACCCGGGCCTCCGGTGTCGGCCCGCAGCGCCAGGGCCGTGCCCCGGCCGTTCCGCAGGTGGACCAGGCCGTCGTACCAGAAGCGCGGGTACTGCGGGGAAGCGGAGGAGAGCGTCAGGGACCACTTCTGGCGGCCGGTGGCCGGGTCCCAGGCGGCGACGGTGCCGCGGGACGTCTGCGTGTGGAGCAGCCCACCCGTGACGGGGCTGTCCGCCCGGCCGCCTGCGCGAGAGGCGCGTTGCGGGACTTCAAGGGGGCTCCTCCTGGTCAAAGTCACCCGGACCCGAATGACAACGCCCGCCTACCCGCACGAATCTACACATACCTGCCGGGGACGCGCCGACACCGGCGAGGCCTCAGCCTCGATGGCGGCCCGCTCGCCCAGTCGCCCCGGCAGAAGTTGCCCGGAACCGATCTGTCCCGGATGCCGTGTGGCTTGCGCCGTTTCGACGAAGCGTCACGTCGTGGGGTGGCGGCGGGCTCGTAGCAGGCGGAGACCCTTCCCGGCGTGCACACCGGCCATCAGCACGAAACCGGTGACCATCAGCCAGAACCAGGATCCCGCCACCGTGAGACCCAGCAGCAGACCGCCCATCAGCATCAGGCCCGCGACCATGTCCAGCAGATCCAGACGCGCCCCGGAACGCTCCCCGGGGCCGGACCGGCGCCAGCGACGGACAGAAGGGACCAGGCCCAGGGCCTGCACGCCGAACAGAGCCAGAGCGACCCAGATCAACCAACCAGGTATGTCCACAGCGTGCACTGTAGCCCCCGCCCCCCACCACCTGGCGCAACAGGCGGCCGGACCGCGTGAGCCCCTTACCGCGCGTCGGCGTCGACCTCTCTTCTTCCGATCTGGCCCGACCTGACCTGCGTCTCTGCGCGCTTGAGATGATCTGCGGGCGTCCGGGTCGCGTCGGACCCGGACCTCAGGGGAGGAACAACGTTGAAGAGAGTGACAACGGCCGCGCTGGTACTGGCCGTCGCCGGCGGCTCGCTGCTCGGCGTGCCGGTACAGGCGGCGCCTGCGGTCGAGCCGACGGCGGCAGCCCAGACGGCGCGGACGGCCCGGACGACTCCGCCGTACCCGGGTGAGACGCGGGTCATCACCTGGAACATCTGCGGAGAGGCCGGCAGCGCCCGCGGCAGCGAGGGCTACTGCGCCTTCCGCAACGAGCCCGACCGCAAGGCGGAGCAAGTCGCCCAACTGGTCACCGAGCACCAGGCGAATGTGGTGATGCTCCAGGAGGTCTGCGGCTACGACGAGGCCATACCCGAGGCCGAGCGGCGTGCCAACTGGCGCAAGAGCCACATGGCGCTCCTCAAGGAACGTCTCGGCGCCGGATGGTCCTTCGCGCACGCCCCCGGCAACCGGGAATCGGACCTGGACAGCCGCTGCCGCGGTGAAGCGCTCGGTGGCGACCTGGGCGTCCTGCTCGCGGTCAAGGGCACGTACGACGGCCCCGTCGAGCGGGTCGAGACGGTGCCGGCCGACCTGTCCTCGCGCAAGCTGCCGATGGTGTGCGCCCGAGTCACCGGCCTGACCGACAAGTTCTGCAGCGTGCACCTGATCCCCGGTGAGTCGACGATCGCCAAGCGCCAGTCCGAGACCGTCGCCGCTCACCTTGAAGACGACATCCCGGCCGGTGTCGTGGTCGGCGGCGACTTCAACCGCAACGCCGGGTCCGCCGATCTGGCCCCGGTCACCTCGAAGCTGGACCGCTGCCTCAACGGCGACCACACCTACCAGTACTGGGCGTCCACCGCGGCCGCGCCCAGCCGCCACTGGCTGGACCACCTGTACACCACCCCGCGCGCCGACGGCCCCCGCTTCGTCGCCTGCACCGTCGACCAGTCCCGTATGGACCGGACCCGGAACACCGGCACCGAGGCGACCGACCCGCCGAACGGCTACTCCGACCACGCCCCGGTCATCGCCTACCTCCGCGACGCGCCCGTCCCCGGCGACATGACCGGTGACGGCAAGCCGGACCTCCTGGCCGTCGACGACCTGGGCAAGCTGCGCCTCTACCACGGCAAGGGGAGCGGGAGCGTGCCCGGAGTCCACGACATCATCGGTACCGGCGGCTGGGGGAACGCCTCCACGACGCACCGCGGCGACTGGACCGGAGACGGCGCGGAGGACGTCGTCGCCCGCGTGGGCGGCGAGCTGCGCGTCTACGCCAACCGCGGGGACGGCTCACTCGCCGCCCCCGTCACGGTCGCCGGGGGCCTGCCCACGGACGCGAAGGTCGTCAGTCCCGGGGATGTCACCCGGGACGGCCACCCCGACACGGTTCTCTCCTACGACGACAAACTCTGGCTCTACGCGGGCGTGCGCGGCGCCGTCCCGGCCGTGGCCGCCCCCGTCCTCATCGGCAACGGCGGCTGGGACGTGATGACCCTCACGGCCCCCGGTGACGCCGACCGGGACGGCCGCCCCGACCTGCTGGCCCGCAACACGGCCACCGGTGACCTGTGGCTCTACCGGGGCCGCGACGGCGGAAGCTTCGACGACCGCACCCTCTACGGCCACGGGTACGGCCTCGTCAACCGTCCCTTGATCGCAGGGGCGGCCGACGCCGACGGCAACGGCGTCGCCGACATGTGGACCACGACGAACGACGGCACCGGCACCCTGATGTTCTACGCCGGCGCAACCGGTGCGGCGGGCCACCCGGTGGACGGCGAGCGTACGACGGTCGGTGCGAGCGGCTGGAACACCATCCGGTCCGTCAGCTGACCCCGCCACGCGCCACCTGCACGGCGACCATGGAACGAGCACTGTCCCCGCCGGTGAAACGGGCGGGGACAGTGCTCAGGGCCGATGACGAAAAGCCCTGGGTGGTACGGGAATCAGATGATGCTCACACCGTAGGCGCCGAGCGCCTCGGTGACGGGCTGGTAGAACGTGGTGCCGCCGGAGGAGCAGTTGCCGCTGCCGCCGGAGGTGAGGCCGAGCGCGGTGCTCCCGGAGAAGAGCGCGCCGCCGCTGTCGCCGGGCTCGGCGCAGACGTTGGTCTGGATCAGGCCGGAGACGATGCCGTCGGCACCGTAGTTGACGGTGGCGTTGAGGCCGGTGACCGATCCGCCGTGCAGGCCGGTGGTGCTGCCGCTGCGCTGGACGGACTGGCCGACCGAGGGGTCGCCTGCGCCGTCGATCTCCTGGTAGCCGCCGTTGTAGAGGTAGACACGGCCGTCGGCCGCGCCGGGGTCGGAGTGCTGGATGATGCCGTAGTCGTTGCCGGGGAAGCTGGATCCGGTGGTGGTGCCGATGGACCACGAGCTGCCGATGTTGGTGCAGTGACCGGCGGTCAGGGCGAACTTGGTGCCCGCGCCGTCCTGCACGTTGAAGCCCAGGGAACACCGGGCTCCGCCGGTGGTGATGGCCTCGCCGCCCGCGATGAGCTTGGAGAACGTACCGGGAGTGCGCTTGACCACGAGCGCGTCGGCATTCGTGCCGGCCTCGTTCTCGATCGTGGCGATCTCGGCCTTGCTGACGGTGCTGTCGACGGTGACGACGACCTTGCCCGACTCGGCATCGACGTACCAGGCGGTGCCGCCGATGTCGGCGGTGCGCACGGAGTCGGCCGTCCGGTTGAGCTCGGTGGCGCTGAACGTCTTCGGGGCCGGCTGGGCGGACGCGGTGGCAGCGGGGACGGCGAGCGCCGCGACGGCGGCGAGGCCGGTTGCTCCGGCGATGATTCGTGCTCGTCTCGAGAGGCTGTGGGGGTGAGAGAGTCGCACTGTAGTCCTCCAGATCGTGGGGGGAACTCGGGGCGTTGGGTGGACGCCCATGGCGCGCAGCCAGGAACACGATCAATCCGACGTGTCCCTGACAACGTTGTTCCATGCTGGGCAGACCGGCACACCCACACAAGCCCCCCGGGACAGGGCTGGCCGAAAATGAGCCGCCCCGGCGAGATCCAGACGCCATCAAATCGGTGGATAGATGCCCATGAGAGGGAGTGGATGACCGAAAACGAGCGATGAGGACACGGGGTGAACTCCCGGCGCTGAATCTTCGTCGCTCCTCCACCCGTCCCACTCACGGGCCGGGTCAGGGGTGAGGGTGGAGGGTGGGGGTCGGCTGAAGGATGCGAGCCTCCGCCGGCTCCGTCGTGGTGGTCGTGGCCGTCGGCCGACTCGGTTCGGGCCTCACGGCTCCCGGGGTCCGGCGCCGGATGCGGGGAGGCGGCCGCTACGGCCTCCTCGATGTCCCGGCGCCGGCGGGAGGGACTCGACGGCCGGCGCCGTGGCGGCGCCGCTCGTGGCCGCGTCCGCCCCGCCCTTCCTCCTCCTGAGCCGGCTGCCGCCGCAGGCTGCTTCCGCCCGATCCGCGACGGAAACTCGGATGCGGGTGCGCCTGGGCCCCTCTAGGCTGCGCGTCGCGTGGCGAGCGGCCGGAGCGGCCGTCGGCGGATCGGAGATGCACGGGGTATGACCAGTCAACTGTTCGCGATCTGTTTCCGGGCGGCCCGGCCGTCGGACCTCGCCCGCTTCTGGTCCGGGGTCCTGGGCTGGGAGGTGTCCGGAGGTCCCGACGAGGACGCCGCCGCGCTCCTGCCCCCTGACGGCTCCGGGTTCCGGATCCGGTTCCTGCCCGGACAGGAGCCGAAGACCGGCCAGAACCGGGCGCACTTCGATCTGACGAGCGCCTCCCCGGAGGACCAGCGGCGGACGGTCGCCAGGGCCCTGGAGCACGGTGGGCGCCACATCGACGTGGGCCAGCGGCCGGAGGAGGGACATATGGTGCTCGCCGATCCGGACGGCAACGAGTTCTGCGTCATCGAGCCGGGCAACAGGTTCCTCGCCGACACCGGCTTCATCGGGGCGCTGGCCTGCGACGGTACGCAGGAGGTCGGGTACTTCTGGAGCGAGGCGCTGCGCTGGCCCCTGGTCTGGGACCAGGAAGAGGAGACCGCGATCCAGTCGCCGGACGGCGGCACAAAGATCACCTGGGGTGGTCCGCCGGTGGCGCCGAAGACGGGCACGAACAGGCTCTCCTTCGAGCTGGCGCTGCCCGTCGGCGCCGACTGCCAAGAGGAAGTGGACCGCCTCGTCTCGCTCGGCGCCACTCACCCAGGGGTGGGAGAGGGCGACGACGAGGGGGGCCGTGTGCTGATGTACGACCCTGACGGCAACGAGTTCTTCGTGCAGAGGCCCCGGTAGCGGCCGGCACCCGTTCGTCCGCAGGCCCCCGTAGCGGCCGGGGGCCCGCCCGTTACGCTTCCGACGTGACGCAGCAACCCACGGCGGAGGAGCGACGGCCCGCGAACGACGGGCCCAAGGCCGCCGCTCGCAATCGGGCGGCCCTGATCGCCGCCGCCCGCGAGGTCTACGCGGAGCACGGCCTGGACGCCCCGCTCTCCGGGATCGCCCGCCGGGCCGGGGTCGGGCAGGGCGTGCTGTACCGGCACTTCCCCGACCGGGCCGCCGTGGCGAACGCCGTACTGGAGGAGAACGTACGGGAGGTCGAGCAGGCGGCCGCAGCCGCAGGCGCGACCCTGACCGGTGTGCTCGGTGTACTGACCTGGCATCTGACGGAGTCGGCGGCTTTCATCGGCCTTCTGCACGCCGACCGGACCGGCGGCGGGACCGGCGGCGGGACCGGCGGCGGGACCGGCAGCCGGATCAGCGGCCGTGCCGACGACCGGGCCGGCGGTGTCCACGCGCACGCCTCGGCCCTGTCCGAGCGGGTCGCGCGCAGCCTGCGGCAACATCTGACGGCCGGTCACCGGCTGGGCGGGTCCGACGACCTGATGCTCGCGGTCGCCATGGTCTCGGGCGCCGTGACCGGCCCCACGCGCGAGGAGCGGGAGCGCCGGGCGCTGGCGGCGTGGCGGCTGCTCGGCGTCGAGGTGGGACCGGTGCGGCCCTCGGCCGGGTGACCGCCGGCGCGCCGTCAGCCGCCGTTGGACTGGCGGGTGCCCTTCCCCAGGGCGTCGAAGGTGTAGAGGTATCCCCCGCCGGGGCCGCTGACGGTCATGTACGCCTTGGTTCCGCCGGGGGTGATCGCCACGTTCGTCGCCGATTCGAGCCCTTCGGCACGGGCGGGAACCTCGACCGTCGCCAGGCGCTCGCCGTGCCGGTCGTACACGACGATCGCGGGCCGGCCGTGGAGGCCCTGGTAGAGGTTGCCGTCCGCGTCCACGGCGATCGAGTCGGTCTGGGCGATCCCCCCGTCCACGCGGATCGCGGTGTGCCGGGACGCCACCTCGCCACCTTCGCCGAGGCGGAGGTAGGAGATCCGGTTCTCCGTCAGCTCGCTGATCCACAGACCGCGGTAGGCCTCGTCGAACGAGATGCCGTTCGTCGCGGCCAGGCCGTCGGCCAGGACGGTCGCCGTCCCGCCGTCGCGGTCGACGCGCACGACGCGCCCGTGCGCGGCGCCCTCGGACAGGCCCCGGGAGTCGCTGACGTACAGGTGGCCCTTCTCGTCGAAGGCGATGTCGTCGGGGTTCATCCGGGCTCCGTCGACCTCGCCGGCGAAGAAGGTCCGCGGATCGCCGCCGTCCGGCGCGAGGCTCACGATCTCGCCGTGGGCGTAGTCGGTGAGGTAGAGCCTCCCGTCGTACGGGCTGAACTGGGCCGAGGTGTAGGCCCCCCGGCCGTCGGTGTGGACGGCCCGCACCGTCGCGCGCCGCACGTCGACCCGCATGACCTTGGGCTTGCCCGGGGGCGCGGTGACGTCGACGACGAACAGTCCGCCGTCCGGATGGAAGGCCGGGCCCTCCAGCAGGGTCATGCCGGTCTCCTCGTGCGTCCGGGTCAGCTGCATGACCTTCTGGGCCCGAATGGTCCCGGTGACGGCGCCGGGCGCCGCCAGGCCGCCGGGTGCACCTGATTCCGTACCGCATCCGGCGATGGCGACGGCCAGCAGCCCGGCCGTGGCGAGGGCGGCGAGGGGGCGGGGCGGGAGTCGACGCATGGAGGATCACTCTTCCTGTCCGCTGTGTGCGGGTGCCGCCGGCCGGGCAGCTCACTTGCACGCGCTGTGGCCGGATGCCGTGCCGAACCCGCGTTCCAACCGGACACCTCTGTCCGGTTGTTGTTACCGTAGCCGATGGCCGCCCGTCCCGGGGCGGTGCGACCGGCAGGAGCGAGGTCTCAGATGACGGATCGTCACGTACCGGATCACGGCATACCGGATCCCGCGGAGCTGGAGGCGCTCCGGCAGCGCTACCGCCTCGAACGTGAGCGGCGCGTACGCCCCGACGGCGCCCGCCAGTACCGCTCCACCGAAGCCGAGTTCGGGTACTACGCCGCCGATCCGTACACCGAGCCGGCCGAGCGTGAGCCGGTGCGCGACACGGTCGACGTCGCCGTGGTCGGCGGCGGGTTCGGCGGCATCCTGGCGGGGGCACGGTTACGGCAGCGGGGCGTGGAGCGCATCCGGATCGTCGAGCAGGGCGGTGACTTCGGGGGCACCTGGTACTGGAACCGCTACCCGGGCGTCCACTGCGACATCGAGTCACACGTCTACCTGCCGATGCTCGACGAGACCGGCCATGTTCCGGAGTGGAAATACTCCCCCGGCGAGGACATACGCCGCCACGCGGTGCGGATCGCGCGGAAGTTCGCCCTCGGCCCGGACGCCCTCTTCTCCACCGCGGTCACCTCCCTGGCCTGGGACGAGGCGGCGGAGGCGTGGATCGTGACCACCGATCGCGGCGACGCGTTCCGGGCCACGTACGTCGTCACCGCCACCGGCACCCTCTCCGAGCCGAAGCTCCCCGGGATACCCGGGATCGAGGACTTCGCGGGCCATACGTTCCACACCTCGCGGTGGGACTACGCCTACACCGGGGGCACCCCGGAGGGCGGCATGACCGGTCTCGCGGGGAAGCGCGTGGGCGTCGTCGGCACCGGCGCCACCGGCATCCAGGTCATCCCGATGCTGGCCGAGGACGCCGGGCACGTCCATGTCTTCCAGCGCACCCCCTCCACCGTGGACGTACGCGCCAACCGCCGCACCACGGCCCGGGACGTCGGCGCGGACCGCGAGGGCTGGGCGCGCGAACGCCGCGACAACTACCTGCGGATCGTCTCCGGCGAACCGGAGGAGCGGGATCTCGTGGCGGACGGCTGGACCCGCTCGGCGGTCCTCCTGGAAAAGCTCCTGCCGAGCTTCCGCCGCGGAGGCGACCGGAAGGCCTTCGAGGCCGCGTACGAGGTGGCCGACGCCGCCAAGATGAACGAGCTGCGCGCCCGGGTCGAGCGGTCCGTCACCGACCCCGGCACGGCGGAGCGGCTCAAACCCTGGTACCGGTACGCCTGCAAGCGCCCCGCCTTCTCGGACGCGTACTACCAGGCGTTCAACCGCTCCGACGTCACCCTGGTCGACACCGCGGACACCCACGGCATCGAACGCGTCACCGCGCACGGCGTCGTGGTCGGCGACACCACGTACGAACTCGACTGCCTGATCTTCGCCACGGGCTTCTCCGTCGGCACCTCCGGGATCCTCTCCGGGAAGCTGCCCGTCCACGGCCGGAGCGGGCAGCAACTGCTGCACCGGTGGGGGCGGGAGGGCCCGCGTACGCTCCACGGCTTCACCACCAGCGGATTCCCGAACCTGATCCAGATGGGCACCCTCCAGAACGCCAGCAGCGTCAACTTCACCCACATCCTGGACGAGCAGGCGGTCCACGCCGCCGCCCTGATCGCGGCCGCCGAGGCCGGGGGTGCCGTCATCGAACCGTCCCGCGAGGACGAGGACGCGTGGATCGCCGCGCTCGCCGAGGACGCCCCCGACCACGAGTGGTTCCATGCCGAGTGCACGCCCGGCTACTACAACCGGGAGGGACGCGGGCGGCCGAACGGTCCCTTCACCTACCCGCACGGCGCGGTCGCCTTCCACGAACTGCTGGGCCGGTGGCGCGAGGAGTCCATGGAAGCGATCCTTCGGCCGAGAGCGGCCCGTGGGCGTCAGCCCACCGCTGACTGACGGCTCGTACGGGTGCACGGGAGCGCTCGACGGCCGGGGCGGCGCTCCCGCATCGAGCCCTCCTCAGAGCCGGCGGCCGGTCGCGGAGGCGAAGCCCAGCCAGGTGTGCCGGTTGCCCGCCCAGCACCAGCCCACCTTCGGGGCGTTCCGCCGCTCGCCGCCGTCCCGTCCGGTGCCGTTGCTGATCCAGATCGCCGGGGTGCGGGCGTCCAGGGCACCGTTGGTCTTCCGGAGCCGCGAACCGATGGTCATGAAGCAGTGGTTGCGCTCCAGGGCGGCGGGTTGCTGGAGCACCCAGTGGATGCCCTCGGTCAGCACCAGCGGCGTGCGCCCCTGTTCACCGAGGGCGGGCAGGGCCTCGTTCGGGCTCCAGTTGGCCATCTGATCGCCGCGGTCGATGCCGGTGAGGAGGTAGAGGGGCGCATCCGGCAGGGCAAGGTCCTCCAGCGGCGTGAAGAGATCGACATCGGGCATGTCGGTGACGACGAAGCCCGGCTTCTCCTCGCGGCGGAGCAGTGGGGCGAGCGCGGAGGCAGGGGCCCGGTCGGGGTGGACGGCGAGCAGGGTGCGCTCGCCGTCCACGCCTTCCTCGCCTTCCACCCCGTGCTCGGTGACCCGAGCGTCCCGGGCCTCCCGGGCGAAGGAGCGCAGCTCGGTCGCGGTCAGTCCGGCGAGCTCGTGCACTCCCAGCTCGATCAGCCGCTCGGCCTGCGCGGACAGGGCCGGCAGTTCCGGACGGACGGTGGAGGTGACGGGCGCGGTCTCGGGCACGATGCTCCCAGCTGTGGCGGCGTGAAGGGGACCCAGCTGGGACAAGGCCGCCGACGGAATTATTCCCGCCGCTTCTCTACAGCGCGCCTTCCCTGCAGCTCGTCTTCCCTACAGTTCGCCCTCTCTACAGTTCGCCTTCTCTACAGCTCGTCGCCGAACGCCTCGGCCAGCTCCCGCCACTGGGCCCGGGGCAGTCCGGCGCCGCCCTCGTCGGCGGTGAGCACCTGGAGCGCCACATGGTCGGCTCCCGCGTCGAGATACGCCCGGGTCCGGGACTTCACGTGCTCGGCGTCGCCCAGCGCGAAGAGGGCGTCGAGGAGGCGGACGCTGCCGCCGCCTTCGAAGTCGCTCTCCGCGAAGCCCAGCCGCAGCAGGTTGGCGGTGTAGTTGGGGAGCTGGAGGTACATCTCCAGCATGTTCCGCGCGGTGGTGCGGGCCCGGTCCGGGTCGGTGTCGAGTACGACCGTCAGCTCGGGGGCGAGCAGGGCGTCGGGGCCGAGCGCCTCGCGGGCCTCGGCCGTGTGCTCGGTGGTGACGAGATACGGGTGTGCGCCCAGCGACCGGTCGGCCGCGAGCTTCAGCATCTTCGGGCCGAGCGCCGCCAGGACCCGCTCTCCGGGCTCCACGGACGGGTTCGCCGCGTCGAGCGCGTCAAGGTAGGCGACCATCGCGCTGTACGGCTTGGCGTACTGCGGCACCATCGGGCCGTGGCTGACGCCCAGGCCGAGGACGAAGCGTCCGCGCGCGGCCTCGTCGACGGCGGCGATCCGGGCGGCCACCTCCTCGGCGGTGTGGCTCCAGATGTTCAGGATGCCGGTGGCGACCGTCACCGTATGGGTGGCGTCCACGACGGCGGCCGCGTCGTCGGGTGAGGGGCTGCCGCCGATCCAGAGGGTGCCGTACCCCAGCTCTTCGAGCTCGGCGACCGCCTCCGCGATCGCCTTCCTGCCCGCGTCGTCCGTCCGCGACCCGTGCAGGGCGCTGCTCCAGATGCCGACCCGGCCGAATGCCTGATGCGTTGAGGAAGTCATGGTGTGATCAACCGTCATCCGGGGCCGGTATTCCCGGCCGGGCGACCCGCTCACCCGTCCGGCGGGCGTCGTACGGGCGGACCAGCGGGTTGGCGGCGTCCTTCACGGCGGTCGGGTGGTCGGACGGCTCCGCGCGCGGCTGCCCCTCCCCCACCGTACGGCGGGAGAAGGGCAGTTGCTCGCGCGTCGGGTCAGGGGGCGGTGCCCCAGGTGAGGGTGGAGCCGACGTAGAGGCCGATCTTCGGGGCGTCGGCGAAGGCGGTGTTGGTGGCGCGGCTGTAGTCGTCGGCCTCCTGGAAGGACGACCAGTCGCTCTTGTTGACGCGTAGCTGGATCTCTCCGGTCGAGGCGCCCGCCGCCAGGGTGCCGCTGCCGAAGCCGGCCTCCAGGTAGTGGCTGGCGCCGGGGGCGGGCGCGCTCGCCGCTCGTACGCCGTGCCTGACGGTGCCGCAGCCCAGTGCCGCCCAGTCGCAGGAGGTGGCGAAGGTGCTCGCTCCGGCGTCAGGGGTGAACCAGTAGCGGGCCGTCACCGTGGACAGGTCCACGGCGGTCGTCCCGGTGTTGACCACCTGGAGGGACATCCGGATCTGGTTGTCGGTCGGGGAGGAGTCGGTGGCACGGTACTGGACCTTGAGTGCGCCGGTGCCGCTACCTCCGCCCGCCTCCGTGGTGACCGGCAGGACTGCGGACGCCGCCGATACGTTGCCCGCCGCATCCTTGGCCCGGACCGTGTAGCTGTAGGACGTCGACGCGCTCAGGCCGGTGTCGGTGAAGGTGGTCGAGGCGGTGGAGCCCACGACCGCGCCGCCGCGCAGGATGTCGTACCCGGTGACCGCCCGGTTGTCCGTGGAGGCGGTCCAGGCCAGGGTGACACTGCTGCTGGACTTGGCCGTCGCCCGCAGGGCCGTGGGTACGGTGGGTGCCTGGGTGTCCTGCTCGCCGCCGTTGCCGCCGTCGAGCGGCGGGTTGGCGTTGCGGAGGAGTTCCTGGAACTGGCTGGAGAACCAGTGTCCGGCGACCGGGGAGTCGGGCAGGGCGCCGGTGAGGTTGAAGCCGTTGCGGCCGTTGCCGGTGTACGTGGGGTCGCACATCCGGTCGAAGCCCTTGCCCTCGTCGTTGTCGACGGGCTTGCTGCTGCCGTCGGACTCGCCCGGCGGCTTGGCCCAGACGTAGGCGTCGATCCCGGGCTCGGGGGCGGTCGTGGGCCGCTCGCCGACGCCCGCACCGCTCTGGTTGCACCAGTTGCCCGCGTGGATACGGCGGTCGGTGCGGCTGCCGTCGACGTAGGCGTTGACGCTGGTCGTCGGGCCGGGGCCGGTGGGCCGCGAGGGGCCGCCCCAGCCGTTGCGGGCGGTGTCGATGAGCATGCCGATGCCGGAGGCGAAGCCCTGGCGGACCAGCTCGGTGCGCAGGGCCTGGGCGAACGACAGCTCGTCCACGTGGTAGTTCCAGTCGACCCAGGAGGACTGGCGCACCGTGGTCCCGTTCACGGAGTCCGTCACCTTGAAGTGGGGCTCCTTGAGGGCCGAGTAGTTGGCCGTGTTCACGATGAAGCCGTGGACGTCGGCCACCGAGGCGCCTTCGACGGTGGCGGCCTTCTTGAACTGCTGGGCCGCGGGGACGAAGTTGGAGTCCCAGCCGAGCCAGCCGTGGTGGGCCGCGTCGACGTAGTTGTAGACGTTGGGGAGGGCACCGAGGGTGTGGAGGGCGTACCCGATGCCCTTCTCGTAGTTCCCGTTCGCCTTCATCGTGGCGCACTCGGGGGTCGACCCGGCGGTGCCGCCCGCGTTGGTGACCAGGTTGGGCAGCGAGTCGGGTTCGATGAGGGTGACGATGCGCAGGCTCGCGTAGGCGGGGTCGCCGAGGATGGCGGCGATCGGGTCGATGTAGTCGCTCTTGTAGCGGCCGAGCTCGGTGGGGCCGAGTTCGCCGTTGGAGGCGAGGGCGGCGCAGTCCCGGCCGGGGAGGTTGTAGATGACGACCTGGAAGAGATCGGCGCCCTGGCTCACGGCCGTTTCGAGGTGGGCGCGCAGACCGCGCGCGCCGGGGGTGCCGCCGATCGCGGCGATGCGGTCCATCCAGACGAACGACGGCTCGTCCGCGATGACGCCGCCGCCCGGTTCGGCGGCGGCCCTGGCGGACCAGTCGGGGTTCACATAGGCGGTGGCGCCGGCGTAGGGGTTGTCGACGCGGGCGGCGGCCGACGCCTGGCCGGGTAAGGCGATCGCGAGGGACGCGCCCATGACCAGGGCGGACAGGGCGGCGACCGCTCGTCTGCGCGGTGCGTGCGGGGTGGTGCCTCTGCTTCTCATTGCGGCTCCGTGCTCCTCTCGTACGTCCGCCACGGCCTGACGTGGCGGACGGGCTCAGGGCGTACATGGTGCTCAGGAGGTGAGGCGTGCTTGGTGGTGCGGGAACGTGATGCGGGGCATGGTGCGAGGCGAACTGTGGGAGCGCTCCCAAGGTGGCGTGACCGCCGGTGCATGTCAAGCAGCCCGGCTCAATCACCTTGCGTTGAAGGCACCTTGCCCGAATGGAAGCGCTCCCATCATCGGATGGCGGGCTCGGCGAGACCGGGCGGTGGGCCGGGTCGGCCGGCCCACCGTCAACGCTCGCTCACCGCAGTCGTCGGATGTCACCCCGCACCCGGTAGAAGCCGCCGGCCGCCGCGTGCAGGGCATCCACGACGTACCGCGCGCCGGGCTCCCGTATCGCGCGAGGGAACTGGACGTTCCAGGAGGTGTCGTAGCCCCCGGAGACCACATGCACCCGGATGCGGCCGCCGGTGTCCTGGACGCACTCGACGACGACCGATCCGGCGGGGGCGTGGGTGACGGTGGTGACCGCGGCGACGGCCGTGGCGGGCGCGTAGGTCGGCAGCGCCGCCGCCAGCTTCACGTCACGGGGCGCGGGCACCGTGCCCTGCTGGGCCGCGGAGATAGCCGCCTCGCTCGCGTCCACGCAGACCAGCGAGCCGTCGGTCGTCACGAGGTAGAGCCGCCCGTCGCGGTATTGCATGGACAGCGCCGACCCGCCGCCCGTACCGAGCTTCCACAGGCGCGTGCCGTCCTGGTCGAAGCAGTACACGGAGGACGAGGCGTCGCCCGCGAAGACGAACCGGCCGCCGGGCGAGGTGGCGCACGAGTAGACCGCGCTGTCACAGGCGTACGTGGCCTCGATCGCGCCGGTCGCCTTCGCCAGCCGCTGGACGACCCGGTGCGCCGTCCCCGCGTACACCGCGTCGTCCTCCTGCCAGCCGAACAGGACACCGCCGCGGGTGGGTGTGTGCCACAACTCGCCGCCGCCGTCCGGGGCGTAGGCGGTGACGCCGCGGTGGTGGCCGTGGTAGACCGCCCGGTCGTCGGCGCGGACCATCCAGGCGTGCTCGCCCTGGCTGCGGCGCGCCCATTGGTGCTCGTCCTCGTGGTCGATGACGGTCAGCCGGCCGTCCCGGTCCGAGACGTTCAGCAGGCCCTCGTGGATGTCCAGCCAGAAGATGTCCACGTCCGCCGCGATGTCGTACGCCGCGAACGGCAGCTTGGAGGAGAGGTCGTAGACCCGGCCGTCGTCGCAGCCCGCGTAGATCCAGAAGTCGTCGGCGACCAGGCACTTCACGCCGTCGGGGAGGCTGAAGCGAGCGAGGACGCCACCGTCGTGGTCCAGGGTGTAGACATCGCCCGCCTGGTTGCCGACCCAGCACCGCTCGTCGTCGACGTGGATGCCGAACGCGGAGGAGCCGGTGCGGAAGCGCCACAGGACGGGAGCCACGGCGCGCGCGGTGGAGGGGGCCGAGGTCACCTGGCGGCGGGTCACCGCTCGGGGCGCGCGCTGCCCGGGGACGGCCGGGGCGTACCCCTTGCGGACCTTCTCCCCCACCTTCTTCGCGGCTGCGGCCTGCGCCTTCGCGACCGTGGCGAACGTCGATGTCTGGGTCTGGCCACCGGCGCCGATCCGCCCGTAGCGCACGGTCACCACGAGTCCGTCGACGGTCACCTCGTAGAACTTGTGCGCACCGGCGCCTTCCTGTGACAGCTCCAGATACGTCGTCGTCGGCACGGTGGTGGACGCGGCAGACATGGCAGACCCCTCCCCAGGGCGGACCCGCGGCCGTTCCGGCGGGTCTCACTGCTCACACCGTAGAAGAGGGCACTGACAACGCCCGTCGCCGCCGTTCCCGTAAGGGAGCGACGGCGACGGTCATGTGGGTGTGCGGGTTCCTCCCCGGCGGGCTACCAGTAGTGGCGCCTTCCGCCAACCGCGCGGCCCGTCGCGCCCAGGACCCAGAGGACCAGACCGATGGCCACGAGAATGATGCCGATGGTCCAGAGGATGGAAATGCCGGCGATCAGACCGATCACCAGCAGAATGACACCGAGGACAATCATGGAGCCCTCCAAACAATGCCGACTACCTTCGAGTATGCGCCTCATAAAGGTTTTCCGTCAGTTCCCGTCGGTTCCCGCCAGTTCTCGTCGTTCCCGTCGGTTTCCGTCGGTTTCCTTCGGTCGGCTTCGCGTGGACCTTCAGGATGCGGGTAGCAGACAGCCCAAGCCGTACCCGAGGGAAAGCAAGGTGGTCGTGCATGTCCTCCTCCATCGTCGAGACCGTCGACATCCAGGCGCCGGTCGCCGTCACCTGGGCGCTGTGGAGCGATGTCACCCAGTGGCCGAAGTTCCTGAGCCATGTGCAGCGGGTCGACCCGCTGGACGAGCGGCGTTTCGCCTGGCAGCTCTCGCTGCCCGGGGCGGACAAGGGGTTCGTCGCGGAGTTGACCGAGGTGGTGCCCGAGAACCGCATCGCCTGGAAGACGACCGAGGGCGTCCATCACGCCGGAGTGGTCACCTTCCACCGGCTCGACGACCGTTCCAGCCGGGTCGCGCTCCAGATCGAATACGACCCCCAGGGATTCGTGGAACGCCTCGGGGCGCTCACCAACCTCGATTCGGCGCTCGCCAACTACGATCTCGGGGAATTCCAGAAACTGGCCGAGCTGACAGCGTCCGGCGGAACTCCCGAAACCCGCTGACCGTCGCCGCGCACCTCGGCACGAGGCGCCGGACTCCTGTGCCTCAGCCCACGCACACTTCCAGGTGCAATCCGGCGCTCAGCGGGTACGAGACACCCTGACCCGAGTTCATGCAGGCTCCCCCTCCTGCCTGCACGAAGCGCCGAGGCCCCACCGGTTCACCTGCCGGTGGGGCCTCGGCTCTGTCCGGAGCCGGTTCAGCTTGGCGTCTTCCAGCGGCGGCGGCCCTTCGCCGCCGCGACCAGGGCGGGAACCGTGCCGAGCTTGACGCGCGGGCGGCCGTGCTCGCGGCCGCGGGCCGTCTCCACCCGGTCGATGGCGGCCAGCCCCCGGGCGTCGACGACGTCCCCGCCACGGCTGCGGACGAGGCGGCGGAACGCCGTGGACGGGCGGGCCGGGGCGGGCAGGGCGCCCGCCACCGCGTCGGCCAGCAGCGTTCCGACGGTCTCGGCCGCGCAGGTGCGGTTGGCGCCGATGCCGCCCGAGGGGCCGCGCTTGATCCAGCCGACGACGTACGTCCCGGCCATGCCGCTCACCCGGCCCCCTTCGTGCGGTACGGTCCCGGACGCCTCGTCGAAGGGCAGGCCCGGCACGGCCACACCCCGGTAGCCGACCGCCCGCAGCAGCAGGCCCGCCGGGATGTCCCGCTCGCCCGGCCCCGACGTCACGCGCACCGCCGTGACGCGGTCTTCGCCCAGCGCCTCCAGCGGGGCGGAGTGGAAGCGGAAGACGATGCGCCGGCCGGGTTCCGGCGGCCGCGACCAGTCCACCTCCCGGCGCTCCACGTCCCGCAGCAGCGCCGCCTTCCCGCGCGGGGCCGCCGCGTCGATCGCGGCGCCGGTCCTGGGGTCGTGGTCGTCGACGACCAGGCCGACGCCCGGCAGGTGCTTCAGGGCGAGCAGCTCGGAGGCGGTGCAGGCCGCGTCCTCGGGGCCGCGCCGCCCCAGCAGGATCACCTCACGGACCGTCGATCCGCGCAGCGCCGCGAGCGCGTGGTCGGCGATGTCGGTGGCAGCCAGCGCGTCCGGGTCCGCGACCAGGATGCGCGCCACGTCGAGGGCGACGTTGCCGTTGCCGACGACGACCACGCGTTCCGCGCTCAGGCGTACGGATTCCGGTGCCACCTCCGGGTGGGCGTTGTACCAGGAGACGAACGAGGTGGCCGATGCGCTGCCGGGCAGGTCCTCCCCGGGGATGCCGAGCCGGCGGTCGGTGGAGGCGCCGACCGCGTAGATCACCGCGTCGTGGTGGGCGGCGAGTTCCTGGGCCGTGACGTCCTTGCCGACCTCGACGCCCAGGTGCATCCGTACCCGGGGGTGGGAGTGGAACCGGGCGAAGGTCTCGCCGACCTTCTTCGTCGCCGGGTGGTCGGGCGCCACGCCGTAACGGACGAGGCCGCCCGCCACGGGCAGCCGGTCGACCAGGGTCACCTCGGCGTCGGTGTGCAGGAGCAGGTCCTCGGCGGCGTACATCCCGGCCGGTCCGGTGCCGACGACCGCCACCCGGATCGGGGCGAAGTCGGCGGGCAGGCTGCGCTCGAAGGTCGGCTCGCCCCAGACGTGGAAGTTCGGTCCGGCGGGGGCGGGTTCGGGCTCCCTGTCGGCGAAGTAGGCCGCGTTGATGGCGGCGTACTCCTTCTGCGCGCCGAAGAGACTGTCCACCGGGAAGATCGCGTCGACCGGACAGGCGTCGGCGCAGGCCCCGCAGTCGATGCAGGTCCGCGGGTCGACGTAGAGCATCTCCGTACTGCCGAACTCCCGCTCCTCGGGGGTCGGATGGATGCAGTTGACGGGACAGACGGCGACGCAGGTGGCGTCGGAGCAGCAGGTCTGGGTGATGGCGTAGGTCATCTCGTCGTCTCGGGTCGTGGTGAGGGAGCGGATCGCCGGCGTCCTGCGGCCCGGATCAGATCAGCGAGGCGCGCCTGTAGAAGAACAGCGCCGGCTTCGTCAGCAGCCCGGCGGAGGCGAGGAACTCCATCAGTCCCGAACAGCTGGAGCGCATCAGCGACTTGTGGTGCTCGTTGACCTTCGCCTCGGCGCGGGCCCGCCGCGCGTCCAGACCGGCGTTGGTGTAGACATCGCGGTTCACCATGCTGATGACGATGTAGTACGAGGCGATCGCCACCACGATCGCGTTGAGCTGACGGCGCAGCGCGCCCGCGTCCCGGAGCCGTTTGCGGGTCTCGTCGCGGGCGAACTTCATGTGCCGCGACTCCTCGACGACATGGATGTTGTTGATGGTGCGGACGAAGGGCGCGACCCGCTCGTCCCGCATCCAGTCGCGCTGCATCACGTCGAGGACTTCCTCGGCCACGAGTATCGCCGCGTAGGCCGCCTCGCCGAAGGCCAGGGTCTTGAAGGCGCGCCCCAGCTCCACCACGGGGCGGCGCGGCCGGTAGGCCGGTGCGCCCAGCTTCGCGGCGCCCCGGGCGAACATGATGGAGTGGCGGCACTCGTCGGCGACCTCGGTGAGGGCCCACTGGAACCGGGGGTCGGTCGGGTCCTTGGCGTACATGTCGCGGAGCACCATCTGCTGGAGGATCATCTCGAACCAGATGCCCGTGCTGGCGACGGACGCCGCCTCCTGGCGGGTGAGCGCCTTGCGCTGCGCGTCGGTCAACTCGTTCCAGTACGCGGTGCCGTAGAGCGTGGACCACTCGGGGCTCGCGCCGTGGTGGTCCGGGTCGAGCGGGGTCTCCCAGTCCACCTCGGTGGCCGGGTCGTACGAGAGTTTGGCGGACGAGTCGAGCAGGCGTCGGGCGACGTCCTGCTCGGCGAGCCGGTCCTGGTCCTCCGGCCGAACGGTGCTGCTTGACATGGTGCGGCTCCTTGACTCGCGAGATCGGCCTGGCGCCGCCCGGCCTGTCCCCCATCGCGTTCCCGCCCGATGAGGTCCATGGCCGCCGAGCGCCGCCCGCTTGTTAGACGCGACGTCTAGCAAGCTTATTAGACGCAAGGTATAGCAAGAGAGGAGTGCGGGCCTAGACCCGTGCGGGGAATCTGTACGAGCTCTCCACCATCGGGCGCGGAGCGACGGGCCTCAGTACGGGAGAAGGCGGCTCTCCCGCCGTCTGCGGGGGCGTGCCACCCGGGCTCCGGGTAGCGTCGGTAGCGGCCCAGGGAGGCGTGACGATGCAGGACCGCGGGGAGCAGACCGTTCAGCGGATCATCGAGGCCGCCGGGGTGATCATCGCCCGGGACGGCTACACAGGCGCGACGACACCCGAGATCCAGCGGCTCGCCCAGGTCTCACCCGGCGGCTTCTCCCACCACTTCGACTCCAAGGAAGAGCTCGGCGACGCGATCCTGGCCTACCAGAACACGTACTTCCAGCAGGTCGCCGAGGAGACGGCGGCGGGCCCGGTTCCCGAGTTCTGGCTCCAGGCGCTGATCGACATCAGCCACCATTACACCGCCGGCCTCCTGGAGGACCCCGTCCTGCGGGCCGCCGTACGCCTCAGCATCGAACCGGGCCCCTACCAGACCGCCGAGAGCTACGCGGGCCCGCTGGGAGCCGTCACCGCCGTCCTCGAATCCGCCCGCGAGGCCGGTGAACTCCAGGACCACGTGGAACCCGTGGAGGCCTCCCGGACCCTCGTGGGCTGCTACAGCGGGGTGCAGATGCTCTCCCTGGCCCTGGCCGAGCGGGACGGCCTGCACCAGCAGGTCAGCGCCATGTGGTCCCTCACCATGCCCGGCCTCGCCCGTGCGGCCGTCCTCACCCGGCTGCGCCTGGGCGCGCCACGGTCGTCAGGTGCGGCCCGGCGGCGGTGAGACGCGGGTCCAGGGTCTTTCGTTCGGATCAGGCCGGGCTCGCGGGCCCCGGTGGGCAGGGAGTTACGCCACCGGGGCAGGCCTCATCAAGCAGGGGAGTTACGTCACCGGGCCCGGCCGGACCTCCTTACGCGGGGACCGGGGCGTCGGCGTCGGGGCGGCCGTCCGGGGCAGGTCCCGGCTCCGGCTCCCCGTCCTGCTGCTCCGGCCCCTCCTGCGGATCGCTGAGCTGTTCACGCAGGTAGTTCCAGATCACGGCGATCAGCGCGGCCACCGGGACCGCGAGCAGGCTGCCCACGACACCGGCCAGGCTGCCGCCGAGGGTCACCGCCAGCAGGACCACCGCGGCGTGCAGGCCGAGTCCACGGCTCTGGATCATGGGCTGGAAGACGTTGCCCTCCAACTGCTGCACCGCGATGATGATCGCCAGCACGATCAGGGCGTCGGTCAGGCCGTTGGAGACCAGCGCGATGAGTACCGCGACGAAACCGGCGAAGACCGCGCCGACGATCGGCACGAACGCGGAGACGAACGTCAGCACCGCCAGCGGGAGCACCAGAGGCACGTCCAGGATCCACAGGCCGATGCCGATGAAGACGGCGTCGAGCAGGCCCACGAAGGCCTGGGACCGCACGAACGAACCGAGCGTGTTCCAGCAGCGCTCGGCCACGACCGGGACGTCGGTGGCGAGCCGACCGGGCAGCTGGCGGGCGAGCCACGGCAGGAAGCGCGGGCCGTCCTTGAGGAAGAAGAACATCAGGAAGAGGGCCAGAATCGCGGTGACCAGGCCGCTGAAGACGGTACTCACCCCGGTCACCGCGGTGTTGACGACGCTTCCCGCGCTGTTCTCGATCCGGTCGACAGCGGCGTCGAAGGCGCCCGTGATCTGGGCATCGCTGATGTTCAGTGGCGGCCCCGCCGCCCAGTCGCGCAGCCTTCCGATGCCTTCGACGACACCGTCGGCCAGCTCGCCGGACTGCGAGGCGACCGGCACCGCGATGAGCGCGATGACGCCGCCGCCGACCAGGAGGAACAGCACGGTCACCAGCGCCGCGGCCGGCGCGGGGCGCCAGCCGTGGTTGCGCAGGAAGCGGGCGAACGGCCAGGTCAGGGTGGTGAGAAGCAGACCCACTATGAGGGGCCAGACCACCGGCCAGGTCCGGCCCAGAAGCCACAGGGCGACGGCGGCCATCAACAGGACCAGCAGCAGTTCGAGCGAGACGCGTGCCGATCTGCGGAGCGCGGCCGCGGTCTTTTCGGAGCTCAACGTGGCAGACATGGGAGCCACCTTATGAGTGCTCCGGCCTCTCCCCCGCATCGACGTCCGAACAGGGTGCCGCGTGGGCCCCGTGGCACCTGTCCGGAACAGGTCCGAGGGGCAGCACCGTGCGGTGCTGCCCCTCGGACCTGCGCGCCGGCCTCAGCTCTGCGGCCGCTTGCCGTGGTTGGCGCCGTTCTTGCGGCGGGCCTTCTTCTTACGACGTCGCTTCGAGGACATTCGAACCCTCCTCTCCCTCTGCTCGGTTGGGCACACTTGGTCCGCCGGACCGTCGGGTCCGGTGGTGAGGAAGACCATTCCTCGCCCCTACCGTCACAAAATCGGGCCGCGGCCGCAAACCGCCGCCCCGCTGTTCGAGGTCACTTGAACAGGCTGTCGCCGAAGTCCTCGGCGCAGCGGTCCTCTTCGGCCGAGGTGTTCGCGCTCTGCATACAGTCCTCGAAGTCCTGGAACGACCCGGAGTTCACGACGGATATGCCGATGATGAGGACGATGGCCGAGCCGATCAGTCCGAGTGCGCCGAGGACGGCACCGGCGATGGCCATGCCCTTGCGCGGAGCCCTTCCCTGGCGGGCGCGGAGCGCACCGAGGATGCCGAACACCAGCGCGAGCAGGCCGAGAAGGAGCCCGCCGGCGACCGTCCAGAAGAAGACGCAGGCGAGCAGACCCAGCACAAGAGCGGTGACCGCGAAGCCGTTGCTCCTGGCAGGTTCCGGAGCGCCGTACTGGTCGCCGTACTGCGCTTGGTCCGCATTCGGCTGCTGAGGGTAACTGGGCATGGACATCGGATACGAACTCCTTACCAAAAGTTGTCCTGTCCATGTGCCCCGGAAGACCCTCCGTATGCAAATCCGATCTATCCTCCCCCCGGTTCCGGATCAGCTCGGCGAACACCGCCGGAACTCCGCCGCCAGGTGGTGCTGCAACGGCTGCCCGACCGCCGCGAGGTCGTGGACGAAGGAGAGGGTGTCCGCGCCGGTCAGGGTGTAACGGCGGCGGGTGGCGTCGACCTGCTTGGCGGTGGGGGCGAGCGCCACTTCGTGGGTCGCGAGGTCGATGGTGCCCTCGCCGGCCCGGCCGACCGCGATCTCCGCGACGCCGGTGGGCTGGGTGATCAGCGCTTCCACCCGCCCTTCCGGCTGGAGCCGCCACCAGCCGCTCTCCCGGGCCGAGGGCCGCAGGGGGCGCCGGTCCGCGTCGACCAGCCAGGCGCGCGACGCGTAGTGGAGGAAGGGACGTCCGTCATGGCTGAAAGTGACCTCCTGTGCGTAGGCGAACTCCTCCTCCAGCGTCGGATACCCGCCGCGCCCGCTCCCCGTCCAGGTGCCCAGCAGCCCGAGCACCGGTGTGAGGAGCGGGTGCGGTGCCGGTGTTTCGTCGGGCCGGAAGGCGTCGGGGTACGGGTGGCGCGGGGTGGGGTCGGACATGGGGCGTGCTCCTGGGTCGCTGCCGGTTCTGGTGCCGGTGGCAGCCTAGGGGTGTCTCAGGGCCTGTGGGGGCGACGCTCATCGGTCGTGGCCCTGCTCATGCCGTCCGACTCCTCTCTGCTCCGAGGTGATCGGCTCCCGCCTTGAGGCTCCTCGATCTCGGACTGGCCCCGTCGGCATCCCGGACGGGCGGCGAACCCGCAGTCGCTACCGAAGGACGTGTTACGAGCAAATCGCGAAACCGGCCGCGGCGGTCAACCGCGAGAGCTGGCTCGGCGAGCGGAAGAAGGAGTACGAGAGTGGCCTCGCGGAAGTGGGAACGGCCTACCGCAAGCAGATCGACACCATCATCTGGGCCCCCTGAGCGGCGGTCCAAACGGCACGTTCTTCCTCGGGACACCGCAGGTCACGGTGGCGTGCGACGTCGGTCTGCGGATCGGCGCCGGGCTGCCCGGGACCGGATCTACGGACACCGCCCGGTGGTGAACCGGGCAGCGCGAAGGGCTCACACAGGATCGGTGGCCAGGCTCCGCGTCAGGCTCCTGGGGCGCAGGTCGGTCCAGTTCTGCTCCACGTAGTCGAGGCAGGCCTGGCGGGTGTCCTCGGCGTGGGCCACCGTCCAGCCGGCGGGGACCTCCGCGAAGGATGGCCACAGGGAGTGCTGTCCCTCGTCGTTGACGAGCACCAGGTAGGTGCCGTTCTCGTCCTCGAACGGGTTGGTCACCGATCCTCCTTGAACTCAGGCCTCGAACCCAGGCCTTCGACGTAGGTAGGTAAGGCTGTCTTTACTCGACGACAGCGACCCTACCCACAACTCCCCCGCGTGTCAGGGGGATCGCCTACCGGGATGGAGCGCCCGGAGGACGAGCAGCCCCCCGCCGCGCCGGGCGTTCCGGGCGGGGGTGGGTTCTTGGTGCTTACGGGCCGCCGGGACCGGGCGGCCGAGGGTGGTCGCACCGGGCACGTCAGGCTCTCACCTACCCGTCCGGCGGTGGCGTCCAGGCACCGATAACGCCCCGCCCGCACGATCGCCAGAGGCTCCGGAACCGATCCGCGCGACCGTGCACAGCGGTCACAGGCCCAGGTCGCTGAGGCGCGCCTCGTACCGGATGGTGAGGTCCTGCTCGTCGTCGACCGGGTCGTCCCAGAGGGCCATCAGCTCGGCGCGGACGGCGTCGGGCAGGGCCTCGTACCGCTCGTTCCAACTGTCGGCGTCCGGGATCCAGTAGCCGACGACCTTGAACCGGGTGGCGGGCAGCCCCAGCTCCTTGCGGAGGTAACGGCGCACGGCGCGCAGCGCGTTGGTCTCGCCCGCGACCCAGACGTAGCCGCCGGTCATGTCCGTGCCCGGCGGGATCGCGGCGCTCACCAGTTCGGCCAGCCGGCTGGCCGCGTGGCCGTTGCCGCCGTAGGTCCAGGTGACCTTGGTGCCGGGCAGCGGCTGGACGGCCTCGGGGCCGGGCAGTTCGACGACCACGCGGGTGGCGACCTCGTCCGGGGTGTTCTCCAGCAGCCGTGCCACGGCGGGCAGGCCGGTCTGGTCGGCGATCAGCACCTGCCAGGCGAGGTCGTCCGGCGGGCTGTAGAGGCCGGTCGGGTCGTTGACACCGAGCACGTCCCCGGGCTGCGCGCCGGCCACCCAGGTCGAGGCCACCCCGTGGTCGTGCAGCACGAAGTCGACGTCGATCTCCCGGCTCTCCGGGCGCGCGGCCCGCACGGTGTACGTACGCATCGGGGCGACGGGCCGGCCCTCCGGGGTCTCCCAGCCCTTCTCCGTGGTGACGGGCAGGGAGACGTCCGAGCGGTCGGGGCCGTGCGGGAAGAACAGGCGTATGTACTCGTCACCGACCCCGGTGGACGCGAAGCCGGCGAGCCCTTCGCCATGGAGCGTGACGCGGGTCATCGTCGCGGTGAGCGGCTGGACTCGGGCGACGACGGCTCGGTGGATCGTCATGGACATGGCCCCTTCGTACGAAGTTTCCGGATCGACTTAGGCCAGCCTAACCTTCCACGGAGGGTTGTTCGATACCACCTCGGGTGCACGGTCCCGCCCGGGGTCGCCGATTTCAGCAGATGCGCGGCAGTTGCTCACCGAGGGGCATGTCCACCACCCGGGTTCCGCCGAGGCCGGTGGCGGCCACGACCATGCCGGGGTGGTCCTCGACGCAGCTCCCGATCCGCACCGACTCCTTGCCGAGCGGGTGGGCGCGCATCGCCTCCAGGACGGCGTCGGCGTGGTCGGGAGGTACGAAGGCGACGAGCTTGCCCTCGTTGGCGACGTACAGGGGGTCGAGGCCGAGGAAGGAGCAGGCGTTGGCGACGGTGTCGGGGACGGGGAGGGACCGCTCGTCGAGGGTGATGCCGACGCCCGCCGCCCCGGCGATCTCGTTGAGCGAGGTGGCCAGGCCGCCCCGGGTGGGGTCGCGCAGGACGTGGAGGTCCCGGCAGACGGCGAGCATGTCGGCCACCAGGCCGGCCAGGGAGGCCGTGTCGCTCTGGATCTCGACGCCGAACTCCAGCCCCTCGCGCACGCTCATGATCGCCACGCCGTGCACCCCGATCTGGCCGCTGACCAGGACCGCGTCCCCGGGGGCGGCCCGCTGCGGGCGAATGTCGACGCCGTCGGGGACCAGCCCGATCCCGGCGGTGTTGATGAAGATCCCGTCGCCGTGTCCGGCGTCGACGACCTTGGTGTCGCCGGTCGCCACGGTCACCGAAGCGGTGCGCGCGGCGTCGCCGAGCGCTTGGGCGACCCGGCCGACGACGGAGAGTTCGATGCCCTCCTCCAGGATGAAGCCGCAGGAGAGGTAGGCGGGGACGGCCCCGGCCATGGCGAGGTCGTTGACCGTCCCGTTGACGGCGAGGTCCCCGATGGACCCGCCGGGGAAGAACAGCGGCCGGACGACGAAGGAGTCGGTGGAGAAGGCGAGCCGGGCGCCGCCCATGGTCACCCGTGCGGAGTCGCCCAGCTCGGCGAGCACGTCGCTGCCGAAGGCCGGGGCGAAGAGGTGTTCCACCAGCTCGGCCGAGAGCGTTCCGCCGCCGCCGTGGCCCATCACGATGCGTTCGTGGTCGCGGAGCGGAGCGGGGCAGGTCCAGCCAGAGAAGTCGGCGGGGGTCGAGGAGGAGGCCGGGGCGATGTCAGCCAACGGAACTCGCCTCCTTGGCCGGGGCGTTCGCAGCGGGGGCTTCCGTCGTCGGGGCCTCCCTCGTCGGGGCCTCCTTCTTCGGGGCCTCCAGACGCCGGTACAGGTAGTACGCGGCGCACGCGCCCTCGCTGGAGACCATCGTGGCGCCCAGCGGGTTGCGCGGGGTGCACTCCTTGCCGAACGCGGCGCACTCGTGCGGCTTGATCAAGCCCTGGAGGACCTCACCGCTGCGGCAGACCGTGGACTCCTCGGTCTCGATGCCGGTGACGGAGAACCGGTGCTCGGCGTCGTACTCGCGGTACTTCGGCGACAGCCGCCAGCCGCTCTGCGGGATCATCCCGATGCCGCGCCAGGCCCGGTCGGTGGCCTCGAAGACGTCGGCCAGCATCTTCTGCGCGGCCGGGCTGCCCTGTTCGTTGACAGCACGTGGGTAGGCGTTCTCCACGGTGTGCTCGCCCGCCTCCAACTGCCGTACGGCACGCCGGATGCCTTCCAGGATGTCCAGCGGCTCGAAGCCGGTGACCACGATGGGGACCTCGTGCTGGGCGGCGAGCTCCGGGTACTCCTTGGTGCCCATGACCGTGCAGACGTGCCCGGCGGCGAGGAACGCCTGCACCTGGCAGTCCGGCGAGTTCATGATCGCGTCGATCGCCGGGGGCACCCGGACATGGGAGACCAGCAGGCTGAAGTTGGGGATGGAGAGCTTCTTCGCCTGGTAGACCGTCATCGCGTTGGGCGGTGCGGTGGTCTCGAAGCCGATGCCGAAGAAGACGACCTGCTTCTCGGGGTTCTCCTGGGCGATGCGCAGGGCGTCCAGCGGCGAGTAGACCACGCGGACGTCCGCGCCCTCGCTCTTGACCTGGAACAGGTCGCGGCCGCTGCCCGGGACCCGGAGCATGTCGCCGAACGAGCAGAAGATGACGTCGGGGCGGGAGGCGATCTCCAGGGCCTTGTCGATGATCTCCAGCGGGGTGACGCAGACCGGGCAGCCGGGGCCGTGGATCAGCCGGATCTCGTCGGGGAGCAGTTGGTCGATGCCGTGGCGGATGATCGAGTGCGTCTGTCCGCCGCAGACCTCCATCAGGGACCACGGTCGGGTGGTGAGGGCCCGGATGTCGTCGAAGAGCCGCTTGGCGAGGACCGGGTCGCTGAACTCGTCCAGATACTTCATGACCGTGCCTCCTTCTCACTCCGGTCGCCTGGGACTTGGTCGGCGGGGAGTTCGGTTCCGGCGGGGCGCCGGGCGCCCGCGTCCTTGGCCGCCTTGCCCCAGTGGTCGCCGAACTCCTCCTCCAGGACGCCGAGGTTCTCGAAGAGTTCCAGAGTCTGGCGCGCCGACTCCTCGTCGAGGCGTTGCAGGGCGAATCCGACGTGGACGATGGCGTAGTCCCCCACCTGCATGTCGGGGACGTACTCCAGGCAGACGTCCTTGACGACGCCGCCGAAGTCGACCTTGGCCATCCGGGTGGCGTCGCGTTCCTCGATCTCCAGCACTCGGCCGGGTACGGCCAGACACATGGCGCTCTCCTCCCTCACTCCTTCGTCCGGGCGGCGACCATCAGCTGTCCGAGCGCGAGCCCGCCGTCGTTGGGGGGCACCTTGCGGTGTCGAAGTACGGTGAAGCCGTCCTCCTCCAGGCCGGCCGAACAGCCCTCCGTCAGCAGGGCGTTGCAGAACACCCCTCCGGTCAGGGCCACGGTGTCGATGCCCGTACGCCGCCGGGCCGCCGCGCACACGTCACGGACGAGGCCGGTCACCGCCCGGTGGAAGCGGCGGGCCACGGCCGGGGCCGGTGCTCCGGCGAGGACGTCCGCCGCGGCGGCGGCCAGGACGGGTGACGGGTCGGCGATCAGGGGGGTCTCCGGCCCGCCCGGCTCGGCTCCCGGCTCCGCTCCCAGGATGAACCCGTACGCGCGCCCGCGCCCGTCGTCGCCGGAGTCGGGGTCGGGACCGGGGTCCGGGCCGGGGGCGCCCAGCGCCGCGTTCTCCAGCCGCATCGCGGCCTCGGCCTCGTACTCCACCCGGTGGCAGACGCCCGCGAGCGAGGAGACCGCGTCGAAGAGGCGGCCCATGCTGGAGGTGGGCACGCAGTTCAGTCCGCGCTCCAACTGGCGCTCCAGGAGCCGTCGTTCGCCGGGCGGGGCGATGGCGGTGCAGGGCAGCCCCTCCGACCAGGGCACCCCGGCGGCGCGCAGGTGGGAGAGCGCCATCCGGTACGGGTTGCGGACGGCGGCGTCACCGCCGGGCAGCGGTACGTAACGGAGGTGGGCGAACCGCTGGAAGCCGTCGTAGTCCGCGATGAGCACCTCGCCGCCCCAGACCGCCCCGTCGTCGCCGTACCCGGTGCCGTCGAAGGCGATGCCGATGACGGGGGCGGTGCCGTCGAGCCCGTGCTCGGCCATGGTGGAGGCGACATGGGCGTGGTGGTGCTGGACCTGGCGGAGCGGGAGGCCGCGCGCCTCGGCGGTGCGGCGGGCCCACTGGGTCGAGCGGTAGCCGGGGTGACGGTCGGCGATGAGGAGGCGCGGGGTGACGGTGGTGAGGTCGGTGAGGTGGTCGGTGGCCTTCGCGAAGGCGGTGAGGGTGGCGAGGTCGTCCATGTCGCCGACGTGCGCGGAGAGCCAGGCGTAGCGGTCGTCGGCGGCGCAGAAGGTGTTCTTCAGGTCGCCGCCGACCGCGAGGGCCGGCAGGACGGGCTGGGGCAGGGCGAGCGGCAGCGGGGCGTAGCCGCGCGAGCGGCGGACCGGGAGTTCGGCCCCCGCGCAGATCCGGACCACCGAGTCGTCGCACGGCACGTGGATGGGCCGGTCGTGCCGGAGCCAGGCGTCGGCCAGCCCGTCCAGCCGGGCGAGCGCCTCGGCGTCATCGGTGACGATCGGCTCACCGGACCGGTTCCCGCTGGTCATGACGAGGACCGGCGGCCCGGGCGGATCACCGGGCAGGCCGAGGAGCAGGCGGTGCAGCGGCGTGTACGGGAGCATCACGCCCAGGTCCGGGCTGCCGGGCGCGACACCGGGCGCCACGTCCGTGGTCGCGGAGGCGTGGCGGCGCAGGAGGACGACCGGTTTACGGGGGCCGGTGAGGAGCTCGCGTTCGGCTTCGTCCACGTGGGCCAGGCGCTGGGCGGTCTCCAGCGAGTCCGCGAGGACGGCGAAGGGCTTGCCGCCCCGGTTCTTGCGCTTGCGCAGCGTGCGTACGGCGGTGGGGTCGCCGGCGTCGCAGGCCAGGTGGTAGCCGCCGATCCCCTTCACCGCGACCACCGCGCCCGCCGCAAGCAGCCGCCGGGCTTCCGCGAGCGCGTCGCCGTCGTAAAGAGCTTCCGGGTCGTCCAGGCCCAGGCTCAGGGTGAGGCCGGGACCGCAGGCCGGGCAGGCGATCGGCTGGGCGTGGAAGCGGCGGTCGGCGGGGTCGGCGTACTCGCGGGCGCAGTCGGGGCACATCGGGAACCCGGCCATGGTCGTGCGGGGCCGGTCGTAGGGCAGGCCGGTCACCACGGTGAAGCGGGGGCCGCAGTGGGTGCAGGTGATGAACGGGTGGCGGTGGCGCCGGTCGGCCGGGTCCGCGAGTTCGGTGAGACAGGCGTCGCAGGTCGCGGAGTCCGGGGGGATCAGGGTGCGGCCGGGGCCGGAGGAGGCGGAGGGGCGGATGGTGAAGCCGGAACCGTCGTTCAGGACGGGCACGGGACGCGGCTCGACCGACTCGACGACGGCGAGCGGCGGCGCCCGGGTCCCGATCGCGGCGGTGAAGGCGTCGACCGCCGCCGCCGGACCCTCGACCTCCGTACGGACACCGTCGGCGTCGTTGGTGACCCAGCCGGTGAGGCCGTGCTCCTCGGCCAGCGTGTAGACGAACGGCCGGAAGCCGACCCCTTGGACCGCGCCGCGCACGGTGAGGTGGCGGCGGACGCGGTCCTGCGGGGTCGCCGGGGTCATCGCGGGGTTCCGGCGGGTGAGGGGGAAGGAGCGTCGTGGTCATGGTGCAGGTGCTTCTCGTGGTGCTGCGCGAGCACCGGCGTATGCGGTTCCTGGCCGTCCGCAGCCCGCAGGACATGGGCGAGGAGGTCGTCCACGCCTTCGCCGGTCCTGGCGGACGTCTCTATGACGGGCACGCCCGGGTTGACCTGCTGGACGCCGCGCAGGAAGTCGTCCCGACGGAACTCCACCGCCTCCGCGAGGTCCGTCTTGGTCACCACGACCAGGTGCGCGAGCCCGAAGGCCGCCGGGTACTTCACCGGCTTGTCCTCGCCCTCGGTCACCGAGGCCAGCGCGATCCGCAGGGTCTCGCCGAGGTCGTAGGAGGCGGGGCAGACGAGGTTGCCGACGTTCTCGACGAAGAGCAGCTGGGTCCCGTCCGGCAGCCAGCCCTCCAGCTCGGCCCCGAGCATGCCCGCCTCCAGATGGCAGAGCCCGTCGGTGAGGATCTGCCGGACGGGGGCTCCCGAGCGGGCGAGGCGCGTCGCGTCGTTCTCGGTCGCGAGGTCGGCGGTGACGGCGGCCGCCGGGGTGCCCCCGGCGACGGCCCGGGTCAGCAGTGCCTCCAGGAGAGCGGTCTTGCCGCTGCCGGGGCTGGACATGAGGTTGACGGCCGTGGTGCCGCGATCGTCCAGGGTGCGGCGCAGCTCCACCGCGTTGGTGTCGTTCTTCGCCAGCACGGCCTGGTGCAGGTCAACGGTGCGGCACATGGCTCGCCTCCGGTACGTCGTCCCCCTGCCGGATCTCCGGGTCCTCCAGGACGACCCGGGCGATCTCCAGTTCGCGCCCGCCGGTCAGGCTCAGCGCCTGTTCGCAGGCGCCGCACCACAGGTCCGGGGGCATCCCGGTCGCGGTGTCCCGCCCGCAGCCCTCGCAGCGGGCCCTTCCCTCAACAGTCTCGATCAGCAGCCGGGCGTCCGCCAGCACAGTGCCCTCGGCGGCCACGCCGAACGAGAAGTCCAGCGCCTCGGGGACCACCCCGGACAGCTCCCCGACCCGCAGGGTCAGCGACCGCACCCGGGCGGCTTCCGCCTCCGCGCCCTGCTCGCGGACGGCGCTCGCGACCTGGTCGACGACGGCCATCGCGATCGACAGCTCATGCACGGTGCTCACCCCCTGGCTACCCTGAAAGGACCATGCCTGGTCACGAGGTCGAACGGCGAGCGCTGCTCACCCCGGTCCTGCTCCTGCTCCTGGCCGAGCGCCGGGATCACGGCTACGAGCTGGTGCAGCGCCTGGGCGCGTTCGGCTGGGAGGAGGCCGAGTCGGCCCATGTGTACCGGCTGCTGCGGTCCATGGAGAAGTGCGGCGAGGTCACCTCGCAGTGGTGCGCCTCCCCCTCCGGCCCGGCCCGGCGCGTGTACGCCATCACTCCGCAGGGCGCGATGAACCTCGCCCTGTGGTTCGTCCGGCTGGGAGAACTGCACAGCACCCTCCATCTCTTCCTCGAGCGCTGTGTGCAGCTGGAGGACGTCGGCGGCGGGGACGGGTCCCCGGACCACTCCGGACACGGGGACTACATCCGGCGCATGCGCAGGTAGCGGCGGACATCGGGCAGGTTCCTGGCGACGCCGTAGACGGCCGCGAGGCCCGCGGCGACGCCGATCCACATCCAGTGCATCCTGTCCTCCAACGTCGTGATCTCAGTGCTTCTGCGGTACGGGATCCGGTACGGAGCCGGGTACGGCGTCGGGTGCGCCATCCCGTACCGGGTCGGGTACGGGGCCGGCGCGGCGCGACAGCAGGCCGAGCACCAGGTCCACCGCCGGATCCACCGCCTCCCCGACGGGCGGGCTCAGCCCGATCCCCTCCCCCGTGTCCCGGGGTTCGCAGCCGACGACGTACACCTCGTCGGGGAGCGTGCCGCCCGCACCGGCGTGCAGGTCGTGCAGCAGGCCGAGCACGGTGGCGGGGTCCATCGCGTGGGTGTCGAGGGGCCCGGGCCGGTGGCCGGTCTCCGGGGGGCGCGGCCCGACGTCGATCGTGTACAGCGTGCCGGGCGGGGATCCCCGGCTCACCAGGTCGACCAGGACGAGGGTGCGGTAGCCCTCCAGGAGCCGGTAGGCGAGGTGCACCCCGCGGATTCCGGCGTCCATCAGCTCGGTGCCGGGCGGCAGGCGGGACGGGTCGAGGGTGCCGAGCCGCCGGACCGTCTCCACCCCGAAGCCGTCGTCCTGGAGGAAGATGTTGCCGACGCCGGCGACGAGGGTGCGTCCAGGTGTCTCCGTACCGCTCATGGCTCCTCCTCCCCTTCCCGCAGCGGCGCCACCTCGTCCGGCTTGAAGTAGAGGAAGCGGCCCTGCTGGCGGCGGATGTCGGTGCCCGGGTCGTCGTCCAGGACGACGGCCAGGTGCAGCTCCCCGTCCAGGTCCGCGACCACGGCCTCTACGGTGGCCCGGCAGCCCCGCAGGAACGTGTCCTGGGCGTCAGTGCGGCGGGCCCCCGGGGTGAGGAGGACCCGGGAGCCCTGGCCGACGGCCGCACCGTCTATGGGGATGGTGGTGGGCGCGTCGGCCGCCTCGGGGTCCTGCTGGGGGTCCCACCAGGGGTGCCCGGTGCCTTCGGGGAGGGTGAGCCCGGCGGCGGGCGGGCCGGGGGGCTCCGGGGGCGCGGGCGCACCAGCGGGATCCGTCACCTCACGCAGCCCCCGGATCGCCCCGTGCAGCCGCTCCCGTACCGCGTCGGGCAGGGAGTCCACCAGGTCGATGACCTCGGCGGCCCGGTCGTCGGTGCCGCGCGCCTCCCGCTTCTCCCGCTCGGTGAGGACGGCGGTGCGCAGCGCGAGGATCTCGTCGATCTCCGTGGCGTCGTACAGGGGGCCGGGGCTCTCGTCGGCGAGGACGGGGTGGTCCTCCAGGATGATCGGCGAGGAGAGGACGAGGTCCTCACGGCCCGCCGGGCCCGCCAGCACCGGCCAGGTCTGCTCGTTCCGCAGCTCGGCCACCGCCGGGCCGGCCCACTCGGGCGGGTCCGTCATCGACAGGAATCTGCCGCCCTCGACCGCGAGCAGCAGGTGGGCGCCGATCATGCTGTGCGGGAGGGCCGTCGTCCGGTCGCCGGCCGGGGCGTCGGTGGTGTTGTGGACGGTGACGGTGAGGCGGGAGACCCGGTAGGGGCCGGCCAACTCCTCGACGTGGGGCCGGATCTCGCCGGCCAGCCGCGCCCGTCGCCGTACGAGCCGCCCCACCGTCCGCCCCTCCGCGTCCCGCACGGGTTCGTGTTCGACGGCGGGCGGCAGGTCGAAGGTGACGGTACGGGTGTGGGCCTGCTCCCCCGTCAGCTCGGCCAGCGGCGCGTGGAGCCGGATGCGCTCCTCGTGGCCCTCGTCCCAGGGGACCAGGACCCGGTCGGGCAGCTCCAGTTCGGGCACTTCGGTGTACGTGCCGTCGGGGTCGAGGCGTTCGACGGTCCGCCGCCGGACGTGCAGGAAGCGCAGTTCGGCGTGGAGCCGGTCGCCGGTGCGGGGCTCCAGGAGGAGGTCGGTGCGCTGCTCCGCGTACTCCCCGCCCTCGGCCGTACAGGCGGGCGGCACGAGGACGCCGAACTGCCAGCGCATCCGGTTCTTCGCGGACGAGGCGCGGTACGGGTAGAGGACGTACCCCTCGAAGAGCACGGCGTCGGCGACCGTACGGGCCTGGCCGAGGGCGTCGTCGAGGGTTCCGGGCGAGGACAGCAGGTCCGGGTCGGCCATGTCACTCGGCCCCCTTCGCTTCCGTCGCCTTCGCTTCCGCCGTCGCGAGCAGCTCCTCGAAGACCTGCTCCCACGACGGCAGGGCGCGCGCCGAGCGGTAGCGGCGCAGGGACTCCAGGCTGTCCTTGCGCAGCCGCAGCCAGCCGGTGTTCGGGAAGTAGGACTCGATCAGCTCCCGCCACACGTCCACCGGCATCAGGCAGGACGCCTCCTTGTGCCACGGGATCGGCTCGGCGCGGAAGCCGTTGCGGCCGGTGAAGACCGTGCCGGAGAAGAGCAGCAGCAGCGGTATCTCGCCGCGCGCGAGGGCCCGGAAGTACGAGGCGGAGGCGACCTCGGTGTCGTACGTGCAGGGCACCGGGAGGTCGACGTGGGTGGTGCCGGTGAAGGCGGGCACGGTGAGGGAGGCGTGGGCGAACTGGAGCGGTTTGAGGGTGCTGCTCCAGCGGCTGGGCTCGCCGAACAGGTCGCCCAGCATGTCGACCTCGTCGGCTTCGTAGGTGCGCTGGGCGGGCTCGATCCGGATCTGGCAGCGCAGGGCGACAGCGTGGACGGGCTGGTGGTCCAGCTCCTCGATGCGCAGATCGAACAGGAGCGTGGGGCTCGCGCCGAAGGGCTCGGGCCGTACGCCGGTACACCGGAAGTCGAGGTCGGTCACGGAACGCCCCCGTCCTTCGCCCTGTCCTCGGCCGGCAGCGGTCGCGCGCGGGCGGCGACGCGTCCGAAGAACTCCGCGATGTCCGCCCGGGCCTCGGCTCCCCCGTCGAAGCCCTTCCAGTGGAGCCGCATCCGTCCGACGAGTTCGTAGCAGACGTCGATCGGGACGAGCGTGCAGGTGGCGGTCTCCCCGCGCCCGGCGCGCAGCAGCAGCGCCTCCACGTCGTCCTGGAGCAGTCCGGCCAGCCGGGTGGAGCCGATGACCGCGTCCCAGGTGGCGGGGTCGAGTTCGCTCTCGGTCGCTCCGGCGGGGCTCGGGTAGAAGGCGGCGAACCGGTCGAGCGCGGAGTTGCGGAAGAAGAAGGCGAGGCCGACCGGGATCTGGAGCCGGTTCCAGCCGTCGGCGTCGAGGGTGAAGCCGGGGTCGGTGAGGTAGCGGTCCGGGACGGCCCGGAAGCGGCCCTGCCCCGCGCCGGGCCGGGTGAAGAGCAGGTGGCAGGGCGGGCAGGAGCACTTGAGGGAGCGTCGGACGGTGTCGACGAGGTGCCGGTGCTCGTCGGGCAGCGGCTCCCCGCACAGCTCGCACCGCTCCCCCGGCGGTGGCGGCCGCCGGGTGAACTGGGCCAGCACATCGGCGCTCACGGCCTTGCCCCCAGCAGCTCGGGCAGCGCGACCCGGACCGCTCCCTCCTCCTCCAGGAGCGGCAGGGGCTCCAGGTGGGCCTGCTCGCCGCGCCCCGCGTGCCTGATGTCGAACCGGGCGGCGCAGGCGGCGCAGCTCAGGAACTCCCCGTCGAGAGGTGCGGTGCGCAGGTCGGCACCGCAGCCGGGGCAGCGGTCGCGGTAGGCATACAGGTTGCCGGGGAGCCGGACGAGCAGGAGTGCGTTGCCTTCGACGTCGGCGACGCGGGTGGCGTGGTCGCGGGCGGGCAGGGCGGGGGCGGCGAGGGTGTGCCAGTGGGGCGGTTCGGCCGCGCTCGCGGTCGGGGCGTCGGCGGCCGGGGGCGGTGCGCCCGGGGCGTCGGCGGGCGGCCGGGGCTGGATCTGGAGCAGGGGCTGTCCACCGGCGGCGGGTTCCTCGGTGACCCCCTCCACCTCGATGTGCGCGATCTCCGGCGCGAGGCGGGCGACGGCCTCCTCGATGGTCCAGCGCACGGTCTGGGTGGAGGACGGGCAGCCGTCGCAGCTCCCGCGCAACCGCAGCCGCAGGGTGGGCCCTTCGGGCGCCTCCGCGTCGAGACCGGCGACCTCGACGTCGCCGGCGTGCGAGCCGAGGTAGGGGCGGACCTTGTCGAGTGCGCGGCCGACCCGGGTCATGGTGTCCTCGGGGTGCAGGTCGTGCAGGATCAGCAGGTCCCCGACGAGCTCGTCGGCGGTGAGCACGGCGAGCGGGTCGGAGCCGGCCGGGGCGGTGCGCAGCAGCCGTACGGTGCGGGCGAGGCCCTCCCCGTAGAACTCGACGACGCTGCGTACGAGTTCGTCGGCGGTCTCGCGCGCCTGGGGCCCGGCCTCGCGTCCCAGTCGGTCCAGCAGTTCACCGATGCGTGCACCGGGGTCGGCTCCCGCCATGGTGGGCCCCTTTCCGAAGTGTGCGCCCGCCGGTGCGGGGTCAGCCGCCCGCCAGTCCGCTCAGCCCGGTCGGCATATGGGTCTGCTCGATGGTCCGGCCGCCGCCGACGTACATGTGGACGCCGCACGGCAGGCACGGGTCGAAGCTGCGGACGGCCCGCATGATGTCGATGCCCTTGAAGTTCTCGGGCGGGTTCTCCTCGAAGATGGGGGTGTTCTGGACGGCGTCCTCGTACGGTCCGGGGGTGCCGTAGCTGTCACGGACGCTGCCGTTCCAGGGGGTCGGCGGGTAGGGGTGGTAGTTGGCGATCTTCCCGTCCCGGATGACCATGTGGTGGGAGAGGACGCCGCGTACGGCCTCGGTGAAGCCGCAGCCGATCGACTCGTCGGGGACGTCGAACTGCTCCCAGGTCTGGGTGCGTCCGGCGCGGACCTCCTCCATCGCCTGCTCGGCGAAGTGGAGGGCGGCGGCGGCCGCGTACGCCTGGAAGTAGGTGCGGGCCCGGTTGCGTTCGATGGCGTTGGACCACTGCGGGATCGTCCACTCCAGGGCCGTCTCCGGCTTGGTCATGGTGCGCGGGAGGTTGATCTGCACGCTGTGGCCGGTGGCCTTGATGTAGCCGATGTCGACCAGGCCGGACAGGGCCGTGGACCAGAGGCGGGCGATGGGGCCGCCGCCGGTGTCCAGGGCGAGGTGGTCGGTGCCGTCGAACCAGCGCGGGGACATGACCCAGCTGTACTTGTCGTCGAAGTCGCGCTTCTGCGGGGCCGGGATGGTGTGCTGGTTCCACGGGTGGCGCTCGTCCAGCTCGTTGCCGAGGGGGTCGCGCTCGACGAACTTGCCCATGCCCGCCCAGTCCTCGTAGTAGGAGGATCCGAGCAGGATGCGGATGCCGAGGTTGATGTCGACGAGGCTGTTGGTGACCAGCTTGCCGTCCACGATGACGCCGGGGGTGACGAACATCCGCCGGCCCCAGTCCTCCATGTTGGCGTACGTGAAGTCGCAGTACTCCGGGTCGTTGAGCGCTCCCCAGCAGCCGAGCAGGATCCGCCGGCGGCCGACCTCCTCGTACCCGGGCAGCGCCTCGTAGAAGAAGTCGAAGAGGTCGTCGTGGAGCGGGACGACCCGCTTCATGAACTCCACGTAGCGGGTGAGGCGGGTGAGGTAGTCCGTGAAGAGCTGGATCGTGGCGACCGTGCCGACACCGCCGGGGTAGAGCGTGGAGGGGTGCACATGGCGGCCCTCCATCAGGCAGAACATCTCCCGGGTGTAGCGGCTGACCTGGAGCGCCTCGCGGTAGAACTCGCCTTCCAGCGGGTTGAGCGAGCGCATGATGTCGGCGATGGTGCGGTAGCCGTGGTCGGCCGCGTGTGGGGCCTCGGTGCGCTCCGCGAGTTCGAGGACGCCGGGGTTGGTCTCGGCGACCATGCGCTCGCAGTAGTCCACGCCGACCAGGTTCTCCTGGAAGATGTTGTGGTCGAACATGTACTCGGCGGCCTCACCGAGGTTGATGATCCACTCGCCGAGGTGCGGGGGCGCCACGCCGTACGCCATGTTCTGCGCGTAGACGGAGCACGTGGCGTGGTTGTCGCCGCAGATGCCGCAGATGCGGCTGGTGATGAAGTGGGCGTCGCGGGGGTCCTTGCCCTTCATGAAGACGCTGTAGCCGCGGAAGATGGACGAGGTGCTGTAGCACTCCGCGACCCGCTTCGCGGCGAAGTCGATCTTCGTGTGGATGCCGAGGCTGCCGACGATGCGCGTGATCGGGTCCCACGACATCTCCATGAGGCCGTCAGCGTCGACGGCGGGTTTGCCGGTCGCAGTCGCCATGGTCCCGCGCCGCCTTTCTGGTGGGTCGTGCTGCCCGTCTCCGGTGGGTCGTGCTGCCCGTCCTGGCCCTAGGGCTCCCCGGGGTCGCCGGGGGCCCGGGTCACCAGGGCGGCCGGTAGCCGGTCTTGATGGTGTCGGTCCTGGTGCGCCACTTCGGTTCCTTGTCGGCCGTCCTCACCGTGAAGCCGCGCAGCCGGCGGACGACGGAGCCGTAGATCCCGCTCGCCGCGGCCGAGACGTGGCCGCCGGGCGGCTCGTCCATGAACGGCATGAACTTGTCGGGGAAGCCCGGCATCGTGCAGGCGATGCAGATGCCGCCCACGTTGGGACAGCCGCCCACGCCGTTGATCCAGCCGCGCTTGGGTACGTTGCACTTGACGACCGGGCCCCAGCAGCCGAGCTTGACCAGGCACTGCGGGGAGCCGTACTCGTCGGCGAACTGGCCCTGCTCGTAGTAGCCCGCCCGGTCGCAGCCCTCGTGGACGGTGGCGCCGAACAGCCAGGTGGGCCGCAGCTCCTCGTCCAGCGGGATCATGGGCGCGGCGCCGGCGGCCTGGTAGAGCAGGTAGAGCAGGGTTTCGGAGGCGTTGTCAGGGTGCACCGGACAGCCAGGGATGCAGACGATCGGGATGCCCGCCTTGGACTTCCACTCCCAGCCCAGGTAGTCGGGTACGCCCATGGCTCCGGTCGGGTTGCCCGCCATGGCGTGGATGCCGCCGTAGGTGGCGCAGGTACCGATGGCGACGACCGCCAGGGCCTTGGGGGTGAGCCGGTCCAGCCACTCGCTGGTGGTGATCGGCTGACCGGTCTCGGGGTCGTCACCGAAGCCGCACCAGTAGCCCTCGGGCTTGATGCGCTCGTTCGGGATGGAGCCCTCGACCACCAGGACGAAGGGTTCCAGTTCGCCCCGGTCGGCCTTGAAGAACCACTCCACGAAGTTGTCGGCGCCCTGGACGGGTCCGCACTCGTAGTCGATGAGGGGCCAGTGGACCGCGACCTTGGGCAGTCCGGGCAGGGCGCCGAGGGCGAGTTCCTCGATGCTCGGCTGGGTGGCGGCGGTGAGGGACACGGAGTCCCCGTCGCAGCTCAGCCCGGCGTTGATCCAGAGGATGTGAACGGTCGGGTCTTCCTGAGGTGTGTCCATCACGTCCGTGTCGGCCATGGTGGCGGTCGGGGCATCCATGGGCCCTCCTCGGGTCGGCCCGCTTCAGGAACTTCTTGCCGGCAGCCTCTTTCCTGGATACCGCGCGCGCGTCCCGCCCGGTAAGTGCGCGATGGCCCTATTGCCGCCCCGCACCCCTGCGCATGGCCCTGTTGCCCGCCCCGCACCCCCTGCGTACGCGGACATGCCGACGGCCCCCGCCGCGGTACGCGAACGGGGGCCGTGAGCCGTACGTCAGGATCAGGACTCGGTGAGGACCGCGTCGATCTCGCGGAGGAAGTCCTTCAGGTCGTCGGGGTCCCGCGAGGTGATCAGCGGCCAGCCGCCCTCGTCGTCGCGGACGACGGACTTGTCGACCCAGGAGCCGCCGGCGTTGGTGATGTCGGTCTTCAGGGACGCGTACGAGGTCAGGGTCTTGCCCTGGACATAGCCACCCTCGATGAGCGCCCACGGGCCGTGGCAGATCGCCGCGACGGGCCGGCCGGAGACGGCGAACGAGCTGACGATCCGGGTGGTGGCGTCCTGGAGGCGCAGGGTGTCGGCGTTGAGCGTGCCGCCCGGGACGAGCAGGAGGTCGTACGCGGCGGGGTCGACGTCCGCCAGGGTGAGGTCGGGCCGCACGGTGTCACCGGGGTCGCGGTCGCCCACGAGGGTGCGGATCCCGTCGTCGGAGACCGCCGCGACACTGACCTCGGCCCCGTGGTCGCGCAGGTGCTTCACGGGGACGACGAGCTCGTCCTGCTCGACCCCGTAGTTGGTGACGATCGCCAGGATCCGGCGGTTGCCGAGATCGGTGCTGGCCATGTGCTGCTCCTTTCCTCACAGGTCATGCGGTCGTGTCGTCGGCCGTTCTGCTCAGCCCGCCGTTCTGCTCAGCCGGTCGTTCTGCTCAGCCGGTCGTTCTGCTCAGCCCGCCGTGATGCGGACGCATTCCGCGACGGTGTCGCGGAGGCTTCCGGTCCGCTCCAGGATCTCGCGCTGGACCCTGGCCCCGTTACCGCGCCGCTCCAGAGTGGTCAGCGCCTTCTGGGCGGCCTTGAGGTCGCCGCTGTCCTCCAAGGCGTCCCGCACATGGGTGACGAGCGCCTGGAGCACGTCGGCCGCGGGCTCGGGCCGCAGGGTGCGGGGATGGATCAGCCGGTCCTCCAGTCCCGAACGGGCCGCCTGCCAGGACGCCACCCGCAGCAGCGCCACGTTGGTGTCCAGCGGAGGTTGCCCGGCCCGCCACTCCCGCGCGGCCGTCTCCACCAGCGCCCGCACCAGCGTGGCCAGCAGCACGGTGTCCGCCGGGTCCAGGCAGACATCGGCGATCCTGACCTCCACTGTGGGGTAGTTGGCCGAAAGACGCGCGTCGAAGTAGACCATCCCCTCGTCCTTGAGCACACCGGTACCGACGAGGGCCTTCACCTGCTCGTGATAGCGCTCGGCGGAGCCGTGGAGCTCCACTGGCCCGGCCGAGGGCCACCTGCCCCACACCCGGCTGCGGTAACTGGCGTACCGGGTGTCCTGCGCCTGCCAGAAAGGCGAATTGGCGCTCAGGGCGAGCAGGACCGGCAGCCAGCCGCGGATCCGGTCGAGCACGGCGACGCCCTCCTCGTCCGACTCGACCGAGACGTGTACGTGGCATCCACAGGTCAGCTGCTCCTGTGCGGTCAGCCCGTAGCGCTCCGCCATCCAGTTGTACCGCTCCCCCGTCCCGATCGTGGGGCTCACCGCCAGCGGCGAGGTCGCCAGGGCGGCGACCGAGGCTCCCACGTCGGCGGCGTGGCGGCTCGCCTCGGCGCGCCACCTCTGCACCGCGTCGGCGATCTCGTCCATCTCCCGGCAGGGATGCGTGGCGAACTCGAGCTGCTGGCGGTGCAGCTCCGGCTCGAAGGCCGACTCCCCCTCCGCGTCCCTCTCGGCGAGGGCCAGCACGGCCGTGGAGAGGGCACGCGCCTCCCCACTCTCCGGATCGACCAGCAGCAGTTCCTCTTCCACGCCTACGGTCCGCACCATCGCTCCCACCCCTTCGCTCTTCACCGGTGATCAGGCCGTCAGGACGGAGTCGTCCTCGGGACGGGCCCCGGGCAACCGGTGCCGGGCGGCGACCAGCGCACTCTCGACATCGCCCGTGCCCGTCGAGACGCACAGGGTGTAGGCCACGTCGTCCATGCGCTGTCGCGCCTCGGCGGAGCCGCTGTCCGCGTGCAGCAGGCGCAGGGCCTCGTACTGCTCGACGAGATTGCGCAGCACGGTGGGGTGGGCCATCAGCATGCGGGTGATCCTTCCGCGGAATTCCTCGTGTGAATGTCATGTGCCCGGGTCGTGTGCTCAGGCACAGCCCCGGGTACCCCGGCCCGTCCGGACCACACCCTCGTGTGGGAAGTCTCCCGATGCCCGGCCGCCGGTGAATCGATCGCGCCTCAAGGGGTACTCACCAGGGCGGACGACCCGCCCCCGGACTTTCCGGGGGCAGCACGGAAGGAAGCTCTCATGACCGACCGCAGGCCGGAAGGCACCGCATACACCGGGGCTTCCGGCTCTCCGCCTCCCGTACCGGCGGACATGCCGGACCAGCAGAACCAGGAGGGCGAGGACGCCCTCGACATACCGATCCCGGAGCGGGTCGCCCGCGAGAGCGGCGAACGGCCCGACCCGGACGAGGCGGGTTCCGGCAAGGACGAGCCGCGCAACGCCGGTGCGCACCCCGAGGAGCACCCGACGCCGGACGAGTCCACGGGGTAGGCGCTCACCGCGGGAGGGACCTACGCAAGGCCTGTGCCCCCGGTCCGGGAAAGGACCGGGGGCACAGGCCTTGCGTGCACATCAGCTCAGTGGTGTCCGCGTGCCGTGCTCGACGCGCCCCCGAAGAGGCGGGCGAGGGCCCGGAAGGGCAGCGTGACCACGGTGGCGATGGCTCCTCCGACGGACCGCAGCACATCGGCGATGGCCTTCAGCATGGGATGTCCTTCCTGCTCGTCCCGGCAACTTCCGGAGGCTCCGGACGCTGCCGGGATCTTCGGCTCGGACACCCCGGGTACCCGGCATGCGCCCCGCGAACCGGACCGGGCCGATCCGTTCGGAACGGGCCCCGGACGCCCTCGGCCCCCAGGACGCGAGCGTCCTGGGGGCCGAGGGGTCGTTCAACCCGGATCAGGCGGTGGTGATGTTCTCCGCCTGCGGGCCCTTCTGGCCCTGGGTGATGTCGAAGGTCACCGCCTGGCCTTCCTGGAGCTCACGGAAGCCGGTGGAGTTGATGTTGGAGTAGTGCGCGAAGACGTCGGGGCCGCCGCCGTCCTGCGCGATGAAGCCGAAGCCCTTTTCCGAGTTGAACCACTTGACGGTTCCGCTGGCCATGCCTGTACCTCTCAGCAGTAAACGGATCCGCACCGCGCGGACCCGGAGGTGATCGCCCTGGTTCTCAGGCACTGCACAGCAAAACGCCCGCGCCAGGCGCGGGCAGGTACTGCGAACCACGACATCTGTCGGCGACGCTACACGGCGGGATCACTCCTCACCAGAGAGCAACGCCATTTTGGTGTGGATCTTCCTCCGGGCAGGTGGCTCGAACCCCACCGGCCGCGCCCCGTTCAGGGCCCGTCGGCACCCCGGGCGACACTCCGCGCCCAGAGCACCAGCGGTAGCTGGAGGGGCAGCCTGGCCAGGGCCGCGGCCCGCTGCGGCCGGGGCCGGCCGCGCCAGTCCACGGCCATCTGCACATTGGCCGGAAACACCCCGACGAAGAAGCCCGCGGTCGCCCGGGCAGCGGCGCCCCGCGTCCGGGGGTGGGCGAGGCCTGCCGCCAGGGCGAGTTCGACCACTCCGCTCGCGTACGTCCAGGTTCGGGGCTCGCCGGGCAGGATCCGGGGCACGGTGGCGTCGAACGCCTTCGGGGCGGCGAAGTGGAGCACCCCCGCTCCCGCCATGAGTCCGGCGAGCAGCAGGGGCGAACGCGTCCGGGAGGGCATGGAGGACACGGAGGACATGAGGGCTCCTTACGTCGACGAGTGAGCCGGGAAAGCGACTTACTTGCGAGTAAGTTACCGGCTCCCGGAGTCCCTCGTCCCCCTCCCTACTGGATGAACCGGGGCAGCCACCGGGCCTGGTAGTCCGGGTGCCCCGCGTATTCGGCGGCCAGTTGCCGTACGGCGAAGCCCAGGCCCACCGCCCGGCCGGAGCGGAAGTCCTGGGCCGGGCGGTCGGTGTCCAGCTCGGCGACCTCGACGTACTCGCCGAGCAGCACCCGGTGCGTCTCGATGCGCTCCAGGGTGCGGGCCGGGTCCTGGAGGGCGATGTGGTGGTCGAAGCCGCTGTCCCGCACGGTGAACGCGACGCCGCCCCTGCGGTCGTGGACCTCGCCGGGCACGTCCGCCGGGCACCGCCATCGGTCCCCGCCGGCAGCCAGGGCGACCTGTTCCTCATCGGCGAGACGCGCCTGGACGAAGGCCACCATGTCTGTGTTGCCGGCCATTGGATGCTGCTCCCTCGGGTTCATGGATCACTGCGGTGATACGGGGAGCATTGTGGTGGACCGGGGCGGCGCGATCCACCACGGCAGGCGGTGCGGGCGGTGGTGGGCGGGTGTGCGAGCGACAAAGGGGACGAGCGGGTCAGTCCGCCGTCTCCCCGGCCCCCTTCGCGGCGAGATCGGCGAGGACCTGGTGGAGGGGTTCGGTCAGCCGGCGGCGGTACTCCTGGACGGCCCAGCCGTTGCCGTCCGGGTCGGTGAAGTACATGAACGTGGCCCCGTCCTCGGGGGCGTACCGCTGCGGTTCGGAGACCTCGACCCCGCGGGCGACGAGCTCCGCGTGGGCGGCGTCGATGTCGGTGACGCAGAGCTGAAGGCCGTGGTACGTGCCCGGTTGCGGGTCCCCCGTCGGGTTCGGCACGCCCTCGGTCAGGGCGATCGAGCAGCCTGAACCGGGCGGGGTGAGCTGGACGACGCGCGCCCCCGGCATCACCTCGCCGTCGATGTCGACGTGGAAGCCGACCTTGTCCCGGTAGAAGTCACGGGCCCGGTCCAGGTCGGTCACGGGGAGCACGATCACTTCAAGGGTCCAGTCCATGGCGGTGGGGGCCTTTCGCTGTGTCGGGAGGTGTGCCGGAGGTGTCCGACGTTTCGTCGGCCGCCTCGGAGGCGGTCCCGCCGGGGGCCGTCACGCCGGGGGCCGCGCCGCCCTGGAGCCGGGCCAGGTCGGAGGCGCGGACCTGGATGACCAGCAGGGCGACCAGCGCGGCGAAGACGGCGAAGCAGGCCGCCACGACGAAGGCGCTGGAGACGCCCGCCGTGAGGACCTCGTTCCCCCAGGGCGGTGGCAGCTCACCGGTCCTGCGGAACTGGAGCAGTTGGGCCGGGGTGGCCTGTTCCAGGAAGCGCGGCACCTGGTCGGTGGCCTCGTGGCGGCTGGCCGTGCCGAACATCGTCACCAGGATGGAGAGCCCCAGGGAGCCGCCCACCTGCTGGGTCGCGTTGAGGACCCCGGAGGCCGCGCCCGCCTCCTTGGGCGCGACGCCGGAGACCGCCATGAGGGTCAGGGAGACGAACTGCATGCCCATGCCCAGGCCGAAGACGAGCATCGGGCCGAGGATGGAGCCGAGGTACGTGCTGTGGACGTCGGTGAGCGTGAGCCAGCCGAGCCCGATGGCGGCCAGCAGGGCGCCCGTGACCATGAAGGGTTTGGGCCCCCACCGGGGCAGCAGCTGGGAGGCGAAGCCCGCGCCGACCGCGATGATGACGCTGATCGGCAGGAAGGCGAGTCCGGCCCGCAGCGGGCTGAAGCCCAGCACGTTCTGGACGAAGAGCGTCAGGAAGAAGAACATCCCGAACATCGCCGCGGCGAGGCTCAGCATCATCGCGTAGGTCCCGGCGCGGTTGCGGTCGCGGAACATCCACAGCGGCGTGATCGGCTGCCGGGAGCGGCTCTCGATGAAGATGAACAGCGCCAGCAGCACGATCGCCGCCGCGAAGGAGCCGAGGGTGAGCGGGTCGCTCCAGCCGTCCTCGGAGGCGCGGATGAAGCCGTAGACCAGCAGCACCATGCCGACGGTCGAGGTGAGGGCGCCGACGACGTCGAAGTGGCCCGGGTGGCGTTCGGACTCGCGGATGTAGCGGGGTGTGGCGAACGCGATGAGCAGGCCGATGGGGACGTTCACGAACAGGACCCACCGCCAGTCCAGCCACTCGACGAGCACACCGCCCGCCAGCAGCCCGATCGCGCTGCCGCCCGCCGAGACCGCGGCGAACACCCCGAACGCCCTGTTGCGTTCGGGGCCCTCGCGGAAGGTCGTGGTGATCAGCGACAGGGCGGTCGGCGAGGCGATGGCGCCGCCGACGCCCTGGAGCGCACGGGCGGCCAGCAACTGCCAGGACTCCTGCGAGAGTCCGCCGAGCAGCGAGGCGAGCACGAAGAGCAGCACGCCGAAGATGAAGACACGGCGGCGGCCGAGGATGTCACCGAGCCGCCCGCCGAGCAGCAGCAGTCCGCCGAAGGTCAGCGTGTAGGCGTTGACCACCCAGGACAGGTTCTCGGTGGAGAAGCCCAGTGACTTCTGCATGTGCGGGAGGGCGATGTTGACGATGGTGATGTCGAGGACCACCATCAGCTGGCACGAGGCGATGACGAGGAGTGCCATTCCGCTGCCCCGGCCCTGCTGATCGGGCCGGGCGGTCCTGCCGGGTGTCGCGTGGGAGCCCGTCATGAGTGGGTTCGTCTCTCGTTCCGAGGGCGCTGCGCCCCGTGGGGGCGGTCGGTCTTCCGTCGGCCGGATGAACGCGGGCCGTTGACCCGGCCGACGTTCACCCGACCGACGTTATGACGGAACCGGGAGCCTCGCCATTCGATCACCCGGGGCGCTCCGGCCGGCTCGGTACGCGTCACGGGAGCGCGTCACGCGTCACCGGAGTGCGTCATGCGTCACTGGAGCGCGCGCACTGCCGTGCCGAAGAGGGCGGGTGCGCGGTGGGCCGCCGCGACGATCATCCGGCGCGATACGGGGTGGCCCGCGGCGCCCAGCAGGGCCTGGGTGAGCAGCCGGTAGCAGCGCGTCGCCCTCGTCCACCGCGCCGGGTACTCCTCGGGTCGCCCGGCGGCCAGGCAGCCGACCGCCGCCGTCGCGGTGGCCACGGCGAGGGCGATGCCCTCCCCGGTCAGCGCGTCGGTGTACCCCGCCGCGTCGCCCACCAGCAGGACCCGTCCGGCCCGGGGCGCCGACGCCCGCTGCCGGAGCGGGCCCGCCCCGCGTACGGGGGTGGCGTGCGGGCCGAGCCGGGCGGCGAGGGCCGGGAAGGCGGCGAGGTGCTCGTCGTAGGGGCGGCGGTCGCGGCTGAGGATCGCCACGCCTACCAGGTGTTCGGCGACCGGGGTCACGTACGCCTCCGCCTCCGGTGACCAGTGCACCTCGACCAGGTCCGTCCAGGGGGCGGTGCGGTAGTGGCGGCGCAGCCCGTAACGGCCGGGGCCGGGCGCGGGGCGGTCCAGGCCGAGGGTGCGGCGCAGCGGGGAGTGGAGGCCGTCGGCGGCGATGAGCCAGCGCGCGGTCAGCCCGGCGGCGGTGACGGTCCGCCCGTCCTGCCGGACCTCACGGACCTTGCCCTCCACGATGCGTACGCCGAGGGCCTCGGCCCGCTCGTGCAGGGCCGCGTGCAGGGCGGTGCGCCGGACGCCGAGCCCGTACGCGCCCCGGAACGCCGCCTCGGCGCTGCGCCGCCCGTCGGTGTACCGGATGCCGCGCAGGGGGTGCCCGGCCGGATGTACGCCCAGGCGGTGGAGGGCGGCGAGGCCGCCGGGCATGATGCCCTCGCCGCAGGCCTTGTCGACGGGGGCGGGGCGGGGCTCGACGACCACCGCCTCCAGCCCCGCCCGGGCGGCCTGGATCGCGGCGGCCAGTCCGGCCGGGCCGCCACCCGCGATGAGGATGTCGATCACGCCCGCGCTTCCGCCACCGGGAGGCGGGCCAGCGCCTCGTCCTCGCAGCGGATCCGGACGGCCATGAGGACGGCGTTGAGCGCGGTGAAGAGCAGCGCCGTCACCCACGCCCCGTGGACGAGAGGCAGGGCGATGCCTTCGGCGGCGACGGCGACGTAGTTGGGGTGGCGCAGCCACCGGTAGGGGCCGCCGGTCACCAGGGGCAGGCCGGGGATGACGATGACGCGGGTGTTCCAGCGGGGTCCGAGCGTGGTGATGCACCACCAGCGCAGCGCCTGCGCCGCGACGACGACGGCCGCCATGGTCCAGCCGAGGGCGGGCAGGAAGGGGCGGGGCGCGTGGTGGACCTCGGCCAGGCAGCCGGCCAGCAGGGCGGTGTGCAGGACGACCATCGCCGGGTAGTGGCCGCCGCCCGCCTCGGTGGAGCCACGGGCCAGGCTCCAGCAGGTGTTGCGGCGGGCGACGACGAGTTCGGCGAGCCGTTCGACGGCGACGCCCAGCACCAGGGCGGTGTACCAGATCATGGGCCGTACCTTCCTACCAGCGCAGCAGCACCAGTTCGCAGCAGAAGCCCGGGCCCATGGCCAGCAGGAGTCCGGGGGTGCCCGGTTCGGGGCGGCGGTGTTCGATGGTGTCCCGCAGGACGTGCAGGACCGAGGCGGAGGACAGGTTCCCGACGTCGGCCAGCGAGCGCCAGGTGACGTCGAGCGCGCCCTCGGGCAGGTCGAGGACCTCGGTGACGGTCTCCAGGACCTTGGGGCCGCCGGGGTGGCAGACCCAGTGGGCGATGTCCTTCGGCTTGAGGCCGTGTTCGCCGAGGAACTCCCGTACGTCGTCGGCGAGGTACCGGCGTACGACGTCGGGCACGGCCGGATCGAGGACCACGCTGAATCCGGTGGAGCCGATGTCCCAGCCCATCACGTGCCCGGTCTCCGGGTACATCCGGCTGCGGGTGGCCACGATCTCGGGTCCGGCGACGGCCCGCCGCCCGCCGAGGGCGACCACCGCGGCCGCCCCGTCGCCGAAGAGGGCGGTGGCCACCAGGTTGGCGGGGGTCACGTCCTGGCGCTGGAAGGTGAGGGAGCACAGCTCCACCGAGAGCAGCACGGCGACGTCGTCGGGCCGGCCGAGCAGATAGTCGTGGACCCGGGCCACCCCGGCCGCTCCGGCGACACAGCCGAGGCCGAAGACGGGCAGCCGCTTCACATCGGAGCGCAGGCCGAGGCGGGCCACCAGCCGGGCGTCGACGGAGGGGGCGGCGATGCCCGTGACGGAGGTGAACATCAGCAGGTCCACATCGGTGGGACGCAGCCCGGCCGCGCGCAGGGCGCCACGTACGGCCTGGCCGCCGAGGTCCACGGCCGAGCGGATGAACACGTCGTTGGCCGCGCCGAAGCCGCCCAGGTCGCGGTAGCCCTCCAGCGGCAGCACGGTGTGCCGGGTGCGGACGCGGGCGTTCTCGTGGAGCCGGTCCAGGACGCGGCGGTCGATGCCGGGCGGCAGACAGGTGCCGGCCACCATGTCGGTGACGGCTCGCTGGGTGTGGCGGTGGGGCGGCAGGGCCCCGTGGACCGCGGCGATCCGGGTCATTGCGACTCCTGCGTCGGGGACGTCATCACCCCATCCTGCCTACGAATGCGAGCAAAACCTGGCAAAAGAGGCACGCGGCTGCCGTGTTGACGGGGCCGCAGGTCCCTACGATCGCCGGATGGACGCCACGGACGGGGCAGGCACGGCAACGGCGGCGGGTGCCCGGTGGCCGGGCCGCGCGGCGGGGCTGGCGCTGGCCTGCCATCCGGGGCCGGTGGTCGCGGTCACCGTGCTCGCATGCGCCTTGGCCGTCGGGGCGGGCCTCTCCCCCGCGCGGCTCGCCCTGGTCGGGGTGGCGGTGCTGACCGGGCAGCTCTCGGTGGGCTGGTGCAACGACGCGTACGACGCGGGGCGCGATGCCCGGGCCGGGCGCCGGGGGAAGCCGGTCGCCGACGGCGCGGTCCCCGTGCGCGCGGTGTGGGGCGCGGCGGTGGTCGCGCTCGCCCTGTGCGTCCCGCTCTCGCTGGCCTGCGGCCTGCTCGCCGGTACGGTGCACCTCGTCGCGGTCGCCGCCGCCTGGCTCTACAACCTGAGGCTGAAGGCGACGGCGCTCTCCTGGGTGCCGTACGCGGTCGGATTCGCCGCACTCCCCTGCCTCGTGACGCTGAGCCTGCCCGACGCGCCCTGGCCCCGGTGGTGGACGGTCGCCGCGGGGGCGCTGCTGGGGTGTGCGGCCCATCTGGGCGACACGCTCCCCGACATCGAGGCGGACCGGGCCGCCGGCATCCGGGGGCTGCCGCACCGGCTCGGCACCAGAGGGACCCGGGTGCTGCTGCCGGTGCCGCTCCTCGCGGCCACGGGCGTCCTGGTGCTGGGCCCGCCCGGCCCGGTGGACGCCGGGTCCCTGGCCGTGCTCGTCCTGGCCGGTGCGGCGGCGCTGCTGGGGCCGGTGCTCGGCCGGTGGTGGCACAAGGCCGCGCTGGCCGGGGCGGTGGCCGTGGCGGCGGCGGACCTGACACTGCTGCTGGCGCTCGGCACAGCGCTGTCCTGAACCGCGCACCCCCCAAGGCCTCCTGACGAGGCGTCACCCCACATGCCTTCATGACGTGAGCATGCGAGAACCGTTGACAAATCAGAAACAGAGCAGAAATCTATCAACTGCTGTTTGCAAAACATTGACTGCATGGCTCAAATACCGTGGAAGCAGAGGACAGCATGAGATGGAAACGACTCAGCGAACGATCGATCACCGGCCTGCTCATAGCGGGGCTCGTCACCGTCGGCCTGCTTCCCGTCCAGGCGGCAGCGGCTGAGCCGACCGACCTGGCCCGGGGCAAGACGGTCACGGCCAGCGGATCGCACGGCGGCTACCCGGCCGTCAACGCCAACGACGGCCAGGTGAACACCTACTGGGAGTCGAACGGGCATCCCTCGAACCTCACGGTGAAGCTCGGCGCCGACGCGGACCTCCAGTCCGTGGTGATCAAGCTGAACCCGGACCCGATCTGGGGCACCAGGACCCAGGAGTTCCAGGTGCTCGGCCGGACCCAGAGCGGCACCGGCTTCACCTCGCTCAAGTCCCGCGCGGGCTACGTGTTCAACCCGGCCACCAACCAGAACACCGTGACGGTCCCGGTCAGCGGCCGGGCCGCCGACCTCCAGGTGCAGTTCTTCTCCAACACCGGGGCGCCCGGGGCCCAGATCGCCGAGATCCAGGTGCTCGGGACGCCCGCGCCCAACCCGGACCTGACCGTGAGCGCCCTCTCCTGGAGCCCCTCGGCGCCTTCGGAGACGGACAACATCACCATCCAGGGGACCGTCCGCAACATCGGTACGGCCGCCTCGGCTGCGACCACCGTCAATGTGAGCCTGGGCGGTGTGGTCGTGGGCAGCGCCCCGGTCGGAGCGCTCGCGGCAGGGGCCTCGGCGCCGGTCTCGGTGGCGGTCGGCAAGCGGCCGCAGGGCTCGTACACCGTCTCGGCGCTGGTGGACCCGACCGACACGATCATCGAGTCGGACAACACCAACAACAGCCGCACCACCGCCTCACCGCTGGTGGTCGGCCAGAGCCCCGGCCCGGACCTGGAGGTCCGCTCCATCACCTCCAGCCCGTCCAACCCGGCCGTCGGCGCGGCGGTCACCTTCACCGTCGCCGTGCACAACCGCGGCACCAGCGCGGTGAGCGCGGGCTCGGTCACCCGGCTGACCGTGGGCTCCACCACGCTCAACGGCACGACCCCGGCCGTCCCGGCGGGCGCCACGGTGAACGTGCCGATCAGCGGAAGCTGGACGGCGGCGAGCGGCGGGGCGACCCTGACCGCCACGGCCGACGCCACGAACCTGGTCGCGGAGACCAGCGAGACCAACAACGTGCTGGCCCGCTCCATCGTCGTCGGGCGCGGCGCGGCGGTGCCGTACACGGAGTACGAGGCGGAGGACGCCGCGTACCGGGGCACGCTGCTCACCTCGGACGCCGAGCGGACCTTCGGCCACACCAACTTCGCCACCGAGTCCTCGGGCCGCAGGTCGGTGCGGCTCAACTCGACCGGTGAGTACGTGGAGTTCACCTCGACCAACGCGTCGAACTCCATCGTCGTCCGCAACTCCATCCCGGACGCGGCGGGCGGTGGCGGCCGTCAGGCGACCATCAGCCTCTACGCGAACGGCCAGTTCGTCCGCAAGCTCGACCTCTCCTCCAAGCACAGTTGGCTGTACGGCAACACCGACAGCCCGGAGGGCCTCACCAACACGCCGGGCGGCGACGCGCGGCGGCTGTTCGACGAGTCGAACGCGCTGCTCGCCCAGACCTATCCGGCCGGCACCAAGTTCAAGCTCCAGCGGGACGCGGGCGACAACGCCGCGTTCTACATCATCGACCTGATCGACCTGGAGCAGGTGGCCCCGCCCACCGCCCAGCCCTCCGGCTGCGTCTCCATCACGACGTACGGCGCGGTGGCGAACGACGGGATCGACGACACCGCCGCCATCCAGCGCGCGGTGACGGCCAACCAGAACGGCCAGATCGGCTGCGTCTGGATCCCGGCGGGCCAGTGGCGCCAGGAGCAGAAGATCCTCACCGACGACCCGCTGGACCGGGGTCAGTGGAACCAGGTGGGCATCCGCGACGTGACGATCCGGGGCGCGGGCATGTGGCACTCCCAGCTCTACACCCTCACCCCGCCGCACGAGGCGGGCGGGATCAACCACCCGCACGAGGGCAACTTCGGTTTCGACATCGACGAGAACACGAAAATTTCCGACATCGCGATCTTCGGCTCCGGCACGATCCGCGGCGGTGACGGTAACCACGAGGGCGGCGTCGCGCTCAACGGCCGGTTCGGCAAGAACACGAAGATCAGCAACGTCTGGATCGAGCACGCCAACGTGGGCGTCTGGGCGGGCCGCGACTACGACAACATCCAGTCCCTGTGGAACCCGGGCGACGGCGTCGAGTTCACCGGGATGCGGGTCCGCAACACGTACGCCGACGGCATCAACTTCGCCAACGGGACCCGTAATTCGACGGTCTACAACTCGTCCTTCCGCAACACGGGTGACGACGCGCTCGCCGTCTGGTCCAGCAAGTACGTCAAGGACCAGTCCGTCGACATCGGCCACGACAACAGCTTCCGCAACAACACCATCCAACTGCCGTGGCGGGCCAACGGCATCGCGATCTACGGCGGTTACGGCAACAAGATCGAGAACAACATCATCTCCGACACCATGAACTACCCGGCCATCATGCTGGCGACCGACCACGACCCGCTGCCCTTCTCCGGGCAGACGCTGATCGCCAACAACGCGCTGTACCGCACCGGCGGAGCCTTCTGGAACGAGGACCAGGAGTTCGGCGCGATCACCCTCTTCCCGCAGAACCTGCCCATCCCCGGTGTCACGATCCGCGACACCGACATCATCGACTCCACCTACGACGGCATCCAGTTCAAGACCGGTGGCGGCCTGATGCCGGACGTGAAGATCCAGAACGTCAGGATCGACAAGTCCAACAACGGCTCCGGCATCCTCGCGATGGGCGGCGCGCGCGGCAACGCGACGCTGACCAACGTGACGATCACCAACTCGCGTGACGGCCATGTCCTGATCGAGCCCGGCTCGCAGTTCACGATCAGCGGCAGCCCGACCGCCGCACGCGCCAAGCAGTAGTCACCTCCTGTACGTCGCCGGGCCGGCGGTTCGTCCGCCGGCCCGGCAACACTCATATTTCCCCGCCACGGCTCTGGGAAGTGCAAGGTGCGGCCGCTACCCTCCGCGCATGATTCCCACGGTTGTCTGGGGTACCGGCAACGTCGGCCGCGCGGCGATCCGCGCCGTCGAGGCCCATCCGGCACTGACACTCACCGCCGTCCTCGTCCACGATCCCGCCAAGGTCGGCCGGGACGCGGGCGAGCTGGGCGGACTCGGCCGCACGCTCGGCGTCGCGGCCACCGACGACATCGCCGCCGTCCTGGCCGACCGCCCCCGGGCGGTGGTCTACGCGGCGTCCGGCGACATCCGCCCCGACGACGCGCTCACCGACATCGGCCGGGCGATCCGGGCCGGAGCGGTCGTCGTCACGCCCTCCCTCTATCCCCTCTACGACCAGCGCAACGCCCCGCCCGAGCTGCGGGATCCCGTCCTGGCCGCCGTCGCGGAGGGCGGCGGCTCCCTCTTCGTCTCCGGGGTCGACCCCGGCTGGGGCAACGACGTGCTGCCGCTGCTGGTCAGCGGCCTGGGCACCGAGGTGGACGTGATCCGCTGCCAGGAGATCTTCGACTACTCCACGTACGAGCAGGAGGAGTCGGTACGCCACCTGATCGGCATGGGCCACCCGTTGGACTATCAGCCGCTGATGCTCGCCGAGAGCGTTCCGACGATGGTGTGGGGCGGTCAGATACGGCTGATGGCCCGGGCGCTCGGCGTGGAACTGGACGGGATCCGCGAGACGCTGGACCGCCGGGCGCTGGAGACGACGGTGACCACCCGCACCATGGGCGAGTTCGCGGCGGGGACGCAGGGCGCGGTGCGCTTCGAGGTGCAGGGCATCGTGGGCGGCGAGCCCCGCATCGTGATCGAGCACATCACCCGTATCCATCCCTCGTGCGCACCGGACTGGCCATCACCGCCCGACGGTGTGGGCGCGCACCGGGTGGTGATCGAGGGCCGCCCCCGTATCGAGGTGACGGTCGAGGCCTCCGACGAGGGTGAGAACCGGTCGGCGGGCGGGAACGCCACGGCCGTCGGGCGGCTCGTCTCGGCGATCGACTGGCTGGTGGACGCGAAACCGGGCCTGTACGACGCACTCGACGTCCCGCTGCGGCCCGCTGTCGGCAGGCTGGGAAGGAGAACGGCATGATCATCGACATCCCGGAGGGCCAGGAGCCCATCGGTTACGTGTGGGGGGAGATGGTTCCCGGCATCGGCATGGCCGCCGCCACGTTCTCGATGTCCGTATACGAGCACACGACGCTGGGCCTACGGGAGTTCGAGGCGGCGCGGCTGCGGATCGCGCAGATCAACGGGTGCCTGTTCTGCCTGGACTGGCGGACCGAGCGGGACGGGGCGAAGGTCGAGGAGGAGTTCGCCGGGGCGGTGACCGAGTGGCGTACGACGGACGCCTTCGACGTGCGGACCCGGCTGGCGGCGGAGTACGCGGAACGGTACTCGCTGGACCACCACGGTCTCGACGACGCCTTCTGGACGCGGATGACCGCGCACTACAGCCAGGTGGAGATCGTGGAGCTGTCCATGAGCATCGGCTCCTGGCTGGCGTTCGGGCGGCTCAACCACGTGCTGGGAATCGACGCGGTGTGCGTGCTGCCGGGTCACTGACGGAGTCCGGGGCCGCCGGGTTGGCACTCCCGGCCCCGGGCTCTCCGTACGCCCGGTGGATCAGCGGCGCAGATCGGTGGCGATGATCCGCTCGATGTTGCGCTCGGCGAGCGCGGTGATCGTGACGAACGGGTTGACGCTGACGTTGCCGGGGATCAGGGCGCCATCGATGACGTACAGGCCCGGGTAGCCGTGCAGCCGGCCGTAGTTGTCGGTGGCCTTGTCGAGGACCGCTCCGCCCAGCGGGTGGTAGGTGAGGTGGTCGCCCCAGATCTTGTAGGTGCCGAAAAGGTCCGTGCGGTAGATCGTCCCCTCCTTCTTGTTGATCTTGTCGAAGATGGTCTTCGCGGCGTCGATGGACGGCTGCTTCCACGCCGTCTGCCAGTTCAGTTCGGGCCTGCCCGCCGCCGCGTTCCAGGTGAACTCGGCCCGGTGGGGGTTCTTGGTGATCGAGAGGTAGAACGAGGCCCAGGTCTCGATCCCGGTGGGCAGTGGAGCGACTTCGGCGAACGCTCCGCCGGCGTCCCAGTTGTCGATGCCGCCGGTGGGGATGGACGACTGCACCTTCCCCGTCGGGTCCCAGAGGTGGTTGGCCCGGCCGCACATGACGTTGCCGTTGTCGCCCCAGCCCTTGCCGACCTCGTTGTTGAGGCCGGGCAGCGCCCCGGTCGCCTTCAGACCGACGAGCAGCTTGCTGGTGCCGACGCTGCCCGCGGCGAAGAAGACCTTGTCCGCCGTGACGGTCTTGGTGGTGACGGTCCGGCCGGTGGTGTCCAGTTGGTCGATGAGGACCGTGTAGCCGCCGCCGGAGGCCGGGGAGACGCGGGTGACCTTGTGGAGCGGGGTGATGGTGACCCGGCCGGTGGCCTTGATCCGGTCGATGTAGGTCTTCTGGAGCGACTTCTTGCCGTAGTTGTTGCCGTAGAGGATCTCGGCGTCCAGCGCGGACTTCGGGACGGTCCCGGCCGCCTCCTGCTTCATGTAGTCCCAGTCGTACACGGCGGGCACGAAGAGGAAGGGGAAGCCGGAGCGCTGGGCGTGCTTCCGGCCGACCCGCGCGTACTGGTAGCAGTCGACGGAGTCGAACCAGGCCGGATCGATGGTGGTGACGCCGAGGTCCGCGTTGGCGCGCGGGTAGTAGGTGCTGTACATCTCGGCGGCGTTCACCGACGGGAGGATGGCGGCGAAGTTCTCCCGCTTGGGCGTGACGGCCATACCGCCGTTGACCAGCGATCCGCCGCCGACGCCACGCCCCTGGTAGACGGTGATGCCGGCGAACTCCTCGGCGTCCAGGATTCCGGTGTAGCGGTTCACGTTCTTGTCGATCGGGAAGCCGAGGAAGTTGCTCAGCGGCTGCTTGGTCCGGGTGCGCAGCCAGAAGGAGCGGTCGTCCGGCTTGGTGGTGTTGGCGAAGATCTTGCCGTCCGCGCCGGGAGTGTCCCAGGCCATGCCCATCTCGACCATGTGGACGTCCGTGCCGGCCTGGGCGAGCCGGAGAGCGGCCACCGAGCCGCCGTAGCCGGTCCCGACGATCAGCACCGGCACATGGGCGCCGGATCCGATCGGGGCCGCTGCCGCACGGGGCGTGGCCCAGACCGGTGTGGTGGATCCGGCGAGCGCCGCGACCCCGAGAAGAGAACCTGTTCCTGTTATGAATCTTCGACGCGATACACCCTTGGGGGCGTTGTTGTGCAGGGTAGGGTCGTTCATGTGACATCCCTCACTCTCGATAGAGTGAAACAGGTTCTACTGTCGATCGCGTGGTAAGTCACTAGAAACTTGGAGGTAACTTCCCCGTGCGGACGCTCACGCCCGAGGGGCCCCGGACCGTGCGGTCCGGGGCCCCTCGGGCGTGAGCGCGTACCAGGATCAGTAGGCGCCGAAGACGTTGTCGATCGAGCCGTACCGGTCGGCGGCGTAGTTGCACGCGGCGGTGATGTTGGCGACCGGGTCGTAACTGTCGGTCGAGGTGCCGGGCACGTGGTACGCCTGGAACGTCGGGTCGATGACCTGGAGCAGCCCCTTGGACGGGGTGCCCTTCACCGCGTTGGAGTCCCAGTTGTTGATGGCGTTCGGGTTGCCCGAGGACTCGCGGATGATGTTGCGGTGGATGCCGTCGTAGCTGCCGGGGATGCCGTGCTGGGCCATGACCGCCAGCGACTCCTTGATCCAGCCATCGAGGTCGTTGGTGTACGTGGCGGGAGCGGCGGCGGCCGGGGCGGCGGCGGGCGCGGCCGTGGTGCGCTCCGAGCGGTCGGCGCGCTCCGCCGTGGCGGTGCGCTCGGCGACCGGGGCGGCCTTGGCAGCCTTGCCGGCCTTGGCGTCTGACGGGGCGGCAGCCTTGGCGCCGATGGTCAGCGTGATACCCGGGTGAATAAGGTTCGGGTTCTCGCCGACGGCCTTGCGGTTGCCTTCGTACAGCTTCTTCCAGCCGCCGCTGACGGAATACTCGCGGGCGATCTTGGAAAGCGTTTCGCCGGACACCACGGAATGCTTGGCGGGCGCGGCCTTCGTCACGGAATTCGCCTGGGCGGTCACGGAGACGGGAGCGACCGCCTTTTCCGCGGCGATGGAGTGCGCGGGGGCGGCGGAGGCGGTGGTGGCGCCGAGCACCGGGAGGGCCAGAACGGCTCCACCCGTGGTCACGGCAGCGATGCCGCGGCTCAGCGAGACGGACTTGGGACGGCGGTGCTTACCCTGTGCGGGCATGGGGGATTTCCTCTCCGGCGCCTACGAGGTGAGCTGTCGGGTTCAGACGGGAGATGTCTGGCCGCACGGACATGCGACTTCACCCCTAGCCGTTCCGGATACCGGATCGGCGACTTACCTGGGTCCCCCGCTCCTGCCGTACGTGGGTGGGTTTCGGATTCCCGGACGGCGGCAGGATTCGGCGTTCCATCCGGATTGAGCGTGACCGTAGGCGAAAAGCGCCGGACAGAACAAGCCCCGAATTCCGGATGACCTTTCTCCGCAAGATCGAATGAAGGAATTCCCGGCCGCGCCCGTTTCGTCACGGTGTCAACTTTCTTGGCACAGAAGGGAACCGAACCTTCCGATCCCGCATCCGCACCCTTGGACGTGACGCTCACCACTTCGCACGGGGGTGGCCGAAATGGGCGCGGTCAAAACAACCCAAAGACGCCAATAGCCCTTTTATGGAAGAGAGGGTTAAAGGGATGAAATCGCCCATACCGCCCCACAGAAACGGACTTATCGGGCGGTTCCGTAGGCCGGGTCGGAGGCCTCGCGGGGCGAGGGCTTACCGTGTGGGGTGGAGACTAGTAAGCCAACCCTTACCTCCGACGTACGCTGTACCTGCCCGCGTTCGCCCGCCTTAAGGATCACCACGCCATGACACGCCCCGTCCGCGTCGCCATTGTCGGAGCCGGCCCTGCCGGTATCTACGCTGCGGACGCGCTGCTCAAATCCGAGGTCTGCCAGGACCCGGGTGTCTCGATCGACCTGTTCGAGCGCATGCCCGCGCCCTTCGGCCTGATCCGTTACGGCGTGGCCCCCGACCACCCCCGGATCAAGGGCATCGTCAAGGCACTGCACCAGGTGCTGGACAAGCCGCAGATCCGCCTCTTCGGCAACGTGAGCTACCCGAACGACATCGACCTGGACGACCTGCGGTCCTTCTACGACGCGGTGATCTTCTCGACCGGCGCCGAGGCCGACCGGGCGCTCGACATCACGGGCATCGAGTTGGACGGCTCCTACGGCGCGGCCGAGTTCGTCTCCTGGTACGACGGCCACCCCGAGGTGCCGCGCACCTGGCCACTCACCGCGGAGAAGGTCGCCGTCCTCGGCGTCGGCAACGTGGCGCTGGACGTCGCCCGGGTGCTGGCCAAGACGGCCGACGAGCTGCTGCCGACCGAGATCCCGGACAACGTGTACCAGGGCCTCAAGCAGAACAAGGCGCTGGAGGTGCATGTGTTCGGGCGGCGTGGCCCGGCGCAGGCCAAGTTCAGCCCGATGGAGCTGCGGGAGCTGGACCACTCCCCCAACATCGAGGTCATCGTCAACCCCGAGGACATCGAGTACGACGAGGGCTCCATCGCCACCCGGCGGGAGAACAAGCAGGCCAACATGGTCGCGCAGACCCTGGAGAACTGGGCGATCCGCGACGTCGGCGACCGCCCGCACAAGCTCTTCCTGCACTTCTTCGAGTCCCCGGTCGAGATCCTCGGCGAGGACGGCAAGGTCGCCGCGCTGCGCACCGAGCGCACCGAGCTGGACGGCACCGGCAACGTCCGGGGCACCGGCCGGTTCACCGACTGGGACATGCAGAGCGTCTACCGGGCCGTCGGCTACTACTCGGAGGAGCTGCCCAAGCTCCCCTTCGACGTGGCCTCCGGCACGGTCCCGCACGAGGCGGGCCGCGTCATCGCCGGTGACGAGCACATGGCCTCGGTCTACGTCACGGGCTGGATCAAGCGTGGCCCGATCGGCCTGATCGGCCACACCAAGGGCGACGCCAACGAGACGGTCGCCTGCCTCCTGGAGGACCGTGCCGCCGGCCGTCTGCCCGAGCCCGCGACGCCCGCCCCGGAGGCCGTGGAGGCCTTCCTGGAGAGCCGCAACGTCCGCTACACGACGTGGGAGGGCTGGCACAAGCTGGACGCCCACGAGCAGGGGCTCGGCGTCGCCCAAGGCCGTGAGCGCATCAAGGTCGTGGAGCGCGAGGGCATGCTGGACGCCTCCGGCGCCTGATCAGGGGCGCCACGGGCCGTGACCGCTCAGCTCAGGCCGGGTCCGGGGCACTCGTCGTGCCTCCCGGGCCCGGCGAGCCCCCCGGGCCCGGCCCGCGGAACGTCCGCCACAGGTCCGGCGGGGCGGTGTCCCGGGACGGCTGCGGCGCCTTCTCCGGGACGTGCGTCCAGCGGGCGGCCAGCAGGATCGCGATGTCGTCCGGGCGGTCCGTGGCCTGCCGGGCCTCCCCGATCACCCGGTTCGCCAGCTCGGCCAGCGGGACGGAGCCGACCCCGGCGATGGTGGCGCGCAGCCGTTCGATGCCCTCGTCGATGTCGGTCCCGGGGCGTTCGATGAGCCCGTCGGTGAACAGGGCGAGCACGTCGCCCGGGGCGAGGTGCAGCTCCGTGACCGGGTAGGTCGCCTGCCCGTCGATGCCGAGCACGATGCCGCCGGGCAGGTCCAGCACCTCGGTCCGGCCGTCGGGGTGCCGCAGCACCGGCTGCGGGTGTCCCGCCCGCACGGCACGGGCCCGTCCCGTGAGCGGGTCCAGCGTGATGTAGCAGCAACTGGCGAACTGGCCCGGGTCGAGATCGATGAGCAGCCGGTTGGTGCCGCTCATCACCTCCTGCGGGTCATGGTTGCTGAGGGCGAACGCCCGTACCGCGCTGCGCAGTTGCCCCATGGTGGCGGCCGCCGACACACCGTGCCCCTGGACGTCGCCGATGACCAGGGCGAGTTCGTGGCCGGTCTCGATGACGTCGTACCAGTCACCGCCGACCTCCATGTCCTGGGTGCCGGAGAGGTAGCGCCCGAGGGTGTCGACCCCGTCGACCTCCGGCAGCCGGTGCGGCAGCAAGGCGTCCTGGAGCCCCCGGGCGAGCGCCGACTCGCTGTCGTACCGCTGGGCGCGTTGCAGGGCCTGGGCGATCAGCCCGGCCAGCGCGGTCAGGACGGTGCGCTCCTCGGGGCTGAACCCCCGGGGCCGGTCGAAGCCGAGGATGCACGAGCCGACGGGCCGCCCGGAGGCGATGAGCGGGAGGAAGGCGCGCGCGCCGACGTCGGTCTCCATCGGGATGCCCGGGTAGGCGTCGGCCAGGCGCTGCATGGACTCGAAGAAGATCGGCCGGCCGGTGGTCAGGGTCTCCACGCCGGGTATGGAGACGTCGAGCCCGACCCCGTCGAAGCGGTCGAGGAACCCCTTGGGGAACCCCGTCTCCCAGGCGAGGTGGAGGTGACGTTCGCTCAGCAGGTAGATGGCGAGCTGCCGGCCGCCGAACGCGGGCAGCAGCTCCTCGGTGACCACGGCGGAGACCTGACGGGCCGTGACCGCCTCGGTGAGGGCGATGGCCAGGGCGACCGGGCGGTAGAGCGCGGAGGACCGGTCGGCGGTGGAGCCGATGCCCAGCCCGGGCGTGGTGACGGAGCCGGGCGCGTACGCCGGCCGTTCCGTGGCCTGGAACACCGCGCTCAGCCCCTCGTGGCCCGGGTACAGCGAGACCGAGAGCCAGATCGACGGGGCCCGCCGGGCGAGGAAGTGGACGGGTTCGTCGGAGATCAGGGCCGCCCGGCAGTGGTCCTCGTACGCCGGATGCCCGAACCACGGCAGCACCTCCCACACGACGTGGCCCACCAGCTCGGCACGGGGGAGGTCCAGCAGCTCCTCCGCGAGCGCGTTGGCGTACGTGATGCGCCCGATCCGGTCCAGGGAGACGATCCCCCGGGGCAGCCGGTCCGCCGCCTCCGCGATGACGGGTCCCGCGCCGAAGTCGACGACGAAGCCGGTCAGATGGCTCTCGGCGCTCTCCCCGTCCGGGTGGGTCCAGCGGCCGGAGAGCTCCAGCAGGTGGTACCGGCCGTCGGGCCCGCGCAGCCGCATCCTCCGCACCACCGGATCGGCGGACTCCACCGCCTGCCGGGCCAGGGCCCACAGTCCGTACACGTCCTCCGGTACGAGACGTTCGGCGAGGGCGTCGACGGTGCCGGGGAACTCCGCCGGATCGGTCCCGAAGATCGCGCACAGGTCGTCGTCCGCGGTGAGGCCCCCGGAGTGCAGGTCCCAGTCGAAGCTGCCGACCCGGACAGGGGGCGCGGGGGCGGCCGGCAGTTGGACGGGGATCGGCTCCTTCTCCCAGACGACGGGGTGGAACCTCGACTCCAGATCGGTGAGCGCGGCCCCGAGGCGGTGGCCGAGGCGCAGCAGCCGCTCCCCGTCGGCGGGAGCGATCTCCTCGCCCGGGGTGGGGGCCCGCAGGACGGCCATCACGCCCATGCTGCCCTGCGGGCCGGTGATCGGGACCCACAGCGAGCCGAACGGGAACGGCAGCCCCGCCATCAGCTGGGGAAACCGCCGCATGCCCTCCTCCGCGTCGGCGAGCAGCACGGGGCGCCCGGTGCGGTAGGCCTCGGAGACGGGGAACGGCCGGTTCACGTGCATCCGCCACCAGGGCCGGAACAGCGGCCCCGGCAGCCCGGCCAGCACCGCGAGACGCAGCAGCCCGGGTGTCCCGGAGCGGAGGTAGATGCCGCCCGCGTACCCCCCGGCGGTCTCGACGGCGCTGACCACCCCCTGCGCGAGTACGAGGGACAGCTCGTCCGGTACTCGGCCGCCGTCGTCTCGCCCGGCCGCGGCCCCGCTGCCGGGGGACGGGGTGGGCCGGGTCGCATCGTGCCGGGTCACACAGCCAGCATGCTCCCGGCAGCGGGGGCCGCGCACGTCGGCGGACCGGCCGGAACCCCGTGCCGGCCGGTCCACCGACGCGGTCTCAGTGCAGCTTGGCGACGGCGGTGCCGGTCGTCTTCCTGAACCCCTGCAGCGGTGCGCCGTCCAGGTCACCCAGCTGTCCCCACTCCAGGACGGTCACCGTGCGGCCGTCGCGGCCGACGGAGTGGAGGCCGATGTCGGTGGAGCCGGCCTCCGGGTAGGACGTGTCGATGCTGTGGACGTACGCGCCCTCCTCCACGTTCACCCGCCCGTGGTACCGGCTGACGCCCTCCAGTCCGGGCTCCTGCTCCTTCAGCCGCTCCAGGCAGGTCGCCAGCGCGGTCCGCAGCTCGGCGGCGAGCGCCTTGGCCTTCGCGGTGGTGGGGGCGACGGTGACGGTCTGCCGGGCGCCGGTGTCCAGCTCGGTACGGAAATCCCGGTGGCGGGTGCCCTTGGCCGGGACGGTCCCCGCCGTGCAGAGCGAGCCGTCCTCGGGCAGGCCCTTGTGCACCGGCCCGGCGGTCCAGGGGGTGGGGGAGGCGGGCCACTGCCCGGCGGAGAGGAACTTCCGCGCGGCGGGGGCGGCGGGCGCGGCGGCCGCGGGTGCCGTGGGCAGTGCGGTGGCGGCGAGCCCCGCGACGGCGGCGGTCAGGAGTGCGGTGCGGAGCGTACGGATGGTGCGCATGGTGGTGATCCCCGTTCAGGTGGTCGAGCGGTCGGTCGGTGGAACGGCACCAGCCTGGGGCGGGCCTCCCGGCGGCGACAAGCACGACACGGATTCCGGCGGCCCTGGAACCGTCCCACCTCCGGTGACGTGGGTGTTCTCGTCGGGGTGGAACGCTTTGGTGGGACGGCCGGGGGAGGTCGAGCGGGTGTCGGGTGACGAGGGAACGGGCGATGGGCGGGCGGGCGATCGGCGGGCGGGCGAGGAGTTCGCACGGGAGGTGCTGGCGGACCGGCTGCGGGAGCTGCGGGACGGCTCGGGCCGGACGTACGCGTCCCTCGCCCGGCGGATCGGGGTCAGCGGCTCGACGCTCCACCGGTACTGCACCGGGCAGACCGTGCCGGCGGAGTTCGCCCCGGTGGAGCGCCTGGCACGGCTGTGCGGCCGCACCCCCGAGGAACGGCAGGCACTGCACCGGCTGTGGCTGCGAGCGGACGCGGAACGGGTGGAGCGGCAGGAGGCGGGGGTGGTCCCGGGTACCGAGGAGTCGGGCGCTGCGGTGGACCCGGTTGCTGAGAAGGCGAGCTCTGCGGCGGGTCCCGCTTCCGAGGCCTTGGAGCGGACGGGTACGCAGGCCCCCGCCGGCTCCTCACCGCCCGCCGCCGCACCGACCACCTCTGCGACACTCCGCGACGAGAACCGGCCCGCGCCCGCTCCTGCGGCGCCCCGCGCCCCCCTCGTACGCCGGTGGGCGCCTGCTCTCGCCGCCTGCGCGGCCGTCGCCGCCCTGGCGCTCGTCCTGATCGCGGGCTTCGGCGGGCCCGCGCGGCCGGAGCGCCCCGAGCGGCAGCCGCCGGTGGCGCGACCCGCCGCCCCCCCGTTCACCTGGACCACCGACGACCACGTCTGGCGGTACGGCTGCGGGCACGAGTATCTCGTCGCCCGTCCCCCGGACGCCGCCGTCCCGCCACCACCGGCCGAGGCCGACGCGGAGCCCTGGGCGCAGGCGCTCGGCGCGGTGCACGCTGGTGAGACCGGCGTACGGATCACCCTCCAGGGCACGGGCGAGCGGGCGGTGGTCCTGGAGGCGCTGCGGATCCGGGTGGTCGCGCGGCGGGAGCCCGCCGAGGGGCGGGTCCACGGGATGAGTTCCGGGTGCGGCGGGGCGCTCACCCCGCGGATGTTCGACGTCGATCTCGACGCGGAGCGTCCGGTGGCCCGGTCCGTGCCGGGCAACGACACGGGTGAGCCCATCGCCCCGGTCTCCTTCCCGTACCGCGTCTCGGGCGCGGACCCCGAGGTCTTCCTCGTCACCGGGCGTGCGGCCCGCTGCGACTGCGACTGGGTCGCGGAGCTGCGGTGGAGCGGCGGGGGCCGGTCCGGCACGGTGCGGATCGACGACGGCGGGCGCCCGTTCCGTACGAGTGGGGCGCCGGGGCGGCCCGTCCACGACTACGACTACGGCGCCCGGCGCTGGGTGGCGGCCGAGCCGGAGGGAGCGGGTGGACCGTCCGGCCCCGGGTGACGGCGGTGGGGCGGCCGTCCGGGTTACGGCGTGCGGTGGCCGCCGGGTTACGGCGTGCGGTGGCCGCCGGGTTACGGCGTGCGGTGGCCGTCCGGGAGCCGCTGCGGCCATCCTGGGGACAGGCGGCCCGGACGGGTGATCTGCGGGGCGGCCGACGCTCCCACCTGGAGGTGCCGATGGACCCCGTCACCGCTCTGCGGCGTATCGCGTTCCTGCTGGAGCGCTCGCAGGCCGCCACCTACCGGGTGAAGGCCTTCCGGACGGCCGCCAAGGTGGTGGACGCGATGGAGCCCGGGGAGGCGGCCGAGCGGGTAGCCGCGGGGACCCTGGAGCGGGTCTCCGGGATCGGCCCCCGTACCGCGCAGGTGATCGGGGAGGCCCGGGCGGGTGAGGTTCCGGGCTATCTGGAGCGGCTGGAGGAGGCGGCCGCCGCCGAACCCGCGCCGGAAGGGGGCCGGGAGCTGCTGTCCCGGCTGCGGGGCGACTGCCATCTCCACTCCGACTGGTCGGACGGCGGCAGCCCGATCGAGGAGATGGGCCGTACGGCGGCGGAGCTGGGCCATGAGTGGGCGGTGCTCACCGACCACTCGCCCCGGCTGACGGTGGCCAAGGGGCTGTCACCCCAGCGGCTGCGGGAGCAGTTGGCGGTGGTGGAGCGGCTCAACGAGGAGTGGGCGCCGTTCCGCCTGCTGACCGGGATCGAGTGCGACATCCTGCCGGACGGTTCGCTGGACCAGGAGCCCGAGCTGCTGGAGCGGCTGGACGTGGTGGTCGTCTCCGTCCACTCCAAGCTGCGGATGGACCCGGCCCCGATGACCCGGCGCCTGGAGGCGGCCGTCCGCCATCCGCAGGCGAACGTCCTGGGCCACTGCACGGGCCGACTGCTGTCGGGGCGCGGCAGGCCGGAGTCCCGGTTCGACGCGGACCGGGTCTTCGCCGCCTGCGCCGAGGCGGGGACGGCGGTGGAGGTCAACTGCCGGCCGGAGCGGCTGGACCCGCCCCGCCGGCTGCTGCGCAAGGCCGTGGAGGCGGGCACCCTGTTCGCGATCGACACGGACGCGCACGCCCCCGGCCAGTTGGACTGGCAGATCAACGGCTGCGCACGGGCCGAGGAGTGCGGCGTACCGGCGGAGCGGGTGGTGACCACCTGGCCGGTGGAACGGCTGCTGGAGTGGGCGGGGTGACGGGGGCACGGGGCACGGGGACGCCCGCACCGGGCGAGGCGGGTGACGGCGCGCGGAAACGCCCCACCCCGGGCACGAGCCAGGGCGAGGAGGGGTCAGGACACGGGTCCGCCCGCCCGGGGCAAAGACCGGGGCGGGCGGAGTGCCCCACGTAGGGGCCGGTCCTGCGGGGCCGCCTACTTCTCGGGGTAGATGTCACCGGCGGCCATGGCGCTCTGCTGTTCGCTCCGGTCCCGGATCGTCCGGGACTTCTTCTCCAGCCGCTGACGTTCCTCCGGGTCCGTCGCGCGTCCCGCCGCCTCGGCGAGCTGCTGGGCCTTCTCACGCATCTGCCGCGCCAGGTCGGCGGGCTCGTCCGAACCGCTCATCACCACTCCTCGGGCCAGGTGAACCACTGCCTCCAGCGAACCAGTGACCGGAGGCTTCCGCATCCCGCGTACCCCACCAGCAACGTTTCACGAGGCGGCCCGGCTCAGCCGCCGGACCATCGCCCGCACCCGGGGGTGGCGTTCATGGGCCTCGGACGCCCGCCGGTCCAGCTCCTCGCCCAGCCGCTTCGTCCGTTCGTCGATGTCGAGCTCGGCCAGCACCCGGTCGATCTCGGCGAGCAGGGCCCCGTGCAGCTGCCACTGGCGCGGGTGCTCCTGGACGTCCTCCAGCAGCAGGTCGGCCACCCGGTCGCGGGTGGCGCGGCTGCGGGCGAGCGCCTCGGAGAGCCGGTCCTCCGCCGCCTCGCCGTCGGCGGCGAGCGGCGTGGTGACGAGGACGGCGAAGCTCTCGATGGCCTCGGCGAGCTGGCCGAAGAGCTCCTGGAGCAGACCCGCCACATCGGCCGGGAACAGCGTCTCCTCCGTGCGGGCCTTCGCCAGGTCGGTGAGGGTGCGGGACAGGACCCGCAGCACGACCGCGCAGATCTCCAGGGTGTCGAGTCCGGTGCGCAGGACCACCCGGTAGAGCAGCCCTTGTCTCACCCTAGGGTTGAGGGTGAGACTTTCCTCCGCCTGGCGGAGCGAGGCGTCGACCTCGACGATGTCGTGGTCGAGCCTGCGGGCCTCGTGGAGCCGGGCCGCCGCCCGGGGGACGGGGTTGTTCCCCACCACCTCCTCGCCCATGCTGCGCAGCATGGTGCCCATCCGGCCGGCCAGGGCGCCGATGGAGGTACCGGCCGACGCGACCCAGACGGGCGGGGCGAAGACCAGGTTGAACAGCAGCCCGACCACTGCCCCGATGAGCGTCTCCCAGACCCGGTCCCAGGCGGTGTCGGCGACCTGGGAGACGCCGAGCACGAGCATCGCGCTGATCGCCACCTCGGGGACGAACTCGTTGACGCGCACCAGCCGCCCGATCAGCAGCGAGGTGAAGATGGTGAGGCCGAGGCTCCACCAGCTCAGCCCCACCAGGGAGCTGAAGGCGATGGCGATGAGCACGCCGACGATGACGGAGTTCACGCGCCGGATGCCGGTGGTGAGGGTGGCGTACAGGGTCACCTGCACGACCAGGAGCGCGGTGAGGGGAGCGGTCAGCGGGGCCGGTTCGGGCAGGGCCCACACGGCCACGGAGTAGGCGATGACGGCGGCCGCGGTCGAGCGCAGCGTCTGGACCCCCGCGGGTTCGGTGGTGCGCTGCACGAGCTTGATGACGGGCGCGGAAACGGCGGGCATCCTCTGACCGTGCCCCGTTTCCCCCGCGCGCAGCGCTCCGCGCCCGGGGTGCCTCCGTACGGCCCTGTCCCCGTGGCGGCAGAGAGGGTCCGGTCCGTACGGCGTGCGGACGGGCGGCGACCGAGGGACTCTGGATACATGGCTGTTCTCGTGAATCCCCCCACAGAGACGCCCCCCGCCGAGGGCTCGATCGGCGAAGCCCATGAGGAGCGCCCGGACGGAGGTGTCTGGGAGCACCCGGCCGTCTGGATCGGGCTGATCGTGCTCGGTGCGCTGCTGGTCGCCGGGTTCTTCGTCGCGCGGGTCTTCGGTCTGGGATGAGCGGGCGGAAACCGCCCTCGGCGCGCCGGATCGCCGACGCGCTGGTGGAGGAGTGCGGCCGGACGTACGCGCAGGAGGCGGGCATCCGGCTGAAGGACACCCCGCAGCCCCTCTACCAGCTCCTGGTGCTGAGCCTGCTGCTGTCCGCCCGCATCCGCGCCTCGGTGGCCGTCGCGGCCGCCCGGGCCCTCTACGACCACGGCATGCGCACCCCGCGCCGGATGGTGGACGCCACCTGGCAGCAGCGCGTGGACGCACTGGGCGAGGGCCACTACCGGCGGTACGACGAACGCACCGCCACCCAGCTCGGTGCGGGCGCCCAGCTCGTCCTGGACACCTGGCGCGGTGATCTGCGGCGGCTGCGCGAGGAGGCCGACGGCGACCGGGACCGGCTGATGGAAGGGCTCCGGCGCGTGCCGGGCATCGGACCGGCCGGGACCGACATCTTCGTACGCGAGGTGCAGTCCCTCTGGCCGGAGACCGGCCCCTGGCTGGGGGCGAAGGCGCTGCACGGGGCCGAGCGGCTGGGCCTGCCCACGTCCCCCGGCAAGCTGGCCCGGGCGGCGCGCGGACACGACGACGCGGAGTTCGCGGCCGCGCTCGTCCGGGCGGCCCTGGACAAGGACGTCGTGGACGCGGTCACGGAGGCGGCACGCCGTCAGTAGCACCACCCGCACGCGGGCTGGCGCCCGAAGCCGTACGCGCGGAAGCGCCCGTACCGTACGCGGCGGGCGCGACGGCACGGGCGCCCCACCACCTCAGTGGCCGGAGGCTCCCCGCAGGGCGCGGGCCCGCTCTTCCTCCCGGCGGGCCGCCTCCTGCTCCTGCCTTCCTTCGGCCTTCATCCGCTCGTCGCCGAGGGCGATGCCGTCCGACTCCTTCTTCATGCCTTTCAGCCGGCGCGCCTTGGCGCGGGCCATGTCGGTGCTCTTGCCCACAGCTGCCTCCGTACCGCGAGGAGATTCACGCTTCTCCCTCCCACTATGCCTACGCGCGCCGCGGAACGCAGGAGGCCGCCGCCGCGCCCTCTAGAGCACCGGACCGTCGTCCTCGTCCTCGGGCCCGCCGGCCTCGACCCGCAGCGCCAGGTCCTGGAGGACGTCGGCCGACGAGACGTCCGTCTGTCCGGAGTCGTGCACCTGCGCCAGCATCGTGAAAGCCAGCGTGAAGGCGCTCACGAGCTGCTCCACCGCGCCGCCGACCTCGCGCCCGACCACGGTCACCACCTCCTCGACGGAGAAATCGTCGGGGATGGCGATGTGGGGCATCGTCTCGTTCAGCAGGGCGGTGACGGCGCCCGCTCCCGCATCCAGGTCTTCCCGTTCGAGGTCCGCCTCCAGCAGGCGCTGCATTTCGCGCGCCTCTGTGAGGATGCCGATCACGCGCTTCACGACTTCCCGTTGCTCCATGGCCGCGAGCATAGGGCGTGCGCACCGGTCACCACGTGCGGTGGAGTGCACTTCCGTGCGGCGTCCGCGTGCTTCCTCGGTGGCTCAGCCGGTGTCGCGCACCGCCACGATGCCGTTGAAGACCCCCGCGTACGCCGTTCCGTCCGGGCCGATGGTGATGGGCGCCCAGTTGTTGTCGTAGGCCGGTCCGGTACCGGTCAGCTTGCGCCAACGGCGTTCACCGGTGCGGAAGTCGACGGCGGTGAGATACCAGGCGTCGATGCCGAGGGCGTTGGGCTCCTTCTCGTAGAAGTAGAGCAGCCCGTTGGCGGTGGAGAGCTTGGGCACGGTGGAGGGTGAGCGGACGGCGCTCTCCCACACGGTGTCGCAGCCGCTGCCGTCGGGCCGTACGTCGACACGGGTGACGCCGCCGACGACGCTGCGTCCCAGCAGCAGGGAGGTGGGGTTCTCGTAGCCGTAGTTGTTCTCGACGACGAGGCTGTTACCCCAGCTGATCAGGGAGTTGTCGGTGGTGGAGCGGCCGGAGCCGAAGACCGGGACCGAGCAGACGAGGCGGCGGTCGGCGGGGACGTCGGTGCCCCGGCGGTAGACCAGGACGTTCATGCGGTCGTCCGCGTTGTCGGTGATCGCCACGTACTCCTCACCGGTACCGAAGAGGTCCGGCGTCGTCCCCGAGCCCTGGTTGACCGAGCCGGGCTTGGTGCCGGTGCCCCGGTCGTAGGTCTGGCGCCACTGGATGCGCGGGGTGCCGTCGGGGCCGGCCGTGAAGCTGTAGAGGGCGTGGTCGGAGACGACGGAGACCCCGTCCCGGGCAACCGAGAAGGAGTTCTGGATCTCCTCACCGGCCAGCCGGACCGAGCGGATGACGGAGGTCTGCGGGTCGACCGTGCCGACCCGGCCGAGCCGCGTGACCCACCAGATCCGGCCCTGCCAGTCGGGCATCACGGAGGTGACGGGGTCGCAGGTGCCGCTGGGGAAGAGGTTGGTCCAGCTCACGCAGTCGTGCGGGACCTGCCCGGTGAGGTCCCAGTCGTCCTCGACGGTGAACTCCCAGCGGCCGGCCGCGTCCTGCCGGTGGGCGATGCGCAGGACGTGCTGGCGGGAGTCGGCGAGGACGACCCGGTCCTGGTCGTCGAGGTAGAAGTAGGCGCCGCCCGAGGTGTCCTTGAAGATGCGTGAGAAGTCGAGCCGCGTGATCGCCTCCACGGTCGACGAGCGCTGCGGCAGCTTGTACTCGGCCAGCGTGTCGAGCGTGCGCGGGTCGAGCAGCTTGAGCAGGAAGCCGGTGAAGGTCCCGCACACAGTGATCAGCCGGCCGGCCGTGTCGAAGGTGGCGGTGGCGCACTCGCCGCCGACCGGGGCGATCTTCTCGCTGACCACCTCCGGGTTCCGGCCGAGCGGCCCGGAGTACGGGTGGGTGCCGCTGCCCGCCGCGTCCGCGTGCATGCCGCTGCGGCCGTTGGGGGCGAGGTACGGGTGTTGCGGGGGCGCCTGCCCGGGGACCGGGGCTGCGGTGGCGGGCGCGCCCTGGTAGTCGGCGACCAGGCGGTGGCCGGGGGCCTTGGGGATGTCGTCGGCCAGCGCCGGGGCCGCGGGGCCCAGGAGGGTGACGGAGGCGACGGCGAGCGTCAGGGCCAGGACACGGGTGAGCGCACGGCGGTACGGCGGGGGCATCGGGCTCCTTGATTACGGACGGGGGTCGCGCCGCCGCCCGACGTTAGGACGCACCCCTTGAAGTGTCCATGGAAAGCAGAAGGGTTTCGCGGGCACGACACACGGCCGCAACACCGCGCCATACGCGGCAACGCCCGCCTCACACCGAGCCGAAGACGCCATGGACGCTATGGACAGAGCCGCGCCCTTCCGCCGGTCCGCGCCGCCCGTCCGCCACCGCCCGCCGGTCCGCTATCCGCCCGCCCGTCCGCGCGGCGGGAGCTTCTTGCGCGACCGGTTCTCCAGCATCGCCCGGCGGATCCGTTCCGCCGCAGCGTGGGCGTGCTCCGGGGTCGCGGTGTGGTCGGCGACCGAGGTGACGAACCGGTGCAGGGGCTGCCGGCAGCGGGGGCACGGGGCGTCGGTCGTGGCGAGGTGCCCGTCCTCGCACTCCGGGTCGGAACAGGAACCCGGCATCAGCAGTTGCTCGGCGATCTCCTGGGCGCTCCAGCGCCGGCGGCCGTCCTCGTCCTTCTCGTTGAGGGCGTGGGCCCAGCGCAGGTTCCAGCGGCGTTCGATGCGCTCCCGGAGGAGGCCGGCGCTGCGGTTGCGGCCCAGCTCGTCGTGGATCAGGTCGTGGACGGTGCTCGGGACCCGGCCGCCGAGCGCCTGGAGGAGCTGCGGCGGGAGCGCCTGGAGGACATAGCCGCGCGGGTTGCTCTTGGCGTTCTCGCGCCAGCGGTCGCAGGCGCAGGACCCGTCGGGCCGTTTGTGGGCGTGGCACCGGCCGCACAGGCCGCGGCACTCGGCGCACAGGCCGCCGTCGAGCCCGTCCAGGTGGGGCGCGGGCGCCCGGCCGCACTCCTGGCAGCAGGCCGCGCACGGCCCGCAGAGCCGCTCGTTGCCTGCCTTCGTCGTCCAGGTACGCATCTGGCACCGGCAGCAGAGGCCGGTGTTGCAGTACTCGTGGTGGGCGGCGCCCGAGTGCCGTCCGGGGGGCGGAAAGGACATCTGCCCATTGTGCGGGATCGCCGGGCGGAGCGTGGACGGTCCCGCCGGGGCGGACAGGCGGCCGGAATCAGGGACCGGCCGAATTCAGGGGCCGGCCGGTATCAGGGGTGCAGGCCGCTGACCAGGTTGGCGGTGGCGCCGATCCCGTCGTGGATGGTCGGCGCCATGCTCGTACTGGCCAGCAGGAAGCCCAGCAGGGCACAGACGATCGCGTGCGAGAGCTTCAGCCCGCCGTTGCGGAGGAAGATCACCGCCAGGATCGTCAGCAGCACCACCAGTGAGATCGAAATGACCATGGCCAGCCTCCTCCGCCGCGCCTGATTTGCGGCATTCGGCCGCCAGTGTGGCGCAGCGGGGCGGCCGTTCGGCGCACTGGCGTGTCCGCCGAACGGGTACTCCCGGGCTGTGCGGTGTTACGGGGTCGGGGCCGCGCCCGTCCGCGCGCGGAGGAAGCGTTCGAGCCCGGCCAGGTCGTCGGTGTTGAGGTGGTCGACCCCGGCGGCCAGGAGCTCACTCCAGACGGCCTCGCGCTCGGGTCCCGGCAGGTCGGGGGTGGCCCAGAAGCGGATGCGGCGGCCCTCTCGGTGGGCGGCCCGGACGAGGGTGCGGAGCCGGTCCCGCTCGGCACGGGGGAAGGGGCCCGCACCGAGCCAGCCGAAGGTCTGGGTCCAGTTCGCGCTGATCAGCGGGGTGAACGAGGCGGGCGACGCGGTACCGAGATCGTCGAGGCGGCCGTCGTAGAAGGCGAGGCGGGTGCGCTGGGCCTCCATCGGCGCCCGGGCGGCGCGGTCGCCCGAGATGACGGCGGTGACTGCTCCGGGGCGGACCCGGCCGTGGTGGTAGCGGGTGAACAAGGAGCCGTAACGGGTGAGCTGCCGGTCCAGTTCGCGGTAGGCGGCGACGCCGTCGGCCTTGATGTCGATGAGCAGTTGCAGGGGCGGGCGGTGGCGCGGGTACACGCTGCCGTGTCCGGCCCGGACCAGGGCGCGTAACGGTTCGAGGTAGAGGCCCGCGAGGGTGCGGCTCGGGTCGAGCCCGGCCGGGTCGTGGGCGACGAGCAGCTCGCCGTCGACCGGGAAGATGTCCGCCTCGACGCTGGTGAAGCCGTGCGCGAGGGCGTCGTGGAGCGGGCGCGGGTGCAGGTAGTCGTTGTGCGCGTGGGCGTGGCGGAGGGGGCGGGGCCTGGACGGCCGGCCGACAGCGGCCGAGGACGCGGCGGCCACTGCGGTGGGAGCGGCGATCACCGCGGCGGCGGTGGCGAGGGTGACGGTGAGGGCGCGGCGGCGGGTCGGGGCGGGCGGTACAGCCATGGAGGCTCCCTGAGGCGTCGGCGGGGCCCGGGACGGGCCGGACGCGACGAGTATGGGGCCGAGCGGCGGCAGATCGTCAGGTACCTGCCATGTATTGGCCCGATCGTCGCCCGCTGGTCAGCGCTTGATAAGCTGTCAGCGACTTCTCGGGCCTTCCCGCCGCGGACCGCATCCGCCGGGGAGGCTTTTTTTCATGTCTCACCACACCCACACCCATGTACGCGTACGCCTCGCCACAGCCGACGACCGCCCCCTCATGGACCACCTCTGGCTGATGTTCCGCCACGACATGTCCGAGTTCAGCTCCGTCACGCCCGGCCCGGAGGGAACCTTCCGCAGCGACCGTCTGGAAGCGGCCTTCACCGACCCCGACCGGGTGCCCTACCTGCTGACGGCCGACGCGCGTCCGGTCGGCCTCGCCTTCGTCCGGGGTCTGGCCGGGCCGGTCCGGATCCTGAACAGCTTCTTCGTCGTACGGGGAGCACGCGGCGCGGGTGTCGGGCTGCGGGCCGTCCGGGACGTCCTGGCCCGGCATCCGGGCCCGTGGGAGGTCGCCTTCCAGGACGACAACGCCCCGGCCGTACGCTTCTGGCGCCGCGTCGCCCGCGAGGTGGCCGGTGACGCCTGGACCGAGGAGCACCGGCCGGTGCCGGGCCGGCCGGAGCTGCCGCCGGACGTGTGGATCGCCTTCCACGTACCCGCCCCGGGCGCTTGCTTACAGCCCCTGTCACCCCACCGGGACCCGCTCCACGGCCCGCTCGCCCCAGCGGACCGTCCGGTCGCACCAGCGTTCCAGGAGGACCCGGTCGTGGCCGACGGCCAGCAGCGCGGCGCCGGACTCCGCGCGGTACGCCTCCACCACGGCGACCAGCGCGGCCGTCGTCGAGGCGTCGAGCATCGCCGTCATTTCGTCGCAGATCAGCAGCCCCGGCCGCAGCACCAGCGCCCGCGCCAGGCAGGCCCGCTGGAGCTGCCCGTCGCTCACCGCGTGCGGGCGGCGCTCCAGCAGCTCGGCGGAGAGGCCGACCAGCGGGGCCAGTTCCGCCACCCGGGCCGGGACCTCGCGGCGGCGGCCGGTGGAGCGGAGCGGCTGGGCGATGAGTTCGCGCAGGCTGAGGCGGGGGTCGGCGGAGAGCCGGGGCTGCTGGAAGACGACGCCCACGGCCGTGCGCTGCTCGCGCGGGGCGCGGTGCCGCCAGCCGCGTACGACCGTTCCGTCGAGGGTCATGGTTCCGGCGTCCGGGCGGTGCAGGAGGGCGGCGACCCTGGCCAGGGTGGACTTGCCGCAGCCGCTGGGGCCGAGGAGTCCCACCGCCTCGCCGTGCCCGACGCTCAGGGAGACATCGCGGACGACGGGGTCGCGGCGGTCGTATCCGGCGGTGATACGGGTCAGCTCAAGCATCGGCGGCCGCCTTCGTGAGGGAGTGCGCGCGGCCGGTCAGCCCGTGGTGGCAGGCGAGGCCGTCGTCGAAGGCCGGGCGTTCGGCGGTGCAGCGGGCGTCGGCGCGGGCGCACCGGGCGGCGAAGGCGCAGCCGTCGGGGAGCGCGCCGAGCTCGGGCGGCATGCCGGGGATGGGGGCGAACTCCCGTTCGGGCAGGGCGTCGAGCAGGCCCCTGGCGTACGGGTGGCGGGGGCCGGGTGCGCCGAAGAAGGAGCCCGCGTCGGCGATCTCGACGATCCGGCCCGCGTACATCACGGCGACCCGGTCCGCGATGCGTTCGGCCGCCGCCAGGTCGTGGGTGATGATCAGCAGCGCCCGGCCCTCGTCGGTGTGGCGGCGCAGCTCGTCCACGGTCCGCTCCACGAGGTCCCGGTCGAGTCCGGTGGTCGGCTCGTCGGCGAGGAGCAGCGGGGCGTCGCCGATCAGGGCGAGGGCGGTGGCGGCGCGCTGGGCGAGGCCGCCGGAGAGTTCGTGCGGGTAGCGGTCGAGGTGGTCGGCGGGGAACGAGGCCCGGGCGGCCGCCTCCTGTACGGCTGCGGCCCCACGCACCCCGGTCAGCTCGCGCAGGGTCTCCTCCAACTGGGCGCGGACCGTGCGCACAGGCGTGAGGTGGGCGGCGGGGCTCTGCGGTACGAGGCCGATGCGCCGGCCCCGTACCGTACGGGCCAGCGTCCGCTCCCCCGCCGTGAGCAGGTCGATGTCCCCGCCCAGCACCGCGCTCCCCGCGGTCTGCGCGTTGGCCGGGAGCAGGCCGAGCAGGGCGGAGGCGAGCACCGACTTGCCGCAGCCGCTCTCGCCGACCAGGGCGAGGCACTCCCCCGGCGCGACGGAGAACCGGGCGTCGGTGACGGCCGCGATGTCCCGGCCGCCGCGCATCCGGAAACGTACGGAGAGGTCCTGGACATCGAGGACGGCGGGGCCCACGGCGTGGTCGGCGGTCACAGCATCAGCTCCGATTTCCGGCGCGGGTTGATCCGGTCCCGCCAGGCTCCGGCGATCCCCGCCAGGGCGAGCGTCGGGATGATCAGGAAAAGGCCGGGGAAGAGCGTCGGCCACCAGTCCCCCGCGAGCAGCGAACCGCGCGCGGACTGGACGAGGTTGCCGAGGCTGGCCTGGTGGGCGGGGAGGCCGAGGCCGAGGAAGGAGAGCGCGGACTCGTGCCACATGGCGTGCGGCACCATGAGGACCGCCGCGAGCCCAGCCTGCGGGAGCACCCCGGGGAGCAGGTGCCGCACGATGACGCGGACCCGCGAGGCGCCGCCGGAGACGGCCGCGTCGATGAAGGGGCGCGAGCGCAGCGACAGCACTTCGGAGCGGACGATCCGGGCGGTGGAGATCCAGTGGGTGAGGGCCACCGAGACGATGACCGGCCAGACCCCGGGCCGGAACATCGCCACGATGAAGATGCCGAGCAGGAGGTGCGGGATGGAGGACAGGGTGTCGACGATCCGCATCACGACCCGGTCCGGCCAGCCGCCGAACGACCCGGCGAGCGCGCCGATCGCCGTGCCGATCACGGTCGCCGTCAGGGCCGCGACCAGTCCGACGAGCAGCGAGACGCGGAGCCCGTAGACGCAGCGCAGCAGCAGGTCGCGCCCGACGTCGTCGGTGCCGAAGGGGTGCGCCCAGGACGGCGGGTGGAGCTTGTTCGACAGGTCGACGGCCTGCTGGTCGAGCTGGGCCAGCGGCGGCACGATCAGCACGGCGAGCGCGACGGCGACGACGATGGTCGCGGAGGTGGCGACCCGGATGCGGCGGGTGGTGCGGCCCGGCAGCGGGGCGAGCGCGGTCTCAGCCATCGAAGGCCACCCGGGGGTCGGCGAGTCCGTAGAGCAGGTCGGAGAGGAGGTTGCCCAGCAGGACGGCGGCGGTGGCGAGCACCGTGAGCGCGGCGAGCAGCGAGAAGTCCACCGAGGTGGCGGCCTCCACGGTGGCGGCGGCGATGCCGGGCCAACTGAAGACGGTCTCGATGAGGAGGGCGCCGGTGATGAGTTCGGGGACGCGGGAGCCGATCAGGGTGAGCATCGGGAGCATCCCGGAGCGCAGGGCGTGGCCGAGGAGCACCGTGCGCTCGCTCAGCCCGCGGGCGCGCGCCCCGCGCACGGGGTCCTCGGCGAGTGCGTCGGTGACCCCTTGGCGTACGTACAGGAAGAACCACGGCAGTTGGGAGATCCCGAGGACGGCCGCCGGCAGCACGAGGTGGGAGGCGACCTGGCCGAAGGTGACCACATCGCTGCCCGCGTCGGTGAGCCCGCCGGCCGGGAGGAGGTCCAGCTTCAGGGCGAAGAGCCAGATCGCGAGGAGGCCGAGCCAGAAGGCGGGGGCGGCTTCCAGGGTGTACGCGGCGGAGCTGACGCCCCGGTCCAGCCAGCCGCCGGGCCTGCGGGCGGCGAGGACGCCGAGTCCGGTGCCGAGCAGGATGGCGATGAGGAAGGCGGAGGCGGCGAGCAGGGCTGACCAGCCCATGCGTTCGACGATCACGTCGGCGACCGGCTGGCGCATCACGCTGGAGTCGCCGAGGTCGCCCTGGAGCGCCGAGGTCAGCCAGTTCCACCAGCGGGTGACGAGCGGCTGGTCGACGCCGAGGTTGGCCCGGAGCTGGTCCAGGTTCTCCTGCGAGGCGGTGAGGCCCGCGGTGCCCGCGTACGCCTTGACGGGGTCGAAGGGGGACGCAGCGGCGACGGCGAAGACGCCGAAGGTGACGGTGAGGAGGACCGGGACGGCGAACAGGGCCCGCCGTCCCGTCATCCGTGCCATCGGCCCCCAGGGGAGGCGGGGCTTCACTTCTTCGTGTCTCCCGTGGCTCCCGTGCCTTCGGGCTTCCACTTCTCGACGTTCCACCAGGGGCCGGAGGCCAGGCCGTGGTCGTGCGGCTCGACCTGGGTGGTGAGGGGGCCGAAGCGGTCGTCGACGACGTAGAGGTGGTCGATGTGGGTGAGGAAGGTGTAGCCCGGGTTCTTCACCAGCTCGCGCTGGACGGTGTCGTACGCCTTCTTGCGCTCGGCCTTGTCCCCGCTCCTGCGGCCGGCCTCGATCGCCGCGTCCACGGCCTTGTTGTCGTACCAGGCCATGTTGTTGAAGCCGTCGCCCGCGAGGGAGGACTTCAGCAGGGTGTACTGGTCGAAGTCGGGGTCGGCAGGCGAGCCGCCGCCCGCGAGCACGGCGTCGTTCTTCATCCGGGGCTGGATGACCTCCCAGGTCCCGGCCTCGGTGCGGATGTCGATGCCGGCCTTCTTGGCGTCGGAGGCGTAGGCGAGGGCGTGCTCCTGGCGGAGCTTGTCACCGCTTAGGTACCAGAGCGGGAAGGTGGCGCGCACGCCGTCCTTGACCCGGACGCCGTCCTTGCCCAGCTTCCAGCCGGCCTCGTCCAGGATCTTCTTCGCGGCGGCGACGTCGTGCTTGCGCTCGGTGCCCTGGGTGAACCACTCGCTGTCGGTGGGGACCGGCCCGTAGGCGGGCTTGCCGCTGCCGTTGAGGATGGCGTCGACCATCGTCTGACGGTCCACCGCGACATCGAGGGCGCGGCGCACGGCGGTGTCACCGGCGACCTTGTTGTTGGTGGGCAGCGTCACCGTGCGGTAGTCGTAGCTGTTCGCGGCGTACGTCTTCCTGCCCTTGTCGCCCGCGAAACCCTTGGCGAGGTTGGGCGGCAGGATCGCGCCGTCCAGGTCGCCGGAGCGCAGCCGGGTGGCGCGTACGTCGTCGTCCTTGATGATCGCCATGGTGAACTTCTTCACCTCGGGTTCACCGCCCCAGTAGTGGGGGTTGGCGGTGAAGCTGAGCTTCTCGCCCTTGGACCAGTTGGTGAGGACGTACGGTCCGGTGCCGATCGGCTTGGTGGTGAAGGCGCCGGTGTTGACGTCCTGCTTGCCCGCGATGTGCTCGGGGGCGATGGGCAGGACGGTGCGCTGGGCGAACGGCGCGTAGGGGTACTTGAGCGTGAAGACGACGGTGTCCTCGCCCTTCGCCGTGACGTCCTTGACGGCGTCCAGCTCGGTGCGGGAGGGGTTGTTGGTCTTCGCGTCGAGGATGGTGCGGTAGGTGAAGACGACGTCCTTGGCGCCGAACGCCTTGCCGTCGCTGAACTTCACGCCCTGGCGCAGCCTGTACGTGTACGTCAGCCCGTCCTCGCTGACCTCGGGCAGTGCGGCGGCGAGGGCCGGCTGGAGCTTCAGCTCCTCGTCCAGGGCGAGCAGCCCGTCGAAGATCTTGGAGTTGCCGTCCTTGCCGTAGCCGAGCAGCGGGCTCAGGCTGTCGGGCTCGTAGGCGATGCCGACGACGGCCGAGGTGGTCCCGGTGCCGGAACCGGCCTTGGGGCTGTCCGGGTTGGAGCAGGCTGCCGCGGTCAGGGACAGGGCGGTCACCAGCGTGGCGGCGACCGCCACCCGTATCGATCGGGCCGTCATACTCTGCACATCCCTGTTCAAGATCGACTGTTATTGCGAACAGTCTGCAATTAAACAGCACGTAAAAGACACTGGTACACCCCGCCTCGGCAGCGGGGACGGGGGTGCCAGGGCCTTCGTCCGGCGGGTTCCGGGCTCTCGCCGGGGCTCAGGAGCCGGTGTCGTCCTGCTCCGGGGCGGAGGGGATGTGGTTGCGGACCGTGCCGCGGGTGGCGTTGAGCTTCTTGAGGGCGCGGGCCACGTGCTGCTCGACGGTCCGTGGTGACAGGAAGAGGGTCTGGGCGATCTCCTGGTTCGTGGCGCCACGGGCGAGCAGGTCCGCGACTTCCCTCTCCCGGGGCGAGAGCCGGTCGCCGTACCCCCGCCGGCCCCGCCGGGCCGGGCCCGCCAGCCCCCGGCTCTCCAGGTGGTGGCGGCAGCGTGACGCGTCGGCGGGGGCACCGAGCCGGGTGTAGGCGTCGACGGCCTCCGTCAGCCGCTCGACCGCGTGGGAGCGGTCGGTCGCGGCGAGCGCGCGGCCGAGGTGCTCCGCCGCCTGCGCGCTCTCGTAGGGGCGGCCGATCTCCTGCCAGCGGCGGTGCGCTTCGGCGAGGAGGGCGGCGGCTTCCGGCACGTCGGTCTCACCCAACAGAAGGCCTTGGGCCAGGGTGAGTTCGGCGAAGGCTCCGGGGGCGTCGAGATCCTTGGTGGCTCGCCGGGCGGTACGGACGATGTCCTCGGCCGCCGGGCGCTCGCCCGCGGCCAGCGCCGCCTGGACGGCCACCGGAAGCAGCCCGAGAGCCCTCACCCACACCCCGGTCCGCTCCAGCAGGGTGACGGCCGGGGCGGCGGCGGCCCACGCCTCCCGGTCCGCGCCCTGGGCGAGGTGCACGGCGACGGTGCCGGCGGCCGCCCGCAGGGCCCGGCTCACGTCCGGGCTGCGCTCCCCGTCGGAGGCGGCGTTCCGATAGCGTTCGAGGGCGGCGGCGCGCCGTCCGTGTGCCAGGTCCAGTGCCGCCAGGCAGTAGTTCTGCTCGGAGCCGACGAAGGTCACGTCCGGATAGGCGGCGGACAGCGCGGCGAACCTGTCCTCCAGCCCGGCCCAGCGCCCGGCGTGGAAGTCCAACCGCAGGACCTCCACCTGGCAGTGCGCTTCGAGGTGCAGGCTGCCCGACCGTTTGGCGACCTCGCGGGTCTCCACGAGCAGCGCGTGCGCGCGGCGGTCGTGGCCGAGGCCGATACCGCAGTCGGCCGTGTTGTAGAGCGCGCGCGTGGTCTGCCGGAGGACTTCCAGATCCTCGCCGTGCCGGGGCAGGCGCTCCAGCAGTTCCCAGACACCCGGGTCGCCCGCGAAGGCGAGGGCGGTGATACGGGTGGCGCGCACCGCCGCCTTCGCCGCTTCGTCGGTGCTGTCCCGTACGAGCAGTTCGGCCTTCTCCGCCCACCGGACGCGCTGGTCGTCCCAGTCGTTGACGACCATCGCGATCATCGCCCTGGCCTGCCGCTCGGGGCGCCCGTCCAGCTCGGCCACGGACTGTTCGAGTTCGGCGAAACCCGACCGGTCCTCTGCGTGGTTGATCAGCAGGATGCCCAGACCGAGCCGGATCTCCCCCCGGGTGACCGCGGGCAGTTCCGGGTCGGCGAGCAGCCGTCGCAGTACCTGCGCGTTCGCGGTGCAGTCCACCCCGTCCACGGCGATCTGGGCCAGAGCCAGGGCGGCGCGGGAGCGCATGTCGCCGGGCAGTTGGAACTCCGCCAGGATCTGCCGGAGCAGGTCGCCCGCGGTACCGGTGTCGCCGAGTTCCGCGGCGTGGTCCACCGCCGCCTCGGCGCGCCCGAACCAGGCCTCACGGTCGCCCGCCGCCCTGGTGTGGTGGGCGATCTGCACCAGGGGCGCCGGAGACAGCGCTTCCAGTGCCGCGACGGCCCTGCGGTGCAGGCGCCTGCGCCCCGGGCCGGGGATGTGCTGGTAGGCCACCTGCTGGGCGAGGTTGTGCCGGAAGTCGTACCGGCCGGTGCCGTGCTCGCACAGGACCGAGGCGTGCAGCGCCTCGGTGAGGGCCTCCGCCCCTTGCGCCGCCTCAAGACCGGCGAGCTCGGCGAGCAGTTCCTCGGTGGCGGGGACGGCGAGCACCGCCGCCGCGTCGACCACCGCGGTGGCAGCGGGTGAGAGGTGCTCCAGCCGCTCGGTGACCGCCTCGCGGAGCCCTGCGGGGACCTGGGACCGCTCCAGCTCCCGGGCACCCCGGAGACCCTGCCGGCAGCCCTGCTCGCTCAGGGTGATCAGGTCCTCCTCCACCACCAGGGGCAGTCCCTCGCTCCGGGCGAACAGGACGCTTTCCATCTGCCGTGAGGCGTGCTTGCCCAACGCGCTGACCGCCAGCTCCTGGATGTGGCGCTCCTCCAGCCGGTTCAGCCGGATCGTGGTGCCGCTGCCCCCGGGCAGCCGCCGGTAGGCCGAGCCGAGGACGGGGGTGCGCGGCGGCAGGTCCTCGGGGCGGTAGGTGAGGAGCAGGCTGAGTCCCGCCGGGAGATCGCGGATCAGCAGCTGGAGGAGTTCCCTGGTGGCTGTGTCGACCCAGTGCAGGTCCTCGATGACCAGGACGACCGGGCCGATCGCCTCGATGACCGACCGTACGGCCTGGACGACGCGCTGCCGTTCCGCGAGGGGGTCGGCGCCTCTCGGCAGCGGATCGGGGAGGCGGTCGGCCAGGTCGGGCAGCAGCGGGGCCAGTGCCCCGGCCGCCGGGGAGATCCCGGAGGACGGCAGCCACGGGCCCATCTTCCGCAGGGCGTCGACCACCGGCCCGTACGGCAGTGGCTCGCGCAGCGGCTGGCAGTAGCCGGTCAGGACGGCCCGGCCCTCCTGGGCCAGTTCCGCCCCGGCCTCCGCGACCAGCCGGGACTTACCGATCCCGCCCTCGCCCTCGACGAGGATCAGCGCGGGTGGATGCCGCACGGCGGCGAGGAGCAGGCTGAGCTCCCGCTCCCGGCCGACGAAGGGGAAGTGCCTGCCGGAACGTGCCCCGCCGTCGTCTTCGAGGGACACTCCCACGCGATCACCCACCCTTCCCGGGTCACGCTAGCCCCGACGGCGGCTTTCGGAAACTTCCGCACCGCGTCCGGGACCGCCGGGGAGGCGGGGTTCCGCGTGGCTGGGGATCGGACGGGAGTCTGCTCCCGTGCGCCGGGAGAGACATCCAGGGCTGCGCGTCTCAGGCGGTACGGCCTGTGTCCGGGGTGGCGGGCAGCTCCGCGACCACCAGGGTCCCGGAGGGTCCAGAGGTCACGGTGCAATGCGTGGTGTAGGCACGTACCAGTTGGAGACCCCGGCCGCCGCACGCTTCCTCACTGTCGGCCTCCGCACACGGAGGCCGGGGCAGCCAGCGGCCGGTGTCCTTCACCTGGACGACGATCCGGTCCTGGTGACGGGCGAGCAGTACCGCCACGTCGGTGCTGCCACTGTGGCGGACGGCATTGCCGACCAGCTCCGTGACGACGAGCGCCACGGCGTCTCCGGTCTCCTCGGCCACCTCCCACCGGCTCATCGTGCGACGCAGCAGCCGTCTCAGGACGGGAGCCGTCTCCGGTGCGGCCGGCATCACCCACAGCGCGGAGTTCTCGGTTTCGCTCCGCCCTGCGGGGGCCGGGGTGGCGGCGGGAATCCCGGGGTGGACGTCAGCCGTAACGATCATGGCCATCTCCTGATCTTGCGGAGGCTCGTTCTCCACCATCGCCGCCGGCCTCTGGTGGAACAATCAGGGAAAGTCCGGATACGGATACCTAAATATCTCCGGAACAGGTATTGAGCGAAGGGGCGGCCGGCGGTTCGGCCGCGCCTTCACCCGGGCCGAGGAGGCCGCCTGGGCTCCCCGGCATCGGCGGCCTCCTCGGGGCTGAAGGGGTCAGAAGGTGAGGCCCCAGGCGTCCAGGTATCCGGTGTCCCCGGCTTCCGCGTCGGTGACCTGCAGTTTCCAGGTCCCCTTGGCCAGGATGCGAGAGGCGTTCACCGTGTAGGTGGCGGTGAGGTCCGTTCCCTTGACCTTGTCGGCGGAACGGAGCGTGAAGACGGAGCCGTCGGGAGCGACGAGGCTGACCTTCAGGTCACCGCGGTAGGGGTGCTTGATCTTCACGTTGACCTTCAGGCTCGCCGGGCCGTAGCCGGAGCGGTTCACCACGATGGAGGAGCCGACCGCGGCGCCCTTGTCCGGAATGGCGACATCGGAGCCGTTCCCGTACAGCACACCGAGGGTGGCAGCGGCATCCGCCAGGCCCTCTCCACAGCCGCCCGTGCAGGTGCCCGGGAGGTCACGCGCCTGCTTCTTGATGGTGGCCTCGATCTGCGCGGGGGTGAGAGCCGGGTTCCTCTCGATCATCAGCGCCGCGAGGGCGGCGATGTGGGGGGTGGCCATGCTGGTACCGGACATGGTGACGTAGGTCTCCTTGTCCGGGGAGTCCGCCCCAGTGTTCGCCGTCGACCAGATGTCTTGGCCGGGCGCGGTGATGTCGACGCCCGACCCGTAGTTCGAGAAGGAGGCGCGGTCTCCCTGGTCGTCGCTCGCGGCGACGGCGATGACGTTGGCACAGTTGGCGGGTGCGTAGCCGGAGACGTTCTTCGCGTCGTTGCCGGCGGCCGCCACGATGGTCGCGCCTCTGGCCACGGCGTCGTTCACGGCGTCCTGGATCGCCGTGTCGCAGGAGCCCTTGATGGTGAGGCTCAGGTTCAGGACCTTGGCGGGTGTCGGGTTGTCCTTGACCCCGGAGACGGTGCCGCCGGACGACCAGGTGATGGCGTCGATGATGTCCGAGGCGGTGCCCCCGCACCAGCCGAGGACCCGTACCGGCTGGACCTTGGCGTTGTACGCGATCCCGGCTATTCCCTTGTTGTTGTCGGCGACGGCGCCGATGGTTCCCGCCACATGGGTGCCGTGCCAGGAGCTGTCGATGTCCGAGGCGGGGACCGGGTTGCCGCTCAAGTCCTTGCCGCAGTCCCCCTTTTTCATCCAGTCTCCGGGGTCGGCCGGGCTGCTGTCGCGGCCGCCTCCGTCGTTGGCCGTGTAGCGGCTGCTGATGAAGTCGTGCCCGGCGACGATGTTGCCCGACAGATCGGAGTGCGCCACGTAACCGGTGTCGAGGACGGCGACCCGGACGCCCTTGCCGGTGGCCTTGTCCCAGGCGCCGGGCACGTTCATGCCCGCCGTCGCGTCCGTCAGGTCCCACTGGTCGGTGTACTTGGTGTCGTTCGGCGTCACGGCCGCGGCGAAGGCGCGCCGGTCGGGGACGGCGTACGCGACGTCGGGGTCGGCGCGGAAGGTGGCCAGCGCGTCGGCCAGTTCGTCGGTGCCCGCCTTACCGCCCAGGTCGACCAGGGCGGCGCCGGTGCCCAGTCTCCGCTCGAGGCGGAGGTCTCCGATGATGTCGTCCGCCTTGGCCTTGGCGTCTCTCAACAGCGCGGAGTCGGACGTCGCCTCATCGGCGCCCGCCCGGTATCCGACGATCAGACGGGTGGCGCCGGCGGCCTCGCCGGGTACGGCGGCGGTGCCGGTGCGGTCGGTCGACGCCGATACCTCGGTGGCGGCGACGGTGCCCGCCACCAGGGCGCCGACGGTCAGGGCGAGTGCGGGCAGGCGGAATCGGCTGGAGTGTTTCACGGTGGTTCCTCTCACTGGGTTCCCCGTGTGCAGCCCCGATGGCCCTGGCCGGGCCCCGTGCGGCAGACGGGTACTGGTACTGCCGGGTGATGGGCTCGACTCGGCGGCCGACCACCCGAGACATACGGACCCCGGCCACCCCACGGGGGGGCGGAATTCGGCCAGTTCGGACGTAGCAGACGCCGTGGCACTTCCGGGTTGGCAGGACCGTATGGCCGAAAAAGTGCCCCGGACCATAGGTCGCGGGGCAGCTACGGATACCGAAATAAATGCGCTAGGGCCGGTCCTGGGCAGACATGCGCCGACCGGCGAGATCCTGCCGGGAGAGGGCACCCAGCTTGTGCACCGCGCGGGCCACATGGTGCTCGACGGTGCGCGGGGAGAGATGCAGCGTCGTGGCGATCTCCCGGTTGGTCATTCCGGTGGCCGCGAGTTCGGCGACCTCCTCCTCCCGGGGGGAGAGCAGACCACCGAAGGAGGGCCGGCCGGCGGGACGCGACGACGTGGCCGGCTGGTGGCGCCGCAGCTCCGCTCGGGCCCTCGTGGCGTCCCAGGACGCGCCGAGGGAGTCGAAGTCCGCCACGCACAGCTCCAGTTCAGCGACCGCCTGGGCGCGCTCCCGCACGCCGGTGACCGCGGCGGGCCGGCCCGGGACGTCCTGGCCGGCCGATCCTCCGACGGTCCCCGCTAGCTCCCCCTCCAGGACGAGCAGCGCCGCCCTCTCCCTGCTCAGCGCGCGGTCGTAGGGGCGGGGCAGGCGACCGAACGCCTCGGCCGAGGCGCGGTGGAGTCCGACCGCCTCGGTGGGGAACCCGCTCACCTCGACCACCAGGGCACGGCTGCGCAGCAGATGGGCCGATGCGGCGGGAGCGTCCAGCCCCTCCAGTCCGGCGGCCAGCTCCCGTACGACCGCCGTCGCCTCCTCCGCCGCCCCCTCCGCCACCAGTGCCTCGACGACCCAGGGCGCCAGTTCCGCCGCCCAGACCCAGACGCCCTTGGCCGTGGCCGAGTGCCAGGCGCGCCGGGCCTCCCTGGCAGCGGCACGGCCGTCGTCGCGGGCCATCAGCAGGCGGATGCCCGCTCCCGCGGCCGTCGTCCCGTGCGAGGCGAGCGGGAGCGAATCCGGGTGGGACAGCCATGACATCGCCCTGCTCCACTCCCCCCGGGCCACCGCCAGCAGGCCGAGTACCAGGCGGGCGTCACCGCTGACGACGGGCAGGTGGGCGTGGTCGGCGGCGAACGCGGCACAGCGCTCGGCGAGCCCGGACCACCGCCCCGCGAAGTAGTCGAGGAGGAACGTGGCCGCGCCGACGGTGCGTTCGCTGTACGGCAGGCCGCTGGACCGGGCCAGCTCGGCTCCCGACGCGAGCAGTTCCTCGGCCCGGTCGAACCGGCCCAGCCACACCGCGGCGTCAGCGGCGTTGCAGAGCCCGCGCGCCGCATGCCGGCGTGCCTGCCGGTTCGGATGCCCGGTGGGCAGGGTCCGCAGCAGGTCCCAGCCCCGTGGTTCGCCCACCGCCAGCGCCAGCGTCACGGTGTTGGCCCGTACGGCGCTCAGGGCTACCGGGTCACCGCTGTTGCGTGCGGCTGCCTCGGCCTCGTCGATCCAGGCACGGTGGGTGCCGATCGGGATGCCGGGCCAGTGCGGCATGGCCAGGGCCGCCATCGCCCGGGCGGCGAGGCAGGGGCGCTCTCCGAGCAGTTCCGCCGCCGCCCGCGCGGTCTCCCGGTAGCCCTCCTGGGCCTGGCCAAGCTGGTTGATCATCAGCAGCCCGAGGTCCAGCCGGATCTCGCCGCGCAGCGCGAGGGGCAGATCGCCGTCGGCGACGATCCTCGACAGCACGCCTGTGGTCCGTTCGGCCCGCAGCCCGAGAACGGCGCTGTCGGCGAGCAGCGGGGCGAGCCCGGCTCGGGCTTTCAGAGGTGCGTCCGGGGAGGCGAGCACCTGTTCCAGCAAGGAGACGGCCTCCTCGTAACGGCCTGCCTTCACCGCGCGGCGCGCCGCCCGCTCCACCGCCCGTATCCATCCGCGGTGGCGGCCCGCCTCGCGCCGGTGGTGGGCAAGCAGGCTGTACGGCTTGGGGCTGCGGCGCGCCAGCATGTCGGCGGCCGCGGCGTGCATCTCCTGCCGGAGGGGTCCCGGCGTCACATCCCGTACGACGCGGGCGGCGAGCGGGACGAACAGCCCGTACCTGCCGTGCTCGTACTCTCGGAGCACGGCGCTCCGCAACGCTTGGAGCAGTCCCTCCCAACCGTCCTGCGAGCCGGGCAGCGAGTCGCGCGGACGCGCCCCCGCCGCGGCCACCTCCAGCAGTTCGCGACGGGTGGCGGGCTCGTTCAGCACGGCTGCCGCGCGCACCACCGCCTGCTGCCGGCCGGGCAGCGCGGCCAGGCGGGCGAGGGTGAGCTCCTTCAGCCGCAACGGCACGTCCACGCCGTCCAGTTCGCCGGGCGTCGTGGCGTTCGGTGACCGCTCCCGCACCGCGCTGAGCAGGTCGGTCACCACCTGCGCCACCCCACCGGAGTCGGCCAGCAGACGTGCGGCCACGTCGGGCGCGACACACCGGTCAAGAGTCTTGGTGGCGACGGCGCGGACCTTCTCCACGTCCCAGGAGGGAATCGTGTGCTGGAGGAGCGCCATGGCGGGCGGATAGTCCACCGGGGGCGTGCCGAGGGGCAGGCCGGGGCAGGTCAGCTCCTCCGGCCGGTAGAGGAGGACGACCGCCCGGCCGGGGCCGAGGCGGGCGAGGCTCTCCCGCAGGACGGCCAGAGTCTCGGGGCCGGCCCGGTGGACATCGTCGTGGATCACGAGCGCGGGACTGCGCGCATCCGGCCCGCCGGGTGCGGTGCTCCCGCCGCACTGCCGCAGGTCGGCCGGAACGTCCAGGGACCGGGCGAGGGCCACCAGCCGTCGGGCGAACCAGGTCTTGCCCGTGCCCGCGGCGCCCGCCACCAGAAGCAGTACCGGCTGCTCGGTCTCCCCTGTCAGGGTCTGCCGCAGCCGCCGCTCCCACGGGGCCGTATGCGCACCGGTCATGTCGTCCGCCCTCCTGCCGGGTCTCACGCGTCCCGAACGCGCGGACGGAAGTGGGGTCCGTCCGCGCGCCCGCCGGCCCGCTCGACGCGCGGCTCCTTGACGCACCCGCGGCGGGGGAGGTGTGCCGGCCCCCATGACGCTACGGAGCCGGTGGCGGTCCGCCTATACGGTCACCGATCAATAGGGGTACGTACTCCGGCTCCGGTACGGCACGGAGAGTCCGCCGATGTGACTCCGGACGGCCAGGAATACGTAAGGAATGGTTCGCCGCACCGTGCTCGGCGGCCCCCGGCATCCGCGAGGTGCTCGCTGTCCGGGGGCAGCGAGCACGGGCCTCGGTCGCCGAATAAAACAAGCGTTGTCCCCGCCGCCACGCCTCCGGTCGAATGTCGCCACTTGACGTGTGGTCCACCTGTGCGACCGGCGAGCACACTGCCGGGCCGTACGGCGGGCCACCAGGGAGGAACAGCACGTGAACAGAGCACGAAGCATGTCCAGGAAACCCGCTGCGGCCCTCACTCTCGCGGTGATGACCGCCGCGGTGTCGGCACTCACTTTCGCCCAGGCCGAGGGGCAGGAGCCGTCGGCCCCGCTCGCGGTCGCCGACCACGACCCGGCCACCCACGCGGGCCATGTCGACCACGACCTCGAAGGCCCGTTCAGCGAGGAGCTGGAGCGGCAGCGCGAGTCCGCGCTGCAGATGGTGCTGAGCGGTGAGGCGGAGATCAAGCGGCGAGCCGGTTCCCAGGTCGTCAGGCTCGACGAGGGCAAGTACGTCGAGCTGGGCCGCGAGCGCACCGACAAGATCTTCGCCATCCTCGTGGAGTTCGGGACCAAGGTGGATGACACCACCACCCACGATCCCGACGGCTCCGGCCCGAACCCGCCGGTGAAGAAGTACGGCGGCACGCCGGGACCGCTCCACAACAAGATCGCCGAGCCTGACCGGAGCGTGAACAACTCCACGGCCTGGCAGGCGGACTTCGACCGGTCGCACTACCAGGAGCTGTACTTCGGCCAGGGAACCGACGCCGCCGGGCAGCCGACCCACTCGCTCAAGACCTACTACGAGAAGGCTTCCTCCGGTCGCTACTCCGTGGACGGGCACGTATCGGACTGGGTGAAGGTCGAGTACAACGAGGCCCGCTACGGGGCGAACTACTGCGGCAGGAACAACTGCCCCAACGCCTGGGACGTCGTACGGGACGGCGTCAACGCGTGGGCCGCCGACCAGAAGGCCAGGGGCCGCAGCGCCGCCCAGATCAAGGCCGACCTGGCGGAGTACGACACATGGGACCGCTACGACCACGACGAGGACGGCGACTTCAACGAGCCCGACGGCTACATCGATCACTTCCAGGTGGTCCATGCCGGTGAGGACGAATCGGCCGGCGGCGGCGCCCAGGGCAAGGACGCCATGTGGGCCCACCGCTGGTACGCCTACGGCACCGCCGTCGGGAAGACCGGTCCGGACAGCAACAAGTCCGGCGGGACGCAGATCGGCGACACCGGCATCTGGGTGGGCGACTACACCGTGCAGGCCGAGAACGGCGGGCTCGGCGTCTTCGCGCACGAGTACGGCCATGACCTCGGACTGCCCGACCTGTACGACACCTCCGGCCAGGAGGGCGCCGAGAACTCGACGGGCTTCTGGTCGCTGATGTCCGCCGGCTCCTGGCTCAACCGGGGCAAGGACTCCATAGGCGACCTGCCCGGGGACATGACGGCCTGGGACAAGCTGCAGCTCGGCTGGCTGGACTACGCGAAGGTCGCCGACGAGGGACGGAAGCGGAACTCCACGCACAAGCTGGGGGTCTCGGCCTACAACACCGAGCTGCCGCAGGCCCTCCTGGTGGAGTTGCCGAAGAAGTCCGTGACCACGGAGGTCGTGGCCCCGGCGCAGGGATCGGCCCAGTGGTGGAGCGGCTCGGGTGACAACCTCCGCACCACGCTGACCAGGCCGGTCGACCTGACGGGTCGTTCCAGGGCCACTCTGGAGCTCCAGGCCTGGTACGACATCGAGGCGGACTACGACTACCTCTACACGGAGGTCTCCACGGACGGCGGGGCCAAGTGGACGGCGCTGGACGGCACCGTCGACGGCAAGGCGCTCCCCCGCGACGGAAGCGGTACCCCCGCCCTCACCGGTGTCTCCGGCGCCCATAAGAAGCTCGTCCACTCCCTGGACGCCTACGCGGGCAAGAAGATCGACCTGAGGTTCCGTTACCACACGGACCGAGCGACGGTCGGCAAGGGGTTCACCGCGGACACGATCCGACTGACCGCGGACGGGGCCGAGGTCTTCTCCGACGACGCCGAAGCGGCGGCCTCCGGATGGACCGCGCAGGGCTTCTCCCGGATCGGCGGGACCGTCACGAGCCAGTACGAGCAGTACTACCTCGCCGAGAACCGCCAGTACGTCTCGTATGACAAGTCCCTGAAGACCGGCCCGTACAACTACGGTTTCACGGCGCCCAGGAACAAGTGGGTCGAGCGCTACCCCTACCAGAACGGGCTGCTCGTCTGGCAGTGGGACACCTCCCAGAAGGACAACAACACCTCCGTCCACCCGGGTGAGGGGCTGGTGCTTCCCGTGGACGCCCACCCCGAGCCGCTGAAATGGTCCGACGGGACGCTGATGCGCAACCGGCTCCAGGCCTTCGACTCCGCCTTCGGCCGCATGCCGACCGATTTCCTGCGGCTGCACCAGGCCGGCGTTCCCACGTACGTGATGCCGAAGGCGGGCAACCCCGTCTTCGACGACCGTCACGGGGACTACTGGCGCAAGGAGACACCGCGGGCCGGTGTTCGCGTCAGTGACACCGGCACCAGGATCGAGGTGCTCCGGGAGGCACCGAGCGGACAGACCGTCACCATACGGGTGGGCCCCTCGGCCCCCTGACGGGCACGCACACCGCCTCAGGGCCCGGCCGTCCTCCGGAGGACGGCCGGGCCCTTCGCGTTGCCCGTTCCGCGCGACCGGAGCCTGCGTAGCCCGGAATTTTCGCGTATCCGTATTGCCCTCCGGCCCCCTGTACGGCCGGAGTCGGGACTTCTAGCTTTCTTCCACCGGTCGGCCCGACACCAGGCCGGACGGCGAACGCCGCAGCCATGTCAGGGCTCCGGCCTTCTCCCCCCACACACCGCAGGAGAACCACATGCGTGCACAGATACTGTCCGTCGCCGGCGCCGCCCTGGCATCCGCGCTGGCCTTCTCGTCGCCGACCGCCCTCGCGGTCGGCGACGAGGCCCCGCAGGCCTCCTCCGTGTCACCGGGCTCCTGGGCTCCCGCGAAGGCGGGCACCTCCACCGCCGCGACGTCCCTCGACGGCATCTTCACGACGGCCACCTACACCTACCGGATCGGCAGCTCCTGCAAGGGCTACGAGGAGGAGATCCGCGAGGGGGCCGCGTACTGGACCGGCAAGTTCGACGAGAGCACGGACAGTTCCGCCACCCCGGTCAACTGCCGGACCGACATCTTCGTCTGCGGCGACACGAAGCGGGCCAACGGCTGCAATGAGGGCAAGGGCCAGCGGATCACCCTCTCGACCAAGACATTCGACTTCGCCCTGCTCGCCGCGCACGAGTTCGGACACAACATGTACAAGCACTCGGACCACGACTGCCGGAGCTGGGACAGCGACGCCGCCGTCATGGCGCCCGTCGACAAGGAGTGCACTGACTAGGGCCTGTCGTAGGGCGGCGGGTGTACGGGGACGGGCCCGGCGGATCACTCCGCCGGGCCCGTCCCGCACCCGTTCACGGCGCCGGCAGCTCCACCAGCTCCGCGACCGCGTCCCGGTGGCTGCCCGCCGAGCCGTACGCGATCGAGTCCGCCTTGGCGCGCTTGAGGTAGAGGTGCGCCGGGTGTTCCCAGGTCATCCCGATCCCGCCGTGGAGCTGGACGCACTCCTCGGCGGCGTGGACCGCGACGCCGGAGCAGTACGCCTGCGCCACCGCGACCGCGAGGGGGGCGTCGGGGCTGCCGGTGGCCAGCGCGTCGGCGGCGTTGCGGGCGGCGGCGCGGGCCGAGACGACCTCCAGCCAGAGCTGCGCCATGCGGTGCTTGAGCGACTGGAAGGAGCCGACGGGCCGGTTGAACTGGTGGCGTTCGCGGGTGTACCGGACGGTCTCGCTGAGGCACCACTCGGCGATCCCGAGCTGTTCGGAGGCGAGCAGTCCGGCTCCGGCGAGCAGACCACGCTCTACGGCGGAGGTGCTCGCGTCCGCCTCGGCGAGCAGGGTCCCGGGGGCGCCGGACAGGGTGAGGGTGGCGAGGGGGCGGGTCAGGTCCAGCGGTACGAGGGGTTCCACCACCACTCCGGGGGCCGTCGCCTCGACCGCGTACAGGCCTTCGGCGGTCGGCACCAGCAGGACGTCGGCCACGGCGGCGTCGGCCACTCCCCGTACCGTGCCGTCGAGCGAGGTGAGGGCCGCCCGCGCCCCGGCGGGCGGGGTGGCGAAGGGGACGGCGAGCACCGCCGTACGCGCACCGGAGGCCAGCTCGGCCAGGAGTGCGGCGGCCGGTCCGTCCTCCCCGTCGGCCAGCGCGAGCAGCGTTTCCGTGGCCACGACGGCGCTGGTCAGGTACGGGGCGGGGGCGACGCTGCGGCCCAGCTCCTCCAGGACCACGGCGGCCTCCCGGTGGGACGCGCCCTGGCCGCCGAGCTTCTCGGGGACGAGGAGGCCGGCGGCGCCGATGCCGGTGGCCAGCGCCTCCCAGAGGCGGGGGTCGTACGGCGTGTCGGACTCGGTCGCCGCGATCACCGTCGGCGCGTCGGCCCGGTCGGTGAGGAGGGCGCGTACGGCGGAGCGCAGGTCGTCCTCGTCCTGGGTGTAGAGCAGGTCGGGGGTGACGGGCGGCTGTCCCGGGGTGGGGGCGAGGGGCTGTCCCGGGGTTGCGGCGGGGGGCTGGGTGGGCGCGGTCATCGGCTCAGGTCCTTCCAGGCGACGTCCTTGTCGTTGCGGGGTTCGGCGGGCAGTCCGAGCACGCGCTCGGCCACGATGTTCAGCAGGACCTCGCTGGTGCCGCCCTCGATGGAGTTGCCCTTGGAGCGGAGGTAGCGGTAGCCGGCGTCGCGGCCGGTGAAGTCGACCAGCTCCGGGCGGACCATGGTCCAGTCGCCGTACAACAGGCCCTCGTCGCCGAGGAGTTCCACTTCCAGGCCGCTGATCTCCTGGTTGAGTCGGGCGAAGGCGAGCTTCATGCCCGAGCCCTCGGGTCCCGGCTGTCCGGCGACGAGCTGCTGGCGCAGCCGCTCGCCGGTGAGGCGGGCCACCTCGGCCTCGACCCAGAGGGTGAGCAGGCGCTGGTGGGTGTCGTGGGTGCGCAGGTCGGGGCGGTCGCGCCAGGTCTGCGAGACCGGGCCGATCATGCCGCCCTCGCGCGGGATGCGGGAGCCGCCGATGGAGACGCGCTCGTTCATCAGCGTGGTCTGGGCGACCTTCCAGCCGTCGCCGACGGGGCCGAGCCGGTGGCTGTCGGGGATGCGTACGCCGGAGAGGAAGACCTCGTTGAACTCGGCCTCCCCCGTGATCTGGCGCAGCGGCCGGACGTCCACGCCTGGGTCGGTCATGTCGCAGATGAAGTAGCTGATGCCCCGGTGCTTGGGGAGGTCGGGGTCGGTGCGGGCGATGAGGATCGCCCAGCGGGCCAGGTGGGCGCTGGACGTCCAGACCTTCTGCCCGTCGACCACCCAGTCGTCGCCGTCGCGGACCGCCCGGGTGGCGAGCGCCGCGAGGTCGGAGCCGGCGCCGGGCTCGCTGAAGAGCTGGCACCAGACTTCCTCACCGACCCACAGCGGGCGCAGGAAGCGCCGCTTCTGCTCGTCGGTGCCGAAGCCGAGGATGGTGGGCGCGGCCATGCCCAGGCCGATGCCGATGCGGCGCGGGTCGTTGTCCGGCGCGTCGGCGGCGGCCAGTTCGGCGTCGACGACCTGCTGGAGGGAGCGGGGCGCGTCGAGCCCGCCGAGGCCCACCGGGTAGTGGACCCAGGCGAGGCCCGCGTCGAACCGGGCCTTCAGGAAGTCGGTGCGCTCCGTGGTGACGGGCGGGTGCGCGGCGAGCAGCTCGCGGGTGCGGCGGCGGATCTCGGTGGCGTCGACGGCCGGGGCGGCGGCGGGGCTCATCGGGCACCTCCGGGCAGGACGACGATCCGGCCGGTGCTGGTGCCGTCGGCGACGCGCTGCACGGCTTCGGCGGCTCCGGCCATCCCGACCCGCTCACTGATCAGGGGTTTGACGATGCCTTGGGCGGCCAGCTCGGTCAGCTCGTCGTGGCAGGCACGGACGGCGGCCGGGTCCTTGGTGTTGTAGAGGCCCCAGTGCAGCCCGACGATGGAGTAGTTCTTCACCAGGGCGTGGTTGAGGGCCGGGGTCGGGATGGTGCCGCTGGCGAAGCCGACGACGAGGACGCGGCCCTCGAAGGCGACGCACTTCACGGACTTGGCGTACGCGTCGCCGCCGACCGGGTCGTAGACGACGTCGGCGCCGCGCCCGCCGGTGGCTTCCTTCACGGCGGCGACGATGTCCTCGCCGCGCCGGTCGATGACCAGGTCGCAGCCGAGCTCACGGGCGACGGCCGCCTTGTCCGGTCCGCCGACGACCCCGATCACGGTGGCGCCCGCGGCCTTGCCGAGCTGGACGGCAGCGCTGCCGACCCCGCCCGCCGCAGCGTGGACGAGGAGGGTCTCCCCGGCCTGGAGGTTCGCGCGGCGGTGCAGGCCGAACCAGCCGGTCTGGTAGCCGATGTGGAGAGCGGCCGCTTCGGCGTCGTCCAGGGCGTCGGGTGCGGGCAGCAGGGCCGCCTCGTCCGCGACGACGTACTCGGCGAAACCGCCGTACGGCAGGGCGGGGGTGGCCAGCACGCGCCGCCCGTCCTCCGTCGCCCCGCACACCTCGACACCCGGGGTGAACGGCAGCGGCGGCCGCACCTGGTACTGGCCCCGGCAGAGCAGCGCGTCCGGGAAGTTGACGTTCGCCGCGGTGACCCGGACGAGCACCTGTCCGTCGCCGGGGGTGGGCCGGTCCGTCTCCTCCAGGCTCATCACCTCGCCCGGCTCGCCGTTCCGGTGCACTCGCCATGCCTGCATGAGGGGCCTCCACAACACTGTCGGCATTACCACTGCTCCGGCGCATACTAAGCGGTCGCTTGCCCATCTGGGAACACCCCGGCGGGCCGAGCGCAGCGGACCTCTCACCCCCGCTTCGGCTTCGCCCGCACATGCATCCGCTCCCCCTGCGGACCGAAGAGGCTCAGGAACTCCACCGGCTTGTCCTCCGCCGGGCCGAACCAGTGCGGCAGCCGGGTGTCGAACTCGGCGGCCTCCCCCGGCTCCAGCACCAGATCGTGCTCGGCCAGCAGCAGCCGCAGCTTCCCGGAGAGCACGAACAGCCACTCGTACCCCTCGTGCGTACGCTGCTCCGGCACCTCGCCGCTGCCCGGCTCCTGCACCATCTTGTACGCCTGGAGTCCGCCGGGCCGGGCGGTGAGCGGCAGCATCGTCCGGCCGTGCTGCACGATCGGCTTGGCCCTCACCCGGGGGTCCCCGACCGGCGGGGCGCCCACCAGGTCGTCGAGCGGGACCTCGTGGGCGCGGGCGATGGGGAGCAGCAGCTCCAGGCTGGGGCGGCGGCCGCCGGACTCCAGCCGGGAGAGCGTGGAGAGGGAGATTCCGGTGGCGGCCGAGAGCGCGGAGAGGGTGACACCCCGGTCCTTGCGCAGGCGGCGCAGCCGGGGGCCGACCCCGGTGAGGACGGCGTCGAGTTCGGGGTCGTCCCGGTCGTGTTCCTTCATGCGCCCATTGCAGAATCGGCAAGCGGGATTGTCAATCCCGCCCGACCCCGCGGCGGTGTCAGAGGGTGAAGACCTCGAAGGTGACCGCCGGGCGTCCGCCGAACCGGTCGGCCTCGGCCCGCACCATGCCCTCCAGGAAGGTCCGGCAGTACGTCTCCGGTTCCTCGTCGCTCACCGCCTCGATGTAGGTGCGGTGCGCGAGCAGGGACTCCACGGAACGTTCGAACCCCGCCGACGCGTCCACCGCGTGCGTGGGCCGGTCGCTGCCCGCCAGGGCCGTCCACCGCACCCCGTTCCACGGCTCCAGGCGCTGTTCCGTCAGCTCCGGGAAGATCCACCGGTTGCCCGCGTCGGCGACGGCGTCCAGGGTGGCCCGGCCGACCGCCCGGTGGTCGGGGGTGTTCCAGGCGACGCCGCCCATGGTGTCCCGGTGGTTCAGGGTGACGACCAGTTCCGGGCGGTGGCGGCGGATGGCGGCGGTGATGTCGCGGCGCAGCCCGGTGCCGTACTCGATCACCCCGTCGCGGTGGTCGAGGAACTCCACCGTACGGACCCCGACGACGGCGGCGCTCGCCCGCTGCTCCCGCTCGCGCAGCGGCGCGCACTCCTCGGGCGGCAGGGTGTCGATGCCGGCCTCGCCCCGGCTGGCGAGGAGGTAGACGACCTCCCGGCCGCCGTCGGTCCAGTCGGCCACGGCGGCGGCCGCGCCGTACTCCAGGTCGTCGGGGTGGGCGACCACCGCCAGGGCGCGGCTCCAGTCGGCGGGCAGGGGTTCGAGCGGCTGCTGGGTCATACCCGCAGGCTACCGACGATCACCGGAGCGGGCTGGTGATCGGGAGGTTTCCGGGTACGGGACGGAATGCGGGACCACCGTCCGGTGCTGGAGACACGTGTAGAGTCCCAGCCCTCCCGCGCCGCCCCGGTCGACGAAAGGACCCCGCTCGTGCCCAGCCCCGCCTCCCTCTCCCCCGCCCAGGCCGCAGCCCGTCTGGAGGAGTTCACCGTGATCGATGTGCGGGCTCCGGGCGAGTACGCCGCGGGGCACGTGCCCGGCGCGCTGAACATCCCGCTCGACAAGCTGCCCGACGCCCTGCCTGCCCTGAAGTCCGCGTCCGCCCGCGGCTCGCTGCTGGTGGTGTGCGCCTCCGGGGTCCGCTCCACCCGGGCCTGCGAGATCCTCGCGGGCGCCGACATCGAGGCCGCGACGCTGACCGGCGGCACGTCCGCCTGGGAGGGTGACGGCCGCGGTCTGGACCGGCCCGAGGGCGCCCGTGGCGTCTGGCCCATGGAGCGCCAGGTGCGGCTCGCGGCCGGTTCGCTGGTGGTGGCCGGGCTGGTGGCGGGCATCCGCTTCCCGGCCGCCCGCTGGCTCTCCGCGGGCATCGGCTCGGGCCTGGTCTTCTCGGCCGTCACCAACACCTGCGGTACGGCCTCGGCCCTGTCGAAGCTCCCGTACAACCAGGCCACGCGCTCCGGCACCACGGACCTGGACGCCACGCTGGAGGTGCTCCAGCGCTGACGTCCGCTCGCTGTCAGACCTCGTCCCTGACCATCGCCAGCAGCCGGTCCAGGACGCGCGTCCCGCCGACGCGCACCCCGTCGTGCTCGTACTCGTTCGTCACCCAGGTGCGCAGTCCCCGGATCGCGGCGGCCGTGCGCAGCGAGTGCTCGGTGTCCACGTACATGTCGTCGTGGTAGACGGCGGCGGCGACCGGCACCTCGTTGGCGGCGAGCCGCTCGGGGTCGTAGAGCGCGGGCCAGTCGGTGCGCTGTGCGAGAAGCTCGGCGGTCTCGCGCAGCGGGCGCAGCGCCGGGTCGACGTCGAAGTGCCAGGGGTGGATGGTCTCGCCGGTGAAGAGGAGGGGCCCGTCGCCCGCCAGCGCCGTCGCCGCGTCGAACTGCGGGAATTCGGCGCGTACGCGTTCGGCGGACCAGGCGGTGGCCCGCTCGCCGTAGCCGTAGATCGCCTCGTGGACCAGGGCGTAGAGCGGGTGTCCGGCGAACGAGGTGGCGGAGCGCAGGGCCTCCTGGAAGGTGTCGGAGAGTTCGGTGCCGTGCGGGGTGCGGACGAAGGCGTTCTCCAGCAGGTGGTGAAGCTGGTGGCTGCCGCTGCCGGTGCCGAGCAGGATGCCGAGCGACTGGAAGAGTTCGGGGGTCAGCCGGTGGCCGGCGCTCTCCGGGCGGTGTTCGGCCAGGTAGGCGGCGATGGCGCGGGCCCGGTCGATGTCCAGCGGGTAGCGGGCGTAGTGCGCGGCGACCTTCCGCTCGATCCGGGGGTACGCGGCCCGGTAGACGTCGTCCGCGTGGGCGTCCAGAGAGGGCAGCCCGCCGGTGATGAGGACCGCCGCGAGCCCCTCGGGCGCCGAGGAGAGGTAGCGCACCGCGCAGAACCCGCCGAAGGACTGGCCGAGCACCGTCCACGGGGCACCACCGGTCAGCCGCTGCCGGACGATCTCGCAGTCCCGGACGATGGCGTCGGAGCGGAAGTGCGCCAGGTAGTCAGCCTGTTCCCGGGGGCCGCCGCGCAGCGGAAGGGTCTGCCGGTTGGCGGGGGTGGACAGGCCGGTGCCGCGCTGGTCGAGCAGGAGCACCCGGAACTCGCGCAGGGCCCGGCCGAGCCAGGCCTCCGTACCCACGAACCGGCGGGCGCCGAAGCCGGGGCCGCCCTCCAGGTAGACCAGCCAGGGCAGCTCCTCGCCGGATCGCCCGGCGGCCACGGCCTCGCGCCCGTACAGCTCGATCTGCTCGCCGCCGGGGTCGCTGTGGTCGAGGGGGACGGTGAAGCGGTGGTCGGTGAGGACGACGCCGGGCTGGCGGTAGCGGGTCACGGGTGCTCCTGGGTCGTGGGGCCGGGCGGTCCTGGTGGAAGGGCCAGTTCAGCACATGGGACGTCGGATACGGCGGGAGGGCGGGTGCCCCGGACGGTCCCGGCCCGTGTGCGCCGCGCCCGGCGCGCTCCTACTGTGCGGACATGATCCGGTTCGAGCAGGTCGGCAAGGTCTACCCGGACGGTACGACGGCGGTCGACGGGCTCTCCTTCGAGGTCGCGGAGGGCGAGCTGGTGACGCTGGTCGGGCCGTCCGGCTGCGGCAAGACGACCACGATGATGATGGTGAACCGGCTGATCGAACCGACGTCGGGCCGGATCCTGGTGGGCGGCGAGGACATCGCCGGGATCGACCCGGTGAAGCTGCGCCGCCGGATCGGCTATGTCATCCAGCAGGTCGGCCTCTTCCCGCACCGCACGGTCCTGGACAACACCGCGACCGTCCCCGCGCTGGTCGGCTGGAAGCGCGCGCGGGCCCGGGAGCGGGCGGCGGAGCTGCTGGACCTGGTCGGCCTGGACCCGAAGACGTACGGCTCGCGCTATCCGTCGCAGCTCTCCGGCGGCCAGCGCCAGCGGGTCGGCGTGGCGCGGGCGCTCGCGGCGGACCCGCCGGTGCTGCTGATGGACGAGCCGTTCGGGGCGGTGGACCCGGTGGTGCGGGAGCGGCTGCAGAACGAGTTCCTGGCCCTCCAGGAGCGGGTGCGCAAGACGGTCCTGATGGTCACGCACGACATCGAGGAGGCGGTGCGGATGGGCGACCGCATCGCGGTGTACGGGGAGGGGCGCATCGAGCAGCTCGACACCCCGGCCGCCGTGCTCGGCACCCCGGCGACCCCGTACGTGGCCCGGTTCGTCGGCTCGGACCGGGGCCTGAAGCGGCTGTCGGTGACCGCGATCCGGCCGGAGGACCTGGAGGAGCCGCCGGTGGCCCGGCTGGACGAGCCGGCTCCGGTGGCGGCGGAGCGGCTGCGGGCGGCGGGGGCGCGGTGGGCGGTGGTACTGAACGGCACGGGCGAGCTGCACGGGTGGGTGTCGGCGGATGCGCTGCGGTCGGCCGGGGAGCGCGGGACGGTGAGTGCGCTGGCCCGGCGGATGGAGGCGTGGGTGCCGGTGGGCGCCCCGTTGAAGCAGGCGTTCAGCGAGATGCTCCAGCACGACGCGGGGTGGGTGGCGGTGCTGGACGGGGCCCGCTTCCTGGGGGTCCTGACGCCCGCGAAGCTCCATGAGGCGCTGCGCCGGTCGGTGGACGCGGACGCGCAGGGCGTGGGGCGCGAGGAGGTGGACTTCGACTCGGTGGCGGACGCGTGAGCCGGGGGGGGCGCGTGAGCCGGGGGGGGCGGCCGCGTGAGCAGGAGGCGGCCGCCACCGATACGTACCATGTGCGGCCCGTCAGTTGAGAATCGCGCGGACGATCGCTCCGAACACGCGGCTCACCGCACTCAGCGCACCGGCCTCCACCACGACCTCCGCGACATCGGTACTCGTCTCGGCCACATCGGCCCCGTGCTCCTTCAACCGGCACCGGCGGCAAACTCCGCGCCGCAGCCGTCCCCGTTTCGCGCACCGCCGGCACGCCCTGTGCAGAATCCCCATGCGGGCAGGATCTCATCCCGGGCCGCCGGGGCGGGAGGTCACCTGCCGCGGCGGTAGCTGCTGCCGTCCCGGGGCCGGACCAGCAGTCCGGCGACGACCAGGTGGCGGCGCAGCGCGGAGCAGTCCTCGTGGACGGTGAGCAGCGCCTCGTTGACCTCCTGCTCGGTGTACGAACGGTCGCGCTCGAACAGCGTCTCGGCGAGGTGCGTCAGAAGCTGCTCCAGCCGCGCCTGCTTGCGCGGGATCGTGACCAGTCGGCCGTGCGAGAAGAGGGCGGTGACCTGGTGCGTACGGCGGGCGGACTGCAGCGGCGGAAGGGTCTGTTGTTCAGGCATGGGCCCGAGCGTCGCAGGCTCCGAACCGACGGGCAACGCGTTTTCCGTTCGGCCGGACGCGGCGGTCCGTCCCGCATTGACAGCGCCGGGCGCCCTCGCTCTAATGGTCCGCGTGCAGCGTGACGTCGGCCAAAGAGATCTGGGCCGGCCGACAGTCAAGCCGGCACCTTCTCCCAGGGACGACGTGATGAGTCCACTCACCGCCCGCTGCTTCTGACGCTTTCCGGCGTCTGACGCCTTCGCGACCGCGCGTGCCGCCGTTCGTTCCGGCCGCACTCCGCGCACCGCACCGCGCCGTATCCACCCCTTCTTGCCTTATCCACCCCTTCTCACGGCCCTCCTTGCGGCTTCTTACGGCCCTCCTTGCGGCCCTTCTCACGGGAGACCCAGAACACCCATGCCCTCTGCCTTCCAGCAGTCCGTCATCGACGAGTTCCGCGCCAACGCCGGCAAGGTCGGCGGCCCCTTCGCCGGATCCGACCTCCTTCTGCTGACCACCACCGGCGCCCGCACCGGGAAGCCGCACACCACCCCGCTCGGCCATGTCCGCGACGGCGACCGGCTGTTGGTCGTCGGCTCGAACCTGGGCGCCCCGCAGCACCCCGACTGGTACCACAACCTCCTCGCACACCCGGCGGTCCAAGTGGAGCTGGGAGAGGAGGAGTTCGAGACCATCGCCGTGCCCGCCGAAGGCCCCCGGCGCGACGAGCTCTTCGCCCGGGTGGTCGCCGAGGCCCCCGGGTACGCGGAGTACCAGGCGGCGACCGACCGCACCCTCCCCGTCGTGGTCCTGGAACTCCCCGACCCGCAGGCACCGGCCCCCGCCATCACCTCGCTGGCCGGCAAGCTCACCGAGACGCACACCTGGCTGCGCGGCCAACTCGCCCAGGTGCACGCGGAGACGGAAGCGCACTTCGCCGCCCGTGCCGCCCACCGGGGCGCGGGCGCCCCGCCCCCTCCCGGCCTCGGTCTCGGTCTCGGTCTCCAGATCCGGCAGCGCTGCCTGGCGTTCTGCCAGGCGCTGGAGTTCCACCACACGAGCGAGGACGGCCACGTGTTCCCGGTGATGGAGGGGTACCACCCCCGCCTCCGCCCCGTCTTCGACCGGCTCCGGGACGAGCACCGCTCGATCGCGGCCGTGCAGTCGGCGCTGGCGGCGCTGCTGGCCGGTGTCGCCGTCGCCGATCCGGACCGGTTCCGCGCCGAACTGGCTCGGATGACGCAGCAGTTGACCGCACACCTCGACTACGAGGAGGCCGAGATCCTGCCCCTGCTGGCGGACGTGCCGTGGCCGCCGGTTCCCCGTTGAGCGCGTTGAGCACGTTGAGCACTTAGCCCTTCGGGATGAGCTTCTTCGACTCCAGGTAGGTGCGCGCGACGTCCTCGGGGAGCCTGCGCCAACTGTCGACCTGTTCGTTCATCGACGCCAGGTCGGCCGTGGTCAGGACGGTGTTGAGCCGGCCGAGGGCGTCGCGCACCCCGGCGCTGCCTGCGCGGGCGCGGTTGACGACGGGGACCACGTAGTCGGCGTTCTGGAGCTTCTTGTCGTCCGCCAGCAGGACCAGCCCGAACTGGTCGAGGGTGGCGTCGGTGGTGGTGGTCAGGACCATCTGGTCCTGACCGTTCTGGACGGCCTGCTTCGCCTGGGTGGTGCCGACGCCCTTCGGGTCGACGGCGACGATGTCGATGCCGTACGTCTTCTCCAGCCCGGGTGCGCAGTAGGGGCGTTGCACGCATTCGTCGCCCGCAGCGAGGCGGACCGGGAGCCTGGCCCGGCCGACGTCGCTGAGGGTCTTGAGGTCGTGCTCCCTCGCGTAGGAGGCGGCGACCGCGAAGGCGTTCTGGTCGACGGCCCGGCCGGGGTTCAGCACGGTGAGCCCGCGGGGGGCCGCGAGCGCGCGCAGCGCCTTCATGGTGGCGGCGAGGTCGGGTGATCCGACGGGGGCCGCGTCGGCGCCGTCGGCCTTGGCGTTCAACCAGTCGGCGAAGGTCGCCGCGTACTCCGGTACGACATCGATCTGGCCGCTCTCCAGGGCGGGTTCGTAGATCTCCCGGTTGGTGACGGAGATGAGGTCGGCGGAGTATCCGGCGCGCTCCAGGAGCAGGGCGTACATCTGGGCCAGCAGGTCGCTCTCGGTGAAGCCGGCCGAGCCGATGGTCAGCTCCTTGCTGTCGCCGGGCGGCGCGGTGACCTCGCCCTGGTTCTCCAGGCTGGGTCCGGTGGTGCAGGCGGTGGCGGCGAGGAGCAGGAGCCCGGCGAGGACCCGGCGGGCCCGGGCGCGGATCAGAAGGCTCATGCGGCCCCCCTCCCCCTGCTGGGTGCCATCCGCTGCCCCGCCTCGAAGAGGCTCTCCACGAGGAGGGCGAAGACCGCCACCAGGATCGCCCCGGCCACCACCTGCGGGGTGGAGGCGAGGTTGAACCCCGCGGTGATGATCCGGCCCAGCCCCCCGCCACCGGCCAGGGCGGCCAGGGTGGCGGTGGCGACGAGCTGCACGGCGGCGATCCGGACGCCGGTGAGGATGAGCGGGAGAGCGAGCGGCAGCTCGACGCCCCAGAGCATCTGGCGCCCGGTCATGCCCATCCCCCGGGCGGCCCGCACGACGTCCCGGTCCACCTCGCGCATCCCGACGTACGCGTTGGTGAGCAGCGGTGGCACGGCGAACAGCACGAGCGCGATGATCGTCGACCACTGGCCGTACGTGCCCACGGGGGTGAGCAGCAGCAGGACGAGCACGGCGAAGGTGGGCACCGCCCGGCCGATGTTGGAGATGTTGACGGCGAGCGCGCCGCCCTTGCCGAGATGGCCGAGGACCAGGGCGACGGGCAGGGCGATCAGGCAGCTGATGAGCAGGCAGACGACGGTGAGGAAGAGGTGTTCGCCGAGCCGGTTCCCGATCCCGTCGGGGCCGGACCAGTGGGTGGCGGTGGTGAGCCAGGACCAGGTGTCGGAGAGGGTCTTCATGACTCGCTCCCCCGCCGTGTCCAGGGGGTCAGCAGCCGCTGGGCTCCCAGGAGGAGCAGGTCGGCGGCGACGGCGATGACGACGCAGAGCACGGAGGCGGTCAGCACCTGGGCCTTGAAGTAGGTGTTCATCCCGGAGTAGATGAGGTTGCCGAGCCCGCCGTATCCGACGATCGCGCCCACCGTGACGAGGGAGACGGCGGAGACGGTGGCGATCCGCAGTCCGGCCATGGCGGCGGGCAGCGCGAGCGGGAGTTCCACGGCGAGCAGCAGCCGCAGCGGCCCGTACCCCATGCCGCGCGCGGCCTGGCGGGTCTCCTCGGGGACGGCCCGGAGCCCGGCGAGGATGTTGCGGACCAGCAGGGTCAGCGAGTAGAGGACGAGGCCGGTGACGACGAGCGCGGCGGAGAGCCCGTACACCGGCAGCAGCAGCGAGAACATCGCCAGCGACGGGATGGTGTAGAGGATCGTGGTCAGCCCCAGCACGGGACCGGCGGCCCACCGCCAGCGGCGGGCGACGAGGGCCAGGGGGACGGCGAGGGCGAGCCCGATGAGGACGGCGAGTGCGGTCAGCTGGAGATGCTGGAGGGCAGCGTCCATAAGGATCTCCCGGCGGCTGGAGAGGTAGGCGCCGCAGATCCACTCGTTGCGTGCGAGGCAGTCGTCGGGGGGTGCCGTCACCCGCCCATTCCAGCGTGGCCGCAGGCCCACCGCCCGCCCTGTTCACCCGTCCGAGGGCCCGAGCGGCGCTGCACGGGCGGATCCGTCGCCGTACGGTGGGAGGGAGCGAGCGTGCACGCCCCCGCGCGATATGTGCGGCCCCCGGCAGAGATGGCAGGTGCCCGCGATGGCCGGCGAGATCTCCTTCTTCGAGCTCGGGGTGGACGACCCCGGGAAGGCCCGGACCTTCTACGGCGCCTTGTTCGGGTGGAACTTCGAGCCGGGCCCCTCGGGCGAGGGCGGCTACGCGATCGGGACCCCCAGCGGGCAGGGGGGTGTCCACGGCGGTGATCCCGGGGGCGGCCCGTACCTCTTCTACCGGGTCGACGACATGGCCGCCGCGGTGGCGCAGGTGCGTGAGCTGGGCGGCAGTGTGGAGGGCACGGACCTGGGCGAGGACGACGCCTCGGCCGCCCGGTTCGGGCGCTTCCGGCTCTGCCGTGACGCCCAGGGTTCCCCCTTCGGCCTGCACGAGCCGGCTGACGGCCGAGGAGGGTCCGGTTACGTCCGGGGGGCCTTCCGGAGAACGTCCTGCGGGGTTCGAGCAACCCCGGGCGCCCCGCTGCCGTCTTGATCACCGACAGAACGATTCGCCGCCCAGGAACGGGCGGCGTCCGCCCCCACCTGTACCGGGCTCGGAGAACCGGCCAACTATGCACCCTATGTATACACCTGGCGCATAGTGGACGCCGGCCCGTCCCGGGCACCGCGCGAAAGGCTCCCATGCAGACCAAGGCACTGGCGCCCGAGTACCAGGGCGCGCTCACCAAGATGTCGGTGAACGCCTCCCTCACCGACGTACTGGCCGAAGGCGTACGGCATCTGAAACAGGCCGAACTCTCCGGCTCCCAGGAGGAGGTGGCGCGCAGCGGACTCGCCGTGGCCGAGGCGCACCGCCGACTGGGGCAGGTCGAGGAGGCGGACCGGGCGTGGAAGGCCAGCTACCGGGCCGCACGTTCGGCCGGGGCCACGGGCGCGATGGCCTGGGCGTTGTGGAGCGGGGGGACGCTGGCGCGTCAACGGGGTTCGCTGCGCCTGGCGTTCCGGCTGCTGGGGCTCGCCGCCGAACTGGGCAAGCGCGGTGGGGACGTCGTCGCGCGCGGCTACTCGCTCGCCGGACTGGCCGAGACCGGGCGCATCCAGGGCGACTACGCCACGGTCGCCACCCTGCACGAGCAACTGCTCGCCGAGGCCCGCGCCCGGGGCGAGGCCCGCCACACGGTGTGGGCGCTGGAGGGCATAGCGCAGATCCACCGCAACACCGGGCAGCTCGACTCGGCCCTGGAGATGTTCGAGGAGGCGGCGGTCCTCGCCAAGAGCGCCGACGACCGGCGGGGCCGGGCCTGGGCCCTGCGCGGCATCGCTGACATCGTTTCCCTCCGGGACGGGGCGACCGGACGCGCACTCGGGCTGCTCGCCGAGGCCGAGGTCACCTGCCGGGAGATGAAGCTCTCCAGCGCGCTCGCCTACAACCACAAGATGCGCGCCAACGTGCTCTTCCGCGCCGGACGGTACGAGGAGGCACGCGAGGTCTACGAGCAGGCGCTCGGGGAGTTCCGCGCGATGACCGAACCCCGGGGCGAGGCACTGGCGGCCCTGGGCCTGGTCAAGGCGCGCGCCCGGCTCGGCCGGGACCGCGCGGACACGGCCGCCGAGCTGGACGAGCTGCGGGGCAGGCTGAGCCGGATCGGGCTGCTCAACGCCCGGGAGATGGTGGAGAAGGCGTACGCCGAGCTGGGCGTGGAACCGGCGGCGGAGGGAGAGGAGGGCGGCGGCGGCCGCTCCACCGGATCCGCCGCGCCGCACGAGGGGGCCACGCCGATGGACGTCCCCGGCACCGGACCCGCCGCCCCGTCCAAGGAGGCCCCGCCGGCGGACGCCGCCGGCACCGGACCGGTCACCCCGCACGAGGAGGCCCGGGCCCTATGACGCTGTCCACGACCCGTCAGGCGGCCGCGCCGCAGATACTCGACCGGTGCCGCGAGCTGGTCCGGCCCGCCCTGGTGGAGTCGGTGCGCCGGCTCCACCCCTGGCACGCCGAGACGGCCGCCTTCTCGCTGGGCTGGAGCGGGGTGGCCGGCGACCCGGTCCCCGGCTCGCAGGGCAAGGGGGTCCGCCAGGCGCTCGCGGTGCTCGGCGCGGAGGCCGCCGGGGGCAGCGGCCTGGACGGGGTCACCGGCGCGGTCGCCGTCGAGCTCGTCCACACCTTCTCGCTCATCCACGACGACATCATGGACGGCGACGAGACCCGGCGCCGCCGCCCGACCGTCTGGAAGGCGTACGGCACCGGGCCTGCGGTCCTCGCGGGCGACGCCTTGTTCGCGCTCGCCGTACGGACCCTGACGGAGGTTCCGGGCGCCACGGGGGCGGCGGCGGTGCGCCATCTGTCGGCGGCACTGGGCGATCTGGTGCACGGTCAGGCGCAGGACCTGCTCTTCGAGTCGCGGCCGTGGACCGGGCCCGAGGCGGTCCTGCCGCACGAGTACCGCGCGATGGCCACGCACAAGACGGGGTCCCTGCTCGGCTGTGCCGCCGCGCTGGGTGCGGTGCTGGCCGGGGCTCCGGCGCCCACGGCCGACGCGCTGGACCAGGCGGGGCGGCATCTGGGGGTGGCCTTCCAGGCGGTGGACGACCTGCTGGGCACCTGGGGCGATCCGCAGATCACGGGGAAGCCGGTGCACAGCGATCTGCGGCGGCTCAAGAAGACCTTCCCCGTCCTCGCCGCCCTGGCAGCCGACCACCCGGCGGCCCGGCGGCTGGAGGCCCTCCTCACCGGGGCCGGACCGCTCGACGAGACCGGGACCGGACCGCTCGACGAGGCGGGGCTGCGCCGGGCCGCCGAGCTGGTCGACGAGGCCGGCGGGCGCCGGGCCACGGTCACCGAGGCCCGGGAACATCTGCGGGCCGCCCGTGCCTGCCTGGACGCGGTGGAGCTCCACGAGGGCGCGCGCGGGGACCTGCTCACCCTGATCCCGTTCCTCGTCGACCGCACCGGATGACCTGGGGCCGGCGGCCTTTCCCCGGGCCGCCGGCTGCGAGGATGGACACTCCCGAAGCCCCCGCACACCCCGAAGGCCGGAGCCGTCATGCCTCCCCTCCCCCCGCCCGTACAGGCGCTGCTCGTCGTCGATGTCCAGGCTGCCTTCGTCGCGGGCGAGAACCCCGTGCCCGACGCGCCCCGGCTGCTGGACCGGGTCGAGCACCTCGTCCGCCGGGCCCGGGCGGCCGGGGCGCTCGTCGTCTACCTGCAGAACGACGGGCCGGCCGGAGAGCCCGACGAACCGCACACGCCCGGCTGGGAGTTGTACCTCCCGGTCGCCGCCGGCCCGGCCGAGACCGTGATCCGCAAGACCGAGGACGACGGCTTCGAGGCCACCACGCTGGAGGACCGGCTGACGGCCGCCGGGGTCGCGTCGCTCGCCGTGTGCGGAGTCATGTCGGAGATGTGCGTCCTGGCCACCGCGCGCCGGGCGCTGGAGCTGGAGTACCGGGTCGTGCTGCCGCACGACGCCCACGCCACGTACGACATCCCGGCCGCGCCGGGCATCAGCGAACGCGTTCCGGCGGCGATGGCGTCCCGGGTCGCGGAATGGGCCCTCGGCGACGAGGTCGAGGTCGTCGCCCGCGCCGAGGACGTCACCTTCGCGGCCACCCGGGCGGAGCCCTTTGACGACAATAGAACTGCGTGACCGTCAGGTAGATGGTGCCGCCATCCACTACGGCAACCGGCCGTCCCCGAGATGCGGCGAACAGCGTCACCTCCTCCCGTGAACAATTTCTTCGGCCCGCTCCCGCAATTGCGCCGCGCCCTCTCCCCCGACGCGCATTCCGGCACCTTCACGAGGACACGGTTCAGCCGCGCGGACCACCTGATCAGCGGAATCACGCCGGTAATCCTCACGTGGTCGTATGAGCGAGTCACGCGCACGATTTCGTCACATGTCTGCCAAAGTGCACTTCGGCTTTACTCACCGGATTGAGCGAAGAGAGCCGTACGTGCTGCACATGCGTCGTGCCGAAGAAAGACAATTGACGGTCCTTCATTTGGTTCAGCCCGTGGATGGTGGAGTGGCCCGGGTCGTCACCGATCTCGTCAGGGCCCAGACCGTCGCCGGGCTGAGGCCCGTGGTGGCCTGTCCGCCCGGGAGCCCGCTGGCCGTCGGGGCGGCCGCCGCGGGGGCTCAGGTCCGGGGCTGGTCCGCCACCCGGGCCCCGGGTCCGCGGCTGGCCGGTGAGGTCGCCGCCGCGCGGCGGATCGTCCGCGACTGCCGTCCGCACGTGGTGCACGCGCACAGCGCCAAGGCCGGTCTGGCGGGCCGGATCGCCGTCCGGGGCAAGGTGCCCACGGTGTTCCAGCCGCACGCCTGGTCCTTCGAGGCCGTGGACGGACGTACCGCGGAACTGGCCCTGAACTGGGAACGGTTCGGGGCACGCTGGGCCGACCACATCCTCTGCGTCAGCGAGTCCGAGCGGCGCACCGGCCAGCAGGCAGGCATCGCCGCCCGCTGGTCGGTGATCCACAACGGCATCGACCTCGACCGCTTCCGCCCCGGCGGCCAGGCCGACCGCGCCGCCGCCCGGGCCGCGCTGCCCTCCCTCGACGGGGCTCCCCTCGTCGTCTGCGTCGGCCGCCTGACCCGGCAGAAGGGCCAGGACGTCCTGCTCGACGCCTGGCGGCGGCTGCGGGTGCCGGGCGCGCGCCTCGTCCTCGTCGGCGACGGCCCCGACCGGGCCGGCCTGGAGGAAGCGGCCCCGGCCGGCGTCCTGTTCACCGGGGCGAGTACCGACGTACGGCCGTGGATCCACGCGGCCGACGTCGTCGTCCTGCCGTCCCGCTGGGAGGGCATGGCGCTGGCCCCGCTGGAGGCCATGGCCTGCGGCCGGGCCGTGGTGATGAGCGATGTGAACGGGGCGCGGGAGAGCGTGGCGCCGGGCGACGAGGGCCACCTCCTCGTACCGCCCGAGGACCCCGCGGCGCTCGCCGCCTCGCTCACCGCGCTGCTCACCGATCCGGAGCTGCGCGAGGAGGTGTCCCACCGGGCCCTGCGCCATGCCCGGGCGGCGTTCGACGTCCGACGGACCGCGGGGGCGGTTGCCGGTCTCTACCAGGAAATTGTCTCCCTGTCCGGCCCCACGATGAGGAAGCGCACCGAGCGATGACGATGGAGAGTGCACCGGCCCCCGGCGCCGGACAGGCAACAGCCGTACAGGCCCACACGGTTCATCCGCCGCGAAGAGGCGACGGCGGTACGCGGGAGCTCGGCGGTGGACGCGCCGCCGTGCGTTTCGCGCCCGCCGCGCAACTGCTCGGCGCCGACGCGCTGGCGCTGGCCGGCACGTTCGCCCTGTGCGCCCCGGCCGGCTGGCCCTGGCCCGTGGTCGCCGGCCAGGCGGTGGCGCAGGTGCTGCTCCACGCGTACCGGGGGCTCTACCGGCTCGGCCTCTCCCCCTCGGTGCTCTCCGAAGTGCCCGCGCTCCTCGGCCTCGCCCTGCTCCAGTGGTACGTGACCATGGAGGTCGTCGACGTCTGGGCCCCGGCCCACGCGTTCGGCTGGGCGGTGCTGGCGTACGCGGCGGCCGCCCAGAGTGTGCTGTGCGCCTCCGGACGCGCGGTGGTGCACCGCATCCGGCACCGGGCGGCGATCCGCAACCCGCTCTCGACGCTGATCGTGGGCCACGGCCCGGTCGCCCGCCAGGTGACGGCGGCGCTGTACGACCACCCCGGGTACGGGCTGCGCCCGGTCGGCCGGGTCGCCGCGTCCACCGGTCCCGATGCCTCCGCCGCCTCCGCCTCCGCCACGGAGGATTCCTCCGTGCGGCCGGACGGAGTGAAGCTGCCGGTCCTGGTCACCCCGCAGGAGGTGGGACGGGCCGTCGTGCAGAACAGCGTGCGGCACGCGGTGTTCACGGCGCCGCCCGAGTCCACCCCCGACGGTGCCGCCCTGTTCGCCCTGCTCACCGGCCACGGCTGCCGGGTGTGGCTGGTCACCGGCGACACCGCCGTCGCCGCCCGTCCCGCCGGAGGCCGCCCCGACCACCTGTGGGGGTTCGCCGCCCACCCGCTCCAGGACGGCACGCACCGGCCCGTGAGCCATGCGGCGAAGCGGGTGATGGACGCCCTCCTGGCGGGGACCGGTCTGGTGCTGCTGTCCCCGGTGATGGCGGTGTGCGCGCTGGCGGTGCGGCTCTCGGACGGTCCCGGTGTCATCTTCCGGCAGGAGCGGGTGGGCCGGCACGGCCGCCCGTTCGTCCTGCTCAAGTTCCGTACGCTGCGGCCCGCCGACGCCCAGGAGTCGGCGACCCGGTGGAACGTGGCATCCGACGGACGGATGAGCCGCGCCGGACGGCTGCTGCGCCGCACCTCGCTGGACGAGCTGCCGCAGCTGTGGAACGTCCTGCGCGGCGACATGAGCCTGGTCGGGCCCCGGCCCGAACGCCCCTTCTTCGTCGCGCAGTTCAGCCGTACGCACCCCGGCTACCAGGCCCGTCACCGGATGCCGGTGGGCATCACGGGGCTGGCGCAGGTGAACGGGTTGCGCGGTGACACCTCGATCGAGGAGCGGGCCCGGTTCGACAACCGGTACATCGAGACCTGGTCCCTGTGGCAGGACGCGTGCGTGCTGGCGCGGACCGTGGGCTCCTTCTTCCGGCTCGGGGGCAGCTGACCATGGCCGCCACCCTCACCGCACCGGCACCCGGGGCCCCGGCCCGTACCGCTCCCCGTCCCCCTTCGGGCGGTTGGCGGAGCCGGTGGCCGCTGCTCCCCCTGATCGCGACCGTCCTGCTGCCCGCCCTGCCGTACGCCGTCGGCGGCGGCGTGGGACCGGCCGACATCGCCTCCGGTATCGCGGTGCTGGTCTGTGCGGGGCGGCTGCTGTACCTCCGGCAGCGCCCGCTCGGCGGGGCCGCCGCCCTGGTGCTGGGGCTGCCCGCCGCGGGCTTCGTGGTGGCGACGGTGACGGCGGCCGACCCCGGCGCCGCGCTGCCGGGTCTGGTCCGCTACCTCCAGGTCTTCGTCCTGGTCCCGGCCGCCGTCTGCCTCCTGCTGAAGGACGCCCCCGGCTTCCGGATCGTCGCCGGGGCGCTGGTGGTCCTGGCCTGCGTCCAGGGTGTCGTGGGCGTCGACCAGTACGTCACCGGGACCGGCGCCTCGTACATGGGCGAGGAGCTCCGGGCGGTCGGCACGTTCGGGCCCAGCGACATCATGGGGATGGCCACGGTCGTCGCCTACGGGCTGCTGGCCGCCGCCGCCTGCGCACTGCGCACCCCGCGCAAAGCTCCCGCCTGGCTGCGCCCCACGGCCGCTGTCGTCGCCGTCGGGCTGATCGTGCCGCTCGCCCTCTCCTTCAGCCGGGGGGTGTGGATCGCCACGGCGGCCGCCCTGCTGGTCGCTCTCTGCCTGACGGGCCGCCGTCAGGCGCTGACCTCGCTGGCGGTGCTGGGGGCCACCGGGGTGGTCCTGGTCGGCGGATTCGGCATCGGCTCGGAGATGGTCTCCGAGCGGGCCGCCAGCGTGACCCAGGTGACCCGGGACCCCGACCGGTCGGTGAGCGACCGGTACGCCATGTGGAGCGCGGCGGGCTCGATGTGGCGCGAGCAGCCCGTGACCGGTGTCGGCCTCAAGGGCTTCCCCGCACACCGCGACGCCCACGCCTCGGTCGGCCTCTCCTCCGGCAGTGACACGGCGGGGGCGGGCCAGCAGTTCCGCCGGCAGGCACTGCTCTCCCCGCACAACATGTATCTGCTCATCCTCAGCGAGCAGGGCCTCATCGGTCTGACGGCGGTCGTCGGCAGTTGGGCGGCGATCCTGACCGGCGCCGTGCGCAGGCTGGTCCGGGCCCGCTCGCGCGGCCACGCGGCCGTGGACTGCGGTCTGGTGGCGGTCGCCCTGATGATCTGGCAGAGCGTCAACTTCCTGTACTCCGACATCGGCGGGCCCACGACCGTGCTGGGCGGCGTCGTCCTGGGGCTCGCCGCCTGGTGGGCGCTGGCCGAGCCGGAGAAGGCGGGCACCGCGTGAGCGACACCGGTACGGGGACGGAGGCGGAGGCTCCCGCCCGCGAAGCCTCTCCGCTCGACGACCGCACCCGCGAGGCCCCTCCGCTCGACGACCGCCCCCGCGACGCCCTCCCCCGGAAGGACCGCGCGGAGACCGTCCCTCCCCTGCTCCCGGGGCCTGGCCAGCCTCCCGGCTCCGGCCCCGGCGGGACCACGGCCGTCGACGCCGCGCCGGAACCGGCGGACAGCGGCGAGGCTCCTGGGCTCGGGGCCTTCCTCGCCCGCGCGGCGGCGGGCACGGCGGCGCTGACCGTGCTCGCGGCGGTACTCGGCCTCGTACGGGACCAGGCGATCGCCCGGTACTTCGGAGCGAGTGACGCCAGTGACGCGTTCCTGATCGCCTGGACCGTGCCGGAGATGGCGGCCACGCTGCTGATCGAGGACGGGATGGCGCTGCTCCTCGTCCCGGCCTTCAGCCTCGCCCTCACCCGGCGCGCCGACGCCGAGCGCGCCCCGAGGACCGACACCGCCGGCAGCGCCCCGAGGACCGACACCGAGGAGCCGGAACCCGACCCCGTACGGGAGCTGGTGGCGGCCACCCTCCCCCGGCTCTGCGTTCTCCTCATGGCCGGAGCGGCGCTGCTGATGGCGGGCGCCCCCTGGGTCGTCGCCGTCCTCGCACCCGGGCTGGCCGATCCGGATCTCGCGGTGGACTGCACCCGGCTCACCGCCGTCACCGTGCTCACCTTCGGCATCACGGGCTACTTCAGCGCCGCCCTGCGCGCCCACCGCAGCTTCCTCCCGCCCGCCGGGGTCTACGTCGCGTACAACATCGGCATCATCGGCATGACCCTGGCGCTGCACGCGCTGTGGGGCGTACGCGCGGCGGCGGCGGGCGTCGCCGTCGGCAGCCTGCTCATGATCCTCACCCAGCTCCCCACCCTCCTGCGCCTGCTGCCCCTGGCCCGCCCCCGCCTCGGCCGGCTCAGGAAGCGCGCCTCGCGCACCGCTCCCCTGCTGGGCCTCACCGTCCTCGCCCCGGTCGTGCTGTTCGTGGTGAGCCGTCAGTCGCAGGTGCTGGTGGAGCGGTTCCTCGCCTCCACACTCCCGGCGGGCGCCATTTCGCATCTGAACTACGCGCAGAAGGTCGCGCAGATGCCGATGGTGCTCTCGCTGATGATCTGCACGGTGACGTTCCCCGTCGTCGCCCGGGCGATGGCCGACGGCAACCACGAGAAGGCCCGGCAGCGGGTCGAGCGGGATCTCGCGCTGGCGGGCATGGTCGTGCTGCTCGGCACGGCGGTCGTCCTCGGTTACGCGCCCCAGATCATCGAAGTCCTCTTCCAGCGCGGTGCGTTCGACACCGCCGACACCGAGGCCACCGCGCAGGTGATGCGGGTCTACGCGGCGGGGCTGCTGGGCCACTGCCTGGTCGGCGCGCTGAGCCGGCCGTTCTTCTCGTCCGGCCGGCCCACCTGGTTCCCGGCGTTCGCGATGGGCACCGGGCTCCTGGTCACGATGGGCGCCGGGTACGCGCTCACGTACCGCTTCGGCGTCGCCGGTATCGCCACCGCCAACGCCGTCGGGATCAGCACGACCGCCCTGCTCCTGCTGATGGGTCTGGGCACCCGGGTGGTCCCGATCCGGGCCCGGGCGGTCGCCCTGTCGCTCGGCCGACTCGCGGGCGCGGCGCTGGTGGCCGGGGCGACGGGCTGGGCGGCGGCGCGGTTGCTGCCCGACGCCGTGCTGAGCCTGGCCGCCGGGTGTGTCCTCGTCCCCGCCGTCTTCTTCCTGACCGGGCTGGCCCTGCGCTCGCCCGAGGTCGTCTCCCTGCTGGCACTCATCCGACGGAGGTTCACTGATGGCCGCTGACCCCTCGGCGCCTTGCGCCGACGCCCCCTCGTCCCGGCTCCGCCCGCACACCCGCCGTCAGCCGTGGATCCTCACGTACCACTCGGTGACGGACACCGACGACGACCCGTACGGCATCACCGTCTCCCCCCGGCGGCTCGGCGAGCAACTGGCGTGGCTGCGCAGCCGGGGGCTGCGGGGGGTGGGGGTGTCGGAGCTGATGCGCGCCCATGCGGCGGGGCGGCGGGATCTGGTCGGCCTGACCTTCGACGACGGTTACCGGGACTTCCTCCGGGAGGCGCTGCCGGTGCTGCGCGTCCACGGCTGCACCGCGACGGTGTTCGTCCTGCCGGGGCGGCCGGGAGGGGTGAACGAGTGGGACCCGCTGGGTCCGCGCAAGCCGCTGCTCACCTACGACGAGATCCGGCAGGTCGCCGATGCGGGGATGGAGGTCGGCTCGCACGGCCTGCTCCACCAGGACCTCACGACGCTGTCGGACGAGGAGCTGCGCCACGAGACGGTCCACAGCCGGGAGTTGCTCGGTGAGCTCACCGGGACGCTCCCGGAGGGCTTCTGCTATCCGTACGGGACACTGGACCGGCGGGTGGCGGAATCCGTCCGTTCCGCCGGGTACGGCTACGGCTGCGCGCTGGCTCCGGGGCCCCTGCTCAGCCGGTTCGCGCTCCCCCGCACCCACATCAGCCAGGCGGACCGGGGCGTACGGCTCTGGGCGAAGGACCTGCGGCACGGGCTGCGCCACGGGGCCGTCCCCGGCGCGGGCCCCCGTACGGCCTCCCCGGTGCGGGCGGGCGGCCCCCGGTGAGGGCGCTGCACGTCATCACCGGGCTCGGGGTCGGCGGGGCCGAGCAGCAGTTGCGGCTGCTGCTGCGCCATCTGCCGGTGGAGTGCGACGTGGTGACGCTCACCAACCCGGGCCCGGTGGCGGACGGGCTGCGGGCCGACGGAGTGCGCGTCGTCCACCTGGGGATGCGCGGCAACCGGGATCTGTCGGCCGTCGGCCGGCTGACCCGGCTGATCCGTGACGGCCGCTACGACCTGGTCCACACCCACCTCTACCGGGCCTGTGTGTACGGGAGGATCGCCGCTCGTCTCGCCGGCGTCCGGGCAGCCGTGGCGACGGAACACTCCCTGGGGCGCGCCGAGATCGAGGGCCGCCCGCTGACGCGGGGCATCCGCGCCCTCTACCTCTCGACCGAGCGGCTGGGCGCGGCCACCGTCGCCGTCTCCTCCACCGTCGCCGGGCGGCTGCGGGACTGGGGGGTGCCCGCCGAGCGGATCCGGCTGGTGCCCAACGGCATCGACGCGGACCGCTACCGCTTCGACCCGGACCGCCGGCTCGCCGTGCGGGCGGCGCTGGGCATCCCCGACGACGCGTTCGTGGTCGGCGGGGTGGGCCGGCTGGTGCCCGGGAAGCGCTTCGACGTGGCGGTACGGGCCGTCGCCGCGCTGCCGGGGGCCCGGCTCCTTCTGGCCGGTGACGGGCCGGAGGCCGGGGCGCTGCGAGACCTCGCGGCCCGGCTCGGGGCGGCGGACCGGATCCGCCTCCTCGGGGAGTGCGGCGCGGGCGGGAGCGGCCCGGTGCCCGGGGTCCCGGCCCTGCTGAGCGCCGTCGACACCTTCGTATCGACGTCCCGCGAGGAGTCGTTCGGTCTGGCCGCCGTGGAGGCGCTCGCCGCCGGGCTGCCCGTCCTGCACGACGCCTGCCCCGCCATCGACGACCTGTCCGCCGCACATGCCCCGGGCGCCACCCGGATCGCCGGGAGCCCAGACGAGCTGACCGCCGTGCTGCGGCAGCGGATACAGGCCCGCCCGGACCGCAGCCCGCCGCCGCGGGCCGTCGGCCACTACGACATCCGGCGCAGCAGCGAGCGCCTGATGGACGTGTACGCGTACGCCCTCGACACCGCCCCACCGAACCGGAGAGCCCTTTCATGACCGAGTCTCCCGAGCAGCAGCGAACCGCCGTCCTGCGGGAGCGGCTGCGTACCGCCCCCGCGCAGCTCCGCACCGCCCTCACCCGGCTGCCCCACTGGTGGCCCCTGCCCGTCTGTGTGCTGCTCGGCTCCGCGTCCGGGCTCTCGTACGGGCTGCTGGCCTCCCCGCAGTACGAGGCCACCAGCTACGCCATGGCGGTCGCCGAGGAGGAGACCGGCCCCTCGGCCGCGCTCGGCTACGCACAGTCCTACGGGCGCCTCGTGACCAGCGACGCGACCCTCTCCTACGCCCAGGGCGCGGCAGGCGAGCCGGTGCGCGCCCTGCGCTCCCAGGTCCGCTCGGAGACCTCCCCCGACTCGCCGATGATCTCGGTGACGGGCACGTCCGACAGCGCGGGCAAGGCGGCCGACATCGCGAACGCCGTGATCGAGGCCGTCATCGTGAGCAGCGGCCATGTCTCCAAGGACACCGGGGTGAAGCTGATCAAGTTCACCCACGCGATGAAGCCGGACCAGCCGGTCTCGCCGTCGGTGCCGCTGGGCACCGCCGTGGGCGCGGCCGCGGGCGGTCTGCTGGGCGGTCTCGTGCTGCTCGTGCGCCCCCGCCGCGCGGGCTGGAGCGTCTTGGCCCAGGTGCCCGGGCCGACCGCCGCCGAGGACCACACCTCCACCGCCGACGACCGGGAGCTCGTGCGATGACGGCCGACCGGGCGGGCAGCCTCACCGTGACGCTCTGCCGTGACTTCCGGGAGTTCGGCGCGCTCGCCGGGGAGTGGGACGCGCTGCACCGCCGCTGCGCCACCGCCACTCCGTTCCAGAGCCACGCGTGGCTCCATTCCTGGTGGATCTCCTACGGTCAGGAGGGGAGGCTGCGGGTCCTGCTGGTGCGCCGCTCGGGGCGGCTGATCGGAGCGGCGCCGCTGATGCTGGTGCACCGTCCGATGCCGCTGCTGGTGCCGATGGGCGGGGCGATCTCCGACTTCTTCGACATCCTGCTGGACGAGGAGGAGGCCGGGTACGCGGTCGGGGCGCTCCAGCGGGGTCTGGACCGGGCCGCCCGGCACACCGTGGTCGACCTGCGGGAGGTCCGGCCGGACGCGTCGGCGCAGTTGCTCTTCGGGCGGTGGCCGGGCGCCCGGAGCCGGCTCACGGACTCGACGTGCATGGAGCTGCCCGCCCGGCCGCTCGGCGACCTGGTGGGTCGGCTGACCGGCTCGCGGGGCCAGCGGCTGCGGGCCAAACTGCGCCGGATCGAGGCGCTGGACGTGGAGGCCCGCACGGTCCCGCAGGACGGGGTGCCGGCGGCCATCGGCACCCTGCTGCGGCTCCACGAGCTCCAGTGGCGGGACCGGGGGGTCAACCCGGAGCACCTGCGGGCCCGGTTCTCGGACCACCTGGTCCGTTCGGTGGGCCGGATGGTGGGGGACGGCAGCGCCGCCGTCACCGAGTTCCGGATGGGCGGCGAGGTCGTGGCGGCCAATCTCACCCTGCAGTCCGGGCAGCTCGCGGGCGGCTACATGTACGGGGCGGACCCGGGACTGCGGGACCGCAAGGTCGATGTGTCGACCATGCTGCTGCGCGAGGTCTCCCAACAGGCCTCGGACACCGGCCGTGAGGTGCTCAGCCTGCTGCGCGGCGCGGAGCAGTACAAGAACCACTGGCAGCCGGTCACGGTGGTCAACCAGCGGCTGCTGCTGGCCCGCCCGGGTCTCGAGCCGCTGCTGCGGCTGCGGGAGTCGCAGGTGGCGGTACGGGAGCGGGCCGTGGAGACCGTGAAGACCCGGTTCCCCGCCGCGCGGGACTGGCACGGGCGGCTTACCACGCTTCCGGTCATCGGGCGGTGAGGCGGGCCGCGACAGGCCGTGGGACAACACCGGAAATATCGCCTTCACCCAGATCCGTTACCGTCCGGCGCTTCCCGCGTTGTAGGGGCATGCGGGCCTCGTGCTCCGCAGCAACCCCCCTTCCTTTCAAGGAGTTCTGATGTCGCGTATTACGAAGGTCGCCGCTGTCATGGCGGGCACCGGTGCCCTCATCGCCGGCGGCGCCGGCATGGCCTCCGCCGACGCCGGTGCGCAGGGTGCGGCCATCGGGTCCCCCGGTGTCCTCTCGGGCAACCTCGTCCAGGTCCCGATCCACGTGCCGGTCAACGTCTGCGGCAACACCGTCAACGTGATCGGGCTGCTCAACCCGGCCTTCGGCAACACCTGCGTCAACGCCGACGGGGGCCACGACAAGGGCCACGACGACAAGGGCGACTACGGCTACGGCCGCTGATCACCCCGCTGCACCGAAGCGGCCGGCTCCCTCCTTCCCGGAGGGGGCCGGCCGTTTCGCTGTGCGCGCTCAGGCGTAGCGGTAGACCTTGCTGTGGTCGAGGAGCTTCCTGGGCGTCACGTTCCACGGGGGCATCGGGTCGTCGAGGCCGAAGACGTAGTCGCGGTCCCGGCCGGGTGAGGCGGGCTTGCGGCCCGGCAGGTAGGCGGCCTTGGGGTGCGCCTTGCGCCAGCGGTCCCAGAGCAGGTCGATGAACGAGTGGTGGAGCCAGAAGACCGGGTCCTCGGGGGAGGCGGCCCCGGCCATCGGGCCGCCGACCCACTGGTGGACCCGGTTGTGGTTGGCGACGGTGCGCACCCGGTGGATGCCCCAGCCCTCGATGCGGTTGCGGAACCCCTCGGTGCTGACGCTGTTCCAGGGCTCGGTGTCGTAGACCGGGTCCTTCAGCGCCCGCGCCACGTCGTCGGCGGTGGGGAGGGAGACCGGGTTGTTGCCGGGCCTGCCGAAGTTGCGGGTGAGCCAGTTCTGGTCGGTGACCCCGCGGCCGACACTCCAGTTGCCCGTGGCGTAGGCGAACGGGCCGGTGGTGACGCGCCGGTCGCCGGACCGGCCGTTGCCGCCGAGGAAGTCCTCGGCCCAGAGCGAGGAGTTGGTCGAGCGGTCCCGGGTCCAGTCCCAGTAGGGGACGCTCACCCCCGGGTCGACGGCCTGGAGGGCCCGCTCGAACTCCAGCAGGTAGCGGCGGTGCCAGGGGAAGAACGAGGACGTCATATGGGCGGGGCGCGGCCGGTTCTCCGTGTCCATGACGTAGAACTCGCGGTGCATGACGACGAAGTCGTCGTAGCGGCCCGACTTCTTGAGCTTCAGGATCGCGTCGACGAGACGCCGCTTCTCGGTGCGCGTGAGGTCGCGCTGGTTCTTGCGGGTGTACACCGGTTCCGTTCCTCCTGGTTCATGTGCGGTGCGACGCTCACTTGTGGTGCCACGTGCGCCTGTCGTCGGGGGCGCGGAGCGCGAGGCGGGCGGTGCCGAGCTCGTCCACGGCGGCGCGGGCCGTCTCTTGGAGTGTGGGGAACGACTCGTAGTGCGTGACATCGCTCAGATACGTGCCGTCCGCGCGCCGCATGACGTGCAGCGGGCGGCCGTCGATGCGGATCTCCGTGACCGGCTCGGTGTCGTGGGTCCCGGCGCCGCCCGCCTCGCCGGCCGGGACCAGGACGGTCAGCGAGCCGCGGATCTCCCGGCCCCGGTACATCTCGGCGAACTCCTCCGCACCGGCGGCGGTGTGGCCCGGTCCCTTCGCGGGCGCGGAGGCGGTGCCCGGCTCCTGGTCGTGGACCGGCAGGAGGATCGCGGCGGTGCCTGCGGCCACGGCCGCGGTGAAGGCGGTGCGCAGGACGATCCGGCGCGACGGACCGCGTGTTCCGCGCGGTGCGCCGCCTCCCGGATCCGTGGTTCGGCTCATGGTGACTGCCTCTCGTTGACGCCCCTCGGGGCTGCTGTTGCTCGCGATGGTGGCAACAAGGCGGCGCCGAAACGGTTCTCGTGGGCGCGGTGTCCCGCGCGTTCCGTCAAACGCGTGACCGTGCGCGGCCATCCGCGCGGGAGGCCCGCGTCGCGCGGTGCGCGGGGCGCACCGGACCGGACGATGGCCGGGCGAACTCGTGGAGGTGGATGGACATGACCGTTCCCGATCAGGTGTCCGACGACGATCGTGCGGCCCGCACCGATCTCGCCGACCCGGCCTTCTGGCAGTTGCCCCGGCCGGAGCGGCTCAGGGCCTTCGCCCGGCTCCGGGAGCTGGAGGCACCCGTGCTGTTCACGCCCCGGCCGGGCACCGCCCGTACCTCCGGCAAACCGTTCTACGCCCTGGTGCGCCACGTGGACGTCCTGACCGCGAGCCGCACCCCGAGGGTCTTCGCGAGCGCGCCGGGGGTCACCACCCCGGAGCCGGCCGGCTGGGCTAAGGCGCTGTTCGGGAACTCGATGGTCAACATGGACGGGCCGGAGCACGCGGCGCTGCGCCGGATCATCTCCCGGCGCTTCACCCCCCGGCTGCTCGCCGCCACCGAGGAGAACATCGGCCGGCTGGCCGGGCGGCTGGTGGACGAGATGATCGCCGAGCGCCCGGGCGACTTCATGCCGTCGGCGGCGTCGCGGCTGCCGCTGGAGGTCATCTGCGACCTGATGGGCATCCCGGCGGAGCACCGGCCACGGATCGCGGCCCAGATCGACCACGCCTCCGAGCACGTCGGCGTCGAGCGCCGGGGCCGGGCCAGGCTACGGATCCCCGGCCGCGGGCTCGCCTCGCTGGCGATGATGCAGCTCGTCATGGCGCGTCTGGCGCGCGAGCGCCGCCGCCACCCGCAGGACGACCTCGTCTCGGCCCTGGTGCGCGCGGACATCGACGGTGAAGGCCTCTCCTCGCGGGATCTGGGCGCCTTCTTCTCGCTGCTGCTGGTCGCCGGGGTGGAGACCACCCGCAACGCGATCGCCCACGGGCTGTCCCTGCTGGACCGGCATCCGGAGCAGCGGGAGCTGCTCCGGTCGGATTTCGACCGGCACATCGGGGGTGCCGTCGAGGAAGTCGTCCGCCATTCGACGCCGATCATCCAGTTCCGCAGGACCGTCGTAGCGGAATACGAGCTGGGCGGCCGGACCTTTCTTCCCGGGGAGAAAGTCGCACTGTTCTACGCGTCCGCCAATCGCGATGAATCGGTTTTCACCCGTCCGGATCTCTTCGACATCACCCGGTCGCCGAATCCGCACCTGGGATACGGGGGCGGCGGCCCCCACCACTGCCTCGGCGCCCACCTGGCCCGCCTCGAAATGACGGCCCTGTTCCGGGAACTGCTCACCCGACGGCCCGTCATCCGACGGACGGGCGATCCGACGCTGGTCGATTCGAATTTCGACAACCGCGTCGGCTCCCTGCCCCTCACCCTCGAATCCACCGTCACCGCTCTCGGCTCCAGTGTCACCTGAACGGCACGTTCGCAACGCCGCATACGATAAATGGACCGCTCTGTTCGCGTGCGGTGCCGGATGATGAAACTCTCTTCCCATCGGGCCGAACCGGCCGGAATTTCCTTGCAGCCAGGAGGAGTCATGCCGGCCAAGCGCCGAATCGTCACCACATGCATCGCCGCGGCCGTTCTCAGTCTCCTGGCAGGCGGCGGTATCGCCGGACAACTGCCGCCGGGCACCGATTCCGTGGACAGCGCCGCCCCGGGGCCGCAGGGCGGCAGGGGCTCCGGCTCCACCGCGCACGGCGCCTATCTGGACTACGGTCCCGACGGCGTACGCAGGATGGCCGACCTCTCCCGCTGGCTCGGCGGCGCGGAGCTACGGGTGGGGCACACCTACCTCCCGGGCGACCTGTGGGTGAACATCGAGGGGACCCCCGACTTCCTGGACGCCTGGGCCGACTGGCGCAAGGCGGACCCGGACCGGATGTTCGTCCTCAACGTCCCCATGCTGGAGCGGAACGAGGAGCGCGTCCCGGACGCCCAGGTCCGCCGGCTGCTGCGGTCCGGGGCGGCGGGCGACTACGACCAGCACTTCACGAGGCTGGCGGAGCGGCTGGTCTCCCTGGGGGTGCCGGACACGGTGATCGTGCTCGGCTGGGAGATGAACGGCACCACGTACACCCATCGCTGCGGTCCCGATCCGGCGTCCTGGAAGGCGTACTGGCAGCGGATCGTGACGGCGATGCGGGCGGTGCCGGGCCAGGAGTTCCGGTTCGACTTCACGCCCAGCCGGGGGCGGGACGCGGTGCCGTGGACTGAGTGCTACCCGGGTGACGACGTCGTCGACATCATCGGGATGGACTCCTACGACCAGCCGCCGGGCGAGTCCTTCGACGACCAGATCAACGATCCGTACGGCCTCCAGAAGCACGTCGACTTCGCGGCGGAGCGCGGCAAGCCGATCTCGTTCCCGGAGTGGGGGCTCTTCCGCAACGGTGACAACGCGGAGTACATGCGCCGGATGCTCGACTGGATCGACCGGCACCAGCCGCTGTACCAGACGATCACGGACTACTGCCCGCACGGGGTGTGGCAGTGCAAGAGCAATCCGCGCTCCTCAAAGGTGTTCCGGACCAAGCTCGCCGAGATGGCCGCCCCGGTGGAGCCCGCGCCTCCGACCACGGCCCCGAGCCCGACGCCTTCCCCCACCCCTTCCCCGGCGCCGCCCCCGAGCCCGACCGTCCCGCCGGCCGTGCAGCCGTCTCCCACGCCGCCGGTGCGGCCCACACCCGCGGCGCCCGAGCCGCCGGCGACCCGCAGGTGGTGTGTCACCGTGCCGTTCGGGGATCTGCTGGGGCCGTGGCTGAAGGAGCGCAGGATCTGCTTCCGCTACTGACCGCGCGCATGGAAACGGCTCCGGCCCTCCTTGGGGGAGCCGGAGCCGTCCACCCACACGGGTCCAGCGCGGGGGCAGATGGACAAGCGACCGCTTGTCACTCCCCCAACGGGGGTACAGCCCGCCGCGTCACGCCGCCGAACGGGCGAAAGCCCGTACGCCCGAGCGGGCCGGGACGCGGGCCGCTGCGCACTCGGGGGTGACGCGCGACCATGGAAACCTAGAGATGGTGGTGAGGTGCATGGCATCCGCCGACGAGGGCCCCCCGGCGGGCCCCGGCCCGCTGCCCCCCGCGGATCTACGGGGCCCCGTACGGCTGGGCGACGACGCGGTGGCGGTGATCGCCGGGGACGGCACGGTCATCGGCTGGACCCGCGGGGCGGAGGCCCTGCTCGGGTACGCGGCCGCCGAGCTGGTGGGCCGGTCCGCCGCCCTGCTGCTGGCCGGGGCCCCGGACACCCGGCGGACAGCCGCGATCGCCGCCCGTGGCCGTGACGGGTCGGGGTGGAGCGGGCAGATCGCTCTGCGCGGCCGGGACGACCGGCTGATCGACGTCGACGTACGGGTCTCCGCATCGTTCCTGGTCGCCGGGCGCGAGGGCTTCCTGGTCTCCGGGCGGGAGCGCACCCCGCAGTGGACGGTGGACGGGTCGGTGCTGGAGGGCTTCCTAACCCGGTCGCCGGTCGGCATGGCGGTCCTCGATACGGAGCTGCGCTACATCTGGCTCAACGACACCCTGGAGCAGTTCGGCGGGGTCCCCCGGGAGCAGCGGCTGGGGCGGCGGCCCGCCGACGTGCTGCCCGGGCTGCTCGCGGTGCCCATCGAGCGGCTGATGCGGCAGGTCCTGGCGACCGGTGTACCGGTCACCGACCACGAGTACCTGGGCTGGAGCTGGGCCGACCCGAACCGCCGGCGGGCCTATTCGAGCTCGTTCTTCCCGCTGGCGGACGCCGAGGAGAACCGGATCGGCATCGGCTGCATGGTGCTGGACGTGACCGACCGGTGGAACGCGCGCCGGCTGCTGGCGCTGGTGAACGAGGCGGGGGCCAGTATCGGCTCCACCCTGGATGTGCAGCGCACGGCCCAGGAGCTGGCCGATTTCGCGGTGCCCCGGTTCGCCGACTTCGTCTTCGTCGACCTGCTGGAGACTCCGCTGGGCCGGGACCGGCCGGGGGTGCCGCTGCTCGGCGCGGAGGTGCGGGGCGACCGGCCGGCGATGCGCCGGATGGGGATGAGTTCGGTGCGCGAGGGGTGTCCGGAGGCGGTGGTGCGGGTCGGGGAGAGCGTCGACTTCGTACCGCCGCCGCACGACGTCCACTTCCTTCTCGACGGTGACCCGGTGCTCCTGCCGATGCTCGACCCGGACAGCCGTACGTGGGCGGTGGAGCAGCCGGCGCGGGCCGCCCGGATCCGGGAGTTCGGGCTACACTCGCTGATCTCCGTACCGATGCGGGCGCGGGACACCGTCCTCGGGCTCACCACGTTCATGCGGTCGCAGAACCCGGTCCCGTTCGACGAGGACGATGTGGCGCCGGCCCGGGAGCTGGTGGCCCGGGCGGCGGTGTGCGTGGACAACGCCCGGCGCTACACCCGGGAGCACACGGCGGCGCTGGTGCTCCAGGAGAGCCTGCTGCCGCACACCCTGCGCGGCGGGACGGCGCTGGACGTGGCCTCCTCCTACCTCCCGGCGGACGCGAAGGACGGCGTCGGGGGCGACTGGTTCGATGTGATCCCGCTGTCCGGGGCCCGGGTCGGGCTGGTCATCGGGGACGTGGTGGGGCACGGGATCAGCGCGGCGGCGACGATGGGGCGGCTGCGGACCGCCGTGCAGACGCTGGCCGACATGGACCTGGCGCCGGACGAGCTGCTGGCCCGGCTGGACGACCTCGTCATGCGGCTGAGCGAGGAGGAGCCGGCGGGCGGGAAGGCCGACCGGGGCGGCACGACGGTGCTGGGCGCCACCTGCCTCTACGCGGTCTACGACCCGGCGTCCCGCTGCTGCACGATGGCCCGGGCCGGGCACCCGCTGCCGGTGATCGTCTCCCCGCAGGGCGCGGTCAGCTTCCCCGACCTTCCGCTCGGCCCGCCGCTGGGCCTGGGCGGGCTCCCCTTCGAGTCCCTCGACGTCGAGCTGCCCGAGGGGAGCCTGCTCGGCCTGTACACCGACGGCCTCATCGAGGGGCCCGACAAGGACGTCGAGCAGGGCAGGATCCGGCTGGGGCGGGCGATCTCGCGGGACGGGCTGCCGCTGGACGAGCTGTGCGAGGCGGTGGTGAAGGAGCTCCTGCCCGCTCCGCAGCCGGACGACATCGCGCTCCTGCTCGCCCGCACCCACGCGCTGAGGCCCGACCGGCTGGTCTCGTGGGAGGTGCCGCTCGACCCGGCGGCCGTCGGGGCGACCCGGAACAAGGTGGCCCGCCAGCTCGAGGCATGGGGTCTGGACGAGCTGACGATGACGACCGAACTGATCGTCAGCGAGCTGGTGACCAACGCGATCCGGTACGCCTCCGGCCCCGTACGGCTGCGGCTGCTGCTCCAGTCCGTGCTGACCTGCGAGGTCTCCGACGCCAGCAGCACCACCCCGCGCCTGCGGCACGCCCGGACGACGGACGAGGGCGGACGCGGTCTGTTCCTCGTCGCCCAGCTCGCCCGGCGCTGGGGCACCCGGTACACGCACCGGGGGAAGATCATCTGGGCGGAGCAGGGGCTGCCGTCGTCTCCGCCTGTGCCGGTGACGACGTCTCCGGTCGGCTCTCCTCCGGTGCCTCCGTCTCCCCCTCCTGGCTCTTCCGGCTGAGCAGCCGGGTCAGCGCGCCGCCCGCCCGGATCAGCTCGTCCCAGGTGCCGTCCTCGACGATGCGGCCCCCGTCGAGGACGGCGATGCGGTCGGCCCTGCGGACGGTGGCGGGGCGGTGGGCGATGATCAGCGTCGTACGGGAACGGGCCCGGGAGTCCGCCGTGAGCGCCCGCGCCAGTTCCGCGTCGCCCTGGTGGTCCAGGTGGGCGGTCGTCTCGTCCAGGACGAGGATCCGGGGGCGGCCGAGGAGCCCCCTGGCCAGGGCGACCCGGGCGCGCTGGCCGCCGGAGAGGGTGGCGCCGCGTTCGCCGACCGGGGTGTCCAGGCCCTGGGGCAGCGCGTCGGTGACGGGGGTGAGGCCGCAGGTGCGGACGGCGGCGGCCAGCTCCTCGTCGGTGGCGTCGGGGGCGCCGAGGCGGAGGTTGTCGGCGAGGGTCCCGTGGAAGAGCGGGGCCTCCTGGCCGACCACGCACACGGCGGCCCGCAGGTCGTCCTCGACGAGGTCCCGCAGGTCGACGGGGTGGGCGGCGTCCGGGGGGAGCAGTTCCACCGTGCCTTCCTGCGGGTCCCAGTAGCGGGCCAGGAGGTGGGCGACGCTGCTCTTGCCGGCCCCCGACGCTCCGACGAGGGCCACCGTCTCGCCCGGCCGTACGGTCAGGTCGAGGCCGTCCAGGACGGGGGCGGAGCCGTAGCCGAACCGTACGCCACGCAGCCGCAGGCCCAGCGGACCCGGCGGGGCGGGGATCGGGGAGAGGGGGGCGGGGGCCCCGGCGGGGGCGTTCACCGCCGCGCGGACCCGGGCGGCGGCGGCGCGCAGGCTGCCCGCCCGGCCCAGTGCGGCGGCCGATTCGGCCACCGGGGCGAGGGCGCCGAGGGCGAGGGCCATGGCCGCCGGGGCCCAGGCGCCGTCGAGCCGCCCGCCGCCCGCCGCGTGGGCGGCCGCGGCGACCACCCCGATGACGGCGGCCACGACGAGCAGATCGCGGGCCGCTCCGGCCCCCGTCTCCCAGGACTGCTCGGCCCGCTGGGCGCGGGCGAGGCGCCGGCCGCCGGACCGCAGCCGGGCCCGCGTACGGTCCAGGGCGCCCGCCATCAGCAGTTCGCGGAGGCCGTCGACGCTCTCCACGCTCTCCGCGGAGAGGTCGGCGAGCGCGGCCCGGGTCCGGGCCCCGCGCTCGGCCCGGCCGCGCGCCTCCAGCAGGGGCGACCAGAGGAGCAGCAGGGCGGCGGGCACGACGGCGAGGAGCAGCCAGGGTCCGAGGACGCCCAGCAGGGTGGCGGCCACCGCGAAGACGAGCCCGGAGGCGAGGAGTTGGGCGATGGCGTGGGCGTAGAAGAACTCCAGCGCCTCCACGTCGCCGAGCGCGGTCGAGGCGAGGTCACCGCTGCGGCGCCCGGCGATCCGGGCGGGGGCGGAGCGGGCGAGCCCGTCGAAGACCCGGACCCGCAGTTCGGCCAGGACGCGGTAGGCGAGGTCGTGCGAGAGGTCCATCTCCCGCCAGGTGGCGAGCGCCCTGAGCAGGACGAGCCCGATGAGGACGGCCACGGTCGCGGGTGCCGGGGCCCGGTGCTCGATCACCGCGGTGCCGACGGTGTGCGCGGCGAGGGTGACCAGGGCGACCAGGGCCGCCTGGTCGACGAGGGCGGCGAGGCAGGTGCGCAGGACGGTGACGCGGTGGGCGCCGAGGACGGGGAGGAGGGAGCGGAGGGCGCCGGTGTCGTGGGGGGCGGTTGCTGGTGTGGCCCCCGGAAGGGGCTCGGGGGGTGTCATGCGGCGTGTTCCTCCTGGGCGGTGCGGCCGGCTTTGGCCTGAGCGGTGCGGCCGGCTTCGGCCTGAGCGGTGCCGCCCGCCGCGATGAGCGTGGCGTACACGCCGCCGCCTGCCAGCAGTCCGCTGTGGTCGCCGGACGCCTCGACCCGGCCGCCGTCGAGGACGACGATGTGGTCGGCGTGGCGTACGGCGTCGAGCCGGTGGGCGACGACGAGGCAGGTACGACCCCGGCTCGCCGCCGGCAGCTCCCGTACGATCCGGGCCTCGCCCCGCTCGTCCACCGCGCTGGTGGCCTCGTCCAGGATCAGGACCGGTGCGTCGGCGAGGAGGGCGCGGGCGAGGGCGAGCCGTTGGCGCTGGCCGCCGGAGAGCGTGGCGCCGCGTTCGCCGACGAGGGTCTCGTACCCCTGGGGGAAGGCGGTGATCTCCTGGTGGATGCCGGCCGCCCGGGCGGCGGCCCGCAACTGTCCGTCGGTGGCGTCCGGGCGGGCGATGCGCAGGTTCTCGGCGATCGTGGCGTGGAAGAGGTACGTCTCCTGCGAGACGACGGCGATTCCGCGCCGCAGCGAGGCGAGGCTGTACGCGGCGGTCTCCGTACCGGCGATCGTGACGCGCCCGCTGTCCGGGTCGCGCTGGCGCAGCAGCAGGCTGAGCAGAGTCGACTTCCCGGCGCCGGAGGGCCCGACGATCGCTGTCGTCCGCCCGGCGGATGCGGTGAAGGTGACGCCGTCCAGGGCGGGGCGCCCGCTCGACGGGTGGGTGAAGTGGACGTCCGCGAAACGGATTTCGGGGGCGGTGTCCCAGCGGGCCTCCGCCGTTCCCCGGTCGGCGACGGCGGGTTCGGCGGTGCGCAGGGCGGCGATCCCGTCGGCGGCGGAGACTCCGAGGTAACCGGCGTGCCATTCGCGGGAGAGGTCGCGGATGGGGCGGAAGCACTCGGAGGCGAGCATGAGCAGGAGGTACGTCCCGGTGGCGGCGGTGCGTCCGGTGGCCGCCGAGGAGCACGCCACCAGGACGGCGGCCGCGGTGCCGCCCTGGACGGCGAGGTCGGTGAGGCCGGTGTCGACGAGCGAGACCCGCAGTTTGGCGACGGTCGCCCGGTGGAGCGCCGCCGACCGCTGCTCCAGCCGGTCCCGTACGCGGCCCACCGCACCGGCCGCGCGCAGGGTGGCCATGCCCTGGAGAGCTTCCAGGTAGTCGGCGGCGAGGGCTTCGTAGGAGTCCCAGTGCTCCTTGCCGCGCCGGGCGAGCAGCCGGTCCCACCCGCGCGGGCCGAAGAGTGCGAGCAGCAGGGCCAGGCCGAGAGCGAGGGCGGCGTACGGCTCGATGAGGGCGACGGCGACGAGCAGGAGGGGCGGCACGGCCGAGGTGATGAGCGCCTGGGGGAGGTAGCGGGAGACGTACGCGTCCACGCCCTCGACGCCGTCGACGAGCGTGGCGCGTACGGCTCCGGCCCGCGCACCGGTGATCGCGGTGGGCCCGAGTTCCCCGAGGCGGGACAGGAGGGTGTCGCGGAGCCCGATCCGTACGGCGGCGCCCGCTGTGACGGCGGTCAACCGCTGGGCCCGGCCGAGCGCGGCGCGGACGAGCACGACGGCGAGCACGGAGAGGAGGAGCGGCGCCAGGTCGGACGTGTCTCCCTGGGCGATCCGCGAGAGGACGAAGGCCAGCAGCACGGCTTGCGCGAGGTGGGTGAGGGTGACCGCGGCGAGCAGCGCGGTCGCGCCGCCGAGGGGGCGGCGGGCGGTGCGGGCGGCGCGCAGGAGTTCGGGGTGGAGCATCATGGGCGTTCTTCCTTGCCCGACTTGCCCGAAAGGGACGGTGGGGCGGGGAGTGGGAGATCGGCCGGCCCGGCGAGGGCGAGGCCGTGGACGATCCAGTCGTGACCGGGGGCGTCGCCCAGTGCGGCGCCGAGGTCGGCCTGCTGCCAGGAGCCGATGGGGCGTGAGCGGAGCCCGAGGGCGGTGGCGTGGGCCTGGGCGACCCCGGCGGCGTAACCGGCGGCGAGGTGGCTGCCGCGGATCAGGGTGGGCGGGGCGTCGGCGGGGCAGCCGTGGGCGACCAGCACCGCGCCTGTCGTGCCGATCCACCGCTGACCCGCCGCCCAGTGGGCGAGGGTGGGGCGGGCATCGCCGGAGGCGAGGAGGCCGGTGGCCGTGAGGAGCCCCGGGGTGTCGCCGCCGACCGCCGCGACCCAGGCGGGGCTGTCCGGCCGGGCGCTCCCGGCGGTGGCCAGGACCTGGGCGAGCAGGTCGGGGGCGGGCGGGTGCGCCAGGTCGGAGGCGGGCGCGCTCCTTCGCGTACGGAGCGTGTGGGCCGTCACCGGGACGGGGCGGACGGCCGGGTGCCAGGTGGCGTCCGACCCTGCCGTGAGGTACGTCAACAGGTGCCGGGCAGAGGCCAGTTCGCGAGGCGGGGCGTTGTCGGCACCCGGTTGCGGGACGGGCTCGACGGTACCGGGCAGAGCGGCCCAGGCAGTGAGCGGGGCGGTTGAGAGGGCGGGCTCGTGTGTGGTCGGCAACCAGACAGCCGCGAGCGGGAGTTCGGGGTCGGCCTGTCCCTTCCCTTCGGCCGCGCGGGGCAGCCCGGCCGCCGCAGCGAGCTCTTCGCCGTCCGCGTCGAGGGAGACACGCACATCGCCCGGGGCAGCGGCGAGCGCCACGGCGGCCACCGCGTGACCGGCGTCCAGCAGGAGCAGCGGCCAGGCTCGGTGTCCGTAGTGCGCGACCGTTCGGGCGGCCGTGACGGTGAGGACGACGACGGCTCCCGGGGGCGCGTCGGCGGGGGCCCGGCCGCGCGGGTGGGCTCGGTGGGCGCGGGGGTCGTAGGCGTACCGCCCGGGCGGCAGCGAGCAGCCGGGGCCGACGAGCAGATGAGCCCGTACGGGATGGAGCGCGCCCGCCGAGGCGACGGGCCGCAGTCGGCCCGCCGTCCCCTGGGGCGTGGCGAGGGACAGCCGCAGAAGACGGTCCAGATCCACCCCTCCCCCGACCCCGGCCGGGTGCACCCCCGGGCCGCCCCACGGGAAGGCCCGCTCCGGCGGGTACGGGACGGTGTGCGGCACACGGGGTGACCTGGCGTCGGCCAGGGCGCGGCTCAGGAGGCCGGAGGCTGCGGGAGGAGCCTGGGTCATGGGGGCGCGCTCCTTCACATGTGCGGCGGCGGTGCGAGGGTGAAGTCCGTCGGACCGGTGGGGGGTTGGGCGCGCCAGCCCCGGTCGATCGCGGCCTCCGCGAAGCGCGGGCAGCCGAAGTAGGCGAAGGCGGCGGGGGCGTTGGGGATCAGGCCGGAGACCAGCACGCGGGCGACCCGCAGGGGGGTTTCGGCGATGTCCTCGGTGGTCAGGTCGACCGTGATCACCCGGTGGCCACCGGCGGCGAGTGCCGCGTCCAGGGCGGGGCGGCTGCCGGGGGCGATCTCGGTGACGGGGACGACGCCCCCGGCGGGTGCGGTGAAGCGTCGGGCCAGCGGGGTCATGCGGTCGTCGAGCCAGACCTGTACATGGGCGCCGAGGTCCCGTACGGCGGCGAACTCCTTTCCGCAGTCGTCGAGATAGCGCCGGTCGGCCCGGTGGTCCAGGTAGAGGCCCCGGGCGAAGAGACCGGCCTCCACGGAGCGGTGGACCCAGCCGTCGGCATCCACCGCGCCCTGCGTGAACACCCAGGTGTGCACCGCCTCCAGCACCGCCTTGCGGGCCGCCTCCGCCGGATCGTGCCGGCAGGCGAACCCGGCGGCGTGGATGCCGCGCCTGGGGTCGTGGACCAGGGCGGCCACGCAGGGGGCGAACTCGGAGGGCATCTCCACGATGTGGACGTCCAGTTCGGCGCCCGCCAGATCCTCGGTGAGGCCGGGAACGCTCGCCGGGTCGATGCCCCGGGTGGGCCCGTCCAGGTGCCACCAGAGCTCCAGGGCGTCGCGTTCCACGACTTCGAGCAGCCCGCGCTCGACGGCGTCGTCGAAGCCCTGGCCGGTGGCGATGCCCGCGTAGTTCAGGTGGTGCGTGCGAGTCAGTGAACGCAGCTCGCCCTGCCGCCAGTTGAGGTGGGTAAGGGAGACCGGTGCCCAGCAGGGCCGCCCGTCCTCCGTGCCCGGTGTCCAGAGTGCCGGGGTGTCGGGGGTGAGTTCGGCGTACGGGAATCCTGGGCGCCGGTGCTGCCAGGAGGCGTACGTGGGCACCGTCCCGGGACCGTACAGCCGCAGGCCCTCCGCCTCCAGCTCGGCCGCCGTGGCCCTGCGGGGCGCGGCGGGGTGGCCGGGCGGCGGGAGGCGGTTGCCGCAGTAGCGTTCCACAGCCTCGGCGACGGCGGCGATCCAGGCGCCCTGGGGGTCCCCGAAGGTGGTGCCGAGCGAGACCCGGTCGGCGGGCCAGGCGCCGAGGCGTCGGGCGTCGGCGACCTCGGCGGTCATCGCGGTGTAGCGGGGCGGCGCGCCCTCGGGGTGCTCGACGGGCTCGACACCGCGGATCAGCCCGCAGACGGGGTCGACCAGGGCTTCGATGGGCAAGGTGCTGGTCAACGGCATATCTCCGGTACGGGCTCGACGTAGTGACGCCGGGCGACGACGGTCAGGTGCAGGGCGCTCCCCCGGGCCGAAACGGCTCGGCGGGAGGGGGCGAGGCGGGTGGCGGTCACCGGGTTCTCGCCGGTGTGCGGGTTGCGGGCGTGGGCCGGGAAGTGGTGTCCGGCGATCTCCGTGCGGAGCCTCGTCCCGGCGGGCAGCCGGCGGCCCAGGGTGCCGAGGGGCACGGTGATCTCCGCGGTCTCCCCGGGCGGGTCGGTGCGCCGGACGATGCCGAACGCGAGCGGCTCCGCCCGGCCGGCCGGGTCGAGCGCGGTGACGCGTACGGCCCAGTCGGCGGCGGGGGTGTCAGCGGTGGCGTGGAGCCGGGCGGTGGCGGGACCTGCCAGGTCGAGTGGGCGGGGCAGGGGCGGGGAGAGGAGAAGGCAGCGGTCGGCGGGTTCGCCCGGGGCGGGAGGCGGGACGGTCAGGTCGTCGGAGCGGACGGGACGGTCCGGGTCGGCGGTGAACTCGGCTCCGTGCACCAGCCGTAGGCCGGGGCGGGCGTCGAAGGGCCAAGTGGCGGTGCGCGTCGATGGCTCGTCGGCGACTTGCTGCCCTACGCCGTGCCAACGGCCGCTGCCGCCCAGGGTGATGACCCCGCGCCGCTCGGGATCCAGCCGTCCGGCGAGGGCGGCGCGGGCCCACCGTACGTACAGCGCACCGAGGTTGACGCGGCCGGCGGCCAACTGCGGGCGGTCCGCGGTGAGGCGGTGACCCCAAGGGCCGAGCAGCAGGCGGGCGGGGCCGCCCCAGCCTCGCCAGAGCGCCACGGTGTCCTCGGCGAAGGGGTCGTGGGTGCCACCGACGGCGAGGAGCGGGAGACGGGAGGCGGAGCCGCGCCGGACGATCCTGCCGCGCGGGCGGTCGTCCCAGAGTCCGGGCCAGGAGGGCAGGGCCCGGCCCAGGCGGTCGGGCAGCCGGGTGAGGGGGAGGTGTTCCAGGAGTCGGGGGTTCTCGGCGAGGGCGTGGGCCAGCGCGTCGGGGGCGGAGTCGGGGCGGTCGCCGTGGGCGGCCCACCAGCCGGCGCGGGCCTGGAGCCGTTCGGGCCCTGCGGGTTCGCGGGCGGTGTCGGCGAGGCCGAGGGCCGGGACGGCGGCGATGACGGCGTCCGGCCGGCCGTCGCCGGGCGGGCCGAGCGCGGTGACGAGGGCGCAGTGGGCGGCGTAGGAGGAGCCGACGGCGAGGACCGGGCCGCCGCCGCTCCACGCCTGGCCACGCACCCAGGCCACGGTCGCCGCGCCGTCGCTCTCCTCGTGGTCCCGGTAGGGGTGCCACGGCCCCGGGGAGCCGTGCCGGCCACGGACGTCCTGGGCCAGAGCGGCGAACCCGTGGGCCGCCCAGCCGCGCAGCTCGGCGCGGTGGGCGGTGCGGCCGTAGGGGGTGCGGATGACGACAACGGGGTGGGGGGCCGGTGTGCCGGGCAGGCAGAGGTCGGTGGCGAGCGGGGTGCCGTCGGGGGCGGGGACGTACACGGTCGTGATGCTTGCGGTGGAGTTGGTCGTGGTGCTCGCCGTGATCCTTGCCGTGGTGGTCGCCGCGGTGTTTGCCGTCGTGTTCGCCGTGGTGCTCACGGGGCCGTCCGGGCGGTGGGGGCGGGCAGCGGGGCGACCTCCGGTACGGGGAGGACGGGGTGTTCGGTGACGGTCAGGTCGCGCAGGTCGATCCGGCGCAGCCGGCGGCGGGCGGGGAGGCGGGCTCCCCTGCGCGGCTCTCCGCAGGCCCAGGCGATCAGGTCGGCGGTGAGCAGTGCGGCGATCAGCGACGCGGCCGGCTCGGTGGGGTGCGGGCCGGTGTCGGGGGTGCGGTGGCCGGCCCAGTACGCGGCGAGTTCGCGGTGGGCGGCGGTGGCCGCGAGTCTGCGGAGGCGGACGTGGGCGGCGGTGACGTCGCCGGGGGCGGAGGCGAGGGGCTCGGTCCAGGTGTGGGCGCCTTCGCGGTGGCAGCGCAGCCAGGCGATGTGCCGGGCGGGCAGCCGGTCGGCTCCGTCCCAGAGCCCTTCGGGCACGGGCGAGTCGAGGCACCAGACCACGGCGGTGTCCTGCCGCCCCGCGAGCCCGGCCAGGTCGTCGGCGGTGGCGGGGTGGACCTCGGCCCCTTCGGCAGCGGCGAACCGGGCGAGCGGTCCGGTGAGTACGGGGTCGCCCAGGAGGTGGACGGTCCGCCCGGCGAGCGGCGGGCGGCGGGGTTCGGTCACCGCGTGCCCGGCCTCCTCGAACGCCGCTACCAGACGGGTGAGTTCAGCCGATGACGTCTGCCCCTCCCCCTCGGTCAGCCGGTCGACCAGCTCTCCCGCACCGACGTGGCCGGTATCGATGCGCAGGAACTCCCCGTCGGAGGTGCGGAGTACGGGTCGGGCGCCGGGGGCGGTGACGATCCCGGCTCCGGGAGCGAGTCGACTGCGGTTCACGGGGGCCTCCGAGGGGCGTCGTACGAGGGTGAGCGGCGTACGGGGTGAGCGGGCGGTGCGAACGGGGCGGGCCCGTCCGGGGAGTTCACCCGGACGAGCCCGCCCCACGAGGAGCGGAAGCCTGCCTCAGCGGCAGGTGCCGCCTACTTCTCGTCCGCGGTGTCGGCCTCGACGGCGTCGTCGAAGGGGTTCTCGACGAGGGCGTTCGAGTGGGTGGCGGAGAGATGGGCGAGCTGGCCCTGGTCGGCGATCGGGCTGAACACCTTGTTGTGCTCCATGAGTTGAAGCCTCCATTCGGATCGGTTGGTGATGGTTGCGACGCTGTTCGTTGCCGCACCACAGACACTAATGAATATGATTTTCATTCCGCAATAGCTGGAGCGGATCGAGAGGGTGATCTGGGTAACAGACGGGCCAGCCGCCCTCGGCGTCGATCCCCACCCGCCCCTGGACGCCCAGCACTTCGGCCAGCAGCCGCTCCGTGACCACCTCGCCGGGCGGCCCGTCGGCAGCGATGCGGCCCTCGCGCAGCGCCACGATCCGGTCGGCGAACCGCGCCGCGTGGTTGAGGTCGTGCAGCACCATCACCACCGTGAGCCGTCGCTCGGTGCGCAGCCGTACGACGGTCTGGAGCACCTCCAGTTGGTGCCGCAGGTCGAGATAGGTGGTGGGCTCGTCCAGGAAGAGGACCGGGGCGTCCTGGGCCAGTGCCATGGCCAGCCGGACCCGTTGCCGCTCACCGCCGGACAGCGCGTCCACCGGCCGGTCCGCCCAGCCGGTGACGCCGACGTCCGCGAGGGCCCGGGCCGTCACCTCGTCGTCGCTATCCCGCAGCATGCCGAGCGGGCCCCGGGTGGCGTAACGGCCCTGACGGACCAATTGCCTTACGGTCAGGGCCGGTACGGCCGGGGCCGACTGATGGAGCAGCGCCACGCGGCGGGCGGCGGCCCGTCTGGGCAGGCGTGCGGCGTCGTCCCCGTCGAGCAGGACCCGGCCCTCGGTCGGGGTGAGCAGTCCGGCGGCGAGCTTGAGGAAGGTGCTCTTGCCGCAGCCGTTCAGACCGATGAGGGCGACGAGTTCGCCCGCTCCGATGCTCAGGTCGATGCCGCGCAGCACCTCGCGCCCCGGGTAGCCGAGGCTGAGCCGTTCCGCCCGGACCACGTCGGGTGGATCCGCCGTGCTGTTCGCCCCGTCGCCGTTCGTCACGTCCGTCGTGACCACCCTCGTACGTGCTGCCATGTCCGCCTCTCTTCCCGTCATCGTTCGTCCGTCCGTCGCCGCGCCACGACCAGCAGCAGCCCCGCCCCCACGAAGGTGGTCAGCGCGCCGACCGGCAGCGTCAGCCGGTCCGCGTCGAGCGCCACCACCAGCAGTCGGGAGAGCAGTTGGGCCGCCGCGTCCGCCCCGCACACCACCACCGCGCCGAGCAGTGCGGCGCCGGGCAGGGTGATGCGCAGGTCGGCCCCGAAGACGGCCAGCGCCAGATGCGGCACCAACAGCCCCACGAAGCCGAGGGCGCCCACGGCCGAGACGGCGCCGGCCGTCAGGGCCACCGCACACACGAGTGCGGCGGCGCGGCCCCGCCCGGCGTCCAGTCCGGCGGCGGAGGCCTGTTCGTCGCCGCAGCGCAGCAGGGTCAGCGGCGCCGAGAGCAGCCACGCGGCGGCTCCCCAGAGTGCGGCCCACGGCCACAGCAGGTGCCAGTGCTGCCAGACCCGGCCCTCGGTTGAGCCGATCAACCACTGGACCACGCTGCCGAGTTCGCCCGGGGCCACCAGGAGGACGACGGCGGTGAGGCCGGCGAGGACCGCCGACACGAGCACCCCGTAGACGGCGGTCTGTTCGGGGTCGCCCTTCTCCCGTCCCGCGAGCATCCAGAGGAGTCCCGCGCCCGCGAACCCGCCGAGGCAGGCCGCCACGACGACCACCGTCGGGGAGTCCCAGCCGGCCAGGCCGAGGCCCGTGGCGGCGACCGCGCCGAGGACCGCGCCGGGGGTGACGCCGGTGACCTCGGGCCCGGCCAGCGGATTGCGCAGGGCCGACTGGAGGACGAGCCCGGCGACTCCCAGGCTCGCCCCGGCGACCAGCGCCACCAGCAGCCGGGGCAAGCGGAGTTGGAGGACGATGTGTTCGGCCATCGGGTCGCCGCCCCCACCGAGGAGCACGGCCCGCACCCCCGCGCCCGTGACGCCGCGCCCCGCGAACAGGTCCGCGCAGGCAACGACGCCGACGAGTACGGCCAGGGCGCCCATCCGGACCGCCGGTGAGCGCCATGCCCGCCGGGGTGGTGCGGGCGCCATTTCCAGGATGCTCATCGTTCGGCCTTCCGCAGGAGAGGTACGGGCCCGTCGACCCGCCCGCCGCGCCCCGGCAGGGCGACGGGCCGGCTCGACCCACGGCCCTTCGCCGCCCGCCGCCCCCGCTTCAGCAGCACCACCCCGACCGGCACACCGACCAGGGCCGTCCACGCGCCGACCGGCGTCTCGACCGGCGCCAGCGCCAGCCGCGCGGGCTGGTCCGCGCAGAGCACCACGACCGCCCCGCACAGCGCGGAACGGACGAGCCAGCCCGCGGCCCCGCCGTCCGGCCGCAGCCGTCGGGCGAGGTGGGGCGCGAGGAAGCCGACCCAGGCGACCGGGCCGCAGACCGCCACCACGGGGGCGATCAGCACGACGGCGATGCCCAGGGCGGCGACCCGAGCGCGTTCGACGCGTACGCCGAGGGCGCGGGCGTCGTCGTCGCCGAGCCGCAGCACGCCGAGCACCGGCACACAGAGCACGAGCGCCGGGACGGCGACGGCCAGCCAGGGCAGCAGGCCGGTGACGTCGTCCCAGGTGCGGGCGGACAGACTGCCCAGCAGATAGCGGTAGATGAGCTGGAGGTCGAGCTGGTCGGCCATCACCATGAGCACCAGCAGTCCGGCCTGAAGGGCCGCGGCGACGGCGGCCCCGGTCAGCAGCACGGACGACGGGCTGCGCCCGAACCCGGCGGCCGCCAGCGTGAGCAGCCCGCCGAACGCGGCCCCGGCCAGAGCGAGGAAGGGCTGGAGCCCGAGCGGTACGGAGAGGGCGAGCACCAGCGGTGCCGCCACCCCGAGCGCGGCCCCGGAGGAGACGCCGAGCATCTCCGGGACGGCGAGCGGATTGCGTAGCGCCTCCTGGAGGACGAGGCCCGCGGCGCCGAGACAGGCACCGGCGACCAGCGCCAACACCAGCCGGGGCAGCCGCAGTTCGGTGATGACGACCCCGGCGAGGCCGTCGGACCCGAGGGTGGCGAGGAGTCGGCCGGGCGGGACGTACGGCGTACCGAGGCTGAGGGCGCACACCGCGCCCACCACCGCCGCCACCGTCAGACAGACCGGCGCCACGGGCAGGCGCCGCACGGCGATACCGCTCGTCGCCGAAGTGGCGCCCCTCACCGCAGTGCGGCCGTCGCCTCGTCGAGGACGATGCCCAGGGACCGGGTGCCGCGCCCCTTGGCCCAGACCTCGGAGTCGACCTCGATGACCTTGCCGTTCTTCACCGCCGGGATCCGCGACCAGAGCGGGTTCTCGGCGAGCTTGTCGGAGAGCTTGCCGTCCGGGGCGCCGAAGGAGAGCGTCTCCACGAACAGGACGTCGACGTCCCGGGCGAGGATCTCCTCCAGGCTGTAGGAGCCGTCGACTCCCCTGCTCTTCCAGGGGTAGTGGGAGATCTTCGGGAAGAGTCCGGCGGCCACGTCGGTCGCCGGGGTGGCCACGCCGAAGTTCTCGTCGCTGCCGAAGATGATCAGCGCTGTCCTGTCGCTCCTGGCCTCCTCGGCCTTCGCCAGGCGGGCGCGGAAGGTCTTCTCGGCCTTCTCGCCCTCCTCTGTACGGCCGGTGAGTGCGGCCAGGTCCCGCAGGTAGCCGACGCTGTCCTTCCAGGAGCCGGGCTGCACCGGCCAGAAGGTGGTGGCGCCCTTCAGCGCGGGGGCGAGCTTGCCGTGGGTGTCCTCCAGGCCGATCACCAGGTCGGGCCGGTGGGAGAGGATCGCCTCGACCTCGGGGCTGAGGAAGCCGCCGGGCACGACGGGCACCTTCGCCGCCTTCTCCTTCCCCAGGAACTGCGGGTGCGCGAGCGCCGCGGAGTTGGTGGCGGTGGGGGTCAGACCCAGCTCCACGAGGATGTCGTCGCAGAGGGCCACCAGGCAGACGATCTTCTGCGGGGCCTTGTCCAGGGAGACCGTGACGCCCTTGGCGTCGGTGATCTCAGTGGCGGCCTCGATGGGCCGCACCTCGGTGCTCGTACGGGGCCCGGCCCCGGCCGCGGGTTCGGCGACGGTCCCGGATTCGCCGCCCGTCGTACCGCAGCCGGCCAGCAGCCCTCCCAGTACGGCGATCGCGGCCCAGCGGCGGACTCTCAGTGCGGTGCGTGGCATCGGCTCGTCCCTCAGATTCTGTACGGCCCCGGGAAGGAGGCAGGTGCGACGGCGGGGCCCCGGGAGCCATCCCCACCACAGAGCGGAACCTTACACATGATTATCATTTCCAATAAAGCGGGCCAAGACTTCCCGCCGGACCGCCGGACCCATCGACCGCCCCCAGGAGCTCCCCATGCCCCACCCTCCCCATCTGCCGCCCCGCCTTCTGGTCGCCGACCACGTCGTCGGCCGCATCAGCCTGTTGGCTCTCCCGGACGGCGACGAGCGGGTGGCGCTGAACCACCGGCACCTCGCCGAGCACGCCGGGTTCCTCGCCCTGCCGGACGATCTGGTCGCCTGCGTGGACGACCGGGCGGGCGAGCTACTGGTACTCGACCCGTACGGCCCCGATGCAGGCCGGCCCCTCGTCCGGCGCCGGATACCGGTCGCCGTGCCCGCCGAACACCTGGCGGCCGCGCCGGGCGGCCGACACCTCGCGGTGACCACCGGCCTGGGACGCAACGAGGAGGCCTGGACCGGGCTGTTGACGGCCGTGGACCTCGACGCACCGGACGGAGCCGTCGCCGTACGCCTACGGGGGCGGACCGGCGAGCCGGGTGTCACGGTCCTCGGCGGCCCGTCGCCGCTCGTGGTGCTGCGCCACCGGGAGCCCGGCGAACTCCTGGTCCACCGGCACCGGGACCTGATGGCCGCGCCCCCTTCATGCCCGCCGGTGGAGCCGGTCCAGCGCATCGGACTGCCGGACGGCGACGGGCACGGGGACGCCTACGACCCGGCCACCGGGCGGGTGTTCGCGGCGGCGGGCTCGGGCGTGCACCGCGTCCGGCACGACGGCGAGGGGCTCACACCGGAGCCACCCCTCCCCTGGACCGCCGACGGACGCACGGGAGGCCGGGGCTACTACCTGCGGCTCGACCCCGTACGGCGCACCCTCTGGTCCTGCGTACGCGGCGGGCCCACCGCGCCGGGGCGGTGGCCGGAGTGGACCAACGACGCCTGGTGGCACGGGCTGGACACGGGCACCACGGGGAGGCTGGAGCTGGGGCCCGGACTGGTGTTCCGGCTCGCCGTGACCGCCCGGCACATCGCGTACTCCCGCGTCCACCCGGACGGCGACGAGCTGATCCTGCTGGCCGCACCCACCACCCCCGACGCCCGGCCGCACATCACCGCCCGCCTCCCGCTGCCCGCGATGTCCGGTGCGCCCCGGCGAGGCGGCACTCCGTGGGACGGCGTCCAGCGGCGGGCGATCGCCGCCTCCCCCGGCGCCGGGCTGGTCGCGGTCAGCCGGGGCGGCCACGGCGAGGTGCACGTCTTCGACGCCGACCGGGCGGAGCCGGTCACCACCCTCACCCTCCCCACACCGCTCGACGACGGCGGCCATCTGGCGCTGATCACACCCGGCGACGGCGCGCACGCCGACCCGGTGGGGCGGTGACCGGCCGCCTACCGGATCACCATTTGGAAACGACTTCCATTTCCGTATACGGTCGGCGCCACCGACCGGCCACTACCTCCAGGAGAGCCCCATGGCAGTTCCGAAGCGCAAGATGTCCCGCAGCAACACCCGCCACCGGCGCGCCCAGTGGAAGGCCACGACGCCGCAGCTCGTCCCGGTGACGATCGAGGGCACCGTCCACCAGGTGCCGCAGCGACTGGTGAAGGCATACGAGCGCGGCCTGATCCGGCCGGAGAACTGAGCCCGCACGGCACGAAGACACGAAGAGGGGCGGGTGGTGGCGCGGCACGATCGCCGCGTCACCACCCGCCCCTCGTACGCTCAGGCCGGCATCACCAGGAGGACTTGGTCACCCCGGGCAGGAATCCGGCGTGCGCCTGTTCGCGCATCCGGACCCGGGAGAGGCCGAAGGTGCGCAGATAGCCCCGCGGCCGGCCGTCGACGCTGTCGCGGTTGCGTACGCGCGTGGCGCTGGCGTCACGCGGCTGGCGCCGCAACTCCGTGAGGGCGGCGGCACGTTCGGCAGCCGGGGTGCCGGGTCGGCGGACGATCTCCTTGAGTTCGGCCCGGCGGGCCGCGTATCGCTCGACGATCACCTTGCGCTTCTCGTTCTGCGCGATCTTGCTCTTCTTCGCCATCAGACCTTCCCTCCTCGGGCGCGGATGCGCGCGACCGCCGCTTCGACGCCGATCACGTCGATCGTCTTGATCGCCCGGGCACTGAGGGTCAGCCGCACATGGCGCCCCTCACTGGGCAGCCAGTACCGCTTGCGCTGGACATTCGGGTCGAACCGGCGTGACGTACGGCGGTGCGAGTGGGAAATGGCGTTGCCGAATCCCGGCTTGGAGCCGGTCAGTTGGCAGTGGGCGGACACAGACGTTACCTGCCTCTCATCGATGCATCCATTATTGAAAATGGAAACCATTGCCATATAGTAGCGCCCATGGCTCGCAACGAAGTACGCCCGGTCATCAAGCTCCGCTCCACCGCGGGGACCGGCTACACCTACGTCACCCGCAAGAACCGCCGGAACGACCCGGACCGCATGGTGCTGCGCAAGTACGACCCGGTCGCCCGCCGCCATGTCGACTTCCGCGAGGAGCGCTGAGGCCCACCCCCGGCCCGGCCTGCCCCGCCCCCAGCAACCCCAGACCGCTAGGACCCCCTCATGAAGCCCGGAATCCACCCCGCCTACGGCCCCGTCGTCTTCCGCGACAAGGCCGCCGACTTCGCCTTCCTCACCCGCTCCACGCTCACCAGCGAGAAGACCGTCGAGTGGGAGGACGGCCGCACCTACCCGGTCGTCGATGTGGAGATCTCCTCCGCGAGCCACCCCTTCTACACCGGCACCGCCCGGGTCCTGGACACCGCGGGCCGCGTCGAGCGCTTCGAGCGCCGGTACGGGCACGGTGAGGCCCGGTGACGGCACAACAGCGGCGGAAACTGCCCGTCGTCATCGTCTGCGGGCTGCACGCGGAGGTGCGGCGCGAGGTGGTGGAGGCGCTGCTCGCCCAGGTTCCGCACAGCGTCGCGCTCCACCACGACCTGTCCACGGCGACCGACGGGACCGTACGCCGCACCCTGCGGGACGCCACCGGTGAGCTGTCCGCCGGCGAGACACCCCTGGTCAACGACTGCGCCTGCTGCGCGCTGCGGGAGGACCTGGTCCCCGAGCTGCAGCGGCTGGCGGACAGCGGCCTCACCCGGCTGGCCGTCCTGGAGCTCTGGGACTCCGTGGAGCCGAAGTCGATGGCCGAGGTCATCGCGGTCCACGGGGCGAGCAGCTTCGAGGTCACCAATGTGATCACCGCGGTCGACCCCACCCTCGTCCTGCCGTGCCTCACCAACGGCGACGACCTGGCGGAGGCCGGTCTGGCGGCGGCCCCCGCCGACCAGCGGACCATCGGGGACACCTGGGCCCGGCAGGTGGAGTACGCCCCCGTCCTGGCGGTGGCCGACAGCCCCGCGGCCGACGACGAGGACCGTGCGCTGATCCGTCAGATGAATTCGATGGCACGTCAGGTCGCTTCGGACGCAACTGAGTTGGCGCGGCTCGCGGTCGCCGGGTTCGATGTGGAGGCGGCTGCCGCGGGGCAGCATCCCGCCTGCGCTCTGCTGCCTCAGGAGGCGGAGGAGGCCGGGGTCTCCACGCTCGTCTGGCGGCGTCACCGTCCCTTCCATCCCGAGCGCCTCTACCACGCGCTGGAGGACCTGTGCTGTGCGGCGGCCCGCAGCCGGGGCCGGTTCTGGCTCGCGGACCGGCCCGACACCCTGCTCTCCTGGGACGCTGCGGGCGGCGCCCTCTGTGTGGAGAACACCGGCCCCTATCTCGCCTCCCTCCCGGACGCGGCCTGGGCCCTGGTGCCGCCCTACCGGCAGGCCGCGGCCGCGCTGGACTGGCACCCCGAGCACGGCGACCGCTGCCAGCACCTGGTCTTCGTCTCCCCCGGCCTCGACCGCGACGGGCTGACCGGGCTGCTGGAGTCGTGCCTGCTCAGCGACGAGGAGTACCGGGCGGGTCGGGAGGCATGGAAGAGCCTGCCCGCCGCCTTCGACGCGCTCCTCGACCCGGTGTGAACCGGCGAGCCACCCCCGTACCCCCGACGACCCGCACAAGGAATCCCGATGGCACGCAAGCAGGACCCCCGTAAGCCCCTCAAGGCCCGACCCAACCCGCTGGACGCGGCCGGGATCACGTACATCGACTACAAGGACACCGATCTGCTGCGGAAGTTCATCTCCGACCGCGGCAAGATCCGCAGCCGCAGGGTCAGCCGGGTGAGCGCCCAGCAGCAGCGGCAGCTCGCCGCGGCCATCAAGAACGCCCGGGAGATGGCGCTGCTGCCGTACTCCGGTTCCGGCAGGTAGCCCGCCGTCGCCCCTGCCCTGACAGGGGTGGGGGCCGCTCGGGATGCAGCACCGTGGCAGGCCGAGCACCATGAACGTATGGGCACAGACACCTCCAAGGGGGACGGCCCGGAACCGGCGTCGTCAGGCCCGGCGGTCCCAGGCCGCCGGGCCGGGTCCCCGAATCAGAGCCTCGCTCTCGCGGCCATGCTGTTCGCCGTGTCGATGACCTTCATCGACCAGACGATCGTCGCCATCGCCGCACCGGACATCATCCACGAACTGGGCCTCACCTCCACGCAGATGCAGTGGGTCGTCAACGCCTATCTGCTCACGCTGGCCGCGTTCTTCGCGCTGGGCGGGCGGCTGTCCGACATCTACGGGCACCGCCGCGTGATGCTGATCGGCACGCTCGTGTTCGTCATCTCGTCCGCGATGTGCGGTGCCGTGCCGGCCGGGGACTTCGCGCAGGCCTGGCTGATCGGGTTCCGTGCCGTGCAGGGCATCGGCGCGGCCCTGATGTTCCCGGCCGCGCTGGCCGTGGTCATCGCGGTGTTCCCGGTGGAGCGGCGAGGGCGGGCGCTGGCGCTGTTCTTCGGTCTCTCCGGGGCCCTCACCGCGGTGGGGCCGCTGCTCGGCGGCTGGCTGACCTCGTGGACGTGGCGCGCGATCTTCTGGGTCAACGTGCCCGTCGCCGTCATCGCCATCGTGCTGACGGTGCTGGCGCGCATCCCGGACCGGGCGCGGCGCGAGCCGCTGGATCTGCCCGGTGCCGCGCTCGTCGCGGTCGGGATGGGGCTGACGGTGCTGGGTCTGCAACAGGCGTCCACCTGGGGCTGGAGCTCTGTCCTCACCTGGGCGTGCATCGTGGTCGGGCTGCTGGTGCTGGTGTTCTTCTGCTGGTTCGAACTACGGGCGCGGTTCCCGCTCATCAAGCTCCAGGTGTTCCGGGACCGGGCGTTCCAGATCGACAACGCGGTGCTGTTCTTCTCGATGATGGCGTTCGTCCCGGTCTTCTTCTTCGCCTCCGTGTACGCGCAGGTCTCGCTGAGCGCCTCGCCGAACCAGGCGGCGCTCTACCTCCTGTACTTCTTCATCGGTTTCGGCATCGCCTCCCAGTGGGGCGGCCGCATCCTGGACAAGCGCGGTGCCCGCCCGGCGCTGAAGCTGGGCACCGCGCTCGGTGCGGTCGGATTCTTCCTGTGGGCACAGAAGTTGACCACGCTCTCCATGCACGACCAGTGGATCTACGCGGCCATGGCCGGCGCCGGGATCGGGCTGCTGCTGGCGCCGGCCTCGACCGACGCCGTGAACCGGGCGATCGGTGCTTCGTACGGGGAGGTCACCGGGATCACCCAGACCGTGCGGAACTTCGCGGCCAGCATCGGACTCGCCATCTTCGGCACGGTGTTGACGCACCGGACGATCACCAACGTGGAGGGCACGCTGGTCGGCAAGGGGGTGCCGGAGGGGGCGGCGGGCGATGCCGCGGAGTCGGTCGCGCAGGCGGTGACCGGTCAGGCCGATACCCGCGGTCCCTCAGGGAGCGGCCCCGTGGCCGATGCGGTGAAGGACTCGATGCAGGCGATCCGGATGGACTTCGCCCAGGCCAACCAGTGGGTGTTCTACGGGATGGCGATCGTCCTGGCCGTCGCATTCCTGTTCGCGCTGCGTCACCCGGGGACCCGGGTGACGCAGGATTCCCCCAAGGATGCCGAACCGGCTCAGAACGAGTAGACGGCGCTGTCGTTCATGCTGCCGGCCAGCTCGCAGGCATTGCCGTACGTGGTCGAGAACGTGACGCGCTTGCCGTGCCAGACGCCGTGGGCGGTGATCACGACCGGGTCCCACTGCCGGGTACACATGCGGTCGGGCGAGGTGTTGGCCAGTGCGGCGAACTGGCCGCCGACCGTGTCGAGTTCGGCGCACGCGGCCTCCGGGGACGGGTGGGTGCCCCCGGCGTCCGGGGCGCAGCTGAGCGTGACCGCCCGCTTGACCGTCGCGGTGAGCGGGTCCTCGCCCTGGGCCACGGTGAGGACGAGGGCGGAGGGCGCGTACAGGCTCTGCGCCTTCGCCGGTGCCGCGTGGGCGGAGGTGGCGGCGAGGCCGCCGAGGGCCAGGGCGCTCGCGGCGATGGTCGCGAAGATTGCGTGACGGTTGTGTCGCATGGGTGAAAACTCCTCGGTCGGGTGCTGATTGCGGTCAGGAGTCTTACGCATGCGGACAGTAGGCGCACATCGACAGCCCGCTTCCAGCCGCAGACGTTCGTTCGAACCGACCGGATGGTCGTTCGGGCAGCTCACACGGGTCGCGGAGGCCGTCCAACATATGGACATCCTCCGACGGTTCAATGGAAAACGACCGTCTGAGCTGCGTTGATTCCGGAGCGGCCGGAAACCTTCGGAAGCCGCTTCGACTGGAAAGCGCCGGGTTTCAGATCCATCCGCGCTCTCGGCGGTCATGGTCGGGGATGACCGCCGGAGCCGCTCACGACCCTCGGAACTGAACGTTCCGTATACCGGATGCGGCGTTGGATTAAGGTTAGGCTACCCTCACCGTCGTGATCGCTCCTGCCCACGACCGTGAAGACAGCCCGCCGCTCCGGACCACCGTGCCCGGCCGAGCCGCGAGCCCCGACAGCCCAGCGGGCCCCTCCGGCCCCACCGGCCACGTCGGCCTCGACGCCCGTGACGTGACCGTCGCGTACGACCGGGCCGACGTCGTCCACGGCGCCGACCTCAGGTTGCCGCGCGGTCGGGTCACCGCCCTGATCGGGCCGAACGGCAGCGGGAAGTCCACCCTGCTGCGCGCCGTCGCCCGGCTCCACAAGGCGCGCACCGGCACGGTGACGGTCTCCGCCGCGGGCGACGACGAGCCGGTCGACGCCCTCGCCCTGTCCCGTAACGACTTCGCCCGCCGCATCACCCTGCTCGCCCAGAGCCGCAACGCCCCGGCGGGGCTGAGCGTGCGGGACGTGGTGGGATTCGGCCGCCACCCCTACCGGGGACGGCTGCGCGGGAGCGACCCCGACGGCGCCCGGACCATCGACCACGCGCTCGCCGTCACCAACCTCACCGACTTCGCCGACCGGGGCGTCGAGAGCCTCTCCGGCGGCCAGCTCCAGCGCGTCTGGTTCGCCTGCTGCCTGGCACAGGACACCGACGTGCTGCTGCTCGACGAGCCGACGACCTACCTCGACCTGCGCTACCAGGTGGAGATCCTCGATCTCGTACGCGATCTCGCCGACACCCACGGCGTGACCGTCGGGGTCGTCCTGCACGACCTGGACCAGGCCGCCGCCGTGGCCGACCAGGTCGTCCTGCTCTCGTCGGGGCGGATCGCCGCCGCCGGCACCCCCGCGGAGGTCTACGACTCCGAGCGGCTGACCCAGACCTACGGCATCCGGATCGACGTCGAACCGGACCCGTCCACCGGCATCCCGCGCACCCGCGCGGTGGGCCGCCACCACCTCCGTACCGAAAGGCCCTGAACACCCTCATGAAGAACCAGTACCTGGCCTGGCCCGCTCTCGCCGCCACCGCCGCGCTCGCTCTCTCCGGCTGCGGCACCACCGAGGCGCCGAAGAAGGAATCCGCCAAGGAGACCTCGGTGACGGTCACCGACTCCCGCGGCAAGAAGGTCACGCTCGACGGTCCGGCCAAGCGCGTCGTCGGCACCGAGTGGAACGTCGTCGAGACGCTCGTGACGCTCGGCGTGCAGCCGGTCGGCGTCGCCGACGTCAAGGGCTACACGGCGTACGACACGTCCGCGCCGCTCGCCAAGGACGTCAAGGACATAGGCACCCGGGGTGAGCCCAGCGTCGCCACCGTGGCCGGCCTGAAGCCCGACCTCATCGTGGCGACCAGCGACCTCTCCGATTCGGCCATCGCACAGCTCTCCAAGGCCGCGCCGGTCGTCGTGGTGCGCTCGGCCGACGCGAGCCGGCAGATCGACCAGATGGTCGACAACGTCAACCTCATCGCGGAGGCCACCGGCACCGAGGAGAAGGCCGAGAGCGAGATCGCCTCCTTCCGCAAGGCGGTCGAGGACGGCAAGAAGAAGCTCGCGGCGGCCGGTCTCGGCGGCAAGGAGGTCGCCTTCGCCGACGGCTGGCAGGAGGGCAACCAGGTCTCGGTCCGCCCGTACGTCAAGGGCTCGCTGCTCGCCGATGTGAACACCGAACTCGGCCTGGTCAGCCCGTGGAAGCTGGAGGGCGACAAGGCCTACGGGCTCGCGGCCACCGACGTCGAGGGGCTGACGAAGATCGGCGACGCGCGGTTCACGTACATCGCCAACGACGCCGACGGCGGCGACCCGTTCAAGGACGGGCTCAAGGACAACGCGGTGTGGAAGTCGCTGCCGTTCGTGAAGAAGGACCAGGCCTACCGGCTGCCCGACGGCATCTGGATGTTCGGCGGGACCGCGTCCATGCGCGACTACATCGACGCACTCGTCGGCGCGCTGACCGACTGACGATGAGCACCCGCACCACTTCCGCCCCGCCCGCCACCGTCGACACGGCGGCGGGTGCGGCCGGTCCGGCCGGGGCACCGTCCCCGGCCGCGCCCGGCCGCCCGGCCCGCCGCGGCCGCATGTTCCTCCTCGCGCTGGCCACGCTCCTGGCCCTCGGCGCGCTCGCCGTCGTCCACCTGAGCCAGGGCACGGCCGCCGTCGACCTGCACACGCTCTGGCAGTTGCTCACCGGTCCAGCCTCGGACCGGACCGCCGACGAGCAGAGCGCCGCCGTCGTCCTGGACTCCCGGCTGCCCCGGCTCGCGGCCGGGCTCCTCGTCGGCTGCGCGCTCGGCGCGGCGGGCGCGGCCCTCCAGTCGGTGTCGCGCAACATGCTGGCCTCGCCCGACACCCTCGCCGTCAACGCGGGGGCGTACCTCGCGGTCGTCGCCGTCGCCGCGTTCGGCATCACGCTGCCCGCGCTCCCGGCGGGCGGTACGGCGTTCCTCGGCGGGCTCCTCGCGGCGGGCGTCGTCCTCGGTCTGTCGCGGGCGGGGGCCGGTCCGATCCGGCTGGTGCTCGCGGGTTCGGCGCTCACCCTCGCGCTCTCCGGGCTGAGCGGGATGCTGCTGCTGCTGCGCTCCCAGCAGACGACCGGTCTGTTCGCCTGGGGCAACGGCTCGCTCGCGCAGATCGGCATGCAGTCCATCGACCGGCTCGCACCCCTCGCGCTGGTGGCGTTCGCCGGTCTGATGGTGCTGGGACGGCGGCTGGACGTCCTCGCGCTCGGGGACGACAGTGCGGCGGTCGTGGGCGTCAGTCCCCGGCTGACGCGCTCCGTCGCCGTGGTCCTCGCCGTGCTGCTCGCGGCGGTCGCCGTGACGGTGGCGGGGCCGATCGGCTTCGTCGGGCTGTGCGCACCGGCCGTGGTCAGGCTGCTCGGTACGTGGGTGCCGGTCCTGGTCCGGCACCGCGCGTTCATCCCGGCGTCGGCGCTCGCGGGCGTGCTCGTGGTGCTCGGCGCGGATGTGCTGCTGCGTGCGGTGTTCGGCGCGCAGGCGGGGGCGGAGGTGCCGACCGGGATCGTCACGACCTGCTTCGGCGCGCTCGTCCTCGTCCTCCTCGCCTACCGGTCGCGCGACATGGGCACGGACACCGGCTCGACCGCGTTCGCCCGGCTGCGCAGCCGGCGCGCGTTCGTCGTCACGCTGGCGGTGACGGTCGTGGGGCTGCTCGGCGCGGTGGTGGCGGCGACGCTCCTCGGCGACGCCACGCTGCTCCTGGGCGATGTGGTCAACTGGCTCGCGGGCCGGTCGGGGCAGTTCACGACGTACGTTCTCGACACCCGCGTCCCCCGGGTCGCCGCCGCCCTGCTCGCCGGTGCGGCGCTGGCCGTGGCGGGAGCCGTCGTCCAGGCGGTGTCGCGCAACCCGCTGGCGGAGCCGGGGGTGCTCGGCGTGGTCAGCGGGGCGGGGATCGGGGCGGTCGCCGTCCTCACCGTCGTCCCGCTGGCGAGCTTCTGGCTGATCGGCGGTTCCGCGCTGGCCGGTGCGGCGGCCGCCGCCGCGCTGGTCTTCGGTCTGGCCGCACGGCGTGGGCTGGAGCAGAACCGGCTGGTGCTGATCGGTATCGGGGTCCAGGCGGGCGGCGGGGCGTTGGTCAGCCTGCTGATCGTGCTCACCGACCCGTACAACGCGACCAAGGCGCTGGCCTGGCTGGGCGGGTCGACGTACGGGCGCACGTTCCCGGAGCTGATCCCGGTGCTGGTGGCGCTCGCCGCCGCCCTTCCGGTGCTGGCGGTGATGCGCCGTGACCTCGACCTCATCGGTCTTGACGGCGACACACCCCGGCTGCTCGGGGTCCGCCTGGGCACCACCCGGCTGGGGCTGCTGTCCATCGCCGTCGTGCTGACCGCCGGGGCGGTGGCGGCGGTCGGCGTGATCGGCTTCGTCGGCCTGGTCGCACCGCACGCGGCCCGGGCACTGGTGGGCCGGCGGCATGTGCGGGTCGTCCCGGTCAGTGCGCTGCTCGGCGCGCTGCTGGTGGTGGTCTCCGACACGGTGGGCCGTACGGTCATCGCCCCGGCCCAGATCCCGGTGGGGCTGCTGACGGCGGTGATCGGTGCGCCGTACTTCATCTGGCTGCTCTGGCGGTCCCGCAGCGAGGGGTGAGGGCGGCGGGTGCGCGTACGATGTCGGCCTCCGCGCCCGTCAGGCGCGCGCGGCAGGTCGCCGGGCCAGGTGCAGGCCGACGCCCAGCGCCAGGACCAGCACGCACCCGGCGAAGGTCAGCCCGGCGTTCCTGAGCCCGATCCACAAGGTCAGGGCGCCCACGCCCACCACCGGCAGCGAGATGCCGAGATAGGCGACGACGAAGAACGCGGACACCGTCGCGGCCCGGTGCTCGGGCGGTGCCGCGCCACTGATCGCCGTCACCGCGCCCCGGAACGCGAGCCCCTGCCCGAGACCGCCGCAGAGGGCGCCCGTGACGAGGAGGGGCAGCGAGGCGAGCAGCAACGAAGCCGCCACCAGCACCAGTCCCACGACCAGGACGAAGCACCCGCCCGGCAGGGCCCGCCGCACCCCCACCCGCCCCATCAGCGCCTGCCCGGCCGTCGAGGCGAGGAAGACGGAGAAGACGACGAGTCCGGCGAGGGCGAGGTTGTGCACGTCGAGCGTCTCGGCCACGAACGCCGGGGCGACCGCCGTGAAGAGGCCGAGCAGGGAGAACCCGGCGAAGGCGGCCAGCGCCGAGGGGGCGAACACCCCGCGCACCTGGGGCGGGACGGCGATCCCCTGCGGGTGCGGCCGGAAGCGTCGTACGCGGGAGGTGACCGTCTCGGGCAGCAGCCAGGTCAGCACGGCGGCCACGGCGATCAGCGCCAGGTGGGCGACGAAGGGGAGCGTCAGGGGCCGGGGGGCGTACTCGGCGAGGAGCCCCGCGAGGAGCGGGCCGCAGCCGAGGCCGCCCATGTTCGCGGCGGTCGCGGCGAGACCGGCTCGTGCCTCACGCCCCGGTGGGGCGAGTTCCATCACCGTGACGGTGGCGGCGCCGCTCAGCAGCCCGGCGGCGAACCCCGACAGCAGGCGGCCCGCGAAGAGGGCGGGGAGCCCGCCCTCGAAGAGGAAGCAGAGCGCGCTCGCCGCCGAGAAGCCCAGGGCGGCCAGGAGGACGGGCCGCCGCCCCGTCTCGTCGGAGACGTTCCCGGCGAGGAGCAGGGTGGCGATGACACCGAGGGCGTAGACGGCGAAGACGACCGTCACCATCAGCTCGGAGAAGCCGAGCTCCGCCCGGTAGAGCCCGTACAGCGGGGTGGGCAGGGTGGTGCCCGCCATACCGATGGCGAAGACGGCGGCGGCCGCCGGGTAGCCCAGGCGGCTCATGAACCCTCGGGAGACGCGGCGGGGTTGATGTGGCTCAGCACGCACCGCCAGTGGCCGTCGCGCCGTACGAAGACGTCCGTGGTCCATTCGTCGGCGTCGAAGCGGTCGCCGCCGTAGTGGGCGGTGTTCGTGATCCGGGCGGTGACGACGGCGGTGTCCCCGTGGACGCGGATCCTCGGCGGGGTGACGGCCCGCATCGCCGAGTGGGTCAGGTCGCCGGAGGTGACGAAGGCCAGGAAGGTGTCGCGGTCCGTGATGCCGGACTCGGAGACGATGACCCACTCGTCCGCCATGAAGGCGGCGATGCGCTCGGCGTCGTTCGCGACGATCGCGTCGGCCCATTCGTCCACGGCGGAGGCGAGCAGTGCGTGGACCGCCGGGTCCGCCGCGCCTTCGGTGCTGTCCGGGGGCGGCCCGGGCCGGTCTCCGCTGTCTCGCATTTTTCGAGCGTAGCCGTGGGGGGCGCGGGCCGCAGTTCAGGACCTGCGCCCTCCACGGCTCGCCTCAGCGGCGGTGCGGCGTCAGCGCCATCCGCCGTACCGCCGTTCGAATCCGGCGAACGATGCCTCCTGGCGCCACTGGGTCGCGGCCTTCGGGTTGCCCTCCAGGTGGCGGACGCAGTCCGGGGCGGGCGGGACGATGCCCGGCCGGGCTCCGGCGCAGGCGGGCACCGGGCGGTAGCCGGCGCGGGCGGATCCGGTGGCCCACAGGCCGTCGCCTTCGAGGAACGCGTACTCCAGCGAGGCGCGGGCCAGGTCCTTCAGCTCGGGGTAGCTCAGGCCGTAGGTCTCCCGGGCGTACCGGTACTCGTGGCTGATGTCGATGCGCGAGACGCCGGGGTCGTCGGTGGCCAGGACCACGGGGACGCCGTAGTGGCGGTAGGCGTTGAACGGGTGGTCGTCGCCCGCGACGCCCAGGATCTGCTTGTTGCTGCTGAACGGCACCTCGACGGCGACATCGCGCCGGGCTATCGTCCGGGCGAGGCCGCGCCAGTCGTCCTCGTGGACCAGGTCGACGCCGTGGCCGATGCGTTCGGCGCCTGCGACGAGCACGGCCTCGCGGATGTGGAAGGTGAGATCCTCGGGCTTGACCAGGCCGGGCGTCAGCTCACCGGCGTGCAGGGTGATGCGGACGTCGGGGTACTGGGTGCGCAGGTACTGGAGCATCCGCATATGGAGGCTGTAGTTGCGCAGCGCGCTCTCGCCGTCCTCCGGCTGGACGAGGTTGACCGCGACGAACCGCGGGTCGCGCTCGGCGAGCCGCAGGCCGACAGCCATCTGGGTGAACACGCGCTCGTTCGAACTGCCCCGGGAGACCTGGGAGATCCACCGTACGGGCAGCCGGCAGCCCGGGTCGGGACGGCGGGTGTCGCAGTGCGCGGCCTCGCGGAACTGGGCGTCGGCGGCGTCGGCCTCGCGGACGGCCTCGGTGACGACCTTGTCGAGCTTTCCACCGGCGACGAGCTTGCGGTGGAAGGCGGCGAGGTCGGCGTCGTAGCCGACGGACTCGGCGAGCTTCCGCGCGCTGTCGGAGGCGGGGGTGACCAGGGTCTCCAGATAGAACTGGTTCTGCTCCACGACGGTGTTGGCGACATCGGCGAGGAGCTTCCCGCGATCGCGCGTCGCCTCGCCGAACTTGCCGAACGTGTCGAAGAAGTGGTCGTGGCCGGACTGGTCGGTGGGGAAGTCCTGCATCGACCAGGCGCGGACGATGCGCTGCCGGAACCGGCCGTCCGTACGGGCGTCGGCGGCCGGTCGCGTACCCGGTCCGCAGGGCGGGCGTACGGCGGTGTCCGTGGCGTCGATGCAGAGCCCGTTCTCCCCCGCGAGCTGGATCAGGTACTCGGTGGTGACCGCGCCGGACAGGTGGTTGTGGAGGTCGCCTCCCTTGGGCAGTGCGGCGAAGAAGGCCTTCAGCCGTTCCGGGTCGCTCCGGAGGGTGTCGAGGTGGGCGGACGTCCGGCGCTCGGCCGGGGTGACGGCGCGGTGCCGGGGCTGCGCGGCCGAGGTGGTGGCCGGATCCGGCGCGGGTGCGGCGGCGGCCGGGACGGTGGGGAGGAGGGTGAGGAGGGCGAGGGCGCCGATCCCGGCCGGGACGAGGGACTTGGGACGGTGTGCCGTCCGAATCGAGGAGATCACCGCCGAATGATCGCGTCGCCGGACCCGCTTCCCGCCCGAACCGCATGGATCAGGAGCAAGATCCACTCGATCGAGTGGGGAGCCGTGCCTTGTCCCCGGCACCTGTTGTTCAGGCGCCGGGGCGCGCGCGTGGCCGTACGGCCATGTGGTCGGCGGGCACGTGCAGTTGGAGCCGTACGGGGTGCGCAGGCCGCATGGGGACCGTGCCACCGGCTGCGGGCCGTCCTGCTGGACCGGCCGGCCGCCTCGCCGCGGCAGCCGGTCCAGCTACCGTCCCCCTCCGACCCGCGCCTGCGGCACACCTGCGACACCCTGCGCGCCGACGGAGCGGGACCCCCGCTCGGAGATCCCGCCCCTCCTTCAGCACGTCATACGGCCAACACGTCATACAGCTCGGGGCCGTACGACGGACTCAGAAGCGGTCCGGGGCGCGCTCCGGGAGCGGCGACCCGGGGAGCTCGTCCCGCCGCTGGTTCTGCCGCGCGTCCGCGTTCGACGCTGCGGTCGCCCGGCAGGCCACGTCCTTGACCGGTAGCTTTCCGGTGAGCAAATAGCCCGTGACCGTACCGTCCGTGCACGCGTTGCCGCTCAGTTGGACGCCGTGGCCCTCGCCGCCGAGGACGGTGACCATCCTGGAGCGCTTCAGGTCCTGGTGCAGGGCAGCGGGGTCTGGGAGTCCCACTCGTTCTGGACGATCAGGGAGCCCACCTTGTTGTTCACGTTCGTCGCCGGTTCCACGGACCTGTTCCAGAACGCGCAGGTTTCCTGCTAAGGGCTGGATCGGGCGAGCGAAGGCCCAGCCCGCGCAGGGCCGTTCGGATACGTGTACGGCCCCGGGTTCCGAAGTATGCCGGGGGCGCCGAGAGGCACTCAATGAACCGTCTCCCAGTGCATGGGGAGCGCGTCGCCCCTGGTCAGCGCACCTGCCCCCGCGGCTTGAGGGCCACAGGCGGCAGCGCCGGAGCGAAGAGCCGCCGCAACCGCACCCTAGCTTGGTCTAGACCAAGCGGGGTACGCTTCTCCAGCCACCCATGACGACCCTGGACGTCATGCACGGCACCGCTTGTCATGCTCATGCTTCCCCGTGCCGCACGGGCAAGCACCAACCTCCACAGAGGAGTTGTCATGAAGAGCAAGAAGATGCTGGCCGTCGCCATCGGCGCGGGCATCGCCCCACTCCTGGCCATCAGTCTGCCCGCCAACAGCGCGAGCGCACACGGCTACATATCCTCGCCCCCCAGCCGTCAGGCCCAGTGCGCCGCAGGCACGGTCTCCTGCGGCGCCATCAAGTACGAGCCGCAGAGCGTCGAGGGCCCCAAGGGCTTAACGAGCTGCAGCGGAGGGAACGCCGCCTTCGCCGAGCTCAACAACGACGGCAAGGGCTGGAAGGTCACCCCGGTCGGCCGGACGACCAGCTTCAACTGGCGGCTGACGGCACGGCATGCCACCAGCACCTGGCAGTACTACGCGGGTGGCCGGAAGATCGCGGAGTTCAACGACGGTGGCGCCCGGCCGGGAGAGACCGTCACCCACCAGGTGAACTTCGGCACCCTGACCGGCAAGCAGAAGGTGCTGGCCGTGTGGAACATCGCCGACACCGCCAACGCCTTCTACGCCTGCGTGGACGTGAACGTGAGCTGACCCGCGACCGCACCACCGTACGGTCGCACCTCGGCACCACCCGGCTCCGCCGGTACGCACCAGAACCTGAACGAACCGAACCGGCCGATGCCCGGCCGTGGCCCGGCCGATGCCCGGAGCGGGCGGTGCACCGTTCGCTCCGGGCACCGGGTGGCACCTCACCTGGCGCAGATGATCACGCCGGGCCCGTGCTCGTGCCCGTCCGCAGGCGAGCACGTCGCCGGGCCGACCCGACGGCCACCCCATAGAGATGAGGCCCCATGAACCGCCACCACGTCACCGCCCGCGCCGCCGTCGTGGCCCTGCTCGCCACCGGCCTCGCCGCGTCCCCGGCCGTCGCGGCTCCCGCCGCCACCGGGGCCAAGGCCCGCATCGGCGCCGACTGGGCGAAACAGTCGATCACCTTCACCGCCGCCCCGGGGCAGGTCAACGACCTCCACGTGGTCCCGATGGACCGCGGCGACGGGGTCCGGCGCATCGGCTTCCGCGATGCGGTCCCCCTCCAGCCGGGCGACCACTGCACGTACCTGGAACCGGGGGTCGAGACGTACGTCGTCTGCGAACTGCCCACCGACAGCGCCCTGCCGGACCGGATCGACGTCTTCCTCGGCGACGGCGACGACGAGATCGCCACCAGCGACCTGGCGGTGGCCACCGTCAGCGGTGGCCCCGGTGACGACACCCTGCACGCCCACACCGCCCACACGGTCAGGGGTGACGCGGGCGACGACATGGTCATGGGGCGCGTGGTCCTGGACGGCGGCGACGGCATGGACCACCTGATGGGCGACGACGGCGACCAGCGGATGTGGGGCGGCCGGGGCGACGACATGATCGAGGGCTACGGCGGCATCGACCTCGTGTACGCGGGCTCGGGCGACGACCACGTCATGGGCGGGGACGGCAAGGACGTCCTTCTCGGCGGCTCGGGCGACGACATGCTGCACGGCGAGGCCGGCGACGACCTGATCGTGGGCGGCCCGGGGAAGGACGTGGTCGAAGGCGGTTCAGGCCGCGACCTCGTCCTCCCGTAGGCGACAGCGGGCCCCTTCGCTCAGAGGTGGCCGGCCAGGAATTCCCGTACCTCGGTGACGGTCGCAGGCCCCGTGCCGTGCGCCACCGCCTCTCGTTCCCGCACCAGGACGTAGGACGGGGCTCCGGTGATCCCGTATCGCTCGGTGGTCGACGGGCAGCGTGTGATGTCGGTGCGGACGACCGTCAGGCGGCCCCTGTGCTCGGTGGCGATGGCGCTCATGACGACGTCCATCGCCCGGCAGGGCTCGATCGCCTTGGGCCATGTCCCCGTGAAGTACGCGAGGACCGGAACTCCGCTCATTCCGAGGATGAAATCGAACTCCGCGTCCTCGCGGGGGGAATGAACCTGCTTTGCCATGGGCGCTGCTGCCCTCACCTTCCGTCGCTCCGTCCCATCATCCCTCGCGAGGTGTGCGGACGCGGTCGCGGACGCGGTCGCGGTCTTGGTCGCGGACGCGGTCTTGGTCTTGGTCGTGGTCGGTCGACCTACGCGTCAGCCGACCCGCGGACCGACCGCCAGCGTCAGTTCCAGGACCCTGTGCGGCGAGGCGAGATCCGGAAACAGCTCCCGCAGCTGCGACATCCGGTAGCGGACCGTCTGGGGATGGACGAACAGCGCCGCCGCCACCTCGTCCCGCCTGCCCTGGTGCAGCAGCCACGCCCGCAACGTCTCCTCCAGCCGCCGCGCGGTCGCGGGAGGCAAGGTCCGCAGCGGTGCGAGGGCGCGGGCACGCAGGTCCGCGAACGCGTCCGCGTCGGCGCTCAGCACCAGTTCGGGCAGGTGGTCCTCGGTGTCGCGGATGTCCGGGGAGAGGGAACGCGCGCGTACAGCTCGTGCGTACGAGGCGGACGCACGGGTCCACGGCCGTGCCGGGCCGACCACGGCGGTGCGGTCGGTCAGTAGCCGCAGGAGGTGCCACCGGTCGGCGTCCGGGACGAGCAGCACACCGGTGGCATCCGGCAGATCGTCGAGGACGAGGGTGCTCGGGTCGAGGGTGCGGTAGGCGGGCCGGGCCTGGGCGGCGGGCAGCAGGACCGCGGTCAGCGAAGCCGGAGGCTGCCACCCGGCCCGCTGGCCGGAAGCCAGCAGCACGTCCGCGCTCGCGCCGGCGAGGAGGTCGCGGGCCAGGTGTTCCAGGTGGCGCTCGTGGGCCCTGCCCCGGGCGGCCAGTTCGTCGGCGTGGCCCGCGGCGCTCGCGGCGGAGAGCTCGTCGATGTAGGCGAAGGTCAGCTCGGCGAACTTGGCGACCTCGGCGGCGGGCAGCCCCGCGGATACGGCGCCCTCCGCCAGGCATCGCCAGGCCACGCGGGCGCCCACGCGGTAGGCGCTGAGCAGGGCGTCCATCGAACGCCCGTCGCGCACCTCGCCGCGGCCCAGCTCGTAGGCCGCGTCACCGCCGTCGCCGCCGGTGGCCTTCCCGCTCGCGAGGTCCAGGTAGTGCCCCAGGGCGGTGCGGACTGCTCGGCGGATGGTGCTCCCCATACGGCCCGCGAGGGCGTTGGCGTAGGGAGGGACCTCGTCGATGATCGCTTGCACGACCTCGTCGGCGGTGGTCTTCAGCGCGGCCCGTAGCGCGGTGACCGTCGTCTCATCAAGGGCCAGCTCGCTGGCCCTCCGGACTGCATGGCTCACTTTTTGTTCCCTGCGAACAATCTTACCGATCAGATTCACGTCCTTCGGTCAGGACTTTACGCCCTGAGGCACACCAAGCTGGAGCCATGACGAGTACAGCCCTCCGCGGCAGGGCGTGGAAACTGCTGGAGATGGTCACGACGCCGCTTCTGCCGTCGGACTACCTCGACCTGGTCAGCCCGCTGCGTACGGGCGCCGACCTACGGGGGCGCATCGAGGCCGTGCACCCCGAGACGGATGACGCCGCGACGGTCGTGATCAGGCCGGGACGGGGCTGGCGCGGCCACACAGCCGGTCAGTACGTGCGGATCGGGGTCGACGTCGACGGGGTGCGCCTGTGGCGTGCCTACTCCATCACCTCGCCGACGGACCGCCAGGACGGCCGCATCACGGTCACCGTGAAGGCGATCCCGGACGGCAAGGTCAGCAACCATCTGGTCCGCCGGGCGAAACCGGGCACGCTGATCCAGCTCGATCAGCCGACCGGTGACTTCGTGCTGCCGCGGGCCACGCCCGCCAAGGTGCTCTACCTGACGGCCGGCAGCGGCATCACGCCCGTGATGGGCATGCTGCGCGACACCGAGTTCGACGACGCCGTCATGGTGCACTGCGCGCCGCGGCCGCAGGACGTGATCTTCCGTGACGAACTGCACGACCTGGTCGCGGAGAAGAGACTGCGGCTCACCGAGGTGCACACCGACACGGACGGCCTGCTCGACATCGCCCGTCTCGACGCACTCGTGCCCGACTGGGCCGAGCGCGAGACCTGGGCGTGCGGGCCCGCGGGCCTGCTCGACGCCGCCGAGGAGCACTGGACCGAGCACGGTGTCCTGGAGCGCCTGCACACCGAACGCTTCCGCCCCGGCATCGTCGTCGCCGGTGAGGGCGGCGAGGTCACGTTCAGCGCCACCGGCAGGACCGTCGACGCGGACGGCGCCACGCCGTTGCTGGACGTCGGCGAAGAGGCCGGCGTGCTCATGCCCTCCGGGTGCCGCATGGGCATCTGCTTCGGCTGCGTCACGCCGCTCAAAGCGGGTGCCGTACGCGACCTGCGCACCGGCGAGATCACCGAGGCCGAGCCGGGCGTCCTCATCCAGACCTGTGTGTCCGCCGCGGCGGGCCCCTGCGACATCGAACGGTAGGAACACCTTGACCACCATCGACCCCACCGCCCACCTGACCGCGGAGCAGATCGAGGAGCTGGGCCGCGAGCTGGACGCGATCCGCGACGAGGTGATCGCCGACCGTGGCGAGAAGGACGCCGCCTACATCCGCAAGGTCATCTCGGCACAGCGCAAGCTGGAGCTGGTCAGCAGGGGCGTACTGCTGTTCTCGTTCTTCCCGCCCGCGTGGCTGCTCGGCACCGCCGGGCTGTCCGTGGCGAAGATCATGGACAACATGGAGATCGGCCACAACGTCCTGCACGGCCAGTGGGACTGGATGCGGGACCCGAAGATCCACTCCACCACCTGGGAGTGGGACCACGTCTCGCCGTCCGATCAGTGGAAGCACTCGCACAACGAGCTGCACCACACGTACACCAACGTGATCGGCAAGGACAACGACCTCGGCTACGGCATCATGCGCGTAGACGAGGACCAGAAGTGGCACCCCTTCCACCTCGGCCAGCCGCTGTGGAACTTCCTCAACGCCTGCTTCTTCGAGTACGGCATCGCCGCGTACGACCTGGAGCTCGGCAAGAACCTCCACAAGCGCCGCCGCAAGAACCCGGAGTTCCGCGCGCGGGCCAGGGCCGTGGGCCGCAAGATCCGCAAGCAGGTGCTCAAGGACTACGTGATCCACCCGCTGCTGTCGGGCCCCTCGTTCCTCACCACACTCGCCGCCACGTTCACCGCGAACCTGGTCCGCAACCTCTGGACCCACTCGGTGATCATGTGCGGGCACTTCCCCGAGGGCGTACAGGTCTTCGAGCGCCGGTCGATCAGGGGCGAGACACGCGGCCAGTGGTACCTGCGCCAGATGATGGGCTCGGCGAACATCAGCGGCAGCAAGGCCATGCACTTCATGACCGGCAACCTCTCCCACCAGATCGAGCACCACCTCTTCCCGGACCTGCCGAGCAACCGGTACGCCGAGGTCGCGGTGAAGGTGCGCGCGCTGTTCGAGAAGTACGAGTTGGAGTACGTCACCGGCCCCCTGCCCAAGCAGGTGTTCTCCGCGTGGCACAAGGTCTTCCGGCTCTCGCTGCCGAACAGGAAGCCCAAGGCCACAACGCCTGATCACGAGCGGGAACTCGTCGTCGCCTGACTCCGGAAACAGAGCTCGCCCGAAGCCGACCACCCGAGGCCGGTTCGGGCGAGGCCGGTTGGGGCGAGGCCGGTTGGGGCGAGGCCGGTTGGGGCGACAACTCCAGCTCAGCGCACCCTTCCTCGCGCCTTCAGCGGCACCGAAGGCAGCTCCGGGGCCGGGATCGGAGGGCCGTCGTAGCCCTTCACTTGACCGAAACGGGTGCCCTTCATCCAGTCGTCGCGGGCCTGCGCGATGTCCTCCTGGGACCGTCCGATCCAGTTCCAGAACATCACGATCTCCTCCTCGAACGGCTCGCCGCCCAGGAGCATCAGGCCCGCGTCGGAGAGGGCGCGCAGGGGCAGTTCCGTGCGGCCGCAGCCGAGGTAGAGCATCGAGCCGGGCAGCACGGGCACCCCGTCGACCTCGGCCTCTCCGGACATCGACAGGACCGCGTACTCGAAGTCGGGGTCCAGCGGGAGGCGGGTCTCGGCGCCCTCGGTCAGGGTGAGGTCGGCGCCGACGATCGGAGTGTAGGTGGTGCCGGGTGAGGCCGCGCCGTCCAGTTCGCCGAGGATCACCGTGGCGGTGAGGCCGGGGGCGGTCACGGTGGGGAGGTCCGTGTGGTGCTGGAAGTGGGGCTCCACGTTGCGGTGGGCGTCGGGGAGGGCCACCCAGAGCTGGGCGCCGTGGAGGAACCGGGCGTGCGGCTTCGGGCTCTCCTCGGAGTGGCTGATGGCGCGGCCCGAGGTCATGAGGCCCAGCTCACGGGGGCGTACGGTCTGCAGGCTGCCCAGGCTGTCGCGGTGCAGGACCTCGCCGTCGTGGAGCCAGCTGACGGTCTGGAGCCCCATGTGCGGGTGGGGCGGCACCTGCATACCGGGCTCGTCCGCGATGTCGTCCGGGCCGTAGTGGTCGACGAACGCCCACGCGCCGACCATGCGGCGGCCCAGGTTGGGCAGCAGGCGGCGCACCTCGGTGGACTCGCCGAGCGGCACGCGGCGGGGGGTGAGGAGTTCACGGACCGGCTCGGCGACGACGAAGCCGCGCCCTCCGCAGACGGAAGGAGTGGCCTGGCGATCGAGATTGCTCATGGCGCTCAACCTATTCCCGTACGGGCGTGGAGGGTCGGCACCCACGCCAAAGATTTAGTGGAATGTTCAACCAGTATGCGGTGTTGACACGGCTGAACGGATGGCGGGACGAGAGCTCGGCGGCTCGGCCCCGAGCAGGCGGCCCGCACGACGACGAGGAGGACGCGTGAACGAGACCTACTACGAGTTCGGCACGGCCGCCGACCGGTGGGACCGGGCGCAGATGTTCTTCGAGGCCAAGGAGTACCTCACGGCCGCCCGGATCCTGGGCGGGCTCGTCGAGGAGGCGCCGGAGCAGGTCGCGCCGCGGCTGCTGCTGGCCCGCTCCTTCTACCACTCCGCCCGGCTCGGCCGCGCCGAGGAGGAGCTGCGGGCGGTCCTGGAGCTCGACCCGGTGGAGAGTTACGCGCGCCTCATGCTGGGCCGGACGCTGGAGCGCCAGGGGCGGCAGGCCGAGGCGGCGACGCAGTTGCGGATGGCTGCCGCGTTCGACGGCGACTTCGGGGTGCGAGAGAGCTGACTTCGGTCCGCACGAGGACGCGTACGACCACGAGGACGCGTACGACGACGGGGATGCGTATGACGACGGGGCCGCGCCGATCCGGTGCGGCCCTGTCCTCCTTTACCAGCCGGTACGAGCAGCCGATAATGAGCTTTCCGGGACGAAGGGGCGGGGGATGCGCAGATCCAGGGGTGCGGAGTTAGGCCGGGCGCGGGTGGCCGCGCTCATCACATCGGCGGCGGTGGCCGTGTCCGGCTGCTCCGGGGGCGGCCAGGTGGGGGCCGGGGGCCCGGGGAAGGCCGCCGCCCGCGCACCGGGGGTGCACAGCTGGAGCGGCAGCCCGTGCGAACTGCTCGCGGGCGCGCCGCTCGCCCGGGGGTTCGCCGTCGGCACGACCACCGATTCCGCCGACCCCGACGCCCGGGAGGACATCGGCGAGAACGGTGCCCGGCCCCGCTACCGGCAGACGGGCTGCCTGGCCGATCTCACGGGTCCGGACGGGGCGTCGTGGAGGCTCAGCACGACCGCCGCCGTGTACGAGGACGCCGGGCCCGCCCGCCACGCGTACCGCGTCAAGGAAGACCTCGACCGGGCGCACGGGCGCGGGGCGGAGCGGGTGCACGACGCCGCGTACGCGAAACCGGCCGACGGCCAGGGACGCCCCGGCCGCACGCTCCTCCTGTGGAACGGCGACCTCCTGCTCTCGGTGACCGCGTACGGCCCGTACGGGAGCGAGGAACACGAGGTGCGCGACCGCCTCGGGGCCATCGTCGAGAACACCGCCCGCCGCATGGAGGACCAGCTGCGCGATCGCGACGCCCCCTCCCCCACGGCATCCTGACGGGCGGGCAGGCGGCCTCAGTCCTCCGGGCCGGTGTTCGCCACCCGGTCGAGCCACTCCTTCATCAGCGCCGCCTCGGCGGTGCTGAGCCCCGCCCCCTGCGCCTCGCGGAGCAACGCGCTCAACCGCGCTGCCGCCGAGGGGACTTCGGCCTCATCCGGTGTACCCGCCGCCGCGTCCGGGGTGAGGATCGAGGCGTGTACGGCGTCGCGCACCCGGCGGGAGAGGCCGGGGTCGTCGAAGGTCGCGGGGCGGGCGACCAGCATCAGCGCCACCCCCACCGTGGCCGACATGACCATCTGGGCGGCGAGCTCGGGCGCGACCCGTATCCGGCCCTGGGCGGCGGCGCGTTCCAGGTCCCGGGTCAGGATGCGGTGCGACTCCAGCGCCGCGGCGGGCGGCGTCCGCATCGCCGGTGAGTTCATCAGGCGGTAGAGGTTCGGGTTGCGGACGGCGAACTCGACATGGCTGTCCCAGCCGCGGCGCAGGTCCTCCACGGGGTCCGCGCTCGCCTCGCGCTCACGCTTCGTCGCGAGATACTGCTCGAAGCCGTGGTCGACGACGGCCGACAGGAGCCCTTCCTTGTCCCCGAAGTGGCGGTAGAGAGCGGGGGCCCCGACCTGGGCCGCCTCGCACACGGCGCGCGTGGAGATGTCGCCGTCGGGTGAGTCGCCGACCAGCCGGGCGGCGACCTGGAGGATGCGGGTCCGTGTGCTCGTGGTGCTGCTCATCGGACGGACGCTATCAAGGCGGGGCACGGTGCTCAGACGATGCCGCCGTTGGCCCGCAGGACCTGGCCGTTGACCCAGCGGGCGGGGCCGGCGAGGAACGAGACCACCTCGGCTATGTCCTGCGGGGTCCCGAGGCGCTCCAGCGGGGGCTGGGCGGCCATCCGCGCGACGGTCTCCTCGTCCTTGCCGTCCAGGAAGAGGGCGGTGGCGGTCGGCCCGGGGGCGACGGCGTTGACCGTGATGTCCCGGCCGCGCAGCTCACGGGCGAGGATCAGGGTCATCGCCTCGACGGCCCCCTTGGTGGCGGCGTAGGCGGTGTATCCGGGCAGGGCGAGCGACAGCACGGAGCTGGAGAAGTTGATGACGGCCCCGCCGGCCCGGACCCTGCGCGCGGCCTGCTGGTCGACGACGAAGGTGCCGCGGAGGTTGGTGCGGATCATCCGGTCGAGCGCGTCGAGGCCGAGCTCGGCCAGCGGGGCGAGCGTCATCACGCCGGCGGCGTGCACGACCACGTCGACACCTCCGTACGCCTTCTCCGCGGCGTCGAAGAGCCCGGCGACGGCGGCCTCGTCGGCCACATCCGCCTGATGGGCGATCGCCTCGCCGCCTGCGGCGGTGATGGCGGCGACGGCCTCTTCCGCCTCGTCCTTGCTGCCCGCGTAGGTGACGACGACCGCGAGGCCGTCGGCGGCGAGCCGCTCAGCGCTCTCCCGGCCGATGCCCCGGGATCCCCCGGTGACCACGGCCACGCGGCGAAGGGCGCCGGCGTCGGGCACGGTCTGGGTCTGGGTCTGGGTCTGGGTCTGTTCGGTCATGACATCGCTCCTGGCTACAGGGGTCGCGGCGGTTCCGTGAAACCCGACGAAATCAACGCTAACATCACAACGTTAGCGACGCTACCTCTGCTGGCCCCCGGATCCGTAGCAGTGCTACCCCTCCGCCGGACCCGGAAGAAACGACAGAACCCGCCGGAGACACCCCGGCGGGTTCTGTACGGAGCGCGGGCGGTCAGCCCACGGGCGTCGCCACGCGGCGGGCGTCGGCACCGTTCCCGGAGACCAGCAGCCGTTCCGTGAGATAGCCGAAGATCAGGCCGAACCCGGCCCAGAACGTGGTCTGGACGGCGAGCGTGGAGAGCCGGAACTTCCACAGCAGGCCGGCCGGGAAGTCCTTGCCGACCTCGTCGAACGAGGGCAGGAAGGCGTAGGCGAGGCCGATCGCCAGGACGAAGCCCGCGGCCGCCGCGATGGTCGCGTTCCAGTTGCCCAGGGCCGGTGCGAGCCGCTTGCCGATGATCACGGCGGCGACGGCCAGCAGCAGGCTGAGCGCGACCATCAGGAAGAACAGGGTGGTGCGCTTCCCGATGGTGTCGGGGTTGCCGACGGCCGGCGGGTTCGCCGGGTACTTCAGGAACGGCACGACGTAGACGGTGAGGAGGGCCGCTCCCGCGATCAGCGCGGCGGTGGCCCGCGGGCCGAAGTTGCCGATGCGGCCCAGCGCGTAAGTGAACACGAGGGCGGCGATGCCGCCCACCGCGACGCCGAAGACCAGGAGTGCGGTGGCGAGGCCACCGGTCGCCTGCATGGTGCGGCTGACCAGTTCCTCTTCCTCGCCGCCGCCACCGCCGCCGTGGGCGGCGTGGCTGTGGGCCTCTTCGATGGCGATAGCGGCGTCCACCTGGGACTCGCCGAGGAAGTACGCGACGGCGAGGGCCAGCGCACCCGCGATCACGCCCGCGATCATGCCGCGCACGAGCAGAGATCTGACAGATATGGAGTTCACGAGACTTTCCCTGTTTCCCTTGTTCCTTCGCTGAACCGGATGGAGCGGGTGGCTCAGTGGCAGGGGAAACCGAGCAGGTGACGGCCGTCGTGGACCCATTCGTGGACGCCTTCGCCCGAGATGAGGGCGGTGGCGCCCTGCTCGGCACCGACGAAGTACAGCAGTACGAGCGCCAGGATGCCGACGAAGACCGCCCAGGGGGCAAGGGCCTTGGCCGAGATCGGAACGATGGCGGGTGCCCCGGTTGCGGGAGCGGCGGACTGCGCCATGGCGGAACCTCCTGTGGGAACACGCGTCCCTGTCGTGGTGCATCGGACGAAGGTGCTGGGTCTGACTTCCCGCACAGGTGCGGTACACAGTGGCGCGACCGTGCCGGACTCTCACCGGACTTCCGTCACACCCTCGTCAAGTTCGACGTGACCATACCGCCTGTACGCAGGCGCCGCCATGGTGCAATCTGCGGAGCTTCGGGCCTCGAATCGCCTGCCGGTCACGGGCGTTGGGGCCGCCACGGAACGACATGAGGCAGGAACATGACAGTACGGGTGATGTTGGTCTCACCGGCGATGAACGCGGCGCTGCGGGAGGCCCGTTTCGACGGCGATGCCCCGCTGGACCGGGCCGGGGAGCGGAGCGCGCGGGCGGCGGCCGGCACCGTGCCGAGATCCGGCGCGGTGCTGACCGGGCCGTCCGAGCGCTGCCTCGGCACGGCCGCCGCCCTCGGTCTCGCCGCCCGCGCCGAACCGGCGCTCACGGGCTGGGACCTCGGACGCTGGAGCGGGCGCCGCCTCGACGAGGTGGGCGCCGCCGAACCCGCCGCGGTGGCCGCCTGGATCGGCGACCCGTCGGCGGCCCCGCACGGGGGCGAGTCGCTGCGGGCGCTGGTGGAGCGGGTGGGCGGCTGGCTGGACGGGACCGGCGGCGGGGGCGGGGCCAGCGCCGGGGATGGGACCGGTGCCGGGGACGGGACCGGCGGCGCGGATCGGCGCGATGCCGGGGACGCGCTCGACGCGAGGGACGGGAGCGTCCTCGCGGTCGCCGAGCCCGCCGTCGTACGAGCTGCCGTCGTGCACGCGCTCGCGCTGCCGGTGGAGGCGTTCTGGCGGCTGGATGTCGCACCCCTCGTCCTCACGGAGCTGAGCGGCCGGTCGGGCCGGTGGAACGTCCGGCTGGGACGGCCGCTCGCCGCGCCGGAGGGACCTCAGAGGCCCGCCACGCCGGAGGGGACCTGAGAGTCCCGCCGCGCCGGAGGGACCCTGAGAGTCGCTTCTCAGGAATCCCGCCAGTCGGGCCGTAGCAGCACCGCCGTGGCGACGATGCCGTCCTCCACGCGCCACCTGCCGTCCAGCACCGGCGGCAGGGCCGGATCGGTGCGCAGCAGCCGGGCGGTGAAGGTGCCGCTGGCCGCCCCACCACCCGCCCCGCCGCCCGCCCGGTCGTCCTCCCGGTGGAACGTCAGATCCGCCTCGTCGAAGTCCAGCTCGGTCAGGGTGAGCGGGTACCAGGTCTTGAAGACGCTCTCCTTGGCGCTGAACAGCAGCCGGTCCCAGTGGATCCCGCCCGCCGCGTCCGCCTCGCCGGCTCGCGGCCCGGCGAACCGTTCGCGCTCCGAGGGGCGCACCACCAACTCCCCGACGCCTTCCGGCAGCGGGGCGTGCGGCTCGGCGTCGACGCCGAGCGACAGCACGTCCGCCGCGCGCGCCAGCGCCGCGGCCCGGTACCCGTCGCAGTGCGTGAGGCTGCCGACGATCCCCTCGGGCCACAGGGGCATGCCGCGCTTGCCGTGGAGCACCGCGACGGGTTCGAGCCCGAGCCCGCCCATGGCCCGCCGTGCGCAGGCCCGCGCGGCCGCGAAGTCGTTCCGGCGTTTGGGCACGCTCCGGGCGACCAGCGCCTCCTCCTCGGGGAACAGGGTTCCGTCCGGCACGCTCTCCTCACGCGTCGCGGCGCAGGAGACGTAGGCGGGCAGCAGATTCTCGATCACCGGGAGCCTCCGGAGGTGGCGCTGCCGGTACGGGCGGGGGGCGCGGACTCCGCCTCGTACGGGAGGATCTGGCGCAGGAGGCCGCGCGGGTGGCCCCGTTCGCGCCACTCCCTCGGGTAGCCGATGGAGACCTCCTCGAAGCGCACGTCGTCGTACCAGGTCGTACGGGGGATGTGGAGGTGCCCGTACACGACGGCCGTGACGTTGAACCGGCGGTGCCAGTCGGCGGTGAGTTCGGTGCCGCACCACTGGGCGAACTCCGGGTACCACATGATCGACGTGGGCTCCCGGACCAGCGGCCAGTGCCCCGCGAGGACGAGCGGGATCTGCGGGTCGTGCGCGGCGAGCCTGCGCTCCGTCTCGGCGACCCGGGCCCGGCACCAGTCGTCGCGGGTCGGGTACGGGTCGGGGTGGAGGAGGTATTCGTCGTTGCAGACGATGCCGGACTCGTGGGCGACGGCCAGCGACTCCTCCTTCGTGTGCGTCCCCGGGGCGCGGAAGGTGTAGTCGTACAGGAGGAACAGCGGCGCGATCGCGACCGGTCCCTCGGGGCCCGGCCACAGCGGGAACGGGTCCTCGGGGGTGATCACGCCGAGCTCGCGGCAGAGCTCGACGAGGTGCTCGTACCGGGCCTGGCCGCGCAGCTGTACGGGATCCTTGTCCAGGGTCCACAGTTCGTGGTTGCCGGGCGTCCATATCACCTGGGCGAAACGCTCCGCGAGGAGGCCGAGCGCCCACCGGATGTCGTCGGGGCGCTCCGCCACGTCGCCCGCGACGATGAGCCAGTCCGCGTCGGACGTGGGGTGGAGGGACTCCACGATGGGCCGGTTGTCGGTGACCGCCGCGTGGAGGTCGCTCACGGCCAGCAGGCGTCCGGTCCCGCGCGGGGCCGGAGCGCCGCCGGGCGACGGAACGGCTGAAAGGGCACCGGTCGGTGCGGGATCGCTCGGAGCGGTCATGTGCGCTGGTTCCCCGTTCGGTCGGCCGTCGTCCGGCTCCGTCCTCGAGGGTGTCGGGGCCGCTGGAAACGTAGCCTCTCATGAGCCTCCGACAGTCGCCCCGGGGTTCGCCCACAAGCCCCTCACGCCCCGTCAGCCCCCCCTTCGCCCCGAGCCTGCGACGGGGTCAGCGGCGCTCCTGCGCACGGCGCTTGTTCAGTTCCTCCACCGCCCCGAGCGCGTCGCCGACGGTCGTGTAGTCGACCGCGACGAAGTTCACCGGACTGTCACGCTCGGCCTCGCAGGCGCGCGCCCGCTCCAGCAGCCAGTCACGGGAGTTGATCCGGCCCGCGTCCAGCCGGCTGCCGCCGCCGTTCGTGACGAAGTGGTTGAGCAGGAAGAGGCGTTTGCCGGTGCCGCCCCGGTTCGGTGCGCAGCTCATTTCTCCGGGGCTGCGGAAGGCGAAGGGGGTCTCCATCCCGTACCGGTAGAAGTTGCGGTACCAGGGCGCCGGGCCGTCCGCCTTCTCGGCGAACACCACCAGCCGGCGGCCGCTGTCGATCATGTCCTCCAGCGTGGGCCACGGCTCGTCGGGGTCCTCCGACGGGGTGTGGAGCAGGTCGTCGAGCCCCGCCCGGCGGAACGCCTCCGCGGTCTCCCCGGCGCCGATGTCGTCCTGGACGATCAGCGTCACGATCTCGGTGGGGTGGGCGCGCAGCCAGGCGCCGATGTCCTCCAGGGCCGGGCCCAGTTCGATCGCGCCGGCCCGGCAGACGCTGTGGCAGAGCCAGAGGCCCTCGCGCGGCGGGTTGGCCTTGTCGATCGCGGCGGAGATCAGCCGGCGCTGCTCGGGCGTGAACTCGGGGTCGTCGAGCCGGGCGGCGACGTCCTGCGGGCTCTCCCAGTGGTACGTGTCCAGCATGAGCGCCCGGACCCCGGTGTCGAGCTGGGTCGTGATGTCGGGGTCCTGGAGGGGGCCGATGAACCGGTCGGCGGTGGTGGACATGGCGTTGTGGGCGGTGAGGTGGGCGACCTCGTCGTACCGCAGCTCGCAGAGTTCGGTGCCGCCCTGGCAGCGGCGGGGCGCGGACGGGGCGAGTACGGGCGGGACGAGCAGGGCGCCCGCCAGCGCGGCGCAGGTCACACCCGCGGCCACCCCCCGTACGGCGGTGGGCGTGGGCAGCGTGCGCGGGCGCACCAGGAAGGCCCAGCCGGTGGCGGTGAGGAGGGCCCCGCCGACGAGGGCGGTGAGGGCGGCGGTCAGGCCGGAGGCCACGGCCTGGTCCACGGCGTTGCGCTGGAGGTCCTCGGCGAGGGCGGTGACGCTCGGCGGCCAGGAGGCCGGGACGGTGAGGAACCGGCCCCCGGTGACCCACCGGGTCAGCAGGACGGCCGCCGCCGCGAGGATCCCGCCGCAGGCGACCGCCTGTCCCAACACCATCAGCCGCCTGGCGGAGACGCGGGGGCCGGTGGTCCAGAGGACGGCGAGGGAGGTCAGAGCGAGGGCGGTGGCGAGGATCTGGAGGTACGTCAGCCACCGCACCCGCTCGCGCGCCTGCTCCAGGGCGTCGAGGTCGTTGCCCGCCGCCGTCAGGGTCGCGGTGAGGTCCCACGTACCCCCTTGGAGGGTGGTGCGCAGGTCGGCGGCGGCGGTCCGCGATCCGTCGGCGAGTGCGGCGGCCGCGGTCGTCGCCAGCGCGGTCGATACGTCGCCCCTGCCGAGGGCCACTTCGAGTTCCGGGCGCAGCTCCGTCCGGTCCTGCTCGGGCACCAGCCGAAGCAGGGCGTCGGTGGCGCGGGCCGCCTGGTCGTCGGTGAGCGGCAGGGCGGGCAGCGTGGGCGCGCGGCCTTCCCTGAGGGCTTCGAGCGAGGTGGTGAGGTCGTCGGTGAACCGGGCGAAGTCCGGTTCCTCCTGGCCTTGGAGGTTGGCGACCAGGTCGCCGAAGTAGATACGGGCGAGCTCGGCCAGGTTCCGCAGCACCGGGTCGAGGTCCACGGTCAGCCGCAGTTCGTCGGTGTCGCCGCGCAGGTAGTCGGTGAGCGCGTGGATCTGCTGGTCGGTCAGGGAACGGACCGTCTCCGGCGGCAGGGCGACCTTGATGTTGGAGGTCACCAGGGCCTCAGGCACCGGCAGGTGGGCGAGGAGGTCGCGGGTGACCGGCGCGATCGCGGGGTCGACGAGCACCTCGCTGTAGAGCCGGTCGTACGCCGACTCCTCGTCCAGGACCGACCGGTAGTAGCCCGGCGACAGGACGGTGGCGCGGACCGTCGAGGTGAGCGCCACCGTCAGCACGCTCAGCGCGGCCAGCGCGAAGGCCACCGCACGCACCACACACACCACACGTACCGCCCGCCGGGCCCGGCCCGGGGACATGGGGCCGGGCTCCGGGGGAAACGGGTACTCCATCGGCGCGGCGATCACTCACTCAGCCTATGCGGATTATCAGCTTTTATGCATGAATGATGAGATTCATGCAGTGAGGAGCTCCGCCGTGCACTCCGTCCACCTGGCCGTGCTGATGACGAGTCACAACAGGCGCGCGCGGACCCTGTCGGCGCTGAGCGCCCTGGAGCGCCAGCAGGGTCTTCCGGCCCACGCCACGCTGGGTGTGCACCTGGTGGACGCAGGCTCCACCGACGGTACTCCGGAGGCCGTCCGCCTCCGCCATCCGTCCGTCGAGGTGATGTCGGTGGGCGCGGACGTCCCCCGTAACCAGGCGATGCGCATCGCCAGCCGCAACAGCCGCAGCGGCGGGGGCGGCGGCGGGTCTCACCGCGGCAGACCGGGCGGCCCGAGCCACCGGTGGACGCATCAGCTATGGCTGGACGACGGGGTCGAGCTGTACCCGGACGCCCTCGCCCGGCTCATGGGCGCCGCGGACGTGGTCGGGGCCGGGGCGGTCGTCGTCGGGGCGGTCCGGGGCGCGGACGGGGCCACGGTGTACTCGGGGCGGCGCGGCCGGTCCCTGACGCTCGTGGAGCCCGGCGGGGAGCGGCCCGAGCCGTGCGACACGTACGACGGCCGGGTGGTGCTGCTCTCGCGGGCCGCGTACGACCTGGTCGGGGACATCGACAAGGTCTTCCGCCACCGGATGGGCGACTACGACCACGGGTTCCGCGCCCGGCGGGCCGGGGTGCCCGCGTTCGTCGCGCCGTGGCCCGTCGGCGTGTGCGCGGAGGGGCCGGACGTCCCCGGCTCCAGGGAGCCGGGGATCGGGGTGCGGGAGGCGCTGCGCCGGGTGACCTCCGTGACCGAGCTGCCGCCGCGCCAGTGGTGGGTGTACTGCCTGCGCCACACATGGCCGTGGGCGCCGCTCCTGATGGTGTCGCCGTACGCGCGGACGGCGGCCCGGGCGACGGTCGGGCGGTGGCGGGCGTGAGCCGCGCCCGGGTCGTGGCGGGCGTGAGCGGCGCCCGGGTCGTGGCGGGCGTGATGAGCGCGGCCTGCGGCCTTCGGGTCAGCTCCGGTCGGCGGTGACGCCTACGGCCGGTCGGCCGGTGGGCGGCGGGGGCACGGTGGGCCGGCCGGCCGGGGTCCTGGCCGGCTCGGCGGCCGCCGGGGCGGGGGGCGTGGGGGTTACGGCCGGCGCAGGGGTGCCGGGGGCCGGGCGGCGGGTGCCGGTCCTGGGCGGAGCCACGTACGCCGGGATCCTCAGCAGGGCGAGGACGGCCAGGGCGCTGCCGACCGGCGGTACGAGGGCGAGGACGGGGTGCAGCACGCCCGCGTACACCAGCGTGCCGATCACCACCGCCACGCCCGCCCACAGGCCGAGGACGACGGCCGCCCCGGGCACGGTGACGCGGATCCGGCGCAGGCGGTGCGTGATGTGGTCGCCGCCGTTCCGGAGCAGGGGGCGCGAGGCGCGGCGGCGGGAGGTCAGGACGAGGGCGGTGTCGGCGAGGGCGACGGTCGCGAGGACGGGCAGCGCGGCCCAGGCGGCGCGCTCCGGCGGGGCCGCCACCTGGATGAGCGCGCCGGAGGAGGCGAGGACGAAGCCGGTGAAGAGCGAGGCGCAGGCGCCGGGGCGGATGCGCGCGGGGTGCCAGTTGTGCAGCAGGAAGCCGATGAGCCCGGCGAGCAGGACGGCAGGCAGCAGGGCGAGCCCGGACCGGCCGTCGACGGCCGCACAGGCGAGCAGCCCGGCGGCGGTGACGGCGCCGACGGCCGCCAGGGCCCCGTCGGAGGTGTCGAGCAGGGCGAAGGCCTGCGTGACGGCGACGATCCAGATCACGGCCAGGACGCCCGCCACCGGCGACAGACCGGCCAGGCACACGGCGAGCGTGGCGGCGGCCGTCTGGACCGCCACCCGCAGGGGGACGCCGAGCGGCCGCACATCATGGACGAGCCCCAGGGCGGCGACGACCCCGGCCCCGGCCAGCAGTCCGGTGACGGCCCGTCCCCCCTCGCCCGCCGCTCCGAGCCCCGAGCCGGCGGCGGCGGCCGTACCGACGCCGATGACGACCGTCGCGCCGCCCAGTCTGCGCACCACCCCGGCACGCGCGGGGCGCACGCCTGGCTCACGGCCGATACCGGAGCGGAGCGCCGTACGGCGGACGCCCTTGGCGAGTGCGACCGTGATGAACAGCGCGGCCACAGCGGAGGCGATGATCCCAAGCACGTTCACCTGCCCTGCCTTTCCTCGTTCGTGAACAGCGGCGCGCGGGGCGCCGGGCGACCGGTGGAACGCGGCGGCCCGGCGCTCGTCCGGCTGCGGTGTCGGGGGGCGTGGGACGCCGGTCGAGCGGCGGTTCTCCCCAACCTACGGGGCCGATGTCCCTATTCACCCTGAATAACACGAAAAAGGCGTTGATTCCCTGATCTCGTGACCGGGACGGTGCGGGAGGGCTGAGGGCTGAGGGCTGAGGACCGGCCCCCCGCGCCTCAGGAGGTGTGCAGGGCCTCCCGGCTGTCCCGGCCGTCCACGTACGTCGTCACGATCTCGATGTCCCCGATCCGCGCGGGGTCCACGCGGTGCGGGTCGTCGCCGAGGACCACCAAGTCGGCGCGCTTACCCGGAGAGAGGGTGCCCGCCGTGTCGTCCCAGCGGCAGGCGCGGGCACCGGCGACCGTGTAGGCGCGTACGGCCTCGCCGACGTCGATCCCCTCGTCCGCGCCGATGATCCGGCCGGAGACGGAGGCCCGCTCGACCATGAACTGGATCGCCCGCAGCGGGGAGCCGTCGGTGACGGGCCGGTCGGAGGAGCCGACGAGGGTGACGCCGTGGTCCAGGAACCCCCGGCCGCGATACATCCAGCCGGCCCGCCGCTCCCCCATCACCGTCGCGTAGTCGTCGCCGAAGTACCGCAGGAAGTTGGGCTGGACCACCGCGCTCACGCCGAGCTCGGCGAAGCGGGGTAGCTGGTCGGGGCGGATGAGTCCGGCGTGTTCGATGCGGTGGCGGGCGTCGGGCCGGGGCTTGAGCTTCTGGGCGCGCTCCAGGGCGTCCAGGGCGAGGTCGGCGGCGCGGTCCCCGATGGCGTGGACGGCGAGCTGCCAGCCGGCGAGGTGGCCGTCGACGATGAGGCGGGTGAGCCGGTCGGGGTCGTCCTGGAACCGGCCGGTGTTGCCGTCCGTTCCTTCGTACGGGGAGGTGAGCGCGGCCGTGCGCGCCATCATGCCGCCGTCGGTGTAGATCTTCAGGGCGCCGAGCGAGAGCCAGTCGTCGCCCAATCCGGTGCGCAGGCCGAGGTCCAGGGCCTGGGTGAAGCCGTCGTCGGGGTGGGACGCGCGGGTACGGAGGGTGTCGCCGGACGCCATGAGCTGGACGCGCAGAGGCAGTCGGCCCCGGTCGCGCAGCAGTTGGTAGGCGCCGAGTTCGACGGGGCTGTGGCCCAGCAGCCCGCCGCCGATGCCCGCCTCGGCGCAGGCGGTGAAGCCCTCGGTGAGGCAGGCGCGGGCGGCGTGCTCGATCGCGTCGGCGAGCTCTTCCTGGGAGTACGGCAGCCGCAGCCGGCGGGCGGCAGTCATGGCGCTCTCGGCGAGGAAGCCATTCTCGTGCTCCACGCCTGCGGGCAGCAGGTCCAGGACGGCGGTGTTGACGACGCAGGCGTGTCCGGAGTCGTGCATCAGGAGGATCTTGCGGCCGCGGCTGACCCGGTCCAGTTCGGCGGCGGTCAGATGGCGGCCCAGGGCCCGCTGGTCGTAACCGGCGATATCCAGCCAGGCGCCGGGGGGTGCGGGCCGGTCGGCGGCCTCGTCCACGACGGCGAGGATGTCCTCGATCCGCGTGCACGGGGCGATGCTCGGTGTACGGGCCTTCAACCCGGCCCAGGCCAGGTGGACATGGCTGTCGATGAAGCCGGGCAGCACGGTGGCGCCCTGGAGGTCGACCACCTCGCGGGCCGGGAGAGCGGTGACCGCCTCGTCCACGCCGACGATCCGGCCACGCCAGATACCGAGGTCGTGGGCGACGGGGTGGTGCGGGTCGAGCGTGAGGATGCGGGCGTTCGTCAGCCTCGTACAGAGCATGGGAGGTCCCTCCCCGTCGCGGTCGGACCCACGGCGCGCAGCCGGAGAGCGGGCCGGGCCAAGCTAACCCGCGCGCCCCCACCTGTCGACATGAGGGGGTGATTCCGGCCGTCCTGATCCTCTCAACCTCGCTGTGAATCATGGGCCGTTGTGCTCTTAGGTAAGGCTTGCTTTACTGAGTCGCCGGTCATCGCTCTTCCAAGGAGGCACCTCCATGCGGGTCGTCATGTTCGGTTACCAGACCTGGGGCCACCGCACCCTGCAAGCCCTGCTGGACTCCGAGCACGACGTGGTCACGGTGGTGACGCACCCGAAGAGCGAGCACGCCTACGAGAAGATCTGGAGCGACTCGGTGGCCGACCTCGCGGAGAAGCACGGGATCCCCGTGATCATCCGCAACCGGCCGGACGGTGAACTGGTGGAACGCCTCAATGAGGTGGCCCCCGACATCATCGTCGCCAACAACTGGCGGACGTGGATGCCGCCGGAGATCTACAACCTGCCGGTCCACGGCACGCTGAACATCCACGACTCCCTGCTGCCCGCCTACGCGGGCTTCTCGCCGCTGATCTGGGCGCTCATCAACGGCGAGCCGGAAGTCGGCGTCACGGCCCACCTGATGGACGAGGAGCTGGACGCGGGCGACATCGTCATCCAGCGTTCGGTGGCCGTCGGTCCGACCGACACCACCACCGATCTCTTCCACCGTACGGTCGACCTCATCGCCCCGGTCACCACCGAGGCGCTGGGCCTGATCGCCTCGGGGCAGACCGAGTTCACCCGGCAGGACCGGTCGAAGGCCAGCTTCTTCCACAAGCGGGCCGAGGAGGACATCCGTATCGACTGGACCTGGCCGGCGCAGGACCTGGAGCGCCTGATCCGCGCCCAGTCCGCTCCCTACCCGAGCGCCTTCACCTTCCACAAGGGGCAGCGGCTCGAAGTCCTCTCCGCTGTCGTGTCCGAGGGCCGCTACGGCGGCACCCCGGGCCGGATCTTCTACCGCGAGGGCGACGGCGTCGTGATCGTCGCCGGAGCCGATGCCCGAACCGGCCGCAACCACGGTCTGGCCATCACCCGCGTACGGACCGGTGACGGCCGGGAACTTCCCGCGACCGAGTACTTCACCTCGATGGGCGGCTATCTCACCGGCCGCCCCTGACGATCGGGACCCTCACCCATGCGTACCGCACGTGCCCGGCACTACCTCATGTGCCGGCCCACCTACTTCGACGTGGTCTACTCCATCAACCCGTGGATGGACCCGAAGAAGCCCGTCGACACTCCGCTGGCCATCGCCCAGTGGGAGCGACTGCGCGAGGTCTACCTGAGCCTCGGGCACACCGTCGACACCATCGAACCCGTCCGCGGACTCCCCGACATGGTCTTCGCCGCCAACGGCGCCACGGTCGTCGACGGGCGCGCCCTCGTGGCCCGCTTCCGTGACGCCGAGCGGATCGCCGAGGGTCCGGCGTACCACGACTGGCTGCGCGACAACGGCTTCCCCGACCTGCGCACGGCGAGCGTGGTCAACGAAGGGGAGGGCGACTACCTGCTCGTGGGCGACCTCCTGCTCGCCGGTACGGGGTTCCGCAGCGATCCCCGTTCCCACGACGAGGCCCAGGAGTTCTTCGGCCGCCCGGTGATCGGGCTGACCCTGGTGGACCCCGACTACTACCACCTGGACACGGCCCTCACCGTGCTGGACGAGAAGACGATCGCCTACTACCCGGGGGCCTTCTCCCCCGGCAGCCTCTCGGTGCTGCGACGCCTCTTCCCGGACGCCGTGCTCGCCTCGGACCAGGACGCGGCGGTGTTCGGGCTGAACGCCACGTCGGACGGGCTGAACGTGGTCCTGCCGCAGAACGCCACAGGCCTCGCCGGGCAACTCCGTGACCGCGGGTTCCGCCCGGTCGGTGTGGACCTGTCCGAACTCCTCAAGGCGGGCGGCAGCGTGAAGTGCTGCACGCTGGAGCTCCGGCCGGCGCGCTGACCGACCACTCCCGACGCCCCTGCCCAGGTCGACGACCTGGGCGGGGGCTTGGGCGGGGGTCAGGCCTATCCCTGGGTGATGTTGACCATCCAGGTGATCCCGAACCGGTCCACGAGTGCGCCCGCCTCGTCACCCCATGCCTGCTTCTCCAGAGGCATGGTCACCGTGCCGCCGACGGACAACGTCTCGAAGTGGCCGCGCAGTTCGTCGTCGTCACCCCCCAGGTGGACCGCGACATCGCTGCCCGGGCGGTACGGCACCCCTTCCGGCACGTCCCAGCCCATCAGCGTGTATCCGCCCGGGGTGTCGAGCCGGGCGTGCATGACCTTGTCGGCGCCCGGTGCGTCCGCCGAGCCGAAGTCCGCGGCCGTGGCCAGCTCCAGCTCGCCGCCGAACACCTCCCGGTAGAACTCCATCGCCTGCCGCGCGTTCCCGTCGAATGTGATGTACGGGTTGAGTCGGGACCCCATCTGACGCTGCTCCTTCGTGTGGATGAACTGCCGCCTCCGGGCGACACATCGAGCCTCGCAGCGCATCACGACACCTCGTGTCATGTATGGCTCTAGGGTTTTCCCATGCGCGCCGATCGACTGGTCTCCCTGGTTCTGCTGCTGCGCCAGCGCGGCCGGCTCTCCGCGACCGCTCTCGCCCGTGAGCTGGAGGTGTCCACCCGTACGGTGCTGCGCGACATCGAGGCGCTGTCCGCGGCCGGTGTCCCGGTCCACGCCGAACGCGGCCGGTACGGCGGCTTCGCGCTGCTGCCCGGCTTCCGGACCGAGCTCACCGGGCTGAACCACGACGAGGCCCTCGCCCTGCTGGTCGCCGGATCGCGGCGCGGGGCGCAGGCGTTCGGGCTCGGCTCGGCGCTCGCCTCGGCCATGCTCAAGGTGGTCGACGCGCTGCCCGAGAGCCACCGGGACACCGCGGCCGGGGTCGCCGAGCGGTTGCTCATCGACCCCGAGACCGATCTCCTCGCGCGGCGGCTGGACGGTGACGACGTGCCCGACCCGATCGCGGGCGAGGTCCGGCGCGCGGTGTTCGCCGGGCGCAAGCTGCGTATCCGTTACGCGGCGGTGGGCCGGACCCCGCGTTGGCGGACGGTCGACCCGATCGGCCTGGTCACCGTCCGCGAGCAGGGCTACCTGCTGGCCACGAGGTCGGGCGAGGACCGCACGTACCGGCTCTCCCGGATCCTGGCCGCCGAGGAGCTCGCCGAACCGGCCGAGCGGCCGGACAAGGTCGATCTGGAACGGGCCTGGCAGGAACGCGGCACCCGGTTCCGGACCGGTGGCGACCAGGTCACCGCGCTGGTACGGGTGGACCCGGCGCGCCGGGAGGAGCTGGTGGGCACGGCGGTGGCGGTCCTCGCGGAAGGGGCCGACGAAGGCGAAGGAGGCGCAGAAGGCGATGGAGGCGAAGCGGGCGGGTGGCTGCGGCTGGAGGTGACTTTTCAGGACGCGCGACACGCCGAGTGGGTGCTGTGGAAGCTCGCCCCGGACGCGGAGGCCCTGTCCCCGCAGTGGCTGCGTACCGCACTGCGTGACCGGGCCACCGCGCTCGCCGCCCACTACGGGGCGTCCACCGGGTGAGGAACTTGCGGGGTGCGCGGATGGGCCGCACGCTGGAGTAGGCCGCCGGTCCCCTTCCGGGTCGGGCCGAGCCGGACGGGAACGACCAGGTCTCGCGGAAAAGCCGTGGCCAGGACGTGACGGGGAAGGCGGCTGCCGAGCCTACGGCGACAGGCGGCCCGGGATCGAGGAGAGACGATGCGGGACACTCCCGGCGGGCGCCTCACCCACCATGCCCGAGGCGTCCCCCTGCGCGGGCGGGTCGCCGTCGTCACGGGGGCCGCGCGCGGTATCGGTGAAGCCCTCGCGCACAGCCTCTCCGATGCCGGGATGCACGTGGCCCTGATCGGACGGGAGAGGGAGACCCTTCAGGTGGTCGCCGATTCCCTGCCCGGCCGGAGCATCTGCGTCGAGTCCGACGTCACCGACCGTGCGGCACTCGTGGACGCCGCCCTTCGTGTAGAAGCCGGACTCGGCCCCGCGAGCGTGGTCGTGGCCAACGCAGGTATCGCGGTGAGCGGCCCCTTCGACCGTACGGCCGCCGACCTCTGGCAACGGGTCATCGACGTCAACCTCACCGGCTCCGCCAACACCGTCCGCGCTTTCCTGCCCCAGCTCACGGCGGCCCGCGGCTACTTCCTCCAGATCGCTTCCACGGCCGCGTTCGGCGCGGCGCCCATGATGAGCGCCTACTGCGCCTCCAAGGCGGGGGCGGAGTCGTTCGCCCTGGCGCTGCGCGGGGAGCTCGAACCAGACGGGGTCCAGGTCGGCATCGCCTACCTGCACTGGACCGGTACCGACATGCTCACCGGCATCGACGACGACCCCGTCCTGGAGGCCCTGCGGCGCAACCAGCCCCGTCCCGCACGCCGTGTGCACTCCCCCGACCAGGTCGCCCGATGGCTCACCCAGGGCATCGCGGGCCGCGCCCCGCACATCTACGCCCCGCCGTGGCTCCGCTGGTGCCAGCCACTGCGCCCGCTGTTCCCGGCACTCGTCGCCCGGGTCGCCCGGCGCGAGCTACGGGACCGGCCCGGCGAGCGGCTCTCCTCCCCCGTCGAGGTCCTCGGCGCCGGGGGCCGTGCCGACTGGAACTCCTACCAGGCCGCTCCACGCGAACGGTAGGCCGACCCCGGCAGCTCCTGCGGTCCGGTCGATCTCGCGGTGCGGCGGCGACGGGGACGTCGTCTGCTCAGCGCTGAGCGGCCTGCTCCTCCGGCTGGAGACCGGTGTTGTGCTCATGGATCAGGCGGAGTGCCGCCTCCCGGTCGCGTCGTTCGAGAGCGTCCACGAGGTCGCTGTGCAGCTCGTGCCGGTGGGCGATGTAGGGGGCCAGGGGTTCCTCACCGGCCGGGAGCACGGTCAGCGTGTGGGCCTCGATCAGGTCCAGCAGGCTGGAGTAGAGGGAGCTGAGCAGCGCGTCGGGGGGGGGCGCCCCCGTCGGGGGGGGGGCCCCCCCCATTGCGGGGGGGAGACACAACGCGGTAGGATAAAAAAAAAAAAAAGAGGCGCCCAGAATGTGGGTGTTG
>NZ_JBHXOX010000004.1:0-62244 GCF_042718795.1 Streptomyces cyaneofuscatus
GTTGATAGGCCAGATGTGGAAGCCCTGTAAGGGGTGGAGCTGACTGGTACTAATAGGCCGAGGGCTTGTCCTCAGTTGCTCGCGTCCACTGTGTTAGTTCTGAAATAACGAACGGCCGTGTTTTCATCCGGTGTTCAAATTTCATAGTGTTTCGGTGGTCATTGCGTTAGGGAAACGCCCGGTTACATTCCGAACCCGGAAGCTAAGCCTTTCAGCGCCGATGGTACTGCAGGGGGGACCCTGTGGGAGAGTAGGACGCCGCCGAACAATTTTTCCGGGAAAGCCCCGCACCGTATGGTGCGGGGCTTTTCTGCGTTCTGAAGATGTCCGAAACCTTGGGCCTCCGGTGAGCGGTGCATCACCGGAGGGGCCAGGCTCGGAGAGCCTCAGAGGTGGTCTGCGGCCTTGAGGGCCAGATAGGCGTCGGCGAGGGCGGGGGCGATGGTGTCCGGGCTGGCGTCCACGACGACGACGCCATGGCGCTGGAGTTTCTCCGCCGTGCTGCGTCGTTCGGTCTGGGCCTGGGTGCCGGCGGCGGCGTCGTACACCGCGTCCACCGTTCCTCGGGCCTTCGCCATCTCCTCGATCCGTGGATCGGACACGGCGGCCAGCAGAACCGCGTGGCGCTGGGTGAGCTGAGGGAGCAGCGGGAGGAGGCCCTCCTCGATGGGGGCAGCCTCCAGAGATGTCAGGAGAACGATCAGCGAGCCGCGAGGGGCAGCGGAGAGTGCCGTGGCGCTGAGGCCCCTGGCGTCCGTCTCGACGAGCTCGGGCTCCAGTGAGGCGAGGGCATCGACGACTGTCGCCAGGACGTCGCCTGCGGAGGTCCGGCCCTGCACACGGGCTCGGACGCGGCGGTCGTAGGCGAGGAGGTCCACGCGGTCGCCGGCGCGCGTCGCGAGCGCGGTGAGGAGCAACGTGGCGTCCATCGCCGCATCGAGTCGCGGCACGTCGCCCACCCGGCCCGCGGAGGTGCGCCCGGTGTCCAGAACGATGAGGATGTGGCGGTCGCGCTCGGGGCGCCATGTCCGGACCGCGACGGCCGACTGGCGTGCCGTCGCCCGCCAGTCGATGGAACGGGTGTCGTCCCCCGGCACGTACGCCCGCAGGCTGTCGAACTCCGTGCCTTCACCTCGCGTCAGGACGCTGGTGCGGCCGTCGAGTTCGCGGAGGCGGGCGAGCCTGGACGGCAGGTGCTTCCGGCTGGTGAACGGGGGCAGCACCCGTACGGTCCAGGGGACGTGGTGGTGGCCCTGGCGTGCGGCGAGGCCGAGCGGGCCGTACGAGCGGACCGTGATGCGCTCGGCCTGGCGGTCGCCGCGGCGGGTGGGGCGCAGAACAGTGGTCAGGCGCCGCTGTTCGCCGGGAGGAACCGTCAACGTGTGGCGGGACGCGGCCTGTTCGGTGCCGGTGGGACAGCTGCTCGGCGGCCAGGCGTCGCGGAGCTGGGCCCGGAGCCGCCGTCGCGAGCTGTTGGTCACGCTGAGTTGCACTTCGGCCGCGTCACCAAGTCGAACGGATGTATCACCGGATCGGGTGAATCGGAGCGTTCGCACTGGCGCTGCCAGGGCGTAGTCGCACAGAATCGCTAGTGAGAGCGGTGCGTTGACCGCGAGCATCCCGGTCCAGCTCGGAGCGAGGATGCCTACGGGGAGTGATCCCAGCGCGGCCAGCAGTGCGGTACGTCCGGTGAGGGCCATGGTCACCGCCTCATCGGGGTACGGGGACGTGAGCGAGCACCGAGGTGATGACGGAGTCGGGGGTGACTCCCTCCATTTCTGCCTCGGGCCGCAGGTGGATGCGATGACGGAGTGTGGGAAGCGCCAAGGCCTTCACATCGTCCGGGGTGACGTAGTCCCGGCCGGTGAGCCAGGCCCAGGCTCGTGCGGTCGAGAGCAGTGCGGTGGCGCCTCGGGGGGAGACGCCCAGAGCGAGCGAGGGGGATTCGCGCGTGGCACGACAGATATCCACGACATAGCCGGCGATCTCGGGGGAGACCGTGGTCTTCGCGACGGCTGAGCGGGCCGCCTCCAGGTCGGCGGGGCCTGCGGCGGGCCGTATGCCCGCTGCCTTGAGGTCGCGGGGGTTGAAGCCGTCGGCGTGACGGGTGAGGACGTTGATCTCGTCCTGCCGGGAGGGGAGGGGCACGGTCAGCTTGAGGAGGAAGCGGTCCAGTTGGGCTTCCGGAAGCGGGTAGGTGCCCTCGTATTCGACGGGGTTCTGGGTGGCGGCGACGAGGAAGGGGTCCGGCAGCGGGCGGGGGGTGCCGTCGACGGTGACCTGACGCTCTTCCATCGCTTCCAGGAGGGAGGCCTGTGTCTTGGGAGGGGTGCGGTTGATCTCGTCGGCGAGCAGCAGGTTGGTGAAGACCGGGCCGGGCTGGAAGGAGAACTCGGCGGTGCGGGCGTCGTAGACGAGCGAGCCCGTTACGTCGCTCGGCATGAGGTCGGGGGTGAACTGGACTCGCTTGGTGTCGAGTTCGAGGGAGGCTGCGAGGGCTCGGACGAGCAGGGTCTTGGCGACGCCGGGGACGCCCTCGAGGAGTACGTGTCCGCGGCAGAGCAGCGCGACGACGAGTCCGGTGACAGCCGGGTCCTGGCCGACCACGGCCTTGGCGATCTCGGAGCGGAGGGCTTCCAAGGACGCGCGGGCGCCGTCGGCGGGCTGCGGAACCGCAGGGGTCGTGGGGACCGCTGTGGGTTCGGCCGGCTCGGGGGTCGGGGCGCTCATGAGGTGCGTACCTCTCTTTCGAGGGTGTCGAGGTGCTCGGCCAGCAGGACAAGGGCCGCGTCGTCGGCGGGGGCCGGGCCGAAGAGCAGGGTGCTCAGGTCGTCGCCAGTTGTGGTGGTGCGGGCGGATACGGCAGGGAGGAGGACGTAGGAGGTGTGCGCTTCGCGGGCGGTTACGCCGGCGAGGCGGGCGATGCGGGTCCGGGCGGCGGCCCGGAGCGATTCGGCTGCCCGGTCACGGGCGTTGGCCTTGCGGTAGAGGCCGGCGCGGCCTTCGGCGGACTCCGATGCGCGGATGGAGACCGGCAGCCGTTCCATGACGATGGGGCCGAGGCGGCGGCCTCGCCAGATCGCGGCGAGGACTGCGGCGAGGGTGAGTTGGAGCGTTCCCCAGAGCCAGCCGGAGGGGATCAGGTCGAGGAAGCCGCTCTCCTCGCCCGAAGCCTCCTTGCCGTTGTCGCTGTTGTCGCCGCTGTCGGTGTCGTTGCTGTCGGGGGAGCCGTCATCGCTGGTGGCGGACGGATCGGCGAGAGAGGGGAGGTACCAGACGAGATGGGGTCGCGAACCGAGGAGTTGCAGGGCGAGGGAGGCGTTGCCCTGTTGGTCGAGACGCTCGTTGTGGAGGAAGTCGGGGGAGCCGAGAAGGATGGTGTCACCGTCTCCTCGGTCCTTGAGGATCAGCAGGCTGGGGGCGCCGTCGCTGGGGTAGCAGGCGGTGGCGGTGGAGTCCGGCGCCGTGTAGCGGACGCCGCCCATGTCGGCTGTTCCGGCGCTGCGGGCGGCGGGGAAGGCGCACGACGGGGGGAGCGCGCTCACCGGGCGGTGGGGCTCGGTGCGTACGCCGGGGGAGAGGCGGGATGCGGCTGCCGGGCCCGGGGCGATCAGGACGGTGCGGCCGGTGGAGGCGGTGGTTGCCTCGTGGAGCCGGCGCTGCTGTGCGGGGGTGAGGAGATTCGGGCCGGTGACCAGGAGTGTGGTGTCGGGCCCCGCCGCGGTGGTCGCTTCGTCGAGGGTCGTCGCGACGGTGACGGATATCCCGCGCGCCTTGAGGAGTTCGGCTGCGGCGCGGCTGCCCTTCGGGTCGGCGGAGCGGGGGTCGAGGTGCCCGTGGTTGGTGCCGGAGCGGACGGCGGCGAACGTGACGCCTGCGATCACGAGGATGAGCAGGGCGATCAGGAGCCCTCGTGCGCGCTTCCAGACCTGGTACGGGGTGGGCGCCGTCGAGGTGGGGGAAGGGGCGGTGGCCGTGGTCATCCGGCGGCTCCTCGGGAGGCTCCGGGCAGCACGGGCTTGGCCTCGTCGAGTTCGGTGTCCAGGGCGCGCACGGCCAGATATGTGGGTCGGCCCGCCGTGCGGCCGCCGTATGTGACGTCGTCGAAGTCCCGGGCGGCGGAGCGTAGCCGGGTGGCGTGGCCGGGCAGGGCGCGGCCTGCTTCCGTCGCGGCTTCGTCCGCGGTGCGGCCGGGGCGAGGGTCGAGCAGGGCGCGTTCCTCCAGCGACCGGACGATCGCCCGCATGCGTTCCTGGACGGCTTCGGTCCAGCGGAGAGCGGCGGCGTGGACGTCGGCGGCTGCACGGTGCTGGGCGGCACTGCGGGGGCCGTCGTTCTCGAAGAGGGCGTCCGGGGCCAGGGGGGAGCGTTGGGGGGTGCCGAGCCGCCACCAGAGGGCGGCGGTGAGGCCGATGACGATGAGTGCCAGGACGGCGAGGCCGGCGGGGCCGCCGGGGGCGGCGCCCGCAGCGGCGTCGAACACGCCGGCGACCCAGTCCCAGAAGTGGTTCAGGGCGCGTTGGAGAACGTTCGGATCGTTCTCGTGGTACATCGGCTTGGACAGCTCGCTCTCAGCCGCCTCCCGGGCGGGGACACGTGGAGTGTCCACGGGTATGTTCCCGGCGCCGCTGGCCCGCCGTGCCGCTGTGGTGCCCCCCGCCCCCGACACCGCATCAGCTCCTGGGGGTGTCGGCGTCGTGGCCGGGGAGGCCTGCGGCCCGGGCGAGGTCGAGGTCGAGCGCCTCGCGGCGGATGCGCTGGTCCACGTAGAGCAGTGCCATCACGCCGGCGACGAAGGGGTAGAGCAGCGTGGAGACGATGACTTCGCCGATGCCCGTGATGATCAGGAAGGGCCAGCCGAGGGAGGGGCCGCCGCTTTCGAAGAACTCGCTGATGTCGGTTCCGTCGGCGATGACCGCGACGACGCCGAAGGGGATGGAGACGATGAAGCTCACCAGGAAGACGATCAGGTAGGTCAGCGCGAGGATGCCGAAGGTGCGCCACCAGGCACCGCGGACCAGCTTCGCCGACCTGCGCAGCGCGGCGAGGATGCTCTGCCGTTCGAGCATCAGGGCGGGGGCGGCGAGGGCGAAGCTGACCTGGAGCGAGAGGATCACGACGCAGGCGGCGGTGAAGCCGAGGAGCGCCAGCGCCGCGCCGGCCTCGGCGCCCACCAGCAGCCCGGGACCGACGCCGACGGTCATGACCGTGGCGGTGATCAGGGCCACCAGCAGGGTCAGCCCGATCAGGGGGAGGATCCGCGGACGAGCTTCGGCCCAGGCGTCGGAGAGCGTGACGGGGCGGCCCAGCACGGAGCGGCTGATCACCACGGTGACGATGGACGCGGTGAAGAGCGTGGCGATCATCGTGAGGAGGGACGCCGGGGCGAGGGAGAGCAGCGTCGTCCGGGCGGATTCGGAGGCCTGGCGAAGGGCTTCGGTGCCGCTGGCGTTCGGGTCGACGGTGGTCGGCTTGGGCAGGAGGTAGCGCTGCATGAGGGTGACGGCGATCTGGACGACCACGGACACCGCGAGGCTGAAGCCGAGTGCGGTGCGCCAGTGGGCGCGCAGGGCCGAGACCGAGCCGTCGAGGATTTCGCCGAGGCCCAGGGGGCGCAGCGGGATGACGCCGGGCTTCGCCGCCGGTGGCTTCATGCCCCAGTCCGGTCGCTGCGGACCGCCGCCCCAGCCGGGGGCGGGCGGGCGGTTGCCCGGGCCGCTGCCGGGGTTGCTCGGCGGGGACCACTGCCCGGGAGGCGGCTGCTCGGGGGACCACTGTCCCGTCGGTGCGCCTCCGTCCTGGGGTGCGGAGGGGCGGGGAATGGCCGCCTCCTGGCCGTCCGAGGGGGCAGATCCGGGCGTCGCCCAGCCCGGAGAGTCGTTCATTCTCGCTCCTTCACCGTCCTGTCCGCTCATCGGGGCGGCAGGTTGGCAGCCATCGTGCCACGGGCCGGTGCCGTGCGGGCCGGGAGCCTTCTCTCCTTCGTGCCTTCATTTGTGGGCGGCTCACCGGGCAGACTGGGTGGATGGCTGATCAGGACGCGCAAACGCCGGTGGGCAGCGACCCTTCCGCGCTTTCCGTACTTCGTTGGGACGAGCTTCCGGAAGGTCCCGTACTGGTGCTCCTCGACCAGACGCGGCTGCCCGCGGAGGAGGTCGAGCTGGTGTGTACGGATGTGCCCGCGCTGGTGCGGGCGATCCGGACGCTGGCGGTCCGAGGGGCTCCGCTGCTCGGGATCGCCGGGGGGTACGGAGTGGCGCTCGCGGCGGCGCGAGGTTACGACGTGGCGGAGGCGGCCGGGCTGCTGGAGGGGGCGCGGCCCACCGCGGTGAATCTCGGTTACGGGGTGCGACGGGTGGCTGGCGCCTACTGGGCGGCCGCCGAGAAGGGGGCGGGGGTCACCGAGGCCGCGGCTGTGGCCCTGGCCGAGGCCCGGGCGTTGCACCGGGAGGACGCCCGGGCCAGCGAGCGGATGGCGGAGCACGGGACGGCGCTGCTGGAGGAGCTGCTGCCGGGGCAGGGCTACCGGCTGCTGACCCACTGCAACACCGGGGCGCTGGTCTCCGGGGGCGAGGGGACGGCGTTCGCGGTGGCCCTGAGGGTGCACCGGCAGGGGCGGCTGCGCCGGCTGTGGGTGGACGAGACCCGGCCGCTGCTCCAGGGGGCGAGGCTGACGGCGTACGAGGCGGCGCGCAACGGGATGGCGTACAGCCTGCTCACGGACAGTGCGGCGGGTTCGCTGTTCGCGGCGGGTGAGGTGGATGCCGTGCTCATCGGGGCGGACCGCATCGCGGCGGACGGGTCGGTGGCCAACAAGGTGGGGAGCTATCCGCTGGCCGTGCTCGCGAAGTACCACCATGTGCCGTTCATCGTGGTGGCGCCGACGACGACCGTCGACATGGAGACGGCTGAAGGCACATCGATCATCGTTGAGCAGCGTTCCGGGCAAGAAGTGACGGAGGTCACATCGCCGGGAGGCGTATCGGAGGGCGGCGGGGGTGGGAAGGTCGTCGCACCCCTCGGGGCCCCGGTGTACAACCCGGCTTTCGACATCACGCCGCCGGAGTTGATCACGGCGATCGTTACCGAGGAGGGCGTCATTTCCCCCGTCACGGGGGTCGGACTGGCAGAGCTGTGTGCCAGGTCATCGCAGGTAACGATTAGCTAATGGGATGATGTCGATTATGAAGGGACGCGTCCTTGTCGTCGACGACGACACCGCACTGGCCGAGATGCTCGGGATTGTGCTGCGTGGAGAAGGTTTCGAGCCGTCGTTCGTAGCGGACGGCGACAAGGCACTGGCCGCATTTCGTGAGGCCAAGCCGGACCTGGTGCTGCTCGACCTCATGCTGCCCGGAAGGGACGGCATCGAGGTGTGCAGGCTGATCAGGGCCGAGTCCGGTGTGCCGATCGTCATGCTCACTGCCAAGAGTGACACCGTCGATGTCGTGGTCGGCCTGGAATCAGGGGCCGACGACTACATCGTCAAGCCGTTCAAACCTAAGGAGTTGGTCGCCCGGATCAGGGCCCGCCTGCGGCGGTCCGAAGAGCCCGCGCCGGAGCAGTTGACCATCGGTGACCTGGTCATCGACGTGGCCGGCCACTCCGTGAAGCGGGAGGGGCAGTCCATCGCCCTGACGCCGCTGGAGTTCGACCTGCTGGTCGCCCTCGCCCGCAAGCCGTGGCAGGTCTTCACCCGTGAGGTCCTGCTGGAGCAGGTCTGGGGTTACCGGCACGCGGCCGACACCCGGCTGGTGAACGTGCACGTCCAGCGGCTGCGCTCCAAGGTCGAGAAGGACCCGGAGCGGCCGGAGATCGTCGTGACCGTCCGAGGGGTCGGTTACAAGGCCGGACCGAGCTGACATGGCCGAGGGCAGCGCCGCTCCGAACCCCGGGGAGCCGGGAGTCCGTGCGGAGCGGGCTGCCGGTCCGGGACGGAAGGCTTCTCGTATGAGCCGTTTCCTGCAGGGCGGCCGGTTGTTCCAGGACCGGACGCCCGGCGGGCCCGTACCGCGTCTGCTGATGCGGTGGGTCCGCGGTCCGCTGCTGCCCGCCGTGCGGTTGTGGCGGCGCAATCTGCAGCTCCGCGTCGTCGCGGGCACCCTGCTGATGTCGATCGGCGTGGTGCTGCTGCTCGGCTTCGTCGTGATCGGGCAGGTCCGCAACGGTCTGCTCGACGCGAAGGGCAAGGCCGCCCAGACCCAGGCCGCCGGTGGTTTCGCCGCGGCCCAGGAGAAGGCGAACGCCTCCCTGGCGCCGGGCACCGAGGGGCCCGACGGCATGACCGCCAACACCTCGTGGCGCACCGAGCTCGTCGACCAGCTCGCCAGTGGCGGCAAGAACGCCTTCAACGTGGTCGCGCTCAGCGCGGACTCGGTCAGCGAGGGCGCGGGCAGCCGTGCCCCGCGTGGTTCGGGCAGCGTCGAGGCCGCCAGCGTGCCCGAGCGACTGCGCCAGGACGTGGGCAAGGGGCAGGGAGCCTTCCAGACGTACTCCTTGATCCGCTATTCCAACGGCAACGAGGCCCAGCCGGGCCTCGTCGTGGGCAAGCGGCTCTACGACATCGACCAGCAGCCCTACGAGCTGTACTACCTCTTCCCGCTCACGCAGGAGGAGAAGTCCCTGGCGCTGGTCAAGACGACCCTGGCGACCGCCGGACTCTTCGTCGTCGTGCTGCTCGGCGCCATCGCGTGGTTCGTGGTGCGGCAGGTCGTCACGCCGGTGCGGATGGCGGCCGGTATCGCCGAGCGGCTCTCCGCCGGGAAGCTCCAGGAACGGATGAAGGTCACCGGCGAGGACGACATCGCGCGGCTCGGTGAGGCCTTCAACAAGATGGCGCAGAACCTTCAGCTGAAGATCCAGCAGTTGGAGGAGCTCTCCCGGATGCAGCGGCGCTTCGTCTCCGACGTCTCGCACGAGCTGCGGACCCCGCTGACGACCGTACGGATGGCCGCCGACGTCATCCATGAGGCGCGTGCCGACTTCGATCCGATCACCGCGCGCTCCGCCGAGCTGCTCGGTGACCAGCTCGACCGCTTCGAGTCGCTGCTCTCGGACCTGCTGGAGATCAGCCGGTTCGACGCGGGAGCGGCCGCGCTGGAGGCCGAGCCGATAGACCTGCGGGCCGTGGTGCACCGGGTGATCGGCGGCGCCGAACCGCTCGCCGAGCGCAAGGGCAGCCGGATCCTGGTCATCGGCGACGACCAGCCGGTGATCGCCGAGGCCGACGCCCGGCGGGTCGAGCGGGTGCTGCGCAACCTCGTGGTCAACGCCGTCGAGCACGGTGAGGGCCGGGACGTCATCGTGCGGATGGGCGTGGCCCAGGGCGCGGTCGCCGTGGCCGTACGGGACTACGGGGTCGGGCTCAAGCCCGGCGAGGCGACCCGCGTCTTCAACCGGTTCTGGCGCGCCGACCCGGCGCGGGCCCGGACAACCGGCGGGACCGGTCTCGGGCTCTCCATCGCCGTCGAGGACGCCCGGCTGCACGGCGGCTGGCTCCAGGCGTGGGGCGAGCCGGGCGGCGGGTCCCAGTTCCGGCTGACCCTGCCGCGTACGGCGGACGAGCCGCTGCGCGGTTCGCCGATACCGCTGGAGCCCGAGGACTCCCGGCGCAACCGGGAGAGCCGGGAGCGCGACGAGGCGCAGGCGGGCGACAACCGGCTGCTGTCCGTGCCGAACCAGTCCGGTGCGGCGAAGCGCTCGCCGCTGCCCGTGCCGGCCCGCTCCTCCACCGCTGCGCACCCGGCGCCCGCCTCGGTGCACCCGGCGGCGCTGCCCGGCAACGGGGCCCGTGTGGTGGCACGCCGGGCACCGGAGCGGTCCGGCGGCGCGGGTTCCCCAGCGCAGAATTCCGACCAGGAGGACTCCACACGTGGGTACTGACCGCCGTCGTGGTGGCCCCGGACGCGGCGTGCGGATGTCCGCGCTGCTCGGCTGCTCCGTCATCGTGCTCGCCGGCTGCGGGTCGATGCCGGTGACCGGGGACGTCAAGGCGGTCGACGCCTCGCAGCCGGGGGACTCCCAGGTACAGGTGTACGCGGTGGAGCCCCGTGAGGGCGCGGTGCCCAGCGAGATCGTCGACGGGTTCCTGGAGTCGATGACCAGCGACGACCCCGGTTTCCGGACCACGCGCAAGTACCTGAGCAAGGACGCGGCCGAGACCTGGCAGCCGGGCGAGGGCACCACGGTGCTCACCCAGGCACCCAACCGCAGCGGTCCCTCGCTCCAGGACGAGGAGCGCCGGGACTCCGAGACCTCCTACACGCTGACCGGTGAGAAGGTGGCGGCGGTCGACGCCCAGAGCTCGTACCACCCGCTCGCCCCCACCGACTACTCCCAGGTGCTGCACCTGGTGCGGGAGAAGGTGGCGGACGGGAAGGCCGAGTGGCGCATCGACATCGTGCCGGACGGGCTGGTCCTCGGGCAGTCCGACTTCAAGCGGCTCTACCGCTCGGTGAACAAGTACTACTACGCCACCGGGCGGACGAGCGGACAGCCGACGCTCGTCGCCGACCCCGTCTACGTACGTACCGGCACCGATCCGGTCACGCGGATGAGCACGGCGACGCAGACGGTCAGGACGCTGCTGGAGGGGCCGACGAACTGGCTGCGGCCCGTGGTCGACTCCCGTTTCCCCACCGGGACCGCCCTGCGCAAGGACGTCGTCGCGCTGGCCCCCGACGACCAGAACGTGCTGAAGGTGCCGCTCAACGGCAAGGCCGACAAGGCGGGCCGGGCGGCCTGCCGGATGATGGCCGCCCAGGTGCTCTTCACCCTGCGGGACCTGACCTCCGCGCGGGTCGAGCAGGTGGAGCTGGAGGGCGGGCGGGGCCGGCTCTGTGCGCTGGACGCGGACGAGGCGGAGAAGTTCTCCTCCGACAGCGGCTCCGACGGGCCCGACAGCCAGTACTTCATCGACGCCAAGGGCAGGGTCCAGCGGATCCCCAGCGCCACCGAGGGCATCGGCACGCCCGAGGTGGTGCGCGGTCCTCTGGGCGTCGGCACGGTCGCGATGGGCGCCGTCGGCGTGGCCCGGGACGAGCGGCGGGCGGCCGCGGTCTCAGCCACCGGGCAGAACCTGTACGTCGCGTCCCTGGACGAGGAAGGTGAGCTGGCCGCTCCCGCGGTGACCAGCGCCGGCAGGAAGACCGCCGACCGGCTGTCGTCGCCGAGCTGGGACGGGCGGGGTGACCTGTGGGTCGCCGACCGGGACAAGGAGCGCCCGAGGCTGCTGCGGCTGGTCGAGGGTGAGGGAGAGCCGCAGGAGGTCCGGGTCCCGGGTCTGGACGGCGGGCGGATCGAGGAGCTGCGGCTGTCGGCGGACGGCGTGCGGATCGCCCTGCTGGTGACGGAGGACGGGCGTACGACGCTCAAGATCGGCCGGGTCGAGCGGCGCGGGACCGACGAGGCGCCCGAGCTCTCGGTCGAGGACCTGCGTCAGGCCGCGCCGCAGCTCACGGACGTGACGGCGATCTCCTGGTCGGGCCGCAGCCGTCTCGTGGTGGTCGGCAAGGAGGCGGGTGGTGTCCAGCAGGTGCGGTACGTACAGGCGGACGGTTCCACGCCGTCCTCCGGGGCCTCCGGGGTGCTGCCCGGGGTGAACCAGGTCCAGGCGGTCGCCGCGGCGGACGACGAGCTGCTGCCGCTGATGGCGGAGACCGAGGGCGACGGCATAGTGAAGCTCTCGCCGGGGGACAACTGGCAGACGGTGCTGGAGGAAGGCACCTCGCTGGTCTACCCGGGCTGACCCGACGTCTCCGGACGCGTCCTTGCGCACCTGGAGGCGGGTCCGGCGGGTTTTCCACAGGGGTGGTCCGTCGCCCGGCGGCCGGGCACGGTGGACCCATGCGGGATTGGTGGCGGGAGTTCTCCGGGCTGGTCCTGCCGGTGGCCTGCGCGGGCTGCGGCAGGCCGCGTACGGAGCTGTGCCCGGCGTGCGGGGCCGCGCTGAACGGGGTGGAGGCCCGCAGGGTGCGGCCCTCGCCCCGGCCCGCGGGGCTTCCGGCGGTGCACGCGGCGGCGCCCTACGAGAACGCCGTACGCGCGGTGCTGCTGGCCCACAAGGAGCGCGGTTCACTCGGGCTCGCCGGACCCCTCGGACGGGCCTTGGCGGCGTCCGTACGGGCCGGGACGGGGCAGACGGGGGCCGTGGGGCCCCTGCTGCTGGTGCCCGTGCCCTCAGCGCGCTCCGCGACCGCGGCGCGCGGGCATGATCCGGTGCTTCGGATCGCCCGGGCGGCCGCAGGCGAGCTGCGCCGGACGGGGCGGCCGGCCCGGGTGCTCCCGGTGCTGCGGCAGCAACGCGCGGTCGCCGACCAGTCGGGTCTCGGGGCGCACCGGCGACGGGCGAATCTCGCCGGGGCGCTGGGAGTCTCCGGAGGGGGAGAGCGGCTGCTCGCCCCCGGGAGAGTGGTCCTGGTGGACGACCTGTTGACGACGGGATCGACGCTGGCCGAGGCGGCGCGGGCCGTCACCGAGGCGCTCGGGAGCGACGGGAGACGCTCGGGCCGCGAGGTGTGCGCGGCGGCGGTCGTCGCCGCTTCTCCGTCCGCCTTCGAAATAAACCGGAACTGACCCAGAACTTGCATCGTTGCAGGTAATGGCAGGGCAAAACCCCCTGAACGGAGGTATGTGCCGGTAGCGGGTGCCGATACCCCGGTGTGCAGGCTATGTTCGGTTGTGAGGAGCGGTGAAGGCCGAACCTCGATGAATGCACCGTGAGGTTTCGGGCAGGTAACTCACCGACGGACCGGAAGCAGCCGAGCCGGTCGGGGTAGTGACCTCTCCGACGGGGGAGGAGGAGGCGAAAGTCACCGAGTCCGAGGCCCCTGGGGACCACCGGGGGCTGGTGCAAAAGGGAGATGCCCCGCCGCCGAAGCGGGGCGATCCGGGAACGGAGTTCTGCGTGGACATCGTCGTCAAGGGCCGCAAGACCGAGGTGCCCGAGCGGTTCCGCAAGCACGTGGCCGAGAAGCTGAAGCTGGACAAGATCCAGAAGTTCGACGGCAAGGTGATCAGCGTCGACGTCGAGGTGTCCAAGGAGCCGAATCCCCGTCAGGCCGACCGTTCCGACCGGGTGGAGATCACGCTCCACTCGCGCGGGCCGGTCATCCGGGCGGAAGCGGCGGCGGGCGACCCCTACGCAGCGCTTGATCTGGCCACCGGAAAGCTGGAGGCCCGGCTGCGCAAGCAGCACGACAAGCGCTACAGCCGCCGGGGCAACGGCCGTCTGTCGGCGGCCGAGGTCGCGGACGTTGTGCCGGGTGTCGCCTCGTTCGACGAGGACGGCGAACTGGTCGGCGAGCAGCCGTCGGAAGCTGTGACGACCACGAAGGTCGGATCGATCGAGGTGCAGGGCGAAGGGCCTCTCGTGATGCGCGAGAAGACCCACACCGCCGCACCCATGGCGCTCGACCAGGCGCTCTACGAGATGGAACTGGTCGGGCACGACTTCTACTTGTTCGTCGACTCCGAGACGAAGGAGCCCAGTGTCGTCTACCGGCGGCACGCCTACGACTACGGCGTCATCCACCTGAGGACCGACCCGCTCGCCGCTGATGAGGCAGGCGGCGCGGGTGGTGCGCTCGGCGGCTGACGCCACACCGTCACCGGTGCCCCTGGAGCGTTTTCACGCCACCAGGGGCACCGGTGCGCGATCAGAGGATCACCGCTCGGGCGCCCCGGCATGGAATCATGGCGTTACGAGCCAATCGGGGTTCGGTGGAACGCCGTTGGCGGACGACTGATGACTATCAGGCCGTGGCCTTCAGGGGGAGGAACGATGGTGGACACCTTCGGGCCCGTGCGCGGTGCGAGTGGTTCCGACGACGCCGGTGCCCGCACCGACGACGACCCGGACGGCACCTCGCGCAAGGAGCCCATCCGGGTCCTCGTGGTCGACGACCACGCGCTCTTCCGCAGGGGTCTGGAGATCGTCCTCGCGCAGGAGGAGGACATCCAGGTCGTCGGTGAGGCCGGGGACGGCTCCGAGGCGGTCGACAAGGCCGCCGACCTGCTGCCCGACATCATTCTGATGGATGTGCGGATGCCCAGACGCGGAGGCATCGAGGCCTGCACCTCCATCAAGGAGGTGGCGCCCAGCGCGAAGATCATCATGCTGACGATCAGCGACGAGGAGGCCGACCTCTACGACGCGATCAAGGCGGGCGCCACCGGATACCTCCTCAAGGAGATCTCCACCGACGAGGTGGCGACGGCCATTCGCGCCGTCGCGGACGGGCAGTCCCAGATCAGCCCGTCCATGGCCTCCAAGCTGCTCACCGAGTTCAAATCGATGATCCAGCGCACCGACGAGCGCCGGCTCGTCCCCGCCCCCCGGCTCACCGAACGGGAACTGGAAGTCCTCAAACTCGTGGCGACCGGCATGAACAACCGGGATATCGCCAAGGAGTTGTTCATTTCCGAGAACACGGTGAAGAACCACGTCCGCAATATTCTGGAAAAGCTTCAGCTGCACTCCCGCATGGAAGCCGTGGTCTATGCCATGCGGGAGAAGATCCTGGAGATCAGGTAGCCACGGTGGCTCTCAGCGGTAGGCCCGCCGCAGCGCCCGGCCGATCTCGTCCTTGAGCGGGTCGCGCAGCTCCGGGGCGTCGATCCGCTCCAGCCGGATGTCCGTACAGCCCACCCAGGCCGCCGCCTCCACCAGGGCCTCGGCCATCGGGACCACCGCCTTCGGCCCGGCCAGGGAAGCCTGCCGGGCGATCAGCGTGGTGCCCTCCCGGGCGGGGTCGACGCGGCCCTGGAGCTTCCCGCCCGCCAGCAACGGCATCGCGAAGTAGCCGTGGATCCGCTTCGGCCTGGGGACGTACGCCTCCAGCCGGTGCGTGAAGCCGAAGATCCGCTCGGTGCGCGCCCGCTCCCAGACCAGCGAGTCGAACGGCGACAGCAGCGTCGTACGGTGGCGGCCGCGCGGCTCCGTGGCCAGCGCCTCGGGGTCCGCCCAGGCCGGCTTGGCCCAGCCCTCCACCGTCACCGGCACCAGGCCCGAGTCCGCCACCACCGCGTCGAACTCCTCGCCCCGCAGCCGGTGGTAGTCCGCGATGTCGCTCCGGGTGCCGACCCCCAGGGACTTGCCCGCCAGCGCGACCAGCCGCCGCCGGCACTCGGTGTCGCTGAGGTCGTCGTGGAGCACGGCGTCCGGGATCGCCCGCTCGGCCAGGTCGTAGACCCGCTTCCAGCCGCGCCGCTCGGTGCAGACCACCTCGCCGTACATCAGGGCCCGTTCGACGGCGACCTTGGAGGCCGACCAGTCCCACCACTCCCCGCCGTTCTTCGCGCCGCCGAGCTCGGTGGCCGTCAACGGGCCCTCGGCGCTCAGCTGCTTGATCACCGTGTCGTACACACCGTCGGGCAGATCGTGGTGCCACTGCGGACGGGCGCGGTAGGCGCGGCGGCGGAACGCGAAGTGCGGCCACTCCTCGACGGGCAGGATGCACGCGGCGTGCGACCAGTACTCGAAGGAGCGGCCGCCCGACCAGTACGCCTCCTCCACCGTGCGCCGGCCGACCGCGCCGAGCCGGGCGTAGGGGATCAGCTCGTGCGAGCGGGCCAGCACCGAGATGGTGTCGAGCTGGACGGCGCCGAGGTGGCGCAGCACCCCCGGCACCCCTGCCCTGCGGTCCGGCGCCCCCAGGAAGCCCTGGGCGCGCAGCGCTATGCGGCGGGCCTGGTCGGCGGAGAGTTCGACTGCGGGAGGAGGCACAGGCGTCATACGTCGAACCCTAGACGGCACCACTGACAGCGAGGGAGGGAATCCGGCCACGGCGACGCCGCCTCGCCGCCTCGCCGCCCAACCCCCGCATCGCCTCACCACGTGGGGTCCGGGGCTCCACCGGGCCGTTCGGCGTGCCGCTCGGGCAGATACGGGTGGGCGCCGGGAAGCCCCAGGTCGGACGGGAGGAGCGCCGCCGTCCAGGCGTCGCGCCGCACCCCCTTGTTGAGCAGCCCGGACCGCTGCTCGCCCTCCAGCCGGAACCCCGCCCGCAGGGCCACGGCACGGGAGGCCAGGTTGCCGATCTCGGCCCGCCACTCCAGCCGGTCCGCCCGGAGCGCGGTGAAGGCCCAGCGGGCGGAACCGAGCACCGCCTCGGTGGCGTACCCGCGACCGCGGTGCTCCTTGGTGGACCAGTAGCCCACCTCGTAGGTCCCCGGCCGGCTGCGGCGGTCGATGGAGAGCGCCCCGACGAGCGTCCCGGCCTCCGGCAGCACCAGGGCGAAGCTGTACGCGGAGTCGTCCCGCCACCCCGCCGGGGCGAGCTTCGCGGTGAAGAGCTCGGCGTCGGTGAGGCGGTACGGGGAGGGGATCACCGTCCAGCGCCGGATGTCCGGGTCCTGGCAGGCCGCGTGCACCCGGTAGGTGTCCTGCGGACCGAACGGCCGCAGAAGAAGTCGTCGCGTGGTGAGAGTGATCGGCTCCATAGGGTGATTCTGGTGAGCGGGCGGCCGCGATGCGAGCACTTTCGGGGCTTCCCGGCACCTTCCGCGCCTCTGGGGCGTTGTCCTTGGAGGGTGCGGTGAGGTCCACGCGGCGGCAGCCCTCCCGGGGCGGCGGTGTCCTCGCTTACGATGGCCGTTGCGGTGGGGCCCACCTGCCGTGCCCGCGCCAGAGTCCATTACACGACCCAGTGCCAGGCCCGACCGGCAAGGAGACCAGCCTCAGTGTCCGTCTTCAACAAGCTCATGCGTGCAGGCGAAGGCAAGATCCTGCGCAAACTGCACCGCATCGCGGACCAGGTCAGCTCCATCGAAGAGGACTTCGTCAACCTCTCCGACGCCGAGCTGCGGGCGCTCACCGACGAGTACAAGGAACGGTACGCGGACGGCGAGAGCCTGGACGACCTGCTTCCCGAGGCGTTCGCCACGGTCCGTGAGGCCGCGAAGCGCGTCCTCGGACAGCGCCACTACGACGTACAGATCATGGGCGGAGCCGCCCTGCACCTCGGCTATGTGGCCGAGATGAAGACCGGTGAGGGCAAGACCCTCGTCGGCACCCTGCCCTCGTATCTCAACGCGCTCTCCGGCAAGGGCGTGCACCTGATCACGGTCAACGACTACCTCGCCCAGCGCGACTCCGAGATGATGGGCCGGGTCCACCAGTTCCTGGGCCTGTCCATCGGCTGCATCGTCTCCAACATGACGCCGGCGCAGCGCCGCGAGCAGTACGCCTGCGACATCACGTACGGCACGAACAACGAGTTCGGGTTCGACTACCTCCGCGACAACATGGCGTGGTCCAAGGACGAGCTCGTCCAGCGCGGCCACAACTTCGCCGTGGTCGACGAGGTCGACTCGATCCTCGTCGACGAGGCCCGTACGCCGCTGATCATCTCCGGCCCGGCCGACCAGGCCACCAAGTGGTACGGCGACTTCGCCAAGCTGGTCACGCGTCTCACCAAGGGTGAGGCGGGCAACCAGCTCAAGGGCATCGAGGAGACCGGCGACTACGAGGTCGACGAGAAGAAGCGGACCGTGGCCATTCACGAGACCGGTGTCGCCAAGGTCGAGGACTGGCTCGGCATCGACAACCTCTACGAGTCGGTCAACACCCCGCTCGTCGGCTATCTGAACAACGCCATCAAGGCGAAGGAACTGTTCAAGAAGGACAAGGACTACGTCGTCATCGACGGCGAAGTCATGATCGTCGACGAGCACACCGGCCGTATCCTCGCCGGCCGCCGCTACAACGAGGGCATGCACCAGGCGATCGAGGCGAAGGAAGGGGTGGACATCAAGGACGAGAACCAGACCCTCGCCACGATCACCCTGCAGAACTTCTTCCGCCTGTACGACAAGCTCTCCGGCATGACCGGTACGGCGATGACCGAGGCCGCCGAGTTCCAGCAGATCTACAAGCTCGGCGTGGTGCCGATCCCGACGAACCGGCCGATGGTCCGGGCCGACCAGTCGGACCTGATCTACCGCACCGAGGTCGCCAAGTTCGCCGCGGTCGTCGACGACATCGCCGAGAAGCACGAGAAGGGCCAGCCGATCCTGGTCGGCACCACCTCGGTCGAGAAGTCCGAGTACCTCTCGCAGCAGCTCTCCAAGCGAGGCGTCCAGCACGAGGTCCTCAACGCCAAGCAGCACGACCGGGAGGCGACGATCGTCGCCCAGGCCGGCCGCAAGGGCGCCGTCACGGTCGCCACGAACATGGCCGGCCGAGGCACCGACATCAAGCTCGGCGGCAACCCGGACGACCTCGCCGAGGCGGAGCTGCGCCAGCGCGGCCTCGACCCGGTGGAGAACGTCGAGGAGTGGGCGGCCGCGCTGCCCGCCGCGCTGGAGTCGGCCGAGCTGGCCGTGAAGGCGGAGTTCGAGGAGGTCAAGGACCTCGGCGGGCTGTACGTGCTCGGCACGGAGCGGCACGAGTCGCGCCGGATCGACAACCAGTTGCGCGGTCGTTCCGGCCGTCAGGGCGACCCGGGCGAGTCCCGCTTCTACCTGTCGCTGGGCGACGACCTGATGCGCCTGTTCAAGGCGCAGATGGTCGAGCGCGTCATGTCGATGGCGAACGTCCCGGACGACGTGCCGATCGAGAACAAGATGGTCACCCGTGCCATCGCCTCCGCCCAGTCGCAGGTCGAGCAGCAGAACTTCGAGACGCGTAAGAACGTCCTGAAGTACGACGAGGTGCTCAACCGGCAGCGCGAGGTCATCTACGGCGAGCGCCGCCGCGTTCTGGAGGGCGAGGACCTCCAGGACCAGATCCGGCACTTCATGGACGACACGATCGACGACTACATCGCGCAGGAGACCTCCGAGGGCTTCGCCGAGGAGTGGGACCTGGACCGGCTGTGGGGTGCCTTCAAGCAGCTCTACCCGGTGAAGGTCACCGTCGAGGAGCTGGAGGAGGCGGCCGGGGATCTGGCGGGCGTCACCGCCGAGTTCATCGCCGAGTCGGTCAAGAACGACATCCACGAGCAGTACGAGGAGCGCGAGAAGACCCTCGGCTCCGACATCATGCGTGAGCTGGAGCGGCGCGTGGTCCTCTCCGTGCTGGACCGCAAGTGGCGCGAGCACCTCTACGAGATGGACTATCTCCAGGAGGGCATCGGCCTGCGGGCCATGGCGCAGAAGGACCCGCTGGTCGAGTACCAGCGCGAGGGCTTCGACATGTTCAACGCCATGATGGAGGGCATCAAGGAGGAGTCCGTCGGCTACCTGTTCAACCTGGAGGTCCAGGTCGAGCAGCAGGTCGAAGAGGTTCCCGTGCAGGACGCGGCCGAGCGCACCTCGCTCTCCAAGGAGGGTGCTCCCGCCGCGCGTCCGGAGATCCGCGCCAAGGGCCTGGAGGCCCCGCAGCGTCCGGACCGGCTGCACTTCTCCGCCCCCACGGTGGACGGCGAGGGCGGCGTCGTCGAGGGCGACTTCGCCACCGACGGTGCGCAGTCCGGTTCCTCGGACGGGATGACGCGTGCCGAGCGCCGCAAGGCGCAGAAGAGCGGTGGCGGCGGCGGTCGCCGTCGCAAGAAGTAGCACCAGCAGCGCCGCATCGGCCGGGGCCGGACACCGCAGGGTGTCCGGCCCCGGCCGCGTTGTGAGCGTCACCTGCTGCTTTGTGGGCGTGATCGGCCGCGTTGTGAGCGTCACCGTGGACCCGGGCCGGCGTTTCCGGCCGGGACGAGGCGTTCGCCGCCCAGCTCCACGGCCGCGCAGCGCCAGCGCTGGTCGGGGCCCTGCTCCAGGCGGAAGGCCATGGCCTGCACCCGGTCGCCCGCCGCGATGCTGGCGAACGCCTCGACCACCCCGGTGGCGGGCTGGGCGCCGTGGCAGTGGCGCAGGACCGGGCGGTGGCCCCGGGTGGCCCCGAGCGGGGTGCTGGGGGCCAGTTCGGCGAGCTGGTCGTAGGCGTCGCCGATGGTGTGGCCGAGCATCCAGTGCACCGGGCGCTGGCCGCTGAGGACCGCGAGCAGCCGTTCGGCGAACCACTGGTGGGGTCGCGGCGGGCGGTGCGGCTGGAGGCGCCGGGACCGCTGCGGAGGTACGGCCCTGGGCCGGCGCTGGTCGCGGCGGTCGGTGGGCCTCGTGCTGTTCATGCTCATGGTCGTCGCCCCCGTGAACCGGGCCCGGGAATACCGAGCGGTAACTTGTGCTGGGGATCTTCTACGGGGACGGCCGACAACACCGCAAGGGGCTCCCGTGCCCGGTCAGGGGCCTGGGGCGATTCACCTATCCGGGTTGCCGGCCTTGGGGCGCAAGGGCCATCGCGGGGGTGACGGGGCGTCGTGGGTGGACGTGGGCCCCCGGTTGCCGAAACCCGAAAGGGGACGGTCCCCACGTATCCTGAAGGCCTCTCCGACTACGAAAGCGGCCTGCCATGCGCGTGTACGTCCCCCTGACCCTCTCCGGTCTCGCAGCGGCACACGCGTCCGGCGAGGTCGGCCCGGGGCCGCTGACGGCCTACGCGGTCACGCCCGGGCTGCGCGAGTGGTACGTCTCCGACGACATCGAGGAGCTGGAGTACGCGGCGCTCAACCGGGCCGCCGCCGCCTCGCTCCGCCTGATCGCCGGGGACCCGGACGAGGCCCGGCGCCGTATCGTCGTCGCCGTCGACGTGCCCGACGGGGCCGCCACCGCCGATCCCGACCACGGACTGAGCGCCGCCTCGATCGGTGAGGTGCGTCTCGCCGCCGCCCTGCCGCTGGCCAAGGCGGCGGCGGTGCACGTGGACGCCGACGAGGCCGGGAAGGACGTGGCCGCGGCCGCGGCGGCCTTGGGCGCGGCGGACCTCGGCGACGACGACGCGCAGTTCACGGTGGACGGGGCTGAGGACCACGAGCTGCTCTGGTTCGGGGTCCAGGAGATTCCGCAGCTCATCGGCTGAGGCGTTCGGCGTCGGCCGGAGCCTCTGCGTTGTCGGACCCGGCGGGTACGTTTTCTGTATGACACCCGGGAAGACACGCACGCATCTGGTCTGGGACTGGAACGGCACGCTGCTCGACGACATCCACGCCGTCATCCACGCGACGAACGCCGCGTTCGCGGAGGTGGAGCTGGCGCCGCTCACGCTGGAGCAGTACCGGGAGATGTACTGCGTGCCCATACCCCGCTTCTACGAGCGGCTGCTGGGCCGGCTGCCCACGGAGGCCGAGTGGGAGCGGATGGACGACATCTTCCACCGGTACTACGCGGAGCGCCGGGTCGCCTGCGGGCTCACCGCCGGGGCGGAGGACCTGCTCGCGCAGTGGACGCTGGCCGGGCACAGCCAGTCGATCCTGAGCATGTACGGGCACGAGCACCTCGTGCCGGTCGTGCGCGGGTACGGGATCGAGTCGCACTTCGTCCGCGTGGACGGGCGGACGGGGCCGTCGGGCGGAAGCAAGGCACTCCACATGGAGCGGCACTTCGAGGCGCTGGCCGGGGTGGGCGGGATATCCGGGATCTCCCCGGCGAACTCGGTGGTCATCGGGGACGCGGTGGACGACGCGGTGGCGGCGGCGCATGTGGGGGCGCGGGCCGTGCTGTACACGGGGGGTTCGCACAGCCGGAGCAGTCTGCTGGCGGCGGGGGTGCCGGTGGTGGACAGCCTGGGGGAGGCGGTGGCTTTGGCGGAGACGTTCTCCGCGTGACGGGGGGTCGTGCTGTGGGATTCGGGGCTCCGCCCCGGGCCCCGGTCCTCAAACGCCGGACGGGCTGAAAGGACGTCCTCAAACGCCGGACGGGCTGGATGTGGGCGGCTCGGAACGGATGCGCGGGCTCAGAGTTGGCGGCGGGCTGAAAAGGATGTCCTCAAGCGCCGGACGGGCTTGAATGGGTGCGCAGCACCCTCAGGAACTCCCTCATCCATGCCGGGTGGTCCGGCCATGCCCGCGACGAGATCAGCGGGCCGTCCACCACCGCCTCCGTGTCCTGGAACGTCGCGCCCGCGCTCTGCATGTCCGGTTCCAGCGCGGGGTACGCGGTGACGCGGCGGCCGCTCAGGTTGCCGGTGGCGGCGGTGATGAGGGGACCGTGGCAGATTTGGGCGACCGGACGGTCGGCGGAGAAGAAGGCGCCGATGATCTTGCGCAGCTCCGCGTTGTTGCGGAGGTACTCGGGGGCGCGGCCGCCGGGGATCACCAGGGCGATGTAGGCCCCGGGGTCCACCTCGGAGAAGGCCAGGTCGGCGGGGAAGGTGTAGCCGGGCTTCTCCGTGTACGTGTCGTAGCCGGGCTCGAAGTCGTGGACCACGAAGCGCAGCGTCTTGCGTTCGGGGGCCGCGATGTGGACCTCGTACCCCTCCTCCAGCAGCCGCTGGTAGGGGTAGAGCACTTCGAGGGACTCGGCGGCGTCGCCGGTGACGATGAGGATCTTCTCGGGCTCGGGCATGGCACGCTCCTTGGGATTCTCGGGACCTGCGCTCAGGGCCTGCTCTCGTCCCCCGATATCAGGTTGCCCCCGTTGCGTACATTCGCCAAGGCGATGCGCCGCACTGTCCGAAGTGTCAAAGTTCGATGTCTTCTTTTGTACACATGCGGCTCATGACGGGGTGGGGTGCGGGGGCGATAGCCTGGTGCCGTGATCAGCGCGATACGCCTCGGGGGCAGCGAAGCCCCCGGCCGCCGCCCGGAGTGCCACCGCACCCGGGCGATCCGCGATCTCCCGACCCCGGACCGGCCGTCACAAACGGCCCATGTGGTCCCGGGTGACTCTCGAAGCGGCATAGCGTCGTCCCAGACCGGAAACCCCGCGTCGTGGCGGTACGTCGTTTTTCTCACCTACGTCACGCAACGGCGCGCGACAGGAGCCAGAGGACATGCAGACCAAGCTGGACGAAGCCAAGGCCGAGCAGCTCGCACGGGCGGCCCAGGTAGCTGACCACAGCCCGGGCGGTGGTGTCGGCGGCCCGGGCGGTACCCCCCGGGTGCGGGTCGCCGCCTCCGGGGCCCACGAGGACGCCCGTCCGGGTCAGGACACGGTGCTCGCCTACCTTCAGCGCTACTACCTGCATACGGCTCCCGAGGACCTCGGCGGCCGGGACCCGGTCGATGTCTACGGCGCCGCCGCCTCGCACTACCGGCTGGCGGAGAACCGCCCGCAGGGCACCGCCAACGTCCGCGTGCACACTCCGACCGTCGAGGAGAACGGCTGGACGTGCAGCCACTCCGTCGTCGAGGTCGTCACCGACGACATGCCGTTCCTGGTGGACTCCGTCACCAACGAGCTGTCCCGGCAGGGCCGCGGCATCCATGTCGTGATCCACCCGCAGGTCACCGTCCGCCGTGATGTCACCGGCAAGCTCATCGAGGTCCTCTCCGGCGGCCCCGGCACCCCGAAGCGCGGTGCGAAGGCCGAGCTGCCGCACGACGCGCTCGTCGAGTCCTGGATCCACGTCGAGATCGACCGCGAGACCGACCGCGCCGACCTCCAGCAGATCACCGCCGACCTGCGCCGCGTCCTGTCCGACGTACGGGAGACCGTCGAGGACTGGGGGAAGATGCGCGACGCCGCCCTCCGGATCGCCGACGACCTGCCGGGCGAGCCGCTGGACGACCTCGCCGACGAGGAGGTCGAGGAGGCCCGCGAGCTGCTGCGCTGGCTGGCCGCCGACCACTTCACCTTCCTCGGCTACCGCGAGTACGAGCTCAAGGACAGCGACGCGCTCGCCGCCGTACCCGGCACCGGGCTCGGCATCCTGCGCTCCGACCCGCAGCACAGCGAGAGCGAGGACCACCCGGTCAGCCCGTCCTTCGACCGGCTGCCCGCCGACGCCCGCGCCAAGGCCCGCGAGCACAAGCTCCTCGTCCTGACGAAGGCCAACAGCCGGGCCACCGTGCACCGGCCCAGCTACCTCGACTACGTCGGCGTGAAGAAGTTCGACGCCAAGGGCAACGTCGTCGGCGAGCGCCGCTTCCTCGGACTCTTCTCCTCCGCCGCCTACACCGAGTCCGTGCGCCGGGTGCCCGTCATCCGCCGCAAGGTCGCCGAAGTGATCGAGGGCGCGGGCTTCTCGTACAACAGCCACGACGGCCGCGACCTGCTCCAGATCCTGGAGACCTACCCGCGCGACGAGCTGTTCCAGACCCCCGCCGACCAGCTCCGCGACGTCGTCACCTCCGTCCTCTACCTCCAGGAGCGCCGTCGGCTGCGGCTCTACCTGCGCCAGGACGAGTACGGGCGCTACTACTCGGCGATCGTCTACCTCCCGCGCGACCGCTACACCACCGGCGTACGCCTGCGGCTGATCGACATCCTCAAGGAGGAACTCGGCGGCACCAACGTCGACTTCACCGCCTGGAACACCGAGTCGATCCTCTCCCGGCTGCACTTCGTCGTCCGGGTCCCCCCGGGCACCGAGCTGCCGCACCTCACCGACGCCGACGCCGACCGCATCGAGGCCCGCCTCGTGGAGGCCGCCCGCTCCTGGGCCGACGGCTTCGGCGAGGCGCTCAACGCCGAGCTGGGCGAGGAGCGCGCCGCCGAACTCAGCCGCCAGTACGGCCACTCCTTCCCCGAGGGATACAAGGCCGACCACTCACCGCGCGCCGCAGTCGCCGACCTGGTCCACCTGGAGACCCTCAAGGAGGGCGAGAAGGACTTCGCCCTCAGCCTGTACGAGCCGGTCGGCGCGGGCCCCGGCGAGCGCCGCTTCAAGATCTACCGGACCGGCGAGCAGGTCTCCCTCTCCGCCGTCCTCCCCGCCCTCCAGCAGCTCGGTGTCGAGGTCGTCGACGAGCGTCCGTACGAGCTGCGCTGCGCGGACCGTACGCACGCCTGGATCTACGACTTCGGGCTGCGGATGCCGCAGGCCAACGGGCACACCGGCCACCTCGCCGACGACGCCCGCGCCCGCTTCCAGGAGGCGTTCGCCGCCGTCTGGAAGGGCGAGGCGGAGAACGACGGCTTCAACGCGCTGATCCTCGGCGCCGGGCTGAACTGGCGCCAGGCCGTGGTGCTGCGCGCCTACGCGAAGTACCTGCGGCAGGCCGGATCCACGTTCAGCCAGGACTACATGGAGTCCACCCTCCGCAACAACGTCCACACCACCCGGCTGCTCGTCTCGCTCTTCGAGGCCCGGATGTCGCCCGGCCGCCAGAGCGCGGGCACGGAACTCACCGACGGGCTCCTGGAGGAGCTGGACGGGGCCCTGGACCAGGTCGCCTCGCTGGACGAGGACCGGATCCTGCGGTCCTTCCTCACGGTCATCAAGGCGACCCTGCGCACCAACTTCTTCCAGCACGCGGAGGACGGCACCCCGCACTCCTACGTCTCGATGAAGTTCGACCCGCAGGCCATCCCGGATCTGCCGGCGCCCCGCCCGGCGTTCGAGATCTGGGTCTACTCGCCGCGTGTGGAGGGCGTCCACCTGCGCTTCGGCAAGGTCGCCCGCGGCGGGCTGCGCTGGTCGGACCGGCGCGAGGACTTCCGTACGGAGGTGCTCGGCCTGGTCAAGGCGCAGATGGTGAAGAACACCGTCATCGTGCCCGTCGGCGCCAAGGGCGGATTCGTCGCCAAGCAGCTCCCGGACCCGTCCGTGGACCGGGACGCCTGGTTCGCCGAAGGCATCGCCGCCTACCGCACGTTCATCTCGGCGCTCCTGGACATCACCGACAACATGGTGGCCGGCGAGGTCGTGCCGCCCGCCGACGTCGTCCGCCACGACGAGGACGACACGTACCTCGTCGTCGCCGCCGACAAGGGCACCGCGAGCTTCTCCGACATCGCCAACGAGGTGGCCGTCGCGTACGGCTTCTGGCTCGGCGACGCGTTCGCCTCCGGCGGTTCGGCCGGCTACGACCACAAGGGCATGGGCATCACCGCCCGCGGCGCCTGGGAGTCCGTCAAGCGGCACTTCCGGGAGCTGGGCCACGACACCCAGACCGAGGACTTCACCGTCGTCGGCGTCGGTGACATGTCCGGTGACGTGTTCGGCAACGGGATGCTGCTCTCCGAGCACATCCGCCTGGTCGCCGCCTTCGACCACCGGCACATCTTCATCGACCCCACCCCGGACGCGGCGACCTCGTACGCCGAGCGCCGCCGCCTCTTCGACCTGCCGCGCAGCTCCTGGGCCGACTACGACACGGGGCTGCTCTCGGCGGGCGGCGGGATCCACGCGCGCAGCGCCAAGTCGATCCCGCTGAACAACCACATCCGTGAGGCGCTCGGCATCGACGCTTCGGTGAGCAAGATGACGCCCGCCGACCTGATGCAGACCATCCTCAAGGCCCCGGTCGACCTGGTGTGGAACGGCGGCATCGGCACGTACATCAAGGCCGTGTCCGAGTCGAACGCCGACGTCGGCGACAAGGCCAACGACGCCATCCGCGTCAACGGCGAGGACCTGCGGGCCAAGGTCGTCGGCGAGGGCGGCAACCTCGGCGCCACCCAGCTCGGCCGCATCGAGTTCGCCCGCAACGGCGGCCGGATCAACACCGACGCGATCGACAACAGCGCCGGTGTGGACACCTCCGACCACGAGGTGAACATCAAGATCCTGCTCAACGGGCTCGTCCGGGACGGCGACATGACGGTCAAGCAGCGCAACAAGCTGCTCGCCGACATGACCGACGAGGTCGGCGCGCTCGTCCTGCGCAACAACTACGCGCAGAACGTCGCCCTCTCCAACGCCTCCGCCCAGGCGCCCTCGCTGCTCCACGCCCAGCAGCGCTTCATGCGCCGGCTGGAGAAGGACGGGGCGCTGGACCGGGCGCTGGAGTTCCTGCCCGCCGACCGGCAGATCCGTGAGCTGCTCAGCAACGAGACGGGGCTCAGCCAGCCCGAGCTGGCGGTGCTGATCGCCTACACCAAGATCACGACGGCGGACGAGCTGATCTCCACGGTCCTGCCGGACGACCCGCACCTCCAGAAGCTGGTCCACGCCTACTTCCCGAGCGAGCTGCGCGAGCGGTTCCCCGAGGCGGTCGACGGGCACGCGCTGCGGCGCGAGATCATCACGACGGTGCTGGTCAACGACACGGTGAACACCGCGGGTTCGACCTTCCTGCACCGGCTGCGGGAGGAGACCGGGGCGTCGATCGAGGAGATCGTACGGGCCCAGTTCACGGCCCGCGAGATCTTCGGTCTTTCGGCGGTGTGGGACGCGGTCGAGGCGCTCGACAACGAGGTCGCCGCCGATGTCCAGACCCGCATCCGGCTGCACTCGCGGCGGCTGGTGGAGCGCGGTTCGCGCTGGCTGCTGGGCAACCGGCCGCAGCCCGTCGCCATCGCGGAGACCATCGCGATGTTCCGGGACGGCGTGGAGCAGGTCTGGAACGAGCTGCCCAAGCTGGTGCGCGGTGCCGACCTGGACTGGTACCACTCGATCCTGGACGAGCTGACCTCGGCGGGTGTCCCGAGCGAGCTGGCGGGCCGGGTCGCCGGGTTCTCCTCCGCCTTCCCGGCGCTGGACATCGTCGCGATCGCGGACCGGACGGGCAAGGACCCGCTGGAGGTCGCCGAGGTGTACTACGACCTCGCGGACCGGCTGCGGATCACCCAGCTGATGGACCGGATCATCGACCTGCCGCGGGCCGACCGCTGGCAGTCCATGGCCCGCGCCTCCATCCGCGAGGACCTGTACGCGGCGCATGCGGCGCTCACGTCGGACGTGCTGAGCGTGGGCGACGACGGGGCCACGCCGGAGGAGCGGTTCCGGGCGTGGGAGGAGAAGAACGCGGCGATCCTGGCTCGGTCGCGCTCCACGCTGGAGGAGATCCAGGGGTCGGACGCGTTCGATCTGGCGAATCTGTCGGTGGCGATGCGGACGATGCGGACGTTGTTGCGTACGCACGCGTAGGCGGTGGCCGTACGGGGGTGAGGGGGCCGGGGCCGTTGGTGGCGCCGGCCCCCTCGGCGTGGGTCCGTCCTCAAACGCCGGACGGGCTGGAAAAGATGCCCTCAAGCGCCGGGCGGGCTGGAGTTGGCTGGGCGGGCTGGAAAGGATGGCCTCAAGCGCCGGGCGGGCTGGATTTGGTGAACTTCTCGTATTCCGCCACCACTTCCTTCGCCGGGCCGTCCATCCTCAGCGTGCCCGCCTCCAGCCACAGCGCCCGGTCGCACGTCTCGGTGATGGACTTGTTGCTGTGGCTGACCAGGAAGACCGTGCCCGCCTCCGCGCGCAGTTCCTGGATGCGGTCCTTGCTGCGGCGCTGGAACTTCGCGTCGCCCGTGGACAGTGCCTCGTCGATCAGGAGGACGTCGTGGCTCTTGGCGGCCGCGATGGAGAAGCGGAGCCGGGCGCCCATGCCCGAGGAGTACGTGCGCATCGGCAGCGTGATGAAGTCGCCCTTCTCGTTGATGCCGGAGAAGTCGACGATGTCGTCGTAACGTTCGCGGATCTGCTCGCGCGTCATGCCCATCGCGAGTCCGCCCAGCACCACGTTGCGCTCGCCGGTCAGGTCGCTCATCAGAGCCGCGTTCACCCCGAGCAGCGACGGCTGGCCCTGGGTGTGGACCCGGCCCTGGGACGGCGGGAGCAAACCCGCGATCGCCTTGAGCAGGGTCGACTTGCCGGAGCCGTTGGAGCCGATCAGGCCGATCGCCTCGCCCTTGTACGCGGCGAAGCTGACGCCCTTCACGGCGTGCACCTGGCGTGCGCCGGGGGTACGGCGGCGCGAGGTGATCCGGCTGAGCGCCGAGGTCGCGCTGCCCTTGCCCGTACGGGCGCCGTTGACGGTGTACGTGACGTGGACGTCGTCCACGACGACGGTCGGCACCCGGAGGTCGGGGGAATCCTTGAGATCAGCCACGTCCGTACGTCTCCTCGGCCTTCCAGAAGTACACGAATCCCGCCGCACCGCACAGCAGCGCCCAGCCGGCCGCCGCCGCCCACACGTGCGGCGGCAACTGCGCCGCGCTGTAGCTGTCGATGAGCGCGAACCGCATGAGGTTGATGAAGATCGCCGCCGGGTTGTACTCCAGGATCACCAGCACCGCGTGCGGCACCCGCTCGCCCTGGAGCAGGTGGTCCAGGCTCCACATCACGCCGGACGAGTACATCCAGGTCCGCAGCACGAACGGCATCAGCTGTGCGATGTCCGGGGTCTTGGCCGTCAGCCGGGCCACGGCCATCGACACGCCGGTGTTGAACACCGCCTGGAGCGCGAGCGCCGGGATCGCCAGCAGCCACGACGGGCGCGGGAACTGGCCGAACACCAGCAGGATCAGAGTCAGCGCGCCGAGCGAGAACAGAAGCTGCTGCAACTGCTGGAGCGCCAGAGCCACCGGCAGTGAGGCGCGGGGGAAGTGCAGGGCCCGCACCAGCCCGATGTTGCCGCTGATGGCGCGGGTTCCCGCGGTGATCGAACTGCTGGTGAAGGTCCAGATGAAGACCCCGGTGACCAGGAACGGAACGAAGTCCTCAACCCCGCGCTTGGTGTCCAGCAGGACGCCGAAGATGAAGTAGTAGACCGCCGCGTTCAGCAGCGGCGTCGCGATCTGCCAGACCTGGCCGAGCTTCGCCTGGCTGTACTGGGCCGTCAGCTTGGCCGTCGCGAACGCGGCGATGAAGTGCCGCCGCCCCCAGAGCTGCCGGATGTAGGCGGGCAGCGAGGGCCGGGCGCCGCTGACCGTCAGGCCGTGCCGGGCGGCTAGGGCGGCCAGCTCACCGGGCGCGTAGGCGGGGGCGTCCAGGGCGGGGGCGGCCGGGCCGGGGGAGCTCACCGGCGGTGGCGTGGCGGTTGTCTGGCTCACGGCGAACGATCACCTTCGACGGATGGCGGGAGGGGGAGGGGGAGGGGTGAGGGGGAGGAGAGGGGGAGGCAAATTTGAGCAGAACGGTACGGTCCCGTGGGGACGCCCTCGTTGGGACGGGACCGTACCGTCGTAACGCCGAGAGTAGGACGCTCCACGTCGCAACGCAACCGTTCCGTCGTCGCCGACTATCATTCGGGCCATGACCACCGAACGGGGAACCCGCCGCCGCGCCCCCGCAGGCGCCGCCGTCCTGCGCGAGGACGTCACCGACGCCATCCGCGCGGCTGTCTTCGAGGAGCTGGCCGCGGTCGGGTTCGCCCGCATGTCCATCGAGGGCATCGCGCGGCGCGCCGGGGTCGGCAAGACCGCCGTCTACCGCCGCTGGAAGTCCAAGCTCGCCCTCGTCCTCGATCTCGTCGCGGCCGTCGCCTCGCAGGGGATGCCCGCGCCGGCCACCGGTTCGCTGTACGGGGATGTGCGCGCCGTCCTCGAACTCGCCGCCTACGCCCTGCGCCACCCGGTCGCCTCACAGGTCATCCCGGACCTGCTGGTGGAGGCGGCCCGCAACCCGGAGATCTCCGAGGCGATCAAGGCCGCCCTCCTCGACCAGCAGCAGGGCGTCGCCGCCGTGGTGCTGCGGGAGGCGGTGGCCCGGGGGGAGCTGCCGGAGGGGAGCGATCCGGACCGGGCCCTCGACCTGATCGTGGGGCCGCTGTACTGGCGGCTCGTCGTGGTCCGCAGCGAGCTGCCGAAGGGGTACCTCGACGACCTGGCCGCCTCGGCGGTCGCCGCGCTGCGCAACGGCTGAAGCGGGGAGACCCCACCGTTCCGGTACCAGGCCTCACCGCTCCGGTACGCGTGCCAGCACCTCGCCCGTACGCGGGCTGTACGCCAGCACCGACGCGTCCCCCGGCAGCTTCTGGAACCGGGTCAGCAGCACCCACCGCACCCCGTACCGCCCGGTGATCCGGTCCCGTTCCTCCTGCGCGGTCGCCGCGGCCAGGTACGTGGCCACCGCCCTGCTCCGCGCCCGCCGCTCCGCCGCCGGAAGCCCCGCGTCCGGCACCTGGTCCGCGAGCAGGTACGCCCCGTGCCCGGCCAGCGCGTACATCGCCGGGACGCTGTCCGTCAGCACCACCTCACCGGGCGGGACGTGCGCGGTGGCCCAGGTGTACGGCTCGCCGGTCACCGGCTTCCCGCCGGACTCCGGGCGGGCCGAGGCCGCGGCCGGCATCGGGGGCTGCGCGGCCGTGAGCCCGTTGTAGTACGGCCACACCGCCGCCACGGCCACCGCGCACAGCCCGGCCAGCGCCCACCGCCGCAGCGTCGGCCTGATCCGGGTCCGCTGCTTCACCGCGACCAGCGCGACCACGCCCAGCGCCGCGCCCAGCGCCGTCGGGGGATGGACCAGCAGGACGAGCCCGAGCAGCACGCCGATCCCGGCCGCCTCCGCCCACCGGGGTGTCCGGCCCGGCGGCCGCCCGGCGCGGGGGCGCGGGAGCCGGGTGACGGCGTGACCGGTCCACGCCCACAGGTTCAGCGTGACCGCGACGGCGAACGTGCTCGGCGCGCTCCACCGCCCCGGGTCCGCCCAGTGGATCAGGCCCAGGGGGACCAGCGCGAGGACCGGCACCCAGCGGTTCGGGGTCAGCAGCCGGGCCAGCCGGCCGATCCCGGTCAGCAGCAGCGCCAGGTTCACGGCGGCCGAGAGCGCGAGCACGGTCTGGCCGGAGAGCCCGCTGGCCCGCGCGGTCAGGCCCTGGAGCACGGCGTACGGGGAGTAGTGCGCGCTGGCCACGGCGGGCAGGTCCGTCATCGGGAACGCCGGGTGCAGCAGACTGGCCCGCAGCCGTTCGACGACCGCCGCGTTGAGCCCGGCCTCGCAGCACATCGGCACCCGCCAGGCCGCCGCCGACAGCACCGCCCACAGCAGACCGCCCAGCAGGACGTAGGGCGAGGGCAGCCACCGGGGCGCTACGACACGTTCATCGTCGTCGGCCGCCCTGGGGGGAGAGGCGGGGGCGGCGGAGGTAGGGGTTTCGGGCGAGGCGGGTGTGGGAGAGGAGAGGGACACAGATCATGGGTTCCGTGCGCGGGGCCGTCCCTCCCGGCCGCCACTCTTCCGGGGGAAACTCCGCCCGGGGGAAACTCCGCCCGGGGGAAGCTCCGCCCGGGGAAAGCTCTGTCCGGGGAAAGCTCTGTCCGGGGGAAGCTCTAGGGGGCGTCCGCGAGCAGCCGGTCCGCCACCCGTCCCGCCGCCCCGCCGTCGTCCAGGTCGCAGTAGTCGCGGCGGAAGCTCTCGTACGCGTCGGCGTGCCGGGCCGCCACCGTCCCGAGGCCGTGCAGCGCCTGCGCCACCTCGTCCGTCGTGACCAGCAGCGGACCGGGCGCCCGGGTCTCGAAGTCCAGGCAGAAGCCGCGCACGGTGTCGCGGTAGTGCTCCAGGTCGTACGTGTGGAAGAGCATCGGGCGGCCCGTCAGCGCGAAGTCGAACATCAGCCCCGCGTAGTCCGTGACCAGGACGTCCGCGATCAGCAGCAGCCCGGCCGCGCCCGGATGGCCCGAGACGTCGAGGACGCCGGGTCCGCCCTGGATCCCGCCCGTGACCCGGGGGTGCCGGCGCACCAGCACGGTGTGGCCGGGGCCCAGCGAGCGGGCGAGGGCGGGCAGGTCGAGGGCCGGATCCCAGCGGTACGGGCCGGGGGCCGTGCGGTCGGCGGAGTCGCGGGATGCGGACGGGGGGTGGGCCAGATGGTCGCGGTAGGTGGGCGCGTACAGGACGACGCGGTGGTCCTCCGGTACGCCGAGCGTGCGCCGGATCTCTTCGGCGGCCTTGTCCCGGTCGGGGGCGCACAGCACGTCGGCGGCCGGCGATCCGGCCTCCAGCACCTCGCCCCCGTACGCCAGTGACCTGCGCAGCAAGGGGGTGGCGAAGCGGCTCGGGGAGACCAGTACCGACCATTGGGCCGATCGGTGAGCCAGGGTGGCGAGATGCTGGTGGTCGGCGTAGAGGGTATCGGTCAGGCCGGTGCCGAAGCGGCCGAGCGGGGTGCCGTGCCAGGTCTGGACGACCACCTGCCCGGGGCGCCGCTCGAACCAGGCCGGAAGCTGTTCGTCCGTGACGATCCGGCGGGAGCGGGCCAGTGCCTCGTACCAGGCGGCGCTGTGCACGGGGACGGCCCGCGCGCCGGGCGGTACGTGCGTCGTACGGCCGGGGGCGGTACCGGTGACCCACAGGTGCTCGGTCTCCGTGCCCCGGCGCATGAGCTCGGCGTGTACGGCGCGCGGGGAGTCGCCGCCCGCGTAGAGGACGGTGTCCAGGAGCGGAGGACGCGCGGTGGTGCGCCGCGCGGGGTGGTGCGCGTCGCGCAGGAGCCGTCTGCTGTACGCGCTCCGCTCGGCGACCGGGAGCGCCGGAGCCGCCGTGACGGTCAGCCGGTCGCCGTTGCGCCGCTCCAGGGTGAGGGCGGAGTCGCCGCAGGGGAGGTGCCCGGCGAGGGAGGTGAGGACGCGGAGGGGGTGGCCGTCCAGGTGGAGGCCCCAGCGGCCTTCGGGGAGGGGCGGGGCGATCCGGGCGGAGAAGCGGCCGGTGGGGCGGGCCTCGACGGTGGTCTCCGTGATGGTGGCCTCCGTGACGGTGGTCTCCGTGACCGGGACCGTCTCGTGCAGGGTCTCGTGACGGAGGACGAGACGGGCGCCCGCGCAGGGCGCCGCCCCGAGGGCTGGGGAGGCCAGAGCGTACGTTCCCGAGGGCTGCGCCGGAGCGTACGTCCCCGAGATCCGCAGCGACCCGTCCGGCGCCCGCTCCGCCCGGTCCACGACCGGCAGCCCTCCCAGCTCCACGACCAGGTTCCCCGCCGCGTCCGCACACGCCGGCGGCGGCAGGTCCGGAGCGGCGGGCAGCGGGGCGCGGGTCCCGTCGGCGAGCAGCAGCCGGGCCCGCCAGCGCGCGCCGGTCGCCGCCTCGACCTCACGGGGGGCCCGGTGCGGGGCGGGCGGCACGGCGGCGAGGCCGTCGAGCGGCACGCGTACCGTGAACGCCCCGCCGGACTCGCACGCCACAGGGAACGAACGCTCCTCGGCCCGCCCCTCCTCCCCGTCGCGCGTCAGAAGGAGGGCCGTCGGCTCCGGCCGCCCCCCGAAGCACCGCCCCCTCAGCTCCAGCGGCCCCCCCTCCCCACCGTCGCCGCTCCCCTCCCCACCGCCGCTGCTCTCCACCACCGCACCCAGCCGCTCCACCCGCACCCGCAGCCGCCCGCCCCGGTGGTCGAGCACCGCCCGCCGTCCGTCGCCCAGGTCGTGGACGAGCGGCTGGTCCGCGCCCGCGTCCAGGGCGCGCACCGCCACCCGCCGGACCGCCCCGCGCGCCGCGACGACCAGCCCGACCAGCCAGCCCCCGTCCCCGGCTCCGCCCCCGCTCCCGCCGCCGTCACCCGTCACGGGCAGCCGGTCCGGGTCGAGGACCATCTCGAAGCCGGCGTGGTCGTAACCGTGCAGCTCCTGACCGGAGTTCACCGTCGCCTCGGGCGCGCTCACGGACCGCACCGGAACCGCCCGCATCCGGCGGCCCGCCTCCACCCGGAGCACCCCCACCGTGAGCTGCCGTCGCGCCGACCCGGCCGGAAGGTTGCGCAGATAGGCGTACCCGCGCAGCCGCAGCTTCCCGTCCGCGCCCCACCGCGCCTCCACGAGCCGTGCGACCGCCGGTACGTCGGCGCGCGCGAGCCGGGCGCTCGCGCCGCGCACGCCGGGGTAGGCCGCCCGCCGCCGCCCCGGCAGCCCCTCCACCGCGAACGTCCCCGCCCCGTTGGCCCGTTCGAAGGCGAGGACGGCCAGCAGCTCCTCCAGCCGCCGCTCCCGCACCAGCCGCCACTTGATGCGCAGCTCCACCGGGAGCCCCTCCAGCACCCCGTCCCCCGCCCGCTCGACGAACGCCCCCGCACCCTCCAGGAACGCCGCCCGGTACGCGTCACCGCCCATCGGCAGCCCGTCCAGGAAGTACCCGAAGTCGTCGCGCAGACAGGACGCGTCGTACGCCCGCCGCCGTGCCGCGCCCCCGTGCTCAGCCTCGCCCAGGAACGCGCTGACCTGCTCGCACGCGGCGATCCGGTCCCGTACGCCGGTGACGTCCGTACGCCGCCGGGTGATCGAACCCTCCCGCACCCGCCAGTAGTAGACGTGCTCGGCGAGGACGTCGACCGAGTCCGCCAGGTAGTGCGCGGGGATCATCACGGGGGTGTCCTCGTACAGCTTCCCCTCGGGGAACGCGAAGGCGTGCCGGTCCCAGAAGGAGCGCCGGAACACCTTGTTCCACGCCACCCGGTCGGCGAGCAGGCGCGGATCCCGGGTGATGTGGGTGCGGGGGCGCGTGGCGGTCAGCCAGCGGTACTGCCACGCCTGCTGCCGCCCCTGCCCGGTCAGCCGCCACACGTTGCCGGTCACCAGATCGGAGCCGGTCGACTCCAGCGAGGCCACCATCCGCTCGTACGCGTCGTGGACGACGAAGTCGTCGCTGTCCGCGAACGCCAGGTAGGGCACGGTCGGGGTGGTGTGCCGGACACCGGCGTTGCGGGCCGCGCTCAGTCCGGCGTTCTCCTGCCGCACCAGCCGGAAGCGGTGGTCCCGGGCGGCGAAGTCCTCGGCGATCGCCGCGCTGCCGTCCGTCGAACCGTCGTCGACCATCACCACCTCGATCGCGTCGAGACTCTGCTCCGCCACCGAGCGCAGGCAGTCCTCCAGGTAGTCCTCGATGTTGTGGACGGGGATGACGACGCTGAGGAGCGGTGGCTTCATGTCCTGGTCAACAGAGGCCGGGGCCCGGGGTCACCACCGCTGACCCGAACGGGTGAACGCGGGCCGTCCGTTCCCCGCCTCCGGGATTACGCTCGGCTGCCATGCCCCGCCGCGCACCCGCCGTGCCCTCCCTGCCCACCCGAGCTTCCGTGAAGCGGTACGTCCGCAGGCAGGTCATGCGGGCCGCCTACCGCACCGACCTCCACCGCCCGCTCGACCCGGACCTCGCCGTCTACGGCGCGTACTGGAACCGGGGCGTCGCCTGCAACCCGGCCGCCATCCACGCCAAGGCCCGCGAACTCGCCCCGCACATCCGGGGCGTGTGGGCCGTCTCCTCCCGGCACCGCGACCGGATGCCCCCGGGCGTGCCGTACGTCATCGAGGGCTCGCGGCCCTACTGGCGGGCGATGGCCACCGCCACGTACCTGGTCAACAACTCCAGCTTCCCCGGCGGCTTCACCAAACGCCCCGGTCAGCGCTACCTCCAGACCCACCACGGCACCCCGCTCAAGACGATGGGCCTGGACCAGCGGGCCTACCCCGAGCTGGCCCGGAAAGCGGACTTCGGCAAGATCCTCGCCCACGTGGGCCAGTGGGACTTCAGCCTCTCCGCCAACCCGCACAGCACCGAGGTCTGGGACCGCGTCTACCCGGGCTCCTACCAGCGGCTCGACCTCGGCTACCCCCGTAACGACGCCTACTTCACCGCCACCGCCGAGGACATCGCGAAGATCCGCGCCGAACTCGGCATCCACGAGGGCCAGATCGCGCTCCTCCACGCCCCGACCCACCGCGACTACCGCGAGGGCTTCGTCCCCGATCTCGACCCCGAGCGCCTGGCCCGCGAACTGGGCCCGGAGTACGTGGTGTTGGTGCGCGCCCACTACTTCTACGGCCGGTCCGCCGAGGTCGGCGGCGGAAGCACGCCCACCGGCCGCGTCCGGGACGTCACCGCACACCCCCGGGTCGAAGAACTCTGCCTGGCCGCCGACGCGTTGATCACCGACTACTCGTCGCTGGTGTTCGACTACGCCTGCCTGGACCGCCCGATCGTCGTCCACGCCTCCGACTGGGACACCTACCGGACCACGCGCGGCACGTACTTCGACCCGCTCTCCGGCCGGCCCGGCGACACTCCGGGCGCCGTCACCGCCACCTCCGACGAGCTGGTCGAGGTGTTCCGTACGGGGGAGTGGCGCTCGCCCGCGTCGGCCGCGCTGCGCACCGCGTTCCGGGAGCGGTTCTGCCCGTACGACGACGGGAACGCGGCGGAACGGGTCGTGCGGCGGTTCTTCGCCGTCCCCTTTGCCCCGCCCAGTCGTTGATTCCGACAGCTCACGCACACCGCCAGGTTGGGAGACGTCCATGCACCGGTCCGCCTACGAGCAGATGGAACTCTGCATCAAGGAGTACCTGCCCGTCGAAGGGCCTGCCGGAAGGTCCGTCGGCACCTACCGGGTCGTCGACCTCGGCTCCCGTATCTCCGGCAAGCAGACCCGGACCCACCGGGCGCTCCTCGCCGGGCACACCATCGACTACTTCGGGGTCGACGTGCAGGACGGGCCCAACGTGGACGCCGTCATGAAGAAGCCGTACCGCATCCCGGCCCGCTCCAACAGCGCCGATGTCGTGCTCTCCGGGCAGGCGTTCGAGCACATCCCGTTCTTCTGGGCCTCGATGCTGGAGATCGCGCGTGTTCTGAAGCCGGGCGGCCACGCCTTCATCACCGCGCCCTCGCGCGGCCATGTCCACGATGCCCAGGACTGCTGGCGCTACTACCCGGACGGGTTCCGCGCGCTCGCCGCCCACGCGCGGCTCGAACTCCGCGAGGCCTATACCGACTTCCCGCCGCGGAAGGGCATCTGGCACGACTACCGGGCCATCGACAAGAAGGCCGCCTACTGGGGCGACTCGGTGGGGGTGTTCCGCAAGCCGCAGGGCTATCCCCGGCTGACGATGTTCGCCGTGAGGGAGTTGGCGGTCTGGTGGGCCAACCGGGTCGGCGGGGTCGACTCCGTCCCGCTGCCCGAGCCCGTCGCCGGGCGCGAGCACTGCGGGCGTCCGAAGACCGTGCCCGTACAGGCACCCTCACTCGAACAGGAATCAGGCCGATCAATGACAGGTTGACGAAAGGTGACATGCGCCACAAAGCGCGCGTACTGTCCCGGTCCATGGCTTGGCGCAACGCCGTCAACGGCGTCCTTCAGCAGCTCACCGGATACCAGCTCAGGCGCGTGACGGTGCCCGCCGCCCGCACGGCCCCGGCCGAATCCTTCGCGGCCTCGACTCCAGCCCCTGCCCCCGCTCCTGCCCCTGCTCCTGTGGCGGCGCCGGCCCCGAAGCCCACCGCGAAGAAGGCCGCCGCGAAGAAGTCCGCCCTCGCCTTCCCGGAGGACTACGACGACGAGGCCAGGGACATCATCCGGGCGGTCAAGCCGTACTCGATGACCTCGCCGGAGCGGCTCAACGCCTTCATCCTCGCCACCCGTTACATCGCCCGGCACAACATCCCGGGCGACATCGTCGAGTGCGGCGTCTGGCGCGGCGGCTCCATGCAGGCCTGCGCCAGGACCCTGCTCTCCGTCGGAGAGGACGAGCGCGAGCTGTACCTCTTCGACACGTACGAGGGCATGACCCCACCCACCGCCGAGGACCTGCGGCGCGACGGCCGCCCGGCGCAGGAGCTGCTGGACGCCCAGGGCAAGGACCGGCCGATCTGGGCGGTCGCCTCGCTGGAGGACGTACAGGCCGGGTTCGACAACGTGCCGTACCCGAAGGAGCGCGTCCACTACGTGCAGGGGCGGGTCGAGGACACGGTTCCCGGCCGGGCGCCCGAGCAGATCGCGATCCTGCGGCTCGACACCGACTGGTACGCCTCCACCAAGCACGAGTTGGAGCACCTGTACTCCCGGCTGGTCAGCGGCGGGGTGCTGCTGATCGACGACTACGGGTACTGGCAGGGGTCGCGGCAGGCCGTCGACGAGTTCCTCGACAAGACCGGTGAGCGGCTGCTGCTGCTCCGCATGGACGAGGGCCGGATCGCCGTCAAGCCCTGATCCGCCGGACCCGAGCCGCCGGACCCGATCCGACCCGAGCCGCCGGACCCGATCCGACCCGACCCGAGCCCCGTGCCCTCCCCCCGGTACGGGGCTCGACCGCGTCACGGGCGCGCCCCCGGGCGCCTGAACCCGCCCTCCCTGTCACTCGAATGGCTCCCCTCGGGTGACCGGTCCCGGTGGCGCGGGTTGTACACCGTGGCCCCCTCATTCCCCTTGATGGTCCATCTCCCCGATGTCGTCCGCCCGGAAGGATCGTGCGCTGCGATGGCACCCCGTCTCACCGTCGTCGTCCCCCTCTACAACGTCGAGGAGTACCTCGGTGCCTGCTTGACCTCGCTCGCCCAACAGACCATGGCGGAACTGGAGATCGTTCTCGTCGACGACGGCTCCACGGACAACGGGCCTGCCTTGGCACAGGAGTTCGTGGACCGCGACCCGCGCTTCCGGCTGATCCGGCAGGAGAACGCCGGGCTTGGCGCGGCCCGTAACGCCGGGGTCCGTGAGGCCGACCCGAAGGGCGAGTTCCTCACGTTCGTCGACAGTGACGACGTCGTGCCCCCCGGCGCGTACGCACGCATGCTCACCGAACTCGACAGCTCCGGCTCCGACTTCGCGACCGGCAACGTGCTGCGGCTGCGGGCGAACGGGGCGCTCGAACAGTCCCCGATGTTCCGCAAGTCGATGGAGAAGGCCCGCCCCGCCACCCACGTCACCCGGGACTGGATCCTGCTGGGCGACCGCATCGCCTGCAACAAGGTGTTCCGCCGCACCTTCTGGGACGAGCACGCCTTCGCCTTCCCGACGGGCGTGCTGTACGAGGACATCGCCGTCGTCCTGCCCGCCCACTTCCTGGCCCGCTCGGTCGACGTCGTGGAGGAGCCCGTCTACCACTGGCGCGACCGCGACGGCTCGATCACCACCCGCCGGGCCGTCCCGAAGGGCATCCGCGACCGGGTCACCGCCGTCACCACCGTCAGCACCTTCCTCGCCGCCCGGGACAAGATGGCCGAGGCCAAGCGGCGTTACGACGCGCACGCGCTCTCCGGCGACCTGTGGCTGTTCATCGAGGCCCTGCCGGATGGCGACGAGGAGTTCCACACGGCCTTCCTCGACCACGCGGGCGCCTTCGCCGCCACCGTCGAGCCGGAGGTCTTCGCCGGTCTGCCGCTGGACCTGCGGGTCAAGTGGCAGCTCATCCGGGAGCGCCGGATCACCGAACTCCTCGCGCTGCTCGGCGAGGAGAAGAACGACCGGGACACCTTCCACGTCCGCGGACTCCTCCGCCCCCGCGCCCACCACCCCGCCCTCCGCGACCGGCTGCCGCCCGCCACCACCGCGCTCACCCCCGCCGACCTCCCCGTCCACGCCCACCTCACCGAGGCCGTGTGGCGGGACGGGCTGCTGCGGCTCACCGGGTACGCCTACGTGCGCAACGCCCCGGGCGGGCGGCCCCGGCTCGGCTGGCTGCGGTCCGGGAAACGGCTGATCCCGCTGCGGCTGCGCCCCACCGGCGGTTCCGGCGGTTCCGGTGGTTCCGGCGGCGACGAGGCCACCGCCCGGTCCGGGCGCTCCCTGCACCGGTATGCGCGCGCCGGGTTCGAGGCTGTCGTCGACCCGCGCGCGATCGCCGCCAAGGCCGAGGACGGGCGTACGGTCTGGAAGCTGGAGGCCGCGCTGTTCGGCGCCGGACGCCTCCGCCGGGGCCCGATGCGCCTCACCGGCACCCCCGCCCCGCCCGCCGCCCTGTACACCGACGAGCGGACCCGGGTCGTCCCCGTCCTCTCCGGCAACAAGCTGGAACTGCGTACCGAACGGATCGCGGCTCTCCTGACCGGGCAGTCGGCCGTCGAGGACCCCCTGCGCCAGGAGGAGTGCCTGCGCCTGGACGTGAAGGTCCTCGACGACGACGGGCCCGTCGCGCTGCGGCTGACCGAGTGGCGCACCAAGGAGACCCAGGAGTTCGCCCTGCGCGGCTCGCTGGGGTCACGGTCGGCCGACATCCCGCTCAGCGCCTTCCGGGGCGGCGATGACATCTGGGGCGTACAACTCGTCGGCGGAAGAGGGCGTTTGACCGTCGCCGCCAGGACCGACGCCGACACCGACGCCGGCCGTTACCCGCTCCCCGGCGGACGTGAGCTGTACGCGGCCCCCAACCCGTCCGGCGACCTCGTCCTCACCGACCGGGCCGTCCAGCCCGTCGTCACCTCCGTGCAGTGGGCCGAGGGCGGGGAGGTGGTCCTCGAAGGCGCCTTCCCGGAGCCGTCGGGCACCATCGGCGAGCTGGTGCTACGGCACAGTGGCCACCACGAAGAAGCTACGGCGGACGTGGAGTTGGCGGAGGGCGGCCACTTCCGGGCCGTCGTCCGCCCCGCCGCCGTCGACGGGCCGGGCGGGTTCCTGCCACTCGCCGAGGGGCGCTGGTACCTCTTCCTCCGCGAGCCGGGCGAGCGCGACCCCGACGCGTACCGGCCGCTGCGCCTGGCCACCCCGCTCCACGCCACGCTCCCCCTCCAGCAGAGGCTGGAGGAACGCCCCTTCACCCTCCAGCGGCGCTACCACGACCGGCTCGTCCTGGAGTCGGGCAGCGCCCTGCCGACCGCCGAGCAGGGCCCGTACGGGCAGCGGATCCAGCGCGAGCGGTACGCCGCACTCCGCGCCGCCGACCGCTCCGAACTGCGCCCGGCCGTCCTCTACTCCAGCTTCGACGGCCGGCAGGTCTCCGACTCGCCCCGCGCGATCCACCGCGAACTGGTATCCCGCGCACCGGACATCGAGCACCTCTGGGTCGTCCGCGACCAGCAGGCGGCCGTGCCCGAAGGGGTCCGCGCCATCGCCCTGCACAGCGCCGAGTGGTACGAGGCGCTCGCCCGGAGCCGCTGGGTCGTCACCAACACCCACCTGCCCCAGTGGTTCGAGCGGGCCGAGGGGCAGTGCGTCGTCCAGACCTGGCACGGCACCCCGCTCAAGCGCATCGGCCGCGACCTCGCCGGCACCCCGCACGCGGACGCCGCCTACATGGCCTCCATGGAGCACCGGTCCGCCCAGTGGAGCGTGCTCGTCTCCCCGAACAGCTTCTCCACCCCCGTCCTGCGCCGCGCCTTCGGCTACCAGGGCGAGGTGCTGGAGTCCGGCTACCCGCGCAACGACCTGCTGTACGCGCCCGACCGGGCGAAGGTCGCCGCCGCCGTACGGGAGCGGCTCGCGATCCCCGAGGGACGGCGGGTCGTCCTGTGCGCCCCCACCTGGCGCGAGGACCGGCCCCGGCAGGGGGGGAGGTACGACCCCGGCCACCAACTCGACCTGGACCAGGCCCGCGAGGCGCTCGGCGACGACCACGTCCTCCTGGTGCGCCGCCACTACCTCGTCGGCGGCAGCGTCCCCGACACCGACGTCGTGCGGGACGTCTCGCGCCACCCGGACGCCTCCGAACTCCTGCTGATCAGCGACGTGTTGGTCACCGACTACTCCTCGATCATGTTCGACTTCGCGCAGACCGGCCGCCCGATGCTCTTCCACACCTACGACCTGGCCCACTACCGGGACACCCTGCGCGGCTTCTGCTTCGACTTCGAGCACCGGGCCCCCGGGCCCCTCATCCCCGACTCCGCGGGCATCGTGGCCGCTCTGCGCGACCCGGAGGCCGCCGTCGCGGGGCACCGGGAGGCGTATGAGCGGTTCCGGGAGGCGTTCTGCGATCTCGACGACGGGAGCGCGTCCGTGAAGGTCGTCGACCGCATGCTCAAGGAGGTGCGGGCATGACCGACTTCAGCTGTGTGATCACCGCCGGCGGGGAGAACGGTGGCGGCGAAGGCCCCGACGCCCTGCGCGCCTCCGTCGCGTCCGTCCTCGGCCAGTCGCTGCGCGGCTCCGAGGCGGTCGTCGTCCTCGCCGCCCGCGCCGACGGGCCCACCCGCACCGCCGCCCGCGCCCTGGCCGACAGCTCCCCCGACCGGGTCCGCCTGATCCACCCCGACCCGGCCGCCCGCACCACCGGCGCCCTGCGCAACGCGGGCCTGGACGCGGCGACCGGGCGGTACGTCCTGGTACTCACCCCCGGCGAGCGCCTCCACCGCCACGCCTGCCGCAACCTCTGGCAGGCGGGCGAGCGCAGCCGCGCCGACCTGGTCGCCGGGCGGTGGACCCGGACCACGGAGGAAGGCGGCAAGGAGCAGGAGCCGCCGTGGCAGGGCGAGTTGTACGCCCGCTCCCGTACCGTCACCCGGTTCTCCGACGCACCCCACCTCGTCGTCCGGGACGCCCTGGTGACCGGTTTCTGTCTGCGCCGGGAGGCGGCCCGGCGCCACGGGCTGCGGTACGAGGAGGACCTGGCGCACGGCGAGATCCTCTTCGGCCCCCTCGCCGCCGTGGCCGTCGGCCGGATCGTCCTGGTGCGGCGGCTCATCGTGACCGGCCGGGCCGTACCCGACCGGGCCCGCGACCTCGCCGCCCTGGTGGAGGCCCACCGCCGGGTCGCGGCCACCTTGGACGCCCTCGGGCTTCCCGCTCTGCGCGAGGAGCGGGAGCGGGCCTTCGTACGGGACCATCTGGTGCCGCTGGCCCGCTCCTTCCCCCGGCTCCCCGCCGCCCGCCGCACCCGGACCGCCGCCACGGCCGCCCGCGTCCTGACCGCCCCCGTACCGCGTGAGCTGCCGCCGCTGGAGCGGGTCGCGGCCACCGTGCTGGCCCGGGGCGACGCGGAGGGCGTCCTCGCGGCGGCGTACGCGCTGAGCCGGCCCGCCACCGTCTGCGCCCCGGTCCGCGCGAGCGAGGGCGGGCGGGTGGAGTGGGACGACCACTGCCCCGTCGACGTCACCGAACTCGGCTACCAGCACCGGGAGTTCGGCAGGGCCCGGCTGATGAACCGGCTCACCCGCTGCACCGCCCAGGACGGCCGGCTGCTGCTGGAGGGCCGCCTCGTGCTGCCCCCGCACCTGACGCCCGACGCGCCCCTCACCGCCACCCTGGAGTTCCGGGCCCGGGGCGGGGCGCGCGCCGTCGCGTTCCCGGTGGACGACGTACGCCGCGACGGGAACGGGGTCACCTGGGGGGCGCGCGCCGACGTCACGCGCCTCCTGCGCCCCGTGGGCATCCGCGACACCGCCTGGGACGCGCGGCTGATCGTGGAGGCGGACGGGATCCGGTCCGTCAGCGACCTGTTCGGCCCGCAGGACGTGGTGCAAGGGGCGGTCCGATTCGCCGCCCGTCCCCGGCTCGGGCAGCTCGCCGGGGACACCTGGGAGCCCTACATCACCCTCAAGGACCACCTGGCCCTCCGCCTCACCGCCCGCCGCCGCCCCGCCCGGACCACCCGCCGCCTGGTGCGGTACGCCACCCACTTCCGCCCCGCCCGCAAGGCCAAGCTCCTCGCCCGCGCCCTGCGCAAGCGCGCCGACCGCTACCGCTCCCGGCCCTTCAAGGTGACCGCCTACAACACCTGGCTCACCCGCCTCCCCGTGCGCAAGGGCTCCGTCGTCTTCGAGAGCCACATGGGCCGCTGCTACGGCGACAGCCCGCGCGCCCTCCACGAGGAGATCCGCCGCCAGGGGCTGAAGCTCCACGCCACCTGGTCCTACGACACCTCCCCGGCCGACTTCCCGGCCGACGCCCGCCTCGTACGCCGCTGGTCCTGGCGCTACCTCTGGGCGCTGGCCCGCGCCGAGTTCTGGGTCGACAACCAGGGCTTTCCCCAGCACCTCCGCAAGCCCGCCCGCACCACCTACCTCCAGACCTGGCACGGGTCCGCGTACAAGAGGATGGGCTTCGACGAGACCCGCGTACGGCTTCAGAACGCCCCCCAGCGCGAACGCCTCCAGCAGGCCGTCCACCGCTTCGACCACTTCCTCGTCCGCTCCGAGCACGATGTGGCCACCCTCGCCCGCGCCTACCGGCTCCCCGAGGACCGGCTGTTGCGCACCGGCTACCCGCGCAACGACACCCTCATCGCGGAGCGCACCCGCACCGAGACCGAGGGCCGGCTGCCGCGCCCGCCGCTGGCCGGGGCGCTGGGCATCGACGACCACAAGAAGGTGGTCCTCTACGCGCCGACGTTCCGGGGCGGCCCGGGGGCGGGCGGGAAGCAGGCCAGGCGCCGACTGCTGCTGGACGTAAGGGAGTTCGCGGAGCGCTTCGGGGACTCGTACACCCTGCTCATCCGGGCGCACTACCTGGAGGCCGCCCGGCTTCCGCTCTGCCCGCCCGGCACGGTGATCGACGTCTCGCGCCACCACGACGTCAGCGAGGTCCTCGCCCTGGCCGACGTCCTGGTCACCGACTACTCCTCGATCATGTTCGACTTCGCTCTGCTGGACCGGCCCGTCATCCTGTACGCCCCCGACCTCGACACGTACGCCGCCGAGCGCGGCAGCTACTTCGACCTGCGGGAGAAGGCGCCGGGCCCGGTGACCGCGACCCAGGAGGAACTCTTCGCCGAACTGGCCGAGGTGAAGAAGTCCGACATCCGGCACGCCCCCCAACGGGCGGACTTCGCCCATGAGTTCGGCGCCTACGACCGGGGCGACGCCGCCCGGCAGGTCGTCGCCGCGGTGTTCACCCCGCAGGGCGCGTCCCGCACCACCGACCACCACCGCCAGGGGGCCGGCCGATGAGCCGCGACATCTTCATCGTCTCCAACAGCACCGACGAACTCGGCGGCGTCACCACCTGGACGTACCAGACCGCCCGCCTCTTCACCGAGCAGGGCCACCGCGTCCACGTCGTCGGCATCCACGCCTCCGACCGGAAGATGGTCCTGCCCGCCGAGCCCGGCCACCCCGCCACCGCCCTCTACCCCGCCCACCCGCCGACCCCCTGGACGCCCCACGGCATCCGGGACCGCTTCCGCATCCCCACCCGGCGCCGGGAGGCGGCCCGGGTCGAGCAGAAGCGGCGGGCGGTCGCCCGGCTCTCGGAGCTCTTCGCCGCCGCCCGGCCCGGCGCGGTCGTCGTCGTCACCCAGGTCTGGGCGATGGAGTGGGTCGGCCAGGCCGACACCAGCGGGCTGCGGGTCATCGGGATGAGCCACGAGTCCTACGACTACTCCCGCGCGAGCCACCGCTACCGCTGGATCAGGAACCACTACAAGGACATCGACCACTGGCTCGTCCTCACCGAGGAGGACGCCGACCGGTGGGCGGGCGACGGCTTCGACAACGTCGGCTTCCTGCCCAATGCCCTCGCCCGCCTGCCCCACGTCCCCTCCCCGCGCACCGCGCGGACCGTGGCCGCCATCGGCCGCCTCACCGACCAGAAGGGCATCGACCTCCTCCTCGACACCTGGGCCCTGGTCGCCCCGCAGCGCCCCGACTGGCGGCTGCGCCTGTACGGGACGGGCGAGGACGAGGCCGCGCTGAGGGCGCAGTGCACGGGGCTCGGGCTCGACGGGTCCGTGGAGTGGATGGGCCGCACGGACGACGTGGAGGCGGCCCTCGCGGGCGCCTCAGTCTTCGTCCAGTCGTCCCGGGGCGAGGGCTTCCCGCTGGCGCTGCTGGAGGCGATGGCCAGCGGGGTGCCGTGTGCCGCGTTCGACTGCGCGCCCGGGGTCCGCGAGATCGTCCGGGACGGCGAGGACGGGCTCCTCGCCCCCGCCGGGGACACCGCCGCCCTCGCCGACCGGCTGCTCCGGCTGACCGGCAACCCCCGGCTGCGCGACGCGCTGGGGGCCCGGGCCCGGTCGGGCGCGCAGCGGTTCTCGGAGCCGGAGGTGGGGCGGCGCTGGGAGGAGCTGTTCGCGTTCCTGGAGCGGTGAGACCGATCAGAGGGTGAGGGGGTGTCCCGGGCTCAGCCCTGGGACACCCGCGTGTCCCGGGCTCAGTCCTGGGGCACCCGTGCCCCCGACGGGTCCTGTTGCGGCGGCAGAGCCGCCCGGCGGGCCGACGGCGGGACGGGCAGCGGCAGCCCGTCGCTCTCGCCGAGGAAGACCCGCCGCACCACCCGCTCGGCCGCGTTCCCGTCGTCGTACGGACAGAACCGGTCCCGGAACGCCGCCCGCAACTGGGCCGAGCGCGAGCCCCGCCAGTGGTCGGTGGCGAAGATGTCGAACAGTTCGTCCTGGCTGCGCGCGACGACGCCGGGCGGGAACGCCGTGATGTCGAAGTAGGTTCCCCGGGCCGCCTCGTACGCCTCGATGTCGTCCAGATGCAGGACGACCGGGCGGTCCAGGTTGACGTAGTCGAACATCAGCGACGCGTAGTCCGTGATCAGCGCGTCCGAGGCGAGCGCCGCCGCCTCCAGGCAGGGGTGGCCGGTGACGTCGATGATCCGGGGATGCGTCGTCGTACGCGTACGGCTGCCGCCCGGAGTGCCCGGCGCGCGGTCCAGGATCACGAACTGCGGGCCCAGCACCCGGATGAGCTGCTCCAGATCCAGGGCGGGCCGCTGCACACGGCGGTAGTCGCGGGGGGCCGGCGCGTACAGGAGGGCTGTGGCGTCCGCCGGGATGGAGAGCGTCTCGCGCAGCCGGGCCACCTCGGCGGGCCCGGCGCGGTGGTAGACGTCGTTGCGCGGGGAGCCGTACTCCAGCGTCGCGTACCCGGACGGGTAGGCCCGCTCCCGTACGAGGGTGGAGTGCGGGTTGGCGGAGAGGGCGAAGTCCCACCGGTCGACGTCGCGCAGCACCTCCTCGAAGTCGGTGGACCGGGCGGCGGCGGGCCGGTCCAGGAGATCGGTGCCGACGGTCCTGAGCGGGGTGCCGCGGTGGGTCTGGAGGACGACCTGGCCGCGCCGCTTCACCAGTCGGCGATCAAAGGCGGCGTCGTTCACGAGGTACGTGGAGCGGGCGAGGGCGCTCCAGTACGCGAAGGTGCCGGGCGTGAGGGCGCGGGTGGCGGGCGGCACGGTGTGGGCGTGGCGGGGGGCGCAGATCCACGCGGTCCGCAGCCCCGGGACCAGGTCGCGCGCCGTGGCCTCGATGGCGGCCGGCTCGCCCTCGTACCCGCCGTGCCCGCCGGTGGCGAAGACCGCGTCCCGGGCGCGCAGGGGCAGTCGGCGCTGGACGCGGTAGTGCGCCTGGAGCGCCGCACCCCGCACCGCCCGGCGCAGGGCGGCCACGCCCCGCCGCAGCCCGTCGCCGATCCGCCGGGTCGCCGCCAGAGCCCGGTAGGTGCGGCGCGCGCCGAGGCGCAGCAGGCCGTGGCGGAGCCGGGCGCGGTGGGGGGCCGGGGCGCCGGGGGTGCGGTAGCGGCGGCAGGAGGCGGTGGCCCGGCGGAAGAAGGCGGCGCGGCTGGGGCGGGGCAGCCGGTCGGGGGAGGCGTGGACGGCGCAGAAGTGGTCGAGCATCCGGCGGTACAACACGGGCCGCCAGACGTCGAGTTCGGGGCGCGCGTCGAGGAAGGCGAAGACCCGGTCGTACTGGTCGAAGATGTCGAAGTGCTTCTCGCTGGTGGTGGAGAGGATGTTGCCGCGCCGCCGCTGCCGGTAGGAGACACAGACCGCGTCCAGGACCGCGATCGACCCGGCGGACATCAGCACCGGGTAGGTCCAGGGGGTGTCCTCGTAGTAGCCGGGCGGGAAGGTGAACCCCTCGGCCTCGACGAAGGAACGGCGGTACGCCTTGTTCCAGACCACCATGAGGAGGTGGAGCAGCTCGGGGCGGTCGGCCAGCCGGAAGGAGGCGGGGCCGTGCTCCGCCAGCCGGTCCGCGAGCACGTTGCGTACGCTCCGGCCCGACCAGTACGTCCGGGCGTAGTCGTACATCAGGACATCCGGCTCGCCGGTCGCCCCGATCCGGTCGGCGATGGCCTGGAGGGACTCCGGGAGGAGGGTGTCGTCGCCGTCCAGGAAGATCAGGTAGTCGCCGGTCGCGCGTTCCATCCCCGCGTTGCGGGCCGGTCCGAGGCCGGCGTTGTCGGGGAGGTGGAGCGCGGTGACGCGGGGGTCGCGGCGGGAGTACTCGTCGGCGATCGGGCCGCAGGCGTCGGGGGAGCCGTCATCGACGACGACGATCTCGAAGTCCTTGAAGGACTGGCTCAGCACGGAATCCAGACACGCGTGCAGATACGCCTGGACCCGGAATGCGGGCACGATGACGGTGAACCGGGGCACTACACATCCATGGGTCGTTCGCGGGAACCAGGTGGCCCGCAAACGTCGGATGGAATGACAGGGTTACGCCGGGCGTGGCATTCGGGCGATGTGCACGCCGAAACGGCCCGGTTCCGGGGAACCGGGCCGTTTCGGGTTGACGTACGCATGTGCGTGTCGTCGTACGTGTCCTCGTACGTGAGGGCGTTGCTACGGGTGCTACTTGACCGCTCCCGCCATGACGCCCGAGACGAACTGCCGCTGGAAGGCGAAGAACACCACCAGCGGGATGATCATCGACACGAAGGCGCCGGGTGCCAGGACGTCGATGTTGTTGCCGAACTGGCGTACCTGCTGCTGGAGCGCCACGGTGATCGGCGGCGAGTCGGAGCCCGCGAAGATCAGCGCCACCAGCATGTCGTTCCACACCCACAGGAACTGGAAGATCCCGAGCGAGGCGATCGCCGGACCGCCCAGCGGCATCACGACCCGGGTGAAGAGACGGATCTCGCCCGCCCCGTCGAGCCGTGCGGCCTCCAGCAGTTCGCGCGGGATCTCCGCGAAGAAGTTCCGCAGCAGGAAGATCGCGAACGGCAGCCCGAAGGCCGTGTGGAAGAGGACCACCCCGAGCGTCGTCTCGAAGATGCCGATGGTGCCGAAGAGTTCGGAGACCGGGATCAGCGCGACCTGGACGGGGACCACCAGCAACCCGACGACCAGCAGGAACCACCAGTCCCGGCCGGGGAAGTCCATCCAGGCGAAGGCGTATCCGGCGAGCGAGCCGATCACCACCACCAGGACGGTGGACGGCACGGTGATCATGACGGTGGAGAGGAGGGATCCGGTGATCGTCGAATTGTCCAGCAGGCGCTGGTAGTTGTCGAAGGTCAGCTCGGAGGGGGCGGTGAAGATCTTCCACCAGCCGGTGGCCGCGATGTCCTCGGGTCCGCGGAGCGAGGAGAGGAACAGGCCGATGGTCGGCATGATCCAGAACAGGGCGACCAGGATCAGGAAGACCCGCATCGCCCCGCCGCCGAGACGCGTGGCGATCCGGGCGCCGAGGGACTGCTTGGCTGTGCGGGCCTCGGGTGTCGTGGTCATCGCCGTGTCTCCTTCCGCAGCCGGCGGACATTGCTGTGTCTTCCCGGGGGGCGACCCCCGGACCCCCGGCCGGGAGGCGGCACGGTGTGGGCCAGGTCCGTCATCGCCGTGTCTCCTTCCGCAGCCGGCGGACATTGAAGAGCATCACCGGCAGCACCAGCAGCAGCAGGAGCACCGCGATCGCGCTGCCGATGCCCAGGTCGGCGTCCGTGCCGAACGAGGAGCGGTACAGCTGGAGGGCCAGGACGTTGGCGTCGTCCTGGCTGGAGCCGGGCGCGATGATGAAGACCAGGTCGAAGACCTTCAGCACGTTGATCATCAGCGTCACCAGCACCACCGCCAGGACCGGGGCCAGCATCGGCACCGTGATCCGGCGGAACACCTGCCACTCGTTGGCGCCGTCCACCCGGGCCGCCTCCAGGAGCTCACGCGGCAGACCGGCCAGACCGGCCGCGATCAGCACCATCGCGAACCCGGCCCACATCCACACGTAACTCCCGATGATCCCGGGTGTCACGAGGCTCGGGCCGAGCCAGTCGACGCCGTTGTAGGGCTCGCGGAAGTTGTCTGCCGGCAGGCGGAGTTGTGCCCCGTCCGCCGACGCGGGCAAGGTGAACACCCCGTCGGCCCCGGCGGTCGCGGTGGCGACGACCTCGCCGTCCCTGACCGCCTCGACCTTCAGGCCTTTCAGGCCCAGCTCCTTGGGGTCGACGACATTGGGCTTCCCGCCGCCGCCCCGGGTGAAGTCCAGCCAGGCCGTGCCGGTGATCCGGTCACCGTCCGCCGCCGGGGCCGCCTTCGCCGGGCGGGCGTCACCGGGCATCTTCGCCGGGGCGACGCCGACCAGCGGCACCTGGACGGCCTCGCCGGCCCGTATCGGCTCCTTGGAGACGTACGACCCGCCCTCACCCTTCTCCAGCGGGTGCACGGGCAGCGGGCGCGCCTTGGGGAAGCCGGCCGACTCGTTGAACGTGTCGTGCACGCTCACCGCGACGGCGTTGGCCACCCCGCGCTCGGGCGCCTGGTCGTAGACGAGGCGGAAGATGATGCCCGCCGCCAGCATCGAGATCGCCATCGGCATGAAGACGATCAGCTTGAACGCCGTGCCCCAGCGGATGCGTTCGGTCAGGACGGCGAAGATCAGGCCGAGCGCGGTGGCGACGGTCGGGGCGAACACCACCCAGATCGCGTTGTTCCTCACCGCGGTGAGGATGGTGTCGTCGGTGAAGAGCGCCTTGTAGTTGTCGATGCCGGCGAAGCTCGTGCCCGCCTGGTCGAAGAACGACCGGTAGACCGAGTAGCCGATCGGATAGAGCACCAGGGCGCCGAGCAGCACCAGCGCGGGCAGCAGGAACGCCGCCGCGATGGCTTTGCGGGTGCCGGTCACGCTCGTGCCGCCGGGCTTGGGCTTGGCCTTCGGTGCCGGGCGCGGGTCCGGGGCTGGGGAGGCGGAGGGGGAAGGGGAGGCGGAGGGCGCCGGGTCGGCGCCCTCCGCGTTCGTGGTGGCCACCGCGTCAGCTCTTGTACGCCTTGGCCGCCTCGGACTCCAGCTTCTGCTGGGCCCCCGCGACGTCCTTCGGGTTCTTCAGGAAGTCCTGGAGGATCTTCCACTCACCCTTCCCCGGCGTCCCGCCGAACGACTGCGGGGCCTGGTCCGACATGTCGAAGCGGACGTCGTCACCGGCCTCGACGAGCGCCTCGGCCATCCTGCGCTGCACGTCGTTGGGGTACGCGGCGGTGTCCAGGGACTTGTTCGGCGAGATGAACCCGCCCGCCTCGGCCCAGATCTTCGCCGCGTCCGCCGAGGCCAGCCAGGTCAGCAGCGCCTGGGCGCCCTTGCTGTCCTTCAGCGCCACGGCCGCGTCGCCACCGGTCACCACGGGGGAGTCCGCGCCGACCGCCGGGAACGGGAAGACCTTCGCGTCCGTACCGATCTTCGCCTCGGTCTGCGCGATGTTGATGGAGACGAAGTCGCCCTCGAAGACCATGGCGCCCTTGGGCTGGTCGCCGCCGGTGAACGTCTGGGTCACCGAGGTCGGGAACTCCGTCTGGAGCGCCCCGTCGGCGCCGCCCGCGATCAGCTCCGGCTTGCCGAACAGTTCGGCGAGGGTGGTCAGCGCGTCCTTGACGGACGGGTCGGTCCACGGGATCTCGTGCTGCGCGAGCTGGTCGTACTTCTCCGGGCCCGCCTGGGAGAGGTAGACGTTCTCGAACCAGTCGGTGAGCGTCCAGCCGTCGGCGCCCGCCACGGAGACCGGGGTGACACCGGAGGCGGAGATGGTCTCCGCGGTGGTGATGAAGTCCTTCCAGGTCTTCGGCTCGGCCGCGCCCGCGTTGTCGAAGGCCGCCGCGTTGTACCAGATCAGGGACTTGTTGGCGGCCTTGAAGTACACGCCGTACTGGGTGCCGTCGACCGCGCCGAGGTCCTGCCAGACCTCGGCGTAGTTCTGACCGAGCTGGGCCCTGGCCTCCGGGCCGACCGGCTTGGCCCACTTCTTGGCCACCGCCTGCTGGATGGCGCCGACCTGCGGGATCATCGCGACGTCCGGGGGCTCGCCGCCCGCGATCTTCGTACCGAGGAAGTTGACGATCGGGTCCTGGGCCGGGACGAAGGTGACTTTCGCGCCCGTACGCTTCTCGAACTCGCCCAGCACCTTGGTGAAGTTGGCCTGCTCGGGTCCCGTCCAGACCGCGGCGACGGAGATGTTCTCCCCGTCCAGCTTCGGCAGGGTGACGGTGGAGGCACTGTCCGTGCCCTTGTCCGTCCCGCCGCCCGACCCCGACTCCTTGGACCCGCCGCCGTCCCCACAGCCGGTCAGCGCCAGCGCGCCGACCGCCGTGAAGACGAGTGCGGCCCTGCGTATGGAAAGGGTTGTACGCATTCCTGCCCCGTCTCTTCCGTACGCGCCCGACCTCGCTGTCGTCGCCCGGGCTGCGTCGTCCGTGCGCACAGTCCTACGCCCGGCACACGGGCCCCGCAATACCGCCGTCCGGCCCAACACGGTGATCGTGATGGCCTCGTGACGTCGCGTCAGCGGATCCGGCGCGGATGTGGCGGAATGAGGTGAGGGGCGGGCGGGCAGGGGCAGGAGTGACAGGTCGGACGCCTGGCCGAGGGGGTCGGATCGGGGGCTCGTCGGGCTTCACGGCCTCACGTCGCGAACGGGATCGGCGGGGGTCAGGGTCGTGTCAGGTCCACGGCTCGCGGGCTCATGTCGGGAACGGGATCAGCGGGGGCAGGCGTTCGGCGTTGACCGAGCGGGCCGCGCGCTCCAGGGCGCTGGCGAGCAGGGCCAGGTCCGTCGGCCCGTTGCCCAGCTCGCGGATCGGGCGGCGGGCCGGCGGATCGCCCATCCGCTCCCACTCCAGCGGGACGACGGTGGGCCGCAGCGTCGCCGTACGCGGGATGCGGCCCGTGACCCGGCCCCCCTGGAACGGGGTCACCCGGCCGTCCGGGTGACCCAGCCTGCCCCGGCCCGGGGCGGGTTCGTCCGGGGACGGCGGCAGGACCGGCGCGTCCAGCACGATGCGCAGCCTCGCCCCCCGGGCCAGCTCGGTGTCCTCCGTGCGGTCCGGGCGCCCCGAGGTGGCGACGAGGTGCACCCCGAGCCGGCCGCCGTCCCGGGCCACGGCCTCCAGGGCCCGCACCACGGAACCGGCGGCGGGGCGGCCGGGGCTGCCGAGCCCCGGAGCGACCAGTGCGTCGAAGTCGTCGGCGAGGACGACCAGGCGCGGCAGGGGCGAGGGGCCCGGGTCCGACGCCCGCGGGGTGACCTGGCGCAGCCGCAGGGTGCCGCTGGCCGGGGAGTCCAGGTCGCCCCGGCGCTCGGCGCCGCTCGGGGGCCGCTGGCCCACGACGCGCCGGGACTCCTCCTGCTCGGCGGCCTCCGCGTGCCGGGCGTGCCAGGCGGCGAAGTCCAGCGGGCCGAGCAGCTCGGCGCGGCGCTTCAGCTCGCCGCCCAGGGCTTGGGCGAACTCCCGCATCCGGACCGGGTCGGAGGCGACGAGATGGGTGGACACGTGCGGCAGCTCCGTACAGGGGAGCAGCCCGGGTGCTGAGCTGTCGCGCTCCTCGGGCTTTCCGCCGGCGCCGTCGACCAGCAGGATGCCGAGCCGGTCGGGCCGGGCGGAGGAGGCGAGCGAGGCGGCGATGGCCCGCAGCAGTTCGGTGCGCCCGCTGCCCGCGGGGCCCTCGATGAGGAGGTGCGGGCCCTCGTCGGCGAGGTCGACGCTGAGGGCGCCCCGAGGCCCGGCCCCGAGCACGAGCACGGGCCGCCCGGCGTGCACGGCCTGCGACGCCCGCCCCGCCTCGGCCTCACCACCCGGCGGGCCGACCCGGGGGGCGGTGCGGGAGGGGTGCGGGGTGCGGTCGGAGTCGCGGGTGTCCGTGCCCGGGTACGGGGTGCGGCCGGAGTCCCTGGTTTCGGCCCCCGGGTACGGCGTACAGCCTGAGCCCCTGCTGTCCGCGCCCGGGTACGGCGTGCGACCCGAGCCCGGGGTCTCCTGGGAGCGGTGGCCGTCGCCCGACGAGCGCTGGGGGCCGACGCGCGGGCCCGTGCTCAGCGTGCGGCTTGAGTCCCGGTCGCCCACCGACGGGTACGGCGTGCGGCCCGAGCCGGGGGTCTCCCGGTCCGCCCGGGACGGGGGAGCGGCGGCGGGCCGGGGCACCGATGCGCCCGGCTGGTGCTCCGCCGTGGAGGCCCAGCGGGCCATCAGCGACGCCGGGGTGGCGCGGGCCAGGCCCAGCTCGTCGAGCAGCCGGGCCGAGGGGGGCAGCGCCGCCGTCGTCGGGCGGCCCGCCAGTGCGGCCGAGCCCTCGTCGCGCAGGGGCGCCAGCGCCCGCCCGAACCGCTCGGCCCAGGCCGCCGACACCGCGTCCACCGCGGCCACCGTGCCGTGGCCCGCCGCCTGACCGCCCGCCGTACGCAGCAGGCGCAGCGCCGTCGCCACATCGCCGCTGAGCATCGCGACCGCCCCGCACTCGCGGAAGGCGATGGAGGCCCGGCAGGCGGCGTCGTACGTCGCGGCCACCGGGGAGGTCGGCGAGGCGGCCGGGGTCTCGGCCAGGCAGATCAGATGGATGCCCGCAGCCGCCCCCGCACCGGCCAGCCGGGCCGTGGTCTCGCGCAGCGCCGCCGTACCCGGGTCGCCGTCCAGGACGACCACCGTGTGCGGGCCCGTGTGCGCGCGGGCGGCGTCGGCCACCTCGGTCCGGTCCAGGTTGGGCCAGCCGGGACCGAGCGGCCCCTCGTCGAGGCGGCGGACCAGCTCGGCCGTGCGGGCGGCCGCCTGCTCACGGTCGTACGCGAGGAGGAGCCGGCAGTCCTGCCCGTGCATCGGGCGCAGATGCGGCAGCCACCCCAGCCAGGACCACTCGCGCCGCCGCTCCTCCAGGGAGCGGGTGCGGTCCGTGGAGATGAGCACGATCTCCAGGTCGAACGGGGAGTGCAGCGCGGCGAGCTGCGCTACCGTGGCGCGGGCGAGCCCCGCCAGCCGGGCGCGCGGCCCGGCGAGGCCCAGCGAACCGGCCTCCCGCAGCCCCACCGTCACCGGCACCGACTCCACATCGGCCCGGTCGGTCGTCCCGAGCCGCACCACCAGCGCCTCCGGGTGCCCGTCGTGGCGCTCCCACAGGCGGGGCCCCGGGCCCAGCGCGGTCAGCAGCACGGCCGCCGGGTCCGGCCAGGTGCCCTCGGGCGCGGACGGCACGGCGGAGAAGGGGGAGAGCGGCGAGGCCGGGGAGGCGAGGTGGCCCCCCGAGTCACCGAAGGAACCGGCGGAGGAGAAGGAGGACGAGGAGGACGAGGAGGAGGCGTACGGGTCGGAGCCCGGGGCCTCCGGGACGTGACCGGACGGGAAGGCGGCGCGACCGGAAGGGGCAGAGGCGCGACCGGACGGGGCAGGGGCCTGACCGGACGGGGCGGCCCCCGCCTCCGGCCACGAGCCCCGGCCCGGCCGCTCAGCGCCCTGCGCCTGCTCGCCCCTGCTGCCGCCACCGCCCTTGAGCCGCCGGGCCCAGGCGCCTATGCCCCCACGCCGGGGCGTTTCACCCGTACCGATCGACTCCTGGCCGCTGCCGCCGAACGCCTCCTGACCGCCCCCACCGAACGACCCCTGGCCGCCGCCGCCGAACGCCTCCTGACCGCCGCCACCGAACGACCCCTGGCCGCTGCCGCCGAACGCCTCCTGACCGCCGCCACCCCATCGCTCCCGGTCGCTCGCCCCCGCGCCCGCCGGATCGAACGGCTCACGCCCACACGCACCGCCGGCCGTGAACTGCTCCCGGCCGCCGTGGGTGCGCTGCCGCGCGGCAGCCTCGGGGGAGCCCTGACCGTGGCCGGGACCCTGGCCCCCGTAACCCACCGGCCTCACCGCCCCCTCCGGCCTCGCCGCCTCCGGGCGGGAGCCGTAGGACGCAAGGGACGGCGACGGGCTCCCGTACGCGGCGTCCGGCGCGTGCGGCTCCGGCTCGACGCGGCTCACCCGCAGGTGGCCCTCGCCGTCCGGGGCCGTCGGGAGCGTCACCGTACGCGAGCCGGCCGTGAGCCGGAGGGTCGATTCGCCGAGCCGCAGCAGCGCGCCGGACGGGAAGCGGACAGGCCGGTCGCGGACCTCCGCGCCGTCCAGGGAGGTGCCGTTCGTCGAGCCCAGGTCGGCGACCGAGACCCGGCCGTCCTCGGCGACCGTCACCGCGCAGTGCAGCCGGGACACGTCCGGGTCGTCCAGCGGGACGTCGGCCTCGGCGGAGCGGCCGATCCGGATCTGCCCGCCGTGCAGCAGATGGACCCCGCCCGCGTCCGGCCCGGCGACCACGTGGAGCTGGGCCGGAACGGTGTCGTCCGTCGCCTCGTCCTCGCCGGGGACCTGGAGCGAGAGGACCGCCCCGTCCACCAGGGGCGGCTCGCCGAGGGCGATGCGCTGGGAGTCCAGCCGCTCCCGCCCGGCGAAGAGCACCACCGCCCCGCCGCCCTGGGACCCCTCGGGCCCGGAGACGGCCTGGGCCAGGCCGGAGGCGACGGCGGCCAGTGCCGTCCCGGCGGGTGCGGTGACGAGCACGTCGCAGGCGCGCGCCGGGGTCTGGCCGCTGCGCGGCGCGAGGACGGTCAGCCGGATCTGCATCGCCGTCGGCGGTCCCTTCTGCGCGGGGTGCCCGGCAGGGGAAACGCCCTGTGATTCCCCCCACCCGGCACGGACAGGTCGTCCGTACAGGTCGTCACGGACCCCGGGCTCCCGACCCGTCAGATCCGTCCTTGGAGGCATCCTCGCACCTGCCACTGACAACACGCCCGGCGGTCACCTTTAAATGATCTTGAATGGTCGGCTGTGGGCGCAAAAGTGCCGCCTTGCGTCCGGTTCCCGCCGCCGGGAACCTGGTGGCGGGGCTTGCCTGCCGCGTCCCGCGCAGGTGTACGGCACTGTCGTTCGAGCCTCCGACGCCCGAGCGTCAACCGTGTGCGGCAACCATCTGTCCGGTCTGCGCGTCTTCCCCCGAAACGCGACTCCCCGGCCCCGTGGCCGACGGCATTAGAGTGGCCCGGAACATGGGCCGGAGCGTCGGCCCGGAACATCCGGGTGGGCCCGGGGGACCGCAAGCACCACGATCAGCAGGGAGTGCAAGACGTGCGGCCTGTAGGCAGCAAGTACCTCCTGGAGGAGCCGCTCGGACGCGGCGCCACGGGCACCGTCTGGCGAGCCCGTCAGCGGGAGACCGCGGGCGCCGAGGCGGCCGTCGCCGGTCAGCCCGGCGAGACCGTGGCGATCAAGGTCCTCAAGGAGGAGCTGGCCAACGACGCCGATGTGGTGATGCGCTTCCTGCGGGAGCGCTCCGTGCTGCTCCGGCTAACGCACCCGAACATCGTGCGCACCCGCGACCTGGTCGTCGAGGGCGATCTCCTCGCCCTGGTGATGGACCTGATCGACGGCCCCGATCTGCATCGCTACCTGCGGGCGAACGGCCCGCTCACCCCGGTCGCCGCCGCGCTGCTCACCGCGCAGATCGCCGACGCGCTCGCCGCCAGCCACGCCGACGGCGTCGTCCACCGCGACCTCAAGCCCGCCAACGTGCTGCTCGACGAGCGCGACGGCGGCATGACCCCGATGCTCACCGACTTCGGCATCGCCCGGCTCGCGGACTCCCCGGGGCTGACCCGGACGCACGAGTTCGTCGGCACCCCCGCCTACGTGGCGCCGGAGTCCGCCGAGGGCCGCCCGCAGACCTCCGCCGTGGACATCTACGGCGCGGGCATCCTGCTGTACGAGCTGGTCACCGGCCGCCCGCCGTTCGCCGGGGGCACCGCCCTCGAAGTCCTGCACCGGCACCTCAGCGAGGAGCCCCGCCGCCCCTCCACCGTCCCCGAACCGCTGTGGACGGTCATAGAGCGCTGCCTGAGCAAGAACCCGGACCGCCGGCCCAGCGCCGAGAACCTGGCCCGTGGCCTGCGTACGGTCGCCGCGGGCATCGGCGTCCACGCGAACTCGGCCCAGATCGCCGCCGCCGACGGGGTGGGCGCCCTGCTCGCCCCCGACCCGGCGCCCACGGCCGTCCCGGAGACCCCTGGCGCCGCCGACCCCACGCAGGTGCTGCCGAGCAACGCGGGCTCGTACGACCCCGGCGCGGCCACCAGCGTGCTCCCGCAGACCGGAGGCCCCGGCGGCCCCGGCTCCAACCAGCGTCACGGCAACAACCAGGGCCACGCCGACCCGACCGCCGTCATGCCGCCCGTACCGCAGCGCCCCGACGGGCCGCCGCAGCCGGACGGCCCGCACCCCTGGCAGTCCCAGCTCCAGGCGGCCCGCGACCGCAACGACCAGACGCAGGTGCAGTACCTGGACCCGAGCCAGGATCCCCTGCGCCGCCGCCCCCAGCGCCAGCAGCAGCCCCCGCAGCCTCCCCAGCGGCAGCAGCAGCACCGGCAGCAGCCGCTCCAGCAGCAGTACCCGCAGCAACAGCATCAGCCGCAGCGCTACCAGGCCCCGCAACAGCCCCAGCGCCAGCAGCCCCAGCGCCAGCAGTACGCGCCTCAGCCCCAGCAGCCGCAGCAGCCCCAGCAGCCGGCCCCGCGCCCGCCGCGTGAGCCGCGTCCGCCGAGGCAGCGCGGCGCCAACCCGATGCGCATCCCCGGCCTCGGCTGCCTCAAGGGCTGCCTGTTCACGATCGTGCTGCTGGTCGTCGCCGGCTGGCTGATCTGGGAGCTGACCCCGCTCCAGGACTGGGTCGCCCAGGGCAAGGGCTACTGGGAGGCGATCGGCGACGCGATCGGCACGGTCACCGACTGGGTCTCCAAGATCGGCGAGGCCACCGGCGAATCCGGGGGCACCGGCGGCACCGGCGGCGCCTGACGGCCGCAGAGGGTACGGAGGCCTGACGGCCCCGACTCTGTCCCTTTGTCGACTTCTCCGGGCCGATTCGGCCCGGAGAAGTGCAGGTTGGCGCCATCCCGGGCACGCACCACCCCGAACGCCGCGTAACTTTGTCGACCGGGGGTCCACCGCCAGCCGCTGAGGGAGCAGTCTTGGCACGGAATATCGGCAGCCGGTACACGGCCCACCAGATCCTGGGGCGCGGCAGCGCCGGCACGGTGTGGCTCGGCGAAGGGCCCGAGGGCCCGGTCGCCATCAAGCTGCTCCGTGAGGACCTCGCGTCCGACCAGGAGCTCGTGGGCCGATTCGTACAGGAGCGCACCGCCCTGCTCGGGCTCGACCACCCCCATGTGGTCGCCGTCCGGGACCTCGTGGTGGACGGCAACGACCTCGCCCTGGTCATGACCCTCGTACGCGGCACCGACCTGCGCACCCGCCTGGACCGCGAACGCCGCCTCGCCCCCGAAGCGGCCGTCGCGATCATCGCGGACGTCGCCGACGGCCTGGCCGCCGCCCACAAGGCCCAGATCGTCCACCGGGACGTCAAGCCGGAGAACATCCTGCTCGACATGGAGGGCCCGCTCGGCCCCGGCGGCTCCCACCCGGCCCTGCTCACCGATTTCGGCGTCGCCAAGCTCATCGACACCCCGCGCCGCGCCAAGGCCACCAAGATCATCGGTACGCCGGACTACCTGGCCCCCGAGATCGTCGAGGGCCTCCCGCCGCGCGCCGCCGTCGACATCTACGCGCTGGCGACCGTGCTGTACGAGCTCCTCGCCGGGTTCACCCCCTTCGGCGGCGGCCACCCCGGCGCGGTCCTGCGCCGCCACGTCACCGAGACCGTCGTCCCGCTCCCCGGCATCCCCGAGGAGCTCTGGCGGCTCCTGGTGCAGTGCCTGGCCAAGGCCCCGGCCTCCCGGCTGCGCGCCTTCGAGCTGGCCGTACGCCTTCGGGACCTCCTCCCGCTCCTCGCCGGCATACCGCCCCTGGACGTGGACGAGCCCGGCGGCGACGAGGCGGAGCAGCAGCAGCCGGCCGCGTACGACGAGCAGCAGTACACCCCGTCCGCCGAGGAGCCGCGCCGGCGCGGGGCGGTCCCGCTGGTCCCCGGCTCGTCCCCGGACTCCAACCGCGACACCCACACGAGCATGCGGGTCCCCGCTCCCGACGAGCTGGCGGGCGGCCCCCTGGGCACCGCCCGTGCCCCGCGCTCCCCGGGGAAGCCGCGCCCCGGCTCCGCCCGTAACAAGGCGGCGGCCGTCCGCAAGCGCCGGATCACCCTGGGCGCCGCGGCCCTCCTGCTGTGCGCGGCCGTCGCGGTCGGCGGCTGGCTGGCCGCGGGCGGCGGGGACGGCGGCCCGGCCGGGCCTCAGGACAGCGAGAACTCGGCCCCGGCGACCCCGTAGGGGCTGGCGGGTACCGGCCGGTATCGGCCGGGTTCCCGGGGGAGGGCAAGCTTCACCCGCCATGCCGTTACGCTGGACCCGTGGCAGTCGTCGATATTTCCGAAGAGCTGAAGTCCCTCTCCTCGACCATGGGGTCGATCGAGGCCGTCCTGGACCTGGATGCGCTGAGGGCGGACATCGCCGCGCTCGAGGAGCAGGCAGCGGCGCCGTCCCTCTGGGACGACCCGGACGCGGCCCAGAAGATCACCAGCAAGCTTTCGCACCTCCAGGCCGAGGTCCGCAAGACCGAGACCCTGCGCGGTCGTATCGACGACCTCGGAGTCCTCTTCGAGCTCGCCGAGGACGAGGGCGACGCCGAGGCGCTCGCCGAGGCCGAGACCGAGCTGGAGTCGGTGCGCAAGGCGCTGGACGAGATGGAGGTCCGCACCCTCCTGTCCGGCGAGTACGACGCCCGCGAGGCGCTGGTGACCGTCCGGGCCGAGGCCGGCGGCGTGGACGCCGCCGACTTCGCGGAGAAGCTCCAGCGCATGTACCTCCGCTGGGCGGAGCGGCACAACTACAAGACCGAGGTCTACGAGACGGCGTACGCCGAAGAGGCCGGCATCAAGTCGACCACCTTCTCCGTCCAGGTCCCGTACGCCTACGGCACGCTCTCCGTCGAGCAGGGCACCCACCGCCTGGTCCGGATCTCGCCCTTCGACAACCAGGGCCGCCGCCAGACGTCCTTCGCGGGCGTCGAGGTGCTCCCGGTCGTCGAGCAGACCGACCACATCGAGATCGACGAGTCCGAGCTGCGCGTCGACGTGTACCGCTCCTCGGGCCCCGGCGGACAGGGCGTCAACACCACGGACTCCGCGGTCCGTCTGACCCACCTGCCGACCGGCATCGTCGTCTCCTGCCAGAACGAGCGCTCGCAGATCCAGAACAAGGCGTCCGCGATGAACGTCCTCCAGGCCAAGCTCCTCGAGCGCCGCCGCCAGGAGGAGCAGGCCAAGATGAACGCGCTCAAGGGCGACGGCGGCAACTCCTGGGGCAACCAGATGCGTTCGTACGTCCTCCACCCGTACCAGATGGTCAAGGACCTGCGTACGGAGTTCGAGATGGGCAACCCCGAAGCGGTCTTCAACGGCGAGATCGACGGCTTCGTCGAGGCGGGCATCCGCTGGCGCAAGCAGCGCGAGAAGTAACCTCCGCCGTACGAGGGTCGGGCCCGGACAGGGAACTGTCAGGGCCCGACCGCGTTGGGGGCACCGCCGGGGCGAGTTGAGGGGAAGCTGTGCCCGATGCGTCACAGTCGTGCTGCCGAATACCCGTCAAGAACCCCTATAAGGGTGCCTACTACACACAACGGCCTTGACGGAATCCTTAACTCTGGCCAGGGTGCTAGAGCAGCATGCGTATGTCTGGGACAGGTGTGAACCGGGGGACTGGCGGGGTGACCACGACACGACGTGGCCTCGCCGAGACGATTCCCCGCAGGGCCGTGGCCCCGCATATGGCTGCTCCAATGACGAGATCAGCTACTGGGGGTAGCAACAGATGACGAAGAAGACGCGCGTTCGCGTCGCGCGGATAGCCGCTGGTGCGGTTATTGCCGCGGGTGCCTCGCTGACCGCCGCGGGTGCGGCGCAGGCGGTCGGCATCGGTATCGGTGTGGACGGTGGAGACCTCAGCGCCGATGTGTCGGTCCAGACCGGGGACAACCCGATCGGTGGCGCCGACCAGGGTGGCACCACGGGTGAGGCCACGACCGGTGAGGCGACCACGGGTGAGGCCACCACGGGTGAGGCCACGACCGGTGAGGCGACCACGGGTGAGGCCACCACGGGTGAGGCCACGACCGGTGAGGCGACCACGGGTGAGGCCACCAC